>CAVSXX010000003.1:0-352662 GCA_963732125.1 uncultured Acidimicrobiaceae bacterium | reverse complement strand
ACTGGTCAGCGTCTTTGAAGACGACGGGATCACGGTTTGCGGCGGGAAAGCCGAGCAGGATCCAGTCGTACTCCTTCATGGGCAGCCCAGGTACTCCATGTCCTCTTTGACGAGACGAGCCATCGTCACCGGCGCGTAGAAGCGAAGGAACTCCTCGATCGCTACCGGCATCAAGTCGGGCTCGTTCACGAGTCGTGCAAGGTCGCTCGGGTTCTTCGCGAGGTGCCAGAGCGAGGCGCCGATGGCACCCCACGTCGTGTCGATGCCTGCGACGAGGATGAGCACCATGGTGCCAAAGACGTGCTCGACCTGGAGCTTCTCGCCCATGATCTCCGCGTCAAGGAGGAACGACGTCAGGTCGTCGCGAGGGTTTGCCTGGTGGTCTTCGATCTGGGAGACGAAGTACGCCTCGATCGGCTCGAACTGCTCGATGCGCTCTTCCTCGGAGAGGTCGACCGACTCGGTGATCATGTGGACGATGTCGATGAACTTGTCGGTGTCCTCTTCGGGAAAGCCCAGCATCTGGCGGATGACCGAAGGCGGTATCAACCGTGCGTAGTCCCACGATGCGTCGAACGTCGTCGCGTCACCGAGCCGCTCGATGGCCCCGCGACAGAGCTCGCGGATCTGGGGCTCGAGTCCATTGACGACACCCGGTGCAAACGCGGGCAGAATGATCTTTCGGGCCATGGCGTGAAAGGGCGGGTCGGAAGAGATGGGCGGCGCCGTGCCGATCGGCGCAGGCAACGCCTCTTCGCCCGGGCGACCTTCTTCCATGATGACCGAGCGACTCGTGAAGTGGTCGGTGTCTTTTGCAATCGTCGACACGCCGGCGTGGGTCGCGGGAAACCACGCGCCGCCGTAACGATCGGTGTGCGCGACGGGGCAGCGCTGGCGAAGGTCTTCCCAAATCGGATACGGGTCATTTACCCACGCGGGGTCGGTGTGGTCGAAGTCGGTCGCAAAATCCTCGACACGTGGCCGCTCGGTCATCACGCTTCCTCGATGAAGATGGCATGCTCGGGACAGTTCGCCTGCGCGAGTCGCGCGAGCTCCAGCGTCTCGGAGGTCAGCGCGCCGTCGCCGCGAACGACGCCGTTGCCAAGATCGTCGAAGTCAAAGATGCTGGGTGCGATCGAGAAGCACCGACCCTGCCCCTGACAGAGATCGGCGTCAATGACTACCTTCACAGTTCCCCCCACTGTCGAACTACCGCTGACATTACTACCCAGTAATGGCGACTAGATCAGCAAGAAAGACGATCACGCGATTATGCGGCGAGCGCGCCGGTCGCTCCTCTAGTCGACGAGGCGACTGAGCTCGCTCGCGACCGCTTCGAGCGGGGCGACGCGTTGCTCCGCTCGACAGAGAATGAGCGCGCCCTCCATCGCGGCAACGCTCATGGACGCCACCGAGAACGCGCGATGTTCTTCGAGGCCCGAGGCGCGAAGACGCGCAGCGAGCGTGTCGATCCACGAGTGCAACGCCTCGCGCACGGTCGCCATTAGGGGTTCGTCCGTGTCGGTATCGATCGCGACACCAGCGACCGCGCATCCTGTTGCGCCGTTAGAAGCGACAACCGCGCGACGCCAGAGATCGACGAAGTGTTCGATCACCGCTCGGGGCGAGTCGAGGGGCCCCGTCGCGAGATAGCCGAGGATCTGATCGCTCGTCCAGCGCACAGCTTCTTCGGTGAGTTGGCGCTTGCCGTCGGGGAAGTAGTGATAGATCGAGCCGCGAGGCGCCCCGCTCTCGGCGAGTACGTCCGAGAAGGAGGCGCCCGCGACGCCGCGCGTCCCGATGAGCGCCGCGGCGCAACGAATCATGATCTCTCTCGTGTCGTTGTTCGTCATTGACTCTTGACTATGACGGTCGTCATAGTGCAAACTAGCCGTTGTATGACGCTCATCATATTCACCGCGAGGAGACCACTATGCCCATGATCGACGTGTACGCCACCGAAGGCACGTTCTCGGATCGCCACCGGTTGGCGGTCGATCTCGCGAACGCGGTGATGCGCTGGGAGAAGGTGCCGCCGCTGAACCTCTTTAAGAACAACACGGCGGCGTTCATCCACGACCTCGATGGCAACGCCATCGCCAATGCAGCCGGGGCGTCCAACTACGTGCGCGTGCAAGTCCTCACGCCGGTGGGCGTTCTCGATCGAGAGAAGCAGCTCGGCGTGGTGAAAGAGCTCACCGACATCGTCGCCACCGCGGCGAACGATCCGTCACTCGCAGAGCGGACGTGGGTCCTCCTCACCGAGTCACTCGAGGGCGGATGGGGCATCGCCGGCCACGCGAACACAGGCACCGACATCGCCGACGCTGCACGTCGAGAGCTCGCTGGTGGCTGATTAGCCCCGACGACAAGGCGGCCGAGAGTGGCCGCCACTCCGCGCTAGCCAGCAGCAGCGGCTCAGGTCGTCTCGATCTCCTCCCGCGAGATACCGAGGAAGTAGAGGACCGCGTCGAGATACGGCACCGACAGCGCGGCGTCGGCGTGCTCCTGGACAACTGGTTTCGCGTTGAATGCGATGCCGAGTCCGGCAATCGAGAGCATGTCGATGTCGTTCGCTCCGTCACCGACGGCAACGGTTTGTTCAAGGGGAACGCCAACCTCAGCCGCGAAGCGTTGGAGGGCGTGGGCCTTTCCGGCGCGATCAATGATCTCACCGAGGATCTCTCCAGTGAGCGCCCCGTCTTTGATCTCGAGTCGATTGGCCGCCACGTGGGTCACGTTGAGCTCTTCGAGCAACGGGCCGAGTATCTCTATGAAGCCGCCCGAAACGACTGCTGGCACGTAACCAAGTCGCTGCAGCGTGCGCAGTAACGTCCGCGCGCCCGGTGCGAGGCGCAGTGTCGAGCGAACCTCGTCAATCACGCTCATAGGCAATCCTGCCAGCAGCGACACCCGGCGGCGAAGCGCTTCTGCAAAATCGATCTCGCCGTTCATCGCTGCCCTCGTAATCGGCGCGATCTCCTCCGCGCGGCCCGAGGCCGTACCGAGGAGGTCGATCACCTCGTCTTGCAGCAGCGTCGAGTCGGCGTCCATGACGACAAGGTGCTTCGCGCGCCGATGAAGGCCCGCGCGCTGCACCGCGAGGTCGAGCCCGAACGAGTCGGCAACGCCGGTCAGCGCTTCGCGGAGGCTCGCGTGGTCCGGGCCGATCACGATCAGCTCGTAGCAGTCGACGGGGTAGCTCGCGAGGTGGACGATCCGTTCGCAGGTTGCCTTGCTCTCGGCGATGGCCAGAAAGATCTTCTCGAGTTGGCCCGCCGAGATGTTCGGCGCGAGGAGCGTGACGAGCAGGCGTCGTCCGTCAACGTCGTCGCGTGGCGTGACGGTCGTGACGCTGACGTTCATTCCTTCGGTCGCAATGGGTCGCTTGGCGAGGCTCGCGGTAAGGGCGTCGCGAGTGAGCGCGGACTCCGAGCTCACCTCCGCACAGAGCACAAGCGTGCCGCGAATGGTGATCTGCGCGACATCCATGAGGCGCACGTCGTCGCCCTCGAGCGCGTGCAAGGCGTCAAAGAGCTCCGCGCCGACTCCCATACGGTCGGGGCCGCTGACGGTAACAAGAAAGGTGTTGCGCGACATGGATCAAGCGTAGATGGTCGCCTGAGCCTGCTAATCGGTCTCGCCGCCCGCGTCGCGCAATGCTCGCACCTCTTTCACATGCTCATCGCGGCGCGCGTCGAACCGCCAGAGTGACGGCAGGGCCGCACCGACCACACCGACTGATCCCGTACAGGCGAGACCCCCGAACGTGAGCGAGAACCGTAGCGAGGTCAGTGCCGCCATCACGCCGGCGCGGAACTGACCAGCCGTCGGACCAAGCGAGTAGGAGATCATCTCGACGCCCGCCATGCGGCCCCGCACCTCGGGAGGAATCGACTCATTCCACATCGTGTTGCGGAAGATACCGCTCACCGCATCCGCGCCGCCGCCGATCGCGAGTCCGAGAACGACGAGCCAGAGCGACGACGAGTAGCCGAAGATCGCAATGCCCAGTCCCCACAGCGCCGCCGCGAAGACGATCGCTCGACCGTAGTGGTGAACGTGTCGAGTCCAGCGCGAGGTGAGCGTCGCGACCAACGCTCCCGCCGGCAGTCCGCAGTAGAGAATCGAGATCGCGTAGGATTCGTGAAAGCGCTCGGCGACGAACGGCAGCATCACGACCGGAAAAGCCAAGATCATCGCGAGCAGATCGATGATGTAGGTGCCCACGATGTCAGGGCGGCTTCTCGCGTAGCGGAGGCCATCGCGCATCGATTCGGTGACGCTCTCGCTTGACCCGAGCGGCCTCGGCGTCGCCTTCAACCGATAGAGCAGCGTCAATGAGAACGTGAAGGTCACGAGGTTCGCAAAGAACACCGAACCCGGGCCAAAGGCGACCGCGGCGAGCCCCCCGGAGCGCGGGGCCGATGATCGACGCGGTGGTGCCGCTGACGTTGGCGAGCACCGACGCCGAGCGCTGCAGCTCGTGCGAGACGAAGAGCTGGTTGAGCGCGGACACACTCGGCGACTGCAAGCTCGAAGCGGCAGCCACGATGGCCGCATCCAGGTAGAGGATCCAGGTGAGCGGATGAGCCAGCAAGGCGTTCACGAACAGCAAAGCGGTCGTGAGCATCAAGACTTGCTCCATCGAGATGATCAACCGTCGCCGGTTCAGCCGGTCGGCGAGGACGCCACCATAGAGCCCAAAGATGACGAGCGGCGCGAGCTCGACGAGGCCGATTGAGCCCACGGCGAGCGTCGAGTGCGTCAGCTGCTTCAACTGGTACGGCACGGCGACGTAGGTCGCCATAGAGCCGAGCATCGAGATGAAGCCCGCGATGTAGAGCCGCCGGTACTGAGCCGACTGACGCAGGGGTGTGAGGTCGATGCCAAAGAGGCGTTGATTCACGCTGGCCCTGCCAACCAGCCGTCGCGTTCGCTGTAGTGGCGAAGCACTTTTGCGGGCACTCCGCCGAGGACGACGTGGTCAGGGAACGTCCCGCGCACCACGGCGCCCGCGGCGACGGTCGTGTTTCGTCCGAGCGTCGTCCCGGGAAGGATCACCACGTTCGCACCGAGCCAGCTGCCCGAGCCGATCTTGACGGCAGCCTCAACGGGCGGCTGCCAACCCACAGGCTCGTCGAGCGCCTCGTAGGTGTGATTCTGGTCGGTGATATACACATAGGGACCTGTTTGGATCTCGTCACCGAGTTCGATCGACCAGTGACCGATGATGTGCGATCCGCGACCTATGACACATCGCTTGCCAATCGCGACCGTCGGTGTCGCAAGCATCTCCTGTTCGCCGTTGACGCCCGCTGTCAGACAGACGTTCGGTCCGATCAACGTCTCGTCCCCGATCGAGAGGTATCGCTCGTTGTAGATCACGCCCTGAGGAGCCATGAGCGCGGCGCGCTGGCCGAAGTAGAAGAACGTCTTCGCGTACTCGTCGTCGGGACCGACCGTCGCCACCTCGTTCAGATACGCGCGCCAGCGTCGAACTTGGGCGCCGAGGAAGCGGCGGAAACGAAGACGGAAAGTCACCCCGATGACGCTACCGCCACTGCTCAGGTCGCCCGCGTTTGAGTAGCGTCGAGTCATGACGCTCGACGTGGCCGTGATCGGCTCGGGTTTCGGAGGCCTGGGCGCGGCGATCACACTACGCAAGCGCGGCGTGACGAACATTGCGATCTTTGAACGCGCGAACGAACTCGGAGGGACGTGGCGCGACAATCGCTACCCCGGGTGTCGTTGCGACGTGGCGAGCGCGCTCTACTCGTTCTCCTTCGCGCCGAACCCAAAATGGACGAACACGTACAGCTATCAAGAAGAGATCTGGCAATACCTGAGCGATGTCGCCGATCGATACAAGCTCCGAAGTCTGATCAAGTTCGATCACGACGTCTCTGATATCTCCTTCGACTCGACGGCACAGTTCTGGCGGGTCTCGACCAGCCAGGGCGATTACGAGGCCAAGTGCGTCGTACTGGCAACCGGTGGTCTCGCAGAACCGCGCCTGCCAGACATCGATGGACTTTCAACCTTTGCTGGTTCCCTCATGCACACCGCACGCTGGGACGAGACGGTGGACTTGAAAGGGAAGCGGGTCGGCGTCATCGGCACTGGGGCGAGCTCCATCCAAGTCGTACCCCAGATTGCTCCAATCGTGAAATCGCTCGAGGTCTTCCAACGAACGCCGTCGTGGGTCCTCCCCCACCTTGGCCGTCCAGTCCTTGAGCGATCGAAACGGATCTTCTCCACCCTTCCATTCACAGAACGACTGGTTCGGGCCAAGGTCTACTGGCGCAACGAGCTCATGGTGCTCGGATTCGTCAAAGATCCCAACCGAATGAGTCAAGCCGAAACAATGTCGCATGACCATCTCACGCGTCAGATCACCGATCCGCAACTTCGTGAGCGCTTCACGCCCAGCTATCGCCTCGGCTGCAAGCGTGTGCTCATCAGCAACGATTTTTATCCCGCTTTCAACCGCGACAACGTTTCACTAGTAACTGAAGATATTGAATCCGTCGATTCGAGTGGCGTACGCACGAGCGGCGGACACCATCACGAGCTCGACGTCCTCATCGCCGCAACCGGCTTCTACGTGACCGACAATCCAATGGCTGAAAAAGTCCATGGATTAGACGGCGCGACGCTCGCCGACGCGTTTTGCGGCGCACTAGCAAACTACAAGGGCACCGCGTTTCCGGGCCTTCCGAACTTCTACATGCTGGGCGGTCCGAACACCGCGCTCGGTCACTCTTCGATCATCTTCATGCAAGAAAGTCAGCTCAATTACGCGGCCAAAGCGGTTCTGGCGGCGCTTCGCTCCGACGCGCTGATCGAGCCTGAGGAGGGAGCTGCCGATCGTTGGACCAATCAGCTCCGCGCGAAACTGCCGGTGACCGTGTGGGGCACCGGCTGTTCGAGTTGGTATCTAAACGCAGAAGGAACGAATACGACCATTTGGCCCGATTTCACGTTCACGTTTCGAAAGGCCACGCGTAGATTCAATTCTCGAGATCACCGGATCTCAGCGCGATCGCAGTCGAAAGCGGTTACTCGAGAGTGATCGGCGAGTCGATGTCGAGCTCGTCGCCACCCGAGCCAACGACATCGGGCGCCAGCGTCTCCGCAAGCTGCGCACGTACTCGTTCGTCGATCTCAGCCATCGTCTGAGGGTTTTCCCGCAGGAACGTCTTCACATTCTCGCGACCTTGGCCCATCTGTTCGCCTTCATAGGTGAACCAGGCGCCGGCCTTCTTCACGAAGCCGAGCTCCACCGCAACGTCGAGAACCGAGCCCTCACGACTGATGCCTTGGCCGTACATGATGTCGAACTCAGCTTGGCGGAAAGGAGCCGCGCACTTGTTCTTCACGACCTTTACGCGTGTGCGATTGCCCACGACTTCGGCACCATCCTTGATGGATTCAATACGACGGATGTCGAGTCGCACCGAGGAATAGAACTTGAGCGCTCGTCCACCAGAGGTGACCTCAGGCGAATTGTGCACCATCACTCCGTTGACGAGATAGTTATGACTGTCTTCCACCTCGATGTCGTACCGGTGCATTGACCGATTTGACGTCGCCTTCACGCCGGTACGGAGGACCGGCATGGGCACGAGTTCATACCTCATGGGTGCAAACTCCGGACGTACTGCAAACTGCCCCCGAAATCGGGGCAGGAGCTTGTAGTCCATACTGGGATGCACGTATTGAGCAATCAGCGCCTGAAACTTCGCCGACTCGGCGTTATTGAATATCAGATACGCCGACTCTCTCGCGCCCTTCTTCGTGAGCGTAGCGACTACGCCCCAGGTGTCGGCGAGGTATGTAGCGAGACGTTCGCGTGAGCGCACTTCCATCCCCTCCACACAGATCTCCACGCGGCCGGAAAATCCTTCAGTCCGCTTTTGAAGGCCCTTCGAACGAATCGCAAAGTGTGCGTCATCCATGTACCAAAGCGCGAGGGAAAGTGGGGTCAGAGACTTCAGATAGTCATCATCGAGTACTTTCTTTCGATTGACATAGACGCTTTGACGCAAGGACGCCAGCTCAGGGAGAGGCTGGAAGTCGAAGGTGACAACTTTGTCGGACCTTACGTGACGTGATCTCCCGAGATTGCCAAATAACGACGCCTTCCAGTCTGCATACTCGGTCTGATCTTCGCAGTGGGAAAAACGGAACCGTGCACCGTAACCATTTTGCGAGGGCGAGACTGCGCCATCTCCCATAAGGGTCCCGCGGAGTGCCGCCCACTGGAACTCAGATAAGTAGTGCGGAAGTGCTTCCAAAACGCGATCGCCGATTTTGAGCTTTCCCGCTTCAACCCATCCAGACGGTGTCCGAATTAGGTGATTCGGAGTGCAAGCCAATTCGGCTCGGCTGCTCGGCCTTGCCACCGTGATCTTGAGAAACTCTTCAGTCGGACCGTTGTCGAACCAATTGACTACACGCTTGGGCACCACTGTGCCCGTCTTCGCGTCGTAAGAAAGGACCTCAACTGGAAGCTTCTGATTGACGATCTTGCCAATCATCTCTGTCGTGCCATCTGCGAGAACAACGCGCGCATCATAAAAAAAACAACCGTACATTACGCCAATTTTTTCGCGCAGCTGATTGATGAAGATCGCGACGGTGTTCGACTTGGAAAGCCCGCCCGTCAGCTTGCGAAGTGCCTGGCTCATAAGACGCGCCTGGAGGCCGACGTGACTGTCACCCATGTCGCCTTCGATTTCTGCGCGGGGGGTCAGTGCTGCGACGGAGTCGATCACAATCACTTCGATTGCGCCCGAGCGGATCAGCATGTCAACGATCTCGAGCGCCTGCTCTCCAGTGTCGGGCTGACTGATCAGTAGGTCATCGACGTTGACCCCGATGGCACGCGCATAGACCGGGTCCATCGCGTGCTCTGCGTCGATGTATGCGCACACCCCGCCGTTGCGCTGCGCTTCAGCGACGACATGCATCGCAAGCGTTGACTTTCCAGACGATTCTGGGCCGTAGATTTCGACCACGCGACCGCGCGGAAGTCCGCCAATGCCGAGCGCCATATCGAGGGCAAGTGCGCCCGTAGGAATCGACTCGATGTCGAAATTCGTGGCTTCGCCCATCCGCATGATCGAGCCCTTGCCGAACTGCTTCTCAATCTGGCCCATCGCGGCCTCGAGGGCCTTTGTGCGATCGTCGGATACCGCCATTGTCGTCTCCTTGCTTTTCTTCACGAGAGCAACGCTAAGTACTCTCTGTCACATCGGTCGAGGTGTTGCTTAGGATTTAGCGTAGTACGAACAAGTGTTCGTAGGGTGGATTCGGCGGCGTTTACAAGGGCTGATCCCTGGAATCCCGCTCCCTATAATCCTGCTCAATTTCCTGGGCCTCTTGGTCCTCAGTTCTTGCTTCGTCGAGCACCGACTTGATCGCCAATTCGGGTTCGATGCCGAGCGCGGCTAACTGGTCCGCGTCGATCTCTTCGTCCTGGGCTTCCGCTGCATCCAGGACGGAATTGATCCCTTGCTCTGACTCCATGTCGAGCCCGGATAACTCTTCGGGGTCCAACTCTTTGCCCATGATCTTCAGACTAACGAGCGACTGGTTTTGTACTGCTCGTCACATCGTGCCGATGATGCCCCTGCGATCAGCCAAAATGACGAACGAGCTCAGTCTCTAGCGATTCCCGAGTCTCGTCTGGCCATCGAGCAGCTCTCGAGCGATTTCGAGATGCCCCGAATGAGTCGCAGTTTCTTCAATCATGTGAAGCATGACCCATCGCACGCTGGGCACCTCGTTATCGAAATGACGACCTCGCGGTCGATCGGACATGCTCACGCCCGCGATCACTTCGTCAGATCGCTCGCACTCCTCGCGGTAGCCACGAAGCACCTCTTCGGATGAGAGGTCGGAGGTGAACGCGGCGAAGGGGTCGTACGGCGTGAGCTCTTCGTCCGGCGACGGCTCGTAGACCTTGCCCGCGATGACCTGCTGGAACCAGTGATACTCAGCTCCACCCAGATGTTCGACGAAGCCCGCCGGGGTCCAGCCCGAGGGCACTACCGACGTGTGCCACGCCTCTTCACTCATGCCCTCAACGATCGATCGCACCGACGCTCGCTGAATCTCGAGGAAGTGAATGAGGGCTGCCTTTTCGTCATCTTCGATGGTCATGACGCCATCATGTCATCAAACAGGGCGCGAATCACACGATCGCTGCGGTCGTCACCGACGCCACAAAACGATGTCGCTCGACCACAATCCCTCACCTTGCAGCTTGACTGAGATGGGGAGCTCCGTGGTAACGAAGCATTCGTTCGGCGCGGGACAGCTGAGAGCTGAAGGAAGTCCATCACTCTTTGGCTCGAAGAAGCTGGACCACCTCTCGCCGCCGTCGCTGGTGTTCAGCAATCGCGCGCCATCTGTCGCGGTGCACGAGGTAGCGCTGGCGCACGACACGGCGGGATATATGTAGGGCTGATCGGGGGTCGGCGTGGGAGGCCGGGGTTCGACCGACCAGTGCCACCTCAGTCCGCCATTGTCGGTCTCGACGATGATGAGGTGGCCGCCAGGGCCCACGCCGACGACTGCGCATGACGCGACCGTGGCGCACGAGAGATCGGAAAACTGATCGCTCATGACGCCCGTTCGCGACACGGCCTGGCTATTGGTGATCGACACCCTGAACCACTGCGCCGCGCCGGTTGTCGTCTTCAACACGACCGCGCCATCGTCCCTCAATTGGGCGAGTGCGTAGCAGACCGACGCGCTGGGGCAATCGACGCTATCGAGTCCGACGACGATCGACCCGTGACGAAACGGTATGAGCGACGCGCGCCATCCGCTGAGGTGGCCTGCAGCGCTCGTCTGGGTTGTCGACTTCCAATAGGGAAAGCCGTTCGCGTTACCACCGATGAGATTGTTGGCGCCGACCGCGACACACTCGCTGAACGTCGGACATGACAGGGCTTCGATCGACGTTGGTTCGATCTCGTCCTCAATCCCCGAAGAGGGCACCCACGTGGAACGTGCCGTCTCGGTCATGAACTTCTGGTAGTTCCCGCCGCGAGTCAGCCCAACTCCACGACAGACGAAAGCACTCGAACACGAGACTCGAAAGACCGTGAAGTATCTCTCAAGTGCGTCACTCGCCCAGTCCTTCCCCCCGTTCGAGGTCTGCTCGACCACCGCCTGACCATCTGCGATGCAGAACGTTCTCGTCGGACACGTAATCCCATCGAACTCAGCGGGCTTCTGTCGAAGAGAGAACTGCACCGTCCACGAATCAGTTGCGCGTGGCGAGGCTGCTTGCGCGTTCACCGCCCCGCCAATTGCTAGAACGGCAATCGCCGCAGCGAGGATGAGAGCGCGCTTCTTTGGCACGCCCACTTCTTAATGGAACAGATGGTCTCTTGCTTGGCGAGCGAGGCCTAGTCGGCGAGCGCTTGGTAGACGAGTTGTGCGAGCTCGCGTTTGATCGGGTAGGTCCCAGTCGGCAGCAGCTGCGTGTAGAACGCGACGGTCAGATCCTCAAGCGGGTCGACCCAGAACGTCGTCGAGGCCGCCCCTCCCCAGGCGAACGAGCCATCGGAGATCAGCGACTTGTTCTTTCTGCCATCGGTGACGACGGACATCGATAGTCCGAACCCGACACCTCGATACTCATCTTCGCCGTAGGAGTCAACCGCGAGTTCAGCGAGATCGGCGTCGCCGGGCAACTGGTTCTCGTTCATGAACTCCATGGTGCGGCTCGAGAGCAGCCGCGCCCCATCGAGTTCGCCGCCTCGCAGCATCATCGCGGTGAAACGCTCATAGTCGTAGGCCGTCGAGAGCAGTCCGCCGCCACCGCCCAGAAGACGCGGCGGGTGCAACACCGCGTTCGCGAGCTTCTCGAAGGGAACCGACTCGCCGTGTGAGGGCACGTACAGCATGGCAAGACGCTCGGCCTTTTCGGGAGGGCACCACCACTCGGTGTCCTCCATGCCGAGTGGATCGAAGATGCGCTCCTTCATGAAGACTTCGAGGTCCTGGCCGCTCCAAATCTCGATCAATCGACCGAGCACGTCGAACGCGACCGAGTAGTTCCATTGAGTTCCTGGTTCAAAGAGGAGCGGCATCGACGCCCACTCATCGACGGCCCCCGCGAGACCAGCGCCTGACGCAAAGCTGAAGTCGTACCCCCGATTGCGATAGATCTGATCAACCGGATGGCGTCGTTGGAAGCCGTACGTGAGACCGCTCATGTGGGTGAGAAGATGGTGCACGCGAATCGGATTCTTTGCGGGAGCCGTCTCCGGAGACTCCGCGGTACCGCCGACCCATACGCGCAGCTCGTTGAATGACGGGATCCACTGGCCGACTTCGTCGAGCAGGTCGAAGCGGCCTTCCTCGTAGAGCATCATCACGGCGATGCCGATGGTCGGCTTGGTCATCGAGTAGATGCGCCAGATCGTGTCGTCGGTGACCTCGAGGCCTTGCTCGCGATCGCGATGTCCGCCCTTGCCGCGCCAGACGAGCTGACCGCCGCGCGAGACCGTCGCGAGCCATCCCGCCACGCGCTTGCTCTCGACGTAGCCGTTGAAGTGCCTCGTGACGCGCTCAAGGCGCTCAGATGAGAGTCCGTACGCCTCGGGTTCAACATCGACGACAAGTTTCGACACGCTCGCTCCTCTCTTTGAGACTAGAAGAGACGGAGGATTAACTTGAACGTTGGAGCGCGCGACGCAGCGCATCAAGCGCACTGATCGCGGCGTACGAGCGAACCCGCGGACGGTCACCCGGCAGCCGCAGCGCGACGCTTGACGCGCCATCGCCCAAGTCCAAGCCGACAAACACGGTTCCTGGCGCTTGGCCGTCTTGCTCGTCGGGCCCAGCGACACCGGTCACGCTCAGGCCGATGTCGGACTCGAGCAGCTTGCGGACGCCGCTCGCCATGGCTTCGGCGGCTTCGGCGCTCACCACCGGACCCTCCGGCACATCGAGCAGATCGAACTTGATCTGGCTCGCGTAGCTCACCAGGGCGCCGCGAAACCACGTCGACGCACCGACCACGTTGACGAGACGACTTGCGATCAGTCCGCCGGTGAGGGACTCAGCGACGGCGAGTGTCACGCCTCGGTCGACTAAGAGCGCAGCAACGACCTCTTCCATGGACTCGTCGTTCACACTGAAGATGACGTCACCGAGGTGCGCTTCGATGAGCGCGCGCACGTGCTGTTCCTCTTCGAGCAACAGCGCTGAGGCCTGAGCGTCATCGTCCCCTCGCACCGTCAAGCGAATCTTGATGCCCTCGATGCCCGAGGCGAGAAAGGCAATCGTGACCCGCCCGCCATCATCGAGGGCGCGGAAGCGCTCGGCGACCGCTTCGGCGAGGGCCGATTCGCTAGATCCCCACGTGCGCAACACGTGACTCATGATCACCGACGTCTCGCCCGCACGGCGCTGGCGCTCGACAAGGTCAGGCAGGATCGCTCGCTCGAACATGTCGCTCATCTCGTAGGGCACGCCGGGCGCGGCGTAGATGACTTTCTGGCCCAGCGGGCAGATGAGGCCGGGAGCTGTCCCACGGGTCTGGGGAATGATCGTCGCGCCCTGGGGAACGTCGGCTTGGAGGAGGTTGTTGTCGGGCATCGTGCGCCCACGCGAGGCGAAGAGCTGACGAATCGTCTCGACGATCTCCTCATGGCGCTCAAGCGGCACGTTCAGCACTTCGGCGAGCGCGGCGCGGGTGATGTCGTCTTGCGTCGGTCCGAGTCCGCCGCAGACGATCAACGCGTCGCTGCGAGCGAGCGCGGTGCGAAAGGCGAGCACCATGCGGTCGTGGTTGTCGCCGACGTGCTGATGGAAGTGCGAATCGATGCCGTTCGCGGCGAGGTGCTCGCCGAGCCACTGTGAGTTGGTGTCTGCGATCTGGCCGAGCAGTAGCTCGGTGCCGACCGCCACGATCTCAACGCGCACCCGCGACGACTCTCTTTCCCGAGTGGTAGTACTGCCAACCGGTGTAGACCGTCAACGCGACGGCAATCCAGATGGTGACAAAGGCGAACTCCAAGTGGTGGCCAGTGATCGGCAGCACGCAGAACCCGATCCCCCAGTCCTGGGCGAAGGTCTTCCACTTGGCCAGCCGGCTCGCGGGGATCGACACGCCGTGCTTGGCCGCACGCGCGCGAAAGACGCTCATCCAGATCTCGCGCAACGTGATGATGATGGCCGGAATGACGAAGAAGTGAATGCCGTGGGGCCGCGAGATGATGATCGCGTACAGCCCGCCGAGCACGATCACCTTGTCGGCGAGCGGGTCGAGGAAGGCACCTGACGTCGTCGTGCCGTGACGACGCGCGACGATCCCGTCGAAGTAATCCGACGCCGCGACCGCGAGCCCGACGGCCGTGGTCCACCACGAGATGCGATCGAAGATCAGCAGATAGATGAAGAACGGCGCGACGATGAGTCGAAACCCCGTCATCATGTTGGCGGGGGTCAAGAGGGCCGTGGGGCCGTAGGTGTGCTCGGTGCGCTCGGTACTCACAGCGCTACCGCCTCAAGGTCGGTACCCTTGCTCGCCACGATCTCGCAGTTCACCATCGAACCCACCATAAGTGCCGTGTCGACGTGCACGACGCCATCGATCTCTGGACACTCGCGCACGCTACGCGCGACGCCGGGTGCGTCGATCAACAATCGCTGACGCGTGCCGACAAGGGCGTCGCGCTTCTTCGCGGTGATGGTGTCTTGGAGTTCGGAGACCTCGCGCAGACGTTCGAGTGCGAGCTCGCTGGGCACGGGGCTGTCAAGGTCGTTCGCGTAGGTGCCCACTTCCGATGAGAAGGTGAAGAACCCGGCCCAATCGAGCTGGGCCGCCTCGATGAAGTCCAACAGCGCTCGCTGGTCGTCTTCGGTCTCGCCGGGGTAGCCGAGGATGAACGAGGAGCGAAAGGTCGCCTCGGGTTCCATTGCGCGAATCGCCTCGATGCGCTCGAGGAAGCGCGACGAGTCGCCCCAGCGACGCATGGCGCGCAGCAGCGGACGAGACGCGTGCTGCAGCGAGAGGTCGAAGTACGGCACGCCCGTCGCGAGGATCGTCTCGATGAGTCCTTCGGTGAGGCCCGACGGGTACAGGTAGAGCAGTCGCACGCGCTCGACCTCCACGCTCAGGCGTGCGGTCAGGTCGATGAGCGGCTGCGTGCCGCCTTCGTCGAGGACTTCGACCGCCTCACCGCGTCCCGATCGACGTCGATCGTGTCCCCAGCTCGCGAGGTCTTGGGCGATCAGCACCAGCTCGCGCACGCCACCGTCGACCAGCACCCGCGCTTCGCGCAGGATCTCTTCGGTCGAACGCGAACGCTGGTCGCCGCGGAATGTCGGAATCGCGCAGAACCCGCAACGTCGATCGCAGCCTTCGGCGATCTTCACATACGCCCAGGGAGCCTTCGATGCGGGCCGCGGCAGGTTCAGAAGGTCAAAGGACGGCACCGGACGTTCACGCAACGCGACCGGCGTCGACAACGCAGTGAGGCTCGCACCGAAGCCGGCGACAAGGTCGACCTCGGGCAGTGCGGCCGCGAGCTCGTCGCCATAGCGCTCGGCCATGCAGCCCGTTACGACGAGTCGAGCGTCGTCGCGCTTGACCTCGGCCAGGTCGAGGACCGTCTCGATGGACTCCTCGCGGGCGGCCTCGATGAAGGCACAGGTGTTCGCGACCACGAGATCGGCACTCTCGGGACTCAGCGCCAGGGCGTATCCCTGGGATTCGAGCAGGCCCGCGAGCTTGTCAGAGTCCACAAGGTTCTTGGGACACCCGAGCGTCTCGATCCAGTACCGCATCGCCAATCCCTTTCACGTAGCAACACCGAGCGCACTGCGCTCGGTGTTGAGTTGGCGGAGAGGGAGGGATTTGAACCCTCGGGCCCACTTTCGCAGGCCGCATTCTTAGCAGGAATGTGGTTTAAACCGAACTCACCCACCTCTCCCTACCGTTCCAGCCTACTAAAGAACGACGTTCAGCCCGAGGGCGTTGGTGGCTCGGTTCACAAGCGCGAAGCAACTCGACAGCCGCGTCATGGGAGTGCCGCCAGCCGGGCGAGGCTGGCGGCACTCCGGGGGAAAGGAATCTGTTAGCTGGTGTAGCCGTGTGCGTTTTCGATCAACGTCACAATGCCGCTCGAGGAGAAGAACTTGGCCGTGACCTTGCCCCAGCCGCCGAGCGACGAGATCGTCGCGAGCCGAATCGGCTGGTAGAAGATACTCGCCTTTTCGGACTTCACCGCAGACACCGTGGCGCGAAATCCTTCGTGCACCCAGATGGACTGGCCGGCCTCGGAGAACATGTAGTCAAAGAAGGCAACCGCCGCGGGGCTCGAGAGACCCGATGTCGTCAGCGCTGCCGGGTTCTGGATCAAGGTGTTCTGGGCGGGATTGACAATCTGAATCTTCTCGCCCGCGGCTTGTGCCGCCATGGCATCCGCCTCGTAGTCGAGCAGGACGTTGCCCGTACCTTCGATGAAGGTCGTGAGCGCCTTGCTGCCGCTCGATGGCTCCGAGACAACGTTCGCGACGAGTGAGTTCACATAGTTCTTCGCGTACTTGGCGCTCTTGTGCTGTTGAATCTGTGACTCATAGGCGGCGAGCAAGTTCCAGCGCGCGCTGCCCGAGCTGATCGGGTCGGGAGTGACGATCTGGATGCCGCCCTTGGTGAGGTTGTTCCATCCGGTGATGCCGAGGGGGTTTCCGGGGCGAGTGATGATTGACACCACAGAGTCCGTCACGAAGCCGTTCTCCGCGGCGGCTGGTCCGTACGACGCCCAGGACTTGCTCACGAGTCCGGCTGCGACGAGCAGGTTCAAGTCGGGAACTTCGGAGAAGACGACCACGTTGGCGGGCTGTCCGGCGACCACGTCTTCCGCCTGGGTCGTGGAGGCTCCGAAGGAGTTGGTGAACGTCACGCCTTGACCGGCGGGCGTCGCCTCGAAGGCCTTCTCCAAGGCGCTAAAAGCAGGCCCGACAACGGAGTATCCGACGACACTCACGCTGGTGGTCGAGGCCGCACCAGACGACGTCGAGGCGAGGAGGCTCAGTGGCAGCAGCGCGACGGCTGCCCCAATTACCCGTCGGGACGTGGACTTTTTCATGTAGGTTCCTTTATTAACATCAATTTCCATTGATTTAGTAGAGATTAGGCTATCGGACGGGAATCACCCAAGTCAAGTCATTCGCTGAGAGTTCGCTGTCAGTTCGCGGTGAGTGACGAGACCCGTGGTGCGCGAAGGTCGGTGGCGTGGGTTGGCGGAGCGATTCACCATTGATTGCCGGCCCAAGATGTGCCAGATTTTTTCTAATAGGAGTGGACAGTCATTCTCACATGAGAGAGGCTACCCACCGAGCCACTGACTGGTGAGCACTTCACTTTCTCAGAGCCTTGAGCTCTATAGCTAGACCGTGCCCCAGTCAGGTGGTGAGGTTGACGGAGAAGGCTGGAGGGGTGTCGTGCCAGGAGCACTGAGCTATTAGGTCGCCGCCGTTGCCTCGGGCTCATTGAACCGATTAGCTCAATGGAGGTGACCACATGATTTTTGTTGGAGTGGACTGGGCGGAATCCCACCACGACGTTTGCGTCCTCGACGAGGCGGGAACTGTTCTTGCGAAAAAGAAGATCCCGGACACGCTCGAGGGTGTGCGAGCGCTACACGAGATGCTCGCGCCACACGCCGAAGAACCGGACGAGGTGATCGTGGGCATCGAAAAGGACCGGGGGCTCATTGTGACGGCCATGCTCGGCGCCAACTACCGCGTCTACGCCCTGAACCCGCTGTCAGTCGCGCGCTATCGCGAACGACACGTCACCTCGGGTTCCAAGTCGGACCCCGGTGACGCCAAGGTGTTGGCCGACGTCGTGCGCACCGATCGCCACAACCACCGTGAAGCGGCCGGCGACAGCGAGGGCGCCGACGCCCTCAAGGTGCTCGCGCGAGCTCACCAGAGTGCGATCTGGAGCCGCCAGCGCGAGAAGAACGCCCTGCGCAACGCCCTGAAGGACTACTACCCGGGCGCGCTCAACGCCTTTGGCACCGAACTTGGCGAAGGTGACGCGGTCGAAGTCCTCGCCATCGCCCCGACGCCAGCACTTGGAACCCAGCTCTCGCTGGCGGAGATCACCTCGGCCCTTCGCCGCGGTGGTCGCCACCGCAACTTTGAGCGCACCGCGAAGAGGATCCAACATGCCCTACGCGAAGAGCAGCTCCACGAGCGGCCCCGGGTCGAAGCGGCCTTCGGCAAGATCACGAGCGCCCATGTGGCGATGATCCGCGCCTACAGCGAAACGATCGTTGAGCTCGAAGCAGCGCTCGCCGAGGATTTTGAACAGCACCCGGACGCGAAGATCATCCGCTCCCTGCCAGGACTAGGGATGGTCCTCGGCGCCCGGGTGCTGGGCGAGTTCGGGGACGACCCGAACCGCTACGCCGATGCCAAGTCTCGCAAAAACTACGCGGGCACGTCGCCGGTGACCAAGGCGTCAGGCAAATCCAGGGTTGTGCTCGCTCGTTACTCGCGCAACCGACACCTTTCCGCCGCCGCCGATCAATGGGCCTTCTGCTCGCTCACCAAGTCACCGGGTGCTCGCGCCTACTACGACGAACTACGAGCTCGTGGCAAGACCTACCGCCAGGCCATTCGTCAACTCGCCAATCGATGGATCGGCATTATGCACGCCTGTCTCGATCAACGAGTCCAATACGACGAGAATCTCGCCTGGAAAGACCGCACAGACATCGCCTCTTGACGCCTCGGGTCAAGGGGTGTCTAGCTCCATTCGATCGAGGGGGCGCATTGGCAGCACGGTTCTCCCCAGCCACTCAAGGCCCGGTCGTCGCTCATCGTGCGCACCGGCACGGTTCATCACGTGCCCACAATCCGCACTGGATCGTTCGCGCTTTCTTCGCCTCCGCGAAAGGATGACCCATGACCTCTCGATCTGACGGGGTGCTCGACGCTGAAACAAGGATGCTCGGCGGACAGCCCGACGAAGCGGCTCTAGGTCGAGGGCCAACGCCGACCGACAAATTCTCTCGACACCCCTACGACGACCCCGCGGCGGGATGGGGCGCCGCGAAGAGCGTCGGGAAGGTGCTCGAGCGAGCGGGGCATCCGGTTGATGGCGTTCGTGCGGTCTTCGTCATGAACCAAGAAGATGGCGGGTTCGACTGTCCCGGGTGCGCGTGGCCCGATGATCCCTCCAGTCTTCGCCTCGACATCTGTGAGAACGGCATCAAGCACGTGACCTGGGAGATGTCGCCCCCCGCCGCCGATCGCGATTTCTTCGCAGCGCACTCGGTCCAGGAGCTGTCGGAATGGAACGACTACGACTTGGAGCACGTCGGTCGTTTGGCTGAGCCGATGAGCTACAACCCGGTGAGCGACCAGTACGAGCCCATCTCATGGGACGACGCGTTCACAGTGGTCGGCGACACGCTGCGCGCGTTGAAGAGCCCGAACCAGGCGACGTTCTACACCTCGGGACGGCTGAGCAACGAGGCGACGTTTCTCTACCAACTGTGGGTACGCGAGTTCGGCACGAACAACCTGCCCGACTGCTCCAACATGTGCCACGAGGCGTCCGGGCGAGCACTAACCGCGGCGATCGGCACGGGCAAGGGCACCGTTGACATGCACGACTGGGAAGAGGCGGACGCGATCTGGCTGATGGGCGAGAACGCCGCGACGAACGCCCCAAGGATGCTCACCTACCTCGCCGAAGCCGAACGACGGAACGCTCAGCTCATCCATATCAATCCCTTGATCGAAGCAGCGTCGAGACGAACGATCGTCCCGCATGAGTTCGTCGACATGGCCACGTTCCACGCCACCAAAATCGGGACCATGAACGTCCAGGTGCGCATCGGTGGCGACATGGCGCTGCTCCGCGGCGTCGCCAAGGCCGTCTTCGAAGCCGCCGAGACCCATCCCGAAGTGCTGGACCAAGAGTTCCTCAAGCGCCTGACCAAAGGCTTCGATGAGTACCGCGCGCTCGTTGAGGCCACGTCGTGGTCCGATCTGGTCGCGGGATCAGGTGTCGCCGAGCCCGACATACGAAAGCTCGCGGTCTCCTACATGAAGTCAGAACGGGTGATCATCGCCTGGTGTCTCGGCCTCACGCAGCACGAGCATGGTGTCGACACCGTGCGCGAGATCGTCAACTTGATGCTCCTTCGCGGCAACATCGGCCGTGAGGGAGCAGGCCCCTGCCCCGTGCGCGGTCACAGCAACGTGCAGGGCAACCGCACCTGCGGCATCGACAACAAGCCACCCAAGGACTTCCTCGACCGGCTGGCCGACGTGTGTGGCTTTGAGCCACCTCGCGAGGACGGGCTCGGCGTCGTCGCCACGATCGAGGCCATGCAACGAGGCGACATCAAGACGTTCGTCGCTCTCGGCGGCAACTTCGCCCTCGCCACTCCTGACCCGTCCCGCACGTTCGAGGCGCTGCGCAAGTGCGAGCTGACCGTCCAGGTCAGCACCAAGCTCAATCGCAGCCACCTCGTGCACGGCAAGCGCGCGCTCATTCTCCCGTGCCTCGCCCGCAGCGATAAGGACGTGCAGGCGAGTGGCATACAAGGCGTCACCATCGAAGACTCCATGGCGATGGTGCACATCTCATTTGGGATGAAGGAGCCTGATTCGGTGCACATGCGCTCAGAGACTTCGATCATCGGCGGCATGGCTCAAGCCACGCTGCCCGCGAGCACGACGCCGTGGCAGGACTACGTGAACAACTACGACACCATCCGCGACACGATGGCCCGCGTCCTGCCGGGGTTCGAGGACTTCAATCGCCGCGCTCGACACCCGCACGGCTTTCGCATCACCCAGCCCGCGCGCGATCGGGTGTTCCAGACGCCCTCGGGCCGAGCCGAGTTCTCGCTCGCTGCGCTCCCGAACGACGTCGACCCGGGTGAGGGACGTCTGCTGTTGACGACCATGCGCTCGCACGATCAGTTCAACACCACCATCTACTCGAACAACGATCGCTACCGCGGCCTCGAGGGCCTACGCACCGTGATCTACATGAACGACGACGACATGAGCGATCTCGGGCTCAAGGAGTTCGACCTCATCGACGTGACGAGCTACTCCCGAGATGGGAGCCAGCGGACCGTCTACGGCTACCGGGCGATTCGCTACGAGATTCCGCGGAGCTGCGCGGCCGGCTACATGCCCGAGCTGAACGTGCTCTGTGGCTTGGCGGACGTCAGCACACAGAGCGACCAGCCGATGACCAAGCATCTCGTCGTGAGCGTCGCGCCCTCTCACGTCGACGCCGTCAAATAGGCGCGACTAGGACGCGAGCGCTCGCATCTCGGGCATCTCGACGACTAGGTCGAAGAGCTCTTGGTCGCGATCCCACGTGAGATGTGCGCGCACGTGCTCTAAGGGCAGCCACACGAGCTCATCGACTTCGTCGTTGGGCTCGAACGTGCCGAGATCGGATGTCATGAGGTAGTACGCCACGATCTTGGGCTTACCCTTGCGGTGCGTGTAGTTGGTCGTGCCGACGAATCGCACGACGCGACAGTGGAGTCCGATCTCTTCTAACACCTCGCGCACCGCGCCCTGCTCAAACGTCTCACCTGGCTCAAGCTTGCCCTTGGGGAACGTCCAGTCACCTCGCGCTTCGCGATAGATGCACGCAACCTCGACGCGTCCGCCGGGTACAAAACGAGTAACAATGCCGCCGGCCGCTCGGATGAGATCGTCGGGCGCGTCCCGAGGAACAATGAGCTCACCCGTCAAGAGGTACACGTCGCTAACGGTAGATGAACGAGGAGGGGCAGTGGCGGATTCGTCACACAGTTTTCTTTTAAAAAACCCATCGTACGTAGAGTAGTGACAATGCTTCTCGGCGCCATTCCATCTTTCTGGCGCCTGACCCTGATCGCGCTGGCCGGCGTCGGCGCGGGCATCGCCAACGGCGTCGCCGGGGGCGGCACGTTCATCACCTTCCCGACGCTGCTCGCAACCGGCGTCCCGGCCCTGCAGGCGAACCTCTCGACGACCGTCGGCGTCGTGCCGAGCTACCTCGGGTCGCTGCGCGTCTTTCGCCACCAGCTCGGCGAGCATCGCGCGCTGATCAAACAGCTCCTGCCCGCATGCGTGCTCGGCACGGCGATGGGTTGCACGCTCCTCTTTGAGGGATCCCCGGGAACCTTTCGCTCGATCGTTCCCTGGCTCATCGGCTCGGGCACGGTCCTCTTCGCGTTGTCGCCGCTCATCACACGTCGGCTCGCGAACATCGACACCGCGCACCCCGCGCGCCGTTGGGCGCTGTTCATCGGCATCTTTCTCTCGTCGGTCTACGGCGGGTACTTCGGCGCCGGGATGGGCATCTTGCTGCTCGCGGTGATGGGTCTCACCTTGCCCCTCGACATTCACGACGTCCAAGGGCTGCGCAACGCGCTCTCGATCGTCATCAACGCGATCGCCGCGATCATCTTCTTGATCCACGGACACCTGGCGGGCACCGACGTCGTGGCGCTCCTCATCGGCACGCTCATCGGCGGGTACCTCGGCGCGCTCTTGATCGTGCGGCTATCGCCGACGGTCGTGCGCGTCTGCGTCGTCACGATCGGTGTGATCACCACCATCAAGCTGGCCATCTGATCCGATAGATGACAATTCCACTAAAGTTTGTGGAGTGGATGGCTTCTTCTCGTTTCCCAATCCCGTCAATGACGCCGCCGCGCGCACGGTGGCGATCGGCGTCGTCGCGCTCTGCGTGATCACATTCATCACGGGACAGGCGTGGCTCCTCATTCCTCTCACCTACGGGTTCGCCGCTCGCGTGGCGGCAGGCTCGAAGATCTCACCTCTTGGCTGGTTCGCCGTGCACGTCAGCGGACCTCGTATCAAGAGTTGGGAGAAATTTGTGCCGGGTCCGCCCAAGCGCTTCGCACAGACCATGGGTCTCGCGTTCTCGTTGGCAACGCTCGTCACGTGGCTGAGCGCCGGGTGGCTCGACGCGCGATGGATCCTCCTCCCCCTCATCGCCGCCGCGTCGCTCGAAGGGTTCTTGGGATACTGCACGGGTTGCACGGTCTTTGCCTGGCTGATGCGAAGGGGCGTCATCCCTGAGTCGGTGTGCGCCGAGTGCGCTGACCTCTCTGGTCGATATCGCCGCGCTGGCTATGACGTCGCCGAGCGATGACACTGCACAGCAAATAAGAATTGCCTTATAAGAAGGTGAGCGGTCTTTTCGCGCTACCTCGTTTCCCTAGGCTAAGGCCATGCCAAAACTCGCCCCTCGGCCGCGCGGGGCCCTGCTCGCGCTGAGCGTCGCCCTCGTCGCGCTGGCGCTTCCCACTCTGGCGCTGCCCGCGAACGCAAGCGAAGCGCGCGTCCAGGTAGCGGGGCTTGCTCCCACCCCCACCCGTGACGTCGTCGTCAACAAAGCGATCACGACGTCCTTTGACCTCGCCTTGACCCAACGACACGAGGCAGCGCTCGCCTCATTCATCGCGAGCCTCACCGACACCGGCTCGCCGAACTACCACCGCTTCCTCACTCCGGCTCAGTACGCCGCTCGCTTTGGCGCGTCCCCGGCGACCGTCGCGGCAGTCGAGCACTACTTCTCCTCGTTCGGCCTTCGCGTCGGCGCGCTGAGCAAGGGTCGCAATATCGTGCGCGTCACCGGCACGACGTCAGCGATCGCGCACGCCTTCGACGCGCCCGTCGAAACAGTTCGTCTGAGCGACGGCACGCTCGACGCGCACTTCACCTCAGGCGGAACGCTGCCGCACTCGCTGGCGCACGACATCACCGCCGTCGCCGGTCTCAACGCCGTCGCTCCAGCGTCGACCAATCTTGAGCAACCCCACACGACATCGTCACCCGCACTGCCGACCACGTGTCCTGACGCGGGCAGCTCGACTGGCACGACGCCGAACAGCGTGGGCGGCTACACCGTCCAACAGCAAGCCGAGCTCTATGGGTTCAGCGGCGCGTGGGCGAACGGCGACACCGGTGTCGGTCAGACCATCGGGATCTACGAGCTCGCCAACTACGACACCAGCGACGCGCAGACGTACTTCAGCTGCTACGGCCTCAAGCCCACGGTGACGTCGATCAACGTGGACGGAGGGCCCACCTCAGCGGACAACACGGACGACAACCCGGATGAAGCGACCCTCGATGTCGAAGAGGCAGCCGCACTCGCGCCGGGCGCCACGCTGGAGGTGTACCAAGGGACCCAGAACGGCTCGGGCACGACCGACACCTACTCCGAGATGGCGAGCGAGGACACGGCGACGATCATCACGACGTCATGGGGCATCTGCGAGTCCGAGACCGATGGCGCCGCACAGACCGAGCAGACGATCTTTCAAGAGATGGCGGCCCAAGGACAGACCATCGTGTCGGCGGCTGGGGACGACGGCTCCTCGGACTGTGAGGACGCACCCCAAGCGATCGGCGGTCCCGCGGTCGACGACCCGGCGTCTCAGCCCTACGTCACCGGCGTGGGTGGCCTCGACGTTTCGAACATCGATCCCCTGAGCGAGTCGGTGTGGAACGACCAGTGCGCACAGTCCAACTGTGGAGCCGGCGGTGGCGGGATGTCGTCGCTGTGGAGCCGTCCGAGCTGGCAGGTGGCACCCGGCATCAGTGCCGCCTCCGACACGATGCGGATGGTCCCCGACCTTGCCGTGATGGGTGATCCCACGACCGGCTTCATCCAGTACTACACGGGGGCCGGCCAGGGGTTCTGTCGTCACAGCTGCTCGGGTGGGTGGGGCGGTATCGGCGGCACGTCGATCGGCGCCCCGCTCGTGAGCGACCTCATCGCCGTTGCCGCGCAGTCATGTGGCGTCTCGCGACTCGGCTTCATCAACCCCTCGCTCTACGCGATGGCATCGACCGGTTTCGTCGACGTGACGACGGGCAACAACGACCTCTTCAAGATTGGCGTGTACAGCGCAGGTCCTGGCTACGACATGGCCTCGGGTCTTGGGAGTCCTGACGGAGCCGCGTTCATCGCGGGGCTGTGCCCGCCCTCGTTCTCCGCGGCGAAGAGTTCGTTCGCAACCTCGAGCACCACGGGCGTCGCCGGCGGCACCGGTCCCACGGTGACAGCGACGCTTCGCAACGCGGCAGGCGAACCGATCGCGAACACGTCGGTCGACATCACGGCAACCGCTCCCGGCGGCAACCTCAGCATCGACGGCGCAGAGAACCAAACGGCCACGGGCACGGACTCAAGCACCGCGATCAGCAACGCCGAGGGTGTCGTCACCTTCGACGTCGAGTCGACCGTGCCCCAAAACGTCGACCTCACCATCACGTACGAGGGACAGGCGATCTACACGACCACACTGACCTTCAAGGCCGCGAGCATCGACGCGAACACCCGCCCCGGCGCACCCTCGATCTCGACACTCACCGCGCTCGTTGACGGCTTCCATCTCATCGTGTCGCCGCCCGCATCCAACGGTGGCAGTGCGATTACCGATTATCAGTATTCCGTCGATGGCGGCGTGGCGTGGACCGCCATGCCGAAGGGGGTGCGGTCCATCGACGTCACGCGATTGTTAAAACATCACGCGTATAACGTGCTCGCTCGTGCGGTCAACGTTGACGGTCCATCGGTGGCGTCAGTAGCGAGGAGAGTTGTAACGCGTTCGTAGTACTGCACGCTGGTTCTGCCCCGGCGTGCGCAAAGCCCGAACCTAAACTTTTATCGGTGAGGGTCCGCATCAGATTGGGCGTGTCGCCCACGTAAGGACGCGAGTGAAGTTTGCACGACTGACGCTGATTACGATCTTTCTCGTTGCGAGCGTCGTCCTTGCGACGACTGCGTCGCGCGCCGTGACCACCGCCCCCACCACCACGCCGGGGCTTCCGCTCTACGAGTTCGTCAACTCCGGCGTGTCGCCGCTGCCGTGGAACGCCGTCTCCCTCGAGTCACACCTCGACTCGACGACCATGCTGGGCGGGCCGCACAGCGCGACGAGCTCGACCGAGGGCGTCATCGCGTATCGGACGAACACGGGTGATCTCGCGGTCTACACCGAGACCTCGACGGGTGCAACGACGTGGTTCAACTACACGACGAACAACGACGTGCCAAAACCGGGCGACGATCCGATCCCGTTCTTTGATCCGTCGAGCAACGTCGCTCTCCTCTACGTCGACACGTCGGGCCACGTCGAGCTGCTCACGCCGAACGAACCCGACACGCCCCTGTGGGCGCGGCTTCACTTCGGCACGCCGTGGCGCCGCTTCATCACGACCGACCTCAGCGCCCTGACCGGTGTCGACGCGTCAATCGGACTGCCGAGCGTGCAGGTGAGCGGCGCAACGGCCACCGTCGCCTACCGCACGGCGAGTAACGCAATGGAAGTACTGGCGCTCACGTGGGAGCCCGGCGATCCCGTGCCCGTCTACAGCCAGGTCGCCGCAACCGTCAGCTTCTCGGGCGCGAGCCGAACGACCACCCCACCGACGGCCGCGACGTCGACACCCACCGCCACGAGCACGACGACCACCACGAGCACGACAACCACCACAACGAAGGGCGCCGCGAAGCCTGCGGCGACGCCCACCAGCACCACGACGACGACCAAGCCATCGGCCACGACCACCACCACATCGACGTCGACCACGACGACCACTGCCGTGCCCGTGATCGCGAATGCGTTTTCGAGCGATCCAATCATCGTGCCGGGCGCGACACCGACGTTCGCCGCGATCCTCAACAACGGCGACGTGACGGTGTACGCCAGCGCCGGTCCTGCGCTGAACGGCTGGACGACAAGGAACCTCACCACCCTCACCGCCGCTCCGACGGTCGTGGGCACACTCGCACTCGGCACCAGCACCGCATCGATCGACCTCGCCGCGCTGACGGTGAGCGGCCAGGTGGAGCTCTTCAGCACGCAGAACAACTCGACACCATCTATCTCGCAGCTGTGGAACTACGACAACGTGACGAACCTGGCGTCGGGCGCGCCGCCGCTCAGCGGAGCGCTCACCGTCGAGGTGACGCCCACGGAGGTGGCGGTCGCGGGACAGGCCTCCAACTGGGGCGACCTGTTCGTGCTGTCGAGCTCCACGGAGTCGACATCGTGGACCGCGACCAACGTGTCGGTGACCGCGGGAAGCTCGGCGAGAACGGTCGGCAACATCGTGGCGGGCCTCCAGGTAAACGGGGAACTGACGCTCTACGCGGCCGGCGTGAGCTCGCCGCCGCCCGAGGGCGTGGGCGTCTATGCCATCCCCTCGACCGACTGGTCGACCGCCATCACCAACGGGTGGCCCATCATCTCCGAAACGGGAGGCCTCGGCACGAGGTCAGCGCCGTGGGTGGGCTTCACGGGGACGACGAGCGTCGACGAGTCGCCCGACTATCTCCTCGGCCAGGCGATCTACAACTCGCACAAGCGCGTGACCTGGCTGTCGTTTTGGACCGTGAGCGGCCCCCTCGCAGGCCAGGCGCTGACGCAGGCGAACTTCTACACACACGGCTTTGACGCGGGCCAGTGGGTGGCGACGCAGATCGCGTCGTACCGCGCCCTCGGCGTCGGCCTCACCCCCGACTGGGTGATCCTCGACCCGGAGGGCTACCCCGACAACCACTCGGGCCTCGACGCGCCCGGTGGCGCCTCGAACGCGACGCTCGCGACCTACGCCACGTATTGGGCTGCCATATTGAAGGGCTGGCAGACCGGTATCGATTCGGTCGACCCGGCCCTCAACGCGGCGGTCTACGCCTCCCAGTCCGAGTACCGCAACTACCAGCTCTCCTCGCTCTCGATGCCCGTGTTCATCGCACTTGCCTTCGGCGGGGGCGGCCCGGTTCCCGTCGAGGGAGCGACGGGCAGCAACGTGCGCGGTTTCATCACGTTCGACGCAGTCTGCTCGCCGCTGGCCACGCTCGAGAACGAAGCAGCGACCCTCGAGAATCCGCCGTGGGGCGGTCAGTTCAACACGCTGCAGTTCAATGCTGGTGTGTACTGCGCGCCGCCCTCCACGTAGTCTTGGCCCATGAGCGATACCTCAGACTCGAACTACAACAAAGCGCCGGACCTGAAGGCCCGCATCAAACAGATCACCCAACCCATCGTGGACTCCCTCGACTCGCGACTCAGCGCTCAAGTGGACAAGCGGGTCGACCAGCGCGTGGATGAGACGTTGAAGGACCGCCTTTCGGTGATCGAACGAGCCATCGCCGATCTCGATCGCACGGTGCACGATCTCGAAGGTCGACTCGCGGGCAAGGCCAAGGGCAAGGACCCGAAGGACAGCCCCAATGCCAAGGGCGACGAGGTTTAGCTACTTGCGACGGGTGCGGTCACGCTGAATCGCCCAGCGGATCGTCAGCACGCACAGCACGACGATCGCCGCGACGAAGACCGAGAACACGGCGATGAACACGGTGCTCACGCTAGTTCCCGTGTCACACTGTCCCGCCACACTCGATGTATGACTTCAGTGCTGGATGCCTCCCCTCTCAACGTCATGGACGTGCTGCGCGGCGAGCGCTCGAGCCGACCACTCGCGAACGCGAGCGCGGCAGCAGGCCTGCGCGCCACGCTGGAAGACGGTATCTACGACCGTCTCGGCGCGGAGCTTCGAGATGAGCCGCTGGTCGTGCGCTCGTCGTCACTGCGAGAAGGAGCGGCATTCGACCCCACGACAGCGCCACTCGCCCAACTGCGGGGCATCTTGATCACCCAGGCGCTTCGGCTCTTGAGCGCCGGTGTCGACATCGGTGACATCGTCGCCGATCTTCTGTCAGCGTGGCGCGCCGAGGTTGGTCACAACGCGCTCACCGATCTCGTCGACCGTCTCGAGACCGACGACATCGCGCGCCTCGCGACCGACGTCACGGCTCACTGGATCACGCTCAAGCGCTCGCTCGGGCCGCTGTCGAGTCGCTGGCTCCCCCGCACGTCGCTGCGCGCGTACCAACGGCTCGCGGGTGGCAACGTCATCCTTCGCGATGTCGTCGACCTCATGGTCGGCACCACGACCGGCGACGTAGCGTCGGTCGCACTGCTCGACGTAACGACGTCGCCGCTCGGTGAAGACGCCGAGCGCGTCCTTCGATTCCACGCCCTCGTCCAGACGCTGCGCACGTCCGTCGTGCCGCTGCGCTCGTCGATGTTCTCGACCGCGACAGGAGAGCTCTGGAGCACCGACGTCGACGACGAGCTGCTGCAGCGCTCTGTCGACGATGTCTTTGCCGCCATCGAACGACTGCGAATCGCCGCGTGACGTCGTTGGTGCACCGCCGTCTGTCGAAGAACGTCTTGAACCGTCTCATCGATGAAGCGCCGTGCGAGCCGGCAGCGCTCACCGACGATCACCGTCGCTCCCTCGCCGCACGCTTTCGCGCGGTGCCCGCAAATGAGCACCGACGCCTCGACGCGTGGACGGTCGAACGCGCGGGCCGACCGTCGGGACCGTTTCGATGGTCGCCCGCGACCGCGCGGCGCACCGTTGGCAACGCGGCGCTGCGGCGAACGGTGATCGATCAATCGCTGACTCGCTTCGAGGCCGTCGATGCGGAAGTCACTGACCAGCTCCTGCGCTACGCGTCGGGGTACGCGCGCGGCGGCTCGCTCGCGTGGTACCTCGCCACGTGCTCGTCGGCTGTGCTTGGACTCGTCAGCGCCGAGGCAGCCAACTGGGCGACGCAGTTGGCGGAAGCGGCCGAGAGCCTACGTCACCCGTGGGCCGTCGCCACGAGTGATGCGTACTACGACGTCGCACGGGCGCGAACTTCGCTGCGCGGTCGTCGTGATCTCATCGTGACGACTCCGCAACATCGCATCTTGATGCGCGTTCGCGCGGGTTCGCCCGGCAAGAGCGCGGGACCCGGCCTTCGCGCAGACCTCACCATTGACGCGCTCGCAGATGCAAGCGGCCAGTCCGCCGCTCGTGTCATCGGCCTCTGGCCCGAAGCCGGTGTCGTCTTGAGTGTCAACGGGACGATGATGGACCTTCGCGCGGGGGCTCGTGACCTCGTGCGCACCGCCGTCGCGAGTCAACGTCACCACCTCGCACGCGCGGCCTGAGGGGGGCCAACCCTCGTCCGACTAGCGTGGTTCGGTCATGTCGCTTCGCACATCCCTTAGAAATATCGCCATCATCGCCCATGTCGACCACGGAAAGACCACGCTCGTCGACAAAATGCTCCGCCAAACGGGCTCGTTCACGGCGCACGAGGAGATCACCGACCGGGTCATGGACTCAGGCGATCTGGAACGCGAAAAAGGCATCACCATCCTCGCCAAGAACACGGCCGTCAAGTGGCACGGCCTCACGATCAACATCATCGACACCCCCGGCCACGCCGACTTCGGTGGCGAAGTCGAGCGCGGGCTCGCCATGGTCGACGCCGTGATCCTCCTCGTCGATGCGGCCGAAGGTCCTCTGCCGCAGACTCGGTTCGTCCTGCGCAAGACCCTCGAGAAGCGCCTTCCTGTGGTGCTGGTCATCAACAAGGTCGACCGACCCGACGCGCGCGTGACCGAGGTCGTCGAGGAGGTGGAGAACCTCTTTCTCGACCTCGACGCCGACGAGCATCAGATCTCCTTTCCGATCCTCTACGCGAGCGCTCGCGAGGGCTGGGCCTCGCTCGATCCCACGGCGACCTCCGGTGACCTGACCCCGCTCTTCCAGACGATCGTCGACTATGTGCCCGCGCCTGAGTACGAAGAGGGTCACGGACTGCAAGCGCTCGTCTGCAACCTCGACGCGTCGCCCTACCTCGGTCGACTTGCGCTGTGTCGCGTCATCAACGGCACCCTCGAGCGCGGCCAGCGCATCGCCTGGTGCCGCATCGACGGCACCGTCGAGCACGCGAAGGTCACCGAGCTCTTCATCACCGAGGCGCTCGAGCGCATCCCGGCCCAGAGCGCGGGACCCGGCGACATCGTCGCCGTGGCCGGCTTTGAGGACATCACGATCGGCGAGACGCTCGCCGACCCCGAGAACCCGGTAGCCCTCGAGCCGATTCACGTCGACGAGCCGAGCCTGTCCATGACGATCGGGATCAACACGTCGCCCCTCGCCGGCACCGAGGGCAAGCTGCTCACCGCGCGCATGGTGAAAGACCGCCTCGATAAGGAGCTCGTCGGCAACGTGTCGCTTCGCGTGCTGCCGACCGACCGTCCCGACGCCTGGGAGGTCCAGGGGCGCGGCGAGCTGCAGCTCGCGATCCTGATCGAAACGATGCGCCGCGAAGGCTTCGAGCTCACGGTCGGCAAGCCCCAGGTCGTGACGCGCGTGATCGACGGCAAACTGCACGAGCCGATGGAGCACGTCACGATCGACACGCCCGAAGAGTTCATCGGTGCGGTCACCACCCTGCTCGCAACTCGGAAGGGCACCATGCTCGACCTCGTCAATCACGGCACCGGATGGGCGCGCCTCGAGTGGCGCATCCCCGCGCGCGGGCTCGTCGGTATCCGCACCGAGTTCATGACCGAGACACGCGGCTCGGGCATGATGCACTCGACCTCGGACGGCTACGAGCCCTGGTACGGGGATATCCGCCTGCGCCAGAAGGGGACCCTCGTCGCGGACCGCCGCGGCGACACGACGGCGAACGCGCTCCTCGACCTCGAGCTGCGCGGCGTGCTGTTCGTCGGTCCGGGCGTCGAGGTGTACGAAGGCATGATCGTCGGCGAGAATGCACGCTCCGAAGAGATGAACGTGAACCCGACAAAGGAAAAGAAGCTCACCAACATGCGCGCGTCAGGCAGCGACAACACCGAGCGCATCGCGCCGCCGACCATCTTCTCGCTCGAGCAGGCGCTCGAATTCATCGCCGAGGACGAGGCCGTCGAAGTGACGCCAAAGTCGGTGCGACTGCGCAAAGTCGTCCTCGACGTCGCGGCCCGCCACCGCCTGCACAAGAAGAACGCCTAAGCCCCTCAACTAGTGTTGTCCCCGGAGGGATGACAGAGCGGCCGAATGTACCGGTCTTGAAAACCGGCGTGGGCTTGCCCACCGTGGGTTCAAATCCCACTCCCTCCGCCAGACACGACTGCCTCCGCCAGCTGATCTCTCGGGTCATCGAGGACGTTTGAACCGCGTGGGCGTCGCGGGCGTCGCGTTGCCAAGCAAGCGTGGACGACTAACGGATGCCCGCGGTGGCGTCTCGAACGAGCGCAACGACGGCGAACTGACGCTCGGTGCATGACTGATATGCGCCCCACATCGGATTGTGCTCCAGAAGGCGAGGCCAGATCTCCTCGCGCTCGGAAGGAGTCAGCGGGAGCGCAAGGACGTGCTCAGTGCCGCTCCGGGTCTGCAACTCGGCGTTGGGATTCGATTGGTTGATTCTCAGAGAAACAGGCATGGCCTCGTCCGCACTCGTTTGGGTAATCGACGTGCCGGCACCGTACATCAGTTTGCTGCTCACTACCTGACGACTTCTCGACAGACTACAGCCCAATCATGGTCATTCCAGAGCGACTCGGTGGAACGGTTCGATGGAAAGCCGGCAACGATTATTTCAATCAAAGATCGCCAGCGAAGGATTTAGGCTCCCAACGTGATTCGGTGCGTTTCTAGCCTCTGTCGCCTTCCTACTCGGCCCTGCCTCGGAAAACCGACAATCTCCCGGCCATCCGAAAGGAAATCGGTGGACACGAGATAAAGGGCCACTCAAAGTTTGGTGCTCCGCGGTCGACGCCTTCTTTCGGCGTCGCTTCGTAACGCAAAGCACTCGCCCGTGGTGACCAAAAGACCTCTTTGGGGCGCTAAAGATTGTGGGTAGGTGTCGCAACCGATTGATATTCTCGGGCACGTCGCCAATGAGCGTCTAGGTATCGACAGCCCAGCACATAAAGAGACGCGATGGTTCAAGTGCGGCGGCGCCGCAGACGCCACTGAACAGCGCCGAGCTGTATCCTCTGGCCCGCGCGAAGAGCCTTCGTTCGTTCGTCGCGTCTATTTCCTGTCACTCTCGACTGCGATCGACCCCGCTCCAAATACGACAAATGGGGAGCGATACTTAACATGAACGGTCTGCCCATGAACCACATCAATCGCCACGCCGTTCTCGCCCATATTTTGACCGAACAAATATCGGAATCCGACGCTAACGCGGTGCCGGCCCGGTTCAAGGGGATGAAAACTTGAGCCCCACCGCGCGGTCACCGTTGTTTCATCGATTGTGATATTCGTCGGAAAGAAGAGAAGCAGAAACGCCATAGGAAAGACCTTGGTCTGAACAAGCACTCCAGTGTTCGAGGAATCATCCAGCACGTTCTCCCCCTTCAGAGGCCAAGATTAGTGAAAAACGTAAATCTAAGTAATTGAAAGCAATAACAGGACGACTCCGATCGCGACAAGTGGCACCCCCAACAATCCAATGACAAAAAGGCGCCCTCCAAAGAGCGAGGAATTACGCCGTTCACGTTCTTCCCTTGTCTGGTCCCTTTGCACAAAGTAGCGATTGAAAATGCCAACCGCGCAGAACAATATGCCGACGACGAATAGTCGAATCCCCCAATGGTGCTCAAATCCAGTCGTCGCGATCAAGAGAACCTACTTCTTCTTCTTGGTCGTTGTTTTCGTTTTTGACTTGCCCGAGGAGGAGGAGGAGGAGGAGGAGGAGGCGCTGGTCGAAATGAAGACCATAGTGACCGATGCGTTACTCTGAACTACCACTGATGCGCCGCCGCCATATTCAAGTTCACCGCCAATGCCATCTTGAAGGAGGCTGGTGCTGCACTGAAATATGTTCGCTGAAGTGCAATCTTGCAGTGTCTGCACTGCACTAGCACTATACGAAGATGCCTTGATGACACTGCCCGCGGTCGACAATGCGGCATCCTCCTCTGCGGCGGTTAGTCCCACGGCTACGATGCCACTGTCGGCGCCACCGGTGATAATAATGGATCCAATCGCAGTGACAACGATTATGGCATCCACTGGGTTTTGCGCGACCCAACCAGCTGCAGAAGCGATTCCATGTCGCAAATCGTCAAATCCTGTGCAGACGAATCCGACCGGCCCGCCGCAGTTCCCAACTGCGTCTTCCGCATTCAATGGATCATCATTCGTGAAGATGTACGGCTGATCGGTCGTCGCGACATCCGGATCAATCGAGAGAAACTCATCGGTCGTGGAGTCGTAGTAGCGGTTGATTACGGAAGTCACCGTGCGGGGCCACGGACACTCCATAGTCGGAGACGGTGACCAGGGAGATCGGTGTACGAATGGCCAGATTTTTTTGAAATCAGAAAATTCTTCAGGCGCGATTATTGCCGAGAACAACAGTGTCGGTGGTCGTCACGGTTCCATCACCAAAATCGGAGTACGAATTGATATCTCGGCGTACGACACCTCCGAGTACGAACTCTGGGGCACCTCGCGTGCGCAAACAGGGTCCAACCCGTCAACTCGTCCGTTTCACCTGATAACGGATTACTAAAAGTTGGTGAACCTGATCACCAACTTCGCCAACCCACCAACTTCACTAACTGCCTTCCCAGAAACACGGCAGTTTTCGTGGGCGATCAAATTTCCCTACAACCCCACTCACGTTGATCCGCAAACCACTGACTCTCGACGGGCCAATTATTTTTCCAACGCAAAGATGATACAGACTACGCGAACGACGACTGCGTCGTCGTTCGCGTGCCATCCCAAGGGTCTCACGAGTCGAGCGTGTGAGAACTTTCTTTACGTATTCAAGAGGTAGAGCCAGCCAAAGGAGCGTTCGTGCGACATTCGGTATTGAGCGGAACACCGGCGCATGACTCGACTCGCGGAGCCTGAATTCGAATCGCATTCCACAACTTGGACACTGAAGTTTAACGACACGCCCAGGGGCTGACACTTCACACATCTCTAGGCCGATGGTACTTCCCTGTCGAAGAAAAGCTCGACCGCTTGGAGCGCTCGTTCATACTCATCCAATATTGCGACACGCCGCGAGATCCCTTCGTCGAGATCCCGCACACTTGATTGCACCAATTCTTCCAATATGGGCAACTTCTTCTTCGCGTTCGACGGCTTAACTTTTGTCGATGCCTTTAGAAGGCGGGCCAAGTTGTCTCTACGTTCTTCTTCAATGTGCAGCCAACTCGTAAGCGCTGCTCTCACAGGCTGAAGAACCTCCTTGAACTTCGCATCCAATTCGTTCGAATGGGGTCCGGAGTCAGTCCACCTATCTCTAAATTGAGATCTCCATGCGCCCAACCGAGAGAAGCGGACCATCAGCTCGGAATGACAATCATCGTACCGTTCGTGATTTGCAACATATTTATGCGTCAACTCTTCGAGGTTCTCGTCCACGTGTGAATACCCCACCATCAGTTTTGTCAAGAAAATAATCCGATCAGCCCCAGCCAAAGGTCCGAAACTGAATACCCATACGCTAGAGCCGTGGCTCCCGCGTATGCTCCCGCCGCCTCTAGATTGTCCAGTGCATCCAGCTCATTTTCGCTTCCAACGGCGATATTGTATGCGTCCTGAGCTTCCTGCAAGGTGACGACTGAGTCCGCAAAGTCAGAGTGAGCACTGGCAACGTTGTAAGCGTTTAGAGCTACTTGGGCCAGATTCTGAACCAGCGGCTGTACCTCCTGCGTGTAACTCGAGAGATCCTCCTGATACTTTTGCGTCGCGGACAGAAGATCCGAACCTTCGGGACCTAGTTCATTCAGCCAGTCGGTATTGAGCTGAGCTTCGGCACTATTTTCCACGCAAAGAACTTGATTCTCAAGATTCGAAGCATCCTCAATATCTACAATCCCCTGATATTGCGAACCAATTGAACCAGACTGCGCGTCCGACTCCATTCCTCCAAGCGATGGTATGAGCCCCGAAGCATCAACGAGGTTCACGGGATCGTCGTCCGTGTAGGTGAACGGCTCCTTCGTTTCCGAAACGTCAGGGTCCACTGTGACGAACGTTCCGGTTGACGGATCGTAGTACCGGTTGATTACGAAAGTCACCGAGCGGGGCCACGGACACTCCATAGTCGGAGGTACTGACCAGGGAGATCGGTGTACGAATGGCTAGATTTTTTTGAAATCAGAAAATTCTTCAGGCGCGATTATTGCCGAGAACAACAGTGTCAGTGGTCTTTACGGTTCCACCACCAAAATCGGAGTACGAAGTGATATCTCGGTGTACGACACCTCCGAGTACGAATCTCTGGGGCACCTCGCGTCGCAAACAAGGGACCAACCCGCCAACTCGTCCGTTTCACCTGATAACGAATTACTAAAAGTTGGTGAACCTGATCACCAACTTCGCCAACTCACCAACTGCCTTCTCAGAAACACGGCAGTTTTCGTGGGCGATCAAATTTCCCATACAACCCCACCCACGTTGATCCGCAAACCACTGACTCTCGACAGGCCAATTATTTTTCCAACGCAAAGATGATACAGACCACGCGAACGGCGACTGCGTCGTCGTTCGCGTGCCATCCCAAGGGTCTCGGGAGTGGAACGTGTGAGAACTTTCTTCACGTATTCAAGGAGATCCAGCGAAGCCTCAACGACCGTCCGCGCGGGACCCTCGGTTATATGAAACATGAAACCATCGGAGAGAATCGCTGAGATTATTGCGCTAGCCGGTTGAGCGCGCAAAGTCTCGTCAACAACCTGTTTGGGCAGAACAAGCGTTTCGTGGCCCGTATTTCACCCCTATACGGAGAACTCTCTCGCTAAAACTGGCCCTCCATTTTTGTGGGCCTTCATCGAGTACGACCGCTAAACCTGACTGTCAGAACGCCCACCGGTGCTACGACTAATTCTAATAATCGCAAATATCACCACTGCCCCTACCAACACACCAATGTCGACCGCAACTACACGATTGACATGAAATGCCTCACGAAGTATCAAAGCCGTGAGAAGAAGGGCGGCACCACCCGCCAAAGGTGCAATCTGGCCCGCAACTCGACTTCTCTTCACCGTCGGACCCTACTACGATGCGCCGGTTGCAAATGCGCCGCCGTATATACAAGCCGACCCTGCGTCCACCGCAGCTGGCGTGGTGAGACCCCCGGACGCGTATATTGAGGCCCCGGCAAACAGCAGGCATGCGCCAACGGCGGTATCGACCGTTGAATTGGTAACGAAGTTGTCGAAACCTCGAAAGTCAAAGTCGTTGGCGCTTGAGACCACGTTCGTCGCATAATTTAGTGCCGAAGTCGCCGCTTGCTGTGCTTCCGTGGCCGGGGTGACCCCATAAGGATTTGACACCGAAGGTGGCGCGAAGGGGTTAAACGGGACATCATTAGTTGCCTGATTGGTATACGACTCAGCGTACGTTGCGTCGGTTTTTGCGGCCGTTGCAGCCGCCTTAGCTGAATCGGCTGCCCTGTTAGCAGCGGCCTGCGACTGCGCCGCCGCTTCCGCTTTGACTGCAGACTCTGCTCTGATTGCGGCCGCAGCTGCCGCTCTCGCAGCCGCAAGTGCTCTTGCTTGCGCGAGTGCTCTTGCTACTGCGAGGGTGTCCGTATTCGTGTTACCTCCTGCGGCAACGGGCCCCAGTCCGAATGGGTCTTCCGCATTCAATGGATCATCGTTGACAAACGCATACGGCTGATCAGTCGCAGCGACCTCCGGATCTATCGAGAGGAACTCATCGGTCGTTGGGTCGTAGTAGCGGTTAATGAGGTAGATCAGGCCGGTTGAGTCGGTGTACGAGCCCTGGAAACCAAACGGTGTAACGTCTGTTCCGGACTTTATCGTCTGCTCGCCGTAGGTTGAGTAAACCGCGAGTTCATCCACCCCGCCGGTGGTGCTGTAGACGCCCTGAACGCCCGTCTGGTTGGCGACGAGGTACACCGGCGTAGCGCCAGATGACGTCGTGGTGATCTGCTCTATGGGCGCGGTACCGCCAAACAAAAGGTCACCGTATATGTAGCTGGTATTCGTAGTTGCTCCCGGTGACGAAGTGCTCGTGATGGCGTCGTTGACGTTGAGCGGGATAGATCCTCCCCCTACGACGTCCCACGATGAGTCGGTCGTCGAAGACGTGGTCTCCCGCTGCGAAAATGATCCTGTGGTCGTTGACGATGTCGAGACCACACGCAAACCATCGGCGTTATAGGAATAGCTGGTTCCATTGGCTGGCGTATCACCGCAGACCAGCGCGGTAGAACTGATGCCGCACAGATCACCCAAGGGGCTCCAGGCGTAGTTAGTCGATGAGGTCTCTGAGCCATCGCTGTACGTCGCGGCCCCCGAACGTTGCCCATTTGCCGTGAAGCTATAGCTCGGGCCGTTAGTGGGTGTCGTAAGGCAGGCGACCGACGACGGTCCGGAGTTGCAAAGTTCATCGCCATTGTTGTACGTGAAGTCGGTGGCCGAGCCCGACGGCGGCGCGTCACTCGTGATCTCCCCATTAGCTGCGAGCGTGTACGTGTCGTTGCTCGTCGAGGAACCGAGATTCGTGGCCGCCGTGATCTGGCCGTAGTGGTTGTAGGCCGTGGTTCCCGAACTCGACGAGTTGATGGTCGATGTCGACTCCTGCTCGTCGCTGTTATAGGTCCAGGAATCAGAGATCGACGACCCGGCTGCGAGCGACGAAACCGCACCGTCGGCGTTGTAGCCGTAGGTGGCCGTCAGGCCACCCGTCACCGGATACGAGATGGTCGTCGGCGTATAGGGCGACTGCGGCGTCGTATAGGTGTACGACGTCTCGTGTCCGAGCCAGTCGGTCACGTCTTGCAGTCGACCGGCGCTGTCGTAGGTGTATTTCAGGATCGTGTTAGTCGACGAGCCCGTTGCCGGAGACGCGAACGTACCGCAACTCGAAGTCGTGCTAACCGGATACGCCTCGCAGGCCACCTGGCCGTCGTAGTTGTACACGTAGGAGACCTTCTTGTCGTCGGAGTCCGTGGTACTTACGAGCTCGCCATCGGCGTAGGAGTTGCTGGTCGTGGCGAGTGACCAGACCGCGCTCACTGGAACGGGTGTGGATGAGTTAGTCGTTGTTCCGTTTCCAAGCTCTCCGTAATAGTTGTTTCCCCAACACTCGACCGCGACAGCAATGGCGCATGTTTCCGCACCATCCGTTGACACCGAGGAGACGCCCGAGAGCCCGCTCACTGCGACCGGCGTCGATGAGCTCGTCGTCGTTCCGTTGCCGAGTTGGCCTACGTTGTTTTCGCCCCAGCACTCCACGGAACCCGACGCGAGCAGCGCGCATGCACTATCGTCCCCGTCGGTCACCTGAATGGCGGTCGTTATCCCCGTCACCGATACGGGCGAGGTGGTCCACGTTGTGTTCCCGTCTCCGAGCTGGCCGTACGATCCGTCTCCCCAACACTTGACCGAACCGGAGGCGAGAACGGCACAGGCACTATCGTTCCCCGCCGATACCTGCGTAACGCCCGTGAGCCCGCTCACTGCTACCGGCGTCGATGAACTCGTCGTATTCCCGTCTCCGAACTGACCCAAGACGTTATCTCCCCAACACTCCACCCCTCCTGACGAGACGACGGCGCAAGCATCAAATTGGGTAGTGGAAATCTGCGTAACTCCGGACAGCCCACTGACCGCGACCGGCGTGGACGAGTTCGTCGTCGTGCCATTGCCGAGCTGGCCATAATTGTTGTAACCCCAGCAGTCAACGGTTCCAGCCGAGAGAAGGGCGCACTCGCTGAGTGCACCCGCGGCCGCCTCGGTCGCGGTGGAGATGCCCGACACCGTGACCGGGGTCGACGAACTCGTCGTGGTCCCGTTGCCGAGTTCGCCGTAGGTATTGTCTCCGAAGCAGTCAATTGAGCCACCGGACAGGAGCGCGCACGTGGTCTCGGCGCCAGCGGCGATAGACGTTGCGCCCGAGATTCCAACTGCCGCCTGCGGCGTAGAAATACTCTCTCCGTCGGAGTCATCATTTCCGAACTGCCCAGAGCTGTCATACCCCCAACACTCGGTGGAGTCGCCCGACAGCGCGCAGGCGTCTCCGTTATTTACTGACAATTGGCTGGCGGCCAAATAATTGGACGGCGCAACCGACGCTGACGTCCGGTCCGACGCCGCGTTGTACGTGTAACTCGTCACACCTCCCACCTCCGATCCGGCTCCGCAGGTGTACGCCGTCCCATTGTCTGATTCATTGCACACCCGACCGTCGGCGTCGTACGCAGTGTTGATCGTGGTGCCATCGGGATTGGTCGTCGTAACGAGACGGCCGTCAACGTCGTACGAATACGAGGTGGTCTTACTCAGCGCGTTCGTCGTCGACGTCAAGAGGGTCGGGTACGCAGTGTTCGTGTAGGCGTTCGTCGTTGTGTTGCCGTTAGGGTCAGTGATGGACGTTTCGTTACCCAACGCGTTGTACACGGTCATGGTGTCGCCCGCAACCGAGCTGCACTGGGATGACGTGCCCTGCTGTGACGCCAAGGAGACGTCGCCCGACACGCACGCGTTCCCGTAGTCGTTGTACGCCGTGTACTGAATCTCGTTGTTCGCCGGATCCACGACTTCGGTCGGTGAGTTTGGAAACGCCAAGTCACCGTAGTAGTACGTCGTCATATTGCCGAGTGAGTCAGTCGTGGCAGCGACATTCGTGCTGCCCGGCACGTACGTGGTCATCGTAGAACCCGCTTGAGGGCTGCTGGAGCAGGTCAAACCCGACCCCGATCCGCTACCCGCCACAAGCTGATAACAGGCTCGATCGACGCCGTCGTAGACCGTGGTCGTGGTCGCCGCCGGAGCGGCACTCGACGTCAGGTTGTAGTCAGCGTCGTAGGCGTCGGTCGTCGTTCCTTGACCCGGGGGCGTGATCGTGAGTGGAAGATTCGAGGGCGTGTACGTCGTGACGGTGGCGTAGGGATTCGCCGAGGATTGAACGCCGCTTTGACCCGCCGGAGGAATGGTCCAGAGCTGGTCGCCCATGACGTTGTAGTCCGATGTGGTGGTTTGAGGATCGCCCCCCGTTGACGTGTCGTCATAGTCGGCGGTCGTCGACGTGACGTCACCGTATACGTCATAGGTGTAGACCGTCGATCCGACGGGCGCAGTGGTGCCCGGTCCGGTCGTCGGTGTGTTCGAACAGCTCGGGAGCGAGCCGGCGTTGGCGATGGTCGGCGGGGCCACGTAGCAGAGTTCCTGACCGTTCGGGTAGTACCCGTAGGCGGTGACGTTGCCCAACGGATCGGTCGCGCTGGCAAGCAGACCCGCTCCGGAATAGGTGTAAGTCCACGCGCCGGCGGGCGGGTCCTCCCAGCTGTCACTCGCGGATTCTGGATAGCTCCACATCAGTAACGGATGGTCCCCCCCGTAGTAGGCGTCATCCCATCCCGATGTGGCGACGTCACCGAGCGCGTTCGTCGTCGAAAGTATGTCGCCTGCGGGATCTACCGTCAACGAGGCCGTGAGGGTCGAGCCACTTAAGGTATTCGGATATGTGATCACCTCCGTGGACGGTCCCGAATACCCCATCGTCCAGTTGTACTGCCAGGTTTCCGTGTCATAGGCGCCCGACGTCGGCGAACCCAACTGCTGCGAGCTTTCGACGCCGCTCACGTACGTGTCGACCTCGACGGGGGATTGCGCGGTGCAACTTGGACACGGCACTTGGGCGGGGTAGGTAATCGTGGTTTGCTGGGGCGCGTCGGCGGCGAGACACTGCCCCGTCGAACAGGCGTCTTGATACGAGTACGTCGTTGTGGCGCCGGTACCGTCCGTGATGGAATTCACCATGCCGGAATCAGCGCCCGAGTTGTCGTACACCACCGCCGTTGAAAAGGGAGCGCCCGAATTGAAACTCGGTGAGGAACCCACCTCCGAGTCGGGCTCGTACACCTGGATGAGGTCGCTGCTGTTCGGACTGGCCTGCCCGGTGTCATAGAGAAAGTGCCATGTACTGGGGTTCGTCTGGTTTGCATCAGTGACCACGCTCGTGAGATTGTTGTGCGAGTCGTACGAGAGGTCGTAGGTCACACCAGAAGGGTCGATGACCTGGACGACTTCACCGCTTGCGTTCAACGACTCGACGATGTCGCGCACTTCGTCGCCTGAGTCAATAATCGTGCACTCGTACGCCGTCGTCGGGCACGCTTGCTCGCCCGAATATCCCGCCGACGCGCCCGAAGCGACGTCGAAGTAGTACAACGTTTGGCCAGCGGGCGACTCCTGAGTTTCCAACGAGCCGTTCCAAGCGAAGTAGTCGTATATGTCGGTGTCGTTTTGCTGGAACTGATATTCCTCATCGAAATGATCGGCCAAGTGACCCTGCACGCTTGCCAACGCGCACCAGTTTTGGCTTGACGTATAGGGCTCAGTCGGCATTCTGCCTGTGGTTGATGTGTAGGAGGCCCAGTCCCCAGGGGCGACGCACTCGTTGTGGTCGGTGCCCGTCGCTTCGGCAAAGCTGACTTCGGAACCGTTCCCCTCGTTCACTGTCGTTCCCGTCATCGATATTTCGGAGTTCGAACTCCATCCGACGCCGAAGGGACTCGCAGACGCTGTCCCCGCCGTGAGTTCGCTTTGCGCTAGCTGAGCGTCGTAACTGAGGGAAAGTGAAAAGGGACCAACGAGGCCGGGAGCGGTGAAGAGTGGCAGCGTAGTAGAAAAATCTCCTGTCAATGAATCGACGCCCGTTCCCGCATCGAGCGACTCTGAAGGCGGTGCCGAGCTCGTGACTTTCACTGCGTCGCAGGTGTAGCAGGTGACCGATGGATTCTCGGGTCCGTAGAGCTCGCCGGTCGTGTAAAGAGCATCGGTAGTCGTGAATCGTGGCTTGACCACTCCCAACCGGTGCAGGTTGGACGGTGCCGCTGGCGCCGCCGCCGTGGCGGATGCGTTACTCGGAAGCGACGGAATTACAGTTGCGACGATGAGGCTCGATACAAGCATGAGGATGCACCGCGTCCCCCTTGAGCCAGTCGTGAGCCGCCTCGTCATTGCCCCGCCCCCGCGGAGAATTCTGAGGAGGCAGACGAGACGCTCCATGGAGATCCGGACGATGAACTCCCCGAAACCGGACTGCTTCCTTGAAGGCCGACAAATACACACTCGACATCTGACGCGCACGCCACGGAACTGAGCACGGTCACATCTGTGGGCGGAGTGGCAGTCGTCCATGACATCCCACCGTCGCTGCTCGTCCACGAAAGTGTTCCCGAGGACGTTGCCGAAGGCCCGTTAAGTACGCAGTCAAGCGTCCCGAAACACGAAATCACATTCGCCAACCATGATCCAGGGGGTGCGTCAACAGTCGACCACGTCGTTCCACCGTCGGTGGTCACGACTTCGAAGGCTCCCGCGCTCGGCGAAGACTCCCCAACAGGATTTACTCCAATCGCGGCGCACGTGGAGTCCGAACTACACGAGACGGAGCGCAGTACGCCCGTGCCCCCGTTGACGAAACGCTGCGTCCACGACGTACCTCCGTCGTCGCTCGTCAGTATCTGTGCGCCGACCGCCACACAAAAGCTGGAGCTCGGGCAGTCGACAGAGCCAAGTGCACCGACGTTGCGCGGGAGCTTCGGGGTGGTCCAGGACGAACCCCCGGTCGATGACAACAGCACTTCTCCAGGGAAGGGCCCGGAATCACCTGGCGAAACCCCGACACTGACGCACGTGGATGGACTGGAGCAACTTACGCCGAGAAGCGTCGTGTTGGTCGTTGGAAGGGGATCCGAAGACCACGTTTCGCCACCGTCAGTTGATGTCACGATCGCACCCTCGCCCACCGCGACGCAATCGTTCGCGCTCGCGCAGTCGACCGCGTTCAGTTCCGGCTCGTTTGAACTAATATTCCCGGAACTCCAACTTGACCCATCATTTGACGACGTGGCCGTCACACCTTGAAGATTGTCGTCGCCCCCAACGGCAACGCACTCTTGATTCGTCGGGCAGGTAACCGCATTGAAGCTCCCATCGCCATCGGTCGCACCGCCCGGAATTGGGATGTTGGGCGCATTGTCCTGATTGGCTGATGTGGTCGAGTGGGCAATACTCGCATTTGATGGAGCCCGCGAAAAACCGCGCACCAGCACTGCCGTCGCGATCGATCCACCTGCGACCACGAACAGCGTTCCTGCGGCGACGATCACCACGGCTCTGCTCGCGCGACGGTGTGCTGTCGCTCGTCTCGCTGAGTGCGGTTGCTTTTGTCTGTCCTTAGCTCGTGCCATCGCGCCCCCATTCACAGCGAAATTGCGCTATGCCTATCAGGCGCGTCGTGATTTCGATATCAAATCAAGATCAAATATCTGGTTGAACTCTTTGTACAAGATTTGTGAGCGCGCTCGGCATCACTCCCCGACCAATCTGGCGCCTGCCATCTGCTCACGTCTGCGATTTCGGACTTCGCTTCGCGCCCATGTCTTGCAATCGTTTTCTTGCGGCAGCGAGTCAATGCCTTCGGAACATTCAGCGTATGGAAGCCCCTTCTATCAACATCGGGACAGCCTTCGATCGGCACTGATCGAAGGGGCCAAGCCAGATCAACTTGATCGCCCCATTTCAGGACACACAGGCTCCACGACGGCGATGGAGATCTTCCGATGTGGCGGACGGACGGCTCAAGCCTCCCTGTCACCTATCCCTGTGTTACTTCGTGAACCGGGGGCCTATTCGACGAAACAAGCGAACCACCCGCGAAACACGAGCCGCGCAGTTTCCGGCCGCACCGCCGAAGTGGGGATCGAGGCGCCCATTTGGGTCGCCAAAGTGGCCGCTGAGTGAGCAGCTCGATAAGCCCCCACACCTCGCCCTCAACCCGATCTGAATAACCACACTCCTCGGTTGTTGTTAAAGGAGTCGGGTTGGTACGACCCGACATAGGTACCGCTTTGACCGGGATTGTCGAAGTAGACATCGCCCGTCACCGTTCCGCCCGCGACGATGCCTCCAGAGCCAAGGTCGTCGGTCGCTTCAAAATTCGTTCCCTCAACCTTTCCCGAGGGAGTTTGGAGCTGCCAATAGAGGTCGTTGTACGAGATCGAACCCTTGTTGTCGTTCTTGATGGATACGAAAGCGCATATGGAAGGCGTTCCCAAGCTGCCAACAGCCGCTACGGTTTCTCGCGACGGGGAACCCGTTGGCGTCCACTACTGGAATCGATTGCCAGATGGCTCAGAAGTCGATTTAACGGGGGGCCAGTTCATAGCCAGTGAGACGCTCAGCGAGCAACGGGTCGCACCGAGGAGGCCCCCCGACCGTGAGTTTGAAGCTCATCCCGGCTACGCCCCATATCTTCTGCTGAGCCAGAGGGTAAGGGCACTGCTCGAACCCTCTTACTTCGCGTCTGATCCATTCACAGGGTCAGCACCCGGCCGCTAGATCGGCGGGGCCCATTCCGTTTACGGCGCTTTCGATGCCATGGGCGAATGACACACGGCTCTGAACTCCGATGAGCCAGTATTCGAATTAGTTCGCGTCGCGAGCGTCGCCTTGCCAAGCAAGCGTGGACGACTAACGGATGCCCGCCTCGGAGTCTCGGACGAGCGCGACGACGGCGAACTGACGCTCGGTGCAGGACTGATATGCGCCCCACATCGGATTGTGCTCCAGAAGGCGAGGCCAGATCTCCTCGCGCTCGGAACGAGTCAGCGGGAGCGCAACGACGTGCTCGGTGCCGGTCCGGGTCTGCAGTTCGGCGTTGGGATTCGCTTCGAGGTTGAGGCACCATGCTGGTGGCGTATCGAAGCCGTTGTTGGAGGCCGCCACCAGAAAACGGGAGCCGTCATCCAGATAGACAACGGGAACGGTCCTGTTCCGGCCGCTTCGCCTACCGGTCGTCGTCAGCAGCCCGACGGGGACTCCGAGAAGTCGCCCACCGAGGCGGCCTCCCGTAAGACGGAAGAGGGCACGATTGGATTTGCTGAAGAGACGAGGACCCCACGAATAGCGCAGCGCCATGCGGCGTCCACGGCGGAAGTAGTTCTGCTCTTTTGGCGTGAGTCCCTTGAGACCGTCGTCAATTTGTTCCATCTTTGTTCTCCTTTACTATTCGCCTCAGCGGCGACGTGGTTTCCTCTCGGTCCAGGCGACTCGGTCTCTGCCTCACGGTCGGGGGGCGCCGCGACTTGCGGTCGCAATCTCTTCGAGAAGGTCAGCCGCGACACCCACCGGGCTCTGACCGGCCGTCGATGCCTGCAGGGCCAGGGTGCGCTCTTTGAACGTCGGCTCCTTCAGCACTCGCTCCACGGCATCAGCGATCGCTCGTGGCGAAGGGCGATCGGTACGAAGGTTGATGCCCGTACCCGACCAAGCGACATGTGCGGTCACTTCCTTCTTATCTTCGCTGGTACCAGCAACGACGGTTGGCACACCATGTGCGATTGCCAACTGCACCGAACCGAATCCCCCGTTCGACACCATGACGTCGACGTACGGCAACAGCGCTGCGTACGGCACAAACCTCTCGACCACCGCGTTCGCGGGCACATCCCCGAGGACAGCAGGATCTGCGCCGCCGGTCGTGGCAACAACGAAGACGTCCTTGCTCGCGAGCCCCTCGAGGCACGGAGCGATGAGATTCGCCGGCTCGGTGGCGATGGTCCCCTGCGTGACGAGGACGACGGGTCGTGACTGCGAAAGCCTCGGCCACCAGTTCGGCGGAGCAAAGTCCGCCGGTGTCGGCGGCATCGGGGCGCCAACAAAGTGGACGTAGGGAGGAAGATCCGCTCTCGGGTACTCGAATCGGCGGGGACAGAGCTGGATGTGCAGGTAGCGGGACTGTCCGAACTCAAGGCCCCGTATTGGCGTGGGCGGAAGCCCGAGCCCGGCCCGGACCTCGCGTGCCACCTTCGTGACCGGAGGGAGGAACGTGGCGCGGGTCGCGGCATTGAGAGCCCTGTTGCGGAGGTGCCCGACCCAGCCGCTGCGCGGCGCCAACCCCATCCCGTAGGGGGCGGCGTCCTGGCTCGGGAACATGAGACACGTATCGCCGAGCGTCGCGTTCGGTGGCCCACCGAGCTCATGCAGCCAACCTCCCCCGTAGAAGGCGGTGTGGCAGACGAAGACGTCGGCGGGCTCGTCCACGAGGAGCGCCTTCAAGGCAGGCACGTGCTCGCTGAGTGGTCGCACGAAGATCTCGGTGAGATCGAACTGGCTCTGTTTGAGTCCTTTGAGCTCGGCGCGACGAGGAAAGGCCGCGTTTAAGTCCTTGTAGTCCCAGTCGAGTGCCTCAGGCATGGCACAAAAGCGCGCGCCGGACGCGGCCACCGCCTCGGCGAAGCGACGTCCCGTATACCAGCGCACCTCGTGGCCACGACCGGTGAGCTCTTGCACCACAGCGCTCGCCGGGTTGACGTGGCCGGGACTTGGATAGGTCGCAAACAGAAACCGGGACATGCCACCTCCAGTATCATGATAGGCTACTTCTAATCAATAATGTAGGACTATGGTGACAGTATGTCAAGGGCCAAATATCATTCCGAACGCCGACAGAATCAGGCGGCGTCCACGCGTCAGGCCATCCTCGATGCAGCACGGTCCCTCTTCGTCGAGCGCGGCTATGCGCAAACGACCGTGGCCGAGATCGCAGCCGCAGCCCACGTGGCAGTGCCCACCGTCTATGTGAGCGTGGGTCCGAAGCCAACGATCTTGGAAGAGCTGCGCAAACTTATCCCCGTGCTTGCGGGCGTGCCAGAAAACGTGGAGGGCGCGCTTGCTATGGCGAACGACCCTCTCGCGGTGATCTCTGGCTGTGTCGTCGTGATCAGACGACTCATGGAATCGTCAGGCGACCTGGTGTCGGCCATCGAGGCGGCAGCACCCTTCGAGCCGTTCGCCGCGGAAGCTTGGCAAGAGGGTCTCGTCCTCCATCGCTTCGGGTGGGAAACGGCGGTCCAGCGACTAGAGACGCTCGGCGCACTCCAACCGAGACTGCCCGCCACCAAGGCGGTCGATGTCTTGAGCTTCTTGTCGCTCCCCGCCACGTGGCGGACGCTCAGTCGAGATCACGGGTGGAGTTACGACGAGATCGAGACCTGGATCGTCCAAACGGCACTGGACCTTGTCACCACGCCCCAGCGGAAGGCGTATCGCTCCTAGAACAGGAGTTCACTCACGCGTCTTAGTGGAGATGGCGGGGTTCCAACAAGGGCTGCTGCTTCGCGAAGTAGGCCTTCATCGGATCGAAGTAGCTCTTTTGCCATCCGCCTTGCTCGTAGCCGAGTTGATCGTCGGGCACCTTCGAGTGGCGAACGCGCACGAGCGTCCCTCGTTCGTCGCCATCGAGGAGCACTTCGATCTGAGAGTCAGCGTGCTCGTCGGTGAAGTTTTGCGACCGCCACGTCTGCACGATGCGAGTGCAGGGTTCGAGCGTCAGCGTCACGCCGTGGATGTAGCCGTCCCAGGCGTCGAAGTCCCCGCCCTCGCGGGCGTCGACGTGTGCGGGGCTTCCCGTCATTGCAGAGTGGCCAACGCTCGAGAGCCACGCGGCGTAGATCGCGTCGGGCGGCACGGGCATTCGATCGGAGACTTCGAAGTTGTAGGTCACAATCCCCTCCTCGGTTCGAGACAGGTACTTCGCCGTCATGGTACGGCTGAGCGTGGCAAGAATGCCACCGGATCGGTCTACATCGGCAGGACTCGCGCGCGGATCGTCTCAATCCACTGATCAGCCGACCGACGTGCCTCAGCGACCTCTTGACGTCGGTCGCTCGCGCCCTCGCCCGTCACTGGGTAGGAGCCAAGGAACTTCACTCTCGCGAGGTGGGCTTGCAGATCGGCGAGGCAGTCGGCGACCACGTCGTCGGCGACGTGACCTTCGAACTCGATGACGAAGCAGTAGTCGCCCAGTCCCTGTTTGGTCGGACGGCTTTCGAGCTTGGTGAGGTTGAGGTCGCGCGCGGCGAAACGCCCCAGGATCGCGTACAGGGTTCCGGGATGGTCGGCGTCTTGAAAGCAGACGATCGTCGATCGGTCGTGTCCGGTGGGCGCCGCCACTGCGCCGCGTCCGACGAGCACGAAGCGCGTCGCGTTGTCGGGATGATCCTCGATGTCAGCCGCCACGATGTCGAGGCCGAAGAGCTCGCCCGCGAGCGAGCTTCCCACCGCACCCCAGGGCTCCGCCGACTCGGCGACGTCGCGTGCGGCCTGGGACGTCGACGTCGTCTGCACCGTCTCCAGGCCGCGCTCGTGGACGAACGAGCGCACCTGGGCGAGCGCATGGACGTAGCTGCGGACACTCTTGATATCGTCGAGCGCCACACTGGGCCGCGCCAGCAGATGCAGATGAATCGGCAGGACAATCTCTTGAAGGATGACCAGGTCGTGGTCGAAGACGAGCCCGTCGATGGTCGCCGACACCGTACCTTCGAGCGCGTTCTCGATGGGCACGAGCGCCTGATCGATGTCGTTCGCGGCGACGGCGGCGAGCACGTCTTCAATCGACGGATAGCCAACGGGTTCGACGCCGGTCAACGTGGTTACCGCCTGATGGGAGAACGAACCCTCTGGTCCCAGGTATCCGACGCGGTCCACTGCCATTACGGGATGATACTTGAGCCATAAAGCCTGAAAGTCCGGCGCATCATTCGAACATCGTTCGTTCCCGTACGATGGCGAGGGGCAAAAAGGGAAAGGTTGTGCAATGGGGCACGCAATGTTTGAGTACGACCCGGAACTCACCGACGCCGTCTTCGACTACTGCCGCGAGCGGCTGTCACTCGATCCGGTGCCACTCGACTACGGCAGCCAGATGGACATCCCGACGAAAGAGCTCGACACGCTCATCACGTCGGAGGGGCGCAACCCCGAAGAAGTGCTCGACTTCTTCAAAGAGACGCTCGCCCCGGCCGTCGTCTCCATCGACTCCCCCGGCTTTCTCGCCTTCATCCCGAACGCCCCCACGAAGAACTCCCTGCTCTTTGACATGGTCGTCTCGTGCTCGGGTCTCAACGGCACCAGCTGGCTCGAGTCGAGCGGCGTCGTCGTCGCTGAGAACCAGGCGCTCAACTTCATCGCCGAGAGCGCGGGCCTTCCGGCCGGCTCCGGTGGCGCGTTCGTTTCCGGTGGATCCATCGGCAACCTCTCGTCGCTCACCGTCGGACGTGACGTGTCGCGTGCGAAGCGGTCCCACCTCAATCCTCGAGAACTGCGATTTGCGATCTCTGAAGACGCGCACTCCAGCATCGGCAAGGCCTTGCACGTGCTCGACGTCGACACGCTCGTCGTTGCCACCGACGATCACCGTTTCACCCTCGAGGCCTTCGAAGCAGCCCTTGCCAACGACCCCCACCCCGAGACCGTCGTCGGCATCGTCGCCACGGCCGGCACCACCAACGCCGGCATCGTCGACGACCTCGAGGGGCTCGGCAGCTACGCGCGCGAGCACGACCTCTGGTTTCACATCGATGGCGCCTACGGGGGGGCGGCAATCTTCTCCGAGTCCCATCGCCACCTCATGAGCGGCATCCGTCATGCCGACAGCTTCATCGTCGACCCGCACAAGTGGCTCTTCGCTCCGCTCGACTGCTGCGCCCTGATCTACCGCAATCCGACGGTCGCTCGCAAGGTCCTCGCCCAGCAGGCGAGCTACTTGGACGTACTGCATGACAGCTCGGACGAGAACTACGAGTGGAACCCTTCAGACTTCGGCATTCACCTCTCGCGGCGCGCGCGGGGGCTGCCCTTTTGGTTCTCGCTCATCACCAACGGCACCGCCGCCTACCAGTCGGCGGTCCAGACCGCGATCGACCTCGCGCAGCGCACCGAGCAGCTCATCGAAGCGAGCGAAGACCTCGAGATGGTGCGACCGTCGAGCCTCTCGATTGTCCTCTTTCGCAAAAAGGGCTGGAACGCGGAGCGCTACAACGAGTGGAGCCAGACGCTCCTCAGTCGCCAGATCGCCTTCGTCACCCCGACCAAGTGGGAGGGTGAGACCATCGCTCGCATCGCGTTTCTTCACCCCAATACGACCATCGAGATGGTGCACGAGATCCTCAACTCGATGAGCGACTGACCCTCGAACGTGATGCGGTCGCTCGCTTCGAGAGACGACCGCGCTAACGCTGCAGCAAAGGATCGCTTGGCGTGCGGTTCGGCTCGCCGCGCTCGCTTCGATCTCGCCACGCGATCCCCCCGAGTGCCTCTAAGACCACGCGGTTGGCGAGGTAGGCCGTGATCTCTGACTGGTCGTAGGGGGGTGCGACCTCGACCACGTCCACGCCGGCGATGGGCACGCTCATGGCGATGCGCCGCACCGCGTCAAGGAGCTGTCGGCTCGTGAGGCCGCCTGGCTCGGGCGTCCCGGTGCCCGGTGCCGCGCCCGGGTCAACCACGTCGACATCAATCGAGAGGAAGGCGGCGTCGCAGTCGTCCATGGCGATCTCGAGCGCCTCGTCGAGGACAGCGTCAAGACCTCGCGCGACGATCTCGGACATCTCGAAGGAGCGCATGCCGCCGTCGGCCATCCAGTCGAGCGTCTCGGGCTCCGGCCAGTAGCCGCGCAGGCCAATCTGGAGGAACCGGTCGGCGCGAACGGCGCCTGACTCGATGAGCCGGCGCATCGGCGTGCCGTGCCCGTACAGCGAGCCCATCTGCGTGTTGCCGGTGTCGGCGTGCGCGTCGAAGTGGATCATCGAGACGCGGCCGAAGCCCACGTGATGCGCGACACCCGTCACGTCGGGCAGGGCGATCGTGTGGTCGCCGCCAAGGACGATGGGAATTACGCTCTGGCGCGCCACCATCGCCACACGGTCTTCGAGGAGAGCAAGGGAACGCTCAGTCTCGCCCGAGGGCATCTCCACATCGCCAAGGTCGACGACGTGGAGATCGATGAGCGGGTCGAGCCCGAGAGCCAGCGAGGGACGCATGCCGTCGTGGGGCAGGTAGTCGGTCGTTCGAATCGCCTGTGGACCGAAGCGCGCTCCGGGTCGATGGGACGTTCCTCCGTCAAAGGGCGCGCCGATGATAACCGCTCTCGCGTGCACCCATTCGTCAAGCACATCGGGATCGGCCTTGGGGACCCCGAGGAAGGTCGCGTCGTGCCCATAGAGGTTGCCGAGGCGTGGCATCAGGACGACAGATCGTTGAGCACATCAGCCACTTCGTCGGGGTGCTCCGCGAAGATCGAGACGTGACCCTCTTTTGGCATGTGATGCTGGGCGACCTTGGGGAGGTGGCTCGCGAGCCACGCGCCGTGGGTGGGAAGGACCATCAAGTCGGCGTCGCCGAAGAAAAGGTGCACGCGCTTGTCAACAGCGGTGACGTCGAAACCCCACGGCGCGATCACGGCCGCGTTGTCGTCGAGGTAGCCGCGCCAATCCTTGGCGAACCCGTAGCTCGCCGACTCGATGAAGGCATCGCGAGCCTTGTCATCTGTCAGCGCCTCGCGATCGACCTCGGGGAAGAGACCCCCGAGCAACTCATACAGATTGTCGCTCGTGAGCTCAGCCATGGCGCCGCCCACGGCTTCCATGTACTCCTCGTACGGCGCGCCACCTTCTTGAGCGAGCGTGAACTCCGTCACGTTCTCGGGACCCATGCCCTCGGTCCAGTCGAAGTCGGAGTCAGCCGGCGCAACGCTCGCGACCGCCACCGCGCCGACACAGGTATTGTCCAGTGCCGCGCTGGCGAGCGAACGAGGGCCGCCGCCCGACCAGCCCAGGGCAACGTAGCGCTGGCGACCGAAGTGCGACAGCGCCGCCTTCGCGTCCTCGACCGCCGAAGCAACCGAGTGACCAGGTTGACGAGACGACTGTCCGTAGCCAGGGCGCGAGATGGTGACGAGATAGAAGTCGCCATAGTCGAGCAACGGCTCGAACATCTTGACCTGCCTCGTCGAGCCCGGGGTGCCGTGGTGGAAGAAGACAGTCGCTCCGGCGGGGCTGCCAAGGGTCGCCACCTCAAGTGTGCGCCCGTCGGGCAGATCAATCAGCTCTTCGCGATAGGTCACGACGCTCCTTCCGAACGATCCCTCGTACCATACGTCGAGTCGCGGTGTCGCTAGCGCGTGATGCTGAGGGCCACTCCGTCGTTGAGCAGCTCCACCCAGGTCTGTCCGGGGGTCAAACGAATCGTCGCGCCCGACGACGTCTTGTACTGAATGATGTCGGACATCGAGGAACCTCGCGACCAGGTGCCCGCGACCTCTCGCCCGCCGCTGAAGACCAAGGCTTCTCCCGAACCCTGGAGGTCCGCGTAGGAGTTCATCGTGCCGATGCCGTTGACGTAGTTGACGTACATGACAACGACGTTCTGGGGCGACTCGCGCTGACCGGTGCCGGTGACGTCGGGCTGGCCGAAGAGGGTGCGATCCCACGAGCTCGTCGCGGCGTCCCACGTCCAGGTCACGGGATAGATGCTCGGAAAGGGGACGATGAAGCTGACCACGGGCGCGCCGACCGGCTTTGCGCTTGCTGGTCGGTAGCTGAACAGGGCCGGAGGGGGCGACGGCGTGCCCCCAAAGGCAAAGAGCTGCGAGCCGCGCGCGAAGAGGTTGTGCGGGGCCTCGAGATCGGGATCGCGGAACATGGCGTTGCCCGCCGAGCTCTCGTCGATCAGCTTGACCGGCGCCGTCTCGATGCTGTTGATCGCGTACTGCGCGCCCCCGGAGTAGGCGAAGATGCCGCCGATCGGGAAGACGACCTGGGTGTCAGTCGGACGCACCGAGCGGACCGGGCCGATCTTGCTGGGGGCCTGGGAATTGAAGATGGCCGCCAGTCGAGTGATCCCGCCGTTCACGATCTCTTCGTAGACGACGTCGGCCTGCGCGACGCCCCACTGGGGCAACGCCTCGGGGGTGTTCTCGATCTTCACCGTGAGTGCCGAACGCTGCAGCGCAGCGCCACCCGGATCGGGCAGTCCCGTGAGGGGGGCGATCGGGTAGCTCGGCGCGGTCGTCGTGGTCGTCGAGGTCGTCGCCGCCGCCGAGGCCGGCGTCTTGTGCCAGTGGAAGTGAGGATAGGCAAGAGCGACACCCCCGGCGATCACGACAACGACCAGCAGAATCACGTACTTGCGCATTCGACAAACTTAATAAATGTGACGAGGCGACTCAGTGCACCTCACACCCGGCGAATCAACTTCGCGACCTTCGTGTGTGGCAGGTTTGTCTCGGCGCTCACGTTCTCGGATCCTGGGACCAACGTCCAGCCGGTCGAGAGATAGAAGCCGAGCGCGGTGTCCCGGGCGTTCGCCCAGAACTGCTCTGCCCCCAGGTCCCGCAGCGCTGCTGCTGCGGTGTCGAGCACGAGCGTTCCATAGCCCTTTCCCTGGACGTCGGCCTCGACCGCCATGAACCGAAGCTGATAGCTCACGAGCTCGGGGCGAATGGGCGCCGGCACCAGAAAGAACGACGCGCTCACCACGATGCGACCGTCGAGCACGCCGGCGAAGTGTTGTGCAGTCGACGCGTGGTCCTGCTCGTAGTTGAAGGAGGCGGTGGGGTCCCCTCCGCGAAGGATCCGCCGACGGAGGTCGTACAGCGACGAGGGCTCGACGTTCGTGACCGCCAGATCAGTCATCAACGAGGGACTTCTTCATGGTCAGCATCGTGAGTCTCGGGTCTCGGTCCATCCCGAAGTTCTCTCCCGTCAGCACGAAGCCGACACGGGCGTAGAAGCCTCTGGCGCGCTGGGCGATCGAGGTGACGTGCAGGTATAGCTCGGTCGCGCCCTCGCTCCTCGCCCACTCGACCACGGCGTCCACCAGCATCGAGGCCGTGTTGGTGCCGCGAGCTGACGGCGTGACGAACATGCCATAGAGCCAGTGCGTGCCTGGGTGGCGATCGTTCAACCCGCCCGAGACCATGCCGACGACGTTGCCGTCGCGCTCGGCGAGAAAGTAGAGCGAACGCTCGACCATCGCGCGCCACTGGTAGTTCGACAGCTTGAGGGCGACGCCGTAGGTGGAACCGAAGGCCTCGGGCGAATCGCTCAACGCCTCCAAACGGATCGCGCGCAACTTCGGCCAGTCGTCGGTCTCGGCGCGGCGGACGACGAGCGCGACGTCAGTCATCGTGGCTCCGTGATGGGGGGAACGTCACTCCGCCATTCTTGCAGCCAGCATGTGGAGTCGATTCGTCAGGTCTCCGACAGCTGCTCATGCGCAGGGAGACGCGCCGAGTAGATCGAGTAGCCATCGATCTGGCGCACGATCACAGTGGCGATCACCGTCGCCGCCATCATCGGCACCGCAATGTCAAAGCCGCTGTGGGTGAGCTCAAAGACGAGCACGAGGCCCGCCAGTGGGGCCTGCATCGAGGCGCCGATCATCGCGGCCGCCCCGACGATGGCGCACGCCCCGACCGGCGCACCGGGCCAGAGATGGAGCCACACCGCCCCAAGAAAGGCCCCGAGCATCGCGCCCGTCGAAAGAAACGGCGTGAACAGACCGCCCGCGGCGCCGCTGCCGAGGGTGAGCGAGGTCACGAGGGGCTTCAAGAAGAAGAGCGCAAAGAGGAGCCCGATGCTGCCCACGCCGAGGAAGGCCTGGTGTGCCATGTCCTTGCCGTTGCCGAAGAGCTGGGGATACCACAGGCCGATCACCCCGACGATGAGAAAGGCGATCGGCATCGTCCAAAAGATGTTGGCTCCCTTGGCCTGGCGGAAGGCGACCCAGCCGATGAGGCGCACGTACCCGACCGCCAGAAGCCCGATGACGACACCCGCGATGAGCGACCAGATCATGAGCGACGCGCTGAAGCGGTAGGTCGGAATGTCGGCATAGGTGGGGCCCTCGGGCAAGTAGATCCACGACACGCACGTCGCGATGAGCGACGTCGCGAGCGCGGGAAATACGACCGGCAGAGCGAAGCTGCCATAGAGGACCTCGGCGGTGAAGAGCGCACCGCCGAGTGGCACGTTGTAGACCGCGGCGAGCCCCGCGCCGCCACCGCATGCGACGAGCAGACGCTTTTGTGCGGACGTCAGGGAGAACCACGTGGCGATGAGGGACCCCGAGGCGCCGCCCATGAGCTTGGGCGCCGCTTCGCGGCCGATCGAGGCGCCGGCCCCGACGACGACTTCAGAGACGACCGAGGTGAGAAAGCTTCGTCGCATCGACAGTTCGCCGTTTCCATTCCAGACCGCGTCGTCGATGTCGGAGCGTTCACGCTTCAAGTAGCGCCGGATGAGATACCACGAGACGGCACCGAAGATACTCGCGACGACGAGGGAGAGGATGCGTCGTTCTCCCGAGGCCGCCGCGACCGCCGCCTGGTAGCTGCCCGATCGGTAGTTGAAGGAGAGCCGCTCGATGAGCGCGAGGGTCCACATCAAGAAGTCGCCAAACAGGCCGGCCGCGACGCCGGTGAGGACGACCGCGATCCAGAACTTTGGCGTGAGACGCGCGTCGCCGTCGTGGGTGACGTTGGGTTGCTCCATGGCACCGCGCCCCGAGGGGATGCGGCGCCGAATCAGCGGCGGCGGTATGCGCTGGCGCTCGCTCTCGCGTTTAGGTCGCGCCACGGCCGATCGCTTCTTCGCGCTTCATCGTACTTTTGAGCCTCGCACGTTTTGGGCGATGTGAATCGCGACATTGTCACTAGGAGAAGTGGGCGACGCTACACGTCGGAGAGGTTGAGCGGTCCTTCGCCGAAGTCGTGGTGGGATTCGGGGTCGGCGCGATGGCGCCACCAGAGCAACGTGCTCCACGGCTGGCGACTGCGCCCGACCACGGCTCGCGCGAGAGGCGTGCGAGCGACCAACGCACTGAAGAGCCACCCCGCGAAATAGACCACGACCACAGCGAAAATGGTCATGGCGAGCCACGGCACCGAGCGGATCACGTTGAAGTGCTCACCCCAGCGCTGCAGCCACACAAGCCAGATGATCTGAGAGACGTAGATGCCATAGGCCGCCTCAGAGCCTGACGCCACGATGGCGCGGGTGCGCGCGCTGCGTTGGGGACTGACGAGATACACCCCCAGCAGGTAGACCGCCACGATCGCGCCCACGTCGTAGGGAATGACGAATGCAGCAAAGGGGTTGCCCCCCGGCACGACGAGGAGCGGCATATGGACCCCGTGTGCCGCGTAGTAGTCGATGACAAGCGGGACGACCGCGACGACCGCGGTTGCGACGAGGATCCCGTAGCGATGCTTGACCAACCAGTCGTGGAAGCGCTCGAGGTAGAAGGCGGCGATCACGCCGCCGATGAGATAGAGCGTGTAGGAGAAGACGAGTCGCGTCTCCACTCTCGACGTGACGCTGAATCCCAACCACCCGCGCCGTATGACCATGGGGAACACGACCTGCCACGCGAGCGACGCCAACAAGAGGGGCAGACGCCAGTTGACATGGCGACGAAGGAAGAGAAAGAGCCATGGGAACACGACGTAGAACTCGAGGAGCACGAGCAGGAAGTAGAGGTGGTAGTAGCCCGTCATGAGGGCGAAGGCGAAGTGGTGCAGTCCGCTCAGACTGAAGACGGTCGACGCCGGGAGGCGAAAGTACGGAAACGTCCTCGAGCTGACGAGGGCCGCGACAGGAAAGTAGATGATCGACCACACGATGTACACGAGTCCGACCGCCATGAACCGGCGTTTCCAGTAGTGCGCGAGATCGATGCGCCCACTGTCGCGATAGCTGTAGGCGAGCATGCACGCCGACACGAAGAGGAACGCGTCGCGCGAGAAGTGCGTGAGCGTGAGCATGCCCGAGGCCACCAGGCTCGTCGACAACGGCGCGAAAAAGATGAGAGCGTGGGTCGAAATAACCGCCGTCTGCTTGATGGGACGCATCGCGTCCACGTGCTCGAGACGTTGCCGGGTACCGCTTGGTTGCACCTCCGATTCTGTACTCATGACCTTCCTCTGGGAACGACCAGACGGACGCTACAGACGCTCCTCGTAGACAACGGTGATGTCGCCTTGGCGCAGGAGCGACCGACGTAGCTTTCCGGTCGCGTGCACGGGCAAGGAACGTACGACCTTGACGAGCGTCGGGCGCTGGGCCTTCGTCAGGGATTCGAGCGCGCAGCTGCGTAGTCGCTCGACGAGGGCGGAGAGCTCAACAAGTGAGAACAGCACCGACTCATCATCTGGCTGGACGAAGACGACCGGCACCTGGCCGAAGACATCGTCCGGCGCCGCTACCACAGCGAGAGATTCCACCCCGCTCACGCCGGCGAGGAGGAGCTCGACTTCGAGCGGGTGGATCTTCTCGCCGCCGCGATTGATGACGTCGTCGTCGCGCCCGACGAGAAAGAGGTACCCGTCGGCATCGAAGTACCCCAGGTCGCCGGTGATCAGCCACCCGTCGCGAGTGAAGCGGTCGTCATAGCTCGGACTGTCGTAGCTCGTGATGACCGTCGGGCCTTTGATCTCGACGTCGCCGACAACACCGTGCGGAACGGTCTCGCCGTGGGCGACCACGCGCACGTCCACACCAGCGGCGACACCCACCGAGCCGGCCTTACGAGGGCCGTCGACGGGCGTCGCACAGATCTGGCTCGCCGCTTCAGTCATCCCGTAGGTCTGGAGGATCGGCAGCTTCCACGCGGCTTCAAACTGCTCGAAGAGAGCGGGCGACAGCGGCGCCGAGGCCGAGCGCACGAATCGCACACGCGGCGGCGCAACTTCGCCCTCCTTCGCGGTGGCGAGACGCGAAATGATGGCGGGCACCGCGTTGATCCACGTGACGTCGAACTCGTCGATGATGCGCCAGAAGTCGGTGCGATGAAAGCGTTCGTCAAGGACGAGCGAGGCTCCCGCGACGAGCGTCGCCAGCAATCCAACGACCTCCGCGTTGACGTGCCAGAGCGGGAGTGGGTTGAAGCCTCGGTCTGAGTCGTCGAGTCGGTGGTGAGCCGCGATGAGGCTCGCGGTCGCGAGCATGTGCGGCACGGACAGCACCATCACCTTGGGAAGGCCCGTCGTGCCCGACGACGAGAGCACGACGCCGCCCTCACTCGCACCAACGGCGAGGTCGACCGCGTCGTCGCCGGCACTCTCGTCGTCGCCAGCGAACTCGTCGTCGACGACATGGTGCCAACGAAAGGATGACGGTGTTGCCGGGGCTTCGTAGTCGCTCACCATGGCACTCAGACGAAGCGCTCGGCCGCGCTCCAGCGCCGTCGCCACATGCTGGTTCACACTTGGGTCAAGCGGCGCAACCCAGAGCCCCGTTGACATCGCCGCCAAAAACCACACGGAAAAGGTCAGCGGATCGCTCACGGCGAGTCCTATGCGCTCGCCGCGATCGAGTCCCCAGCGACGGAACTGATGCTCGCGAGACGCGACATGACCGAGTAGCGACGCGTAGGAGACGGTGCGGGAACTTCTCGCGTCAAGCAGATAAAGAGCATCCCCGCTATCTTCGGCGCGCTTTCGAATGAGTTCGACGAGTGAACCGGACGTGTCCATCAACGATTAGTACATCATTCGATGATCAACGTAGTGCTTGAATTCAATAAGATTTGACGCCGGATCGCAGGCGACGAAGGTCTGATGCACTTCGACCTTGCCCTCGAAGCGCAGGCTCACATCACTGTAGAGAGGCACCGAGCGTTGCTTGCAGAGCTCGTAGATCGCGTCAAAGTCGCGCTGCTCTCGAAAGGTCACACCAAAGTGGCGCGGGTACATCGATAACTCACTCATGGGCGTGAGCACCGCTGGCGCTTCGCTCAAGTGGCACACCAACTGGTCGCCGAAGAAGTCGAACGTCACGCGGTCGTCGTAGCGCCGTGCGAGCTTGCAGCCGAGCTTCGTGACGTAGAACGCCACCGTCGCGTCGAGGTCGTAGGCGGGAATGGCGAGATGAAAGACGTCGCGGCTCTCTCTCATGGGCTACACGGCGTCGCGAAAACCGTACTCAAAGTCGAGCAAGGTTTCGCTGCGTAGCCCGAGGCGAATCGTTTCCAGTGGAACGATGTCCGAGGGCGAGATATTGCCCAGGTTCACGTCGGATCCGACGCGCCGGACGAAGTAGGTCTGCAGGTCGGTCGAAGGTGCCTCGAAGAGCAGGCGGTCGGGGTCGATCTTGGAGTCGAGGATCTCTTCGATCAGCCCGTAGCGCAGCTCACCGTTCGAACGACAGATCCCTCCATGCCCTCCCTCACGGGTTTCGAGTGTGACCAGCACCGCCCCTGCGTCCAGATCCGCTTGAATATAGCTGACCCACTTCCTCGGCGCCATCAGGTCTGACGTTACCTGATCTTTCGAGCCAACCTCCGAGATGACGAGAAAGTCGTCCGACAATCGCTTCACGTAGTCGGCCTTCTCATCGTTCGAAATATCGATGGTGCCGTTGGAAACCTCCACGAAATGGCAACCGTATCCCGAGCAAAGATCTCGATACTCGTCGAAGAGGCCTTGGGTGACGTACTTCTCGAACAGGGTGCCGCCGAGATAGAAGTCGATGTTGGCCTCTCGCAGCACCTCCAGCTTCTTCTCGAAGTTCTTGGTCACGACGGAGGTGCCCCAGCCGAACTTCACGAAGTCGATGTGGTCGCCGAAGCTCTCCATGAGATCGGCGAAGTTGCGAAGGGGCACGCCGCGATCGATGATCATTGTCAGCCCGCGCGACCGCGGCTTTGACGCTCGCGGCGGAAGCAACAGTGGCACGAACCAATTCTACTGACGACATCTGTCAGCTCTTCGCCGTTGCGCTCGTTGGGCGTGACACGATTCCGCTGAATTACTGATGGTGACTTCGCGACCACGTTTGGAAACGCCTGTGAATCGATCACGCCTCGTACGAGCGAGGTAAACGCTCAGATTGTCGAACACCGTTCTCGCTCCAGATGCTTGACACGGATCTTCAGGGTGATCTACGTCACGGACGTTGAGTCGATGACTCTTCGCTCGCGCATGCGGCGGCGACTCACGTCGTGTCGACGTCTTACTAACCTGTCGACGTGACGACCAATGAGACGCCATCGGTCGCACTCGTGCGTCACGGTGAGAGCACGTGGAATGAACGGGGTCTCATCCAGGGCCAAAACAACACCGCGCAGCTCACGTCACAAGGCCGCCACGAGGCCAGCGACGTCGCAGAGTCCTTGCGCGGACTGGGTTTTCAAGCCCTCTTTTCGAGTGACCTCGATCGAGCGCGAGAGACGGCCGAGATCATCGGGTCCATATTGGGGCTCACGGCGATGACCGATATCTTGCTGCGCGAGCGCGGGTTCGGTGTGCTCGAAGGACGTCCACTGAGTGAGCTCACGCCGTCAGTCACCGGGATCGAGCATCGCGTGATGGTGAACCCCGACGCCGCACCGCAAGGCGGTGAATCGTTTCGTCAGGTCGTCGCTCGCGCCCACATCTTTGCCAAGCGACTTTTCGATGAGCGGCCGCACGAACGCATACTCGTTGTGAGTCATGGCGGTGCCATCCGAGCGCTACTCGCGAGCGTCGGTGGTCAGCCGCTCGAGGGCTCCCACTGGCACCCTGTCGGCAACTGCAGCGTGTGGCCGCTCTGGCCGATTGACTCGAGCGACGTCAGTCTCTAAAGAAGGGCCAACCCAATCGAGATCGAGATGACGGCCGCCACCGTGCCGACCGCGGAGAAGGCTGCAATCGATGGACGCACGCCGTGACGCCGGGCGATTCGTAGCCAGAGGAGCGACGAGAGGGCACCCGTCACCGCACAGTTGGGACCGAGGTCGAGTCCAAGCAGCAGGGCAAAGGGATGACGCACCCCGTGGGCAGCAAAGAGTGATGCCGCCGGCAAGTTGTTAATGACCAGCGCGCCCAGCGTCGAGCTCGCCGCCGTCGCTACGACGTTGGCGTGACTCAGTAGATGTGTCGTCAGCGTTGACCAGCGCGCAAACCAGCCCACAGCAATCGCGATCACAAACAACGTTGCGAGCATCACGGGGTTCCCCGCCGACACCGCGTCGCGCCAGGAGCCTCGACGCAACGTAAGTGCGATCAACTCAGCAGCGGCTCCCGCGATGAACACCCAGATGGCAGCGCGCGCGAGTAGAAGCATCGCGACGATGGCAAAGCCAACGGCGACAACGCCCGGGCCGAATGTCATTCGCTCCGACGACTCCGTTGCCTCTCGATCGTCACTGCGAAGTCCTCGCCAACGCCAAATGCCCACGACGACGATGGTGACGACGACGGCGGCAAGCCAGGGCAGCACCATGTGTCGCGCGAACGTCGCACCGAGTTCGTTGCGGTGCGCGAAGATCAACAGGTTCGTGAGGTTCGAGCCCACCAACAGCAGCGACGCGGAGTTCGACATGAAGATGGTCCCGAACAAAAACGCGGTCTCGTCGGTGCCCTTCGCGCGGGCGGCGTTGAGCGCCATGGGTGTCATGAACACGACCGACGTATCGAGATTCAGCACCGCCGTCACGATGGCGACGGCACACATCGTGAGGACGTAGAGCCCGACACCTCCCCCAGGCGCACGCGCGCACCAGGCTCCCACCACTCGAAAGAGGCCTTCGCCGGCCGCGACGTAACCGATGAGCAGCAGTCCGGCAACCAGCACGAAGGGCGACCACGTGGCGTCGAGGGTCTCCACCACGATGTGCACCACCTCACGTTAAAGGGTCAGCGAGGAGGTTCCGGTCTAGACGATCAATGACGCATGAACCATGGTGGTGGTCCGACTTCGATGCGCGTCAACTTCGAATTGACGGGGCCAAAGCGCTCATCGTGCTTCATCCAGCTCTCGTACGCGTCGCTGATCTCGTCCTGCGTGCGAGCGACGAAGTTCCACCACATGAGCACCGTGTCGTCAAACGGTGCGCCACCCAGAAGGAGGGCTGTCGTGTCGTCGTACGCCCTGAGTCTGATGGCGTCACGTCCAAGGCCAAGGTACGCGAGGTGCCCCGGTTCTACCGCCGTGCCGTTAACCTCGAGCACGCCGCTCGTCACGACAATCGCGTGCTCAAAGTCAGGCTGCAGCTCCACCAGACTTTCGCCCTCGCTCAGGCGTAGCTCGAGACCAACCAAGGCGCTGTCGCTTCGAGCCGGCGATGCCAGATCCAGATATCGGCCCACCAGCACGGTGCCTCGGCCGCCACGAAAACCAATCTGGGGCAGCATCTCGTGGTGCTCGAACTCAGACGGGCCGTGACGGGTGGCCTCCGGCAGTGCCACCCATAGCTGGACGCCGTGCAGCTCGCCCGAAGTGATCCCGGGGTTCTCCTCGGAGTGCGCGATGCCCTCACCCGAGGTCATGAGATTCAGCTGACCCGACGAGATGAGCTGCTCGCTACCGAGGCTGTCACGATGAATGAGCGCGCCGTCGTAGAGCCAGGTCACTGTCTGCAATCCGATGTGCGGGTGGGGCGCGACGTCGTAGCGATTCTCGAGGCTGAACGACGCGGGACCGATGTGGTCCACAAAGCACCACGCCCCCACCGTTCGACGCCCTCGAGTGGGTAGGGCACGACGGACGTTCGCTTGGCCAACCTGCGTCGAGCGCGAATCGGTCAGCACAATGCCGGGCACATCGGGCTCGGGGGACTTCGAAGCTCCCATCGCCCCATCCTCGCAGTCGTATGACGCTTGCGCCAGGCCGCGCAAGTCACTGCGACCCTCGCTGTTGCCAACAGGCGTCAGTAGCCTCGTGGGGTGAGCTGGCCCGACGCCGAAACGTTCGTCGACGAATCGCTGGTGCGCGCGCTGCTATCTGACCAGTTCCCTGAGCTCGCCGGACTCTCGCTCCGGGTCGCTGGTGAGGGGTTTGACAACTTCCTGTATCGACTCGGCGATCACCATGCCGTTCGCGTGCCACGTCGCGCGAGAGGCGTTGAGCCCCTCGAGAACGAGCTTCGCTGGCTCGGCATCGCCGCGGGCGATGTCACGCTCGCGACTCCTCTTCCGGTGCTCGCCGGCTCGCCATGCGCGAGCTTCGCATGGCCCTGGATGATCGCCTCGTGGATCGAGGGGGCGTCGGGCGACGAGGTCGACGACGAGTGGCTGCGCGGGAGTGCGTCGCCGCTCGCAACGTTCTTGCGCGAGCTCCACGTGACGGCGCCCGACGGCGCGCCGATGAATCCCTGGCGAAGCGTTCCACTCGCCGAACGCGCGAGCGACCTCAAGTCGCGTCTTCAACTACTTAGAAGCGACATCGACACCTCGCGCGCGTGGTCGCTGTTCGAATGGGCCAGCACGTCGGCGCCGTGGCGCTCGGCGCCCACGTGGCTGCACGGCGACGTCCATCCCGGCAACTTGGTCTTCCGCGAGAAGCAGCTCGTCGGCGTCGTCGACTTCGGCGACCTCTGTGCCGGCGACCCGGCGACCGATCTTGCCGGAGGACTCCTCACCCTCCCGTACGACGAGCTCGCGCCGTTCTTTGCCGCGTACGGCGTCAGCGACGACGCGATGCTCGCCCGCACGATCGGTTGGGCCGTGCTGTTCGGCGCCATGATGGTGGGTCTTGGACGGGCCAGCCGTCCCCGTTGCATGAGACTGGGACAGCGGGCTCTTGCCAACGCCGCCGGGCTCGCCGCCGCGCTGCGGTGAATCGACCGCCCGCTTCGCGGCGATCTCTCGTGTCAACTAGCGAAACGGTCCCGCGATGACCGCACGGCTATCTTCAGGTGAGGGGGTCATTGTGGTCGCGTCGCGCGTGTATTTGGAAGAGGGCACGAAGCGTGTCTTCGCCGTCTCGCTCGACTGGCCCGGTTGGTGCCGTTCCGCGAAGACCTCGGACCTCGCGATAGCGGCTCTGGATGACTGTCGAGAGCGCTACGGCAAGATCGTCTCCGGCCCCTTTGCGGCTGGAGCGTTCGAAGTCGTGGGCACGCTCAAAGGAAACGCGACCACAGACTTCGGCGCACCCGATGCCCGCGGACCGTGGGATTTCGGCGAACTGACAGCAAGCGAACGCGACCGCCAGCTCCTCATCCTCCAAGACTGCTGGAACTACTTCGATGGCGTGGTCGACGGCGCTCCATCGCGTCTGCGGCGAGGTCCACGCGGTGGAGGGCGCGACCGTGACGCCATCGCCGAACACGTGCGCAATGCGGAGCGCGCATACTGCTCGCGTGTCGGGTTTCGAGTGGCCCCGCACACGCCGTGGGATGAACAGCGCGACGTGGTCCTTACCACCTTGCGCACGCCGACGACGAACGCGAAATGGCCCACGTCGTACGCGATCCGACGCTGCGCCTGGCACGTCGTCGACCACGCGTGGGAGATCGAAGATAAGAGCGACTAGACGAAGCGAAGCTCCAGAAGCTTCTCTGACTCGACAAAGCCAAGTCGTCGATAGAACGAGAACGATGGCGTCGACGGGTGCACCATCAGATAGTCGAGCTCACCTTCCTTCGCGTCCTCGATGATGCGACGAACGAGCCCTTCGCCGACTCCTCGATTCCGTTGCGGCGGCACCACGTAGACGCTCTGGAGGATGCCCGCTCGACGGATGAGCTTCTCGGGTCCCGGCACGCGCTCGATGGTGCAGAGCCAGGCGCACCCGATCGCTGCAGCGTCAAGCGTGGCGAGGTAGCCCACATGGGTCGCTCGATGAGCGTCGTACCATTCGCGGAACTGTTCTTCGAACAGCGCCGCTCCCGCGCCTCGCTCACCCGCCTCGCCGATGCGCCACTCGTAGCGAAGCGCGGCGAGCTGGGCGAGATCGCCCTCTCCCGCTCGTGCGAAGGTCGTGTCCTCAATCACGATCATCTCTACGAACGAGTTCGATGTGGGTCACGCCTTCGCCGGCGACGATGGCGCGCACCTCATAGCCTTCCGGCCACACCCCCGCAGCGTCGAGCAGGCGCTCCCCCGCGCCCAAGGTGATCGGCACGACGGCGAGATGCAGCTCGTCGATGAGTCGAGCATCGACGAGCTGTCGAATCGTGGCGACACCCCCACCCACGTTCACGTCGCTATCGCCCGCCGCTTCGCGGGCACGGCGCAGTGCTTCGAGCGGCCCGTCGGGAACGAAGTGGAAGGTCGTGTCGCCCATAATGAGATCGGCGCGTGCGAAGTGCGTGAGCACAAAGACGGGACGATGGAACGGCGGATCCTCTCCCCACCAGCCACGCCAGTCGCTCGAGCTCCACGGCCCTCGTACCGGGCCGAACATGTTGCGGCCCATGATGGTTGAACCGGGCTCTTCGAGACCCCTCTTGAAACGCGCGTCGTCGATGCCCTCATCGCCGCCGCTTTGGCCGATCATGGAGCGGCCGGTCTTCGTGGCGAAGATCCACTGGTGCAGCGCCATGCCTCCGACGCCAATTGGGTTCTGCAGATCCTGGTCAGGACCCGCCCCGAATCCATCTTCGGACACCGAAAACGAATACACGCAGACTTTTGGCATGGTCACCTCTCGCTTCTCGACCCCTCACGATATCGAGTCGCGTGGAGGCGAGCGCGCGGTTGCGCGGACGGGCACAATGTGCGTATGAGGTTCTCGTCGGTCTTTGTCGGTCTCACCGTCAGCGATCTCGCAACCTCCCAGCGCTGGTACGAGCAGCTCTTCAGCCGCGCTCCTGAGGTGCTGGTCAGCACCGAAGAGGTGATGTGGCAGATGAACGAGGGCGCGTGGCTCTTCATCGTCGAAGAGGAGACGGACGAACGGTGTGCGAACGTCCTACTCGCCGTAGACGATCTCGACGATGTGCTCGAGGCGCTCGACGGTCGAGGGATTGCGCCCCGCGACATCGAAATCATCGAGGGCGCCGGGCGCAAGGCGTACTTCGACGACCCCGACGGCAACGAGGTCGTCGTCGCGGAGATCTACGCGAACTAGCGTCAAATAAATTTGACAAACGCCGTTTGTCAAATTAGACTGACAACATGGAACACTCAGAGCTCATGAGCGACGCATCGTCAGACGATCCCGCGCTCGGACTGCGCGCGTCGGTGGCCCTTCATCGCCTCGCAGAGCGCGTTGAGGGCGCCCACGTGGCAGCGGCGCGCCAGCGCGGCTGGTCGTGGCAGCAGATCGGTGACGCCCTCGGCGTCACGCGTCAGTCGGTGCACATCAAATATGGAAAGGACGCACGCTAATGCCCCAGGCCCCCACAACCGACTACCACCCATGGCGTACGTTTATGGCGGCTCGCCAGGAGGCACGTCGAGCGGGCGACCGCAAGATCGGCACCGACCACCTCCTGCTCGGGTTGTTGCGCGAGCCGGAAGTAGCGGCGCTTCTGGACGTCACGCTCGAGGACGCACGTCGGGCGCTCCTCACTCTCGATCAAGACGCGCTACGCGCGATCGGCCTCGAGCACATTCCCGCCACGCCGGAACTCATCGATCAACCGATTCCCGCCCGTCCATCAATGAAGCTCGTGATGGGCAGCCACATGAAGATGTCACCCGCCGCGAAGACTGCGCTGCAGGAGTCTGGGCGTGCCGGCCGTCGTCGGCGTCGCATCACGGCAACAGGGGTGCTCGCGGCGCTTCTCGAAAACGAGGCACCCGACCCCGCGGCAACGTTGCTCGAGGCACTTCACGTCGACCGGCGACAGCTTCGCGCCCGGCTCGAGGGCGAGTAACGAACGGCGGTCGTGCGCCGCGGAACGCGAGCAGACGTTCGTTCCCCGTTTCCTGATTCACCTCTTCGACGCGGTGCGTACACTTCGATCACCATGGACCTCATTACCACCCCGTTCTCCTCCACGTCGACCGCGATGGACGTCGTCGAGGGAGTCGATGTCTCGGGTCGCATGGCTATCGTCACGGGCGGTGCTTCGGGCATCGGACTCGAAACCGCCCGGGCGCTGGCCCGCGCGGGCGCGAACGTCACGCTGGCGGTTCGTGACGTCGACGCGGGCGCGCGCGCGGCTCGCGACATCTTTGCGACCACGGGCAACTCGACCGTCAGCGTCGCCGCGCTCGATCTCACCGACTTCGCGTCGCTTCGTAGCTTCGCCGCAGGCTGGCTTGGGCCGCTGCACATCCTCGTCAACAACGCCGGCATCATGGCCGTCCCCGAGCTCGAGCTCTCCTACGACGGACACGAGATCCAGTTCGCGACGAACCACTTTGGCCACTTCGTGTTGACTTCGTGGATGCACCACGCGCTCGCGGCCGCCGACGGCGCGCGGGTCGTGTCGCTGAGCTCCATCGCACATCAGCTCTCTCCCGTTGTCTTCACGGACATCGACTACGCGAGGCGCCCCTACGACCCCTGGACCGCGTATGGACAGTCCAAGACCGCCAACGTCCTGCACGCGGTCGAGATCACGAAGCGGTGGCGTAACGACGGCATCGTCGCCAACGCGGCCCACCCCGGGGCCGTTCCCACGAACCTGCAGCGCTACACCGGCGGCCTGCGCACGCCGGTCGAGCTGCGCAAGACCCCCGAGCAGGGTGCGGCGACTCCCGTGCTGCTCGCGGCGTCGCCGCTCCTCGATGGCGTCGGCGGTCGCTACTTCGAAGACTGCCACGAGGCCGAAGTCAGGGAGAACCCCGAGGCCATTGGTGGTGGCGTCAACCCGTGGGCGCTCGACCCCGACTCAGCAGAGACGCTCTGGGATCTGTCGCTCACCTGGCTCGACGCAGTGAACCTCTAAAGCGACAGCGCGCGATCGAGATCGGCGAGCAAGTCGTCGACGTCCTCGATGCCCACACTCAGTCGTATGAGATCGGCCGGCGGCTCGAGCGCCGAACCCGACGCCGAGAGGTGCGTCATGACAGAGGGCAGCTCGATCAGGCTCTCGACGCCGCCGAGCGACTCGGCGAGGATGAAGATCGAGGTCGACTCACAGACCTTTTTCGCCACGTCGACGCCGCCGCGCACCGTGAAGCTGACCATGCCGCCGTAGTTGCTCATCTGGGTGCGCGCGATCTCGTGTCCGGCGCGTCCGACGAGACCCGGGTAGTAGACATCGCGCACGGCTGCGTGTTCGACGAGAAACGAAGCGATGGCCTCGGCGTTCGCGCAGTGACGATCCATGCGGATGCCGAGCGTCTTCAACCCGCGCAACAGCAGGTAGCAGTCAAGCGGACCGGGCACCGCACCGATCGCGTATTGGTGGAACCGGACCTTCGTCGCAAGCTCTTCATCGTTCATCGCCACGAAGCCGCCGATGACGTCGGAGTGACCGCCGATGTACTTGGTGGTCGAGTGCACCACGACGTCGGCGCCCAAAGAGAGTGGACGCTGAAGATACGGCGTCGCGAACGTGTTGTCGACCACCAGCAGCGCCGAGCGCGCATGAGCGATGTCGGCGAGTGCGCGAATGGACACGACGCTCAACATCGGGTTGCTCGGGGTTTCGACCCATAGCATCTTCGTCGACTCCGTGAAGGCCGCGTCCAGCGCCTCGGCGTCGCCAAGGTCGACAGTGTCCACCTTGACGCCCCAGGCGCCGAAGATCCTCGTGATCAGCCGATACGTCCCGCCGTAGGCGTCGTCGCCCAAGATGACGTGATCGCCCGGGGCCAGGGTGCGCAACACCGCGTCCTCGCCCGCGAGCCCCGAGGCGAACGCGATCCCATAGGTCGCTCCTTCGAGATCAGAGAGGCACGCCTCGAGTGCCGCGCGCGTCGGGTTATCGCCGCGCGCGTAGTCAGAGAAACGGACGACGCCCACCGCGTCTTGGGCATAGGTCGAGGTCAGGTAGACCGCGGGGTTGACCGCACCCGTCGCGGCGTCAGGTTCGGAGCCGACGTGCACCGCACGCGTGTTGAAGCCAGTCATCGATCACTCTTTCGTTCGAGAAAGCTCAATAGGTCACTTCGCGTGAGCACACCGACCGGGTGCCCACCGTCCAGCACGAGCACGCCCGCGCTCGTGCTGAGTCGACGGGTCAGGTCGCTCACGCTCACCCCGACGCCCACCATCGGCATCGCGGGGTCGGCAATGTCCTTGACCGTGAGATCGAGCACCGACGGGTCGCGCGTCGTCGCCTCGAGGACGCCGAGCTCGCTGAGGGACCCCGAGACCTCCTTCGCCGCGAGCGGCAGCTCGGCGGTCACCGTGACGAGCAGCTGCGACACGTCCTTTTCGCGCATGAGAGAGATCGCGTCGCGCACCAGTGCGTCTTCGGTCACGAGTACGAGGTCAGCCAGCGTGCTGGCCTGACGTTCGATCTTCGCTTCGAGGACGTCGCCGACGTCCATCTCGTCACGGGGTCGCAAGAATCCGTAGTCGGTCATCCACTCGTCGTTGAAGATCTTCGACAGGTACCCGCGGCCGGAGTCGGGGATCAAAACGACGACGACGGCTTCTTCGGGCAGGTCGTGTGCAACGCGCAGCGCCGCGGCGACCGCCGTGCCGCCTGAGCCGCCGATGAGGAGTCCCTCGCGCTGGGTCATGTCGCGCGCCATGGCAAACGCGTCCGCATCCGAGACGGCGATGACCTCGTCGACCAGTGACGGGTCGTAGTTCTCCGGCCAGAAGTCCTCGCCCACCCCCTCGGTCAGGTACGGACGTCCGGCCCCGCCCGAGTAGACCGAGCCCTGCGGGTCGGCCGCGATCACCTTGATGGCGGGATTCATCTCCTTGAGGTACCGGCCCACGCCCGAGATGGTGCCTCCCGTACCCGCGCCCGCGACGAAGTGCGTGACGTGGCCCTTCGTCTGCTCCCAGATCTCGGGCCCGGTCGTCTCGTAGTGCGCGAGGGGGTTGTTGGGATTGGAGTACTGATCGGGCCGAAAGGAGTTCGGTGTCTCTTTGGTGAGACGCTCGGCGGTCGAGTAGTACGAATCGGGGTGCTCTGGTGGAACGGCCGTCGGGCAGACGACGACCTCTGCCCCGTAGGCCCGAAGGACGTCGATCTTCTCAGGGGCCATCTTGTCGCTCATCACGAAGATGCACTTGTAGCCGCGTTGGGCCGCAACGATCGCGAGCCCGACGCCCGTGTTGCCGCTCGTCGGCTCGATGATCGTCGAGCCCGGTCCGAGCAGCCCGTCGCGTTCGGCGGCGAGGACCATCGTGAGAGCCGGACGATCTTTCGAGCTGCCACCGGGGTTCGTCGTCTCGAGCTTCGCGAGGAGGTCGCAGCGAAGGCCCTTGCCGATCTGAGCGAGCCGCACCATGGGGGTGTGGCCAATCAACTCGAGCGGGCTCGCCGCCACGTCCATGTCTGGGTATCGCATCACAACATCGTTTCTAGTCGGTGGAGCGGGCGTCCCCACCGCGATGGCCCGCGCCGGTTCTGCGGCAAGAAGATTGGCTTAGGCCGGCTGCGCGCCGCTCCCTGAAAACGTGAACATCGTGTCGTCGGGACGGAACGGGTCCGGCGAGCGGACGAGCTGCTCCGTGGTGACCGTGAAGACGTACTCGCTGGGCGCTACGAACGTCACCTCGCGAAAGCCACTCCCTCGGAACATGTCTCTGATGGCGGGCGTTCGATCCGGTGCTCGACGGTGCCTCGTCCAGATGACGCGCGCGTCGCTCGCGCAAAGCGACGCCAGCGTCGCCACGGTGCACTGAATGTCGTCCAGACTGATGTTGCCAAAGACGCCGCAGACCATGACGATGTCGGCGGGCACGGCACCTTCGTAGACGCTCGTGCGCGCCGCGTCGGCAACGATGACCTCAACGTTGGAGAGCTCGCGATCACTCGCGAGCACAGCAGCGTCATGAGCAAGCTCTGGATCCAGCTCGACAAGCCGCGCGCGGACGTCGCGGCCACGCGGATGATCGTTCAAGACGTCGATGACATCGCGACCACGACCGGCGCAGATCGAGATCAGCTGCACTGGGCCCTCAGGTGCGCCATCGAGCGCTGCGCGGAGTTGGCGTTGCACTTCCGCGAGCCTCGCGCTGAGGGGCGACGTTGGATCGTCGTACTCGTCATGCCATCGCTGCCAATGTGATCGCTGCACGTGCTGATGCTAGGTCGACGCTCCTAACAGTCGGGTGTCGACGACAGCGTGATCGATTGTGCCAACACCGTCGTGTACGAAGACGATCCGACGCGATAGGAGACTTCCAAGCCGGTGATCGTCCACGGCGTCGTATGGATGGCGATGACGAGCACCTTCGCGACGATGTCGTAGGACCGTCCGCTCTTCGAGATCGGCTGCACGAGTCCGCCGATGGCGTTGCCCAGGGCGACGCCGCTCTTTAGTTCCGTGAGATCGAAGGACGATCCCAGTTGTCCCTCGTTCGTGCCGCGACGCACCGAGATCAGCTCGTACGTGGTGTTCGCCTCGTCGGCGCGTGCGCCGTCGCCGTAGAGCACGGCGATCGACGTGATGCGAAGTGGCGCCGCGCCGACGTTCTTTACCACCGCGAGCCCATCGCCTACCTCACAGCTCTTGATCAGTTTGAGCTTGTAGGCGTAGTTTGCACTGCTGCTCGCGTACCGCAGTATCGAGGCCACTGTCGCCGCTGACGAGCCGGAAACTGCCACCGTGAGCACGATGAGCATCGCGAGCGCGGCCGCGAGCCCACGACGCACATGCACGGTCGTTGCACGGCAACGCCACGAGCGCAGAAGGTTCGTCATTAGGCGTTCGGCACGACGAACAGCCATGCGGCCAGCCCTATGCCGAGCACCGCGGCGCCGATTCGTAGCGCGGTGCTCGACACGTTGCGTGCCACCATCGGCCCGAAAGCGCTGCCGATGAGGAGTCCGAGTCCGAGCGCGACGGCTGCTGCAAGATGCACCGGCCCGAAGAGCAACAGCGCGATCCCCGCGACGATCGTCGCGATGCCGAGGATCATGTTCTTCAGCGCGTTGGCGCGTGGATAGTCGTCGTCGACGGTGAGGAGCAGCAGTGCAAGCACCATGATGCCCGAGCCCGCGCCGAAGTATCCGGAGTAGAGCGCCATGCTGAACAGGCCGATCGCGAGCAGCATCTCGTTGTCCTTCCCGGCCCGGGCGTGCCAACGCGCGATCCGCGGTTGGAAGAGCAAGGTCAGCGCGGCAACGAGCAACAAGAAGGGAACGATGTGGTTGAAGAGGCTGTTGGGGGTGAGGAGGAGCAAGGCCACGCCGAGCACGCCACCCAACGCCACGAGGAACGCCCAGCGCTTCAGCCAGGACGCCTGACCGCGCAGTTCAGGCCGCGATCCGATCGCTGCGCCAGGAAATGAGCCCATGAGCGCCACCACGTTGGTCACGTTGGCCGGCAGCGGGGCGATCCCGACGGCAAGGAGCGCCGGATAGGAGATGAGTGAGGTAATGCCACCTGCGGTGCCCATCACCCCCGCAAGAACGCCGGCCACGACCAGCAAGAAGGCGTGAGGAAGTGAGATCAACACGCCAAGGTTACCGGAATGTGAAGAAGCTTCTGCATCGAGACCAGCACTTTTGGGAGCCGCGGCGCGAATCGAAGAGAAGCTGCGCTGCCACGACATACTTGCTCGATGCGCGCGCCATTCGAATCGGTGACTCTGCGGGCGCTCACGCCGCGTGAGGCGAGCGACATCACCGCAGGCAACCGACCACCCGCAGGATGGTCCGAGGACTTCCCCGGTGACGGTGACATGATCGCCGCTCGTTACACGCGCGGGGAATCGACGGTCGAAGAGCCGTGGCATTCGTCATGGCTGATACTGGTCGATGGACTCGCGTCGGGCACCGTCGGCTTCAAGGGAGAGCCCGTGGACAATCGTCTCGAGGTCGGCTACGGCGTCGTTCCCTCTCGACGTGGCTACGGCGTCGCCACGGTCGCGCTTGAACAGCTGCTCACCATGCTCGGGGGGCGGGACCTGACCATTCGCGCCGAGACGACAACGTCGAACGTCGCCAGTCAGATGGTCCTTCGCCACCTCGGCTTTGAGGAGGTCGCGCGCCGCGTCGAGGTGGATGACGGAGAGCTCATCATCTGGGAACGTTGATAGCCCACCGAAACTACCTTCTGGCCAGCACCTCGCCATTGACCACGATGAACACGGCGTCGGGTTCCTCGCTCCATCGAAGGAAGGCGTCGGAGAACTCAGCGAGTTCACGCTCGCTGGCGAGCCCGTATTCACGGCACTGGCGCGCAAACTCGCTCTCGCGAATCCGGTCGGCCCACAGTCCACCCCACCACTGACGTTCCTCGTCGCTCTGAAAGGTCCAGTTGGACGAAGAGACCACGACCTCGTCGAAGCCTGCGGCCCGCGCCCACGCCTTCAGGTGACGACCCGCGTCGGCCTGGGCCCCGTTGCGACTCGTGAGCTGGTGATAGACGTCGATCCATCGAGTGAGCACCGGATCCGGCGGATACCAGGTGAACGCTCCAAAGTCGGCGTCACGCACCGCCAAGAGACCGTCGGGCTTCAGGACTCGGCGCATCTCCTCAAGCGCCTCGACGGGTCGAGAGAGATGCTGAAGCACCTGGTGTGCGTAGACGACGTCGAACGTCGCGTCGACGAAGTCGAGTGAGTACACGTTGCCGGTTCGAAACGAAAGCTCGGCACCGGTCGATGGGAGATGCTGCTCGCGCGCCAGCGCGACGACCTCTTCGGAGAGGTCCACGCCGATCACCGTTCCCCCTTCAACCCGAGCTGCGAGGTCGGCCGTGATGGTGCCAGGGCCACAGCCGACGTCAAGGAGCGTCATGCCCGCAGCGAGCTCTTCCAGCAGAAACGACGCCGAGTTTTCGGCCGTTCGCCATCGGTGGCTCCGCAGCACCGATTCGTGATGCCCATGAGAGTAGCGATCCGTCGTCATCGATCCAGGCTACCGACGCGTGTTCACCGGCTGTAAAGCGGTACTTCGTAGACGGGCAGCGTTCGACCGGTCGAGCTTGCAACGGTTGAGCCCACAAGCTCGGCGCCACAGTGCTCGTAAAAGGGCGCGGCGTAGGGATCGGAGACGATCACGATCACCGACGCGCCGCTCTCGCGGGCGGCGTCGATGGCGTGCAGCATGAGCGCGCCGCCGATGCCTCGACCGATGAACGCCGGGTCGACGAAGAGCATGTCGAGCTCTTCGCGCGTCTCGTCGACTGGACGCAAGACGTAGAAGCCGAGCACGTCGACGTCATCGCGGGCGACGAAGACGCGGTGGCTCTCGATATCGATCGCCTGAACCATTAACTCACTGCGGCACCGCTCGATGAAGTCGTCGTCGTAACCCCAGTGCTGCTTGGAGGCAAGTGCGAGGCGCGTCAGGACGTCGCCTTCTTCACCCCTCGCTTCGTCGATGATCACCGACTTCGAGCGTATTCCCTCACGTTGACGGCGTGAGTTCTGCGTTCGACACGAACGGCCCGTATCGATGCTCGTTCTTGGTATCGTCACGGCTCGTGAGACCGCTTGGCAATCCGCTCGTGCACGTGCTCGCCTTCGTCACGATCGCGGTGTGGATCATCGGTGAGGTTCGCCAGAGCCAGCACCGCCGTGAGGATGCGACCGAGTCCGATCGCGGGAGCCGAGCAGTGCTGGGCGTCACGCGCGTCATCGGGGCGGTGCTCGCGATCATCTTCTACCGTCACGCGGGCGCGATGAGGATTGGGCCTGCACTCACCGTGGGGTGGGTGGCGTTGATCTGTCTCTGGTGCGGCATCGCGCTCCGCTTTTGGAGCTTTCGAACGCTTGGGCGCTACTTCACCTTTACCGTCCAGACCAGTGACGACCAGCCCGTCATCGACTCGGGACCGTACAAAGTCATTCGTCATCCGAGCTACGCGGGCGCCCTTCTCGCCCTCGTCGGCGTGGCGCTGCTCTTTGGGAACTGGTGGTCGTTTGCCGGACTCATGGTGCCCGTCATCGGCGGCTTCGTCTATCGAATCGTCATTGAAGAGCGTGCCTTGAAGCGAGCCCTCGGCGATCGCTATATCGACTACGCGCGCACGCACAAGCGCCTCATCCCCTACCTGTGGTGAGCTCGTCTCGCCTGGGCGCTGGCGGACAATACTGGCGCGGTGCGAGACTGCACCAATGAACGAAAACTCATGGTTGGACGTCGATCAGTACCTCGTGTCCTTGCTCGCGCCCTCTGACGAGGCGCTCGACAAGGCGCTGAGCGACAGCGACGACGCGGGACTCCCACAGATCGCTGTGGCACCCAACCAAGGCAAGCTCCTCCAACTGCTCGCCACCATGCAAAAGGCCAAGCGGATACTCGAGATCGGCACGCTCGGTGGTTACAGCACCATCTGGCTCGCACGCTCGCTGCCGAGCGACGGCACACTGATCTCCTTGGAGCTCGAAGCTCGTCACGCCGACGTCGCGCGCCGCAACCTCGAGCGCGCGGGTCTGAGCTCGCACGTCGAGATTCGAGTCGGCACCGCGACGGGTTCGTTGCACGAGATGATCGCCGACGGCATTGCGCCCTTTGACTTCATCTTCATCGACGCGGACAAAGAGAGCTACCCGGTCTATCTCGAGCTGTCGCTCCAGCTGTCTCGACCGGGCACGGTCATTGTTGCCGACAACGTGGTCCGCGCCGGTGAGGTCGCCAACCCTGCCTCCACCGATCCACGCGTCCAGGGCGTGCAAGCATTCCTTGAGCGCGCGGGAGCCGAGAGCCGGATCGACGGAACCGCCGTGCAGACCGTCGGCAGCAAGGGCCACGATGGCTTCGCCCTCTTCATAGTCGGTCAGGCGATACTCTGACCCAACCATCGAACCCAAAGAGAGTTTCGGCTTCGCAGTATCACGAGGAGCGTCTCGCAGCGCCGTGACGCAACGTGATGACTGGCTACACCTAGTCGTTCTCCACCGTGTAGTCCCAGTAGGCGACCACATGCTTGTGATCCGGCGCCCACTGCATCATGCCTTCGCCCACGAGCTCGTAGGCGCGCAGCTGAAAGGTGAGGGTCTGTCCTGGACGTAGGACGGATGGAGGAGCGTGCTCGCCAGGAACGAGTCCCATGAGAAAGACAGCGCCGAGGTGGTCAACCGAGTGGAAGTCGGCGATAGATACGGGCACGTTGGCGCTGGCCCCCTTCATCGTCACAGTCCATGTGCACGTCGTCGCCACCGGTTGGTTCGGCAGTCCTTCACCGGGCACCACCGGGCCACTGACGGTCACATCCACGTGAAACGTTTTGGTCTCGACCTTCACGGGCAGTCCCTCGACCTGCAGCGCTGGCTTCGACATCGTGCCCACCAGCGCTTCGTCGACGTGCGGGTCGAGAGTTTTCTTCGGGAGGAACGACGGGTACGTCACTGCGGCCGCGCCGCAGCCGGCGAGCACGAGTGCACACAGCAATCCCGCCGCGACGTGCGCGAGGCCGGGCCCGAGGGCCCGACCCGACGCACGCGCGCAGATGCGCGAACTCATCGGCGCAGCAACCGTGCCACCCCGTTATCCGTTGGCACCGTTGGTGCCGCTGCTACCTGGCTTGCCGGGAGAGCCGTTGCCGCCCGCGCCTCCGTTGCCGCCGGGGTTCGAGCCGACACCGTTGCCACCGTTGCCGCCGGTGCCACCGTTGCCGAACAGGCCGTTGCACGGAGGAGTGTCCACCGGCGTCGTCGCGGTGCCGGTTGAGGTGAGCCACACGCCCGAGCTCCACTCCTCGGGCGGACAGGCTCCGTTGCCGCCCGCGCCGCCGTTGCCGCCCGAACCTGCGGGCGTACACGCCGTCACCACCGTTGCCGCCGTTACCGCCGCTCGCGCCACATCCCGGCGATCCACCGGTGCCCCCGGTGCCGCCGTTGCTTCCATGGCCCGGTTGTCCATTCTGACCCGGGCGTCCAAGCGGTGAAATGATCGGGCAGTAGAGCGTGGAGGAGCCGCTGCCGAAGCCGCTCACGGCCCAGTATCCCGGTGGCTGCCCCACGGGCTGGAAGGACTCCGCCGTGAAGACGTCAGGACCGAATGCGGCAAGACCGGGCTGGGCCGCGTAGCCGATGTGACCCGCGCCGTCGAGTCCGCCACAGACCGTCCCCGCGACGAGCGGCGTGTCCGCGTTCGACGGGTTCGTGCAGGTCTGACCAGTCAGTAGGAGGTCTTCCAGGGTGCGAAGCGTGCTGTAGTGGTTGTAGTAGGTGTTCGACACGGTGCCCGGCTTGATGAGCGGGCTGATGAGCACGGTGCCGGTGTCGCCACCACCAGGTGTGAAGTCCGTCGGGTCGTACAGCGGGTCAACGGTGACACAGCCCGACAACGTCATCGCCGCGTCGCCAGCCGCGCAAGCCGAGCTCGTGGCAGTCGACGTGGCGCCTTCGGCGCTCAGGGTGATGTTCCCGTCCAACGGGGCCGTCAGGTCGACGGGCGTTCCGGTGTCGCTGAGCAGCTGGAATGTGCCAATCCAGGGCTTCGCGTAGTTGTTCGACGCCGTCGTCACGCTCGAGTTAGAGCCCAGCGAGACCGGTCCCGTGTCGCTCACGGCGCCGACGAAGGTGTCGGGCGGGATGCCAGGACCCGCGACCATTCGGCCGGTGTCGTCGGCGTTGATCTTCGAGTCATAGACGAGGCTTGATCCAGACGCCCCAAGGGCTGGTTCAGTCGCCGGGCCGGGTGAACCATCCGCGTTGAGGACCGCGCTCTCGCCGGTAAGGCCCGTCGGTCGGTCGATGAAGCCTGACGCACCCGGTCCAGGCTGGAGCTGGTCACCCGAGCTGTCCGTCACCTCGGGGTCGTTCGGACCCGTCGGCTCGGTGCCGACATTGGTGCCGTCAACGTTCTCACCCGCAGCGTCGGTCGCGACGCCGTAAGCGCCGTAGAGCGAGTTCGCTCCGGGAGCCGTCGTTCCCGACGAGCCGTACGTCGGCTGATCGGCCGGGGCGCTCGCGGTCGTGACGTCGCCCGGGGCTGGCACGTTGTTGAAGCTGTTGCCGACCGTGAAGGGCGGGTTCGCCTCGTCGAACGTGATGTCGATGAGACCGCCGTCAGCGAAGGCCGCCGAGCGCTCGATGAGCGGGATGTAGTAGCGAAGGAACAGGTCCGCCGCGTACAGTCCGCCGGTGTAGTTCTCCGGCGTGGTCGCTTCTGGGTCGTAGGCCGGAGCGTCCGACGGCGTGTAGTTCGGCGTGCCGTTCGCGTTGAAGGCTCCCGACAGGTTGTTGCCCGCGCACGTGGCGTCGTGGGCGTCGCTGCAGTTGTCGGGCGTGATCCAGTTGAACGCGGGGACTTGGTTCGCGGGGAGGCCCAGGTCGTGCTCGAGGCCGTAGGTCGGGTCGTCCAGGTTCGCGACGTGGTTCGCGTCGCAGTTCGTGTCGGTCGGTCCCGCGGTCGGAGTTCCCGGGCCGTCGTATTCCGCGGTTGTCGGCTCGTTGAGCGCCGGTTGCGTGGGATACGTCAGGCTGTTCTGCGGGCCGCCCGTCTCACCGGTGAGTGCCGTAAACCACGGCGTCGGGAAGTGCTTCGCGACGTACTGGTCGGCGGGGTCGCCGTTGCCGTTCGCGCCCGCCGGCTGGGCGCCCGTATAGCTCGTGACATCGCCAGAGGTCGGGGCAGGGAAGAGAACTGTCGGATTGGTGACGGGGTTCGCCGCGGTCGTTCCCGGGTAACCGCATGCCCCGTCCTCTCGGCCGGGGACCGTGTCGGTGACGCCGGGCGTCGAGCCGGTTACGTAGCTGGTCGAGCCAATGGGCTGTTCGCCGCCGAGGTCCTGGGCGTACGCCTTCCACGAGACGCCCGCCGCGTTGAACTGGTTGAACAGCGTCGGCACATCGGTCGGATAGACGCAGCCATTGCTCGCGAGCGGCGCGTCCACGCCGCCGTGCACGAGCAACTGTCCGTAGTTGCCGTTGCCCGCTGCGGTGGGACTCGGTGTATTCGTGAAGTGCCCGCTGCCGTCAGCCGTCGCGTCAGTGTCGGTAGTGTTGCCGACCGAGCCGTTCGCGATGATGCCGCTGTTGAGGTTGGTCATGTTCGCCGTCGTCGAGCAGTCGTCTTGGACCGCGTACGACGGCGCCTGGCCGGACACCAGCGAGATGTAGTTGTCCATGCTGAAGTGACCAGTGCCGTAGTAGTTGGTCAGCAGCGCGCCCTGCTGGGGCAGCGTCTGCCAGAGGTACGAGTTCTGGTTGAGGCCGGTAAAGGTCTCGTCATAGGACTTGTTTTCCAGGATGATCAGCCACACGTGTTTGATCCCGCCGACGGGCGTACCCGTCGAGGTGATGACGCACTGCTCACCGAAGAACGAACCTCCTCGGGGAGACTCGAGGCTGCTGCCTGCTGGACAGGTAGTAGGCGTGGCCGACGAGGTCGACGTTCCTACGAAAGCCGTAGAGATACCCACACCAGAAACCGTGGCCATCAGTGCGGCAACTAAAAGCGCGACCGCCCATGGGCGGCGCTTGGTTGAGTGTAAGAGTTTCATGAGGCGGACCGTAACGAGTCGGAGTTACCCGAATCCCTCTCGTGGTCCACGAAACTGCAACTCTTTTGTGATCGAGTTGACAACGAAAAGGCCGTTCACAGCAGGCTTTTGTTTGTCACGTATCGACAACTCGTCCCAGCAGGACCGGCGAGCTCAGCCTGCCGCCTATCGCACAGAGAATCTGGAGAGGTTGATCTAGCTCACAGCGTCAGAAGTGAAGCCGCGATGCGGCGAGCGGCTTCAACCCGGAAGCGACTCAAGAAACTGCATCGAGTACGCGTCGCCCACCAAGAAGTTGCGAACCGCCAAATAGAACGCCCATCCAAGCGCCCGAGCATATGTTGCCTCGGAGACCGATCCGTACGCCGTCAGAAACTCTTGATGAGCTTCGTACCCCACGGTGAAGATCCCTCCGCCGAGGTCGCCTGCCCGGTCGCCATAACCCAGATCACCGAAGTCGATCAACGCGATAGGGCGACCGCCGTGAACGATGAGATTGCTGCGATGCACGTCACCGTGAAGAAATACCCTGGTGTCCTCCACGTCAGAACGAGTCGCTTGATCGAAATAGTGTTGGGAGATCTTTGCGGCCCGCTCGGGTAGATGGTGAAGCTCCCGCTCGAAGAACGTTCGGCGTGCTTCGATCGGCACGCCCCGAGTAGAGATGTTGTCGACGTTCTCCGTTGAGAGTGCGTGGATGCAAGCGAGGGTAGCGCCCAGGTCAACAGCACCTCGAACGCACTCGGCCAACGTCGCCTCATTCCCGCTCACACCCGGTAGATACTGCGTGGCGAACCATGGCCCTGGCAGGGATTCACTGGCAACCCCGACGGCCTCGATTCGAGGCACTGCGAGTGGGAGATCCTGAGGAATTGACGGAAGGTGCTCGATTTCGCGTTCGACGAATGTGAACGCCGACCGACGTCGAGGAAGACGGACGACGAGGTCATCGCTGATTCGCCACACCTCAACGTCGTAACCCTCGCCTACGCGTTCTGGGTCGCGCTCGCGCAGCATCGGATATTGCTCGTCAACGAGTCGGCGCACCAGATCGGAGCTGAAGAGAAAATCGGGCTCGGGGATGCCCCGCATCAACGCTTACCAAGCGCCGCGAAGCCCGCCGCACTCGAAACGCAACGCGTCTGGCGACTTTGCTCGGTCTGCACTTCCCAAGGCTAGTGAGACAAAGAGAGCAGCGGGATTGGCAGACGTTGTTACCAACAGTCCTTTTAGGGAAGCTCGGGAGAGTCGGGAAGCTCCAAGGACAGACGGTAGACATTGGTATCGCGAAGTTGAAAGCCAAGCTTCTGATACATCGTGTTCGCCGCTTCTCGGGAGGGACGGCTCGTGAGATCGATGGAGCGCACACCTCGCTCACGGGCGCCATCAACGGCCGCCATGGTCAAGTTCTCTCCGACACCTAATCCGCGCGATTCTCCGTCAACGACCACGTCCTCGATCCAGGCACGCCATCCGGTCGGGATCGGGAAGATCACGAGCGTCAGTGACCCGACCACCGCGCCGTCGTGCCGGGCGACATACAGCGTCACCGCGTCTGAGTGAACGATCTGCTCTAGCACGTCGAGCGTCAGCGGCGCCGCGTTCGCAGAGAGCTGCGGCAATAGTTTGTTCAGGCCGTCAACGAGCTCTCGCGTCGCGCTCGTCACCGCTTCAATGTCAACTTTCATTCGTCACCTCTCCAGACAGGACGACGCAGGTCGTCGTAGTAGACGTCACGTTGCACACCATCGATCGCGGCGAAAATCGGATCGGCCCAGCGATCCGCGCCGATCGTCGGGCTTGGCAGCGCATCGCGGTAGAACCACCCCGCGTCGGAGACTTCAAGCGGGTGGAGCACGAGCTCTCCCCCCACCGCCCGACAGAAGAAGAGCAAGGAGTACAGCGGGATGCGTGATTCGCCGAGTCGCATGCCGTCGAGCACCCCGATCAGTCGAATCGGCTCGACCTCGATGCCTGTCTCTTCGAGGACCTCTTTCACGACGACCTCGGGCGCCGAGTAGCCCACGTCGCACCACCCGGTCGGATAGAGCCACACGCCGGAGTCCGCGCGCTTGATCAAGAGCAGCTGGCCTCGCTCGTTAGTGACGGCGGCGCCGACTGCCACCTTCGGCGTCTGATAGCCCGGCACGCCTCGGCCGACCTCGCCCAGCCACTGCGTGACGAACCCTTCCGCGTCTTCGACGCCGTCAAGCCCTTCGTCGGCCGCAACCTTCATGTCGGCCGCGATCTTTAGTACCTCTTCGAAGCGCTCTCGCTCGTACTGGCTCTCCGTGAAGCCCAGACCCGTCTTCGCGACCCCCGCGAGCGACTCCGCCCAACGGCGGAGCGTCTTTTCGGGGATCAGTTGGTCCACGTGCTGACGCTAGCAACGACGCTCAGGCGATCGTCGCGTCGAGCACTTGGTCGAGGGAGCCGACGATCCCCGTATAGAAGGGGCCGAACTCGGCGTAGATCGCCGACGCCTCGTCAAAGCGCATCGTGTAGACGCAGTCCTTCAGGTCATCGGGATGCACACCGAAGAGCGTGACGCCCCACTCCCAGTCGTCAAGGCCCGTCGAGCCGGTGATGAGCTGGAGCACGCGCCCCTTGAAGGTCCGCCCAATCGCGCCGTGCCCGCGCATGAGCGCGTCGCGAGCTTCGTAGTCGAGCTGGTACCAGTTGTTGACCTCGCCGCGGCGCTTGGACATCGGATAGAAGCAAAATGCGTTCATGCCCTCGGGGGGCAGGGTCGGGTAGAGCCTGGCGTTCAGCATCTCTTCGGGCATGCCCGCTGCGTACTCGCTGACCTCGGTCACCGATACGTAGCTCTCGGCCACGAAAAGACCGGCCGCTTGCACCTTCGACTGGAAGTGGCGGATGTCCCAGAGGTTCTTGCCGAGCGCCATGAGGCAGATGTCCGCCTTCGCGCCGACGATGGCGGCGGTCACGATCTGGACGCCCTGTTGGGTCGCGTCATCGATCGCCTTACGCAGCGCTCCCGCGTCGATCTCGACTTCGGGGTGGCAAAAGAGGTGCACCACGTTGAGCCCGCGCGTCGGGACAAGGGGGGAAGGAGTGGCCATTCGCCCATGCTACGGGCAAATACTTGATAAGAAGATGGCTCCGTAATGCACAACACCGCGGGGACTCGCCCCGCGGTGTTGTGCCTGTGAGTGAAACGGTTTAGTAGTCGTCCATCCCACCGCCGGACATCGCGGGAGCCTTCTCTTCGGGCTTGTCGACGATGACGCACTCGGTCGTGAGGAACAGCGCCGCAATGGACGCCGCGTTCTGCAACGCAGAGCGGGTGACCTTGGCGGCGTCGATGACGCCCGCCTTGATGAGGTCCTCGTACTCGCCGGTTGCAGCGTTGAGACCTTCCGTCGGCTTGGCGAGGTTGCGTACCTTATCGACCACGACGCCACCCTCGAGGCCCGCGTTCACAGCAATCTGGGTGAGCGGCGCCTCGACGGCCTTGGAGACGATGCGCGCACCGGTCGCCTCGTCGCCACTGAGCTTGTCAGCGGCTTCGAGGATGCGAGTCTGGCTGCGCAGCAACGCAACCCCACCGCCGGGCACGACGCCCTCTTCGATGGCAGCCTTCGTCGTCGAGACCGCGTCTTCGATGCGGTGCTTCTTCTCCTTCAGCTCGACCTCCGTGGCGGCGCCCACCTTGATGACGGCAACGCCACCGGAGAGCTTGGCGAGACGCTCTTGGAGCTTCTCGCGGTCGTAGTCGGAATCGGTGTTCTCGATCTCGGCCTTGATCTGGCTGATGCGGCCCTTGATGTCCTCTTCGGAACCGCCGCCTTCAACGATTGTCGTCTCGTCCTTCGTGACGATGACCTTGTGCGCTGAACCGAGCAGCTCCAGCGTCGCGTTGTCCAGCTTGAGACCGATCTCTTCGGAGATAACGGTCGCACCGGTCAAGATCGCGATGTCTTGGAGCATGGCCTTGCGGCGCTCGCCGAATCCGGGCGCCTTCACGGCGACCGACTTGAACGTCCCGCGGATCTTGTTCACCACCAGCGTCGCGAGAGCTTCGCCGTCGACGTCCTCGGCGATGATGAGCAGCGGACGTCCCGACTGCATGACCTTCTCCAGGACCGGGAGCAGGTCACGGACTGAGGAGATCTTGCTCGAGACAAGCAAGACGTAGGCGTCTTCGAGCACGGCTTCTTGGCGCTCGAGGTCGGTCGCAAAGTACGGGGCGATGTAGCCCTTGTCAAAGCGCATGCCTTCGACGAGGTCCATGTCCATACCGAAGGACTGGCTCTCTTCGACGGTGATGACGCCGTCCTTGCCGACCTTGTCGATGGCGTCGGCGATCAGTTGGCCGATCTCGTCGTCGGCCGCAGAGATCGATGCCACCTGGGCGATCTGCTCTTTGGTGTCGGCCGGCGTGGCGAGGTCGTGAAGTGATGCGACCGCCGCGTCGACGGCGGCTTCGATGCCCTTCTTCAGCGACATCGGGTTCGCGCCTGCGGCGACGTTCTTCAGGCCCTCACGGACCAGTGCCCACGCGAGCACGGTCGCAGTCGTCGTGCCGTCGCCGGCGACGTCGTCGGTCTTCTTCGCGACCTCCTTGACAAGCTCGGCGCCGATCTTCTCGTAGGGGTCCTCGAGGTCGATGTCCTTGGCGATCGACACGCCATCGTTCGTAATTGTGGGGGCGCCCCACTTCTTGTCCAGTACGACGTTGCGGCCCTTAGGCCCCAACGTGACCCGAACTGCGTCGGCAAGCTTGTTCATTCCGCGCTCGAGGGCGCGTCGCGCCTCTTCGTCAAAAGCGATCAGTTTCGCCACGGGGGTTCCTCCTAGTGCGTTTCCACCTTTTTGGTGCAATGCAATATTAGCAGTCTCTTACCGAGAGTGCTAACGCGGTTCAGCCCCCCGCAACCGCCGGAACGAGCGATACCGTCTGGCCGGGCTCGACTTTCGTGTCGAGACCCTCGAGAAAGCGGACATCCTCGTCTGCCACAAAGACGTTCACGAACCGGCGCAATCCCCCGTCGTCGTCCAGGACACGCGCCGCCAGACCGGGGTGATCCTCTTCGACGGCCCAGATCGCCTCACGCACGGTCGTCGCCTCGACGGGGATCTCCCCGACCCCGCCGACGAGGGAACGTAGCTGGCTCGGAAGACGGACGACGACGCTCACAGCGCCGCCGTCAGCTGGTGAAATCGAATGGCCTCTTCAGCCGCTTCAAGGGACGGTGAAATCGTCGAGGACACCGTGGCCGTGTCAACGATTGCGTCGAGTGTCTTGAGGCCGTGCCCCGAGATGATCGCGACGATGGACTTCTCTCGGTCGATCGAGCCACGCTCGATCAGCTGACGCAGCGACGCGATGGTCACGCCGCCCGCCGTTTCGGCAAAGACGCCCTCGGTCTTGGCGAGCAGTTCGATGCACTCAAGAACCTCTTCGTCGAGCACCGAACCGCAGTCACCACCGTTCGAACGAAGCTCGTCGAGCACGTAGGGCGCGTCGGCGGGATTGCCGATCGCGAGCGAGCGGGCAATCGTGTTTGGTCGCTGCGGCGTAATGTAGTCCGCCTTCTCATCAAAGGCTGTCGCGATCGGCGAGCAGCCTTTCGCCTGTGCGCCGAAGAGCACGGGTGCTGCGCCCTCGACGAGGCCGAGCTCGATGAACTGGCGAAAGCCCTTGGCGACCTTCGTGAACTGGCTGCCCGAGGCGAGCGGCACGATCACTTGGTCCGGGGTGCGCCAGCCCAGCTGCTCGGCGATCTCGAAGGCAAGGGTCTTGGAGCCCTCGGAGTAGTACGCACGCAGGTTGATGTTCGCGAACGCCCAGTCGGGGTGCTCGGCGACCAGCTCGACGCAGAGTCGATTGACGTCGTCGTAGTTGCCCTCCACACCGAGCACCGTCCCGCCGAAGATCGCCGCCATGGCGATCTTCGACTTCTCGAGATCGGCGGGGATGATCGTGATACTTGGCCAGCCAATCGATGCCGCGTGGGCGGCGACCGACGTAGCGAGATTTCCCGTGGAGGCGCACGCCGCAGTCGTAAAACCGAGACGTCGGGCGCTCGAGAGCGCTACCGAGACAACCCGGTCCTTGAACGACCCTGTTGGGTTGCGCGTGTCGTCCTTCAGCCAGAGCTCTCGCAGGCCGAGCACCTCGCCGAGGCGCGTCGCGCGCCGCAGCGGGGTCCATCCCGCACCGAGGTCGACAGGCGACTCGCCCGGATCAGGCAACAGTGCGCCATAGCGCCAGATCGACGAGGGCCCTTCCTGGATGGACTTTCGCGTGACCGCCCCACGTGCCGCAACAAGGTCGTAGTCGACCTCGAGCGGACCGAAGCAGTAATCGCAGACATAGCGTGCCTCCGCGGGGTAAGCGGTGCCACACTCTCGACATTTGAGACCGGATGCGTAACTCATAACTCCCTCTTCATCGGTCGGCCTTTGGCACCTGGTGTGAAGGGAAAGTCCCTGGGCTCACACTGGTTGTCGCGACGTCTGCGGGGCCGTCCCTCAGTCGCTCTGGATGATGGAGACAATTCTTACTTGTCGAACGCGGCATTGTCAAGTGCGGCCCGTAACCTCACCAAGATGACCGACGCTCCCTGGACACTCACTCGCGGTTCGTTCGCGCTCGAGCGCGTCGACGAGCTCAAGGGCTCGACCACCGTCGCGGTCGTGATCCCCGCCAAGGACGAAGCGACGACGGTCGGCTCGGTGATCGACATGGTGCAGGTCCACGATCACTTGGTCGACGAGCTCATCGTGGTCAACGACCACTCAAGCGACGATACGGCGACCGTCGCCGAACACCACGGTGCGCGGGTCCTCCACCTCGATGGGCGCGGCGGCAAAGGCGCGGCGATGGAGGCGGGCGTCGCGGCGAGCACGTCGGACATCGTCGTGTTCCTCGATGCCGATGTTCTCAACATGACGGCGGACTACGTGGCCCGGCTCATTCAACCCCTACTCGAGCGACCGGCGATTCAGCTGGTCAAGGGGTATTACGAGCGCCCGCTACACAACATGCCCACGGGCGGAGGTCGGGTCAACGAGCTCACCGCTCGACCAATTCTCTCGCTGCTCTACCCGGGGCTCGGCGAGGTACGTCAACCGCTCGCGGGCGAGACGGCGGCACGACGTAGCGCGCTCGAGACGATCGCACTCGAACCCGATTATCGCGTCGAGATCGCGTTGCTCATCGACTGCGCCCAACTCTTTGGCGTGCACACCATCGCTCAAGTTGATCTCGGCATCCGTCGCCACCGCAATCGTCCGCTCGAAGAGCTGCGACCGATGGCGGTCGACGTGTTACGCGCTGCGCTCGAACGCTACAAAGTGGACTTGCCGGACTTGCCGACCGGCAACTGAGCTACGCCAACTCGTCGCGTCCGAGAATGACGATGACGTCGTCGCCCGAGGCACCCGACAGTGGCTTCAGCGAACCAAGCGGATGGATCGCCGAGAGGCTTACGTGGATCGTCGCGGCAACCTCTTGGGCCGCCTTCAGCTGACCTTGGTTGTAGTAGATGATGGTCTTCTTCTCCGTCGGTCCGTTCACGGGTGGCAGCGTGTCCCAGTCCTGGGTCATCAACTTTTGGGTGAACGTGGCGGCAAGCCCTGTCACGCTCGTGCCGTTGGCAACCTGTACTCGCTCGCGTGACTTAATCACTCGGGTGGTTGATGGCTTCGTGGTCGTGGTTGACGGGGCGGTCGTGGTCGTCACTGACGAGGGCGACGACGAGATGGTAGTCACCATTAGGAACGTGGCACCGATGAAGAGGATCACGATGATGAACACGACGCCGAGGGACGGTTGATAGTGAGAACCTGTGGCGTGGGAGTCTTGATGCGATGGTGTGGAGTCGCTCATTGTCTCCAACTCTATGACGATCGACGACAGTAAGTAACCTGGTTACTTCCAGCCGGTGTGGCGCAGTCTGGTAGCGCAGGCGATTTGTAATCGTCAGGCCGTGGGTTCGAATCCCTCCACCGGCTCCAAAGCGTGTAAACATCCGACTGATAGTTGTCGAAACAGTTTCGGGTGATCCTTTACACAACTCCGGCTGATGCTTGACACAGTTTCGGGAGTTGCTTGACACCACGAACGCCACTGACCTTTGCTCTCTCATGAGCAGGAGGTGGCCCAATGCTTTGGGAGTCAAGCAAGATGGAACAACGTTATGATGCCGTGCTCGGCGTCTTAAGAGATGGTTTCAGTGTCACTGAAGTGGCCCAGAAGTTTGGCGTGAGTCGCCAAGCGGTCCACCTTTGGCTCAAACGTTATGAAGAGGGCGGACTTGAGGCGCTCGGCGAACGATCGCACAAGCCCCGGGTGTCACCCAATCAGATGCCGGCGCTGGTCGAAGCACGCGTGCTTGAGCTGCGTCGTCATCATCCCAGCTGGGGACAGATGCACATCCGTCACCAGCTGGAGAAACAACACGTCGAACCGCTGCCGTCGCTGTCGGCGATCTATCGCGCACTGGTTCGAAGTGGCCTCATTGAAGAGCGCGCCAAGCGCAAAAAACTACCGACTTATAAACGCTGGGAGAGAGGAAAAGCTATGGAACTGTGGCAGATGGACGTGGTGGGTGGACTGTTGCTCGACGACGGCACCGACTGCAAGATATTGGATGGCATCGACGACCACTCACGCTTCATCGTGTGTGCGGGCGTCATGACCCGAGCCATTGCACGACAAGTGTGCGGGCACTTCAGCGCCGCACTCGAGAAATACGGGGTGCCCGAGGAGATCTTGACGGACATTCAAGGGCAAGGTCTTCACGAATCGCTTCGGACTCACCCCGACTGAGGTGTTGTTCGATCGGATCTGTCGTGACAACGGCATCGTGCATCGATTGACCGCACCCGCAAGTCCCACGACCACGGGCAAAATCGAGCGCTTCCACCGGACGTTGCGCGACGAGTTTCTCCGTGACCGCACGTTCTCAACGTTGGAACGAGCGCAGTTCGAGCTCGACGAGTGGATCGAGGACTACAACCTGCGTCGTCCCCACCAGAGCTTGAAGATGGCGACCCCCGCCGAGCGGTTCTACGCAGCTCGTTCGACCGTCCCGACGCCACCGCTCGACCTGCGCACCTTCAACGAGGATCGCAGCGGTGACGACTGGGTGAGTCGCACGGTCTCGATCAGCGGCACCATCTCGATCGCGAACCAGATGTTCAGCGTGGGCAAGATGCGCGGCGGCCACCTGGTCGACGTGCGCGTGCTGCCCACGCTGCTCCAGGTCTGGGACGGCGCCGAGCTCATCAAGTCCATTGCGAGATTGAACACGAAGGAGGTGAGGAAGAAGCGAGCAGAACCACACCGCAGGCGACAGAATCAATAACGGGAAAGTGTCAAACAACTCCTGAAGCTATTTCGTCAAGCGTCAGCCGGAGTCTCACAACCGGCTCCAAAGCGAAATTCTGTCGACGGCGTGCGTTCGATTCTCTCAACTGAGGAACACTTCGACTCGCGAATAGAGCGACGACGTCTTGCCAGCCACCGAGCCCTCGCCTGAAGCTGCGACAGTGACGCCCGCTACCTTCATCGTGCGAAGCTCCGCGCGCAAGTAGGTCGCAACGCTTGACGCACGCTGGGTGCTCAATGCCTTGTCGAGTGACGTCAGGCCTGTTGACGCGGTGTAGCCGTAGAGTCTGACCTCTTTGTATTGTTTCGCCTTGAGCTCGACAGCGAGTTCGCGGACCTGCCGTTCAAGTGTCGCATTGAGCGACGTCGAGAGGTCAGCAAAGTCTCCAATGTCGCCGTACAGCACCTGAGTCAATGAGCTCGACCGCGACCACTGCGCGTACAGGGTAAGTGAGGTCGACGGAGCAACGCTCGCACCCGGCGCGTATGACGTTCCCTTACCGTCCGCCTCTGTGTTCCACGATGTCAACTTGTAGCCCTCTCGCACAACACTTGAAGCCGAAGGAAGGGTGATACTCGCGCCAGTTGCGACGTCCAACGTCGTCAGAGATCCGCTGCCTCCGTCTGTTACGAAGTTCACGGTCAGTGTCGACGTCGAACTTGATGACGAGGACGTTGAACTGGATGGGGGTGACGTTGGCGGAATAACGACTGTCCACTGCGCGTAGAGCGTCATCGACGACGACAACGTTATTGTCTGGCCTGGCTCGAAAGACGTCCCCGAACCATTCGCTGCTGTGTTCCAGGAACTGAGCGCGTATCCGGCATCCTCGACATTCATTGCGGTCGGCAACGTCACCGTGGTTCCGATAATCCCACTTAGCGTCGAAATCGAACTCGTACCACCGTTGGCGTTGATCGAAATTTCCGCCTGCGGATCTTGAATCCACTGCGCGTAGAGAACCTCGCTTGAAGCGGCCTCCAGCGACTGCCCCGCTGAGTATTCAGTCCCGGACCCGTTCGCCTCCGTATTCCAGCCGGAGAAGGTGTAGCCGGCGAAAGTCAGGTCAGTGCCCGACGGAAGCGCAACAGAGGTCCCTGACGTATCACTCAAAGACGCCACATCGCCGACGCCCCCGTTGTCATTGAACGTAATTGTCCAAGAAGGCACAGGACTCCATTGGGCGTAAAGAGGGGTGCTTACCGCAAATGAATACTGGGCGCCATCGGAATATGGAGTTCCACTGCCGTTAGCCTCGGTATTCCATCCAGTAAAGACATAGCCGGGGTTGGAAAAAGTGGGAGTCATGTCTGCGAACAGTTTCAGATCTGCAGGCACGTCATAGGTTCCAGCCTGAGCGCTTTGTACGGGGTCTGAGACGCTGCCGTTTTCAAAAAAGGTGACGGTCGTAGCCGGCTCGATTGTCGCTCCTGCTTTCGACGAAAATAGTGTTCCGCCGCAAACGGACATGGCGACAATCATCCATGATCCCAATATCAGGCAAGTCGGTGCCGCTTTAGACGACCTCTTCTTCATTGCGACTCCATTTCGAGACATGCGAGTGCCTGCGTCTCAAACACCCGTACCACGACATCACCTTCGACATCGCCCTGCATGCTCGTAGTTGACGACAACAAATCGAGAATCCTCGACGTGCCGCAACGTTTTTAATTGGTGTCGTTCAAGATTGATTTATTTTTGTATGAGGGTCGATAGAAAATTGATCGTCGCCGCAGCGACGTATCAGCTACGAAGCGGAGCGTCGTTGACGAGCAATCTCGAAGGCTGCGATCGACACGGCGACACCCGCGTTCAGCGAACTGATGCGACCGACCTGCGGTATCGACACAACGGTCGCGCAGCGCTTGCGAGTGAGCGCAGAAAGTCCCTTCTCTTCGCCACCGACGACGATGGCGACGGGACCCGAACCGAGATCGAGATCGTAGAGCGACTCTTTGGCTTCACCGGCAAGACCCACCGTGAGAACGCCGGCCTTGTTCAGCTGATCGATCGCCGCCGGCACGCCACCAACGTCACAGAAAGTCAGATATTCGATCGCACCCGCAGCTGTCTTGGTAACCGCTGGGGAGATCCGGGCGGAGCGGTGTCGTGGAAGGATCACGCCCGTCACACCGGCGCCCTCGGCGCTGCGCAGCATGGCCCCGAGATTGCGAGGGTCGGTGACGCCATCACAGATCAGTAGGAAGGGCTTGGGAGCGCGCAGCAGATCTTCGAGCATGACAGTGTCGAGCGGCCGTGCGAGTGCCATCACTCCTTGGTGACCCTCGGTCTTCGCCTCGCGATCGAGGCGCGCCATCGAGACGATGCTCACCTGGATTCGCTGGCGCTGCGCTTCGATCTCGATGGCGTCGAGTACGTCCGACGCGTCTTGGTTCTCGGCAATGAATATCTTCTTCACGGCGCGGCGCTTCGCGCGCAAGAGCTCAAGGACGGCGTGTCGCCCCTCGACTTGATCGCCGCCGACTCCGTCGCGTTCGCGCGTCGGTCGTCGAGGCACGTTCGCCGAGGCGTAGCGAGTGTTCGGGCGAGACGAGCGCTTGGGTCCGCGAGACGGCGTAGGACGAGGGCTCACGAGTGCTCTTCGACGAGGACGACGGCGCTCGCCGCGATGCCTTCGTTGCGACCGAGCGCGCCCAGGCCCTCGCTCGTCGTCGCCTTCACCGATATCAGCGCGCCCACGACGCTCGAGAGCTCGTGGGACATCGCGGGCATGTAGAGCGCAAGCTTTGGCCGTTCGGCGATGATCGTGACATCGCCCGACACGACACGGAACCCCTCTGCCTGAATGATCGTCATCGTGGCTTCGAGGAGTCGCCGTGACGACACGTTGTGAAACGCCGGATCGTTATCGGGAAAGTGACGACCGACGTCACCTTGATTGGCTGCGCCGAGCATCGCGTCACAGAGCGCGTGGGTGACGACGTCCGCATCGGAGTGACCGATGAGTCCCGGTGCATTCGGTATGTGGACGAGACCGAGCCACAGTTCGCGCGCTGTATCGTCGCTCACACGGTGGATGTCGATCCCTTGTCCAATTCTCACGGTCGCCTCGTCCCCAGTCGCTCAAGGTCATCGGGTCGGGTGATCTTCACGTTGGTCGGCTCGCCGGGCACGACCACGACGACCGCCCCGATCGCCTCCACGAGCCCCGCGTCGTCAGTGGCGTCGTCCCCGCGCGCGTGCGCGCGCTCAAGGACGTCGCGACGAAACGCCTGCGGTGTCTGGACGCCCACGAGCTCTTCTCGAACGAGAGTGTCGGTGACGACCATGTCGTCGCCCTTTTGGGTGATGCGCTTGATGGTGTCCGTGAGCGCGAGGCCAGGGATGGCGGCGTCCGCACCGCTCGCAATCGCCGAAACCACTGCTGCAAACAGCGCGGGGCTGGCGAACGGTCGGGCAGCGTCGTGCACGATGACGATGTCGGCATCCTCGCAGCGCGCCAGCCCGCAGCGAACGGACGCGGCTCTCGACGAGCCGCCGGTGACCACGAGATCTGCGCCTTCGCCAGAGCCGTCGTAGCCTTCGGGCACGACGAGCACGACGCGGCTGGCAGCGCTGCGGCACGCGGCGACGCTTCTCGCGGCGATGGTCTCACCGTCAACAAGGGCGAACTGCTTGGCACCACCAAAACGGGTACCCCGGCCCGCGGCCACCACCACGGCCGCGACCGACATGCCTACGGCAGGACCGAGGCGAGCTTTTCTTCAGCTGCTTCCGTGTCCACGTTGAGGGCAAAGGTGAGCTCGGAGACGAGAATCTGGCGCGCGCGGGTCAGCATGCGCTTCTCGCCCGCGCTGAGTCCCTTGTCCTTGTCGCGGATCGACAGGTTTCGCACGACTTCGGCGACCTGGTAGATGTCGCCGGAGCGGAGCTTCTCCGAGTGATTCTTGAACCGACGCGACCAGTTGGTCGGCATGCGGGCTTCCTTCTTGCGAAGGACCGCGAAGACCTCTTCGACCTCTTCGTCATTGATGACGTCACGCAGGCCGACCGATTCGGCGTTCGCCACGGGCACCATCAGGACCAGGTCGGTGTAGGCGACCTTCAACTTCAAGTAGTCCTGCTTGACGTCAAAAGCCGTCATTTTCTCGATTTTTTCCACAGTGCAGGCGCCGTGGTGAGGGTAAACGAGACGGTCGCCCTTTTTGTACTTACGCGCAGTCATTGCTTCGCAACTCTCCTCAGAGATTTCGCCCCAAAAGAGGGCGTTTGGGGGATCAACTATTTTAGCAGGTTTTTGTCAAACCTGAGCGGGTTGCGCTGCCGCGAGCGCCTCGCGCAGCGACTCGCATCGCCACAGTTCGACGCCGTTGACGTCGGCGACATCGCTCGCAGCGGGCACGATCACCGCTTTCGCGCCGAGGCGCGCCGCCTCTTGGATACGCCGGGCCATGGCGGGCACCGAGCGCAACTCGCCCGCGAGCCCGACCTCGCCGATCGCGACGACGAGTGGCGAGACGGCAAAGCCTGCGCACGCCGACGCGATCGCGAGCGCGAGGGCGACATCGGCGCCCGGCTCGTTCGCGGACAGTCCGCCAGCCGTCGCGGCGAAGACGTCGACCGCGCTGGTGTCGACGCCGCAGCGCGCTTCGAGGACAGCGAGGAGCAGCGAGAGTCGCTGCGAAGACACCTGGTAGGCGACCCGGCGGGTCGAGCCGCTCGAGTGGGCGACAAGAGCCTGGATCTCGACGAGAAAGGACCTCGAGCCGTCATTGGTGACGGTCAGGACCACGCCCGGAACGTCGAGCTGCGGGCCCCGTAACGCCACGGAGGCGTCGGCGATCTCGCGAAGCCCGTCGCCCACCATCTCGAACAGTCCGACTTCGCCTGTCGCCCCGAAGCGGTGCTTCTGGGCACGCACGGTGCGAAGGGCGCCGTGGCGATCGCCCTCGATGCGCAAAACGGTGTCGACGAGGTGCTCAAGGGCTCGAGGACCCGCGAGTTCGCCGTCTTTGGTGACGTGACCGATGAGCAGCAGTGCCGTGTTGGTCGACTTCGCGACCGAGCAGAGACGTTCCGCCGCGGCCCGGATTTGCGGCACGGAGCCCACGACGCTGGAGAGCGTCTCGTCGCTCATGGCCGAGATCGAGTCGATGACACAGAGCGCCCGGCCGCCCTCGGCGATCAGCTCGCTCGCCGCCTCGACGCTCGTCGTCGTCGCGATGTGAAGGTGCGCAGGGATCTCCCCGAGGCGGCGCGCGCGTTGGGCGACTTGGGAGGCGGACTCTTCGGCCGCGATCAACAGCACCTGCTGGTCACGCGCGAGCGTGCGCAGGGCCATGAGGGCGAGCGTCGACTTTCCCACCCCGGGTTCGCCATAGAGGAGCGTCGTCGATCCGGCAACGAATCCTCCGCCGAGGACACGGTCCAACTCGAACAGCCCTGAGGAGATGAGCGCGGCGTCTGCGCTCGATACCTCGCCCAGCGCGCTGGCGTGCACCCGGGTCGTTTCTCGGGCCGTCGATGTAGCGATCGTCGTCTCGTCGATCGAGTTCCACTCACCGCATCCCCCGCAGCGCCCTTGCCAGCGAGGCACGACGGTGCCACAAAGACGACAGACGTACTGAGTGCGGGACTTCACCCGTTGGAGGCTAGGCAGTCGCTGTGACGCTACGCGTTGGTCGTGTCCTCGAAGTCGACCGACGGCGGAAGGCCCTCGACTCCTTCGAAGGTGAGCTCGGGACCGTCAGGTCCCTCGACCGCGTCGACCACGATGGTCTGGCCCGCGTGAAACTCCTTGAACAGGATCTTCTCGCTGAGCGCGTCTTCGACGTACTGCTGGACGGCGCGACGCAGCGGCCGCGCTCCGAGCTCGGGGTCATAGCCCTTGTCGGCCAGGAACTCCTGCGCCTTTGCCGACAGCTCCAACCCGAGACCCTGGGTGCCCAGCTGGTCGCGCAGACGCGTGATGAACAGGTCGGCGACGGCCATGACCTCTTGCTTGGTGAGCTCGTGGAAGACGATCGTGTCGTCGATTCGGTTCAAGAACTCGGGACGGAAGTGCGCCTTGAGTGCCTGATTGACCTTCTCCTTCATCCGCTCGTGAGAGATCGAGTCCGAACCCTTGCCGAAGCCGATCGCCGCCTTGCGCAGGTCTGACGTGCCCAGGTTCGAGGTCATGATGAGGATCGTGTTCTTGAAGTCGACCGCACGACCCTGGGAGTCGGTGAGACGCCCGTCTTCGAGGATCTGGAGCAGCGTGTTGAAGACGTCGGGGTGCGCCTTTTCGACCTCGTCGAACAGGACCACCGAGAATGGCTTGCGCCGCACGGCTTCGGTCAGTTGGCCGCCTTCGTCGTAGCCGACATAGCCGGGGGGCGAACCGACCAGACGCGAGACCGAGTGCTTCTCCATGTACTCCGACATGTCCAACTGGATCAGCGCGTCGGCGTCGTCGAAGAGGAACTCGGCGAGCGTCTTGGCGAGCTCGGTCTTGCCCACACCCGTCGGGCCGAGGAAGATGAACGAGCCACCGGGACGCTTCGGGTCCTTCAGACCGGCGCGGGTGCGGCGGATGGCGCGGCTCAGCGACGTGACGGCCTCGTCCTGGCCGATGACGCGCTTGTGCAGCTCGTCTTCCATGCGCAGCAACTTGGTGGTCTCTTCTTCCGTGAGGCGGTAGACGGGGATGCCCGTCCATACGGCCAGCACTTCGGCGATCGTCTCCTCGTCGACAAGGTCGAAGGCCTCGCCGCCGGGAGCGAGCATGCTCGCGTCGATCGCCTCGCGCTTGGCCACGAGGTCTTGCTCTTGTTGATCGAGCGCCTTCGCCTGGTCGAGCGCGCCCGAGTTCATCGCTGACTCCTTGTCGCGGCGCAGGCGCAAGATGTCCTCGTCGATCTTCTTGGCGGCAGGCGGGGTGTCCATGCGACGGATGCGCAGGCGACTGCCCGCTTCGTCAATGAGGTCGATCGCCTTGTCGGGCAAGAAGCGGTCCGAGATATAGCGGTCAGACATGTTGGCGGCGGCAATCAGCGCCTGGTCGGTGATCTTGACCGCGTGAAACTCCTCGTAGACCTCGCGCAGACCTTTGAGAATCTCGATGGTCATCGCCACTGACGGCTGTTCCACCTTCACGGGCTGGAAGCGACGCTCGAGAGCGGCGTCCTTCTCGATGTGCTTGCGGTACTCGTCAATGGTGGTCGCCCCGACGGTCTGCAGCTCGCCACGGGCGAGCATCGGCTTCAAGATGGACGCCGCGTCGATGGCGCCTTCGGCGGCACCGGCACCCACGAGTGTGTGGATCTCGTCGATGAACAAGATGATGTCGCCGCGCGTGCGGATCTCCTTGAGCACCTTCTTCAGGCGCTCTTCGAAGTCACCGCGGTAGCGAGATCCCGCGACGAGCGCGCCGAGGTCGAGGGTGTAGAGCTGCTTGTCGGCCAGGGTGACGGGCACCTGATTCGCGACGATGCGCTGGGCGAGGCCCTCGACGATCGCCGTCTTGCCGACGCCGGGCTCGCCGATGAGCACCGGGTTGTTCTTCGTGCGCCGCGACAGCACCTGCATGACGCGCTCGACTTCCTTCTCGCGTCCGACGAGCGGGTCGAGCTTGCCCTCGCGGGCGAACTGCGTGAGGTTGCGTCCGAACTGGTCGAGGACGGCCGAGCCGCCCGCGGCCTCGGGGTCGCTCTTGGAGGAGCCGACGCTGCTCGCAACGCCGGCCTCTTTGCCGGCCTGGCCGGACATCATCTGGATGACTTGGGTGCGCACGCGCGCCATGTCCGCGCCGAGGTCGTTGAGCACTTGGGCGGCGACGCCCTCACCCTCGCGCACCAGGCCAAGGAGCATGTGCTCGGTGCCGATGTAGGAGTGTCCGAGCTGGAGCGCCTCGCGCAGGGAGAGCTCGAGAACCTTCTTCGCACGGGGGGTGAAGGGTGGAGAACCGGGCGAGGGGTTGGTGTTGGCGCCGATCGCCTCTTCCACCTTCTCACGCACGACGTCGAAGGTGACGCCGAGGGCGTCAAGCGCCTTCGCCGCCACGCCCTCACCCTCGCGGATCAGTCCGAGCAGGATGTGCTCGGTGCCGATAAACGCGTGGTTAAGGTCGCGTGCCTCTTCCTGGGCAAGTACGAGTACTCGCCGAGCACGGTCTGTGAAGCGCTCAAACAATGGTCGTCCTTCGTTTCTTTGTTTGAAGTGTACCGGTCATAAAGCCAGCATTGATCGAGCCCCCCGGATCACCGAGAATGGTTATTCTTCGCTCATCTAGTGTGGGAATGTGAATCCCCTCGAACAACTAGGGCTCGCTTCGGTAGAAGAGGACTTGGTTCGGCTCGAAGTGCTTCTTACCGAGTCCGTCGTCTTCGGCGACGCCTACCTCGACGCGGTGACGACCCACCTTATCGACGCGGGCGGCAAGCGTCTGCGGGCGCTTCTCGCCGTGGCCTCGGCGACCGGTGGGGAGCGCACGGCCACCCACGACGATCTGATGGGCGGGGTCTCGCTGGAGCTGATGCACGTTGCCTCCCTCTACCACGACGACGTCATGGACGAGGCCCAGATCCGCCGCAACGTGGAAAGCGTGAACGCCCGCTACGGCAACCTCGTCGCGATCGTCGCCGGGGATTATCTGATGGCGCGCTCGGCCGGCATCGCGGCCGACCTCGGCGCCGAGGCGGCGAGCCTGATGGCGCGCACCCTCGCCTGGCTCACCCGAGGTCAGGTCTCTGAGGTGCGCACGTCGTACTCCCTTGAGCGCACCGAGGCCGACTACTTCGAAGCCATCGAGGGAAAGACCGCGACGCTCATGTCTTCCAGCTGTCGCATGGGTGCGATGACCGCGGGGCTTGGCATCGACGAGTCCAATGCACTCGCCGAGTTCGGCCGTTGCTTCGGCATGGTCTATCAGCTGCGCGACGACATCTTGGATCTCATCGCAACCGACGGTCAGCTCGGTAAGCCCGCAGGCCAGGACCTCGCGGAAGGGATCTACGCGCTCCCGACGCTGTTCGCGGTGCGCGACTCACGCGTCGCCGACGAGCTGCGCGCCCTGCTCGGCCACCCGCTCGACGATGACGATCGCGAGCGAGCCCGCAAGCTCGTCGTCGCGACCGACGGCATCGACCGAACCGTGCTCGCGGCCAACCGCTTTCTCGTCGACGCGCACCGCGCGATCGCCGTCTTGCCGAGCGCCAACCTGCGCGTCGGCTTCACCGCGCTCATCACGTCGCTGTTAGAGGATCTTCCCCGCTACTGATCAATCTCTCGACGTCAATGTCGAGGGGCACGCGCGCTACGTCGCGCGGTATGGGCTTGAGCGTCGGAAAGGCGATGACCTCTTTGATGTTGGGCTCGTCGGCGATGAGCATCGCCAGTCGGTCCATCCCCACGCCGAGGCCGGCCGTCGGAGGAAGGCCCCACTCGAGCGCCATGATGTAGTCCTCGTCAATCGGCATCGTCTCGTCTTGGCCGGCGGCGGCGAGGCGCGCCTGCTCTTCAAAGCGTGCGCGCTGCTCGATCGGATCGTTGAGCTCGCTGAAACCGTTGGAGAGCTCGCGACCGGCGGCGTAAGATTCGAATCGCTCGGTGACCTCGGGGTCACGACGGCTGCGTCGCGAGAGCGGCGAGATCTCCACGGGGTGTTCGGTGACGAACGTCGCGTCCCACAGTGACGACTCGGCGAGGTTCTCGAACAGCTCAGCCAGGCAGCGTCCCGCGCCCCAGGAGGGATGCACGTCGATGCCGTGCTCGCGACAGTAGCCCGCGAGCTCCTCACGGGGCGTATGGACCGACACCTCTTTACCGAGCGCTTCGCTCGTGAGCTCGGCCATGGTCCGACGCGGCCACGGCGCGCTGAACGAGAGCGAGCGGCCCTGGTAGTCAATGGCGGTCGTGCCGAGAACGTCGTGCACGACGCCCGAGACGAACTCTTCGACGAAGGACATCATGTCCTCGTAGTCCCAGTAGGCGGCGTAGAGCTCGAGCATGGTGAACTCAGGATTGTGACGTGGGCTCAGCCCTTCGTTGCGAAAGACGCGCCCGAGCTCGAAGACCCGCTCGAAGCCGCCGACCACGAGTCGCTTCAGCCACAGCTCCGGTGCGACCCGCAGAAAGAAGTCGCTGTCGAGGGCGTGGTGACGAGTCACAAACGGTCGTGCCGACGCACCCGAGGCCGTCGCGTTGAGAATCGGCGTCTCGACCTCCATGAAGCCGGCCGCCCAGCAGCGTTCGCGCGCGGCGCGCATCATGTCGCTGCGGCGCTGCAGGGAACGCCGAGACACGTCGTTCGCCCAGAGGTCGGCCTCGCGGTGGCGATAGCGCAGGTCGAAGTCAGCGATACCCGCCCACTTATCACCGAAGTTGCGCTGCGCTTGGGCAAGCAGCTCCCACTGGGCAACTTTGATGGACAGCTCGCCGCGCTTCGTGCGCACGACCTCCCCGGTGACGCCGACCCAGTCGCCGAGGTGGAGCTTCGTGAACGCATCGAATCGATCGGCGATGCCATCGAGGGCAAACAGCTGAATCTCGCCGGTCGAGTCGCGCATCGTGGCGAAGGCGAGCTTGCCCTGTCGGCGAAGCAGCATGAGCCGCCCGGCGACACGCCTGATCTCCCCCGACTCCTCGCCGTCGCTCAAGTACGCGAATGCCTCTTGGAGCGGCGCGGCGTACGCGTCGTGGGCGAACTGATACGGCGTGGTCACTGGCCCTCTTTCGAATGATTCCTTTCATGAACGATACGCAATCCGTGGAGGGTCAACCACGGCTCGATGATGCGCACGTGTCGCGTGTAGGGCGCGATGAGACCCGACAGTCCGCCCGTGCCGATCACGGTGGCCCCGCCCAGTTCGTCGAAGATGCGTTCGACGATGCCATCCACTTGGGCGGCGAACCCGTAGAGCACGCCGCTTTGGATCGATTCCGCGGTCGAACGCCCGATGGCCGAGCGCGGACGCACGAGCTCGACCGATCGCAGAGCAGCGGCGTGCGTGTAGAGCGCCTCCAGCGAGATCGCCACGCCGGGCGCGATGGCGCCACCCAGGTACTCACCGCGCTCGCTGATGACGTCGAACACCGTGGCGGTGCCCATGTCGACGATGATCGATGCGCCGGGATAGAGGTCATAGGCGCCCACGGCGTCGGCGATGCGGTCCGCGCCGACTTCGCGCGGGTTGTCGTAGAGAATCGGCATGCCGGACTTCGTGCCCGGCCCGAGTACCGTCAGCTCGCGGTCGGCGAACCACCGATTCGCCATGCGGCGCAGCTGCGCCGTCACCGACGGGGCCGACGAGCAGATGGCGATCTCGGTGACCGCGTTCTTGAGATCAAGGCCCTCGAGGTCGAGCAGCTGGGTGAGCATGATGGCGTGCTCGTCCGGCGTGCGCTCGATCACCGTTGACGTTCGCCAGTGGTAGACGAGCCCGTGCTCACCGCTCGCGCGAGCAAAGCCCATCGCCTCGGGCGCATCGAGATCGGCCTCGCCGAAGAGCCCGATCAGCGTTTCGGTGTTGCCGACGTCCATCGCGAGTAGCACTGTTACCCCCCCACCACGTGCACGGGACCATTGTCAATGAGCCGTACACCCTCGACGTAGCCGGCAACGAGCGCACGACGCTCGCCGACCTCCTCGTCGCGCGTCGGCACGAGCGTGCGCGGACTGACGACGTCGGCGTAGGCGATGTCCACACCCGCGTCGTCGAGGATGGTGCGCATCGTCGCTCGTAGCGAGCTCGCCCGCGCGCTCGTCGTCGCGACGTAGCTCAGCGCGCGAGAGAGACCAAGCGCGCGACGACGGCCCTCGGAGGAGAGACGAACGTTGCGACTCGACTGGGCGAGACCATCAGGGTCTCGCACGATCGGACATCCCACCACCTCGACATCGAAGTCGAGGTCGCGAACCATTTGTCGGATGACGGCGAGCTGTTGGAAGTCCTTCTCGCCGAAGAAGGCCCGACAGCGTCCCGTCACTGCAAAGAGCTTGGCCACGACGCTCGCGACCCCATCGAAGTGTCCTGGTCGGTCGCCACCTTCGTAGACGTCGCCGAGGCCGCGCACCGAGACGGTGGTGGGCGTGCACCCGGGATAGTCGGGCCACATCTCAGCGAGCGACGGTGTGATCAGGCAGTCGACGCCGTGCTCGAGCGCGAGCGCTCGATCGGCGTCGAGGGTTCGCGGGTAGTGCGCCAGGTCCTCGGCATCGCCGAACTGTCGGGGGTTGACGAAGATCGTCGCCAGCACGACGTCACTTGCGGCCTTCGCCGATTGAAAGAGCGACACGTGACCCTCATGCAAGGCCCCCATGGTCGGCACGAGTCCGAGGCGCCGCCCAGCGTCGCGCTCAGCGTTCGCGTAGGCGCGCCACGAAGCAATGTCGGTGAGCTCGATCACTAGGCGTGCGACGTGAGTCGGCGCTGCTCGGCGAGCTCGAATGCGGCGTTCGCCATGGCAACGTACGTTGAACGCTCGGACTCGGGGATGGCGTCAAGGTGCGCGTCGATCGTCGCCATGTCCGCGCGCGACGCAGGCCCGGTGAGCGCTCGCGACGCGCCGAGCGCCCGCACGTCGCTGAGCGCCTGTTCGACGAGCGGGAGAAAGTCCTCGAGCGAGAGACCCGTGGCCTCTGCGAGCGCCTCGACGTGACCGAGCAGTGCCACCGTGTGATTGGCGGCCACCGACGCGGTCGCGTGGTACAGCGCGCGCTGGTCGTCGCTCAGGCGAAGGACGGTGCCGCCAAGGGAGCGCACGACCTCGACGACGAGCTCGTCACCGCCCACGCTGAAGCGCGCCCCGCGCAGGCGCTCGGCGCCGAGCTCTGCATTGGAGAGCGCGGCGAGCGGGTGCAGAAAGCCCGTGCGGGCGTGCTGAGCGAGCTCTCCCAGTCCGCGCGATCCCGCGACATGCGCGACGACGTAGCTGCCGCGTGCCAGCTCATTGGACACGGTCTCGAGCTCGTCGTCGGGGACGCACAAGAGCACGAGGTCGACCGACGAGATATCGCCTACCTGATCGTGATGGAACGTAAGAACCTCGTGTCCGACATGGCGTAGCGCCGTGGCGAACGAGCTCCCCGCGCGGCCGACGCCGACGATGGCAATCTTCATGATGGCTCCATTCCCGTTCCAGCCCCATGGGGTGCCGTTCGGTTAGTGCAGTGACTGCAGTGTACCGAGTTCTCGCACCTTCCCTACGGCACTGGCGAGCTGGCTCTCGCTCACGAGATCCGGTGCCAGTTCGGCAAGGGGAACGAGAACGAAGGCTCGCTCGTAGAGGCGCGGGTGCGGGACGGTCAGGTCGGGATCGTCGACCGCTTCGTCGCCCACGAGCAGCACGTCGACGTCCAGCGTGCGCGGCCCCCAGCGCACCTCGCGCGTGCGCCCCGCGGCGTCTTCCGCCGAGCGGGCACGCTCGAGCAGCTGATGCGGGCTTGCCGAGGTCGTGAGCTCAACGACGAGGTTCCAGAAGTCGTCTTGCGGGATGCCGCCGACCGGTTCGGTCTCATAGACATGCGAGAGCCGGTGGTGATCGCTCGCGACGACGATGGGAATCGCCAAGGCCAGGTGCTCATACCGATCTTCGATGTTCGTGCCCAACGAGAGGTAGGCCCGACGCGCCACGCGTGCCGCCTAGGGCCGCGCCACCGTGCAGCGAACGCCGACGGTCGCGACGTCTTCGGCCACGGGCGGGCGCAGCTTGCGCACGGCCACGGCCACCGAAGTGATGGCTTCGTCCATCGCGAGCACCTCGCGTGCCACCGCGTAGGCCAAGGTCTCGAGCAGCATGAACGCGCCCTCGCGCGCGACCAATGACGCCATGGCGAGTACCGCCGCGTAGTTGGTGGTCTTGGTGAGATCGTCGCTGTTCGCCGCGTCTTCGAGTGGTCGTTCGATGTCGATGTCAAAGGCGAGTGGCTGTGCGCGATCTCGCTCTTCGACTAAGACGCCCACCACTGCGCTGACGCGCAGCTCGCGCAGCTCAATGACATCATTCATGCGCGTTCTCGGGAACCTCGGGAAGATCGAGCAGCACCGAACGACCGTCGGGGCCGATCGATCGCTTGAAGAGGCGCTCGACGAGCGCGATCGAGGCTGGCACGGTCGCCACCTTCTGGCTCCACACGAGGTACCCGGCGACGACCCCGAGCAGGCGGTCAGAGACTTCGTCGCTGTGCAAGAGCACCGTCGTGTTGTGCGACATGCAGTTCGCGACGTCGAGGTAACACGCCTCCAGCACCTCGCGCTGCTGGGGACCTCCGCGCAGGGCGTAGTGACCCGCGGTCAGTCCGTGCTCGAAGTAGGAGTTCATGTTCTGCATGATCGGCAGGATCGAGATCACGCGTCCGAAACCCTGGTGCTTGAGCCAGAGCAGCTCTTCGTCGCGCCGCACCTGTCGGTGCACCGTGGTCGATCCACCGGGTCGCTCGGAGACCGCCAAGATGCCCTTGTAGATCCACGTGAACCCGCGCGGCTCGATGCCCGCGGCCCACTTCCCCTTCACGACGCGACCGATGAAAGGGGCATGGTCAACAGGTCGCGCAGCTGCACCGTCTCTCGCACGTCGTGCACGCGCACCATACTGACACCTTGGATCATCGCCCACGCCTCTGTCGCGAGGGAGGCTTCGAGCCGGTCGTCGACCTCGAGCGTGTCCCGGCCGAGCCTCCCGAGGAAACCCTTTCGACTGGTGCCGATGAGCACACCCGCGTCGTATTCTCGGGCGATCTCGACGAAGTAGTCGCAGTGAGCGAGCAACGCGACATTGTGCTCGAGCGTCTTGCCGAAGCCGATGCCCGGATCGAGCCACAGCGTGGTCACGCCGGCGTGTCGCGCACGCGCTGCCGCCTCTGCGAGAAACTCGCCGATCTCTCCCACGACGTCACCGTAGGTCGGGTTCACCTGCATCGTGCGAGAATCTCCCTGGCGGTGCATCGCGACGTATCCCACCTGGAGTTCTCCCGCCACGTCAGCAAGCGTCGCCGAGACGTCGTTGACGATGCTCGCGCCCGCCTGGACCGCGGCGCGCGCAACGTTCGCCTTTTGCGTGTCGATCGAGATCGTCCCGTAGGGCGCGAGCGCCGTGACGACAGGCACCACGCGGGCGAGCTCCACGGACTCATCGACCGGCTCTGCTCCCGGGCGTGTCGACTCCCCCCCAATGTCGACGACGTCCGCGCCAAGCGAGAAGAACTCGCGCCCGCGCGCCACCGCCTCATCGAGGGCAAACGTGCGCGAGGCCGGGAAGAATGAGTCGGGCGTCACGTTGAGGACGCCCATCACCGCCGGGCTCAGCGCCACGAGGACCTTCGTTGATGGATGTACTGCAGCGCTTCGGCGCGATACGCCGCGTTGTCCTTGAAGACACCACGAACAGCGGACGTGACGGTTGTCATGCCCTCTTTCTTCACGCCGCGCATGGACATGCAGAAGTGCTCGGCCTCGAGCACCACAATCGAGCCGCGTGGAGCGAGTTCCTTCTCAATCGATTCGACGATCTGGGTCGTCATGCGCTCTTGCACCTGCAGGCGGCGCGCGTACCCCTCGACCACACGCGCAAGCTTCGAGAGCCCAGCGATCCTTCCATCAGAGGGTAGATAGGCGATGTGCCCGAACCCGACGAACGGCACGAGATGGTGCTCGCACAGCGACGTGAAGGGGATGTCGCGCACCATCACCATCTCGTCGTGCCCGATCTCAAAGGTCGTGCGCAGGTGCTCTCCCGGATCGGACTCAATCCCCTCGAACAGCTCGACGTACATGTCAGCCACTCGACGCGGCGTCTCCCGCAAGCCTTCGCGATCTGGGTCTTCGCCAATGGCTTCGAGCAGCTCGCGCACGAGGCGTTGCACCCGAGGTTGGTCGACCACCTCTAGACCTCGCCGATGTAGGTGTAGATCGCGTCGAGGTTTCGGTAGCGCTCGTTGACGTCGAGTCCATAGCCCACGACAAAGTCCGGCGGAATCGTGAAGCCCACGTACTTGAGCGACTGCTCCACGCGCTGCTCCCCCTCTTTGAGAAGCAGCGCACACACGTCGAGGCTCGCCGGGCTGCGAGCGCCGAGATATTGGCGAAGGTAGTTGAGCGTGAGGCCCGAGTCCACGACGTCTTCGACGATGAGGACGTCTCGACCGAGCAGGTCGACGTCGAGGTCTTTCACGATGCGCACTACGCCGCTCGTCTTCGTGGCGGCGCCGTACGACGATACCGCCATGAAGTCAACTTCAACAGGAAGCTCGATGGCGCGCATGAGGTCGGCCATGAAATTGATCGCCCCCTTCAAGACACAGACGAGCAGCGGCGGTTTCTCCGCGTAATCGATGGTGATCTGGCGGCCCAGCTCGGCCACACGATCGTGCACTTCCTTCGCCGAGACCACCACATCGCCAAGCACGCCGGTTGCCCACTTCGCCGTGAAATCGTCGGGAGCGTGTCTATCCATGGTTGGTCAGCGTAGTGGAGCCGTCCTCGAGAGCGAGCCGCCGCGCGCGTCGCGAAAGCCGGCGACCCCCCTGCAGCTCGGTCGCGACGACGTCGCCCGCGATGACTCGCTCGGCGCGTTCGAGCTCTGCGGCACTCGGCGGATGCGCCTCGTCGAACTCGTCGACAACGCAGAGCTTTGCGCGCAGCCAGCGACGTCGGCGCGCGAGCGGCCACGTGCGCAGCTCGCGACAGTCAACATCGCCGAGCCCGAGCGCGACGTCGGGGCCGCCCACGAGACTCAGCCACGCACGGTCTTCGTGAATCACATCGGCCTGTCGCGCGAGAATCGGCACGACGTCGCGATCGGCGATCTCGCACATGAGCGGGAGCAGCTGGTGACGCACGCGGTTTCGGCGAAACGAGAGGTCGTCGTTCATCTCATCGTGGCGTGCCTCGAGCTTCGCGTCGAGGACGACGTTGGCCAGGTCGCGGCGGCGGACCTTCACGAGCGGCTTGGTGGGGTCATCCACCATGGGCGAGAGGCCGTCGAGGCCGGCTCCGCGCAGCATGTTGAGCACCACGGTCTCAGCCAGGTCGTCCATCGTGTGCCCGGTGAGCACCCCCGTGGGCAGCACCCGTCGACGTTCGGCGCGCGCGCGGGCCTCGAAGTTGGCCCCGGGGTCAACCTGCACGTCATAGAGCACGCACGCGACGCCCCGTTCGCTGCAGACGTGCCAGACAAAGGCAGCATCCTCGTCGCTGGCCGCTCGCGCGTGGTGGTTGACGTGGTGCACCGTGATCACGAGGTCGGCATCGAGCGCGAGAAGGAGGAGTCCGAGTGAGTCGGCCCCGCCCGATACCGCGAGGTCGACCTCGCTCCCAGACGGCGGAAGCGTGCAGTCGAGCAGCAGCCGCGCGGTATCCATTGCCTTAGGTTAGGCACCGCCGCAACCGCGATCTCAGCTCAGGCGGCGACCGAGAACTCGCGCACGTGGCGGAGGCGGCGCGCACCTCGGGTCTTACGCACCACCACAACGATGCGCCCCGTGACGAACCACGCTGCGCTGAAGGAGCCGACGTAGAAGCCGACAGGCCAGTTGGTCGTGAAGGCACACGCGAGCGCGGCCCAGATGGTGATGAGTGCCATGACGACCGACAGTCCCAGCGCGACGAGCGCGCGGTCGGTGAAGCAGCGCGCGGCGGCGGGCGGTCCGATCATCAAGGTAAAGATGAGGAGCGCCCCGACAACGGGCACGGTCATCGTGGTCGCACAGGCCAACACCACGAGAAAGATCGTCTCGATGCGCTGAGGTCGAAGCCCTTGGGCGGCGGCGATGTCGGGCGCCAGCGCTGTCAGCAGCAGTTGGCGGTACAACACGGCGACCGAGAGTACGCAGACCCCGCCGAGCACGGCGATCGGCCAGATCTGACTGGTGCTCACGCCGAGAATCTCACCGAACAGCAGCGAGAAGATCTCCGGTTCGTACTCCGTGCTCTGACTCAGGAACGCGGCCCCAAGGGCAAGCATCAAGACGAGCGCGAGCGCCGTCACGGCGTCCGCGCGGCCTCGTCGCGACAGCTTCGAGATGCCCAGCGCCGCGCCCAGTGAGAACACACCGAGACCGACGAGCGTGTTGATCCCGATCAGGTTCGCCGCCGCCGCGCCCGCGAACGCGCCGTTGGGAATCGCGTGGGCTGGGAAGGCTGCGCCGCGCATCACGACGAAAAAGCCCACCACGCCAGCGACGACTGCGACGATCGATCCGATGATCCACGCGTTTTCCATGAACCCCGAGAACATCAGGCGACCTCCAGTGTCGCGAGGTCGGAAAGGTCAGTAGTCACGGTCCTGCGCCGATCAGTGCGACGACGCAGTGCGGGAAGCCCCGAGACGAGATAGGCCAAGAAGACGAGCACGACGATGAAGAAGCTCACCGGCAGCCCTTGACTGGACGGGAACCAGTAATAGCTGTTGTAGGCGAGCAGCACGCCCAGCCACGTCGCGAACACACCGATCACGCTGGACCACACGAAGGCAGCGGGCAGGCTCCTGGTCAATCGCAGTGCCGTCGCGGCCGGACCGATGAGCAGCGCGGTCGAGAGTATCGAGCCGATCGCAATCGATGAGAGTGCGACCGCGATCGCCAGCGCGATCATGAAGAGCAGCCCTACGAGTCGGGTGCGAATGCCGCGGGCCGCCGCGAGATCCGGACTGATCGAGCTCAGCAGCAGCGGCCGGTAGATCACCAACAGCGCTCCGAGGGCGAGGACGCTCGTCACCACGACGACTGGAATCGTCGAGGGATCGAGCGTAAAGATGGACCCGAAGAGTATCTGTTGGGAGACACCGGTCGTCGCACTCCTCGTCGTGTCCAGATACAAGAACAGCGCCGACAGACCCGTCGCGAAGCCGAGCACGATGCCCGTGGCAACGTCGCGTCCCCGAAGGCGCTGTACGCCAACAGCATCCATGGCGCCCGCTCCGAGAACGCCCGCGCCCAAGAAGCCAAGGAGCGGACTGATATTCAGATAGAACGCCCCCGAACCGCCCGTCGTCGCGACGTCGGTGAGGGCGTGGCCAGCAAATGACTGGCCGCGCAACACGGTGAAGACACCGACGATCGCCGACACGACGGCCGTCACGCCGCCGATGACGAGAGCGATGTGCACCGGCTCGCTTGAGAAGAACCCTGGTTCGAAGAGAAAGCGCACGCTTAGTTGACGGTCAGGGTCGAGTGCTCGGGGATCTCGCGATCTTCTTGTCCGGGCTCGGCCACGACAAGGACGCGTCCGTGCAGCTTCAAGACGTCGACGTGGTGACCGTAGAGGGCGCTTAAGACATCCGAGCGCACCACCTCGTCCGTTGTGCCACTTGCGGCGCGCCCGTTGGTGATGTAGACAATGCGGTCCATCACGGGCAATAGCGCGTTCATCTCGTGTGCTGAGAGCAATACCGCCACGTGATGGTCGCTCGCCACACGATGCAAGAGGGCGACGATCTCCTGGACGCTGCGTGGGTCAAGATTCGCCAGCGGTTCGTCGAGCAATAAGAGTGACGGCTCGTTCACGAGCGCGTGCGCGATCAGTATGCGCTGTTGCTCACCGCCCGAGAGGCTTCCCACTCGAGCGTCGGCGAACCGCTCAGCGTCGACGTCCGCGAGAAGCTCTTCGACTCGATCTCGCTGTTCTTTCGTTCGGCGCGAGATGCCGTAGCGTTGCGCGTCGAGCCCAAGGGCGACGAAGTCGCGGGCGCGGATGGGAATGTCGGGATCGAGCAACACCTTTTGGGGGACGTAGCCCAGCGAATGGCTGTGGCGAGACAGCGGGGCGCCGTTCACCAGAACCTCGCCCGAGTCGGCGCGCTGGAGGCCGAGGATCGTCCGCAGCAACGTGGTTTTGCCGACGCCGTTTGACCCGATCAGCCCTGTGAACTCGCCTTGCTTGACCTCGAAGCAAACGTCATCGAGGATTTTGCGCCCTGAGAAGGACACGCTGACGTGGTCGACCTCGAGGACCGGTGTCGCACTCACAGCTTCTGTGTGGATTTGCCTGACGTGATCGCTGCTTCGATCGCTGAGACTTCCGCCTCCATCCAGGTCTGGTAGTCGTAGCCCGGCGTTGGCATCGTTTCGTACACTCCCACGACGGGCACCTTATTCTTCAGCGCGGTCAAGCGGATCGAGGTCGTGAGCGCATCGACCACTTGCTGGTTGTAGCAAAAGACCTTGACCTGTTGCTTCGTGAAGTAGCCGTCTTCCAGCGTGATGTCTTCGGGCGCGGGGTCGACGCCGTTCATGATGTCCGCCTGGAAGACCCACGGGGTGAGGATCTTCGCGCCCATGGCTTGGAGGAGGTAGTCGGCGACCGGTTCGGTCACGGCGACCTTCGTCCCCGAGTATTTGGCCTTGAAGGCCGCGATCGCGTTGAACCAGGGCTGTAGCGACGCCTGGAACGTCGCGAGGTTCGCGGCGAAGTAGGCCTTGTGGCTCGGGTCGATCGCTTCGAGGTTCTTTGCCATCACCTTGGACACGGCGGGCATGGTCTTCGGGCTGTACCAAAGGTGGGGGTTCTTGGTGTCAGTGGGGAGTCCGAGGACGTTTTGCACCACGATGACCTTGCGCGAGGAGTTCGGCGATGCGGCTTCGATGCTGTTCATGAATCCGTCGTAGCCGACACCGTTTTGGACGATGAGCTGGGCCTTGGAAACGACCTCGGCGACGCTGGCGCTCGCTTCGAACGTGTGCGGGTCGGTGTTGGGATTGTTCAGAATTGACGTGACCTTCACGTACTTCCCGCCGATCTGGCTGAGCACGTTGGCGTACTCGTTCTCGGCGCCGACGGCGATTATCACGTTCGACTTGGTACTCGCCGACGCGGGGGCCGCAGAGAGTGCGGCCACAGTGAGGCTCGCGACGGCGAGCACCCCCGAAAGGGCGATTTTGCCGGCACAGCCCAGTGTGCGAACTGGCCGGGAGGGCGCTGTGGAATCGAGGAGGTTTGTCATGACGACCAGCGTAGACTTAGACTGAGTCTCAATACAACTGAGACGAGGTGGTGCGTGGCCCCCAAAGAGAAACTTGTCGCCCCGGCGGTTCGACCGGGACACGAAGGACCGGCACTGACGACGTCAGAGCTGCACGAGCTCGTCGAGATCCACCTTCGGCGCATCGATCAGCGCTACACGACTGGCCGTCGAGCAGTGGTCACGCTGCTCGCAGGGTTCGGACATCCGATGAGCATCTCGGACATCGCTGACGCGCTGCCGGAGATTCCTCGCAGCTCCGCCTATCGCCACCTCTCGGACCTGCAGCTCGCGGGCGTCGTTCGACGCATCGCGGCGAACGATGAGTTCGCGCGGTTCGAGCTCGCCGAAGATCTCACCCACCACCACCATCACCTGCTCTGCACCCTCTGTGGCAGGGTGGTTGATGTGACACCGAGTCCTCACTTCGAGCGCACCGTCGCCGCCATGGTGGCTGAGCTCACCGCTCAGCAAGGGTTCCAGGCGACCTCGCACGCCCTCGACGTCATCGGACACTGCGCCGCGTGCCAGTCGGAGTAACGCTCTCTCCGGAGGTGCGCGGCCCGCTCACCGTCTACCCGTTCGAAGACGCGCGTGCTCTCGGCGTCGACGCGTTCGTGACCGATCGTTTCAACGGTGTCAGCAATGGACCCTACGACTCGCTCAACCTTGGTGACCACGTCGGCGACCAGCGCGACCTCGTCGCTGCGAACCGGCGGCTGGTGGCTCGGGCGATCAACGCCGATCACCTCGTCATCGTGCGTCAGGTTCACGGTGCAGTCGTGCTCGACGCGACGCTCGCCACGCCCGACAGCGAGGCTGATGTGTTGGTGAGCGGTGAGGGCAATCTGGCGCTCGCAGTGCTGGTCGCGGACTGCGTGCCGATCCTGTTGGTCGAATCGAGCTCGTCACTGTTCAGTCTGGTGCACGCCGGTTGGCGCGGGCTCCACGCTGGTGTGATCGCGAGGGCCGTGGAAGAGTTCCCGAACCCGAGCCAAGTGCATGCCTTTCTCGGTCCGTCGATCTCTGCCGAGCGCTATCAGGTCGGCCCCGAGGTCGCTGAGCACTTCCGCGACATCCCTGGCGCCGTTCTTCCCGATGTCGATGATCGCTCGCGACTCGATCTGCGACATGTCGTTGCGTTTCAACTCACTTCCCTGGGCGTGCTCGATAAACACATCGCCTCCAGCACGCAGGCCACCGACGGGGGTGGCGTCTTCTTCAGCGACCGCGCGCAACGGCCGTGCGGACGCTTCGGACTTGTCGCGAAGCGGTACTCGTAGCATGAAGAGCGCTATGGGCGACGTCACTTCACAACAGCGAAGCGGGGTGTTTCGCTACGTGGACTTAGAGATAAGTGGCACAACGCTGCGCGGCGTGTATGAGCTGGACGGTCGTCCGTTCGAAGAACAGATCGTCTTTGAGGGCATTGACGCACTCGACGCGCCGGCGGCGAAGTCGCTCGCCGAGCTCTGGTTCCTCCTCGCCGGACTCTCCTACTACAAGGCGGGGGCGGCGAGACGAGTCGACGTCGGCAGCACGCCACTCGGTAACGCCGGCCGCGCTCTTCTCCAAGTAGCGCTACTCGAGGGACTTGGCGAGTTCGCTTACCGCAACGACCTCTTCCTCGACGATGTCGCCATCATCGGAGGTCGTGACATTGAAGTGCACACGGTCGCGCTCGATCCCGACCGTGTGCTCGTTCCCTTCGGGGGCGGCATCGACTCGGTCGTCACGACGTCCGAGCTCGCACGTCGACTCGACCAAGCACTCTTTGTCGTCTCGCCCGCGAGCGGACGGTTTGCACCACTCGAAGAGACAGCAGCCGTGACGGGTCTTCCCATCATTCGGGCCACTCGTTCGCTCGACCTGCAGCTACTCGACGTGGACAATTCGTTCTTTCACGGTCACGTGCCAGTCACAGCCATGGTGACGCTGCTCGCCGCCGTCGCGGCGGTCGCCTCCGGCCGCGGTGGCGTCGTCATGAGCAACGAGCACTCGGCCTCAGTTCCCAACCTTCGTCGCGGCGACCTCGACGTCAACCACCAGTGGAGCAAGTCACTGTCAGCCGAGCGCCTAATCGCCGATGCGGTGAGTGAACGTGTGGGCGACGGGCTCATCGTCGCGAGCTTCCTGCGAGATCGCAGCGAGGTGTGGGTAGCCGAAGCCTTCAGCCAGCTCCCCCAGTATCACCACGTCTTTCGCAGCTGCAATCGCGCGTTCAGCCAAACGATCGAACGCCGTCTCGACACGTGGTGCGGCGAGTGCGACAAGTGCCTCTTCATCAATCTGATGCTCGCGCCATTCCTTTCGCGGAAAACGCTGCGTGAGATCTTCCACCACGAACCGTTGAGCGATCACGCGCGCGACGCGCAACTTCGCGTCCTCGTCGGCGTGGGCGTCGACGCGAAGCCTTTCGAGTGCGTGGGCGATCCGAACGAGAGCGCCGTCGCGCTCGCGCGCGTGAGCGAGCTCGACGAGTGGAGTGACGTCGGCTGGCTCGCCGAGCTCGCGCTCGAGGTAAGCCCCGATCGTGACTTCAACGAGTTACTCGAGACCCAAGGACCAAGCCGTGTCCCGGCCCACTGGCTTCGCTGACCTCGCCGGACGACGGGTGGGCATCTTCGGCTTCGGCGTCGAAGGGCGCGCCGCAGCTGCGCGACTGCAGGGAACGTGCGAACTCGTTATCGTCGACGACGTCGAAGGCCTTGGCGAGGACGTGCTCGTCACCAACCGCGGCGGCCTCGACGCACTGCGCTCGTGCGACGTCGTCTTGAAGAGCCCGGGCATTCCCCGCCGCCGCGACGACGTGCTCGAACTCGAACGAGGAGGTGCCGTCGTAACCTCCGCGCTCAACCTCTGGCTGCACGACAGTGACCTCGAACGAGTCGTGGCGGTTACCGGCACAAAGGGCAAGTCCACGACCACGTCACTGATCACGTTCTTCCTTCGGTGTTTGAACCAGTCAGCCCAACGACTTGGCAACATTGGCCAACCTCCCTACGATCCTTCGATCGACACCTCGTCGGGTTGGCTCATTCTCGAAGTCTCCAGCTTTCAGGTCGTCGACCTTGACCTCGCACCACGCGTAATCGTCGTGACCTCACTCGGCGAGGACCACATCGACTGGCACGGCTCGCTCGAGCAGTATCGGCGCGACAAGCTCTCGCTCACTCGCGCTGAAGGTCCCCATCGCACGCTCGTCGCCGACACGGCGACATTGCGCGAGCACGAGCGCGAGATCGGTGGCGAACTGACGTACGTGAAGAGCGACGAGTCACACCTCGCCGCGACGCTCGGACTCATCGGCGAACACAACAACTCGAACGTCGCGCTCGCCTTAGCCGCCGTCGAAGCCCTTACTGGCGTGAGCGAGTCCGAGCTGCGCGCCGCCGTCGTGGCCAGGGCTTCAGAGTTCCATCCCCTCTCGGGCCGTCTCACGCTCGTAGCACGAGAAACAGTGAACGGGGCCGAGTTGCGCTACGTCGATGATGGCCTAGCTACGTCGGTGTTGCCCGCCCTTGCAGCACTCGAGGTCTTTCGTGACGAGCCCGTCGCCCTCATCGCGGGCGGCTTTGACCGCGGCGTCGACTATGGCGAACTCGCCGACGCCATCTGTGCGCGCGTGCCGTTGACCACGGTCATCACAATCGGCAACGCGGGACTTCGCATCAGCGCAGAAGTGCGCCGGCGACGATCCAGCCTGCCGCAACGAACCGCGAGCACAATGCGAGAAGCGGTCGAGCTCGCGCGGGCGTCCATCGACGCCGGCGGCGTCGTGCTGCTCTCTCCCGCCGCGCCGAGCTTCGACCTGTATCACAACTGGGAAGAGCGCTCCGCAGATTTCACCCGCATCGTGCATTCACTCGTCTCAACAACGCCAACTTTTTAGAAAGTATCTCCTCGTCGCGACAGAGACGTGAGTAGAAGACGCTGCGGCGTCACCTCACGGCAATGTCCGTGTCGACGAAGGAGACAGAGTGAGCGATCACTTCGATCAGCCAGCACCAGCCCACGAACACCGAGACGACGCCATCCTGCGGCGTGGTGTGACCCCGATCGCCAGGATGGTCTTCCTTGTGGTCCTTGTGGTGCTCATCGCTGCCGTCGCGTTCCTTGGCGAAACCCTCGGTCACTCTCGCTCCTCGTCCGGCGCGACCATTTCGGTCACTGGGTCGGGCACCGTCACTGGAACCCCGAATACCGTGAGCTTTCAAATCGGGGTGCAGACGACCGCGGCGAGTGCGGCTGCTGCCCTGAGCGAGAACAACGTGAAGACGGCCGCACTCGAGGCCTCGCTCCTCAAGAACGGGGTCACCAAGAAGAACGTGCAAACGTCGGACCTCAACATCTACGACAACACCAATCAGAGCGGCACCATCATCAGCTTTACCGCCAGCGACGACCTCAATGTCACGACGCACGCCCTCGCCAGGGCAGGCTCCGCGATCGACGCCGCTGCCCGCGCGGTGGGTAACGGAGTCCAGCTGAGCGGTATCACGTTCTCGATCTCGAATGAGTCGCAGTTCCTCGCGAGCGCACGAGCCCGAGCGATCAAGAACGCCCACACCGAGGCGAGCCAGATCGCGAAAGGTGGCGGCACCACGGTCGGCTCCATTGTGAAGGTGATCGATGAAGAGAACACCGGCTCGACCGGCATCATTCTTCCCTACGCGGAGTTCGCAAGCGCTGCTTCGCACAGCGTCCCGATCGAGGCCGGATCGCAGTCGATCAATGTGCAGGTCAAGGTCGTCTACTCGCTGGGGAGTTGAGTCCAGTATTGATGTGAAGCCACGCTCGAGATGTTGGGTCAATCTCGAGCGCGCCCTTCGTCTGAGAAATTGTCCTAGTATTTTTCAATTCTGACGCGGGGGCAGTCAGAACCAAGGGGGCATCGTGGCACTGACCGTCGAACCGGCCGACCGGGCACCGGAGAAGGGCCTCAAGTCCGGCGCCCTCGGGCTCATCTCGAGTGTGGTCATCGCCGTTGCGTCGACCGCTCCGGCCTACAGCCTCGCCGCAACACTGGGATTCGTCGTCGTCGCGATCGGTGTGCAGGCGCCGATCGTCACGATCCTGGCCTTTATACCGATGTGGTTCATTTCGATCGCCTTCGCCCAAATGAACAAGGCCGACCCTGACTGCGGGGCGAGCTTTACCTGGGCGACACGCGCGTTCACGCCGCGCGTGGGGTGGATGGGCGGCTGGGGCGTGCTCGCGGCCGACATCATCGTTATGGCGAGCCTCTCTCAGATCGCCGGACAATACGTCTTTGACCTCTTCAACGCGAACGGCATCGGCGACAACGCCTCGAGCGTCTGGGTACTGCTGGTCGGCGTGGGCTGGATCGTCGTCATGACGTGGATCTGTTACGTCGGCATCGAAGTCTCCGCCAACTTCCAAAAGGGCCTGCTCGGCATCGAACTCGTGATGCTGATGGTGTTGTCGATCTGGGCGCTCACTCGCGTGGGCATGGGAACCGCACCCGCCGGGCACCTCAACGTCGCGTGGTCGTGGTTCGATCCCTTCAAGGTAAAGCACTTCAATGACCTGGTCGTAGGCCTCGCCGACATGCTCTTCATCTATTGGGGCTGGGACACCGCACTCAATCTCAACGAAGAGACCGCCGACGCCGAGATAACGCCCGGCAAGGCAGGCGTCTACTCGACGTTCCTGCTGCTCATCATCTACGCCGTTGCCATCCTCGGCACACAGTCCTTCGCCGGCATCGGCACGACAGGCATCGGACTTGGCAACCCGAATCACGCCAACGACGTGCTCTCGATCTTGGGCCCCGCAATCTTCGGACACTCGACCTTCGCGTCGATCCTCGATCACTTGTTGCTGCTGATGGTCTTGTCCTCGGCGTCGTCGTCGACCCAGACCACGATCCTGCCCACGGCGCGTACCGTGCTGTCGATGTCGGTGCACAAGGCTTTACCGGATTCGTTCTCCAAGATCAGCCCACGCTTTCTCACGCCGACCGTTGCGACCGTCACCTTCGGCGTGGTGTCGGCCGGGCTGTACATCGCGATGAACTTCATCTCGGCCGGTCACGTCATCTCTGACTCGGTCGATGCGCTCGGGGTCATGATCGCCTTCTACTACGGGCTCACCGGCTTTTCGTGTGCGTGGTACTACCACAAGCAGGCGTTCAAGAGCGTGCGGAACTTCTTCGTGCAGCTGGCCGCGCCGCTCACCGGTGGCATCATCTTGTGGCTCATTCTCGGTTGGTCGTTCTGGTACTACTGGAACCCCGCGAACAGCTATACGCACTGGGAAGTCTTTGGCCGTGACATAGGGGGCACGTTCAGCCTCGACGTCGGGACGCTGCTCGTCGGTGTCATCTTGATGTTCATCATGAACGCGTTCCGTCCGGCCTTCTTCCGCGGCGAGACGTTGACACGCGACTCCCCCACGCTCGTGACCGAGGACTACCTCACGGGCGCGGACTAGGTGGAAGTGTGACATCGCTTCCCGCGGTGTCGATCGACAGAGGAGGTGGAAATGAGTGATGCCACGGCGCCGCTCATCGTCGTAGGGGTTGACGGTTCAGCGGCAGCATCAAACGCGCTCGAGTTCGCTATTGAAGAGGCGCGCCTGCGCAACGCGGAGCTGCAGATCACCTACGCCTATCCGGTCATTGAACGCCACATCACCGGTTCGACCGGCCGGGACTACTACGAACACGCCGAGGAAGAAGCCAAAGAGTTCATCGAGCAGCTGACGAAGTCGGCCCCCTCCACCGAGGGCGTCAACGCCCAATGGCTGGGAGTGCCAGGCAATCCCGCGGAGGTGCTGATCGAAGCGAGCAAAGAGGCCACGATCCTCGTCGTCGGTTCGAGAGGCGTCGGGGGTTTCATGGGTCTGCTCATGGGTTCGGTGTCAGAGCAGTGCGTGCACCACTCACTGTGCCCGGTGCTGGTCGTTCGCGCGAGCCACTAGCAGCTCAGAATACGACGGGCGTCCAATTCCGTCCGCCGTCAGATGTGCGGATCATCTTGTTGTCCTCGTATCGATTTGGCAGTTGCACGAGAGCCACCCCCTGTGACGCGCTCGCGAACTCGAGATCCGTGACGTCGCCACGAAAGACCGCGCGCCACTTGCTGCCGCCATCGAAGCTGGTGATGAGGTCTTGGCCGTTGCCAACGTTGCGACCAAGGATCACCACGCCTGGACGTGGCGCGGCGAGCACGCCGCCAAACTCACCGAAGCTCCAGTTCCCCTTCACCGGTTTGACCTCCGTTCCCACGGTAAAGGTGTCGCCGCCGTTGGTCGAAAAGTACAGCCAACTCGAACCGATCACCGCCCCACGAGGCGCGGTCTTCGGCATGGGGTACGCGAAGCCGCCCATGCCGCAGACGGCCACGAGGTCATTCGCCGAGGCTGCCGCCGGCACTGCGTACCCATGACCCACCGCGGTGCACGGCGAGCGCCACGCCACCCACGTGCCGTCCTTGGAAAGTTGGGCGCTCCCCGTAGTGCCGCGATCGTTGCCAAAGATGAGCCACCCTTTCGAACCCTTCAGAACGATCGCGCCGATGGGCTGCCCGCCCCCTGCGGGTCCGTTGAGCGCCACATCGCCGTCTGGCCGCCACGCGTTTTCGCCCACCGGAGAGCTCTCCACCACCGCGCTATCGCCGCCGCCCTTGGGCGCCAGTACGTAGGCCGTGGTCGAATCTGCCGCGACGTCGTAGATGTTGTTGTCGGCAAGGGCGTTCGCGCTGTGGAGCGTCTGTAGCGTCCACGTGGAACCTCCATCGTGCGTCGCCCAGAGCACGCTCTTGAATCCCGCGTACACCTGTGCACCTTGGTGAATCGTCGCGGGCTCGTCACCGAAGACCCAGCCATCCTTCTCGTTGGCCAAGTCGACATGGAGGCCCGAGAGGTCGTTGTCGGAGCCGTCGATGACCTTGACGAGTTTGGCTGGAAGTTGCACATCGGACCAGGACGAGCCTGCGCTGACGGTTGCGAGCAGCGTGAGGCACCGGCGATGGTGGGCACAGGCGAGCGAGCCCAGCGCCCAGCCAAGCTGCGGCGTGACAAAGGATACCGAGACCGGATCGAACGTGGCGGCAGCCGACGTGCCAGCAGCAGACGAAATGCCGCCGAGCAGTGACGTTGAAGAAATGAGAAGGATGAATGCAGAAGCAAATCGCGTTCGCACGCGCTCGACGATAGTTCTCGAATCGAGCGATGCTCGTTACGACCAAGACATCCACTGGCAACTGACAAGTCGACACCGCCGTCGAGCGGGAATGGAGCCTGGGAAGAGATTCGAACTCTTGACCTGCGCATTACGAATGCGCTGCTCTACCGACTGAGCTACCCAGGCGCAGAGAGCAACTTTATCGCACCGGCGAGGGCGGCTCTTCCTCAGTCATCAAAAGTCCATCAAGGACAACATGAGATCGTGTAGCAACAGCGACTCGTCGAGGTTGGTTTCAAGGCGACGGTTGGCCTCGGCGACCGCGTCAATGGCACGTAGCGATGCACCGACGCGGTACTCGCTGCGCGCGTCACCCTCCATCCCCGCCTCGAGATTGGTGACAAGTCGCTCTCGGTAGACGTCGGTGAGCGCGCTCAAGCCAAAGCGAAGCTCGTCAAGGCGAAAGCGACGCTGCTCGCGCTTGAACTGCGCTTCGACGTCGCGACGATTGCCCACGCGCAGGCCGAACTCCCGCGCTTCGCTGGCGCGGCGCTGGAGCTCTTCTTGCTGCACCTGCTGCAAAGGAGCGATCGCCTCATCCAGTGACGTCACAATCTCCTTCGCCAGGAGCGACGAGTTGGCGGGCGTACCCGTCAGACGCTCGGGCACACTGCGCCACCGCTCGACGCGGCCCGCGAGTTCGTGGTCGCGCACGAGCACGCGCGCGCGACGAAGGTTGCCGTTCGCCGCCGCAGCCGCTACTGCTGCGGCCTCGACGCTGGATCCCTCAGCGACCAGGACCGCTTCAAGATCGCTCGCGCTCAGCGCGCGAAGGCGCACCTCGAGGCAACGCGAGGTGATCGTGTCGAGGGCCGGTGACAGCTCCTCGGCGCTCAAGAGAAAGATGGTGCGCGGCGGCGGCTCTTCCAGGGACTTCAGCAGTGCCGCTGCACTTGGTGCGGCGCCCGTCGTCGTGAGCTCGACGTCTTCGATGACGACAATCTGGTAGCCCTCGCCGAGCGGACGGCGCCTCGACACGCGCTCCGCTTCTCGAATCTCCTCCATGCGCCACGACACACCGGAGCGCTCCGCGAAGTAGACGTCGGCGTCTTGCTCTGCGAGCACGAGACGACACACGTCGCACTCACCACAGCCGTTGCGTGGGCACTGGAGCGCAGCAGCAAAGGCAATGAGCGAATCGCGCACGCTCGCGCCCGCGGGACCTGTAAAGAGGTACGCGTGCACGGGGTTCCGTGCGTATTGGCGCATGGACGCGACCGCGCGGTCCTGGCCCACGAGGCGGGTAAAGACGTCGGTCATCTCACCAGGGTAGGTGCGCGATTCGCTCGTCGATCTCCTGGGCAACCTCTCTTTGAGGTCGCGTCCCATCGATCACGATCCAGTCGTTCGCAACCGCGAGCTCAAGATATCCCGTGCGCACTCGCTCGTGAAACGCGGGGTCGGCGGACTCGAAGCGGTCTCTTTGGTCATGGGCGCGTCGTTCGTTGACCACCTCCACGGGGATGTCCAACAGGATCGTCGCATCCGCGCGGCACGATCCGATGGCAAGGTCGCTCGCCGCCTGCAGCAGTCCGAGATCAACGCCGCGACCGTAACCCTGGTAAGCAAGCGTGGAGGCGTAGTAGCGGTCGCTCACGACGGAGCGACCGCTCGCGAGTGCCGGTTCGATCACGCTGTGGACGTGATGGGCGCGGTCGGCGAGCATGAGCAGCGCCTCGGTGGGCGGGTTCATCGGCGTCGCCGCGTCGAGCAACCATCGACGAAGGTCGACGCCGAGTGGCGAATCACCCGGTTCGAACGTGAAGAGTGCGTCTCGCAACTCCGCCACACGCCGAGCCTGAGTGCTTTTGCCGCTGACGTCGATGCCTTCAAAGACGAGAAAGACGCCTCGCTGGCTCACACCTCGTCCTCTCGTTCCGCCCGACGAAGGAGGGCCGCGTTCTCCTCGGCACCTTGGGCAACCTTCGCTCGCTTGGCGGCGGCAGTCGTCTTCGTGACCGACGCTTTCTTCGTGGACTTCGCGGCCTTCTTCGTCGTCGACCTCGCCTTCTTCGCGGTCTTGGTGGCCTTCGTCGCCTTCACAGTCTTTGTTGCCTTGCGCACCCGCGTCGACGGCTCCGCGTTGCGTCGTTCCGCGAGCAGCTCACTGGCCCGGTCCAGCGTGATCGTCTCGGGCGTGTCGCCAATCCGCAGTGTCGCGTTCGTCTCCCCGTCGGTGACGTAGAGACCGAAGCGGCCGCTGCGCACTACGACCTGGCGCTTTGTCGTGGGGTCTTCGCCGAGCTCGGCGAGTGGCTTTGCCGCGGCGCGACGCCCACGCTGTTTGGGCTCAGCAAAGAGTGCGAGCGCGCGATCGAGATCGACGGTGAAGATCTGCGACTCGTCCTCGAGCGAACGCGTCTCCTTCGCCCAGGTCAGATACGGGCCATAGCGTCCGTTCTGAGCAAGGATGTCGCCGCCCTCCGGGTGATCGCCGACGTGGCGGGGCAACGAGAGCAGGCGCTTCGCGTCGTCGAGCGTGATGGTCTCAGGCGACATCGTCGAGAACAGCGACGCGGTGCGCGGCTTCTCCTTGGGGTCCGTCATCTCACCGACCTGCACGTACGGCCCGTAGCGCCCCGCCTTCAGGTAGATGGCCTCGCCACTGTCGTCGCGCCCGAGCTCGCGGTCGTTGCTCGGCGCAGCGAGCAGCTCGAGCGCGCGCTCGACGGTCAGCGAGTCCGGCTCCGTCGCTTCGGGAATCGACACGCGATCCTCGCCGTGCACGAGGTACGGGCCGTAACGACCAGAACGCACCGAGACCGGCAGTCCGTCGGGCGCGACGCCAAGACCGAGCGAGTTGATCGCGGCGAAGTCGAACTCATGAGGTTCGTGCGTCATGTGCTCGAGGCCGAGCCGGGCGAACTCGCTATCGGCCGTTTCGTCGCCGAAGTAGAACTTGCGCAGCCACGGCTCGAGGTCCTGTCGACCCTGGGCGATCTCGTCCAGCTGATCTTCCATCGCCGCCGTGAACTGGTAGTCGACCAGATCGGCGAAGTAGTGCTCGAGCAGGTTCACCACCGCGAACGCACGAAACGTCGGTACGAGCGACTTGCCCTTCTTCCAGACGTAACCGCGTCGGTCGATCGTCTTCATCACCGATGCGTACGTCGACGGCCGCCCGATCCCCAGGTCTTCGAGCTTCTTGATGAGCGTTGCTTCGGAATAGCGATCCGGAGGTTGCGTGTCGTGTGCCTTCGCTTCGGCTCCGGCGACCGGCGCGTTCGCGCCTTCGCTGAGTGTCGGCAAGAGACGCTCTTGGTCGGCGAGCTCCGCTTCGGGATCGTCGGTGCCTTCGACGTAGGCGCGGCGGAAGCCCGCGAACTCGATGCGCATGCCACTCGCAGCCAGTCCGACCTCGATATCACCGTCGTATCCGTCGACGCTCGCCACCGTGCCCGTCAAGCGCACTCGATCCTGGGTGAGACGCGCGTCGACCATCTGCGATGCGATCGTTCGCTTCCAGATCAAGTCATACAACGCACGCTCGTCACCGTGCAGCTGGTGCTGTGCCTCGTCGAGCGTGCGAAACGACTCCCCCGCCGGGCGAATCGCCTCGTGCGCCTCTTGCGCATTCTTGACCTTCCGGTCGTAGCGGCGTGGATGGTCGGCCACGTAGTCATCACCGAACATGGACGCCGCCTGGCTGCGGGCTGCGCTGATCGCCTCGTCCGAGAGCGTCGTCGAGTCGGTGCGCATGTAGGTGATCCAGCCCTGCTCGTAGAGACGCTGGGCCGCGCGCATCGTGCGCTCGGGGTCAAAGCGCAGCTTGCGACTCGCCTCGATCTGCAGGGACGACGTCATGAACGGCGCCTGGGGTCGCTGCGTGCGCGGCGTCGAGGTGACCATGGCGACATCGAGCGACGAGCCCGGCAGGCGCTGTGCGATGGAGTTCGCTGCGCCCTCGCTCAAGAGCTCGAGCGCCTTCGTCTCGAGCGCGCCCAGGGCGTCGAAGTTCTTGCCCGTAGCGAGCGGAGCGCCGTTCACTGTTTCGAGCGTGGCCTCGAAGGTGGCGTCGCCCGAGGTCAGCGTGGCCGTGACGTCGAACCAGGTCGCCGAGCGAAAGGCCATGCGTTCGCGCTCGCGCTCGCACACGAGTCGAATGGCAACCGACTGGACACGGCCGGCCGAACGAGCCTTGTCGACGGCTCGCCACAAGACCGGGGAGACCTCGTAGCCCACGAGCCGGTCGAGGAAGCGTCGGCCCTCCTGGGCGTCGACGAGACGGAGGTCGAGGTCACGGGTCTCGTCGACCGCTTTGCTGATCGCAGCGGGTGTGATCTCGTGAAAGACCATCCGTTTGACGGGGACCTTCGGGTTGAGCACCTCTTGGAGATGCCAGGCGATCGCCTCACCCTCGCGGTCTTCGTCGGTGGCGAGATAGAGCTCGTCGACTTGCTTCAAGGCGGCCTTCAGCTCCGAGACGATCTTCTTGCGGTCACTCGAGACGACGTACACGGGCTTGAAGTGATCGTTGACGTTGATGCCGAGTCTCGCCCACTTCTCGCCCTTCACCGACGCCGGAATGTCGGCCGCACTCTGTGGCAGATCTCGGATGTGACCAATGGATGGCTTGACGATGTAGTCCGGTCCGAGCATGCCCTGGATGCGCGTCGCTTTCGCGACGGACTCAACGATGACAAGTGCTCGGGCCATGCTCACCACCTCTCTGTCGTCTCACGGCGAGACACGTTATCGCCACATGCAACCGTCGCCTCACAAGTTAGGCAGGTAACGACCTCTCATCACGACATACCCGGCAGAGACCAACGTTCGTCGGATTCGAGAATCGATTGAGTGCGACGAACTTCCTCTAGTGATCGCCTTGTGGCGCGGCGACGATTTCGTACTGAGGATTCAAGATCACTGCCTCTCGACGCAAGGACGTGACCGTTCCCTTCACCATCAGTCGCGTGCCGCGCTCGATGCCCGGCACGCTGGTGCGTCCTTGGAAGACGAGCGTGATGGAGCCAGTGTTGTCGGTGATGACGCAGCGCAACTCGTGCACGCCGCTCTCATTGCCGATCGCCATCGAACGAACACGACCCGCGATCTCGGCAAACTCGCGCTCTTGGAGGTCGCCGATGGGCGCTGCCCCCACCGAACGCTCGGCGAGCTTCACGTCGGCCGCGAGTTTCGTCGCTTGGCGCACGCCACCGCGCGTGACCTCATCGCTCACCGGCTCTTCGATTCGCTCGCCCTCGTTGATCTTGCGCAGCGCACGGTACGGGATGATCGTCGCCGCAGTACGCGGTACGTGCATGACGGCACTCGCCATCTCGTCGGCGGTGCGATCATGCAAGAGCCGCTGGAGACGAGAGACAAACCCGCGCCTCGGCAGGATGACCATGCAGAAGACGTCGGGGTCGCGCACGGCGTCGGCGACGAGTTCCAGCGCGGCGCGGTCGACACGGCGGTCCTCGCACTCGACGATCTCGAGGCTCACGCTCGCCGACGCGGTGTCGGCTCGACCCCAGCTCTCTTCGAGCTGCTTCGTCACCACGTTGTCAATATCGAAGTGGACAGCGCGCACGGAGTAGGGATTGAGCGAGTTGCAGTAGAGCAGCGCCCGCTCAACGGGTAGGTCGTAGGTGTTGACGAAGACGATGATCCGATTCATGCGGATGTGCATGCCGGCCTTGGCGCTGTTCGATTCGAAGGCGTGCTCTTCTCGAACGTACTGACGGTGAAAGCGAAGGAGGCCGTAGTACATGATTGGGCCTACCACAACAATGATCCACGCGCCTTCAGTGAACTTCGCGATGACAAAGACGAGTACGACAATCGACGTGACGCAGGCCGAAAGCGCGTTCACGAAGACGCCACGTCGCCAGTGGGGTTCTTTCACGCGCAGGTGGCGCGCGACCATGCCCGCTCCGGCGAGCGTGAATCCGGTGAAGACACCGATCGCGTAGAGCGCGATCAACGCGTTGACGGACGCGTTGAAGGCGGTGATCAGCGCGAGGGAGACAATGCCGAGCACGATGATGCCATTCGAGAAGGCCAGTCGGTGGCCGCGTTTGGTGAGCTGGCGTGGCAGGTACTGGTCGCTCGCCACATAGTTCGCGAGGAACGGGAAGCCGTTGAAGGAGGTGTTGCCGCCGGTCCACAGGATCATGACCGTCGCGATCTGAACCACGTAGAAGATGGCGTGCCCGGCGCCTCGCGCGCCGAAGACGTCAGATACCTCTTGGCCAACGACCGTCGGGGTGCCGGCTTGGAAGGGCAGCGCATGGGTCCAGTGCGCGAGCAGCGTCGTGCCGATGAGCAAGAACGCGAGGACCGAGGACATCACCACCAGCGTGCTGCGGGCGTTGTGCGATTCGGGACGACGAAAGCTCGCGACACCGTTTGAGATCGCTTCGAGGCCAGTGAGCGAGGAACCACCATTCGCGTAGGCGCGCAGCAGCGTCAAGAAGGCGAGGCCCATCAGGAGTCCGTTGCCCGGATGCCCAAGACGCCCGTCGACGAGGAGGTGGGTCGCCGGCTGAGGGATCTTGTGCAGCGTCCCGACAATCTTCTTGTAGTAGCCAAGGATGATCGTCGCCGAGAGCATGATGACGTAGAAGTACGTCGGAAACGCGAAGTAGCTGCCCGCCTCGCGCAGTCCGCGAAGATTGCCGAAGATGAGGATCAAGACAATGATCACGGTGATGAGCAGCGTCCCGTTGCCAACCAGCGGGAAGTGTTTCGCGAGCACCGGAAATGCGGTCGTCAGTGCCGCGGTACCGGCGGAGCACTGCACGGCGACCGTCACCGTGTAGTCGATCAACAGCGCAACGGCCGCGATCTGAGCGATCTTCGGTCCGAAGTTGTCGCGAGCAACGACGTAGGACCCTCCGGCCGTCGTGTAGTACTTGATGACGTCGAGGTAGGACGTGGTGACGAAGAACAGCACGCCGATGATGACGAACATGATCGGTACCACGAGCGCGAACGCTGCGAGCCCGATATAGGGCGTCATCTGGGTCAAGATCTCTTCAGTGCCGTACGCCGATGATGAGATGCAGTCGGGGGCGAGCACACCCAGGGCGACGACGCGATTCAGCCGCTCGCCACTCAACTGTTCAGAGACGAGCGGCTTTCCCAGCAAGATCCGTTTTAAGCGGTAGTTCCAGGTCTCGGGATAGAGGTTGGCGAAGTTTGCGTGTGAGGTGAGCAGGGGGGCGCGCCGCGCCGCCGGTTTATCCTCATCTAACACGGAGTGAATACTAAGCCACCTGCATTAGCGGAGAACTGCTCTCGATCGCGACTTCACGCGCTCTCCACCGTGCAGTTGCCGCCAAAAACTCACGGTATTGTGCTGAAGGTATGCATATCATCGTGGTCGGTTGTGGCCGAGTGGGCTCCGAACTGGCCATGGAACTCTCCGAAGACGGGCACTCCGTCGTGGTCATCGACAAGAACCGAGATAGCCTGCGCCGTCTGACCCACTTTCACGGCAAGACCATCGTCGGTTCAGGGTTCGACCGTGACGTGATGTATCAAGCCGACGCCATGACGGCCGACGCACTGGCCGCGGTGACAAGCGGGGACAACTCCAACATCCTGTGCGCGCGGATCGCCCGCGATCACTACGACATCAAGAACGTCGTTGCGCGCATCTACGACCCGGCGCGCGCCGACATCTACATGAAGCTTGGCATTCCCACCGTCGCGACGTCTTCGTGGACGGTGGCGCAGGTGAAGCGCTGGATGCTGCCGACCGACGACTCGATCGAGTGGAGCGACATCTCAGGTTCGCTGCACCTCGTTGAGCGCATCGTGCCCGACGCTCTGGCGGGAAAGCCCGTCGCGAACTTCCAGCTCGGCGACAGCGTGCGACTCGTCGGCATCGTGCGAGCCGGGCAGGGTCGCGTCGACATCGACGGACTCTTCGCCCAAGAGGACGACATACTCGAGTTCCTCGTGACATCCGATGGGCTCAAAGCGTTGCACGATCTGCTCGAGGACACGCTATGAAGGTTGTCATCGCGGGCGGTGGGTCGGTGGGCACGTCGATCGCCCTCGACCTCATCGATCGACACCATGAGGTGTCGCTCATGGAGCGAGATAGCAACCGCGCCGAGAAGCTGAAGACGATGCTGCCCGGGGTCACAGTCTGGGCCGCGGATGCGTGTGAGTACTCGAGCCTGTCAGCCGCCGACGTGCGGGGCGCCGACGTCATGATCGCTGCGACCGGCGACGACGAAGACAACCTCGTGATCAGTTGGCTCTCCAAGCAGGAGTTCGGCGTGCCGCGAGTGATCAGTCGTACCAACAACGCACGCAACGAGTGGCTCTTCAACGAGAGCTGGGGCGTCGACGTCTCCGTGTCGACGCCAGCGCTCATCACCTCGCTCGTTGACGAGGCGGTCGAGGTCGGCGCCATCATCGAACTGATGACCCTCGCCCACGGCAAGATGCGCCTGATCGAGATCACGCTGGATAAGAACTCGCCCGCGGTCGTCGAGCACCTCACCCTTGACGACCTGCGCTTGCCGGACTCGATGCGCGTCGTCGCCGTCGTGCGCAACGAGCAACCTCTCATACCATCGCCGACCATGCACTTCCTCGAAGATGACCACGTCGTCCTGATGGCGCGCAGCGACGCGACCCAGGACTGCACCAGCGCATTCATCGGATAGCCGGTCCTTCACGCGACAGCTTCGGCCGTAGGCTGGACGCGTGCGCGCGGCCTTTTTTGACCTGGATAAAACGGTCATCGCGAAGTCATCGCTGGTCGCCCTCGGCCCCGAGCTCCACGCGAGAGGGCTGCTCCATCGCCGCACGCTGATCCGCGCCGGACTCGCCCAGCTCTGGTTCTTGCGCTTTGGCGCCGACGACAAGCGTCTCGAGCGGGTGCGCGCATCGGTGCTGAAGGTGACGCGGGGCTGGGATCGCGACGAGGTCCGCCAGCTTGTGAAAGAGACCATCAACGACGCGATCGAACCCCTCATCTACGCAGAGGCCCTCGAGCTGATCGATTTCCACCTCGCCCACGGCGATGAGGTCTATCTCGTCTCCAGCGCACCGGCGGAGATCGTCGAGCCATTCGCGGAGCTCCTCGGCATTACGGGTGCGATCTCTTCGACGTCAACCTTCGACGAGTACGGCAAGTTCACGGGCGAGATGGTGTTCTTCGCCCAGGGTGCCAACAAGGCGGTCGCCATTCGAGACCTCGCCGAACGACGAGGCATCGATCTCGTCGAGTCCTACGCCTACTCCGACTCCGAGACCGACGTGCCCATGCTGGAAGTCGTCGGGCATCCCTATGCGGTCAATCCAGACCGCCAGCTGGCACGCATCGCACACGAGCGTCAGTGGCCAATCCTGACGTTCAGCCACCCGGTGACCGCACTCTCACGATCAAAGTCCCACACGCCGTTTCTCGTGAGTGCGCTCGTCGTCGGCGCGGCCGCACTGCTGGGGGGAGCAGGCGCGAAAGGACTCCAGCGGCGCTAGAGAGTGAGCAGGTCGCGCGCGCCGGTGTCAGACGACGGGTGGCGCAGCTTGCTCATCGCGCGCGCTTCGATCTGGCGAATACGCTCGCGCGTCAGGTTCATCTCGGCGCCCACGTCTTCTAAGGTACGGATCTCGCCCGCACCGTCGAGGCCAAAGCGCATCCGAAGGATCTTCTGCTCGCGCTCGTCGAGCGGCTGGAGCAGCTTCTCGATCGCCGCCGGCATCATCTTCACCGCAGCCACGTCAAAGGGTGACTCCGCCGAGCGGTCTTCGACCACGTCGCCGAGCTCGGCGTCGCCGTCTTCGCGAAGCGGTTCAGACAGCGAAATCGGCTCGGAACGAAAGCGCAAGGCTTCGATGAGCTTGTCTTCGGGCATCTCGCACTCGTCGCATAGCTCTTTGATGGTCGGGGGTCGACCGAACTTGAGCTCCAGGCGGGACTGGGCCTTCTGCACCCGAGCGAGCGTGTCGCCCGCGTGCACCGGGAGGCGGATGGTGCGCCCGGTGTTCGCGATGCCGCGGGTGATGGCCTGGCGGATCCACCACGTGGCGTAGGTCGAGAACTTGAAGCCCTTTCGCCAGTCGAACTTCTCGACGGCGTGCATCAAACCAAGGTTGCCCTCTTGAATAAGGTCAAGCAGCGGGAGGCCGGACGCCTGATACTTCTTCGCGATCGAGACGACCAGGCGCAGGTTTGACTGCACGAAGTCTCGTTCGGCCTGGTCACCGCGGTGCGCAGCACGCTTCAATGCCTGCTTGCGGCTCGGGGTGAGCTTGATCTTCTTGTCGTTCTCGGCGGCTTCGAGCTCGGCTTTTGCCTCGCGGCCTTCCTCGATCGTCTGGGCGAGGTGAACTTCGTCGTCCTTGGTCAACAAGGTGTACTGACCGATGTCCGAAAGGTACAGGCGTACGAGGTCTTCGTCGTCGCGGTCTATACGGTCTTTCGCCATGGGTTCCCCTCTATCAACGGAGTAGTCCTCCGCTACTACTAGTTATACGGAGATGTGCAACCTACCGTGAAATCCCGAAACTTTCAGCGTTTCCAGTACTTTCCAGGCGATCGGCCAGTGCTCTTGCCCGACGTTGCCACTCTTCGTCCTCGATGGGTCCCCGACGAGCCGCCACCTCGCCCACGGCGTGCATCTCTCGCAGCAGCACCTGGGAGCCGAGGTTGATGACGTTCAGATCCCCCGCTTCTAACGCGACATATTCTCTTGCGTCTCGAAGCGACACCAGGACCCGGGGACCCACGACCATCGCGAGACAGTAGAGCGCCATCGCTCCGGTGTGGTCGCCGCCGACGGCGGCATAGAGCACATCGGCGAGTGGTTCGACGGACTCGGCCGCCACGTCACCCAGCTGCCCGCGAAACGCCAGGGCGACCTCCCCCAGTGCCCGGGCGGTCTCGTAGGTTCGCACGACATAGGCGTCGTCGCTGAAGCTCGGCGCACTCGCCCCGAGCACCTCGTACATGGTGTCAAAGCACGAGTAGAGATGCTGAACCGTCTCGCGCGAGCTCATCAGGCTTCGGGGCGAAAGGCGTTCGTGATCGGCATTCGTCGGTCGCGACCGAAGGCCTTCTTCGAGATGCGCACGCCCGGCGGCGTCTGACGTCGCTTGTACTCACTTCGGTCGACGAGCCGAGTGATGCGCGTCACGAGCGCGCGGTCGTAGCCGAGTGCGATGATCTCTTCGGCCGTCGCGTCGTCTTCGACGTACAGCTCGAGCAGCGGGTCGAGCATCTCATAGGGCGGCAACGACTGGTCGTCGCGCTGGTCGGCGCGCAGCTCCGCCGACGGCGCCTTCTCCAAGACCGACTCGGGAATCGGCTCGGGATCGCCATCAGCGCGCGCCATGGCATTGCGATAGTGACACAGCTCATAGACGAGCGTCTTCGGCACGTCCTTGATGACCGCGAATCCCCCGGCGGTGTCGCCGTAGAGCGTCGAGTAGCCGACCGCCATCTCTGACTTGTTCCCGGTCGTGAGCACGATCGCACCGGTTGCATTGGAGATAGCCATCATGAGCACGCCCCTGATGCGCGACTGGAGGTTCTCGTCGGTGAGTCCCTCCGGTTCGTTCGCGAGCACGTCGCCGAGGGTGCGAGCGAAGGTCTCGTGCGCGTCTTCGATCGAGATGGTCGAGATCTCGAAGTCCAAACGACGACTCAGCTCTTCGGCGTCGGCAAGTGAGCCCTCCGATGAGTAGCGACTCGGCATGGCAAAGCCGCGCACCGCCCGTGCGCCGACTGCGTCCACGGCGATCGCCGCAACCAGTGAGGAGTCAACGCCTCCCGAGACAGCAACGATCGCCTCGCGAAATCCGTTCTTGCGCAAGTAGTCGCGGGTGCCCATGACCAGCGCCTCGTAGATCTCTTTGATCTCAGGCAGCGGTTCTTCGACGTGGTTGACGGGCGCCGCGCGCACCCTTGATTCGTCACGCACGTAGCGACTCTCGATCCTGATGCCGACATCAGACTCGTGCGACTCGAGCTCGCACAGCAAGAGCTCTTCGCTGAAGGCGCTGGCGCGCGCGACGACCTCGCCGTGGCGATTGACCGCGGTGCTCTGGCCGTCGAAGACAAGCTCGTCCTGTCCGCCGACGAGGTTCACGTAGGCGATCGCGCAGTTGGTCTCCAACGCACGCTCGCGAAGAATGGCCTCTCGGTCGGCGCGACGTCCGCGCGCATACGGCGAGGCGTTCGCGACGACGAGCACCGTCGCACCCGCTTCGGCGAGCTCCAGCGCTGGTCCGTTGCTGGTCCACAGGTCTTCACAGACGAGCATGCCGACGGCCACACCGCGCACATTCACGATCGTCTGGGGACCGACGCCTGGGTGGAAGTAGCGCCGTTCGTCAAAGACGTCGTAGTTAGGCAGGAGTCGCTTGGTTGCCGTTGCCGCGACGCCGTCGTCGGCGACAGCGACCAGCACGTTGGCGATGTGGCGATGCATGGCGGCGTCCAGATCGCGAACGGTGTCGCGGCCGTCGCTCGCCGGAGCGAGCTTCACGCCGAACGTGCCGTCGGGGACGGCGGTTCCCACGAGAATCGGCGGGAGGCTCTCCGCCTTGGCGAGGTCGAAGAGCGCCTGGGCGCTGGCTTCGATGAAACCCTCTTTCAAGAGCAGGTCTTCTGGCGGGTAGCCCATCAAGGACAGCTCCGGCGTGAGCACGAGGTCGGCACCGACGAGGGCCGCTTGCGCGCGGAATCGAGCGAGGGTTTCGACGTTCTGCGCGAACCCGCCCACCACCGCGTTCATCTGGGCGAGGGCGATGCGGAGCGTAGCCACGAAGAAAGCCTAATGGCGAGCGTTGTTTCCGCCCAGAGGAATCGCAGGCGCTGGTGCGGCTCCTCGGAGAAAGGTTTCACACGCCATTAACAGAACTGGGGGTGCCGGGCCCCGCCGACCCATCAGACTGGAGGCAGTCGCGTAAAGGCGATCACTCACCTAAGGAGCATCGTTGTCGTATCAGGCTGAATACATCTGGATTGACGGTACCGACCCCACCCACAAGTTGCGCAGCAAGACCAAGATCGTCGCCGACGGCCAGAAGCCGCCAGTGTGGGGCTTTGACGGATCGAGCACGAACCAAGCGACCGGCGAGCATTCTGACTGCGTCCTTGATCCGGTGTTCACGTGTCCAAATCCGCTGCGCGGTCCCAACGACGTGCTCGTGATGTGCGAGGTGCTCAACCCCGACATGACGCCACACGTGACGAACACGAGAGCCAAGGCCGTAGAGGTCGCGAAGAAGTACGCCGCCTACGAGCCCATGTTCGGCATCGAGCAGGAGTACACGTTCTTCCAAGACGGCCGTCCCTACGGTTGGCCGGAAGACGGCTTCCCGGCCCCCCAGGGCCCGTACTACTGCGGGGTCGGCGGCGCAAAGATGCCCGGTCGCGACATCGTCGAGGCGCACACGCTGGCGTGCATGCAAGCCGGCATCGGCATCGAAGGCACGAACGCCGAAGTCATGATGGGCCAGTGGGAGTTTCAAGTTGGCGTGCTCGATCCGGTCGCAGTTGGTGACCAGCTGTGGACGGCTCGCTGGCTGCTCGAGCGCATCGCCGAGGAGTTTGGCGTCGACGTGAGCTTCGACGCGAAGCCGATCAAGGGCGACTGGAATGGCGCCGGAGCGCACACCAACTTCTCGACCAAGCAGATGCGCGCACCCGGCGGCTTCGAGGCGATCGTCGCGGGTGCCGAGGCGCTTGGCAAGAAGGTGAAAGAGCACATCGCTACGTACGGCGTTGGCATCGAGGACCGCTTGACCGGGGCGCACGAGACTGCGCCGTACAACAAGTTCTCCTACGGCGTCTCCAACCGTGGCGCATCCGTCCGCATTCCGGCCGCCGTGGCGGCTGCGAAGCGCGGGTACTTAGAAGACCGTCGCCCGAACGCGAATGCCGACCCGTATGCGGTTGCTGCGATCATGACCGAGACGATCTGCGGCGCAGCCGCCGAGAACAAGGTTCCCGCGAAGGCGGCGGCCAAGAAGGTCGTGAAGAAATCAGTCACGAGGAAATCTGTCTCGAAGTAGTTCCCCCACTTGACGTAAAAAGACCCGCCACGTTTGTGGCGGGTCTTTTTACTCGAAATCGCGGTCTCCCAGAGAAGGTGCGAGAATGGCCAGCATGCAAAGTCAGGCGCAGTACGTCCTACGCACGGTTGAAGAGCGCGGCGTGCGCTTCGTTCAACTTTGGTTCACTGACGTCCTCGGGCGGCCGAAAGCCTTTCACGTCACCCCCGCCGAGCTCGAAGATGCGCTCGACCAGGGAATGACCTTCGACGGCAGCGCAATCGACGGCTTCTCGCGCACGATCGAGTCTGACCTCCTCGCTCGTCCCGACCTCTCGACGTTCCAGCTGCTGCCTTGGTACCCGAAGGGCGAAGCGATCGCGCGGGTGTTCTGTGACATCGTCAACATCGACGGCACCCCTTTTGAGGGATGTCCGCGTCAGCAGCTTCGCCGCGTGCTCGACAATGCGCGAGCGCAGGGCTTCACCTTCTTCGTCGCACCCGAGATCGAGTACTTCTACTTCGACGATGTCGACGCAACCTTAGGACCCGTGCCCATCGATCGCGGGAGCTACTTCGACCTCACGCCGGACGACACCGCCAGCCAGCTGCGACGGCGCACCGTGCTCGTCTTAGAGGAGATGGGCATCGGTGTCGAGCACGCTCAGCACGAAGACGCACCGGGCCAGCACGAGATCGATCTGCGCTACACCGACGCGCTCACCATGGGCGACATCGTGATGTCCGTGCGTCACGTCGTCAAGGAGCTCGCGCGTCAGTCGGGCGTCCTCGCGAGCTTCATGCCGAAGCCGCTCGTCGGGGTGCAGGGCTCAGGCATGCACACCCACCTCTCCCTCTGGCGCGACGAGCAGAACGCCTTCATCGGCGAGCACACGTACGGACTGAGCGACCTCGCCGAAAAGTTCATCGCCGGGCTCGTGCACCACGCGCCCGAGATCACGGCGGTCACCAACCAGTGGGTCAACTCCTACAAGCGACTGGTGCCCGGCGTCGAGGCACCCGTCAGCGCCGAGTGGGCCCGCTACGACTCGGCCGCGCTCGTGCGCATACCCTCGGTGAAGCCCGGCCGCATGGACTCGACAAGGATTGAGTACCGCTCACCCGATCCCGCGGCGAACCCGTACCTCGCCTTTGCGGTCATCCTCGCCGCGGGTCTGCGCGGTGTCACGGGCAACTACGAGCTCCCCAAAGAAGGCGTGCGCACCGCTCCCCTTCCACAGTCGCTCGCCGAAGCCGTCAATCTCATGGAGACGTCCTCACTCATGCACGAAACCTTGGGGAGCCATCTCGTCGAATGGTTCTTACGCAACAAGCGCGCCGAGTGGGACGCCTATCGCGGCCAGGTGACGCCCTTCGAGCTCGAACGGTATCTTCCACTGCTGTGAGCATCGACGTCGTGCTCTGTGTGCCCTCGTGCGAAGGGCCGGTGCGCAAGGCCTTCGACGTGACGGGGGTCACCCCCGCTGTTGCCGCATCAGCTCGAATGAACGAGATCGCCGCGATGGAGCCGGCCGACGGATTCTCGGGCGCCGTCATCAACGCGGCCGCGCTGCCCTTCTCCGATGCCATGAGCCTCTGTCGCCAGCTTCGCCAACGTGAGCGCGGCGTCGGGCCGATCATCTTGCTGCTCGACCACTACCAGCTCGACGACCTCACGTTTCGAGAAGACCTCTTCGACGACTTCGTCGTTGGTCCCTACGACGTGAGCGAGCTCGCGACCCGGCTGCGCCACCGTCTGCGGCGCGCGGGCAATGAGAGTGTCGCGCCGCGCGTCGAACACGGCGAGCTCTCGATGAACTTGGAGACCTATCAGGCGTCGATTGCCGGCCGCGTCATGGACCTCACGTACATGGAGTACGAGTTGCTGCGCTTTCTCGCCACCAATCCCAACCGGGTCTTCACGCGCGCCACACTGCTCAGCCGAGTGTGGGGGTACGAGTACTACGGAGGAGCGCGCACGGTCGATGTGCACGTTCGTCGGCTACGCGCCAAGCTGGGCGAGGAGTACGCGCACCTCATTCAAACGGTGCGATCGGTCGGCTACAAGTTCGGCACCTCGAACGAGGCGGACGACTAGCGCTCGGGCGAGTAGGCCCAGAACTCGACTTCGACGAGCGCGCCGAGTGGCAGCTCCGCGACGGCAAAGGCGCTGCGAGTAGGAAGCGGGTCACTGAACACATCGAGCCAGACTTCATTCAACGATGCGAACTGCGACATGTCCATGACGAACATGGTGGCCTTCACGACATCAGCGAGTGAGGAACCGGCCTCTTCGAGGAGGCTCGCCCCATTCTCGAGCGCCTGGCGGAGCTGACCGGGAGCGCCCCCGTCAGCGAAGGTGAGGGTTTCTTTGCCCGCTACCGTGCCCAGCTGACCCGAGACGATAACGAAGTCGCCCGCGCGGCGCCACGGTGAGTATGGACGTGCGGGCACGTAGCTCAACTAAAGGAGTTGCCGCACCCACAGGTGCGAGTGGCGTTCGGGTTCGTGATGTGAAAGCCCGCGCCCTGGAGACCGTCAGTGAAGTCGAGTGTGGCGCCGGTCAAGAGCTCCGCACTCGCGGGATCGACGACGACCTTCACGTCACCGAACGCGTTGACGACATCATCGTCGGCGATCTCGGAGTCGAAGTACATGTCGTAGTTGAAGCCCGAGCAGCCGCCCGCCTTCACGGCGACGCGCAGCGCCAACGGCTCGTCGGCACCCGCCGCGGCGATGAGCTCGGCGACCTTGGCAACCGCGGCCTCGGTCAGCGAGATGGGCTCGGTTACCTTCTCGGTCAACTTCACGTTGGTAGTGGTCATCTCGACGCTGCTCCTTAAACAATCCTTGTCCCATGGTAGCGAAGGATTCTCGCAATCAACACCTATCAATAAGGCGTCACTCAGCCCTCCTCGTCGTCAAATCCCTCATCACCGGGCAGAAGGATCTCCGCCGCGCCATGGCGCAGGACGATGCGGGGGCGAATAGCGGGGACCGGACCCAGCGAACGAGCGTAGGCCAGCACGTCGCTGGCCTGAGGGAAGTTCGCCACGGCCTCCATGTTGCGCACGGTCGGGGGCATCATGGTGAACTCGCCTCGAGCGTGGGCGGCGAGCGCGTCCATCGGACGAATCCAGCGGTCATCGACCGTCTCTCCGGCGTCGTGGGTCGCGAGCTGACCCGCGGGTGCGACGGCGACGAAGAAGCGCGTGTCGTACCTGCGCGGTGGGCCAACGGGCGTCACCCAGTGCGCCAAGTAGGCGACGCCGCGCAGATCGACTCGCAACCTTTCTTCGCGCATCATGTCGGCGAATCGAAGCTCTCCAGCGTTGAGTGCACGCCGCCGCGCCGCAAGTCGTTCGAGGTCTCTTCGCTCGGTGAAGCGCACCGCCTCACCCTCGTCGTTGCATGCGATGAGCAGTCCGGCCTCTTCAAAGAGCTCTCGAAGCGACGCTACGTAGTACGCGAGGCCGCCCTCGTTGACGCCCAGCCGCGCGGATGCAATCCGATCGTTCAATCCATATGCCAGCTCGTCGTCACCGTCTTCTTCGTCAACGGCGCCACCCGGATAGACGTACGCGCCGCCCATGAAATCACTCAGCACGTTGCGACGGAGCATAAGAATTTCATAACCATTGTCGCCATCGCGCAACGTGATCACGGTGGCCGCAGGGCGTAGAACAACGGAATCGGCCATAGTCGCCAACTTACCGACCCGACTCTCGCCGTGCTTCGATGTAGTTACGTCCACTAACGTTTAGGTGGCCTCAATCACTAAAGGAGTAGTGTGGCAAAGACAGTGACATCGAACCGGCGTCCCGCGCCCAGGAAGACCCCGGCCCGGGGAGGTCGACCCGCCGGACTGTTCACCTGGATCGCCGTTGGCCTCGTCGTTGTCGTCGTCGTGGTCCTCGTCCTCGTCAAAGTGACGAGCGGTACCAGTACTCCGCCCGGAAAGTCAACCTTCCAACCCACGAGCGCCGCCGTGGTCTCCGATCTCACGTCAATTCCGACGTCGGTTTTCAACTCCGTCGGCGTCACCTCTCCCGTCACTTCGGTGACACCCCCCCAGTCCATCTCGGGCCAGACTGAGCTCACCGCAACGAATGCGAGTGGCCAAGTCGTTCCTGAGGTGCTGTACATGGGTGCCGAATACTGCCCGTACTGCGCCGCGCAGCGCTGGGCCACGATCATCGCGCTCAGTCGTTTCGGTACCTGGACGGGACTGGGAAATATGGCGAGCCTGTCGAGCGACGTCTACCCCAACACCCCGACCTTCACGTTTCTGAAAGCCAAGTACACATCGAAGTACCTGGTGTTTAAGTCCGTTGAGCTCTATACCAACTACCTCTCGTCGACCGGCGGCTACGTGAAGCTGCAGTCGCCAACATCCGCGGAACGGGCCGAGATCGACAAGTACGATACGACGAAATTCATTAAGGGGTTCACGTCGAGCACAGAAGACGGATCCATCCCGTTCATCACCTTTGGCAATAAGTTCCTCGTCGCCGGCGCGAGCTTCAACCCGCAGACGCTCGCCGGATCGAGCCGCAACGCCATTGCGGGCGCGCTCGACAACCCCACGAGTCCTATCACCCAAGCGATCATCGCCTCAGCGAACTACCAAACCGCAGCAATCTGCACAATGACTAACCAACAGCCCGGCAAAGTGTGCATGAGTGCTGGTGTGAAGACGGCGGCCAAGGCGATGGGCATTAAGTGAGCACGTCGCCACTGACCGTGGCGCGCGATGACGATCGAGAGTTCGCCGTCCCCAAGTGGGCCGAAATCACGACGTTCGGGTTGAGCCTCATCGGGCTCTGCCTGTCGATCTATTTGACGATCACTCATTTTCAGCCCCAGGCCCTCGTCTGCTCGGGCAACGGGGTGATCGACTGCGCCAAAGTGACGACGTCGCCCCAGTCGGAGATCCTCCACATTCCGGTAGCCATCCTCGGATTGGCGAACTACACGGTGATGACTGCGCTCAACACCCCGTGGGCGTGGCACGCGAAGGTGAAGTGGGTCCACGTGGCGCGCTTCGTGCTCGCCGTTATCTCGATGTGCTTCGTCCTCTGGCTCATCTACGCGGAAGTGGAGATCATCGGCTCGATTTGCCTCTACTGCACGGGCGTGCACGTGACGACCTTCGCGCTGCTCATTGTGTTGACGATCGTGAGCCCCACCCAACTGGGCTGGGCTCGCTCACGCTCGAATTAGCGCCCGCCGTTCGAACTCGTTGAGGCCACCCCAGATCCCGTAGGACTCGTGACGCTCAAGCGCAGCATGCAAGCACTCCTCGCGCACGGCACATCCCGCGCAGATTCTCTTCGCTAACTGCTCGCGTTCGAGGCGGTCTTCTTTGCGTTCAGCGCTGTCCGCCGAATAGAAGAGGGAACCTTCACTTCCTCGACACGCTGCGTCCACTGACCAGCCCAACGCTGTCGTCGCCATAGACGTCCCCCGATGAATGCCCCGACTCGCAGAATAACCATCTGCCGGCTGCAAATACAAGGGAAGATTCTCGGTCCGCAACGGGGCTCTCAAATCCTCGTAAAACGCAACTCCGCTACGCTAAATGCCGTGGCCACCATACTTCTTGCAAGCGACCTCTCCTCGCTCCGCCGCGAGCTCGAAACCATGCTCGCTGGCCCTGACGTGATCATCGAAGAGGCCGCCACGGGGCCCGAGACCATCGCTCGAGTGCAGCGTGGCGAGATCGACCTCGTCATTGCCGACCTGCAGATCGGTGCCATGGGCGGCATGGCAATCACCATGGAGTTGCGCAACCTCGAGTCCTACGGCGACATCGAGCCGGTGCCCGTCTTGATGTTGCTCGATCGTCGACCCGACGTCTTTCTGGCTCGCCGCGCGGGGGCTGACGGCTTTGTCGTCAAGCCCCTCGACCCGCAGCGGATGCGACGCGCCGTGCGCGCGCTGCTTCGTGGGGAGAGCTACGACGACGAATCGCTGCGACCAGCGACGGTTCGCGTCGGTAGCACCGACGCTCAATGAGCGATTCGAAGCCTCCCCCGACGGGCCTCGCGCGGATCCGCGCGCGACTGACAGGCCATGAGCACGAGCGCCACCGGCCCGCTTCTCCCGAAGCGGCCGCTATTCACGCCCGCGTCGACCAACTGAGTGAGCTCGAGCTACGCGATGTGATGACTCCGCGCGTTGATGTCGCGTTTCTCACCTTTCCGGTGACGCCCGAGGCCGTCGCCGAAGCGGTCCGTGACACTGGCCACTCGGGGTTCCCGGTCGTGAGCGACGACCTCGACGACGTGCTCGGGGTGCTCTACGTGAACGACCTCTTTCGCAGCTCGACCCTGAAGCGCGCCATTGGCGTGTCGCTCCCGGGCACCGAGGAGATCACCCGCAAGATTCGACGTCCCCTCATGCTTCCCGAGACGCTCGATCTCTTGGAGAGCTTGAGCGAGATGCGAAAGCAGCACCGGACCTTCGCACTGGTTCTGGACGAACACGGGGGCGTAGCCGGGGTCGTTTCGATTCGTGACATCCTCGAACAGCTCGTGGGCGATCTCGCCGATGAGTTCGACGAGGACGAAGAGCCAACAATCGTGAAGATTCGCCAAGACCGCTGGCTTGTCGATGGCCAGACCCACGTCGACCGTGTCAGCGAAGAGCTCGGCATCGAGATCCCTGAAGGCGAGTACGTCACCATCGCAGGCTTCGTGCTCGATCTCGCCGGTGAGATACCTGCTGCGGGCACCATCTACTCCTACGGCGACTGGACGTTTCGGGTCCAGTCAATTGAGAAGCGACGCATCAGCGAACTCGTGATCGAGTATCACCCGCCCGCTGAGACTGAGATTCCGAGCGCGATTTAGCCTTTGTTGGATGGCATCTGCGACGAGTAGGCTAAACGGGCTGCGAGGTAACTCGCTGCGGGCTGTAGCGCAGCTTGGTAGCGCGCTTCGTTCGGGACGAAGAGGTCCCGGGTTCAAATCCCGGCAGCCCGACCACCAGGCAGTACGTAGGTGAAACGCAACACAGGCCCCCATCGTCTAGCGGCCTAGGACACCACCCTTTCAAGGTGGCGGCACGGGTTCGAATCCCGTTGGGGGTGCTTCTGAAATCTGTCGGGACATCGTGAACACCCGAACCTGTGCAGATTATCTGAAGCCTGCACCCTTGGGCTGGTAATCGCGGTCGGGGTTAATTCTCGTCTCGCCAATGAACTCACCATCTTGCGTGGCGAAGGTGACGACATCGTCGAGCACGTAAAGACGAATCTCTTGACCGCGGTAAGCCCAGCCGACGTTCAGGTGGCGAAGCTTCCCCAGGTAGCGCAACGTCACGTGTCCCCGCACGTCGACCGTGTCTTTGCGAATGCGCCAGTGGGGCTGGTGGATGAGCGTGTTGGGCTTCGCTTTGGCCCGCGCGTTATAGGCAACGTGGGGCGTCAGTCGATTGATGCCACGGTGCGGACGCACCTCGTTGTAGTAGCGCACAACATCCACGAGCGTCGTTTGGAGTTCGCCGAGGGAGCTGGCGGGATGTTTCGCCAAGAACTTCTTCAAGGTCCGGTGCCAACGTTCGACCTTCCCACACGTCTGGGGATGGTAGGGACGCGAGTGCTTATAGAGCACGCCGGCGGCGTCAAGATCGCTCTCGAAACCGCTGCGCCCGCCCCTCGAGGCCGCGTTGTAGATGGCGCCATTATCGCTGAGCACCGAGGCCGGGGTGCCGTAACGCTCACAGGCTTGCTGAAAGAGGCGACGCACGTTCTCCATGGTCACGGTGGGATAGGCGCGCACCGACAGCGCGAAGCGTGAGTGGTCGTCGAGGAAGGTGAGAATCTCCACCCCGGTGCCATCGTGCAGGTGCCAATGGGTCATGTCACTTTGCCAGCACTCGTTCGGCAGCTCCGCCGCGAAGCGCACGTAGGAGGACTTAGGCCGCTTCTTCGGGGCCGGCGTCACGAAGCCCCGTCGGGTGAGGATGCGCTGGATCGTCGAGATCGAGGGGGTGACGAAGCCTTCGCGCTCCAAGTGGGTGTGGATGGTGTCGGCCCCGTTGTCCGCGCCGTAGTCGAGCAGTTCCTTTCGCAGCTCGATGATGCGGTCTTCGGTCGCGGGCGGCGTCGCCAGCTTGTTCGAATGCGGCCGCTTGGAGCGAGGCTCGAACGCTGAGGGCCCCTCTTTGCGATAGCGCTTGACGAGCGTCGACACCCAGGCCGGGGACACCCCGTATTTGGTCGCCGTCGCCCGCACCCCCAGGCCCTGGGACACCACCGACTCCACAATGATCTGGTTCTTGACCACGACGCACCCCCCGAAGGAAGTGTTCACTATGTCTCGACAGATCCGTTCACTATGTAGTGAAGTCAGTCACCGTTGGGGGTGCTTCATCAGTACTGGTAAACACGGTGTTCTGGTAGACATGTAGCTGACGCGAAAGTCCCCAATGGACGCAACAAGAGCGCCCTTGTTGGCCCAATTGTGCCCGTGCTCGCTTCGATGAGGCCGTGGGGGACGTTCGCGGCCACGCGGCTCTCGAGAGACGAAGCCCCGACAATGGAGAGGTCGAATGATTTAGCGGCCCTCGCTCACTTCCGAAATCTCTCACCTACGCATGACCGCCTCATTTGGCAAACGCGATCTCATCGAGGCCTTTGAGAAGCTCGACGAAGAATTGGCACGACGCGGGGTCAGAGCTGAGCTCTTCGTTGTCGGCGGAGCCGCGATGGCGATCGCGTACGACGCACGGCGTGCGACCACGGACGTCGACGCGATCTTCGTGCCTTCGGATGTCGTTCGCGATGCGTCAAGGGCGGTCGTTGAGCAGCTCGATTTGGATCCTGAGTGGCTTAACGACGGGGCCAAGGGCTTCGCTCCAGGTCGCGCGGACGTGCCTAGAGCAATATGACGTGAGATACCGAGTGCTAGTGCGACTCATCTCGCTTAGGGGCGCCCCAGCGTCGCCGAACGTCCATCGAGACGTTGCCGGCGTCCACGAAATGCAGTTGTGATCAGCCGATGCTGACGCGAGGATCGTAAAGGACCGTGCCAGGATCGACGGCGATCCCACCACCGTCAACCGGAATGACCGCTCCGTTCACGTACGACGCGTCCTCGGAGAGGAGGAATGCGATGACCGAGGCCACTTCGTCGGCGCGCGCCGGCCGCTGCAATGGGACGAGCGACGTGATGAGACGGTACGCGTCGTCAACCGAGAGACCGCGCGATCCGCCAAAGCTTGCCATCTCCTCGTCAGCCATCTCAGTGATGGTCCAGCCGGGGCAAACCACGTTGGCGCGAAGCCCATCGGGACCGTAATCGACCGCGAGGCTCTGGGTCAACACGAGAAGCGCTGCCTTGGTGGCGGAGTAACAACTCATCTCGCTCGACGCTCGCAGGGCCGCTTCAGACGCGACCGATACCACCGAGCCACGGGAACTGAGGAGATGCGGCAAGCACGCTCGCGCGACGTAAAACGCGCCCGTCAGGTTGATCGCGACCATGTCGTGCCAATCGTCGAGCGAAAGGTCCCCGACCTTGCCGCTCGCGATCACGCCGGCGTTGAGAACGAGCCCATCCAAGCGGTCGAAGCGAGTGACAATATCGTCAACAAGCGTCGCGACTTGGGCAGCGTCCGAGATGTCGCAGACCATAGGCACCGCGCCCGTCCTCTCGGCCACGGCCTCGAGTGACTGCTGGCGCCGCCCGCAGATGACGACCTTCCAACCTGTCGCACTCAGCCGGTGTGCCACCGCCGCGCCGATGCCCGAGCCCCCGCCCGTCACCAATACGACTCGAGGCGACTCGGGGGTGGGCACGTTATTGGCCGGGGAGGCGGCCAATCCCGTCCACCACCGTGAGCGGCTCGGTGCGGGCCAGATCCGGGTTGGCAGCGAGGTCAGGCAGGTGCATGCTGGCTTGCGTGCGACCCTTGGACGCGAAGGCGATGATCAGGCCAACGGCCAGCCAAATGAGCGCGCACCAGGGGGCGATGATGGTCGGGCTTGTCACCTTGTAGAAGGAGCCGTAGATCGCCCCACCGGTTATCGCGATGCCCACCAAAGCCGCGAGAAAGATCAACAGCCTGCCTTGGGATTTGGCAAAGCTGCGGATCGATCCGACCGCCATGAGGAGGTAGACCACGACTAGCGCGAAGCCCCCGAATGTAGAGCCCCAGGCGAAGAGCGCGAAGTAGTGCGGGGTGGCCGGGAGCGCGAACAGACTCGGGGCGAACTGGTCGAGGATGACCGCGACGACGACTGCACCGACCACGAAGCAAATCGCGCCAAGCGGAGTCTCGTAGCGCTTCGACACTTTGGCCAGCGGTGCCGGAATCCTGCGGTCGCGCGCCATCGCGAAGATCCCCCGAGACGCCGAAACGGAGCAACCGATGCCGACCGCCATCATGTCGAACAGGACGACCAGCTCGAGCAGGCGGTCAATCCAAGTTCCCCCGTAACCGCCGGCCGACGCCGGTGCGCCGAGCGCGAACAGAGGGGCTGAGGAGGCTGCGGTGATCGCCTTCAGGCTGTAGTGGAAACCGGCGACCTCGACGTACGCGGCGAGCAGATACCACGCCGTGGCGATCCCCGCCGTGGCGAGGATCGCTATGGGGACGTGACGCTCGGGCTTCGCCGTCTCCTCAGCCAAATTGGCTGCGGTCTCAAAACCCGTGAACATCAAGACGCCATAGAGGACGCCAAAGAAGATGCCGGACCAGCCGTCGGCGGATGAGGAGGGCTTGAACGGAATGGCGCTGTTGGCGTGGCCAAGCTTCACGATGACCATGATGAAGAATCCCAAGACGACAAGGAGCGAGATGCCGGCGAGGATCAACTGCGCACGGGTCGAGATGCGGATCCCGAAGTACAGCACGGCGAACAACCCGACCATGAGGAGCAGTGTCCAGGCCCAGGGCGGCAGGGGATTCACCGAAAACTCTGAGGCCAGGGTGCTCTGGATGTATCCGCCAGCAAGCAAGTAGAGCGCCATGGTCAGCATGACGACACCCATGTAGTAGAGCCAGCCTGCGGCCACGCCGATCCGCTCGCCGAGGCCCCGCGAGACGTAGTCGTACAGCGATCCGGCGGAGTGTATTTGCCGTGCGTATCGAGCGATCAACCATCCCAACGCGAAGACGCCCACTCCGGCGATGAGGACGGAGAGTGGCGTCGCGTTTCCGCCACCCTTCCCGCTCGCGCTGATGACGCCGACGACCAGCGGGATGACGAACGCCGCGGAGAAGACCGGTCCCATGAACCCGACCGACTGTGCGATGACGTCGGGAAGACCGAGGCGCTTGGCGCCGAGTCGCTCGTAGGTTGGCTGCTCTTTTTGCATGGCCCGTCCCCTCCCACACCGCGCTCGCGCGTGCCGTTTCGGCAATCGTAAGGAGACAAACGATTCGTGTCAAGGGGCACGCTTAGAAACTGAGTGACTGGACCTTCTCGACGAGGACCCTGCACCACTCACCCATCGCTCGGGCATCGTCGATGAACTGCGACGGCTTGACGCAGATGGTGTGAAATCCGCGAGCCGACTGCGCGGGGATCGACGCCAGCGCCTCGTCGAGGTCGGCGGCACTGCGTTCGTCGGCGAAGCGCCCGCGCGTGCCGCCCACGTACTCAATCTCTTCGGTCGAGCGACCCGCGACGACGAGCGCCGCCTCAAGCTGATCGAGCTCCGCGTCGCTCGGCGAGCCGAGCGGGTTAAAGCCCGCTCCGTAGCGTGCGACCCGTCGCACGAGTCGAGGGTGAACTGACGACCCGCCGAACCACAGCACAGGACCGCCGGCTCTGGCTGGCTTGGGTTCGAGCCACACGTTGTCGAAGTGGTAGAACTCGCCATCGTGGCTCGCTGGTGAGTCTCGCCACACGGACGAGAGCACCTCCAGCTGTTCATCGAGGATGTCGCCCCGACGCGCAAAGGGCACGCCGAGGGCTTCGTATTCGTCGGCGTGCCAGCTCACCGTCGGCATCACCACGAGCCGACCGCCGCTCAGCCGGTCGAGGGTGGCCAGGTCCTTAGCCAAGGCCAAGGGGTGGCGCAGCGGGGTGATGATGGCCCCGGCCACCAACCGGAGCCGCTCGGTCGCCTGGGCTACCGCGCTCAGCAGCACGATCGGGCTTGGCCACGGCGTCCACGGCTCCTGGTTTCCGGGAAGGGCATAGTCGCGAGGGTTCTTCGGCAACCCGAGTGCGTTGGCCGATCGCCCGAGCACGATGTGCTCGGACACCATCACCCCGTCGATACCGGCTGATTCCGCGGCGACCGCGAAGTCCACGAGATCACCAACATCGGGGCTCGGCCGCATGGTGGCGTTCTCAGTCAAGATGAGCAGCAAACGCGGCGCCTGCGAAGCACTGCCAGCCAACGAGGGCACCTGGGTCAACGGCATCGCCCGCCCGCGACAATCAGTGAGTAGCTCACACCAAGGTGACGGCGACCGGAAGACGCTTCAACCCGTTCGTGAAATTAGTCCGCGTCCGCGCGGGCTCTCCCGCCAGCTCGAAACGCCGTACCCGTTTCGACAACTCCTCCAAGACGATGCGGACCTCGAGCCGAGCGAGATGGGCGCCGAGGCAGATGTGCGGGCCGCCACGACCGAAGCTCAAGTGCGGGTTGGGTGAGCGGCCGATATCGAATCGCTCAGGCTCTGAGAACACCTCCTCGTCCCGGTTGCCCGAGACGTACCACAAGATGACCTTGTCGCCCGCTTTGATCTCAATGCCCCTGAGCGTCACATCCTCAGAGGCCGTCCGACGCATGAAGTGCGTCGGACACGTGCAGCGCAGCACCTCCTCGGTGGCCGAGTTCAAAAGGCTGAGGTCAGTGCGCAGGCGGTCCCACTCGGCGGGGTTGTCGCAAAAGGAGAGGATGCCCTGGGAAATCGCGATGCGTGTCGTCTCATTGCCGGCGATGACGAGGATCGAGAAGAAGTTGTCGAGGTCCACCTCGCTCAGGCGCTCGCCGTCGATCTCGGCGCCGAGCACGACCGACAGCAGGTCGTCGGACGGGTGATTGAGACGCTCGCGCACAAGGTCTCGGCCCATGTCCCACAGCTCCTTTCCGTAGGGGCTGCGGAACGGGTACAGGCGATACTCGTCGGTGTCGTCACGTCCCCAGACGACGTCAGTGATCTCTGGATCGGTGTTGGCGATGAGCTTGTCGCCGAGCTCGATGAACTCATCGAGGTTGTCCTCGGGAAGACCCATGATGCGAGCCAGCACCCGAATCGGCACTTCGCGTGCGACGTGGCGCACGAAATCGAATTCTCCTTGTGGGATCGCCTCGTCGAGCACGACGTTGGTGAGCGACCGCACGAAGTGCTCGTAGACGGCTACGGCCCGTGGCGAAAAGCTTGGTGCGAGCACCCTGCGCAGCTTGGTATGGTCCGGGGGGTCCATGTCGATGATCGTCCGGCGTGCTGCCATGTCCTCTTCGGTCGGCTCTTCGAACGAGATGCCTTCAGCGGAGGAGAAGCGCTTTGCGTCCCTGCTGATCTCGACGATGTCGGCGTGGCGGTGGATAGACCAAAACCCGTGGTTCGGCGGCGCCTCGTCGAACCATGCGATGGGAGCCTCGCGTCGCAGGCGCGCGAACTCGTCGTAGGGGACCCGCTCTTGCCAGGCATCGAGGTTGGTGAGATCCAAGGACGAGCTCATCAGTAATTGTTTAGCACCAAACGACCGGGAACCTCAACGGACGAAGTCAATGAACGGGCATGAGCGCGCCTTGCGGCTCAAGTCACGCCCAGAACTCGTCGACCTGATACTGATCCTTTGGTATCCCCCAAAATTCTGTCGCCTTGCCATTGTCGAGGTGCCAAACGTGAGTCTCGTCGGTCTCAATTTTCTTGCCGTTTCTCGTCGCGGACTCTTTGGCAAGCACGACCACATGGTCGTCCGACGCCAGCAAATCATGGAGTTCGACCGTGAAGGTACCGTCGGTCAGCTCCACGAGTTTGCCAAAAAACCCGAACACCTCATCCTGTCCGGTGTAGGTGCCCGAAATCTGGCTGCGGCCGCTGATGTTCCAACGGATCTCAGGTGAAAACAGTTTGGCAACCGTGTCCAAGTCCCCCTTAGAAAAGGCCTCGTATCCGCTGCGGATTAGGTCTGCGCTGTCTTGAGCACCCATCTCACTTCCTCTCTTCCCGCCTGCTCGAGTGAGCGGGCCGCCCACAGGTCTACTCGCGCGATTGGTCTGGCGACAAGTGTTCCCGTGCATCTCGCATTGACGCGGTTAAGGACTTACTGCAATTCGGATCCCTCCGGCTCCTGTACCCCTTCCGATAGCCTCACCGGAATGGCAACTGAGCTCCTAACGCTCGATGACGGGCGCACACTGGAGTATCTGTCAAATGGAGTTAGAGCCGATTCGGCGATCATCTTTCATCAGGGCACCCTGACGGACCTCATCGTTTGGAACGGTTGGCTGCGCGATCTTGCCGACCGAGGGGTTCGAGCAGTCTCGTTCAATCGAAGCGGCTACGGTCGCAGCTCGGGCCTCGAAAACCGGTTGGTCATCGACACCGGCCACGATGTGGCGGAACTCGTTGACCACTTGAGTCTGACGAAATTCGTATCCGTTGGTGCGTCGGGCGGTGGGCCACCAGCGTTGGCAACGGGTCTTGACCAGCGCTGCTCGGGCGTTGTTACTATCGGCGGCCTCGCTCCATTCGGTCCATCCGACCTCGACTTCTACGGCGGCATGAAGGCGGGCGACGTCCTTGAATACGAAGCCGCTCTTCGCGACATCAACGAACTTCTCGAGATGCTGGGTCCCAACGGCCCCGAAACCATATGGTGCCAGCCTGACATGGAAGCCCTTGCGTCGCCGAAAGCCGATGAAAGCAAAGCAGCCATTGCCAAGACCCACGAGCACGGCCTTCGCGGCATCGTCGACGATTACAGCAGCTACCTCTCGCCTTGGGGATTCAGGGTTGAGGATATTGGAGTCCCCGTGGTCCTCTTCCAAGGGACACTTGACGGCAACGTCCCACCCGGTCACGGTCGATGGCTCGTCCGCAAGATTCGAAATGCACAGCTGATCGAGAAGGCCAACGAGGGTCACATTTCGATCGGGTTTCGATACCGCATGGAGATATTGGACACGGCAGTGAGGCTGCTGACTACTTGATGTGATGCGGCGAGTTGCGGTGTAACTGATGGAGTCAGGTTGGGGCGAACTCCTTGCGTATGGTGCAAGGACCCTCGGGACTGCGCTTCGTAATCGTACTGGGCCAGGCTGATTCGCTTGGGCGATGTTGCTGCTACGCAGATGGCCTCATGGTTGAAGGCACCAGCGAAAACTACTCAGCCCATTCTCCGTCAATCCACTGAGGATCGCCGTCGAAAAGGGGAGCAATAGTTGACTGCCACCATTCATCTTGACTCGGGTTGTCGGCCAACGCGAGGTACTTCTCCTTCGATTCAAAGGTCACGCAGGAGACGATCGTCGAACCGTCATCGCTCAGCAACGTGTACGACCCTTGGTAGCCGTCAACCTTGCGATCCTCCCATTTCTTGACCGCATCGATCAGATTCTGGGCAGAACCTGGTGTCTTCAATTTTCCGATCATGATGGTGCCATAGGACATGCCCGGAAGATTACATCCGTCGCTCTCCCCCCGCTTGAGCTCGCGTTGGCGTGACCTTCGCATTTGGCTAGCGGATCTGATAGACGCCTTTGAGAAGCGTGATGAGCGCACGGAAATCTTGATCTGGCTCCTCGATCGCTTCGGTTGCTAAGGCCTGCCTTCGAGGACGAGGTTGAAAGGAGTTTCGGTGGCTCGGCGGAACGAAGTAAATCCTGCGGCCTCGGCGACTTCTCGCAGTCTCTTTTCGCCTGCCTGAGCTCCGAGCCCAACCCCCACCTCTTGGGAGAGAGACGCCGGGGTGCATACCAATGTCGACACCGAGTAGAACACCCGACCAATCGGATTCAAGTTGTCTGCCACGTCGTCGTTCGCAAATGGCTCGACAAGCAGCCAGTGCCCATCTTGCTTGAGCGCGCTTCGCGCGTGCACCGCCGCTCCAACCGGATCGCCCATGTCATGCAGGCAGTCGAAGTGGCAGATCATATCGAAATCGCCGCCTGGAAAGTCCTTTGCTGTTGACACCTCAAAGGTCGTGCGATCACCGACGCCTGCTTTATCGGCGGCCTCTCTCGCGTGTCGAATCGACGGCTCGTGGTAGTCGAAGCCGAAGAATGTTGAGTTCGGATAAGCCTTGGCCATGATGATCGTCGATGCGCCGTAGCCGCACCCGACGTCGCCAACCTTCGCACCCGCGCTCAATTTCTCTTGCGCACCTTCAAGCGCGGGAATCCACGACTGGACCAAGTTAGCTCCGTACCCCGTACGAAAGAAGCGCTCTGTGCCTTCGAACAAGTCCTCGTGATGCTCGTGCCATCCGATGCCGTCACCGCTTTGGAACGCCTCGACAGCCCTCGGAAGCACACGGGTGGCGGCAAGCATGCCTTGGAATGCTCCCAAGATGAAGGTCGGGCTGCTCTCATCAGTAAGCACGCTCGCTTGCTCTTCGTTGAGGCCGTAGCGACCATCGCCGTCGTAGTCGATGTACCCCGCGGCAGCAAGCCCATTTGCCCACTCGCGTACATACCGTTCCGTGGTTCCCGTCTTCTTCGCAAGTTCTGCTGGCGACATTGGCGACGATCCCGCCATTGCAGTGAACAGCCCAAGCTTGTCACCGATGTTGATCAACGCAGCAGTGAGAAGGCCGCCGATGTCCCCCAACGCTTGGAACACGTAACCCATCACTTTTTCTTCGTTCATGATGACTCCGCTCTCTGAGCAAGGCCGTCGCCGTGGTCGATTTGGCACGATCGTACCGCTGCGAAACTCCCCGTGCTCAGTTCAAGAGTCGGACCGGATTCCCACGAAGTTCGAGACTGCCATCGATTCGACTGGTAGTGAGCAGCGACCCTGTACACAGAGTCGCTTCAATCGAGTGACTGTCACTGCCTTGTTGCTGTCAAAACGTGCGAAGCCGCATGGGAGTGCACGATGCCATTTGCAGTGATGTGCCGAGAAGCCTTTTCCACTGCTGTAGCAAGTGCCGACTGGTCCGCATCAGAAAGTAGGGCGAGGGTCGTTGCCACCGAGGCCGCCTGCAGCGTGAGCAACAGTTGACCGGGGCCGCCTTCGAAGATAACCGGCAACTCGTATCGGTGCACCTCCACGTCCGTGAATTCAGCCTCGTTGGCGAGTCGCGCTAACGCCGTCGCATCACCAAAGCCCCAGGGACCGCCTTTGTACGTGTCTGCAACTTCAGTACCCAGAATCTCTTCCAGGGCATTCGCGAGAGCGAGGAACGGAGGGCAGTCCTCAACAGCACACCACACGGAGATGCCGAGCCTGCCACCGGGACGCAACACCCGCTGCATTTCGGTCAGTGCAAGCGGTCGGTCGGGGAAGAACTGCAAGCCCTGTTGACAGGTCACCAGATCAAAGGCGTCGTCGGGGACGCCAAGCGCGTCGGCTGAGCATTGCAGATACTCAATCGGTGCGCTTTCTTCAGTCGAGACCTTCGAGCGCGCGAGGTCGAGCATCGCGGGACTCAAATCGCAGCCTGTGACGCGCCCCTTGGGGCCGACGCGCTGCGCGGCGAGTCGAGACACCGTACCCGGACCGCAGGCGACGTCGAGGACAGCCTCTCCCCTCTCGGGATTCAACGTGTCGAGCAGCAGCTGAGCCCATGGCTCGAACAGCCTCGGCACCATTATTTCGTCATAGAAACTCATGGCACCAGTGGATGCCTTTGCAAAAGACGCACTCCACTCCAGATCGCTCGTCATTCCCCTCCGCCTTGCTATGTCCGTTCCAACGTGACCATCACACTGCAATCGCATACCGCTGTGCAAGTTAGAGATGACTAGCCAACGAGACGGGGAATGGGGACCACCATCACGAGTGGTGACACCTCGTTGTCTTATAGATCCTTGACGGATATATCGCTTATCGATATAGTGGTCCGATGATGACCCCTCTGGAAGGACTTGGTCGAAACGCTGGTGCCGCAGCGCTTGTGCTCTCAAGCCTCGCGGGCGGCGACAAGCATGGGTACGCCCTCGTGAAGGATGTCGAGGAGTTCGCCGGCGTCCATCTGCCTCCGGGCACGCTCTATCAAGTGCTCGCTCGGCTCGAGAGCCGGGGACTGATTACGGCTCTGAAAGCAGATGATCGTCGGCGCCCCTATCGCTTGACTGCGCTGGGCGCATCGGTACTTGCCGACTACTTCCGCGCGCAGCAGAAGATCCTGAAGACCGGCCAAGCTCGTCTCAAGCGCTCTTGGACACTGGCGTGAGGCGCGTCGTCGACGGTGATCGACGCGCGAGGCGACTCCTTCGTTGGTACCCACCCGCGTGGCGCGAACGCTACGGCGAAGAGTTCGTCGACCACCTGGAGCAAGAATTCGCCGACCGGCCCACCGACTACCGACGAAGCGCCAACGTCATGTTCAAGGGACTCGTCGCCCGCATTGGCGACCTCGGGTTTTCGAACACAGCGGAAAGTGCGAAGGGCCAAACTCGCGCAGCGCTCGGCACGGGATTTGCGTTAATCGCGCTGATGGTCGTCGTCATGCTCGATTTCTGGTCGAGGGCCATGCTCGCATGGAGCGGGCGTCGCTACCACCCGATTCCGGTCTCTGCAACAACTGGGGTTCTCACCGTCGTGATGGGACTGCTCTTGTTGGTGCTCGTGGCGATCGCCCTCTTCATCGCGGCGTGTGTTGCGCGAGAGGTGATTCGCGGGCGCGCTCGAGGACTGGTGGGACCGTCCATTCTCGCCATGTCTTCCGGCGGGGTTCTCATTTACGTCGCGCGGTTTTTCCCGACGATGCTCGGGCAATACATTCGCGGCGCTCATGGCTTTCGCGGCCTACGGCTGTCCGACCCCGGTCAAATCATTACTGCGTTGGCCGAGATCGCGTGGGAATTGACACAAAGGTGGGTCGCCGCTTGGAACCAAGGAGTCTTTCTCGGCACGTCCACCGCCCAGACCGTGCTGAACGACTGTGTCCCGCTTCTTATGTTCGCCTTCGGCGTAGCAGTCGCCTTGCTGATACGACGCGTCGAGTTGCCACGTGCAGGAGCGCGCCTCGCTCTCCCGACCGTGGAGATCCTGAGCGCACTAACTGGCGTGTTCTTCGTTACCTATCTCGCATGGAGTGCATTCGGGGGTCCGGCGAGCGATGAATACTTCTTTCCCGAGACTCGCTGGCTCGGCATTGTGTATCTGACCCTTCTCGCTCTCGTGCCGGTGGTTGTCGGACGATCGGGACTCCTCTCAAGGAGGCTGCACCCACGCCAACGACGGAATCAGATTGAGATCGTCAGCTGAGAATACTTAACCCGTCCCCATTCACGACGGTTGGCTCTCTTCGGCGCGGTCGATCGCGTCGCTCAGCCGCCGGCGCTCCTTGTGAATCCATTGACCGCGCGGATAATTCTGAAGGAAGGCGTCGGCAAACTCCACGGGGTCCGCGCCGACGATCTCGCGTATCGGTGTACCACTGGCCGCGCCCTGTTCGAGGAGATCGACGAGGTCGCCTAACATCGCCAGCCCGGCATCTGCTGAACCACCGCCGAGAAAATTGAAGTAGCGAAAGAATGCGTCGAACGCCGTTCGGTAGCTCAGCGGAAGCTGCTCCGCACGAGCCCTGTACTCCCGGTAACGCCTCTTTTGCGCAATCGATCCAAAAACCATCTCTAGTTCCCTTCTTCGTGAAGTTGGTTGAGTTGCTCAGTGAGGAAGCTCCACGTCTTCCAGAACTCTTCGAGGTACCTTCGTCCTTGATCGTTGAGCGAGTACACCTTGCGAGGTGGACCTTTCTCCGACGGGTTCTTCTCGACATCGACGAAGCCGCGCTGCTCGATCCTGATGAGGAGTGCATAGACCGTGCCTTCGGCGATGTCGGAGAAGCCCTGCTCGCGCAGACGCGCGGTGATCTCGTAGCCATAGGCGGGCCTCACGGACAAGATGGCCAGGACAATTCCCTCCAACGTGCCCTTGAGCATCTCTGTCATCTGTTTGACCACTGGTCACCTCGCTACTCAGCGTTGCTAACTACTGGTACATAGTATCAATGAGTAGTGGCTGGCGCAAGATCACTTTGATGCCGGGAACGAGCGGGTGACGTCTCAAGACCAAAACAGTGCCGCCCAATGATTGAAAAACGCAGAGTTAGCATGAACTTCTTGAAGAAACGCCGACGATCTCGGAGTTCTGAATCTGCCGAACGCGGCTCGTCGCTGGTCGCCTTGTTGATCGTCATGCTGATCTTGGGTCTCATGGCCGCGGTCGCCCTCGGGGGTTTGGGATACACCCCAAATTCGACGATTACGGGAATTCCCTCGACGATGCCCGGTGGAGGAGCCATCGTGACGACGCCCACCACGGTCGCTGCAAAGAGCCGGGGCGAAACGATGAGAGAGACGGCGATAGAGGCCTGTCGAGTCGACTACGAAATGGTGAGCGCGGCAGTTCACAGGTACAAGATGCTGAACGGCTCACTGCCCCGAACCGGAACAGCCTGGGCGCAGGATGCAACAGATGGAGGTCCCTTCCTGCGTGTGTGGCCGCGAAACAACCGATTCGTCATCGAATGGAACGGGTCAACGCTCTCCGTCATACCTGCCAAGGGAGCGGTCGCGCACGACTCAATCGGCACCAGTTCACCGGCCACCGGGTGCTTCGCGGCATAGGACGCTTCGATCACCTCCCCGCGAGCGATTCGGTAGATGATTCATGTTCTCAATGGCGAAATCAGGCGTGGGTCGGTTCCTCGTAGCTACCCTCGCGGGTCGTCCTCGAACACCGCGCAGCCGCTCGACTTCGGATTGTTAGCCGTCAGGGGCGCAACTCCATAAATCGATGAGGATCAACCTCATTGAATCCAAAGCGCGCGTACAACCCGTGGGCGTCGCGGGTGGCCAGCAAGCGAATGCGAAGCCCGTCAACAGCGGGATGTTCGATCGCTGCGTTGACCATAAACTCACCGAGGCCGAGACCGCGAGACCCGACCTCAACGAACACGTCGCACAGCCAGGCAAACGTCGCTTCGTCGGTTACCCAGCGCGCGAGCCCCACTTGTCTTCCCTCTGGCTCGTAACACCCCACCACAATTGAGCGTCGCATGGACGTCTCCACCTGCTCGTACGTTCTGCCGAGTGACCAGTAGCCCTCTTCGCTCAACCAGCGATGAATTTGAGGAATATCAAGGCGCACTTGGGCGTCACTCACCACATAGCCGTCATCGCGTGCGCGTTCCATGCGAAGTCAGAGTAGTTGACGCACGATGATTTCAAATTGCGACGTCGGGTCTCGTTTCATGGTCAAGTCAACACGCTTGTCTGATCCCTAGAGAAGGCGGGTTGGCGAGTACGACGTCTCGCCCAACACAATGCGACTCTGCGTGTCCCTCGTGCCAATGTGCTGCAGCGCGTCGAGCACCGACTGCAGCTCCTCCGTGTTTCGACTGACGATGCGTAGCTGATAGTCCAGCCCGCCCGTAGTGTGGACCGCGCTCAGCACCTGAGGCACGCCGTCGAGATCTCGCTCGAACTCGTGACGATCGATGGACTCTTTGAGACTGACGTCGGTCAGCGAGTGCAGCGTGTGCCCAAGGACGCCGAGGTCGATCTCGGCATGAAAACCCGCAAGGACCCCCGATTGGCGCAGCCGGCGGACGCGGTCAGCGGTGCTGTTTGAGCTGAGGTGGACGAGCGTCGCTAACTGCTGGTAGCTAAGGCGCCCATCGTCGCTGAGCGCGACAAGAAGCGATCGATCGATGTCATCCATGTGATACCCCTTCATTACCTCTGTTCTGGAGGTTTAACTATCATAATCCTATATTATCTAGGCGTATTCGGCAGGTATGTACTAGTTTTCCGAGTCATTTGAGGCACAGGTGCCCGTAAAATTGAAGCATGTTGTTCCTCGCACTGCGCATCGTTATTGGTCCCCTTGGTGTACTCGGCGGCACGGTGGCCCAGCGCCGCCTCGGTCCGGCCGTCGCCGGGCTCGTTATCGGCCTTCCCTTGACCAGCCTGCCCCTTCTCTGGCTCGTTGCGCTACAGCACGGTGCCGTCTTCACCGGATCGATGACCAATGCCATCCTCATCGGTTCCATTGTTGAGGGGCTCGTTCTATGGTGCTACGCCAAGTTGACGGCACGACTCTCGCCGGTGCTCGCCCTGCTCGGCGCTCTCACGATCTTCGCGGGCACGGTGACACTCGTCGGCATGTTCCACTTCTCGGCCGTGATCGCCGGTCTCCTCACCACTGCCGGCTTCGCGCTCGCACTGCGCTGGTGGCCCGAGACGTCGCCAGAAGAAATCACAGCAAACGGTCGCACCCGACTCGTCGTGCGAGTGGTTGCGGCGACTGTCTTCACGATCGTCATCGTGACCATGGCCGCCAAGCTCGGCGCGCTGCTCGCGGGGCTTGTCGACGCGCTCCCTATGACCACGATGCTGATGGCGTTCATGACCCATCAAGAGCAAGGGCCCGACGCGACGTCCCAGTTCATTCGCGGCGTCCTTCGCGGCTCATTTTCCTGGGTGATCTCGACGGTCGTGCTGACCGAGATCTTGGAGACCGGTCACGTGCTGCTTGCCTTTGGTGTGTCGCTCCTCGCGGCGCTGGTTGTGCAAGCGGCGGTGCAGGCAACCGACACGTTCCCGATCATCAAGCGGGCGCTACTCGTCTCCTAACCGGGCACCACTCAGCCAAGTCACCGTATCGTGTTGACTCATGGTCGATCGCTTCGCCCAGTGGCTGCAGCAACACGATCACGGTTACGCGGCGCTGCGTCGAGCCGGTCGAACCGCCATCGTGATGCCGGGCCTGCTCGCGCTTGACGTCGAGGTCTTTCATAACGCAACGATGGCGCTCTTCAGCGCCTTCGGGTCAATCGCGCTCTTGATGTTCGTTGACTTCTCCGGCCTGATGCGAAACCGCCTCGAAACCCAGGCGGCGCTATCCGTAGCCGGGGCTGGGCTCATCTGCCTCGGCACGCTCGCTTCCCAAACGGTTTGGTCTGCGGTCTTGTCCATGGCCGTCGTCGCCTTCATCGTGATTTTTCTGGGCGTCGTCAGCGCGGTGATCGCGGGGTCAATGACCGCTCTCCTCCTCGCGTTCATCCTTCCCGTCGCGACGAAGGTTCCCCTCTCAGCCATCCCCGATCGACTCGCCGGTTGGGGGCTCGCGGCCGGTGCCGCATTGATCGCCGTGCGGGTGCTTTGGCCTGCGCCAGAACGGTTGCCGTTGCGCACCGGTGCTGCTGCCGCATGCCGCGCCATCGCCTCGCATCTTTCGAGCGTCAGTGACCCAGCAGACCCGGCGCAACACCACGCTCTCGAACCCGACACGCTCGCCCCGGTGACGTCGCTGCAAAGCCAGTTCCTTGCGACGCCATGGCGACCGACGGGGCTCGGCGCGTCAGCGCGCGCCATCGTTCGTCTGGTGGACGAGATCTCGTGGATGCAGACGGTAGTGACCGAGCTCGACGACGACCCCCGTCCCAGTTCGCTGCGAGACCAATCCCTCGAGGTCCTGCGCGGGTCCGAAAAGGCCCTCGTGGAGTGCGCGACGCTTCTTGAGACGCGCTCTGCGCCCCTCGCACCGCTGACGACCGCTCGAACTGCCCTCGCGACCGCAATGGGTGAGATGGAACGTCACCTCGAACACCACCTCTCCGCCGCCGTCAGTCCGTCCAAGGGCGCGTCGAACCCGAACACGACTGACAGTCCACTCGCCCGCTTCTTCTCGTCACTCGATTTCAGCTTTCGCTCACGCGAGGTCGGCTACGGCGTGGAACGGATCGCCGCCGACGTCGAGCTGGCCATTATGGCCGAGCGGCGAGGATTCTTCGATCGGATTCTTGGTCATGAGCCGGGCGACACGACGCCCCTGGGCAGTGCACGAGTAAGGATCGGCTCGCACCTCCGACGTCATTCGGTCTGGTTGCACAACAGCGTGCGCGGTGCTGCCGGTCTCGCCCTTGCCGTGCTGATCGCCGAAGAGATCGGCGTCGAGCACTCCTTCTGGGTGATTCTCGGCACGCTCTCGGTACTTCGATCGAACGCTCTCAACACCGGACAGAACGCGCTGCGAGCCGTCGTCGGAACGCTCATCGGCTTCATCATCGGGGCGGGCGTCGTCGAGCTCGTAGGCACCAACGTCACGCTGTTGTGGATTCTCTTGCCCGTTGCGCTGCTCATCGCTGGATTTGCTCCGACGGCGATCTCCTTTGCCGCCGGTCAAGCCGCCTTCACGCTCACGCTCGTGATCGTCTTCAATATCCTGGAGCCCGCAGGTTGGCGAGTCGGACTCGTCCGCCTGGAAGACGTGGCGATTGGGACGGCAGTCAGCGCCGGCGTCGCTCTCCTCCTATGGCCGCGTGGCGCCGCCGCCGAGCTCGGGGCCGCGTTGCGTGACGCTTATACGACGAGTGTGGACTTCCTCGAGAGAGCGGCTTCGGGCTCAGAACGATCTTCGGCGCGCCACTCGGTGCCATCCGATGATCGCGAACGCGCGGCGGCGGCCTCGCGCCGACTCGACGATGCCTTTCGCACGTACCTCGTCGAGCGAGGGTCGAAACCGGTCCCACTCTCTAATGTGTCCATGCTCGTATCGGGAGTAACGATGCTGCACTTCGCCGCAGACGCCGTCGCCGATCTTTGGCTTCATCACGACCACGATGACGGGAGGTGGCGCCTCGCGCACGAACGCCTCGACGACACCTCAAAGTCGATCGCCGAGTGGTACGACGAGTTCGCGAGCCGCTTCGAGGGCGAGAACGCTTCGAAGGATCTCGCGCCGCAGTCGGGCGACGACCGCGAACTCGTCAGCGCGGTCCGCGAAGAGTTGGCTCGGTCCAAAGAGCCCGACCTCGAGGGGGCGGTGCGGATCCTCTGGACGGCCGATCACCTGGTCGCCGCCCGGCGCCTCGAAACCAGTGTGATCAGCGCCTCGCACGTCGCCACCACGCTCTGGGCGCCGCCGAATCACCGGCGAGGCACCGTGCGGCGCCGTGGCGCTCAGGCCGCCGCGTAACTGTAAGAATGTATCCAGATTCACCCTCGACATACGATTCATGCCAGCCCCACGAGACTCATCCAAGGAGTTACTGATGGCTCTTCGACGAACGGTGTATCGCTACTACGAGCGCCGTCTGGCGCGCGCGTTGCCGCCGGAGAACTTGCCGCGCCACGTGGGCGTTATCCTCGACGGGCATCGACGATTTGCGCTCGAAGCGACGAGCGGTGAGTATCGCGCGAGCTACGAAGCCGGCATGTCCAAGCTCGAAGAGCTCCTCGAGTGGTGCACCGAGCTCAACATCAAGGCCGTCACCGCCTGGGTTCTTTCCACCGAGAACTTGCGTCGACCTTCGGCCGAGCTCACGCCATACTTCGAAGTGCTGACCGAGTTGTTCAATCGACTCCCCGCACTCGCCCAACGTCTGCACTTCTCTTTGTCGGTGAGCGGAAGCCTCGACCTTCTGCCGCCTCAGCTGTCGCACGCCGCCAAGCGCGCTGTCGAGCAGGTGGAGCTCGTGCCCAACCCCCACATGGACGTCAACATCGCGCTGTGCTACGGCGGTCGACAAGAAGTCATCGACGCGTGCCGCTCACTCGTGAGCGAGCTGCTCACGAGCGGCGTTGACCCCGATGACCTTGCCGAGTCGATCGACACTGAGGGCCTTGCTCGCAACCTCTACGCCGCGGACCTGCCCGACATCGACCTCGTCATTCGCACCAGCGGTGAGTCGCGGCTCTCGGGATTTCTCCTGTGGCAGTCGGCTTTTGCCGAGTACGCCTTCGTCGACCCGTACTGGCCGGCATTTCGAAAGGTCGATCTGCTGCGCGCACTTCGCGACTTCTCCAGGCGGGAGCGACGTTTCGGCGCGTAAACCGGGCCCCCGACGCTGTACATCGCCCGTCCATCTGCCACACCGACTGAGACTTCCACGCGACAACCAGAAACTTGACACGATGTCCGTTTTCTGTGGTAGTCATTAACTAATTATGGCTATAGATAAGGATAAAGTCGCTGGTTCCCGCGAGGACCAAGATGAATCCCCGATCTCGTTCACTCTGGATGTTCGCTCCGGGGTTCCCACGTATCTGCAGATCGTCCAGCAGGTCGAGTCCTCGCTGCGACTCGGTCACCTCCAATCTGGTGATCGACTCCCGAAGGTGAAAGACGTCGTGTCGACGCTCACGATCAACCCCAACACCGTGCTGAAGGCGTATCGCGAGCTCGAGAACCGCGGCATCACGATTGGACGGCCGGGCGTGGGCACGTTCATCATCGCCGCGCCCCTCACCGTCAGCGCCGAGACGTTCCTCGAGCTTCGCTCGCTGCTCATCGAAGGATGGTTGCAGTCGGCTCGAGAGCGGGGCCTGCAGTTCGATGAGATCGCGGCCCTTTTCAACAGCGCCCTCGGTGAGGTCGAGGGCATCTCGTCGCACCAACCTTCAAGGTCAGAGGTTCGTCGTGACGCGTGAGCCAGTTTTAATCGAACTGTAACCATTCGTCCGCCGTTTGCATTCTGTGGATGCCACGTGGTGATACGGCCATTCGACGTGACCGTTACTCACTCGATATCACGCGACGTTCATTGAGCAGTCATCTCACTGACACGGTGACAAAGGAACCTCGCGGTCGACCCGCTCGTGCGTCGTGCACAAAGCGCGAACAACGCGCCGCTATACTTAAATGCCCGCATTGTCCGTGAGAAACTAACTACGCCACGCACGGCAGTGCACGCCCTGGAAGGAGTCAGCATGGACACGTTTGAAGAGCTGGAATCGAATGTGCGCTACTACTGTCGGCGTTGGCCAGCCGTCTTTTCAACGGCCCACGGCTCAACGATCACCGATGAGCACGGTGTCTCGTACCTCGACTTCTTCGCGGGCGCCGGTGCGCTGTCCTATGGTCACAACAACCCGATCTTCGTTGAGGTGGCGATCGACCACCTTCGTGCGGGCAAGGTCCTGCACAGCCTCGACACCTTCACGGTAGAAAAGCGCCGCTTCCTCGAAGCTCTCCAGCGTCACATCCTCATCCCCCGTCAGCTCGACATGGTCGTGCAGACCGTTGGCCCAACGGGCGCCACCGCCGTCGAAGCCGCGCTGCAACTCGCACAACGCATCACCGGGAACCGCGGCGTCGTTGGTTTCGCGGGCGGCTACCACGGCATGACCTATCGCGCCGCGTCGATCTCGGCGTCTCTCGCCGGGCGCGAGACCAGCGCGCACTTGAAGGACTTCGTCGCGCTGCCCTATGTGGAGAACGTCAGCGATGACGACCTCGAGCTGCTCGCACGCACGTTGCGCGGCGACGTAAACGGCCAGCGCATCGGTGCGCTCATCATCGAAGCGACGCAAGGCGAAGGCGGCGCTCGGCCGTTCGACCCGGCGTATTTGCGCGCCATTCGCGAGCAGTGCCGCGAGCGTGGCGTACTCGTCATTGCCGACGAAGTGCAAGCGGGTGTTGGACGCACCGGCCCGTTCTTCTCATTCGAAGGCACGGGGCTTGACCCGGACATCGTGTGCCTCTCGAAGTCGATCAGCGGCCTCGGTCTGCCAATGGCGATCAACCTCGTCCGACGCGAGCTCGACACGTGGGCGCCGGGAGAGTTCTCCGGCACGTTCCGTGGCAACAACCTCGCATTTGCGACCTCGGCGGCCATGCTCGAGACGTACTGGGCCGACTGCAACTTGGAAAAGGGCACCGAGTCGCGCGGCCACATCGTCCGTTCGACGCTCGAGGAGCTCTCGCGCGAGTTCGGTCGAGGCACGTTCAAGGTCCGCGGCAACGGTCTGTTGCAAGGTCTCGATGTCGCCGACGCGGAGCTCGCGTCCGACATCTCGAAGGCGGCCTTTGAGCGCCGCTTGATCGTTGAGACATGCGGCGCCGGCGATACGACCGTGAAGATGCTGCCACCCATCGTCATCGACGAAGACGAACTGATCGACGGCCTCGCGCGTCTGGGGGACTCGGTCGCGCAGGCCACCTCGCGCCGTTGAGCGACACGGGCAACTGGCGAGATCTCATGGTCACGCTCGATGAGCGTGGAGTAGAACACCTGGCGAGTGCGGCGGCCGCTGCCGCGATGAGCCTGCGCGCACCGAACGGCCCCCGCTCGCCGCTGTCGCCGTCGGATCTGCACCGACTTATCACGTCGATCGAGATATGCCCGGCAAACGGCGTCGGCCTTCACCAAATGCTGGAAGAGCTCGGTACTGACCTGTGGTTCAACGGCGTCCAACCGAGCGATCCTGCAACCGTCGCCCATCTGCACCCACCGACGCTGCTGCCCGCCGTCGTGACCGATCTCTCCATCGCGGCGGCCAACCAGTCCATGGACTCGTGGGACCAAGCCCCCGCAGCGACCGAACTCGAGCTGCACCTCATGACGTGGCTCGCGGGTCTCGTCGGACTACCAACGACGGGATCGGGCGTGATGACGTCTGGCGGCACGGCGTCGAATGTGCTCGGCATCACGCTCGCGCGCTCGGTGGCAGCAGCCCGTATCGGCGTCGATGTCCTGCAATCAGGCTTGCCCGAGGAGGCGCGCGGATGGCGAATCGTCTGTTCAGACCAGGCTCACTTTTCGGTGCAGCGCGCCACCGCGCAACTCGGTCTCGGGCGCGACGCCGTGGTCGGTGTCGCCACGGCGCCCTCGGGGGCGATGAACGTTGAGGCGCTTGACGCAACGCTTTCGGACTTCGCGAATGACGGACTTCAGATGATCGCCCTCGTGGCGACCGCCGGCACGACCGACCTCGGCGCCATCGATCCCCTCGACGCACTAGCGGAGCGCGCTCGGCGTGTTGGTGCGTGGTACCACGTCGACGCGGCGGTCGCCGGCGCATTCCTTCTTTCCGATCGGCTTCGTCCTCGCCTTCAAGGCATCGAGCTCGCTGACTCGATCACCATTGACTTTCACAAGCTGTGGTGGCAGCCCTTCAATGCAAGTGCGCTGGTCGTGCGCGATGCGGCGTCGTTCGATCTCTTGCGGGTCAGGTCGAACTACCTCGACCGCGGCGACGAGCTGGAAGGCACGATGAACCTTGTCGGGCGTTCGCTCGATACGTCGCGGCGCTTCGACGCGGCAAAGGTCGTCGCCACGCTGCGCGCGGTTGGATCGACGGCGCTCGGCGAAATGCTCGAGCACCTCGTCGAGCTCGCGCGCTACGCGGGAACGGTGATCGAGTCACGCGACGCACTCGAGCTCGTCGCCCCACCCGAGTCGGTCATGTGCGTCTTTCGCGCGCGAGGTGCGAGCGGCGAGGACCTGCGTCGGGTTCAACAGCGCCTCCTCGCTCGGGGCGAGATGATCCTCGGTCGTACTGAGATCAACGGCGCAGCAGCGCTCAAGTTCACCTTCATGAATCCGCTCGCGACCCACGGCGACGTCGACCGGCTCGTCGAGACCGTGGCACGCGAGCTCGCCGCGCTCAACGAGTAGTCGAACCGAGGGCGCGTCGTTCAGGGAGTTTGATCGACCGCGGCCTGAAGGACGGCAAGATCGAGCTTGCGCATCTGGAGCATTGCGGTCATAGCCCTCTCGGCGCGCTCCGGGTCGGGGTCGCCGAGGTAACGCTCTAGCTCAGTGGGGACGATCTGCCAACACACGCCGTAGCGATCGCTCAACCAACCGCACGAACTCTCCTCGCCGCCTTCGCCGAGCCGATGCCAGTAGTAGTCGACGTCCTCTTGGCTCTCGCAGTTGATGCGAAACGAGATCGACTCGTTGAACTCGAAAGCGGCCCCGGAGTTGATCGCGGTGAAGTCTTGACCGTCCAACTGGAAGTCGACCGCGAGCACCGTGCCCGCGGGCATTGGTCCCGCCTCGTTGTAGTAGTTGACGCGGGTGATCTTTGAATTGGGAAAGATCGTGACGTAGAACTCGGCGGCCGCGCGGCTCTCGGTCGCGAAGAGGAAGCTTGGAGTGATCCGTGGCATGGGACCTCCTTTTCGGAACTCGGCCCGATTGTAGGGGCAGTGGGTCACTTCGACCCTGTGCGGGATAACCTCCACTGGGCTCTTCCTTTGCCACGCCCCGATTCGTTCTTTGAGGGCGTGTTTCAGCCAAGTTGAATTACTGAGAGGTCACACTGACCCGCTGTCGAACTACGCGGTGCGAACTCGGTCGAGGGCCATCGTCAGATCTGCTTTGAAGACCTTGAGGCTGATCGATGTCTTCGAGATCTCGCCAATCTCTATCACGACGCTGGCCTCTCGCGCGTACGCGACACATCCGGTCACTTCCGCGCCACCGACGACCGCATAGAGCGAGAACGCGCGTACGGGAGTGGCGAACCTGCCCAAGTTGAGTGCTTTGATGCGCTGAAAGGTGGCGCTGCCATCGATCGTGGTGGCTGCTGGGCAGTCCGCCACTTTGGCGATCGCCGCCGCATAGACCTCGGTCGGGTGGATGGACGTGACGAGCTTTTCGGCGATGAGCGTGTCGGTACTCTTTTGTGCGAAGAACACACGGGCTTGGCTGGGCGAAGCACTGGCCTGGAAGCTCGACTCGGGACACCGGGCAACATCCCTGGCGTCGACGGAGTACGTCGACCACGAAGGCAGCTGTTTTTGACTCAAGAGCTTGCTGGTAAGCGTCGACGCAGAAGCGCTGATCGCACCCGACACGACGAGCACCATGACGAGGGAGGTCACGACGCAGAGCTTCTTCATGAATATTTACGCTATCGAACGAGAACAAGTGCACACAATGGAAAGCGCCGTTGACCGCACTGCTTTGTTTCGCAAAACACGCGACTACGACTGGCGATTGCAACCGAGTGACGAAGTTGTTCACAATGTGCGAAACGCCACGGAGCTCGCCGCGACGATCAGGCTCTCGATCGATCGGTCGGATCAAGTCGATCGATCACTTCACCGACTCCTTTCGGTCACCCTTTTAGCGCTGAAGGTCACGAACATTTCTCCAGCGCCCGCGTGTGGTGCCATATACCATTCGCTCAACTCCCCATACAAGGGATCGACTATCGAACGGAGCGGTGATGGGAAAATATGTGGTGGTTTACGTGGGCGGCTCGATGGGTGAGACGCCCGAGGCACACGAGGCATCGATGAACGAGTGGATGGGATGGTTCGGCTCCCTGGGCTCAGCCGTGACCGACATGGGCAATCCGTTCGTCAACTCGACGGCGCTTGAAGGAGATGGCGAACGGCGCGAGGCGTCCAGCGGTCTCAGCGGCTACTCGATCGTTGAAGCCGAGAGTCTCGACGACGCAGCCAACCTCGTCGCGAAGTGCCCGATCCTCGCCGAAGGCGGGACGCTCGAGCTCTACGAAGCTCTCCAGATGTAACCGGCACTGGCGACATCGAGTGCCACGAACGGTCGCTCAGTGCATCGAAAGCCGCTTACAAGAGTCGATCAAGGTCACAGAAGCAATCGACCCCTCGAATGCAACTCGCCGAGTCGCGTTCGAGGGGTCGATTGTTCACGCCTAGAAGTAGTGCCGTCGGCCCCCAATGGCGTGCCCGATGGCGCCTAACACGAACAACACGACGCCAATGAGCAGGACCAGAAGTCCCAGTGACCATAAGACCGCGACCCGTAGGAGCAGCCCCACGATCATGAGGGCAAGGCCAAGCAGTATCACCGCAGCCTCGCTATCGACGTTCCTGATGAACGACCGTCCGATTACCCGTCGAGTCGATGACCTCGCGGTTGAGCGTCTGCGCAGGCATCGACGGCGCTCGACGTGAGGACGCGAACACGAGTGCCGAGATGATGAATCCGATGGCTCCCGCGATCATCAAGATCACCCCAAGCGTCGACAGGCTAAATCCGTGATTCTGCACGACTGCCTTGCTTTGCGCTGTGACCGCGAAATACATAATGGCGCCGGTCACAGCCGATATCGCACTGATAACCATTCCCGCTAAGCCCATGATCATTCCTCTCTTCGTTTGATGAAAATTAGAACGACAGCTCCGGTTGTTGGAATGCCGTCACCTCAATTTTAAATGGAGGGCCTCTCTTGGGGAAAGTGAAACAGGTTCCGTGCACACGTGCTGATATGTGACGCATGCGACAAACGAGTGTGCGCCGATCGCCTGTGATGGCAACGGATCTCGAGGGATGCACACGTGATGCATTACCGCACAACGCTCATGACCGATACGGTTCCACGGCATTTCTAAGAAACGTATATCGATGGATGCAATGCACACTCACCGCGCAGAGCGCCTACTCAGGAATCTGCGTGGTGAGACAAAACGGATGGCCCGCAGGGTCCAGAAATACGAGGTAGCTCTCGGGATGTGGCTGCACCTCGCATCGCGTCGCGCCTAGGTCGAGCACCTCGCGCTCGCCCGCGGCGAGATCCTTCACCGCGAGGTCGAGATGCATCTGTTTGGGCGTCTCGTCGCCAGGCCACGTCGGCGGCTCGTAGCTCTCAACGGTCACCGCGGTCAGCCACACGGCGCCGAGATTGACCGCAACGAACGTGTCGCTTCGATACGCGACCTCCCCACCGAGCGCGGTCGCCCAGAAATCTGCGAGAACGTGGGGGTCGGCGCAGTCAAGTGAAACAGAACCGAGTCTGATGTTGGCAGTCATGGACTCGAATGTAGTGAGGCGGTGTCACGTCCGCGCGCTCTCGCGCACGTCGAACCCGAGGTCAAGCGCTCGCACCGAGTGCGTCAGCGCCCCGATCGCTACGAAATCGACCCCGGTCGAGGCAATGGCTCGCACGTTGTCGAGGGTGATGCCACCGCTCGCTTCGAGCAATGCACTCGACGAGGACGCCAGCTCGACGGCCTTGGCGATGTCGTCGACGACCATGTTGTCGAGCAAGATGAGCGTGCAGCCCGCGTCGAGAGCTTCGGAAACTTGGTCGAGCCGGTCGCACTCGACTTCGAGCGGCGTGTCGGGTCGGAGGCGCCGGACGTCCTCGATCGCCCGCGCGATACTGCCGGTCGCCGCGACGTGATTGTCCTTGACAAGCGCGGCATCGCCGAGGCCCATGCGGTGATTGACGCCGCCGCCGCATCGCACGGCGTACTTCTCGAGTTGACGAAGACCCGGCAGGGTCTTCCTCGTGTCGCGCACTCGACAGCCCGTTCCTTCAACCGCTCGAACCCAGACGCTGGTCGCCGTCGCGACCCCCGAGAGGTGCGTCATGAAGTTGAGCATGGTGCGCTCGGCGAGCAGCAGCGGGCGCAACGGCCCTGACGCGGTCAGCACCGTGCGGGCGGGGGCAACGGTGTCGCCGTCTCGAAGGCTCACCGTGACGTCCGCGAGCGGGAAGCCCACGCCTTCGAGCACCACGAGCGCGACGTCGACGCCGCACACGACGCCCGTCTCGCGTGCGACAACGTCGGCGGTGGCCTGTTGATCGACCCGAATGGTCGCTTCGGTGGTCACGTCGGGACCGTAACGAAGGTCTTCATCCAGCGCGAGATCGACGAGGCGCGCCACCTCGCGTGCGTCAAGGCCCGCCACGCAGAGGGATGCCTCAAGCTCGCGGTTCACGCGCCCGCCATCGCTCCCTCGCTCGTCGCGATCTCTCCGTCTTCGATGCGCAGGATCAGCGGCTGCGCCCGCGCGGGATCGAGGCTTGGAAAGTCGCGACGTCGATGGCACCCTCGGCTCTCTTCGCGCAACAGCGCCGCGGACACGAGGAGCAGTGATGCCGTGTGCAGGTTCGTCGCCTCGAGTGTGGCGAGATCCAACATTCGAGCGCCGCTCGACGGCGTCCGCTCCAGCGACGCAAGAACGCTCTCGAGCCCCTCTCGGTCTCTGACCACGCTCGCATACTGGGACATCGATGTTGCGAGCGATACCCGTGATGAGGCGCCCACGCCCGAACCCGTCGCGACGCCCCCCTCTCGTCTCGATGATCGCGCCGCATGCGCCGCCTCGTCGATTGCCGCACCGACACGTCGACCCGTCACGATTGCCTCAGTGAGCGAGTTCGACGCGAGTCGGTTGGCGCCGTGCACACCTGTCGCCGCGACCTCTCCCACGGCAAAGAGCCCGGGGATCGACGTGCGGCCATCGAGATCGGCGCGAACGCCGCCACACGCGTAGTGAGCTCCGGGCGCGATCGGAATCGCCTCTCTCGTCGGATCGATGCCTCGCGCGCGACAGATCGCGACCGTCGTTGGGAACTCCGTTTCAAGACGACGTGATCCCACGCTTCGCGCGTCGAGCCACAGGTGGGTCACGTCTCGTTCGTTCATCGCTCGCACCATCGAATAGGCGACCACGTCGCGCGGGGCGAGATCGCCGAGTGGGTGCTCGCCGCGCATGATCGAGTAGCCCTCGTCGTCGAGGATGACGCCGCCGGCACCGCGCAAGGCTTCAGTGATGAGCGGCGACTGGCCACGAGTGCCCGAAACGTAGAGCACCGTCGGGTGGAACTGTACGAACTCGACGTTCGCGAGCTCTGCTCCTGCGCGCGCCGCCAGTGCGAGCCCGTCGCCCGTCACATCAGCGGGATTGGTCGACGACGCGAAGGCCTGACCGTATCCTCCGGTCGCGAGCACGACCGCGCCTGTCTCGATACGGCCCACATCAAGCGTCCCGCGAACGCCGACGCGCCCGACCGAGAGGCTCGCCACGTGACCCTCATCGTCGGTAACGAGGTCGATGGCGGCCGTGTGCTCCATGATCTCGATGTTTGACGTCAGCACCGCGGCGCGCAGCACACGGTGCAGCTCGGCGCCGATGGCGTCACCCCCCGCGTGAACGATGCGCCGATGCGAGTGACCGCCCTCAAGGCCCAGCGATCCAGCGTCAAAGTGCGCGCCGAGCCGCTTCAGCGTGTCGACAACGCCCGGCGCCGAGTGCACGAGCTCGTTGACGCGTTCTTCGTCGGCGAGACCCGCGGCCGCGACGACCGTGTCGTGTGCGTGCTCGCTAAAGGAGTCTTCGACGTCGGTGACGACGGCAAGTCCTCCCTGGGCGAGTGGCGTGGACCCGCTGACTAGCTCACCTTTGGCGAGGAGCACCACGCGTCGTCCGCTCGAGGCGAGCGAGAGCGCCGCGCTGAGGCCAGCGGCGCCGGTGCCCACCACGACCACATCAGCTTTTCTGCTCCACGACGCGCCCGTCGCCGGCAGGAATCGGGGTCGAGGAGCCATCACTCTCCCGCCATGGACGGCGTGCCGACCGCGATCATCGCGTCGACCGCTCGACGAGCTCGTTGCGCGACGTCGGGTTCGACGACCACCTCCGTCGTCCCCTCGCGTAGGCAGTTGAGCAATACGTCACGAGTCGTCATCTTCATGTAGACGCACTCGGCCTTTTCGTTGACGGCTTCCCACCGCACAGAAGGATTCGCACGCCGGAGTTGATGCAGCATGCCGGTCTCGGTCGCCACGAGCACCGACGCCGCCTTGGTGTCACGCGCACGTTCGAGCATGCCGCCCGTAGAGAGCACATGGGTTCGCTCGGCTGGCAGGTCACCGGTGCCGCTCAACCACAGCGCCGGCGTCGCGCACCCGCACTCGGGGTGGATGAAGAGCTCCGAGTCAGGAGAGGCCTTCGCCTTGGCCCGCAGTTCGACGGGGCTGATGCCGGCGTGTACATGGCACTCGCCCATCCAGATATGCATGTTGGTGCGCTTGGTCATCCGCTGGACGTGAGCGCCGAGGAACTGGTCGGGAAGAAAGAGCACCTCGCGGCCCTCGGGCACGCCCGCCACGATCTCGACCGCGTTGGCCGACGTGCAGCAGAGGTCGGACTCGGCTTTCACCTCGGCGCTCGTGTTGACATAGGCGACGACGACGGCGCCGGGGTGCTCTGTCTTCCAGTGTCGCAACTGGGTCGCATCAATGCTGTCGGCGAGTGAGCAGCCCGCTCGGGGGTCGGGAATCAGCACGGTGCGGTCCGGCGCGAGGATCTTCGCGGTCTCGGCCATGAAGTAGACGCCGGCAAAGACGATCGTCGACGCGTCGCTCGCTGCAGCGATCCGTGAAAGCGCGAGTGAGTCGCCCACGTGATCAGCGACGTCTTGGATGTCGGGAAGCTGGTAGTTGTGCGCGAGGATGATGGCGTCGCGCTCGCGTGCCAGGCGCTTCACCTCGCTCGACCATTCGTCAAGGTCAGTGGGGCTGGGAGCGATGTCGGTGGTGCTCAACGTTCGACCTCACTTGCTGTGGGTAGTTCACGTGACCGCCACGCTCCGCTACCGGGGTGCTCACCCGTGCCGGAGGTTTTCGACTATTAGGCGAAAACCCTTCGATTAAGTTACCATGCAGAGTGAGCGTCAGTCAACATCAGGCCGATTCGCCCAGGGAACACGCGGGCCATTTCCGCCATGAGGCGCTTGCCGCCGTCTTTCAGGTACGCGAAGGACGCCTGCACTCGCTGCTGTGGCAACGAGCTCGCGAGCCCTTCGAAGGCGCCTGGGCGCTTCCCGGCGGACCACTCGGTGACGCCGAACGCCTTGGCTCGTCGCTCGGTCGCCACCTCGCGGCCAAGGTGGACCTCACCGATATCGCCTACCTCGAACAACTCGAGACACGCAGTGACGTCGATCGAGATCCGCGCGAGCGAACGATTGCCACGGCGTACCTCGCGCTCGTCTCCTCCGAGCTGAACCCCTCGCTCCCGAGCGACACCGAGTGGTTCCCCGTCGATGAGCTGCCACCGACAGCCTTCGACCACGCGTCGATCATCCACTCAGGGCGCGAGCGCCTGCGAGCAAAGCTCACCTACACCAACGTTGGCTACGCCCTCGCGCCGATCGTCTTCAGCATCACCGAGTTGCGCACCATCTACGCCGCGTGCCTCGGCCACGCGGTCTCAGCGACGAACTTGCAGCGAGTGCTCTCTCGACGCCACATCATCGAAGCGACGAGCGCGCTGGCGACACCGTCGGCCTCGGGGGGTCGACCCGCGGCGCTCTACCGTTTCACCGAGCGCACGCTGCTCGTCACTGATCCCTTCGCGGTCTTTCGGCCACCCTCCAGTACGCGGGCGTAGGTTGATCGGATGAACGAACCGGGACCGCTGCTCGCGTCGGGACGCGACTCGGACATCTTCGAGTACGGCGATGGCCTGGTGCTGCGCCGCTCGCGTCGCGGACGTTCGATGGCCACGGAGGCGCGCGTCATGGAGTACGTGCGCGAACACGGCTTCCCCGCGCCCAAAGTGCACGAGCTCAGCGAGGACGAGACCGAGCTCGTGATGGAGCGAGTGGACGGCCCCTCCATGCTCGAGGTGCTCGGCGATCGCCCATGGACCATCCGACGCATGGGCTTCGTCCTCGGCACCCTCCACAACTCGCTCCATCGAATTCCCGGGCCTCAGTGGGTGCGGCCCTCGCCCATCGGCGTCGGCGATCAGCTGGTCCATCTCGACCTGCACCCCGGCAACGTACTCATCAGCGACGTCGGACCTGTGGTCATCGACTGGTCCAATGTCGCGCGCGGCGACGGGAACGCCGATGCCGCCCTCTCGTGGCTGCTCATGTCAGCGGGCACCGTCGAAGCCGGCTCGGTGAAGTCGGCGCTCTTAGAGCTGGCTCGCTCGAGGATGATCAACGCGTTCCTCAAGCGATTTGACCGGGCGAAGGTGGCAGCGCAGATGCCGGGCGTCGTCGCGTGGAAGCTGACCGATCCGAACATGTCCGAAGTTGAGCAAGAGGCCATGAGGGCGCTGCTCGCCAAGGAGCTCTTCTCGCACTGAACGTCAGCCTCGAGACGGCGGCGTCCAGTAGGGCTGAGGAAGTGGCGAGTTGGCGCGAATGATCGCCTCAAGACGGTGCGCGACGTCGAGCACGACCCACTCACTTCCTGGCCGACCGATGATGGCAAGGCTGGTTGGCAGCGCGTCGATGACGCCCATCGGCAGCGAGAGGATGGGCCATCCGGCGATCGCCGGGGGCGTGGTGACGGGGCTTGACGGTCCTGGGTGGCCGCCCACGGCGAGGTCGCTCTTCCAGCTCGGTCCGCACGCGGGAGCGATGATCACGTCCGCCCCCGCGATCCCGGGCGTGAGACACGTCTCGACGGCCCAGGCGAGGTTTCGCCGACGTGTCTCCGCGTAGCTCGGACCGGCGCGTCCGCCGGAGGCCAGCGCTTCGACGAAGAACTCATGGCCAAACCAGATCTGTTCGATGTCACGGTGCTCGTCTTCGTAGGCGACCACGTCGGCGAGCGAACGCACACCCTCGCCGGGACGATCCTCGAGGTAGGCGCCGAGGTCGTCGACGAGCTCGCTCAAGAGCACGGTCAACTCGTCGCGCCCTTCCGATTCGCCAGGCTCGGCCACCTCACGCTCAGTGATCGACAGGACGCTCGACGCGAACTCCTTCACAAGGTCGTCGAACAGCGTGTCGGTTTTCGGGTGTCCGGTGCGCCAGTTGGCCGCGACGACGATCGACGCGGGCGCCACCGGGACTTCAGGCGTCGAGCGCGCGAGGACTCCATACATCAACGCCACGTCCGCCACGCTGCGCGCCATTGGACCCGGGCTGTCCTGACTCGCGCTGATCGGCACCACGTGCGTGGTGGGCACCGTGCCCACCGTTGGTTTGAGGCCGGTCACGCCGTTGACCGATGACGGCGACACGATCGATCCGTCGGTCTCCGTGCCGACCGCAAGCGGCGCGAAACCGGCCGCGAGCGCAGCACCGGATCCCGAGGACGACCCACCCGCCGAGCGGTCGAGCGCCCAGGGATTGGCGACAAGCCCCGCGGTCGCCGAGTAGCCACTGGTCGAGCGGGGTGAGCGAATGTTCGCCCATTGGCTCAAGTTCGTGCTTGCGATCACGATGGCCCCCGCCTCGCGAAGTCGCGCCACGAGGGGCGCTTCACGACTCGGCCGGCCGAGCAGCGCAGTCGAACCCGCGAGCCCGGGAAGGCCATCTGCTTCGATGTTGTCCTTGATGACGACGGGCACGCCATGCAGCGGGCCACGCAGACGACCGGTCGCCCGCTCCTCGTCGCGCTCTTCGGCGACACGGCGCGCGTTGTCGCTCACTGCCGCGATGGAGTTGAGCGCTACGTGGCTGTCGGGCGCATCGACCTGACTGATTCGCTCGAGCAAGGTGTCGACGAGGTCGAGCGAGGTGAGACCACCCGCCGAGAGCCGCTGGAGCACGTCGTGCGCAGTGAGCTGGGCGAGGTGAACGCTGGGCTGATGGGGATCGGACACGGGCCAACCTTACGAGAAGGTCAACGTGACATGATGGCCCGCGTATGGAGCGTCCAACCGAGGTGCCACTTGCCACCAAGCTGGGTATCGCCGAAGGCGCCAACGTGGCATTGCTCCACGCACCGGAGGATTTCGAGTGGATGCTCCCCTCGAGCGTGCGAGTAATTCGCCGTCGCACGCCAGGCCACACCGACGTCGTGCTCGCCTTCTTCACGCAGCGCACGCAGCTCGAGCGCGACCTCGATCCCCTCAGTCAGTGCGCCTTCCCCGATGGTTCGCTCTGGTTGGCGTGGCCCAAGCGCACATCGGGCGTCGCCACTGACCTCACCGATCACGTCACGCGGGAACTGGCGCTCCCGCTTGGACTAGTCGATAACAAGGTGTGCGCCATCGACCAGACCTGGACGGCACTTCGCTTCGTGTGGCGACGAGAGCGTCGCTGAGTCCTCAGCCTCGGCTCACCAGCGTGGCGAGGCCCTCCCCCGAAAGATCGCGGTGGGCGTCCGTGCGTCCGGCCATCGCGAGCACGATCGCGAGCATCGGACCCGTCACCTCGGGTCCCTCGCCGTGTGTCCAATCGGCGTCCGTCGCCTTCAGTTTGAGCCCCGCAATCCGACGCTTTGCCCCGATGATCAAGTTCGAGTTCTTCCACTGGTCGGCGATGTGTACCAGCGCCGCTTCCGGGTAGCGATAGTTCACGTGCAACGGTCGGCGAATGTCGGCGCCGTGCACCACGATCTCAGCGAGCATGGCGTCCGCGGGGCCCGGTGGATGGTTCGTGGTCGTCGTGCGCGCTTGCAAGCGGCGTACGAGCTCCGTGGGTCCGGTTGCCGCGTTCTTCTTGGCGACTCGATCGGTGAAGGCGTCGAACTTGAAACCGGCTTCGGCGAGACCCTTGATGAAGCTGATGGGCGTCTCCTCGGCCCCGCCGACCACATGCCCGGCGACGTCCTGCACCGACCAGCCGGAGCAGAGCGACGGATACGTCCACTGCTCGGACGTGAAGCCGATCCACGTGTCGATCAAGTTGGCGCGCTCGGTGTGAATGTGATGCCAGAGATCTGTGGACTTCACGACTGCTCCATCCTCTACTCGGTGACGGCACCCCATCCCCTCGTTAGGCCTGGACTTTAATTCGTTCTTGTCCGCCGCGCTCGGGCGAATCGCTACGGCTGACTACGTCTCCTCGCGATACCGGCGGAAGAGGTCCGTCAGCGTCTCGAGCACCTCGGGCGCGAGCTCGTCAGGCTCGACGACGCCGCTCGCCGCGATGGTCTCGCGCATCTGCTCGAGGTAGGCTGTGCACGCGTCGCACCCCGCCAGATGCTTTTCCAAGCGACGTCGGTCCCTGCGCGAGAGCGAGCCCTCGAGGTAATCGCTCATCAGCTCGACCGCCTGCTGGCACACGAGCTGGCTTGGCATCAACTTCATGATCCACCCTCTCGCATATTGGCTTCAACCTCAGATCGTATTTTGGCGCGACAGCGGTGCAAGATGACCCGGACATTGGCCTCCGACAACTCCAACAGGTCTGCGACCTCTGCGGTAGATAGTCCCTCCACGTCACGAAGCGTTACAACGGCCCTTGACGTGGCGGGCAGTCGCGCGATCGACGCGTGCACGAGGTGCACGAGTGGACCGTTGACGAGCGCGTCGTCGATGGTGTCAGTGAACGGCACCGGCGGATCGGCCCACATGCCACCTTGATTGAACCGACTCGGCGATACCGAGGCTTCTGCAGCCATGACATCGACCGGAATAGTGCGATGCTCCTTCACTCCCGCCGTGCGAGCGCGGTTCACGCAGATTCGAAAGAGCCACGTCTTGAGCGTCGAGCGTCCTTCGAAGCGTTCGATGCCGCGCAGCACCGCGATCCACGTGTCCTGGGCGACGTCTTCGGCGCTGGCGTCGTTCGCGACGTAGTAGCGAGCGACACGCACCAGAGGTTCGTGATACCGAGTAACGAGATCGACGTAGGCGCGTTCGTCGCCCTTCATCAGTTGCTCGAGGAGCTCCGTGTCGTCCACCTCGCCACCCTATCGAGGACTCCGCACGAATCTGTAACGCGCTCGCTCGTCGAAGGACTGCACCTTGGCAACGATGCCCATCAAAAGGAGATCATCATGAAACTACGTACACCTCTGCGCTTCGCAAGCGCGGGCGCGCTCGCGCTCGGACTTGCGATCGTCGCCTCGGGGGGCGCAGGCGCGTCAGCACCTCGAGAGTTCAGCTTTAATGGCCCACATCCCGCTCTGTTCGTCGAAACTGACGCGAGCGCGAACAGCGTGCTGAGCTATCGCCAAGCAACCGACGGCACCATCTCGTACGCCGGCAGCTATCTAACCGGTGGCAGTGGCGCGACGGCGATCGGCGCGACAGCTGACCCCCTCGCAAGCCAGGACGGACTCGTGCTGGCGAACAACGGCGCGAACCTCATCGCGGCAAATCCCGGGAGCAACACCGTTACCGTCTTCGCGGTACAGGGCACGCACCTCACCGCCGTTCAGCAGATTCCCAGCGGCGGCCTCTTTCCCGACTCGATCGCGACGAGTGGACGCCTCGTGGCAGTGCTCAACGCGGGCGGCGCCGGATCGGTGGCGGAGTTCCAGTGGATAAACGGTCAACTCGTCCCCCTGGCCGGGCAGGTCCGCTCGCTCGGGCTCTCCAACACGCCGATACCAGGATTTCACAACGGCCCCGGTCAGGTGAGCTACACCCCGAACGGCCAGCACCTGATCATCACCACCAAGCTGTCGACCAACTCTTACGACGTGTTCTCCGTGGGCTTTAACGGCGCACTCGGCGCGTTGCCCAAGGTCACCGCCGCGGACAACGACCTGCCCTTCGCCTTCGTCTTTGACGCGGCTGGCAACGTCGTCGCGACCGAAGCGTCGAACAGCTCCGTGTCGACCTACCGCGTGAATGCGGACGGAACGCTCAGCTCGCTCGGCACAGTGAGCGAAACCGGTGCGGCACTCTGTTGGATCTCAGGCGCGAACGGCTACTTCTTCGGCTCGAACGCGGGCAGTGGGACCGTCAGCTCGTTCACCGAGACCTCAACCGGCGCACCCGTGCTCGTCAACACCACTGCGGCGACGGCCCACGCGGGCACGATTGACTCGGTCGTCTCACCTGACGGAAGGTTCTTCTACGTCGAGAGTGGCGGCGCCGGTACGATCGACGTCTACGCAATTGGCAGCGCAGGAACTCTGACGCAGATCGAAACGATCTTCAACATTCCACTCGCCTCCGAGGGCCTCGCGATCAGCTGATCAGCAGTTACTGACGACGACCGCAGAACTCGTTTCACGTGGGTTCTGCGGTCGTCGTCGCACGTTCGTATGCGGGTTACAGACCCGCGCGCAGCCCAGCGAAGACGTGATATCTCGGTGGTAGCGTCGCCCGTAGGAGCCCGCGCCGCGACGTCGGCGTCGGCGGGGAGGACGACGTGAGAGCGTCTTGGATCGTGGGGTTCGTCGCCGCGTCACTGGGACTTTCGGCGTGCGGCGCGACGGCCACGATTCATTCGGCCGTCGCCTCACTTGGCTCGTCACCCGATGTGCAGATCCACCTCACCGGCACGGCCACCGGTCCCGGGACGGCAGAAGTGCAGCAGGCGCTTGGAGTGATGTCGATCGACATGGACTTTTCCAACCCGTCCGGCGCCGCGCTCTCACAGGCGGGCACTGCCGTCAACTCCGAGGTCATCGTCAACGTGGGCGCAGAGACGCTCGCCGACCTTCGCGAGGTGAGCGGCGACGATTACCTCATGATCAACCCCTCCGCCCTCACTGACATTCCTCAGGCAACGCTGCCAACCTCAGAGGTGAACGCCATCCAGCTGTTGGTGGGGGGACGTTGGTTCGAGCTGCAAAAGGGCTTCATCGACTCCTACCTACCCGCGACGAGCGCCTCGACAGTCCAGACGGCGAAAGAGCAAGCGGCGGGCAAGAGCATCGTCGACGCTATCTCCAAACTCATCGACACGTCGCCGTACACGACGCTGCCGAACGGTGGCGGCTTCTCTGAGACGGGCTCGCTCGAGAACGCACTGACCACCCTCTTGCCCACCATCGAGAGCCTCGAGGGAACGACGACCTTCGCTCCCCCCAACGTGCAGGGTAACTACACGATGACGCTCACGATGTCGGGGGGCTCGGCGTCTGGCGGCTCGATCTCGATCACCGCGCCCAACGGCACGCAAGGCAACGTGACCGTCGGACTCCAAGCGGCGGTCACGCACAACGGCAACAGCATCGTCGCTCCAGTGGGCGCGACGATCGTCACCAAGGCCTTGCTGAAGGAACTCATCTCGCAGGCGTCGTAGTCTCACTCCAATGACGCGCAGTACCACGCAACGTGTGACCACGATAGTGATCGTGGTCGGTGTCGTTGCGTACGCGTGGATCGCGACCTACGTGCATCCCTTTACGTCGCGCGCCTACGTCCTGGTCGCTGCACCCTCGCTCGCAGGACCTCTCTTCTGCGCGTCACTTGGCGGCTTTTCGAAGAGCGGCGACATCGACAGCTACTATCGCGCACGCTCGTCGTCGGTGACCTGGCGCAGTGCCGCGCCGTGGATCGCCATCGCACTTTTCGCGGTCGCGCTCGAGTGCGCAGGGCTCGCTCTCGGCGGCCGCTCGCCCAGCATTCCCACACTCAGCACCACCGTCGACCACCTGCTCGTTGACCACTGGGAGCGCTGCGTGCTCTTCGTCGCATGGGTAGCGGCGGGTGCGAGTCCGCTTCGTCGTCTTCGCCTCGTACGCCGCGCCAGACTGCGGTCACTGCTGAGCCGGCCACCGGAGTGATCGTCACGATCGCCTGGATCGCGCTGCTCGCAGCGAGCGTCGTCATCGAGCTGGTGTCACGCCGCCACCCTCAGCGCATTGCCACCATCGAGCAGACCGGAGCTCGCATCGCCACCCGGTTGCTCGGGCGCGCAGTGCTGTGGATCGCGTGGATCTTCGTCGGCGTCCATCTCTTCGCGCGCTACACGGTCCCCCGCTAGCCGTCCCGCGAGCGCACATACTGTGCCAAACTCTGCGACATGGGATCTGCCAACGACAAGCCGCGCAAGCCACGGCGTCGACTGCCTAAAGTGCCTCGCGGTCTTCAACCCGACAATCTGCCGCTCGCCGGACTCTCGGAGTCGAGCGGCGGCGTCTACGGCTCACGGGTCGACCACGACGCAGCGCGACGCCGCAGCAGCGACCTTGGTCGCTTTGGACGAGGCTTCCTGCGCTTGCTCGGCAGACGCACCCGCAACGACGAACCGCCCGACGAAGAGTAAGTCCGACGTGGCGTTCACCCCCGACACCAAGGACTGGACCTGGGTGCTCACGCGATCGTGTCCCGAGTGCGGGTTCGACCCCACGAACTACCCGTCAGGAGACTTCGCCGAGACGGTATCGACGTGCGCCGGCGAGTGGGTAGAGGTATTGGCTCGCGACGACGTTCGCGTTCGAACGCGCGAAGACCGGTGGTCCGACCTTGAATATGGATGTCACGTGCGCGACATGTTTCGCGTCATGAACGGACGACTCGCGATGATGCTGGAACAGGACAATCCGATTTTTCAGAACTGGGATCAAGACGACACCGCGATCAAAGAACGCTACGACCAGCAAGAACCCGCGGTCGTGGGCGCCGAGTTGAGGGCCCGCGCGGACGACTTTGGCGCTCGGATCGAGTCAGTAGGTCCGGACGATTGGGCACGACCGGGTACACGCTCGAACGGGAGTCGATTCAGCGTCGAGACGCTGATTCGCTACAGCCTTCACGACGCGTACCACCACCTCTGGGACGTCTCGCGCATCGACGGCTAGTCGCCAGTCCAGTGACGTAGCTCTTCTTCGAGCGAGTCGAGTCCAAGCGGCCCAAGCGCGAGCGCGAAGGCGTGAAATCGCTTCAGCGAGAATGCGCCGCCGAGGCGCGCCCTGGCGTCTTCTCGTGCGCGCATCCAGGTTCGCTCTCCCACCTTGTAGGAGATCGCCTGGGCGGGGATGCCGAGGTAGCGCTCTACCTCTGAGACCGAAAACTCATGAGAGAGCAGCGCGCGCTCATCAAGGACCGCGACCGCCATCTCCGCCGTCCACAACCGACCGGCGCAGTCCCCAAGATCAGCGAGCTCGCCGATGTCGTCGGGCGCCGGGAGCTGCAGGTGCAGTCCGATGTCGACCATAACGCGTGCCGCGCGAAGAGCCTGGCTCGAGAGAAAGCCCATCTCGTCGCCGAGGTCATCGAAGTAGCCAAGTTCGTCCATCAACCGTTCGGCGTAGAGCGCCCAGCCCTCGCCGTAACCACTCGTCCAGGCTTCAAGACGATGAAAACGGCTCTGACGGTCGGCTTCGAGAATCGACGTGGCGCACTGGAGGTGGTGACCTGGAACGCCTTCGTGATACCAGGTCGACGCGATGCTCCACCAAGAGAAGGTCGTCGCACCGAGCGTGGGGAACCACGTGGTGCCCGGACGCGAGAGATCTTCGCTGGGGGCGATGTAGTAGGGCGCTGCGGCTGAGCCCTCCGGCGCAAGCCGCGCATCGCAGAAGCGGATGCGCGGATCGATGTCAAACTGCACGCCGTCGAGCTCTTCCACTGTGTGCGCCGTGAAGGCGATGAGACGCTCCAGCAGCGCGTCGGTGCCGTGCACCTGGCGTGTCGGGTCGTTCTCAAGGAAGTCCGACACCTCGACGAGACTCTTTGCGCCAGGCAGCAGCTCGTCGGCGATCTCCCACATCCGTGCGTTAATGCGGCGCAGGTCGCTCCAGCCCCACGCGTAGAGCTCTTCGAAATCGAGCTCGGCGCCGTTGTAGTTCCTCGACCAGATGCGATACCGCTCAACTCCGGCCGCGTCGGCCTCGCCTGCGCGCGGCGCCACGACATCGGCCAGCCATCGCGAGAGCTCACCGCAGGCGCCATCGGCTCGACGAGCCGCCCGAGCGAGTTCGCTCTCCTTATCGAGCTCGGGGGCAATGCGCTGTGCGAAATGCAGGAACGCGCCGTCCGCATAGGTCGACGCCTGGTCGGCCACGCCAAGCACGTGACGTCGCGAGGGAAGCTCGTCACGTTCCGCGAGCGCCTCTATGGTGCGGCGCCAGCTGGCGAGCGACGCGGGCACCTGATCGAGTCGTCGCGCGATCAGGTTGCGCTCCTCTGCGCTGTCGTTCGCCATGAGCTCAAAGACTTGGCGAATGCTCGAGAGCGGCGAGTGAATGACGGAGAACACGCGCTCCGCTTCACCTGACTCAAGGAGCGAGAGGCGAGTTGTCAGTCGCTCATCCATGACCGCCAGCGCCAGGCGATCGATGTCGTCATCCGCCGTCAGTGCTGCGGCACCACGCAATGCGCGTTGCGTCGCTTCGATGTGACGTCGCGTTCCTTCGGGCGAGAAGTCTGGGAGCTGGTCGTCGTAGCCGGTGATGCCCGCTTCCGTCGCAAAGATCGGGTCAAGCTCGGCGTCGCCGTTAACGACGTCGTCGGCAAAGGAAAAGACATCGGAATGATGGGGTACGGTCACGGCAACCTCCGCTGGTCGGCTCGCGTCCACGCTACACACGCCAAAACGCTCGAGAGGTGGCGAGGCGTGGACGCCCGAGAGCGCCGTTTCTCGATAAGTAGAGTTCTAGCAACGAAAAAGGAAGAGCCGTGGTCCCGCATTCGTACTTAGAGTTCATGATCACGTCAGCCGGAGCGGCCGCCGCGATGATCGGCCTCTTGTTCGTCGCCATCTCCTTTCGTTCGGACCTGGTGTTCGGTAAAAACGCCGTGCCCCGAGTGAAGACGCTCGCCTCGGGCAGCTTCACCGGACTCGTGAACGCCTTTTCCCTCGCGCTGCTCGCCATCATCCCCTCTACGAACATCGGTGTAGGGATGGTCGTCCTGGCCACTATCTGCCTCTTCAGCACGTGGCGACTGCATGCGCGCGCGGTCGGCGTGACGCAGTATCGGGTGCTCGCATTGACGACCCTGACCTACGCCGCTCAGCTCGCGGGCGGCGTCGCACTCCTCGCACGCCCCCACATCTGGTGGATCGTGAATGGACTCTGCTACGTGATCTTCGCATCGTTCGTCATCTCCCTCACGCGCGCCTGGCAACTCATTCAGGCTGATACCCCGAAGGCACGCGACGCGTCGAGTTAGTCGTTACTGCGCACGATGGAGAGCGCCGAGCTACCGACGCCGATGCTGATCAGAGGGCGATCCGTCGGATTCAACCATCGCATTATCTGGTCGAGGTCACTAAGGGGAATCGACACGCAGCCCTGGGTTGCCACGCCCGTGCTCACGTGAAGGAAGAACCCGCTGCCCGCGCCCTTGATGACGGGATTCATGTTGTAGTTGATGACGACCGCGTGCGCGTATGCGTCGCCTGAGTAGTAGAGGTTCTCGGAGTTGCCGCCGGGTGAGACATCGCTGACGACAAGTCGGTTGTAGTGGGGCGATGCCGGGTTCTCGTCCCACCAGTCGTTGGGACCGACGTAGGTGTACGGAAGGCGCGTCCCGTTGTTGGGTTGGTTGCCGAAGGCCTCGGTCAACGTGAAGACACCCACGGGAGTACGACCGAGGCCCTCCCTTGTCGGTCGCACGCCGTTGACACCGACGTTGGCAACGTCTGCCTCAAACACCTGAACGTAACGACCGCTCGGCGCGAGCGTCCACGTCCTAAGAACGGCCGTCTGCGACCGCACCGTCGCGGCCTCGACCGTAATGACCTGGCCGGGCAGTGGCGCGGCGCCCGATGAGGCGAGCCAACTCGATGGGGACACAGATGTGGAGAGTAACGCAGCGCCAATCGAAATGGCGAGACTCCTTGGGCGCACGACGAATAGTCTCGCACGGTCCTCGACGAGCGCTGTCGCGGTCGCTAGTTGTACGCGGCCGTATTCGGCGAGAAGCTCGTGAGCACCGTCTTACCAGCGGCGTTCACGACACGTAGCCCCGTGATATGCGACAGTGCCACGGCGCACGACATCGTTGCTCTGACCTGTGCGCCCGAGACAGAGCGATACGTGCCCGCCGTCCACCACGCGCCCTTTTTCGTCTTCATTGAGACGGTGTAGACGCCACCAGACGGCAGGCCTTTCTCGCTCAGTGTGAGCGACGTCCCCCACGGTTCACTGACGAGGCTCGCACTCGCAGTGACCTTCGATGATCCTCTCAACGCCATGGTGCGCGTCAGCGGCGCCGGAGTGCCGCTTGAGAGCACGAGTACGAGCACGAGCGCCGCGGCGGCCGCACCCGCCAGACACAGCGACACGACGCTGGTACGACGGCGACGCCGCTCGTGCTCGCCAGCTCGACGCAGATCGCCCAGCACGCGCTCACTCAGCTCAGCCGACACGTGGGCCGTTGGTTCGACCGCTGCCGGATCAACGAACTGGAGCATTGCGGCCGTTTCGGCAAGTTCGCGCGCGATGTCCCGACACGCGGCGCATCCTTCAAGATGCGCGTCCAATGCCGTCTGCTCGTCAGCGGTGAGGCCGTCGAAAACCTGCATCGCGATCAGCTCGCGCCACACGTCGCACGACCCATCGTTCACTGATTCCATCCGTCCTCCTCTAACAGGAGTCGCAGCATCTTCAGCGCATAGAACGCGCGACTGCGCACCGTCCCCTCGGGCAGGCCAAACAGCTCGGCCACTTCACGGCCACTGCGACCGTTGAAGTAGAGCTCGGTGACGATCATGCGGTGCTCGCTGTCGAGGCGCTGCAGCGCGGACTCGATCTGCCAGCCCAACATCGCCCGCTCAATGGTGTCGTCGCTCGCGCGTTCGCCAATCTGATCGATGGATGTGACGGCATTCTTCATTACCTTCGCGCTCACGTCGTAGATGACTCGGCGTTCGATCGCAAAGAGCCACGTTCGCAGCGATCCGAGCGTCGGGTCAAAGCGAGCCCTCGATCGCCACGCGCGAGAGAACGTCTCTTGCACGACGTCCTCCGCGTTCTGGGTTGAGTTGAGCGACCGTCGAGCGAAGCCGAAGAGCTCACCCCCGTGAGCGAGGAACGCTTCGCGAAGTCCCGCTTCGTCAGCGACGTCGAGCGCGCCATCGCCGGTCGTCTTCATCGACTCCATTCGACCACGTTGGGGCACACTCGCGCGGGCGAGACCTCCCTCAGAGGAGGCATCGCTCGCGGGCTCTGACGGCAGGCGGTGTATCACCATGGACGACCGGTCTTGTTGGACGATGACACAGCCACTCACTTTCCTCCATTGCAGGCAGTAGTGAGTACCTGGCGCGAAGGCGAAATGTTCAGTTCAGTCGGTAGTTCATGAATCTGTCGCCGCCGGCCGTGCGAGCGCGAGATTCGCCGCCGTTTCGGACGGGGCGACAGGGTCATCATTCGCCGATTGGTCCTCCCGCGAGCTCGGTCACGATATCGAGATGACCAACATGGCGTGCGTACTCCTGCACCAGATGGAACAAGATGCGCTCCAGCGTGGGCGGGTCCGCGCCGTCCCAGCGTGGACCGGGCGCGCCGACGGCCCCAAGATCGTTGGCGCGCACGACCTTGCGACTGCGAAAGCCCTGCGCACGCAGCGCCCCAATCACGTCCTCTTTCGATTCGCTCTCGTCGACGCACCACCTCCCGTCTCGATGGTCACGCCACGGGTCATCGACCTGTCGCCCCTCAAAGCCCCACTCGAGCCACCTCATCTCGACGAAGGTGACGTGCTTGACGAGTTCGAGGGGCGTCCAGCCCGTCGGCAACCGGGTCGTGCGAAGCTCGCGTTCAGGAAGCTGTGCAACCTTCGCGATCAACGCAGATCGAAAGAAGTCGAGATAGGCGATGAACACCTCGGCCCTTGAGGGCAGCGGCATCATCGGACTCGGGAACTCCTCCACGACTGAGAGTATGGTCCAGCGATGCTTCTGCGATGTGCGCGTCATTTCTTGTGCACTTTGCGCGGCGCGCTTAGGGGTTCGAAAACGACGATGAGGATCTGAGTTCGCCGGTAAGCCAATTCTTTCGCAACTCTTCGAGGTTTCCAAGGGAGGTCGACCCAGAACAGCGTGAGCACGGCACTACTATTCGTCGGGTCGCGGTGAAGCCGCACAGGGAGAAGCCAGTGCGGTCGCACCTTGCACACATCATCGTTGGTCTTGCCGTTGCGTTGTGCGGTCTGCCCTGGAGCATCCAAGCGGGGGCGTCGTCCACCAGGAGCGACCAGCCGATCACGAAGGACAGCGCAGCGCAGATACTTGCCGTGTCGTTGCGAACTGCCGCGAAGGAAGCGAGCTGCACCAGCTTCACGTCGTCTGTGACCTCCGGTGAGACGTTTGGCAATCTCACCAACTCTGAGACGAGCGAGGGAGAACAGTTCATCACGTACGGCCGTGCAACCGTTGACATCCGACTCCTAGACGGCGTGTTGTATGTGAAGGCCAACCGTGACGGAATGCTCGCGTGGTACGGGGTCAACGACAAAGCCTTCGCGACCAAATGGATTGAAGTGCCCGCGAGCAGCGCCGACTACACCTCGTTCCAGAATGCCATTACCCTCACCTCGGTGCTCAACGAGATTGCGCCCGCTGGATCGCTCACGAAAACTCCCGTGAGAGAGATTGACGGTCATCTCGCCATCGGCGTCTTGGGTCAGCCGAACTCCCACTTAGGTTTCAATAGCGGGTCAGAGACCCTCTATGTCGCGACAACCTTCCCGTACGTCCCGGTTGAACTGATCGTCTCGAAGGTGACGACTGGTTCAGTGAAGACCTTTCGCATGACCTTCACCAACTGGGGAAGCGCCATCGAGGTCGTCAGGCCAGGCAGCTACACGTCTATCGACACGACCACGCTGTCGAACAACAAGCACGTCACGCTTCGCTGAGTGCCGCCAAACGGCGACGCGACGGCCACGTCGCGTGACGCGTTCAGTTCAGCGGTTCGACCCAGATGAGACGCGCTGCTTCGAGCGACAACGAGAACGGTTCATCACCGACGCTTAGCGCTAGCTCGTGCGGGGCGACGTCAGACGAGATGACACGAACCTCACTGCCCTCGTGGATCAGATGCTGAGCGAGCATCGACAGCAGCGCAGGAGCCTCGTGTTCAGCTACTTCCGAGATGCGACGCACCGTGGCCGGCGCGCCCGGTTCAAGGTCGGCCAGGGCGACGAGCACGTCATAAGGAGCCTGTCGACCAGGAATCGTGTTGCCGTGCGGACACGTACGAGGCGACCCCATGGTCGCGTCAATCTGATCGACGACGGCGTCGGAGATCGACGATGAGATTCGATCGGCTTCGATGTCCGCCGTCGCCCAGTCGAAGTTGAGGACGTCGGTGAGCCAGCGCTCGAGAATGCGGTGACGACGCACCAGTCCCGTTGCCGTGGCGAGGCCGTCCTCGGTGAGGGTCACGCTGCGATCCGAGCCGATCTCGATCCAGCCGTCGCGCTTCAATCGCGCGAGTGCGTCACTCACCGTCGGCGCGCTCACCGAGAGCCAGTAGGCGAGCCGACTAGGTCGAACGACCTCTCCTTCTGCTGCTATGTAGTAGATCGCTTCGAGGTACTTGTCGACCGTCGCGGTGTGACTCGACATCACCACGCGACCGCGTCGCGCAGGACGATACCGTTCCCGTCGGGGTCGTCGAACGTCGCAAATCTTCCCCAGGGCGCATCGTGGACACCCTCGATGACGACGCCCTTCGCCCGAATCGCCTCGACGTCCTCGTCCAAGTGGTCGGTCTCGATCACCAGGCCCTTCAGGGATCCCGCGGGCATCGTCGGAAACCAGGTCACGAGCGTGAGCGAGCACTCGGAGCCGCGAGGCGCCACCTGCATCCAGCGCATGTCGCCCATGAACGAGTCGCTGACGAGCTCAAAGCCCAGGACGCCTACGTAGAAGTTCAGCGAGCGGTCCTGATCGGAAACGGGCACAGAGACAACGCGGATGCGAGTGACGGTCATGTCCTTCGTTCTATCAGGTAGTTGTCTCGCGCATTGCCGCCAAAGACCGACAAGGTCAATGCGACGGACTGTGTGCGCATCGTGATTCACTGAGTCGAATATCTCGGTCACGCCGTGAGCACGCGCCAATATAATTGTTTGATAATAAGCAACTAATCTCCCAGCGAACGGTCCGGTACATGAATGCATTGAAAGAGGCGCACGGCGATCGCTACAAGTGGATCGCCCTCACGAACACGACGCTCGGCATGTTCATGGCGACGATCAACTCGTCGATCATCTTGATCTCGCTCCCCGCGATCTTTCGCGGCATCCACATCAATCCGCTGTCCCCCGGGAACGTGGGCTATCTCCTGTGGGTGCTGATGGGGTACCTGCTCGTCACCGCCGTGCTGGTGATCAGCCTCGGGCGACTCGGCGACATCGTCGGACGCGTGCGAATCTTCAACCTGGGCTTCGCGGTCTTCTCGTTCGCATCGGTGCTGCTCGCGCTCGATCCGTTCAACGGCAGCTCGGGTGCGCTCTGGCTCGTCATCTGGCGGCTCGTGCAAGGCGTCGGCGGTGCCATGCTCTTCGCGAACGCTGCCGCCATTCTCGTCGACGCCTTCCCTGTGACGCAGCGAGGGCTCGCCATGGGCGTCAACCAGATCGCGGCGATCGGCGGCTCGTTCATCGGCCTCATCGCCGGTGGACTTCTGTCGATCGTCGACTGGCGCCTCGTGTTCTGGGTCTCAGTGCCCTTCGGCATCATCGGCACGATTTGGAGCTACCTCAGTCTGCGCGACAACGGCATTCGGTCAGCGGCGAAGATCGACTGGTGGGGCAACCTCACCTTTGCCGTGGGGCTGACGTCGCTCCTCGTCGCCATCGTCTACGGGATCGAGCCGTACGGCCACAGCTCGATGGGTTGGACCTCCCCCCTCGTGGTGAGCGCGTTCGCGATCGCCGCTGTCTTCCTCGCCGCGTTTCTCGTCATTGAGAACAAGGTCGTCGCCCCGATGTTCAATCTTCGACTCTTCAAGATTCGCGCGTTCTTCATGGGGAGCTTTGCCGGTCTGCTCACCGCGATCGCCCGCGGTGGCCTGCAGTTCATGCTCATCATCTGGCTCCAGGGCATCTGGCTGCCCCTGCACGGTTACAACTACTCCGACACTCCCCTGTGGGCGGGCATCGCGCTGTTGCCCCTTACCGTGGGGTTCCTCCTCGCCGGACCGATCTCGGGCTATCTCTCGGACCGCCATGGAGCGCGCATCCTCTCGACGGCGGGACTGGTCATCTTTGCCGCGAGCTTCCTGGGCCTCTTGCTCTTGCCGACGAACTTCTCGTACTGGGTGTTCGCGATCCTCATCGGCGCGAACGGTGTGGGCGGCGGCATGTTCTCTGCACCCAACTCGGCAGCGATCATGAACTCCGTGCCGGCCGAGCAGCGTGGAGGTGCCGCCGGCATTCAGGCCGCCTTCATGAACACCGGCATGGTGCTCTCGATCGGTGTCTTCTTCTCGCTCATGATCGTGGGCCTTACGCACACGCTGCCGAAGTCGCTCTATCACGGGCTGTCGACCCACGGCGTCGCCGCCGCCCAGGCGCACAGCGTCGCGAGCTTACCCGCGGTCGGCACGCTGTTCTCGTCATTCCTCGGCTACAACCCCTTGAAGAGCCTGCTCGTCTCCCAGAGCGCGACGCGCGTAACCCACATCCAGTGGTTGACGCTCACCGGCAAGCACTTCTTCCCAGACCTTCTCCAGAGTCCGTTCCACCACGGACTCGAGATCGTCTTCACCGTCGCCATAGCGATGGCACTCTTGGGCGCACTCGCCTCCGCCCTGCGTGGCGAGCGCTTCGTCGCCCAACAGTCCACGCTCGTCAAGCACGAAGAAGACCTCGCCACAAGTTCGGGCGCGGTGCCCGGTGAAGTGGCGATCGAAGGAGAAGTGGTTCGATGAGCTCACTCACCTTGTCCCCCGACGTCACGAGCGCGGACCGGTTGCGTCTGACGCTCGTTCGCCTCGTGCGCACCCTTCGCCGGCGAGGCCGCTCCCGCCTCACGCCCTCCCAGGTCTCGGCGCTCTCGACGGTCGAAGAGTACGGACCGATGCGCATCAGCGCGCTGGCCACGTACGAGTCCCTTGGCGCGTCGGCCGCGACCAGAGTCGTCGCGAGCCTCGAAGAGCTCGAGCTGCTCGAGCGAATGGTCGATCCCAACGACAAGCGCGCATCGCTCGTGAACCTGAGTAAGCGCGGGCGCACCGAGCTCGACGAGCTCAAGCGCGAGCGCACGCTCGACATGTCGAGCATGCTGGCAAAGCTCAGCGCGAAAGAGCGTCAGACCATCGAGGCGGCGCTCCCGGCACTCGAGAAGATCGCGCGAGACAACTAACGCCGACGTTACGGCGTCGTGGTCGTTGTGGTCGTTGTTGTCGTCGTCGGCGGCGGCGCGGGCACCGTGGCGATGAGAGCGCCGGTAGTGATCAACATCTCGGTGAGCGAGCCCGTCGCGGCCGCCGGCGTCTGACTGTTCGCCCCGGAGCGACTGGCGACCCAGAGGTCATCCCCCGACACGGCGAACGCCGAAAGCAACGAGAAGTAGTACGGGCCGTTGGTGTTGCACATGAACCAGGCCGGCGCGCCGGTGGTCGCGTCCACCTTCGTCACCATGGGGCTGCTGCCAAAAGGCGTCATCACATAGACGCTGCCCTGCACGCCGATGACCGCTGACGGGTCGCCGAACCCGTACGGGCCCCCAGCATCGCTGAACGTCGAGATGGCTTCACCGGTTGCCGCGTTGATCTCAGTCGCCGCATTGCTTACGCTGTCGGCAACCCAGACGTTCCCGTTTTGGACCGCGATGCCGTCAGGTGCGTCCAAGCCCTCACCGGCCACTACTCGAACGAGCGTGCCATTCGTTGCATCCACCTCGGTGACCGAGTTGTTCGATTCATCGGCGACGAACACGTCGGCACCGGCGACCGACATCGCGACGGGGTCGGCGAAGGCGTACGAAGAGCCCGAGACGATGCGCACGAGTGCTCCGGTGCGCGCGTTGATCTCGGTGATGGATCCGGTGCGACTCTGGCCACCGTTAAGAACGAGGAGAGTGGTGCCCGACGAGGCAATGGCGACGGGGTCAGTGAAGTGGAACTGTGCACCGTGGATGACGCGAAGCAGCTTTCCGTTGTCCGCTGCCATCTCGGTCACCGAGCCGCCGGCGTTCGCGACAAAGAGTTCGGCTTGGACGCGGGTGATGGCAACAGGCTGGCTGAAGCGATATCCTCCCGCGCGAGTGAAGGTTCCGATCCAGTCGCCGTTCGACGGGTTGATCTCGGTGACGGAGTCGCCCGCTTCGTTGGTGACCCAGAGGTGCCCTTCGCCCATGGCGAGACCCGAGGGGGCGTCGAACTCACTCGCACCCACCACGCGTGAAGCCGCCTGGGCGGGAGCGATTGCCACCAGCGTCCCGAGGGTGAGCGCGATGCTGGCCGACCCCGCCACCACTCGAAAACTCCGACGCCTCACGAGAGGAAGTGTACGCCCGGCCGGCCCAAACCGACCCCTCGGGCGACGTTCAGTGCCGTGAACTGGACTCTTCTAAGCGAGTGCAGCGTCGAGGTTGATGGTGGTGCCGGTGAGCGCCTTGCTCACAGGACAGCCAGCCTTTGCTCCTTCGGCCGCCTTCACGAACGCGGCCTCGTCGAGTCCGTCGACCTTGCCGCGCACGTGGATCATGATGTCGGCGATGCGAAATCCGCCTGCGGGGTCTGGGCCGAGACGCACCTCGGCCTCGACGACGAGTGACTCGGGCGTGCCGCCTGCCTGGGTGACCGCGTTCGAGAGCGCCATCGAAAAGCACGCGGTGTGCGCCGCAGCGATCAGCTCCTCGGGACTTGTGACGCCGTCCGCCTCGTCGGCGATGCGCTTGGGAAAGGACACGTCAAACGTCCCCGCCCCACTGCTGACGAGCTCCACTCGACCGGATCCGTCTTGAATACCGCCCGTCCACGTTGTGCGTGCCTTGCGTGTTGGCATTTCACTCCCTTGTCTTGAGGACTCTGACGAATCCTAGAGGTGATCTCTGCCCACGAGAAAGGCCTCTCGCGTCACGAAAATTTCGCTGGCCAACGAAAGGGGAACCTGACATGATGTCGCCATGACAAGATTCTCAGAGTTTGACTACGCGATGCCGTGTTGGGTCGACGTGATGGTAGAGACCGACGAAGAGCACCAGGCAAAGCGCGCGTTCCTGAGCGCACTCTTCGACTGGACGTGGCAGATCGGTGGGCCGGAGATGGGCTTCTACTCCCTCGCGATCTCCCAAGACCAACCGGTCCTTGGACTTGGAAGAACGGACGGCGCGCACGGGGAAGCGACCACCTACTTCTCGACACCGAACATCGACGACTCGGTCGCTCGTGCCAGTGACGGCGGTGCGACGGTCGTCGTCCCGCGAATGGATGTGATGGACCTCGGCTCGATGGCGATCCTCATCGACCCCGTGGGGGCCACCTTCGGACTCTGGCAACCGGGCACGTTCCACGGCTTTGGCGTCATGCACGAAGTGAACGCGCCGGGTTGGTTTGATGAAGGCTCAGAGGACCCCGAGCGCGCCGCGGAGTTCTACGTGAAGTGGAGCGGCCACCAGCTGACATCGCCCTCGCCCGGTGACGGCATGAACGTGCTCGCCAACGGCGACCAGTGGTACGCGAGCCTGTCCAAGGTCGAGGGGCAGCCCGCCCGATGGAACCCCATCTATGTCGTCGACTCGCTCGAACGCGCTCGCGACATCGTCACCCGCCATGGTGGCGCCATCATCGTTGACGAGATGCCCGTGCCCGGCAGTGCCATCTGCATCTTCACCGAACCCGTCAATGGAACGACCATGACGATTATGCGCGGTGGCGAGCAGCCGGATCAGTAACGGTGCCCACGAAGGTTCCCGCACATCTCAGACTTGGCGTGGCGGCCCTCGACTGCCCCGACCCGCTCGCGCTCGCCGCGTTCTATGCAGCCCTCACCGGTCTTGACGTCGAGCCCCTCGGCGACTTCGCTCCCGAGGACGTCGACTGGATCGAACTGCTGGACGGCGAGCGACGCGTTCTCGGCTTTCAAAAGATCGAGAACCACGTCGCACCGACCTGGCCCGAAGGATCCGTACCTCAGCAGTTGCATCTCGACTTCGACGTGAACGATCTGGATGAGGGAGAAGCGCATGCCCTCGAGGTTGGGGCGACGAAGGCCGACTACCAGCCAGGCGAGACGTTTCGGGTCTATCTCGACCCCGTCGGGCACCCGTTTTGCCTCGTACTGAAGGCGAACTAGGGATCGCCAACAGTGATTGGCGAGGAGTCTGGTAATACACAGTTGAACTGTATATACTCTTGACATGAGCAGCAGGGCTATGCAAGAGGCAACCTTCATGATCCTCACAGCGCTGGCAAACGGCAGCCAGCACGGATACGGGATCATCGCCGACGTCCAGGAGATCTCGAACGACCGGATTCGGTTGCGCCCGGGCACCCTCTACGCCGCCCTGGAGCGGTTGCGCCTGGACGAGCTGGTCGAGATCGATCGAGAAGAGATTGTCGAGGGGCGGCTTCGCCGTTACTACCGTCTGACGACCACCGGTTCCGCGCGGCTCAAGGTCGAGGCGGACCGACTCCGCGCGCACGCCAGTACCGCCCTGACCCGGCTGCGATTAGCAGGAGGGGCAGCGACATGACAGAGCGATCGAAGCTCGAACGAAGCTACCGCCGCTTGCTGATGTGCTATCCGCGAACGTTTCGTAGAGATACCGGCGAAGAGTTGTTGGCCGTGCTACTGACCCGTGCCACGGTAACTCGGCGTCGACCTGGACTTGCGGACACTGCGAACCTCGTCGTGAGCGGGCTAAGAATGCGACTCCTTCCCCAGGCGCCACGATCTCCGCGGACTGTGCGCGCAGCGGTGCGACTCATGTACGCAGGAGCGATCGTCACCTTTCTCGACGTCGTATACGCGACGGTGTCGGTGGCATTGCATCAAACCGGATCGGGCAAACTCCGTCTTCTGGGGCCATAACCAATCGACTCTCGTCACCGCGACGGTGGGCGTTGCGCTGGGACTTGCCATTATCGGGCTGTGGCTGTGGATGGCGCGCGCCAATGGCAGCGGGCAACGACGGGCTCGCGTCATATCGACGGCGCTGTTCGGCCTGGCGACGCTGCAACTCTCGGGCAACAAAGGCACCGCAGCAGTAGGCATCGCAGCTTTGACGTGGTTGGTCGGTCTCGCCGCGGTGGGGCTGCTCTGGCGCCCAGCCTCCACTGAGTTCTTTGAGCGGCAGAGTGACGCCCTAGAAGGGTCGTCCAGCGCGCGCACCTCGTCGGCTCCTTAGGCCGAAGGACCCGCCCACTTTTGGTGAGGTAGCGCGAGCGGGTAGCATGGAACTTCGCGTCTCGGGGTTTACTTCGAGAACACCGAGGACCTGTGGTGCAGCTCGGAGTGCACGCCGCCCTGTCAAGGCGGAGGTCGCGGGTTCAAATCCCGTCAGGTCCGCTCGACACCCCCACGGGGTGACGAGGAGGTCGGGTAGCTCAGTTGGTAGAGCGCGCGCCTGAAAAGCGTGAGGTCACCGGATCGACGCCGGTCCCGACCACTTCGTGGCTCCGGCCACTGCCGTTCGAAGCTTTGACCAGCGCTCACCGCAACGGCGACGTGCGACGACGCCAAACAGGTGGCGGCGCGCTAGTACGGTGTCCGCTATGTCAGGGGGACCGCTGAATAAATGGCGCGCTCAACGTGGGCGACCTGGCATCGGCGCCAGAGCTGCCCTCAGTGTCCTGCTCGCTGCGAGCGCCCTCGTCGTGCCGGCGGTCGTCGCCACTAATGCCAAGGCGAACACGCTGCAAATGTCGGCCGACAGTTCGGAGACCGGCTGGTACCCGAATGAGCCATCGCTCAGCCCGTCGAACGTCACTGACGGGGACTTCGGCGAGATCTTTGACACGCAGCTCAACGGTCAGGTGTACGCCCAGCCGCTTGTCGATCAGCCGATCGTCCTGACGGTGACGGAGAACGACAACGCCTACGGCCTCAACTCAACGACCGGGGCGACCGTCTGGCAGCACAGCTACGGCACCCCTGCCGATCCCCTGACCAACATCGGTTGTGGCGATGTCGGCAACGACCTTGGCATCACGGGCACGCCCGTCATCGATCCGACGACGGGCATCGCCTACTTCGTTGCTGCCGAAGAAGTTGACAATGTCGCCGCCGACTACATGGAGGCCGTCAACGTGCAGACCGGCACCACGCCCGCAGGTTGGCCGACGAACGGTGTACCGATCGTGGGTTCTGCCGACAATGACCCCGGCATCGTCTTCAACGGTGACTATCAGACACAGCGGCCCGGGCTGATTCTCGTGAACGGCGTCGTGTACGCCGCCTTCGGCTCTCAGTGCGACTACGACAGCTGGGAAGGATGGCTGGTGGGCGTCTCGGCGTGGGCTTCAGCGACGTCGCCGGACTCGATCACGACCATGTGGTCGACCGAGGAGGACGTCGCGACGGGTAACTACGAGCCCGGTGGAGGCATCTGGCAGTCAGGTTCGGCGCCCGTGGTCAACAGCAGCGGTGACATCTTCGTCGCGACCGGCAACGGCGACGTCCCCTCGGGTCCTGAGCCAGGTTCGGACACATCGAACAAGACCTACGGAGAGGCGGTCGTCGAACTCGACACCAACGCAACGGGCCACCTCCAAGTTGTCGACTGGTTCATGGCGGACGACGCCGTGTCACTGAACAGCCAAGATGGCGATCTCGGCTCAGGCGGGCCGGTGGCGTTGCCCGCCAGCATGGGCACGACGGATGATCCCGATCCCATGGTCGAAGACGGAAAGCAGGGCATCTTGTACGTCCTCAATATGCAAGACCTCGGCGGGTACCAACAAGGCGCGGGCGGCACCGACGACGTCGAATACGAGACCCCTCAGTCAGACGGCGGCGTGTGGGGTAAGGCGAGCGTGTGGCCCGGCGACGGCGGCTACCTCTACAACCAGACGTCAGGCACAACTCCGGTGACAGCGAACGGCGGCGCGCTGAACGTGTTCCAGCGCGTCGACACTGATGGCGCCCTCTCCTTTCAGCTCGTGGGTTCGACCGCCAACTCTGATAACACGTTCGGCTACGGGTCCGGCTCGCCGATCGTCACCTCTGACGGGACGACGTCGGGCAGCGCGCTGTTGTGGATCATCCACGCGACGGGACCAAGCGGCGTCGACTCGAGGCTCGAAGCCTTCGATCCGGTGCCCGAGAATCCAGGGTCGGACGGAACCCTCGAGCAGGTATGGAGCTCATCACCGTTCACCTCGACGGTGTTCTCCGTGCCGAGCGTCGACAATGGCATCCTCTACGTGGGCACGAAGGACGACACGTTGCTCGGCTTTGGCGCACTACCCTCGGCCACACCTGCGCTCGGCGGGAGCAATCTGTCGTTTGACCCGACGGTCGTCTCCCAGTCATCGGTGTTGACCGAGACGTTCACCGCGAGCGCGTCGACGACCGTCTCCTCCTTCGTCGTGTCCGGCGCGTTCAGTACCGGGACGCCGAGCGTTCCCTTGCCCGCGTCACTTTCGGCCGGCCAGTCGATCTCCGTGCCGGTCACGTTCACTCCGACTGCATACGGCACCAATGAGGGCACGCTCACCGCCAACATCACCGGCGACACCGACTCGGTCGATTTGACCGGTGAGGGCAACACCGCAACCGCGTCGCTCAGCATTTCGCCCGACGACGTGGCATTTCCGCCACAACCCATCGGCGCCACGAATATCACGCCTATCCCTGTTGTGATCACCAACGAGTCGTCGAGCGCGATCACGGTAAGTGGTGTCTCAACTCCCGTGCTCCCATTCTCTCTGAGCAATGTCCCCTCGACCCCGCTGACGCTCCAACCGGCGGGAGCGGCGGGCGACTCGTTTACGTTCTCGGTGAATTTCGACGCCCCCGGTTCCTCGGGCGACTTCGATCACGACTTCAACGCCGTGGCAACCGTCGAGACCACTCTCGGCAACTTCGGGGTTGCCATCTCTGGTTCGGCTGACCCGCCCGCGCAGATCACGACGGTTCCGGGCACCCTCAACTTCGGTGACGTGGCGGTTGGCTCCACAGCCGTCCTGAACTTCGACCTCGGCGACCAGGGGGGCATCCCGCTCGAGATCACCGAATCCACGCCTCCCACAACGAATGGGTTCAGCGCACTAACGAACCCCTTCACACAGCTCGCCGGCACCTCGCCTCCCGACACGATCGCCCCGAACAGCGCAATTGAAGAGTCAGTGCAGTTCGCCCCCACGTCTGACGGTCCGGAGACCTCGACCTGGCTGCTCGAGGGAAACGACGGCAACGGTGTGCAGACGGTGACGCTGACCGGCACCGGCTACACGCCCTCCCCCGCGCCACCTGCCCCCTCGCCGCCCGCAGCGACGACCACCACGGAGCCCACGGCGCCGCCCACCACGACGACGACACTCGCCCCGACACTGACCATCGCGACACGCTCGGGCCGCGCGGGTTCTCCTCTGACGCTCAAAACGTCGGGCGACCCGACAGGCGGACCGGTCTCGTATCGCGTGCGTGACGGAACCGCCACTGGTTGCGCCGCGACTGGCGCGGTGCTTCGCGCCAGAAGCCCGGGGACATGCATCGTCATCGCCACCAAAGCGGCGAGTGGCGAGACGCCGTCAGTGACGTCGTCACCGATCACCATCACCTTCAGGGGCAAGAGCCCCCACGAGATCGCTGCTGCGCTCACCATCACCTTCGCCCCGACGAGCAGCTCACTCAGCGCCGCGGCCAAAGTGGCGCTGGAGAACTTCGCGAAGAAGCTGGTACCCAATCAGTCCGTCACGGTCACCGGTTACGCGCTGGCGAACCAGACGCTTGCCATCAGCCGCGCGTCCGCCGTCGCTCACCTCCTCTCGAGTCGGCTCTCGATTCACGTCAGCCTGAAGACGGTGCTGGACAGTGCAAGCAACAAGGCGACGATTACGAGTTGATAGCCCCGTTCAACGCTGGCGTGGCAACGACACGCGCCTTGGCGTAGCGTCGGCTCGCGGTGGCCGACCACGGGCCACGCACGTCGAGTCCGCTCCGAGGGGTCCGGTTCGCCCCGCGGCCGAGAGGATGCACGCGAGCCACGACGTTCGATCCCTCGAGGCGTGCGACCAGCATGATGGTCACCCCGAGTCGGTTCGGACCCGGTAAGGAGCGATAGATGTAGCGGGCAACGACGCGCTCGGAGTGGTCCATGAGGACAAAACTAAAAGGCAACTGTGACGCCACCTGCCTAGGTAATCGTGTATCAATGGGTGAGCTCATGACTGACGCCACATTGCCGCTGATCACCCCCGCCTTCGCCCCGCCGACCCCCGGCGTCGAGTGGCCCACTGCAGAGTGGCCGCGCGGACGGCATCCGAATCACGACGAGCTCGACGCCGTCGTCGACGAGATGTTCACGAGCGAGGAGCTCGCTATCACCAACGCCGTCGTCGTCGTCCAGGGCGGTCACGTCGTCGCCGAGCGTTACGGCGGGGTGCGCGAATTCTTCGACCGCCCGCCCGAACCAATTACGAATGAGAGCCCGCTGTTGTCGTGGTCAATGGCGAAGTCGATGCTGCACTTCATCATCGGCACCTTGGTCGACGCCGGTGAGCTCGATCCCGACGAGCCGGTGATCGTCCCCGAGTGGAGCGACGAAGGTGACCCGCGCCACCGAATTCGACTGCGCGATCTGCTCGCGATGCGTGACGGTCTCGACTTCAACGAGGCCTACGTGCTGGGCGAGCCGAGCCACGTCATCGAGATGCTCTTTGGCGACGGCCAACACGACATGGCGGCCTTCGCCGCAGCCCGTCCGCTCGCGCATGAGCCGGACAGCGTGTTCAACTACTCCTCGGGCACGACGAACGTGCTGAGCCGCATCGTGGCCGACGTCGTCGGCTACGGCGACGCCTACCGCGACTATCTCAGTCAGCAACTGTTTGGCCCGCTCGGGATGACCAGCGCTGAGCCGACCTTCGACGACGCCGGGGTGTTCGTGGCCTCGAGCTACGTGCACGCGACCGCCTTGGACTTCGCAAAGTTCGGCTTGCTCTATCTACGCGGCGGCGAGTGGGATGGACGTCAGCTCATCTCACGGGACTGGGCGACGACCGCGCAGATCCCATTCAGCGTCGATAGGGAAACCGGCTGGTATTACTCATGGCAGTGGTGGGTCACTAGCGACGACTACGGCACGTACTGGGCGAGCGGCTACGAGGGCCAACAGATCAGCATCGTGCCTGCACTCGATGCGCTGATACTGCGCTTCGGTCACACCCCCGAGGAGAGCGCGCCTCTCCTCGGGGAGTGGCGCCAACGCGTGATCCGAGTCCTCGCGAGCGTTCAGGCTCCTTCGTAGTCGAAGCCGAGGTCGGGCGCGGTGAAGAGCGCCGCGAACGAGAGGCCTTCCTTCGCTGTCATGGCGCCCGCGGTGCCGCCGCGATCGACGACCGCGAGGATCAAGACAACTTCTGCGCCCGCCGCCTGGGCGACGTGCACTGCTTCGAGGAGACTCGTGCCGCGAGTGACCGTGTCTTCAGTGATGACGACTCGATCACCTGGCTGCAGCACCCCGGCAATACGCCCGCCACCGCCGTGATCCTTTGCTTCCTTGCGCACGCTGAAGGCTCGCAGCGAGCGTCCCCTCTCCGCGGCAACGCCCGCCGTGATGAAGCTCACGCCATCTGCTCCCATCGTGAGCCCGCCGATCGCCGTCGCGTCCTCCGGGATCGCGTCCAGCACGAGGGTGGCGAGGTCCACCATCGCTTCGGGCGCGCAGATCGTCTGCTTCGAATCGATGAACCACGACGAATGACGCCCCGACTTCAAGACGAAATCGCCGCGCATGACGGAGTGATCCAGGAGATGCTCGCGGATGCGCTCGCGTGCGTCGCTCACTTCAACACCACCTGTCGCGCACCGGGGCGAAGCGTGCCGACGATCGACGCGTCAACGCCACTCGCTCGAGCGAGCGTGACCGCCGCCTCGGCGGCACTCGGGTCGAGCGCTACGACCATGCCGAGCCCGCAGTTGAACACCCGCACCATCTCGTGCGCGCTGACAGGCCCGCGACGTTGAATCTCGAAGAAGATCTCGGGCGTCGCGAACGTGTCCATGTCGATCACCGCGTCGAGGTCGTCGGCCAAGAGTCGAGCAACGTTGCCGACGATGCCACCGCCGGTGACGTGGGCCGCAGCGTGCAAGCCCGCACCGAACTCCTGGCGCAGCGCGAGGACGAACGGTGCGTAGATCACCGACGGCACCAGCAGCTCGTCGCCGAGCGTGCGCGCCGCCCCGGGGTACGCCAGCTGTTCGAGCGATGAAGGGTCGCTCACGAGGACCTCGCGCGCGAGCGTGTAGCCGTTCGAGCGAAGGCCCGGCGAGTGCAAGCCCAGCAGCACGTCGCCAGCGCGCGTCCGCTCGGCCGACATCATGTCGCGTCGTTCGACGACACCCAGCGCAAAGCCCGCGACGTCGAGATCGTCGGGCTTCATCACGCCGCCGTGCTCGGCCGTCTCGCCACCGAGCAACGCCGCGTGCGCCTGACGGCAGCCTTCGGCGATCCCCGCGACGAGGACTTCGACGAGGCGAGGATTGAGCGAGCCGACGGCCAGGTAGTCCAAGACGAACAGTGGCTCTGCGCCAACGCAGACGAGATCGTCCACGAGCATCGCGACGAGGTCGATCCCCACCGTGTCGTAGCGACCGAGGAGTCGGGCTACCTCGAGCTTGGTGCCGACGCCGTCCGCCGACGCGACGAGGACGGGCTCTTCGTACCTCTCGTCGAGCGCGAAGAGTCCGCTGAAGCCGCCGATGCCGCCAAGAACGCCATCGCGAAACGTCGAGTCGACACTCTGTTTGATGCGCTCGACGGTCTCGTCGCCTGCTTCGATCGAGACTCCCGCGTCGGCGTAGGTTCGCGCGCCGGCGACATCGAGCAGTCGACTCACCAGCGGCTACCCACCGCGCCGATCGCGATTGGTATCGGCGCCGGGTACGAGCCCGTGAGACACGCGTCGCAGCACTCGCCATTCAGCTGAATGGCGCTGCGCAGGTTGGCGAGCGTGATGTACTCGAGCGAGTTCGAACCAATGAAGTCGTTCATCTCTTGGATCGAGTGGTTCGCAGCCAGCAGTTCATCGCGGTTCGGCGTATCGATGCCGTAGTAGCACGGCGACAGAAACGGCGGCGAGGAGATACGTAGGTGCACCTCGGCGGCGCCGGCGTCGCGGAGCATCGCTACCAGCGACTTCGTCGTCGTGCCGCGCACGATTGAGTCATCGACGACGATCAGTCGCTTGCCCTCGATGTTCTCGCGCAGGGGGTTGAACTTGCGCCGCACACTCGCTGCACGCTCGCCTTGGTCCGGCGCGATGAACGTGCGACCGATGTAGCGGTTCTTCACGAGTCCGTAGCCGAAGGGGATCCCCGAGGCCTTGGCGTAGCCCTCGGCGGCGGGAATGCCCGAGTCCGGGACTCCCATGACGAGGTCGGCGTCCACCGTCGACTGCGACGCCAGGAGCTCGCCCATGCGTCGACGAGTCGTGTGGACCTGGTGGCCCATCAGATACGCGTCGGGCCGGGCAAAGTAGACGAACTCGAAGATGCAGAGCTTCTGGGTGCCCGCGGCGGGCGCGAGCAGCTGCGTTGACGTGACGCCATCCTTGGTGATGGTGACGAGCTCGCCGGGAGCGATCTCGCGCACGAAGCGGGCGCCGACCACGTCGAGGGCCGGCGATTCGGACGCAACGATCCAACCCTCAGGCGCGTCGTCGGTGCCGAACTGGCCGAGGCACAGCGGTCGGAATCCGTAGGGGTCACGGACGGCGTGCACTCGATGAGCCTCGAGGATGACCATTGAGTAGGCGCCTTCGACCTGCGTGAGCACCGTTTTCAGCGCCGCGTCGAGCGACGTGCCGCCGTTGACCTCGATGCTCAGCATCTCGGCGACGAGGTCCGAGTCCGAGAGCAACGAGGTGAACTCCATGCCGATCGATGCGGCCAAGGCCGTGGTGTTGGTGAGGTTGCCGTTGTGCGCCAGGGCGAACCCCGACGCGCCCGCCGAGCGGAAGACTGGTTGGGCCGCGGTCCAGTTCGCCGAACCGGACGTCGAGTAGCGCGTGTGCCCGATACCGAGCGAGCCGCCAAGGGCGCGCAACGTGGTGTCAGCAAACACGTGACTCACGAGGCCGTTGTCCTTGACGACGGTGATCTGTTCGTTCTGGAACGTCGCCATCCCCGCCGACTCCTGCCCGCGGTGTTGCAGCGCGTAGAGCGCGTCGTAGCAATAGGGGGCTACCTGGCGGTCGGGCACTACAATCCCGACGACGCCGCACGCTTCTTTCATAGGGGGCGCGCGATTTCGATCACAGGGCAACGGCGCACGAGGCCAGTCTCGCACAGTCGCCTGGCCGCCTCGATCACGTTTACTAACCTACCCGGATGATCGATCTCCATCTCCACTCGACGTTCTCCGACGGTTCGGACACGCCGAGCGAGCTGGCTGCGAAGGCCGCGAAACTGGGCCTTCATGCGGTGTCACTCACCGATCACGACACGACGTCAAGCTTCAACGAGATGGACGAGGCGACCAGGGAGCACGGGATCGAGCTCGTGCCCGGCGTCGAGGTCTCACTGCGCGACAACGACTTCCCCATGACCCGTGGCGGTCGCGTGGTCCCGCGCAACGTCCACGTGCTCGCCTACTACTTGCCTATGGAGCCGGAGCACCCGATTCAGCGACAGCTCGCCGAACTTCGCCACGACCGCGACGTTCGCAACCTCGAGCTCGTCGACGTTCTCCAGGGCCTGGGCTTCGAGCGAATCGACCTCGAGTATCTCGCCGCGATGTCGGGCAACGTGCACTCCATCGGACGTCCTCATTTTGCTCGCGCCATGTTCGAACTGCACCCTGAGATCGTTGGGGAGCGAACCGACGATCGCTGGAACCGTCTCTTTGTCGACTGGCTGGGGAGCGGTGGGCTTGCGTACATTCCCAAGTCCAGCATGCCGATCGAGCAGTTCGTCGACGCGGCAAAGGGATCCTCGACGGTCTTCTCGATCGCTCACCCGCTCGTCAACTATGTGAGCGAAGGCTCGACGTCAGCCATTGAGACGACGATGCCAAGGGTGTTCGCCTCGCTACGCGAGCGTGGCTTCAAAGGCGTTGAGGCGTACTACGGCGGAACGAACGAGCAGACGAGGGCACTCATGGTGAAGCTCACGCGCGACGCGGGCATGATTCCCACGGGTGGCTCTGACTATCACGGTCACTACAAGGAAGACGTTTCCCTTGGAGTGGGACGAAGCGGAGACTTGCGCGTGCCCGATGAGATTCTGAGCGAGCTGAAAGCGGCGCGCTAACCCGCCACGCCGAGGGCGTCGACGAGCGCGCCCTCGCGACGGGTGGTGACCTCGTCGACTGACAGATCGATCGTTGAACCGATCACGAGAGCATCGCCTCCGCACACGCCGAGCAGTGCGACGGGCGCGCCCGCAGCCGCAGCGCGTCTCATGAACGCGTCGACGTCGCTCGTCGCGATGACGAACCGACCCGGAAACTCGCTGAACAGTTCACCATGCGCTTCGAGTTCCTCGAGCACCGCACCGATCATTGTCACGGCGACCATCTCGGCCAGCGCCGTGGCGAGGCCGCCACCCAGCACGTCGTGCACCGCCGTGACATCGCTCACTCCTCCCGCACAGATCGACGCCACTTCGCGCGTGACGAAGTCGAGCGACGCAAAGAGCGCTTCGGGTTCAGCGCCGCCCAACGTGCCACCACGGCGTCCGCGGCGTGTCGCCCAGCGCGAACCCGCGAGCGGAAATGCGGTCTCGCCGTAGGCGTGACGCGCGCCCACGAGAACGATCGAGTCGCCGGCACGCCAGTTCCACCCTGGAGGTGGCGCAACGAGTTCGTCGACGACGCCGAGGAGTCCGATGACCGGCGTCGGGTCGATGTCGGCTCCCCCGCTCTCGTTGTAGAGCGACACGTTGCCGCCGATGACGGGAAGCCCGAGCGCATTGCACGCTTCCGCCATCCCGTCGATCGACTCGCTGAGCTGCCACATCACTTCGGGGTGCTCGGGGTTGCCGAAGTTGAGGCAGTTGACGACGGCCTTCGCAGTCGCACCCACGCACGCGAGGTTCATCACGCCCTCCACCACCGTGAGCGCAGTGCCGATCTTCGGATCGAGCGCGCACCAGCGTGGATTGGAGTCCGTGGACAGCGCAATGCCACGTCGTGACGCTGGTAACCCGGGCCCGGCAAGACGCAAGAGGGCCGCATCGCGGCCGGGACCCACGACGGTGTTGAGGAAGAGCTGGGTGTCGTACTGGCGGTACACCCACGCGGGATCTACCAAAAGATCCAAGAGGTCATCGTTGGGCGAACCCTCGGGTTCGTCGAAGGTCGGATCGTCGGCGCGTATCGCGTCGAGGTCCGCCGGTCGCGCGCGCGGCCGGTCGTAGAGCGGCGCGTCGTCTGCAAGTGCCGATGCCGGGACGTCGGCCAGGATCTCGCCGTCAAAGCCCTCGCGAATGCGTAGCATCCCTCGCGCGACGCCGTCCGATCCGACAATGGGCTCGACGACGCGACCAACGACGCTCGCGCGCACCTCCCACTTCTCACAGACTGCAGTCACGGCTTCTACGTTCTCTGGCGTGATAATCGCGAGCATGCGCTCTTGAGATTCGGACGTCATGATCTCGTAGGGCGCCATGCCACGCTCTCGCAGTGGCACGGCCGTCACATCGACGTCCATGCCGACTCCACCACGTGCCGCGGTCTCACTCGTCGCGCACACGAGCCCAGCGCCGCCAAGGTCCTGGATGCCCACCACGTAGCCGCGGTCGAGGAGTTCGAGGCAGGCCTCGATGAGACGCTTCTCTTCGTAGGGGTCACCGACCTGGACGCTCGGCCGCTTCGCGTCGTCACTCGCCGCGGCCTCGCCGGAGAATCCAGCCGACGCCAAGACCGACACGCCGCCGATGCCATCGCGACCGGTGCGAGAACCGAGCAGCACGGCGAGATTGCCCACGCCTGAGGCGACCCCGAGAACGAGACGTTCCTTCGGGAGGGCCCCCACGCAGAGCACGTTCACGAGGGGATTCGCGCGGTAGCAGTCGTCGAAGGTGAGCTCGCCCCCGATCGTCGGCACGCCGACCGAATTGCCATACCCCGAGATGCCCGAGACGACGCCCTCGACGAGCCACCGCTGGCGAGCGTCGGTGAGCTCACCGAAGAAGAGCGGGTCCATCACGGCGAGTGGGCGCGCGCCCATCGTGAAGATGTCACGCAAGATCCCGCCGACGCCGGTCGCTGCCCCCTGATAGGGCTCGATCGCGGAGGGGTGGTTGTGGCTCTCGATGCGGATGGCGACCGCGACGCCGTCGCCCGCGTCGATGACCCCGGCGTTCTCGCCCGGTCCCACGAGCACGTAGGGCGCGGTCGTCGGAAGCCGGCGCAGATGCAGACGCGATGACTTGTACGAGCAGTGCTCGGACCACATGACGCCAAAGAGCGCCAGCTCTAGATGATTCGGCTCGCGACCGAGCACGCCCTTGATGTCGTCGAACTCGTCATCGCTCAACCCGAGGGCTCCGTGGAGACTCGCGGGGGGATGCACGCACACCAAACTACTGGCCGCCACAGCCAGCTCCGGCGCCTACAGCGAGGCGACCGGCACCGACGCCGCGACGAAGCTCTCCATGAGCACCCGCCCGTCTGCGCTGCCGAGTAGCAGCGACATCGCGCGCTCAGGGTGCGGCATCAGACCCACGACGTTGCCCGCTTCGTTGGCGATCCCTGCGATGTCCGCGCGTGATCCGTTGGGGTTGTCTCGGTAGGTGAGAACGATCTGACCACTCTCGCTGAGTTCGCGAAGGGTCCCGTCGTCGCAGGTGTACGAGCCTGAGAAGTGGTTGATCGGAATGACCAGCTCTTGACCCACCGCGGCCTTTGCCGTGAGCACCGACGACGTCGAAGTCACGACGAGCGTGGTTGGTTGACACAGGAAAGTCAAGCCCCGGTTCTTCTGCAACGCACCGGGCAAGAGGCCTGCCTCGGTGAGGACCTGGAAGCCGTTGCAGATGCCGAGCACTGGCCCACCGTCGCGTGCGAATCCGCTCACTGCCTCCATAACCGGCGAGAACCTCGCCAGGGCACCGGGACGAAGATAGTCGCCGTGCGCGAAACCGCCGGGGAGGATGATGGCGTCGAATCCCGTGAGGTCCGTCGACGAGTGCCACACGAACTCTGCTGTCGCGCCGAGTGCATCCACCGCGGCGGCCGCGTCGTACTCGCAGTTCGAGCCAGGAAAGACAACAACGCCGACTCGTCTCACGTGGCGTGCACTCCCGCCAGACGCGCCGTCGCGTCTTCGATGACCGGGTTCGAGAGCAAACGCTCCGCGAGAGCAGTTGCGCGTTCGAGGGCATCGGCTTCGCTGTTCGCATCGATGGTCATGCGAAACGATTTCCCGGCCTTCACGTCGAAGACGCCGACGAATCCGAGCGCTGGAAGGGCCCGTTCGATGGTGGCGCCTTCAGGATCGGCGATGCCTTCACGAAGCGTGACGTCAACGACGACCGAGTAGTTCACTGAGAAAAACCGTACCATTCGACTAGCGAGTGGCCCGTGACGCGCTCGTAGGCGGTGACGTAGCGCGACGACGTCTCACGAACGATCTCTTCGGGCACGGGTGGCGGCGGCGGCGTCTTGTCCCACTTCATCGCGGTGAGCCAATCGCGAAAGGGCTGCTTGTCGAAGGAGGGAGGGACCTCTCCGGGTCGAACCTCATCCTTTGGCCAGATGCGTGACGAGTCGGGCGTCAACACCTCGTCACAGACCGCCAGTTCGTCGTCAACGAGGCCGAGCTCAAACTTCGTGTCGGCCAGCACGAGTCCGACTGCGTCGAGCTTCTTCGCCGCGCGAGCAAAGAGGTCGAGGCAGAGCGTCCGGGCTTCCTCCAATCGCGCGTCACCGACGATCTGCGCCGCGCTCTTGAGGTCGATGTTCTGATCGTGCCCCGATTCTTCCTTCGTGGAGGGCGTGAAGATCGGTTCAGGAAAAGGGTCAGTCAGCCGCAGCCCCGCGGGAGCGATCATGCGGTGCACCGTGCCCTCGCTCGCGTACTCGCTGTAGGCCTGCCCTGCGAGCCGCCCGCGCACGATGCACTCGATCGGCAGCATGTCAGCCTTGCGCGCGAGCATCGTGCGACCGTGCAGCTCAGGTTGGTCGAAGAAACCAACGACCGTGCGGTCGATGACTCGAGGGTCACAGCTCACGAGCGCGCTGGGCACGTCGCCGGCGAACTCATGCAGCCAGTAGTCAGTGAGACCAGTGAGGACTCGGCCCTTGTTGGGGATCGGTTCGTTCATCACCACATCGAACGCGGAGAGACGGTCCGAGGCGACCATCAGCATCAGCTCCTCGTCGACATCGTAGAGATCGCGAACCTTGCCCGAGTAGAGGTGGCGCAACGACAGATCGCTCACGTCAGCCACGTCAGTGCGTCAACGACCCGGCGGCGGTGTGCGAGCAGCCGATCGAGATCGAACGCCCGCGCGATGGCATCTTGGCTCAAGGTCACCTCGTCATCGCTCTCGATGACGTCGCGGAAGTTGCGGCGCTCATCGATCGCTCGCTGCGACGCACTTTGGACGATTCGATACGCATCGTCGCGGCTCATGCCGGATTCGATGAGCGCGAGCAGCACCGACTGGGAGTACACCAGACCGAGCGAGACCACGTTGAGATTGTCGAGGGCGCGCTCCGCGTGGATGACCACGCCCGCGGCGAGCCACGTGGCCCTCCGCAGCATGTAGACGGTCAGCTGCAGCGCGTCGGGCAGAATGACTCGCTCCACGCTCGAGTGCGTGATGTCACGTTCGTGCCACAGCGCCACGTCTTCGAGACCGGGTATGAGATAGCCGCGCAGGACCCTTGCCAGCCCCATAAGGCGCTCAGCAATGACGGGATTGCGCTTGTGGGGCATCGACGACGATCCCTTTTGACCAGGTGAGAAGGGCTCTTCCATCTCTCCCACTTCGCTGCGCGCCAAGTGACGAACCTCGAGGGCGAACTGCTCGATCGACGTGCCGATCGCGGCGCACGCGTAGAGGACCTCGGCGTGACGGTCGCGCGCGATCACCTGGGTCGCGGGCACCGGCTCCAATCCGAGTTGACGACAGACGAACTCCTCGACGGCGGGATCGACGTTGGAGAATGTGCCGACGGCGCCGCTCAGCTTGCCCACCGCGATGCCGCGGCGAGCCCTTACCGCGCGCTCGATATCGCGGTTCACCTGCAACGCGAAGAGCGCGAACTTCGCACCGTAGGTGGTGGGCTCTGCGTGCATGCCGTGGGTACGCCCGACGATCGGGGTGTCGATGGTCTCGAGGGCGCGCGTGGTGAGCGCGTCGCGCAGCTTGGTCGTCTCGTCGATCACGATGTCCATCGCGAGCGTGAGTGAGTAGCACATCGCGGTGTCGACGACGTCCGACGAGGTGAGGCCGTAGTGCACCCACGCGCCTTCGGGCATGCCGATTCGCTCTTGGACCACGTCGACGAAGGCGGCAGTGTCGTGATTCGTGATCTCTTCGCGCGCGTTGACCGCCGCGACGAACTCGGCGTCGACGACCGGCCGTCGCTCGCGGAGCGCCTTTGCCTCGGCGAGGGGGATGACCTCGAGCTCGGCCAGCGCCTCGGCGGCGAGCAGCTCCACTTCGAGCATGGTGTCGAAGCGATGCTCGTCACTGAAGAGCGCCGCGACGTCCTTCGGGGCGTATCTCGGAATCACGGCTCTCCTTTGGTCGCGGCGAGCGCAATGTCGCTTCGACGCACGCTCCCCTTAAAGGTTATGAGTGACGCCGCCTCGTACGCGCGACGACGGGCTTCGGCGACAGTGTCGCCAAGCCCCGTGACCGCGAGCACTCGTCCGCCGTTCGTGACAAAGTTACCGTCGCCATCGCGCTTCGTCCCCGCGTGAAAGACGACGACGCTGCCGTCGCCGGTGACGAGTTGTCCGTCGGGGCCAAGCCCTTCAATGACGTCGCCCGTTCGAGGATGCTGCGGATAGCCCTCGCTCGCGATCACGACGGTGACCGCGGCTCCCGTCCCCCACGGCGATGGAGCGACGTCTACAAGTTGGCCCTCGGCAACGCCTCGCAAGAGGTCAAAGAGTCGGTCTCCGAGCAGCGGGACGAGCACTTCGGTCTCAGGGTCGCCGAAGCGAACGTTGTACTCGAGCAGCTTTGGACCCGTCGGGGTCAACATCACCCCGGCGTAGAGGACGCCGCGGTAGTCGATGCCTCTGCGAATCAGCTCCTCCAGAGTCGGCGTGATGATGAGGCGCTGGATATCAACGACCTGCGCGCCGGTCATCGACGTCATCGGCGCATACGCGCCCATGCCTCCGGTGTTCGGACCCTCGTCACCATCGCCGATGCGCTTGAAGTCCTGGGACGGAGCGAGACTGACGGTATTGGTTCCGTCGCAGAGGACGTGAAACGAGCACTCTTCGCCGATAAGGCCCTCTTCGATGACGACGGTCGTGCCCGCGTCGCCGAACGCCGCGCCACTCAGCTTCTCTTTCACGTCGCGTTGCGCTTCGTCGAGGTCGTACGTCACGAGGACACCCTTGCCGGCAGCAAGCCCGTCCGTCTTGATCACGTACGGTGGCGTCATGGTCGCCAGAAACTCAAGCGCCGGTGCTTCCTCGCTGAACGCGCCATAGGCGGCCGTTGGAACCCCAGCCGAGGTGAAGAACTCCTTCATGTAGGCCTTGGAGCCCTCGAGCTGAGCACCTGTCACTCCTGGTCCAACTACAGATTTTCCCTGGGCTCGCAGCTCGTCGGCAAGACCCGCCACCAACGGCGCCTCGGGGCCGATCACGAAGAGATCGGCCACGAGCTCGGTCGCCGGTGTTGCGACGCAGACGAATCCATGCGCGGCGATACCGGGGTTGCCCGGTGTGACGACGACGTCAGCGCTCTTCGCCAACGCCCAGGCGAGTGCGTGCTCGCGCGCGCCTGAACCGACGACGACGCAGCGCGTCACGCCGTGCGCACGAACTGCTCGCGCTCGGGGCCAACGCCCACGACCGCGATGGGCACACCGATGCGCTGTTCGAGGAAGCGCACGTAGTCGAGGGCCGCTCCGGGCATCTCGTCGATGTGACTCACCGACGACAGCCCACTCTGCCAGCCGGGAACCGTTTCGTAGACGGGCGTCACCTCATGGAGCACTGACTGATGAAAGGGCATGTGGTCGTAGCGCACGCCGTTGTGCTCGTAGGCCACACAGACCTTGATCTCATCGAACTCGTCGAGCACGTCGAGCTTGGTGAGCGCGATCTCACTGAGCGAGTTCAACCGCACCGCCTGACGCGCCATGACGACATCGAACCAGCCAACACGCCGACGCCGACCCGTGTTGGTGCCGAACTCATGGCCGGTGCTGACGAGGTACTCGGCGGCGTCGCCCTCGAGCTCGGTCGGAAAGGGACCGGCACCGACACGGGTGACATAGGCCTTCGCAATGCCGACGATGGACGTGATGTCGCGGGGCCCCAGTCCCGAGCCCACGCACGCGCCGCCCGCAACGGGATTGGACGACGTGACGAAGGGATAGGTCCCGTGGTCGAGATCGAGAAACGTCGCTTGGGCGCCCTCGAGCAGGACGCGCTTGCCGCTATCGAGTCCATCGTGCACGAGTCCCACGCTGTCGCCGATCATCGGGGCGATGCGCGGGGCGAGCTCGTCCAAGTAGAGCTCGGCGATGTCCTTTGCGCTAATGGCCGGTCGGTTATAGATCTTGGTGAGGACGAGGTTCTTTTCGTGCAGCACGACGTCGAGCTTCTCGCGAAAGATCTTCGGGTCAAGGAGGTCTTGGACTCGCAAGCCCACGCGCGATGACTTGTCGGCGTAGGCAGGACCAATGCCGCGCTTCGTCGTGCCGAGCGCGTTTCGACCAAGGAAACGTTCGGTCAGTCGGTCCAGTTCTTGGTGGTACGGCATGATGAGGTGCGCGTTGCCCGAAACGACCAGGCGCGAGACGTCAACGCCGCGTTCGATGAGGGAATCCAGCTCGGCCAAGAGCACCGCGGGATCAACGACGACTCCGTTGCCGATGACCGGGGTCACACCGGGGTAGAGAATTCCCGACGGGACGAGCTGGAGAGCGAACACTTCGCCGTCGACGACGATGCGATGCCCGGCGTTGTGCCCTCCCTGATAGCGAACGACAAAATCCATGTCGCGCGCCAGGAGATCGGTTAATTTTCCTTTGCCTTCGTCACCCCACTGGGTGCCGACTACGACAGTTGCGGGCACTGGACTCCCTCGAGACGGCCTCGTTGCGACGCAATCCTACTTGAGAGAAATGAGCACCCTTTTTGATGTAACTCCTTCGGTAATCGGACACTTAGGTCAACGCTCGCGAGCGTTTCGACTTGTCTCGACGTGCTGCATTTTCGAGAAGACAAATGATGCTCGGACCGACGAGACCGCGTCTGACCGAAGGCAATCGCCCGCCTGTCGACGTATTCGCTTCAGAGTTGCCCCCAGATCGCCCGTCAAATTGAGGGATAGAGGGTAGAGATCGTCCTCTCATACTGTTTTATTCCGCCTTCTCTACTGCTACTATCAATACATACGACTGCTGAAAGGCGTATTACAATCATGTTATATCGAACTCCGGATTTAGGTGAGAGAGAGTTGGACGTGCTCGGCCTAATCGACGAGCTCGCCGAAAAACTGAGGCTGAGACTCCATGAACCACATCGATGGCTCGGTTCGCTTAGACGCTCGCAATTCGCGCGGGCAGTACAAGGCTCAAACAGGATCGAAGGGTACGACGCGGCAGTGGATGACGCAGCCGCAATCGAACTCGGAGAAGAGCCACTGGACGCTGGTGAAGAAACGAGCCTTGCCATTAAGGGGTACTGCGACGCCCTGACATACGTGCTGCAGCTCTCCTCAGAGCCAAATTTCCACTACGAAGAGCAACTATTAAAGAGCCTTCACTTCATGATGACATCGTACGATTTGAAGTTGCGTCCGGGTCTCTGGAGGGTGGGCGATATCTACGTCCGAAACGATGAATCCGGCGAGATTGTGTACGAGGGTGCCGACATAGACGATGTTTCGGCGCTCATGCACGAATTGGTCCTTGAACTCAACGAGGAGAATGATTGCCCGCTGATCGTTCGGGCAGGGATGGCTCACCTCAATCTCGTAATGATTCATCCGTTTAAAGATGGAAACGGAAGAATGGCCCGATGTCTTCAGACGCTTGTGATGGCTCGAAACGGTGTGCTTTCACCCGTTTTCTGCAGTATCGAAGAGTATTTGGGAAGTAACACGCCCGCGTATTACGACGTACTTGCAAATGTTGGCAAGGGAACATGGAATCCTTCGGGAGATGCGATCGAATGGGTGCGATTCATTTTGACCGCGCATTTGCGGCAGGCTCGAACTCTGCAGATACGTATCAAGGAAAGTGAACGCCTCTGGGGAGATCTTGAGCGCCTGGTTGAATTGAACCGACTTCCCGAACGGACTATCAATCCCTTGTTTGACGCTGCGATGAGATATCGAATCCGAAATGCCACGTATCGAGCGGTCCTTGATCAATCGGATGAGCCAATTACAGACCAAGTCGCGGGCCGAGACCTGAAGCTACTCACAAACAAGGGGCTTCTTACGCCTCACGGAAGCGCTCGGGGCCGTTTCTACACGGCAACTCCCCTGCTCGCCGCTCTGCGTCAGGCGATAATTGATGACCGCGACCCGCGAGATGACTCAGATCCCTTCGCGGGCGGCGCCTAAGAGTTCTATGCCGACGCGTTGACCAAGACATCCGTTTCTATCTGAACGTGAGGGCGCCGTCGACGACTTCGACGGTGATGGTGTCGCCTTCTTTGTAGACGCCTTCGAGAACGGCCAAGGCCAGGGGGTCTTCGAGTCGACGCTGGATGACGCGCTTGAGAGGACGGGCCCCGTAGGCCGGGTCGAAGCCTTCGGCCGCGAGCAGATGCGCGGCTTCTGGCGTGACGTCAAGCACCATTCGACGCTCGGCGAGTCGCTGGCGCAGTCGCTGCAGCTGGATGCCGACGATCACCGCGAGGTCGTCCTCGTTGAGCGGGCGGAAGCGAATAATGTCGTCAATCCGGTTGATGAATTCGGGCCGAAAGAACTCCTGTGGGTCGCCAGGCAGGTTGCTCGTCATGATGAACACGACGTTGGTGAAGTCGACCGTGCGTCCTTGTCCGTCGGTCAAACGTCCGTCGTCCAGCACCTGCAGGAGCAGGTTGTAGACGTCAGGGTGCGCCTTTTCGATCTCGTCGAGCAGTACGACGGCGTAGGGGCGTCGGCGAATGGCCTCGGTGAGCTGGCCGCCTTCTTCGTAGCCCACGTAGCCCGGCGGGGCGCCAATGAGGCGCGAGACGGCGAACTTCTCCATGTACTCGCTCATGTCGATGCGAATCATCGCGTGCTCGTCGTCAAAGAGATACTCGGCCAAGGCGCGAGCGAGCTCGGTCTTGCCGACGCCGGTGGGCCCGAGGAAGAGGAAGGATCCGATCGGTCGATTGGGGTCGGAGAGGCCCGAGCGGGAGCGACGTATCGCGTTGGAGACCGCCCTCACGGCCTCGTCCTGTCCGACGACACGGGTGTGCAGCAGGTCTTCCATGTGGACCAACTTGTCGACCTCACCCTCCATGAGCTTGGAGACTGGGATACCCGTCCAGCGGCTCACGACCTCGGCGATGTCCTCCGCGTCGACCTCTTCTTTCAAGAAGGCGCCGTTCGCTTGCAGCTCCTCGAGCTCGCGCGTCGCCTGCTCGATCGTTCGCTCGAGCTCGGGCAGCGTGCCGTAGCGCAGGGCCGCCGCCCCCGCGAGGTCGCCCAAGCGCTCAAGGCGCTCGGCCTCGGCGCGGCGGTCTTCGAACTCCTGCTTCGCAGTTTGGATCCTCGAGATGGCTTGCTTCTCGGCCTGCCAGCGTGCCGCGAGCTCGTCGGCCTCTTCCTTGAGGTCCGCGTACTCGAGCTCGAGCGCCGCAAGGCGCTCCACCGATCCCGCGTCGGTCTCATCAACCAGGGCCATTCGCTCGATGTCGAGCTGGCGAAGGCGTCGAATGACGACGTCGAGCTCGGTGGGCATTGAGTCGATCTCGATGCGCAAACGCGAGGCCGCCTCGTCCATCAAGTCGATGGCCTTGTCGGGAAGGAATCGATTCGGCACGTAGCGCTGCGAGAGGGTCGCCGCAGCGACCAGTGCCGCGTCTTGGATGCGCACGCCGTGGTGGACCTCGTAGCGCTCCTTTAGCCCACGAAGAATGGCGATGGTGTCCTGCAGCGATGGTTCGCCGACGTAGACCTGCTGGAACCGGCGCTCCAAGGCCGCGTCCTTTTCGATGTACTTGCGGTACTCGTCGAGGGTCGTCGCGCCGATGAGGCGAAGCTCACCACGCGCGAGGAGCGGCTTGATCATGTTGCTCGCGTCCATCGCACCCTCGCTCGCTCCCGCGCCGACGATGGTGTGCAGTTCGTCGACGAAGGTGATCACTTCGCCTTCGGCGTCTTCGATCTCCTTCAGCACCGCCTTGAGCCGCTCTTCGAACTCGCCGCGGTACTTCGCGCCTGCGACCATTGAACCGAGGTCGAGGGCGATGAGGCGTCGGTCGCGCAGCGACTCCGGGACGTCCCCTTCGACGATGCGCTGTGCGAGCCCCTCGACGATGGCGGTCTTGCCCACCCCCGGCTCGCCGATCAGGACCGGATTGTTCTTCGTGCGCCGCGAGAGCACCTGAATGACGCGACGGATCTCGTCGTCGCGTCCGATGACGGGGTCGAGCTTGCCCGCGCGCGCGAGTGCCGTGAGGTCGCGACCGTACTTCTCGAGCGACTGGAACGTCTCTTCGGGGTTCTCCGAGGTGATGCGCGCCGAGCCGCGTATGCCGCGCAGCGCCTGCAGCAGGTTCTCCTTGGTGGTACCGAGCTCGCTCGCGAACGCGACCAGCACGTGGTCGACCGAGAGGTACTCGTCACCGAGGTCTTGGCGCAGTTCGTCGGCTTCTTCCAAGCCCTTGCGCGCCTCGGGCGAAAGACCAGGCTGGGATCCGCCGACGGTGCGTGGCTCGCGCGCGACCTTCTCGTTGAGTGCTGCCGTGATCGCGACGGGATCGAGCCCCGCGGCCGTGAGGAGCGGGCGGGCGATGCCGTCGGACTGATTCAAGAGGGCGAGCAGTAGGTGAGCGGGCGTCACGTACGGGTTGCCCGCGGCGGCAGCCTGCGTCGTCGCCGCTTGGAACGCTTCGCGCGTCTTTACCGTCCAGTGGTTGGGATCAAGGGCCATTAGCGTGTCCTCCGTTTCGCGTCGAGCACAAGAGCAAGCGAGCTGGACACCGGCACGAGATCGCGTCGGTACTGGCGGTGCGTTCGTTCGAGATTTGCCCGCGCCTCGTCTGAGCGCGCATTCAACTCTTCTCGCAACGCCACCAGCTCGGCCTCGAGCGCCATGATGCGCTTCACGCCCTCGAGGTTCACTCCCTCAGTCGTCAAGTCTTGGATGCGTCGCAGCGCCACGAGGTCGTCATCGGAGAACCGGCGAGATCCACCGCTCGTGCGCATCGGTCGCAACAGACCGTTTCGCTCGTAGTTGCGCAGCGTCTGAGGGTGCACTCCCGCGAGCTCGGCGAAGACCGAGATCACGTAGACGGCGTGGAGTGGTTCACGTTCAGTCACTGACCGACTCGACTTCGACTTCGTTCAACGAGTTCGCGAGCTGCTCTACGAGTCCGCGCTGTTGCTTGGTGAGCTTCTTTGGCACCGCAACGTTGAGAGTCACGAGCAGGTCGCCCGCCGCGTTCTTGCCGTTGGCGGGGACGCCGCGACCCTTCACGCGCATCGTCGTGCCGGGCTGTGTACCCGCGGGGACCTTGAGCGTGACCGGCTCGTCGAGGGTGGGCACCTCGACGGTCGTGCCGAGCATCGCCTGGGTGAGCGGCACTCGCACCGTCGTGGTGATGTTGCGTCCCCTGCGATCAAAGCGCGGGTCCCTCTCGACGTGTACGTCAACGAAGAGGTCGCCGGGCTGGCCGCCGTTCGCCCCCGCGCTGCCCTTGCCCTTCAGGCGGATGCGCTGTCCGTCGTTGACACCGGGCGGGATTCGGACGTTCACGCGACGCGAGGACGGTTCACGACCGGTGCCGTGACACGTGGGGCAGGCTTGGGCGAAGTGTCCACCGCGACCCTGACAGACGGGACAGACGCTCGACATCGCAAAGGGTCCTTGGTCATCGTTGATGACGCCGCGTCCCTTGCATCGCTCACAGGTGACGAACGGACTACCCGGCGCGCCGCCCGTTCCCTTGCACGTGTGGCACGCCTCGTTGGTCGGCAGACTCACCGTGGTTGTGACGCCCTTGACGGCGTCACGGAACCCAAGGTGCAGCGCCGTTTCGAGGTCGGCTCCACGCTGAGCGCGCTGACGACGTGCGCCCCCGCCGAACAGTCCTCCAAAGAGATCGCCCAGGTCGCTGAAGTCGCCGGTTTGAAAGTTGAAGCCGCCCGCTCCCCCGAGCCCGCTCGCGGCAGGACCGAGGCGACGCACCTCGTCGTACTCCTTGCGCTTCTCCTCGTCACCGAGGACGTCGTAGGCGCCGGAGATCTCCTTGAACCTCTCTTCCGAGCCGGGGTGCGTGTCCGGGTGGTACTGCTTGGCGAGCTTGCGATACGCGCGCGTGATCTCCTTGTCGGTCGCACTCGAGGTGAGGCCGAGCACTTGGTAGTAGTCCTTCTCGAACCACTCGCGTTCGGCCATTTAGCCCCTGACTTTCACCATGGCTGGACGAAGCGTCACACCCTTCCAGCGATACCCCGCACGCAGCACGTCGGTGACGACCTGGCCCTCTTCACCTTCTTCATTGGGCGCGTGCGCGACAGCGTCGTGCACCTGAGGATCGAAGGGAACGCCGACCTCGTCGATTCGCTCGAGGCCTTCCTTCTCCAGAGTGTCGAGCATGAGCGAGCGCGCCTGACTGAGCGCCGTCGCCTCCTCGCTCGTGGACCCCTCGAAGTGGGCTTGGGCGTAGTCGAAGGAGTCGAGCACGGGAAGGAGCTTTGCGACGATGTCGCCCGCCGCGCGGGCGCCTGCGTCGTCGTTGCTGCGCAGGACTCGTCGTCGGTAGTTCTCAAAGTCTGCTTGGAGACGCTGCAGCGCGTCGATGTACTCGTCGCGCTGGCGCTCGGCCTCGGATCTGGCGTCGAACGCTTCGGTGGCGTCGTCCTGGGACGCCACCGACTCGTTGTTGACGACTTCGTCGCTCACGCTTCGTCCACGATCTCCGCGTCGACGATGTCATCATCGTCGCCAGCCGGGGCTGCGGGCTCATTGATGTTGGACTTCGCCGCCTCCTCGTAGAGACGCTGGCTGAAGCTCTGGCTTGCCGAGAGCAGCTTGTCCGTCGCGCCCTTGATGGCCTCGAGGTCGGTGTCGTTGAGGGCTTCCTTCAAGCTCGCGAGCGCCTTCTCGACGTCCTCGCGCTCGCTCCCCTGGAACGACTCCGCCTGGTCCTTCAACAGCTTCTCGGTCGAGTAGACGAGGCCGTCTGCGTTGTTGCGCACTTCGGCTTCCTCACGACGACGGCGGTCTTCGTCGGCGTGAGCCTCTGCATCACGAACCATACGGTCGATCTCATCCTTGGACAGCGACGAGCCGCCCGTGATGGTCATCGACTGCGTCGCGCCGGTCGCCTGGTCCTTCGCCGAGACGTGCACGATGCCGTTCGCGTCGATGTCAAAGGTGACTTCGATCTGGGGCACGCCGCGCGGCGCCGGTGGGATGCCGACGAGCTGGAACTTGCCGAGCGTCTGGTTGTAGGACGCCATCTCGCGCTCGCCCTGGAGGACGTGCACTTCGACCGACGGCTGGTTGTCGTCAGCCGTCGTGAACGTCTGGGACTTCTTCGTCGGGATCGTCGTGTTGCGCTCGATAATCTTGGTCATCACGCCGCCCTTGGTCTCGATGCCGAGCGACAGCGGGGTCACGTCGAGCAGCAAGATGTCCTTCACGTCGCCCTTCAAGACGCCCGCCTGGATAGCGGCGCCGACGGCGACCACTTCATCGGGGTTCACGCTCTTGTTGGGCTCCTTGCCGGTCACCTTGATGACGAGGTCCTGCACGGCCGGGATGCGCGTCGACCCACCGACCAAGATGACGTGGTCGATCTTGTCGAGGGTGAGGCCGGCGTCCTTGATCGCCTGGTCAAACGGTCCGCGAAGTCGGTCCACGAGGTCAGAGGTGAGCTCGTTGAACTTGGCTCGGGTGATCTTGATGTCGAGGTGCTTGGGACCATCGGCCGTCGCGGTGATGAAGGGCAGGTTGACGGTCGTCTCCTGGACAGCCGACAGCTCGATCTTCGCCTTCTCGGCCGCTTCCTTCAGACGCTGTACAGCCATCTTGTCGTTCGACAGGTCGACACCTTCGGTGTCCTTGAACGTCTTGATGAGCCAGTTCATGACGGCGTCGTCCCAGTCGTCACCACCCAAGTGCGTGTCACCGTGGGTCGACTTCACTTCGAAGACGCCTTCGGCGATTTCGAGCACGGACACGTCGAACGTGCCACCGCCGAGGTCAAAGACAAGGACGGTCTGCTCGGCGGGACCCTTGTCGAGTCCGTACGCGAGCGCGGCGGCGGTCGGTTCGTTGACGATGCGCAGCACCTCGAGCCCCGCGATCTGGCCGGCCTCTTTGGTCGCGGTGCGCTGAGCGTCGTTGAAGTACGCGGGCACGGTGATGACCGCTTCGGTCACGGCGTCACCGAGATACGCCTCGGCGTCGCGCTTCAGCTTCTGGAGAATGCGCGCGGAGATCTCCTGTGCGGTGTACTTCGTGCCATCGATGTCAATGGACCAGTTCTCGCCCATGTGGCGCTTCACCGATCGCACGGTGCGGTCGGGGTTCGTGATCGCCTGGCGCTTGGCGACCTCTCCTACGAGCACCTCGCCCGTCTTGGAAAAGGCCACCACAGATGGGGTGGTGCGGCTGCCCTCGGCGTTGGGAATGACGACGGGCTCGCCCGCCTCGAGGACACTCACTACCGAGTTCGTCGTACCAAGGTCAATACCGACTGCTTTTGCCATGAAAACTCCTTAGTTCAGCCTCTGGCGCCGGTACGTCCGGACCACCAGAGTTCAATAACTCAATCATACAGAGTTGAGCCTCGCCTTGTCAAGAAAAATTATAAGGTGAGTAATAAGTAACAATAAACGTGTATTTTAAAGGGCTGTTCGCCTGCTGGGGACTGGTTTTCGCCCCAGGACTACGCTGTGGATCGTGCCTGATTTGATACTCCTGCGCCACGGGCGGTCCGAATGGAACGACCTGAACCTCTTCACGGGCTGGCAGGACGTCGACCTTTCCCCCGCCGGCGAGGCCGAAGCCAAAGCCGCCGGCGAGCTGCTGCGTGCCGAAGCCAATCTGGACCTTCGCGTCGTGCACACGTCCGTCCTGACCAGGGCAATCCGCACGGCCAACATTGCACTGGACGAGGCGGGGCGTTCGTGGCTAAAGGTTCGACGGAGCTGGCGACTCAACGAGCGTCACTACGGGGATCTGACGGGCAAGGACAAGAAGCAAACCGCTGAGGAGTTCGGTATGGATCAGGTGAAGATATGGCGCCGATCCTTCGACGTCGCGCCACCGAAGCTGCCATTGGATGACCCGCGTGACGTCCGCCGCGACCCGCGATATCGCGACGTGCCCGAAGACCTCATTCCTCGCAGCGAGTGCTTAAAGGATGTCGTCACCCGCGCGACGCCATATCTACGCGACGTGATGAGCGAGGACTTGCGGAGCGAAGGCGTGCGTGGTGGCGCGGTGCTCGTCGTGGCCCACGGCAACTCCATTCGCGCGCTGCGCATGGTCTTACAGAACATCGGGGAGGAGGCGATCACCGAACTTGAGATCCCGACCGGCATCCCCTACCGTCTCACGCTCGATGACGAGCTCAACGTGCTGGCGGCCAACTACCTTGGCGATCCCGAAGCCGCCGCGCGCGCGGCCGAGGCCGTCGCCCGTCAAGCAGGCTGACCGCTTCTGCCCGCGAACTAAGAACTCGTCGCAATCACGCTCGGCTGGTGCACGGATTTTGTGCCAATCTTCCCGACATGGTCGTGGTTGCTCTCGCGCCGCTTGCCTCCACTGATGAGGGCTCGCGCCTTGGTTGACGCCACCCACCCTCGCGTGAGCCTCGCGGTCATTGCGCGCGAATGGACGCGTCTCGGCTGCATCGGATTCGGCGGGCCACCAACCCACATTGCGTTGCTACGCACAATGTGCGTCGACGAGCGGCACTGGATGGACGCGCAAGAGTTCGAAGAGGCCGTCGCCGCCGTGAACCTTCTGCCGGGGCCAGCGTCGACACAGCTCGCGATTTACTGCGCCTGGCGCCTGCGGGGCTCGGTGGGCGGGCTGCTTGGTGGGATCTGCTTCATCGTTCCCGGTCTGATCATCATCCTCGCGTTGTCGGTGGTGCTGCTCGCTCGACACCCCGAGCACTGGATCGAAGGCGCGGCGCGAGGTTCCGGGGCGGCGGTGCCCGCGGTGGCGCTGCTCGCAGCCTGGCGCCTCGTCGCGCCAAGCCGAGCACGACTCGCAGAGCGCGAGGTGCAGTGGCGTTGGCTCGCCTACATCGTTGTTGGCGTAGCGACCGCGGCGCTCGCGGGCGAGTTCCTGGTACTGGCGCTCGTCGGCTGCGGCCTGATCGAGTGGTCCCTAAATCGCCCCGCACGAACAACAGTGCCCGGGCTGTTCGTCGAATCTGCGCGCGTACTCGGTGTCGCCGGTGCGGGTGCGGTCGGAGGATTGGCCGGTCTGGCGTGGGTCGCCATCAAAGTGGGCGCGCTCAGCTACGGCGGAGGCTTCGTGATCATTCCGCTCATGCAGCACGACGTCGTCACGACCTATCACTGGATGACGGCAGCGCAGTTTCTCAGCGCGGTCGCCCTTGGTCAAGTGACGCCGGGGCCAGTCGTCCAGACCGTTGCAGTCGTTGGCTACGCGGCGGCGGGGGTGGTCGGCGGCCTCTTCGCCGCCGCCATCGCCTTTGCTCCATCGTTTCTCTTCGTGCTCGGCGGCGGGCGCCACTTCGGTCGCTTGCGGTCGAACGCCGCTGTCCAGTCGTTCTTCATAGGTGCAGGAGCCGCGGTGATCGGAGGCATCGCCGGTTCGGCGATCACACTCGGGGTCTCCCTGCAGTTCTACTGGCAGGCGGCGGTTCTCGCAGGCGCTCTGATCTGGCTCTTTGTCTTCCGTCGTGGCGTCGTGAGCGCGCTGCTCATCGCGGGCTTCGTCGGTGCGCTCCTCGCCCTCTCGGGCGTCAAGGTCTGACGAAGAACTGTCCTCAACGCGACTCAAGCGCGCGATTCACGGCCTGGCGGAGCCACCTCGACGCTCAGACCGCCACCGAGCGCGAGGTAGCTCCTCCAGGTCGCCCCCACTCAGAGGGCGTTGGGCCCTCGTTCGTTGGTGCGGATGCGCACGACGTGCTCGACGTCGGTGACCCACGCAATGCCATCACCGACGGTGTCGGTGCGTGCCGCCGCAACGATCGCTTCGATGAGCTCATCGACGAGCTCATCGGTGCAGATGATCTCGATCTGGAGCTTGTCGACGAAGTCGAACACGTACTCCTTGCCTCGAAAGACCTCGATGTGCCCCCCGGTGTGGCCGAAACCTCGCACCTGACTCACGGTGAGCCCGGTGATGCCCACTTCCTTCACCGCTTCTTTGACTTCGTCGAGCTTGAAGGGCTTGACGATCGCAGTGACTAGTTTCATGACTCTCCTTAGACGTTGTCTGGGTGGGTGTGGCTCGGCGTCAAGACCGGTTCACCGAATGTTGGCTCGGGGAAGGCCTCTTCCTCGTGGATCGCGATGTCGCCTTCGCGCAGGGTCTCGTCGTCTTCTCGCAGACCTCCCACGAGGAACTTAACCACGGTGAAGACCACGAACGTGCCAAAGGCCGTCCAGCAGATGATCCAGACTGCGGCAAGGAACTGCTCCCAGAGCTGATGGAAGGAGTGACCGTAGAACCAACCGGCGACATGGATATTGCCAACCCCCTTGTAGTTCTTTCCCTTCACGCCATACTCCACCATGCTCGGGTCGGCGAGGAAGCCGACCAGCAGTCCTCCGGTGAGGCCAGCGAAGCCGTGGGTGTAGACGACACCGAGCGCGTCATCGACCTTGGAGAAGGGGCGCAACTTCGAGACGTAGGTCCAGGCGATCCACACGATCGACGCCGCCACGACGCCAACGATGATGGCGCCCACGCCGTTCACCCAGCCTGCGCTTGGCGTGATCGCGACGAGTCCACAGATCATGCCGTTGATCGCGCCGAGAAATGTTGGCTTCTTCTGCCTTGAGGCGAACATGTCCCAGAACAGCCAGGTGAGCAGTCCCGCCGCCGTGGCGACGTTGGTGTTGAGCACGGCCGCCGCAGCGTCCGCACCGGCGTAGAAGGGGTCGCCACCGTTGAAGCCGTTCCAGCCCAGCCAGAGGATGCCCGCACCGACCGCCACCATCATCAGGTTGCTCGGAAAGGCGTTCTCTCGATCCTGCCAGCGACGTGGCCCCACCATCCAGGCACCGACAAACGCGGCGACGCCCGCAGAGAGGTGGATGACGTAGCCGCCCGAGTAGTCGACGGCACCCTTCTGGGCGAAGAAGCCACCGCCCCACAGCAGCGCCGCGTTGATGCAGTAGACCATCGTGATCCACAGCGGCACAATGAGCAGCCAGGCCTTGAACTTGAGTCGACCGACGAGCGCACCGAGAAAGAGAATCGGCGTGATCGCGGCGAAGACGAACTGGAAGTACGCGAGCGTCGCCGTCGGAAAGTGGAACGGCACCACGGTGTTCGCGCCCGAGACGGCCTGACCTTGCTCGGAGCTCGACGTCGCGAGCGGCTCGAAGTGACCGACGAAACCGCTCCAGAACGAACCCGTCGACCCAAAGTGCGCGAGCGGGCCGAACGCCATGTTGTAGCCCCAGAGCATCCAGACGATGAGTGTGAGCGAGAACGCGGAGAACGTCATCAGCATCGTGTTGACGATCCACTTCTTTCGCACGAGCCCGCCGTAGAGGACGGCGAGTCCCGGCAGGCTCATGAGGCCCACGAGTGTCGCCGCGACAAGCTGCCACGTGTTATCCCCCGGGTTCAGCCAACTGGGATAGGGAATGTTGGTCGCGGCTTCGAGCACGTCCACTCCTTCTTCTCTTAGAAGAGGGCGGCGCTGACCTCAAGTAGTTGGCACCAGTGTTCCAATCGAGGATTTCGAAATCGCTAACGATGTGTTTCAGGGATATGAACATCGGCCCTGATGAGGATTTCCTCAGTTACAGGGACTTCTCCATGACCTGGGAGATATCCATGACAGAGACATCGTCGCCCTTGCCGTGCGCCTTCACTGCATCGTCCAGCATGATCATGCAGAAGGGGCACGCCGTCGAGATGATGTCGGCGCCGGTCGCGAGCGCCTCGTCGGTGCGCTCCATGTTGACGCGCTTGCCGATCGTCTCTTCCATCCACATGCGCGCGCCGCCCGCTCCACAGCAGAAGCCGCGCTCGCGGTGGCGGGCCATCTCCACCTTCGTCAGTCCGGGAATGGCGTCCAGCACGTCGCGCGGCTGGTTGAAGACACGGTTGTGGCGACCGAGATAGCAGGGGTCGTGGTACGTCACAGTGCCTGAGTAGTTGACCCCTGGGGTCAGGCGACCGTTGGCGACGAGGTGGCTCAGCAGCTCGGAGTGGTGGATGATCTCGTAGTCGCCACCGAGCGCGGGGTACTCGTTCTTGATGGTGTTGAAGCAGTGCGGACAGCTCGCGACGATCTTCTTCGCGCCGACCTCATCGAGCGTGGCGATGTTCACCTTCGCCATCTCTTGGTACAGGTACTCGTTGCCCATCCGACGCGCGGGGTCCCCGGTGCAGGATTCGCGAGGGCCAAGGATGGCAAAGGTCACTCCCGCGCGATGCAACATGCGCGCCGTTGAGATGATCTGCTTGCGACCGCGCTCATCGAGCGCACCCGCACAGCCCACCCAGTAGAGATACTCGATGTCATCGGGAATGGTGCCCTCGACGACCGGCACTTCGAAGTCCAGTGCAGCAAGCCACTCGGTCCGCTTTGAAGATCCCAACCCCCATGGGTCGCCCTGGTTCTCCATGTTGCGCAGCAGCAGACTCGCCTCGCTCGGGAAGCGCGACTCCATCAATACTTCAAAGCGGCGCATATCGATGATGGCGTCGATGTGCTCGATGTCGACCGGGCACTGCTCGACGCACGCGCCACACGTCGTGCACGACCACAGCACGTCCGGGTCGATGGTCGTTGGCACCAAGGTTGCCACGTTGCCGTCGCTTTCGCCCGACAGCAGCCGATCGGCTGACGCGAACATGTTGTCGCGCAGCCCCATGATGACGAGCTTCGGGCTGAGGGGCTTTCCCGTGGTCCAGGCTGGACAGACGCTCTGGCAGCGGCCGCACTCGGTGCAGGTCGCCATGTCCAGCATCTGCTTCCAGGTGAAGTCCTCGATCTTCCCGGCGCCGAAGACGGTGTCTTCGCTCACCTGCTCCATATCCATGTTGGGCGTCTTGTCGAGACCGCCGAGCGCGCGAGGACGGCGCGAGGTCCCGATGTTGATGGGTGCAATAAATATGTGCAAGTGCTTCGAGTACGAGACGAACACGAGAAAGCTCGCGATGACCGCAACGTTCAAGATCAAGAACGTCGCCTCGAGAACGCTGTTGACGCCGGTGCCAAGAGGCCTGAGCCACGTGGCCACGACGTGACTGGCAAAAGCCCACTTCGACTGCCCAAAGGGAAAGTGGCCCGTGTTGATCTGGGCGGCTCGGTAGAGCAGGAGAGTGACGATGACAAGCGCGATCATGCCGAGGACGGCCCACGCGGCGCCGGTGTGGCTCCCGTAGAAGCGACTCTCGCGTTGCTTTTTCGCGGGCGCGTTCTTTATGCGAATGATGGCGAAGACGCAGAGCGAGACCAACACGGCGGTTGCAAAAAAGTCCTCGGTGAACCCAAGCCAGTTGCTCCGCCCGATCCAAGGAATGTGGAAGTTCCGATCGAAGAGCGAGCCGTACGCCTCGATGATCGTGGCCATAAGGATCGCAAAGCCCCACATCGTAAAGAAGTGCGCGAGGCCCGGCACGGTCCACTTCAGCAGCTTGCGCTGACCGGCGACCTCGACGACTTCCGCGTCGGTCACCTTGCGAAAGCCGTTCCAACGCCGTGGCGCAGGCTGTCCCGAACGGATCAGTCGAGACACCCAGTAGAAGCGACGTCCCGCGATCGAGAACAAGATAACAGTGAGGCCGAGGCCGATGATGATGCGAGCAAGCACGTTTCCTACTTATTCTCTCGACGTGGGTGGCTTGAAGTTCTCTGAATATCGGCTCGGCGTGGGCCCGCGTTGTCCGCGGTACTTCGAGCCCAGGCCCGACGACCCATAGGGTCGATCGGCGGGCGTGGTCATCTCGAAGAAGCTGATCTGGCCGATCTTCATGCCCGGGTAGAGCGTGATGGGCAGGTTGGCCACGTTCGACAGCTCGAGCGTGATGTGGCCGTCCCACCCGGCGTCGATGAAGCCGGCCGTCGAGTGAATCACGAGCCCGAGACGACCGAGGGAGCTCTTGCCGTCAAGGCGACCGACGATGTCGTCGGGCAACGCGACCCGCTCGGTGGTTGACCCAAGCATGAACTCACCCGGATGAAGGATCATGGGCGTTTCCTCGCCCACATCGATGAGCTCGGTCAAGTCCTCCTGCGCCTCGCGCACGTCAATGACCCGCTGGGAGTGGTTGCGAAACACTCGGAAGTAGCGGTCAACGTGGACGTCGACCGACGACGGCTGGACGCAGTCTTCCCCGAGCGGCTCAATGATCAGTCGACCCCGCTCGAGCGCCTCTTTGATGGACCGATCCGAGAGAACCATTAGCAGGTCACGATACTCGTTGACGCGCCCTACCAGGGGCGAACGCTGCCGCGTTTCGAATTCAGATTAAGAAAGCACCCGCCGGCGAAAGTTCCGCAGACCGAGCCACAAGAACGCGACGCAAAAGCCCAGCATCACGGGATAGATGACATAGAGGTGCATGTGCGGAGCATTGGTGAATGCGGCGCGCATCCCCTCGTTCACGTAGACGAGCGGGTTGATCAAAACCAGCGTCTGGAGCCAGTGGAACCCGCCGATCTTCACCGGCGCAAGATGAGTCCACGGATAGTACGTCCCGCCGAGGAACGTGATCGGCAAGATGATGAAGCCGAACATGAGACCGATGTTGCGGGGCTCGAATGACGTGCCGAGGATGAGTCCGAGCCCCGCCATCGTTATGCAGGCGAGGGGCACGAGCGTGAGGATGATGAGCCAGTGCAATGAGATGTTCGCGGTGACGCCAGCCGCGTGGACCACGGAGGCGATGGGAAAGACGATCGCGGCGGCAATCAGTCCCTGGACCGCACCCGAAAGGATCTTGGAGACAGCGACGAGCCAGATCGGACACGGCGCCTGCACCCTGTCTTCGATCTCGCGCGTGAATCCGAACTCCTGGGCCATGACGAGGGCGATCGATTGCACGCCCTGGAACATGATCGAGATGCCCACCACGCCCGGCACGAGCACGGTGGCAAAGGCCGACGACCCGCCGGCGTGACTGCTGCCGCCGACCGCCTGGCCGATCTTTGGAAAAACGAAGAGAAAGACGAAGCAAAGGAGAAAGGGCTGGATCAGCGTGCGCAGCACGAACTCTCGGAAGGTCTTTTTCAGCACCACGAGATCACGCAGCATCAGCGCTCCGAGGGCGATGCGACTCGCGTCAAAGACCGACCGCATCGGCACCGTCTCGAATCTGGCAGTAGTAGTGGTCATACTTCGCGCAACTCCTTGCCCGTGAGATTGATGAAGACCGTCTCGAGCGTTGGCTCGGCCACGGCGAGGTCGACGACGTCGATGTGCGTTTCCTCGGCGATATTGACGACGCGCGGTACCAAGCGGTCCCCGCCTTCGACCTGCGCCGTAACGACGTTGTCGACGACGCGCGTGCCCACCACACCCGGCAGACCGCTCTTCAACGCCTCGGCGAGCTTGTCACCGTTGCTTGCGACCTTCACGGTCACGATCGTGTCCGCGCCGACGCTCTTTTTCAGATTCGCCGGCGTGTCAAGCGCGAGGATCCTGCCGTGGTCCATGATCGCGACACGCGCACACAGCTGATCGGCTTCTTCCATGTAGTGCGTCGTGAGTACCACCGTTTGTCCCGACGCGTTGAGTTCCTGCAGCATGTCCCATAGCGCGAGACGACTCTGCGGGTCGAGTCCGGCCGTCGGTTCATCAAGGAAGAGCACGGCCGGCGAGTGGAAGATCGCGCGCGCCACCATCAGACGTTGGGCCATTCCGCCCGAGAGCGCATACACCGAAGCCTTCGCCCACCTCGACAAGGAGAAGCGTTCGAGTAGCTCATCAGCCCGTCGATGTGACTCTTTGGCACCCATTCCAAAGAGCCGACCGTGGAAGTAGAGGTTCTCCCACACCGTTAGCTGGCGATCGAGGGTGTTCTGCTGAGAGACGATCCCCGACACTTGCTTCACGAGCGCAGGGTGCTTGCGAACGTCAATGCCCGCGACGTATGCGGTACCTGACGTCGGGATCACGCGCGTCGTGAGAATACCCGCCGTCGTCGTCTTACCCGCTCCGTTAGGTCCGAGCAGTCCGAAGATCTCGCCCTGGTGAACCTCGAGGTTCAAATCGTCGACGGCCGCGACGTCCATGCCCGGATAGCGCTTCGTGAGATGCTCGGTGCGAATAACTTCGTTGCTATCTGTGGCCATCGATCTTTTCCGTATGAGTCGCTCTCAGCAACATTAGGCCCGCGCTCTGCACGTTCTGGTCGTGCGCAAATTCGTGTGACGTGATGAGGCGTTGTGCACCTATTACTTCGTTATCGTCTGCACTTCGTAGCAACACGGAATGAGCCCCTAATGTTGGTCTATGACGAAGGGCAACCCCCTCGAGATGAAGCACACGCTGAAGACCGAGTGGATCCTCGGCATCGGGAGCGGCGTCGTGGCATTGGCGGCCCTCGGGCTGGGTCGAGCGTTTGGCAAAATATCGCGCTCTTCGATCGAAGAGAAGATCATCGTTTGGGCTGCTGCGTTGGTGCTCGTGGTGGCCGGCGTCTTTGCGATCATCCACCTTTCGCGGGCGATCGGGCGGGCGGTCGCGCGCCGCACGACGATCGGCACGGGTGCGAGCGTTCGCCTGATCACGACCGGTGTGGGCTACATCATTCTGATCTTCGCATTGCTCACCGTCCTTGGCGTGTCGCTCGATCACCTCCTCATCGGCGCGGGCGTCGCCGGCATCATTTTGGGCGTCGCCGCACAGCAGAGCCTCGGCAATGTCTTCGCCGCCATCGTCATGCTCGTCGCTCGACCGTTTGTCGTTGGCGACATGATTCGCATTCGTTCAGGTGTCACCGGTGTGCTCGACGTACGCGTGCTCGGCATCGGACTGACGTACGTCACCGTCGAAACCGACGACGGCATATTGCGGGTGCCCAACTCGCTGATGCTCGCCGCGGGCATCGGTCAACTTCGTCCCGGTGCCACGCCAATCCCATCACCCAAGCCCATACCTCCTCCGAATGCCGTTCCGACGACTTCACCACAAAGCTCGACGACAACGGAAGCGCCGAAAACGACGCGCCCGTCGCCCACTAGCTCTTCGCCACATCCCGACGGGGCAACCGATGTAACGGCAGAGCAATCGTCAGTTCACAACGAGTCGAGTTGAACGCCGCCCAATCTTGGGCAGATCTGCCCGGTCAGAAGTGGCAGTACGATGGTGCGCACGCGGGCGTAGTTCAGCGGCAGAACATCAGCTTCCCAAGCTGAGAACGCGAGTTCGATTCTCGTCGCCCGCTCCAACGATTCAGCTTCTCAATTCCCTAAGTTGGGTGGCTCATCGGATTCTGGTGGGGTGAGCTTCATCGGACCACGATCGAGCCGAGCACTCGCCAGTTCGGTTTGCCGGCGTAGAGCAGGGCTCTGATCCGGTAGTTCTCGAAGTTTCGAAAGCCAAAACCGACGCGCTTGATGCGCTTGATCAAGTTGTTGATCGCCTCGGTCGGTCCGTTACTCACCCGGGCGAGGTGGAAGTTGCAGATCTTGTCGAACCAGTTGCGAATGGTGCGTCCGAGCTTTTGGATCTCGGGTGGCATCGACGGTCGCCGACAGTGCTCCTGCAGCTCGTCAAGCATCGTTCTCGCCTCGGCCGCGTCGATGGTTCGATAGAAGTCACGAAGCCGTTCTTTGACCCGGTAGGCAATGGCCACCTCGGCGTTGGGGTCGCCGAGGGCCAGCAGTGAGGCCAGACGCTCGCTGGCACGCTCGTCGAGTTTTTCTTCGCCGGTGAGGAGGGCTCGTCGCACGCGATAGAGCGGGTCGTCGCGCCGTCCGCGGTGTCCGGTCTGTTCGTTCTGGACTCTTCGCCGCACTGCGTCGAGGGTGCGATTGGCCAACGAGATCACGTGAAAGGGATCGACGACTTGGGCGGCCTTGGGCAAGATCACCGTGTAGACCGCGGCGTAGACGTTGGACATGTCGAGGGCGCCGTAGGTGACGCGGGACGTCCAGGCTTCGCTCTGGTGGTCCAAAAAGCCCGCCACGTCAACGAAGTTGCGCGTGGGCAGGATGTCGATGATCTGGTGGTGCTCGACGTCGGTGACGGTGGTGGCGTAGCTGGTGTGGTGTCCGCCCAACTTCACGAAGCTCGTCTCGTCCAGGCCAATGGCGCTGGTGCGATTGAGTCGCTTCTTGTCGGCCTCGAGCAGTGCCTCGCCGTAGGTGGTGACGGCGTCGTTCACGGTATGCCAGTCACAGTTGAGCTCTTTGGCGACCTCTAAAACCGTGCGACCCGTGCCCACTTGGACGGTCACCCATTTGGCCGCGCGCGTCGTGAGCAGGCAGTTCTTCGCGGCAATGCGGTGATCGCGAAGGACCCAGGTGGTGGCACGACACTCCTCGTGCACGCAGCGCAGCCGGTGTTTCTTCCAGGTGAGACGCATGGGCGCGCCGAAGACGGGTAGGTCGACGTAGGTCACGCGAGGACGATCCTTCACCTGGGCCGGGCGGTGGCACGTAGGACACCGGGCGTCCTCGACGACCTGTTCGATCACGAGAGCCACCTCAGGACCCCGGCGCTCGTAGTGCAGCACGCGCACGTCCTTCAGGCCGACGAGGGCCTCGAGGATTTCGCTAGGGTCGGACAGGACGAAGGTGTTTTCTATTTGTTTTCTCACAATTACAACTGAAGCACCTTCGTCGCTTCAGTTGCCGAATCAATTCAAGGCGCGAACTCCCCACCAGAATCCGATGAACCAGTTGGGTCACGTCAGCAGTCAGGTCGAGATCTTCGTCAGCGGCTTAATCGCTGACAGAGTTTTTCCTAGTTCGCGACGAGCGATTTCGCGGTCATATCGGTCCTGGAGGTTCATCCAGAATCCTTCGCTCATCGAGAAGAAACGGGAGAGACGTAGGGCGGTATCGGCGGTAATGCGGCGTTTGCCAAGCACGATCTCGTTGACTCGCCGAGGTGAGACGCCGATGGCTCTGGCGAGCGCGTTCTGGCTAACTCCAAGTGGAGCCAGAAACTCCTCCTTGAGTACCTCCCCGGGAGTAATTGGGTCAATAATCTTCGTCGTCATAATCTTCACCTCAGTGGTAGTCGACAATTGTCACGTCTTCAGGTCCAGCGGCGGTCCAGCGAAAGCAGATTCGCCACTGCTGATTTATTCGAATACTGTGCTGGCCCGCTCGGTCCCCCTTAAGTTTCTCGAGCCGGTTTCCGGGCGGCACGGTCAAATCCTGTAGTTCTTCCGCAGCGTCCAGAATTAAGAGCTTTCGCACCGCTGATCTCAGGAGTACTGAATCAAATACCCGAACCTGCTCTCGGTGCCATACTCGCTCGGTTGTCTTGTCTCCAAACGACTGCAGCACAGTACCTAGTATAACGCATAACGTTATTGGTCACAAACTGAGTTCGGCACTTCGAATTGCCTGACGGAGACCGGCCCGCGTTCTTCGATAGATCCTCGAGGTCGAGCGAGCCTGGAGCGCCCGTCTGACGCCCGAGCGACGCCAATGCGGACGGGCGGCCAAGATACGTGGTACCTGACCAGCATATTTGCTTCTCCATAGTCTGAGCGGCCCTCGGCTTCCCAAGCTGAGAACGCGTGTTCGATTCTCGTCGCCCGCTCCAGTCGCCCGCTCCAGCGGGCATGCCGCGTCGCCTGAATCTCAGCGCCACGTGGTATGTCATCAGTCGTCGGACTCGCCCGGGTACCTCAGGTTTGGCGCCCGTCAGCTCACTGACTCCCGTGCGAGGAGGGCTCCGAAGGCGAGCGCGGAGCGTTGCTGAGCGCTTTGCACTTTGCCTGCGACCGCGCGATCGATAGCGACGCCAATTGGTCCGAACCTTGGCGTGTAACGGATCGTCATGGTTAGGTGGGTTCCGTCGCCTTCGGGGTTAAGGGTCAGCTCCAGGGACATATTCTTAGCCGTCGCTACGCCGACGCCTTCGTGAACCTGACGGTGGGGCGAGTCGAATTCCGTGATGCGCCACGTGGTCGTGCTCTTCCACGGACCCGAGATACGCGTGCGCTCTTGATAGGTGGCGCCCAAGCGGGCTGGTCCGTCCACGCGAACCATCTTGAGGGTGCTCTCGACCCACTCGGAGTAGCGAGAGGTGTCGCAAAGGTACTCCCAAACCCTCTTCGGTGGCTGTGGTAGATGAATCGACGCAACAATTACCTGTTCCTTGCTCATTGTTCTCTCCTTGTAGTTCGCCAACGCACTGGTGGCGCCTTTGTCGTGACCCTCTCAAGGCTCTCGGCGATGGTGTTCAGTGCGTTGAGGCTCGATGCTTCCCTAGCGAGTCCGTCTACGGACGCCCGCAGGTCGGCGTTACCCAGCACCCCGAACACGGAGGTCGCGATCATCCTCGAAGAGGGACGCCCCGTCATTAGACTCACACCGGCACCGCTCCAAGCGACCCGCGCCGCGACCTCGGGCTTATCCTCACCCTCGCCGGCAACGATTGATGGCACGCGGTTAGCGATCGCGAACTGCACGCCGCCGTAGCCTCCGTTGGTGACCATCACGTCGACTCGTGGAAGGAGTTGGTCGTAGGGGATGAATGGCGCGACGCGTGCGTTCGCCGGCAGCGAGACCGGGATCGCCGGGGTTGGCGGGCCGCCGGTTGTTACGACCACGAGCACGTTCTCTCGCGCGAGGGCGCTAAGCGTCGGCCCGATGAGTTTTGAGAGATCTTCGTTATCGACGGTTCCTTGCGTGACGAGCACGACGGGACGCGACCCGTCGAGGTCGCTCCACCAATCGGGTAGATCTCCCGTCAGATGCGGCAGCACCGGCCCCGCGAAGCTGACGTTGGCGGGAACGTCGCGACGCGGATATTCGAAACTTGGCCCGCAGAGCTGCCAAAAGTGGTCGGCCAGCCTGAACCACTCGAGAAAGAAGACGGGCGAGTCAGCGAGTCCCAGTCCTCGAAGTTGCGAGTCGATCTCCCGACGCGCCGCTCGGAGCACGACGGAGCGAATGACACGCGTCGAACCTCGGGCGAGCAGCGTGCCTCCGAACGACGTGGGCGGTTCGCGTCCCAGGCCAAAAGGGAAGGTATCGCGGCTCGAAACCGGCAGTGGCGTGCACCCGAGAACGTGAATTGGTGGAGCACCCGCCTCCGACAACAGCGCGACGAGCGCGCCGCCGACGGTCAGATCGACGACGACCCCGTCCACGGAACGCGTAGCCAGTTCGGCCCGAATCGTTTCGAATTGACTGGTCATCGGTCGAGCGAACAACTCCAACACGTCAAAGCGCACGGCCCCAACGCCCTTGCGTCCGCGACGACACGGGAACGAACGATTCAGGTCGCGGTCGTCATAGTCCGCTTCCGCCGGCCATGGCACGAATGTCAGCCCGGCGCTCTCGACGTCGGCCCCAAAACGCGAACCAGTGATCATCGTGACGTGGTGCCCTCGGCGCACGAGCTCCTCGCCCACCGCTCGAACAGGCGCGACGTGACCGCCTATCGGGCTACTCGCGAGAAGGTAGTTCGCCATGTCCCTTACTCATTCCAATACACTTAGACTGTATTGACTACGACACTATAGTGATCAACATGACGAAGTCAAGTCCCGCGGGTGAAGCGAAAGAACTGGCTCGCAAGTACGCATCGCCACTGCGGATCGCCCAAGCCGCTCAGACGCGCCAACGGATTCTCGCCGCCGCCATCGGGTGTTTTTCTGCGGCTGGCTACGTGGGTACAACCCTCGCGGACATCGCCGCTGACGCTGGCGTTTCCGTCGAGACGGTCCAAGCCCAGGGTCCGAAGTCCGCTCTCTTACTCTCCGCGTTCGAAAAGGCGTTCGCCCTTAGTGAGGGACAGGACTCGATCTTTGACCGCCCTGAGGTCGCCGAGCGAACGAACTTACAGACGGACCCCGTGGACTTCGTCCGGGGTGTGTGCCGATTCCTCGCCCGGGCCGCCGCGCGAAGCACTCGGCTCTGGCTGGTGTTCTACCACGCCGCGAGCATGGACCCCTTGATCAAGGCTTCCTACGACGCGCTCACTAGTCGGATTCGCGTTGACGCGCTTCGACTCGTCTCCATGGTCGCCGACCGCGGCCCCATTCGAACGGATCGCTCACCGCGACGGCTGGCCGACGAGCTTGAGGTGCTCTTCTTGCCATTCCCGTACGAGCGACTCGTTGACGGAGCCGGTTGGACTCTCGAGGAGTACGCCGACTACCTCTTCGTCAACGCCTGTCAGATTCTCTTTCCGTCGGATGGACAGCCGAAGGATTTGTAACGCGCAGTGCAGTCAGGACCGCAACGGCTCCCGGCCGACTTCGAGCGCTGTTCGACGCATTTAACGGCGACACTCAGCGCTGCGAAGATCTCCCGCGTGTGGCCATCGCTCAAGCGCATCCGTTAAACCAACGCTGCGTCGGCCTGCTCTCAATCTCCGAGAATCCGGTGACGTCTTTGGATATAGCGCCCACCCGACGCCCGGAAAGCGCTTGGCAAAACCTTCGGATGCAATAAACGCCTCTCGATCAGTAACTGTAGAAGGCAGGCATCAGGTGACGTGCCTGCTTCCAGGCTGAGAACGCGAGTTCGATTCTCGTCGCTCGCTCCACACACGTTCAGTCAGTTTCGACGTCGGTTTCCCGATCGAGTCGTTCGAGCATCGCCCGAGCCCCGATCTGAGAAAAGATGTCGCGCGCCTCCTTGGCGACCGTGGCGTCGACGTGGTCGGCGCCAAGGACTTGGACGAGGTCGAGTTCACAGAGCCCAAGGTCAAGAATGCAGTCGACGGCCCTCCATCCTTCGATCGCATCGAGGTACGTCGCGGCCGCCTCATCAAGTCCGCCCTCGAGGGCTGCGATACCTGCTTCGGTCGTGCGACGCTGAGCAGCCATGTACCGTCCGCGCAACCGTGTCATCGGCAGATAGATGTCACGCAACTCATCGAGGTTTCCAAGCCAGAGTGCGGCGCGCGCGGCGATGCTGAGTGCTACGGCGCTATTGATGCCCATCGGGTCAACTTCTACCGCTCGGTGCGCGTCGCGAAATGCCCCTTCGAGGTCACCGCTCGCGAGGGCCACGCACGCCTCGGTGGTCAGGCGCGTTGTCTGAGTCGCCAACGAGTCGTCGTTCATCTCGGTGATTCCGAGAGCGAGGAGCGCTTCGGCTTGCTCGACGTCTCCGCTCATGGCCGCGAGCACGGCCTCGAGGCCGGACATCCACCTGCTGTGCCACTGGCCGAGGTCGCGCTGATGCAGCTCGGCGATCGCGACGCGCGCCTCGTCCCAGAGGCCGACGTAAATGGAGGTCTCCGCGATGTTCAAGAGGTTCGTGAGCTCTAGACCACGATGTCCCGCCCGGCGCGCGATTTCCACCGCTTCGCTGGCTACTGCAACCATTCCCCTTGGGTTATCGGGCAACATGTACAGGCTCAATCCGGTGCGCGCACGTGACTGCTCGGCGAGTTCGCCCGCCTCATCGGCGATAACCGCCATCCCTCGAGCCAGCATCACCGCCTCGCGATGGCGACCCAATGTAAACAGCGCCAACGACCGCGAACCGAAGACACTGGCGAGTAGTGCGCTGTCGTCCAGCTCTTCGGCGAGTCCGGCCGCCGTCTCGCACCACTCAAGGGCCAATTCCACCTGGGCGCCGTGCGAGAGCACGAGGGCCAACGCGTCCGCGAGGCGGGCCCGCACGTCGACGTCGCCGACATCGTTGAGGAGCGCATAGACGCTCTTGCACCTCTCGATCGCCTCGTCCGTCCGATTGGCGATGTGGAGGGACCAAGCGATCTTCGCGGTCAAAAGACCTGACGCCCTGAGATCGTCGCGTGCTTGATGGAGGGCGATGGCTTGCTCGAGATACCCGATAGCGCGCTCTGGCTCTTGCCGCAGGAGCGCGGCCTCTCCCGCGCGCTCAAGCAACGGTGCCCGCAGTGCATCGTCATCCCCGGCTAGCTCCAGCGCCTGATCGAAGCAGACTGCCGCCTGTTCGGGGGAGCCGAGCGAGAGCGCCCGCTGACCCGCGCGATCGAGCCACTCAAGGGCCTTGGGCAGCAGGCCTTCAGTGGCGGCCTCTTCGGGGCTGACTCGTACTGCTTCGAGGAAGTGGGCGGCAACCACACCGGCCAGTTCCTCCTCGCCAAACGACTCGGCGTAACGCGCGACCGCGAGGTGCTTGGACTTACGATCGCGGCGAGCCAACGTGCCGACCGCAACTTCGCGGATCACCCCCTGAACGAAACCGAACTGGCCGCGTTCAGGCGAACGAGGATCGTTGTCCGCAAAGAGATACTCCTTGCGCACAAGGTCGCGCAGCTCGACCTCGAGCTCCTCGGCTGGGGCGCCGTTCACTACTCGCAGGCTCTCCAAGGAGAAGGTCGAACCGACGATGCCAGCGTCTTGGAGTAGGGCGCGTTGTTTGGGCGAAAGGGAGTCGAGGCGCGAAGCGATCAAGGCATGCAGGGTCTCTGGCACCTCGAGGGTCCCCAGTTCGCCGTCCACTCGGTAACCGTCTTCGGACTCAACGATGACCCCACGATCGACGAGCATGCGGATCATCTCGACGGCGTAGAGCGGGACGCCCTCGGCGCGTTCGAGTACCCGATCCACCACTTCGGCGGGTAGCCCTTCGACAAACCCGTTGAGGAGCTCCTCCATCGCGGCGCGCGGAAGAGGCTCCAGATGAAGCGACGTGAAGTTGCGCAGTCCCGCTCCCCACGAAGGGCGTCGGTCCATCAGTTCGGGGCGCGAGAGGGTGACGACGAATATGGAGAATCCCTTCGACCACTCGAGGATTGACTCGATGAAGTCGATCAAACCGGCGTCAGCCCACTGGAGATCCTCGAAGATGAGAACGGTGACGCCACGCGACGCGATCCGCTCGAAGAGCATCCGCCACGCGGAGAACATCTCCTCGCGGTTCGCGCTCGGGGCTTCCACCAGTCCCAGCAGGTGCGCGAGATGCGGTTCGATCCACTGGCGTTCCTCAGCGTCCGTGACAAAACGGTCAAGCACGCTTCGCAGTTTCTCGAGCGAAGAGACCGAATCTTCGGTCTCCAGGATGCCCGCGCGCATCCGCACCATCTCGCCCAAGGCGCCGAAGGTTATTCCCTCGCCGTAGGCGCGGGAGCGACCCTGGTGCCAGTAGACCGTCTCGGCCAAGCCGTCCACGTACTTGAGGAACTCCCACGCGAGTCTGCTCTTGCCGATGCCGGGGATACCGGTAACCGACATGAGCCGAGCACGCTGCTCACGACCCGTCGCATGCAACGTGTCCTTGATAAGACGAATCTCCTCTTCTCGACCGACGAAGGGCGGCTCGAGACGCTCCGCTCGACCGAGACCCTTGCGTTGAGCGACGACGCGCAAGGCTCGCCACGCGTTGAGCGCGTTCGCCTTGCCTTTCAGCTCGAGCGCACCGACACTCTCGAAGGCGATGGCCCCCGACGATGCTCGCCAGGTGGCCTCATCGACGAGGACCGTGCCGGGCTCGGCCGCGCCCTGGACTCGCGAGGCGGAGTTGACGGTGTCCCCGAGCACCATTCCCTCGCCGACCTTGCCAATGGTGATCGCCACTTCTCCTGTGACCACGCCGCCACGAGCGCGCAGGCCCGAATGTCCCGTCTCCTCGCCCAGCGTTGTGACAGCGGCCACCACGTCAAGCGCAGCCCGCACCGCCCGCTCGGCGTCGTCTTCGTTGGCGATGGGCGCTCCCCACACGGCCATGACGGCGTCACCAATGAACTTCTCGACCGTCCCGCCGTAGCGATCGATGATGCGCTGTGCCCGGTCGAAGTACTCGCTCAACAGCTCTCTGACACTCTCGGGATCACGTTGCTCCGCGAGTGGCGTGAAACCGACGAGGTCGACAAATAGCACCGAGCAAAGCCGTCGCTCGGCGATAGCCGACTCGTCCAGACTCGAGCTCGAAGGGCGAGTCGAAGTTGTCGACGCGACAGCGCGGGGCGCGGGCACAACGGCGCTGCCGCAGTTCGCACAGAAAGGCTTGTCGGCGATCAGGTCAGAACCACACGACGGACATCGCGCTACGAGAGCGGCGCCGCAGTTGGCGCAGAATGGCTTATCGTCCGGAGTGTCGCCCTGGCACGAGAAGCATCGCATAAAGCCTCCTTGGCCTGGCATCTTACGACGGAACTCGTGATCGCGATGCGGGGGCCAATGTCGACGACGGGATCAGCCCAGCAAACGGAGAGGTCATCCGTCAAACAGGGTCGGGTGAGGCATTCCACGGCAACTTCTACGGCATAGCTGCGGACCCAGACCACATATGGGTCATGAACTCAAGTCTCGGTCAACTCGCGGAATTCAAGCGATCGGACGACGCGCTCGTTCGGACTCATTCGTAAACAGACGTTAAGGATTACGCCGCCTACACTCCGAGTTTTACCTCCCTACACTGCTTAGGGTGAGCTTCAGCTTCCGAAGTGATAAGGCCGTCACTAGGGAAAGCACGGCCGACGAGATGACGGCGACGCTCAGACCGGGCAACATCGTGTTCAACACCTTGGACCCCGAGAGACTCCGCGCGTTCTGGATCATGCTGACAGGCTACGAATCGCGGCCACTTTCAGGGGCATCCCTAGGACTGCGCGACCCCTCGGGCCGAGGTCCGCATCTGACGTTTCAGTACAGCGACGCCGACGAACCCGTCCCCGGCCGCTGCCACGTTGATTTCTACGCCGACGACCCCGACGATGTTGCCGAACGAGCTCTCCAGCTTGGCGGCGACTTCGTGCGACGAGCCAGCGAAGGCGATGTCCGGTGGGTCGTGCTGACCGATCCCGATGGCAACGAATTCTGCGTTGTGGCGTCAGGCAGCCCAGACCGAATTCCCTAAGACCGCTTGAACCAAGTGGCGCGCTGCGGCACGCTAGAGATGTGAAGCATGCTGGCGACGTTTCCCTCGACCGTCTTGAGCCTTTCCTCAAGCAGCTTCGCGCCGCTGAAGGTCTGATCGAGAGGAAGCGCGGGTCGTTCTCACGCGAGGAAAAGCCTTCCTCCACTTTCACGAAGACTCCGCCGGCCTCTTCGCTGACGTTCGGCTGGGCGAAGTCTTCGAGCGACATCGAGTGGAAACGGGGAGTGAGCGTTCGAAGCTACTCAAATTGATTAGGTCTCTCTGACGCGCCCACCGTCATGGGCCGGAGACACGGACGATACGACAAGGCAGCCGGCCACTCGCGAGGGTGTCCGGCTGCTTCTTCACATGGTCAACGATGTCGCTTTAATGGACGCGATTCATCGCGGCCGAATCGTGCCTAGTACGAAATGCCGGTGCTTGGTGGCGCGGTCGTGGTGGTGGTGCCGCCGGACCCTCCGGTCGGTCCCGTCCGTCCAGTCGAGCAAGATCCGCTCGCACCCGTCGTGCCAGAGCCTGTAGAGCTGCCCGTCGTGGTCTTTTCAGACGGCGGCTTGAGAGGACTGCTGGGACTTACGGACCGCCAACGTCCCCCGCAAGCAGTGATGTTCCCATTGACCTGGCCCGGTGCCTTGTCGCCAACGAAGCGGTACAGAGGAATTCCTTCGTAGGTCACTTGGTTAGTTCCGTTCACGCGCATGATCACGCCGAGATCCTTAACCCCGATGCCGTCGGGCGACTTTTGCCCAGGGCTCAAGACGACCGGTGGTCAATCGACCGCGCACTGGCCGGTGCAGTTGCTCTTGTTCCTTGCGTCTTTCGCGAACGCGTAGACAGTGTCACCGTTCTTCAGTGTGAGCGTAGGGCCCCACGACGCGTTCTGCGTCACCTTCAGCGTCGTCGGCACCACACTCGCGCTGCTCGCGAGCGACCGCGCGGTCGCCGCCAGTACGGCCGCACCGCCGATTGCGAGAACCCCCGTCGTTACCCTGTGACGCGTACGTCGACGACGACTCTCCACCGCTGATGATGTGTTGCTCATTCCTTACCGATCTCCTTGTCATGGCGTCTCGTTGGTGATGACGCCCGAGTTGGAATACCGCCGACTCGGAATAATGCTCAGCGAGTTGATTCAGCCAACATAAGAATGTGATTCGCAATGCATGGAGCGTAACGAGGACTCGATGCGACGACTCTTTGTGAAGTAACGCGAACGCAAAAATGGTTCGAGCACTACAACGGCCGGCCACTCTCGGAGTGGCCGGCCGTTTACTCACGTAGGCGAAGAAGTCGCGCCGGGTGGGGTAGGCACCTTCGCCCGTGATCTGTCAGCTACTGCCTTCAGAGGTCGCGTACTCGACGGAGTTCGAGCGGATGGTGTCGCGATACCAGTCGAAGCTCTCCTTACGCAGTCGAGCGCCGGTGGGAAAGTCCACCCAGACGATGCCGAAGCGTCGCGAGTAGCCGTACGCCCACTCGAAGTTGTCGAGAAGGCTCCACACGAAGTAGCCCTGGACATTGACGCCCGCGTCAATGGCGTCGTGAATCGCCGAGAGGTGCTCTTGGAGGTACGCCACGCGATTGTGATCGAGCACGTGGCCGTTGGGATCGACGTAGTCGTCAAAGGCGGCGCCGTTCTCCGTGATGTAGATCGGTAGCCTCGTGTATTCGTCGCGAATGCGCATGAGCAGCGACGTGAGTCCTGATGCTTGGATCTCCCAGTCCATCGCAGTTTTGTCTCGGCCCGGCGTCTCCAGTGAGCGAATCCGCAAGTCCGGGAACTGCTCGCCCGCCGCGACGAAATAGCCCGCAACGCGCGCTTCGGCGGCGCGGGTCTCGTCCACCACCGTCGACGGAAAGTAGTAGTTCACGCCGAGAAAGTCGAGCGGCTGGGCGATCGCCTCGAGATCGCCGTCACGAACGACCGAGAACCCCGGCATGTCGTTGCGGTAGTGCTCGAGCATGTCTTCGGGGTATCGCCCGTGGAAGATCGGATCTAGGAACAAGCGATTTAGATTTCCGTCCGTCCGGCGAGCGGCGGCAATGTCAAGCTCGTGCGGCGATCCGGGCTGAAAGTCACCGAGGTTCAAGGTGATGCCCACTTTTGCCGCCGGGACCGCCGCACGAAGTATGGGCACCCCGAGACCGTGGGCGAGCAGCAGATGGTGATTCGCCGCCGCCGCCATACCGATGTCCATCCGCCCTGGAGCATGGCGACCGGCGCCGTAGCCCAGCCACGACGAGCACCACGGCTCGTTGAGCGTGATCCACCGTTCGACGTCACCCCCGAGGGCGCGCGCAACGATGTCGACGTACTCGGCGTAGCGCTCAGCGGTGTCGCGCACGCACCACCCGCCGTCATCTTCGAGCGTCTGGGGAAGATCCCAGTGGTAGAGCGTGAGCGTAGGCTCGATGCCACGGTCTCGTAGCCCGTCGACCAGTCGCCGGTAGAAGTCGAGCCCGAGTTGATTGACGGGACCGCGGCCCATCGGCTGTACTCGGGGCCACGCGACGGAGAATCGGTAGGCACCGACACCCAGCTCCTTTAAAAGGTCTAGGTCTTCGTTCGTCCGGTGGTAGTGGTCACAGGCGATGTCGCCGGTGTCACCATTCCACACCGCACCCGGGGTTCGGCAAAAGGTGTCCCAGATGGAAGGGCGGCGTCCGTCAGCGTCGGCGGCTCCTTCGATCTGGTAGGAAGCGGTCGCCGTGCCCCAGAGAAACCCGGGTGGGAAGTCACGCGAGGGACTACCTTCGTGCGCGCTATTCATGCTCATGTAAAAAACTCCTCGTCAAAAGTGCGATGTGCAGGGTTGTGCGACCTGCGATCCGCCAGTTGCCAACCCGGCGGATCGCATAATCTGGGTACCCTCCGCGTGCGGTTCCGAGGGTTGGAGAAACGGAACCGCACGCGGAGGTGACTTTCTAGGAAACCGCCGTGATGTGCGTCAAGATGTACGGCAATTCGGGGTCACCGGGCGCCGGATCCATGTATGGATTCGCCGGCGTTGGGAAGCCCGTGTAGTTGGCCGTCGAGTACTCGCACCACGTGGCTCCATAGAGCAACGGGATGACCGGTAGCTGGGTCGCGATGACCTTTTCCAGGGGCACCGACGCGGCTGCTACGGCCGCCGTGTCGCTTGGATCGGTCCCGGCCAACTTGGCCAAGTCCGCTTGTACCGCCGCGTTGTCGTAGCGACCGTAGTCGGCGTCCGCTGACTTACCAATCGGCGCCGAGGTCGTGTAGTCCAGCCAGTTGTCGTACTGGGTGTATGGGTTGGTTCCCCCGTTGCCCCAGTGCTCGATGGTCGTGAAGTCACCGTCCGCCGAGTCCGTGTACCACTGCGACGCCTGCACGCCGTAGACGGTTGCGTCGATACCCTCTGACTTCAGTTCGGATGACATGAGCTGCGCGTCCGCGTAGTAGTCCGAGTACGCGATCGGATCTTCGATCGAGAACTTGATCTCCTTGCCGTTCTTCGCGTAGAAGCCCTGCTTGTTCTTCTTGTAGCCGTCCTTTGTCAGGATCTTCTTCACCATCGCCGGGTTATTGGTGGGTGAGATGTCGTTCTTGAACTGCGAGGCCAGATACGCCGACTGGTTGGGAAGGATCAGACCGCTCAGCGACGTCGCCGGCGCCTCGTAGCCACTCTCACCCTTGATCCCCAACTCCTTGCGGTTCACCCCCACGCTGATCGCTTCGCGAACCGCGGGGTCGTTGAGAGGCGCCTTGGTGACGTTGAATTCCAGCGTCACCGTGTTGCCCGGTGCGAAGAACGTGTGGTTGGTCGCCTTGTCCTGGTCGACGAAGATGCTGTTCACATTGGCAATGTCATTGCCTGCCCATGTGAGCGTCCCGTCGGCCAGGTCGGTCGCCGCATCCGCGTTCGTGTCCACGCTCAAGACCTGGACCTCGCTGGCTGCGGGAGCAGTACCCCAGTAGCTGGAGTTCGCAGTGTAGTCAACGACCGACGAGGTGTAGCTCGTGGGAACGTAGGGACCGGTACCGATCGCCCCGGTGTTGGGCACCGTCGCGGTCGCGGTCGCGGTGTACGTCGTCCAGAAGCTCGACGGCACCATCAACTCGTTTCCGGCTATCGCCGTGATGTTGGCGTACTCCGGCGACGCAAAGTTCAGCACCACCGTGTTGCCGCTGACGGTCGCCGGGCTCGCGAGCGGGGGAATCCCATTCACGTTGGCGGCCGCATTGTCGTTGGTGCCGTTGAACGTCGCTGCGACGTCGGCCGGGGTAAAGGCCTGGCCGTTGCTCCACTTGACACCCGTTCGGATGGTGAAGGTGAGCGTCTTGCCGCCATTGGTCCAGGCGTACGCCGTCGCAAGCCACGGGTACGACGTTCCGGCCTTGATCGTGTCGAACTGAATCAGCGGTTCGTACACGAGCGAGCAAACACTCATTTCTTTACAGAACGAGTTCGAGTCGTACGGGTTGAAGTTGTTGGTGAACGTGACGCCCGTGTTGCCCTCGAGCACCAGCGGCGGGTTGGCGGCGGACGCGGCACCAAGGCCCACGCTCGTCACGATGCCCAGCGTCACGCAGGCCATGGCGGTTAAGAGAATTCCTGCTTTTCTAAACATAGTTTTCCTTTATATTGATTGTGTCCAGCCGGCCTTCGCCGACGTTTCTTGTGAACCTGTGTGGGTCCTTACTTGAACTACGCGGGGCCGGTTGGGCCTTCGCTCTGTGGACGCCGCATCCGTGTCGATGACGCCGTGCGGCGACGCCTTAACTCGTGTTCATGTCGTCCTCGCGACCCCCTCTCCTCGCCTCTTCGGTATCGCCAGCAGGTCCGAAACCTCGGGTCGGTCCCGGTAGAGCCAGCACTTTGACGTGTGAGACTCGCCGACGAGAAACGACGGCGGCTCTTGAATGCGACAGATGTCCATCGCGTGGGCACAGCGCGGGCTGAACCGGCAGCCGACCTGGGCAATCGTCGAAAGGTTCTGCTCCCCGACGTTCGGGGCGACCGAGAGCGGGTTCGACGGATCTGGCACAGAGGCGATGAGCAGCTGCGTGTAGGGATGAGTGGGCGCGTCGACGAGCACGGTGCCGCGTGAGTATTCGACCACCTGGCCGGCGTACATGACGATGATCTCTTCGGCCAGGTAGCGCGCCGAGGCGATGTCGTGGGTGATGTAGAGGATGGCCAGCCGTTCGTCGTCGCACAGGCCGCGCAACAGGTTGAGCACGCCCAGGCGCACCGAGACATCGAGCATGGAGATCGGCTCGTCGGCGAGCAGCACCCTCGGCCGCACGCACAGCGCGCGAGCGATCGAGACGCGTTGAAGTTGGCCACCCGAGAGTTCGTGAGGATATCGATCGAGGAAGCGCTCGGGCGGTTCGAGGGACACTCGACGAAGCGCCGCCTCGGCGAGCGAGCGCGACTCGTCTTTGGCCGCACCGTGAATCCGCAGCGGTCGGATCAAGTCGTGATGGATCTGGTGCACCGGGTTCATCGAGCCAAAGGGGTCCTGGAGAACGAGCTGGACGTCCGAGGTGTAAGCCAAGGTCCGTCGCGCCTTTGCCTCGACGGGAGTTCCCCGCAGGACGATCTCGCCTGCTGTGGGAGCGAGAATTCGCGCCAGCAGGCGGGCAAGCACCGACTTTCCCGAGCCGCTCTCACCGACGACGGCCGTCACCTCGCCCGCACGAAGATCGAGGCTTACGTCGTCCACCGCTCGCACGACTCTCTTCGTGCCGAGGGCGTGGCCGGGCACTCGCACCTTGAAGTGGCGCGTCAAGTGTCGCGCCTCGAGCTCGCTGACGTCGGTGCTCGTGTCGCTCATGTCGCGACCCCTTCGCTCGGGAATCCCGGTGCGGCCCGACGCAGCTCCACGGGAACGCTCGCACCCGCGCTGGCCGCGTGCAGCCAGCACGCCACGTATCGAGACTCGTCGTCGAGCAGCGCCAGGGGCGGAGTTTCGCTGACGCAACGATCCATAACGTATGGGCACCGGGGATGAAAAGCACAGCCGCTCGGCAGATCAGAGAGGTCCGGTGGTGAGCCGGGAATGCCGGTCAACTCCTTGCGCTCGCCGTGCATCGGGGGAAACGAGTTGAGCAGCCCGAGCGTGTAGGGGTGGCGCGGCGCGTCGTAAAGCGCACGGGCACCGGCGCGCTCGACCAGGCGGCCTGCGTACATGACGGCGATCTCATCGGCCAGTTCGACCAGCAGCGAAAGGTCGTGGGTGATAAAGATCATGGCGAAACGGAATCGAGCGCGCAACTCGGCGAGTTCGCCGAGGATCTCACGCTGAGTGACGACATCGAGCGCCGTGGTGGGCTCATCCATGATCACCAGCTTGGGATCGAGAGCTAAGGCAAGCGCAATCATGACGCGTTGACGTTGGCCGCCGGAGAGCTCGTGCGGGAAGCGCTGAAGGCGGTCCTCGTCGAGACCGACCAGCCCGAGTAACTCAATGGCCCTCGTTCGTCGATCGGCCTTGGACATCGTGCGACGATGGGCTTTGAACACCTGGTCGAACAGTGAGCCCACCCGCACTACGGGATTCAAGGCATTGAGGGCGCTTTGGATAACGACAGAAATCTGTGTCCAGCGCACGCTTCGTAGCGTTGCCTCGTTAGCAGCGATGAGGTCGATGAACTCATCAGGTCCGCCCTCGTTCGCGGGGCCCACGTTGAAGAGCGCCGTGCCGCCGGTGATCACCGCAGGCGCGCGCAAGAGCCTCGTGAATCCATAGACCAGCGTCGATTTTCCCGAGCCGCTTTCGCCCGCCACGCCGAGCACCTTTGAGCGATCCAAATGAAAGCTGACCCCGTCGACGGCCCGCACCGCACCCGCGCCCGCGCCGTAGTCGACACAGAAGTCCTTGATCTCTAGGATGCGCTCGTTGACCTCGGGCCGCACCTGCGGGCTCGCTACACCGTCGTTCGCGACCGTCGCCGCGCGGCGCTCCATCGCGCCGGTGCTCACGACGTCACCTTCGAGGTCACCGGTACGGATCGCGAGCCTCTCGCCGTCACCGGATGCAGGACGGGCGTAAGACCGAGACGTACGCGTCGAGGAAGGCCCAGGCGGCGGCGCTGACGAGCAGTGAGTCCCGACTCGCGCAACCGGGGGTTGATGAACTCGTCAATGCCAAAATTCAGCAACGCCAGCCCCGTGCCGACCAATGCGATGCACACGCCCGGCGGCACGAACCAGTACCACTCTCCCGACAGCGGGGCGTTGTTGGCCTGCGCCCAGAAGAGCATGGTGCCCCAATTCCATACCGACGTGCTGGTCAAGCCGATGTAGGCGAGTGTCACGTACGCTCCGATGGAATAGAGCACGGTAAACAGCAACGACGACGCCAAGATCGGCAGGAGGTTCGGGGCCACCTCGGTGAGCATGATGCGCCACCGGCTCTCACCGATGATTCTCGCGGCCTCGACGAAGTCGCGGTTTCGAAGCGACATCGTCTGAGCCCGAAGGACGCGCGCTCCCCACGCCCAGCCGGTCAGCGAGATCACGAGGCCGATGACGAAGGCGTTCGAACGGCTCTCTACGGGGAGATAGCTATCGATCACGATCAGCAGCGGTAATCCGGGGATCGCGAGGAAGACGTTCGACAGCAACGACAGTCCGTCATCCGTGAAGCCGCCAAGGTACCCGGCGGAAACTCCGATGATGGTCGCCAACGCGGTTGCCACCAGGCCCGCGACCAGAGCGACCACGATCGTCGCGCGCGCCCCGACCAAGGTCTGGGAGAAGATGTCCTGGCCCAAGCTGGTCGTGCCGAACCAGTGATGCCACGACGGCGTCAGGTTCGGCGCGAATGAGGTGTTGTTCGGGTTGTCCGGTGCGAGGTAGGGCCCGATGATCGTCAACAAGAGGAAGATGCCGGTGATCCCGAGGCCGAACAGGACCTTGGGAGAACGGGGCAGACGAAGGGCTTTCACGTGACAGCCCTCGTCCTCGTCCTTGGATCCAGGCCGAAGTACACCAGATCCGCGATGAGATTGGCTCCGAGGACCGCCAATGTGATGATCAAGAAGATCCCTTGAATGAGCGGATAGTCCTCATTCTGAACCGCGTTCAAGAGAAGATCGCCCACGCCGGGATAGTTGAACACGAGCTCCACCAGCAGCGCGCCTGAGACCACGAGTCCGATCGCCAGTGACAGGTTGGCGATGCTCGGCAAGATAGCGCTTCGAGCCGCGGTCATGATCACCTTGCGGCGCGGCAGGCCCATGGCGACGCTCATGAGCACGAAGTCCTCGGCGACCATCGTGATCATCATGTTGCGCATGCCGAGCATCCAGCCCGCAATCGAGCTCAGCACGATCGAGATCATGGGCAGCTCTCCGTAGCGAATGACACTCGACACGAACGCCCACGTCCACGACGGCGTCACGTTGAGGCTGTACGAACCGAGCTCGGGAAACCAGTGCAGGTCACTGCCAAAAACCAGCAGCATCACGGTGCCGAGAAAGAAGTACGGCACGGCCTGGAAGAACGTCGCCGTTGGAATGAGCGAATCCAGCCGCGAACCACGAGCCCAGCCGAGGAGAGCCCCCGAGCACGTACCGATGAGGAAGCTCACCAGAGTGGATATGCCGATCAGCCCCACGGTCCAAGGCACGGCGCCCTTCAAGATGGTGCTCACGGGCGACGACAACGTGATCGAGACGCCGAGGTTGCCGTGGAACATTTGGTCCAAGTACGTGAAGTACTGATGCACGAGGCCGCTCTGCAAGCTCCCGCCGAAGGAGAGCCGTATTGATCTGATCTCGGCCGGAGTGACGTTGGATTGGAGCTTGCCGATCATCGTCTGGATGGGATTGCCCGGCATCAATCGCGGGAGCAAGAAGTTGACCGTGACCGCCACCCACGCCGTCACGATGTAGACACCCAAACGGCGCGCGATCATTCGCATGAGCTAGACGACTTCCCGCTGCGCGTGGCGCGCGCTGGAGACGCCCGGTCGCGATTCAGGATCTTCGAGGCACCCGCAGCTCTCTCGCACGATCAGCTCGGTCGGCAGGACAATCGTCCGTGGCACGTCCTTCGCGTCATTAATCATCGCTAAAAGTGCGTCAATCGCCACCTCGCCGAGGATGCTCCCGGACTGACGAATGGTCGTCAGCGACGGATTGAAGTATCTCGTCAGTGAGATGTCGTCGAAACCGGTGACTGCGAGATCGTCGGGCACTTGCAGGCCGCCGGCCTTGAGCGCGAAGATGACACCGACGGCCATTTGGTCGTTTGCGCACACGAAGGCTCCGGGCAGCGGCGCGAGGTTCTCCAGTCGCTCCTGCATCGCCAGCTCGCCACCCGACGACGTCCAGTCCGCCTTCAAGAAATCGACTTCGTTCAGCGTGCCGCCGAGCTCCGTGACGCAGCGTTGAAACGCACTGGCTCGCGCGACGCTGTCTGGGCTTTCGTCCAAACCCGTCACAAAGCCGAAGCGTGTCACGCCGTGAACTCGATGGAGGTGCTCCGCGAGGCTTCGCATCGCCTGCTCATTGTCGACGCGCACCGTTACGACCGAGTCGACGTTGCCACGTCCTGCGAGCAGAACTACCGGAATGCGTCGCGCGAGGTATGCCACGTCGTCGTCCTTGAGCACACGATCGAGCAGGATGAGCCCATCGACGGTGCCAGTCAGGTTGAGCAACGACGTCATCCCGGACGGGTGACGTTCGTCGGCGCTGCTCAGAAGAAGTGAGTAACCGTGTTCCGCAGCGCGCATCTCGGCGCCGCGGATGACGATGTCGGTGTAGAGAAGGCTCGCCTCTTCAACGACGAGCACCGAGTCGTCTGGGTGGTGATTGTCATTGTCGACGACAGCGCGCGTGAAGACGAGACCGAGTATCCAGTGCTTGCCGCTCGAAAGTCCACGAGCGACGACGTTCGGAACAAACTCGAGTTCCTCCATCGCTGCAAACACCTTCTCGCGCGTCGAAGGTCGTACTGAGGAGAGTGAATTGAGTGCGCGGCTCACGGTCGCTGTCGAGACGCCGGCTCGTGCCGCCACGTCATAGATAGTTGGTGGTGAATCGACCACCTACCCCCCCCGATCTGCGCCCCGCGTTCCCGCAATGTAACCGCTTACAGTCCTGCAACCGCTTACAATAGCGACGAGATTGTTGAATGTCAAGTCGCCCGTGGTGCCAATTTCTTCCCCGCTCGCCGGACGCTACACGCCGAATCCCCAGTGATCGATTGAGATTTTTGGGCATTCGGTGCGACACCGCGACCCTGTGCCTTCATGTGATTCTGCGAACTTGCTCTCACATTCGCGAGAGTTTTCCTTACAGCTTCCTCACGCGCTGATCACCTTCGAGCCGATATCACACGATGAAGGAGGCCGTTGAATCCGCCGACGTGAGGACGTACCCTGACGCCGCAGAGTGAGGCGAAGGACCCTGAACATATTCGAGGTGGGATCAGTATTCGACATCGATACAAGTAGCACCGACCACATCAGATGCCGAGGAGATCCAGATGTCAATGACACGCACGTCGTCCATGCACAGGAATCGCGACCGCGGCATCGCGGCCGTTGCCACAGCGACGGGACTCGCGCTTCTTACCAGCGCGGTGCTCTTGAGCACCGCGGGTGCCGTGACGGCCAAGACGATTACGGTGACACAGAACAAGACGTGGGGACCGACGCTCACGATGAATGGTGACACGCTCTATCGGCTCACTAAAGACTCGACGAACAAGAGCGTATGCACCGGTAAGTGCGCGACCGTATGGCTTCCGGTGGAGCTCGCGGCCGGTCAAAAGGCGCCCGTAGGAATGGGCGTGAGCCACCTCGGCTCCTTTACCCGCTCTCCGGGCGTACGCCAAGTCACCTACGAGGGCATTCCGCTGTACACCTTCACCGGCGACAAGAAGGCCGGACAAGTCACCGGCAACATCAAGGACACCTGGGGACAGTGGTGGTCGATCAACCCGAGTAGCCCGCTCACACCACCAAAGAAGAAGAAGACGAGCTCCACGACGACCACCACCACGCCCGGCGGCATCTCCTACTAAGCCATGACTTCAATCGACTCAAGCGAGCGGGACGCCCGCGGTTCCCCCTACCGATTTCAATCCTCCGCGAAGGAGGCGGCGCCGGATGCGAGCCGACGAAGCTGGATCGACGTGGTGTTGTTCAAGGAGGCTGGTCGGACGAAAGCGTGGTACGGGGTCCTCGCGCTCGCAGCGACGTGCGCGTGGCTTGGTTACGCGGGGCTGCACACGTTGCTCGGCGAGCACGACCTCGCCCAAGCGATCTCCGCAACACGAGGCAACACCGTCGGTCCGGTACTCATCGTCTTCATCGCCGTCATACTGCTCGCCGAGCAGTTCTGGCCAGCGGTGCCGCGCCCGGTGCTCTCAAGAGCGCACCTCGTCGACCTCAGTTACCTGGTGCTCTTCGCTGTGGCCGTGCTGCCTTTGTTGACGCTCGTTGAAACTGGATTCTCGGTGGAAGTCACGCGCCATGCGCACTTCTTAGAGCTCGGCCGTTTGCCGCTCGGATCACAGGTGGTCGCCGCGGCGCTGATCCTGGTGGGAATCGACGCGATGAACTGGGCGGCGCACGTGGCGAACCACCGCTCGCTCACGCTTTGGCGTATTCACGCGTTGCACCACTCCCAGGAGGACATGAGCGTACTCACCACGTTTCGAACACATCCGCTGGTGCACGCGTCGTACCTGCCCTCACTGTTCCCCGCGTTGATCCTCGGAGCAAGTGGCACCGTCCCGGGTCTCGCGATCGTCACCTACGCCTGCCTCATCACGCTCCCCCACGCCAATCTTCGCTGGACGTTCGGACCGCTCGGACGCGTCTTCGTGAGCCCCGCCTACCACCGACTGCACCACTCCGCGACAATGCTCGACGATCGAGGCACCGTCAATTACGCCTTCGTGCTGGTTTGCTGGGACCAGATGATCCGTCGCGCCGAGTTTCCCGCAAAGGACGCAGCACCCGTCGCAACGGGGATTGCCGGACGCCCGGTCCCGATCGAGCAGGTCGGCACCGCCCGCTCGACGCCGCGCACCATCGCCGCCCAGTTGGCACAGCCGTTCAAGGTGCGCGCGGCCACCGATGGGCAGTAGAGCGTGACGCGAGTTCGCCACATCGCGCAGTGGCTGCAGCAGACGCGTGACGCACAGCTCACCCGCGACGTCGCATTGCTCGTTGCCCGGGTACTGCTTGCGTGGATCTTCATCTACCACGGCGCAGGCACGCTCTTTGGCGCCTTCCACCAGAGCGGCTTGCACGGTGAGACCGTCTACTTTCAATCCGAGCACCTTGATCCGGCTCATCTCTTCGCCCTCATCGATGGCACGACGCAGTTCGTCGGCGGGATTCTGATTGGCGTTGGGATCCTCGGACGGCTCGCTGGATTAGCGCTCGTTGGCGACATGATTGGTGCGATGGCGACGATTACTTTTGCCCAGGGGCTCGTTGGGCCGAACGGCGCCGGCTATCAGATCAATGTCGCGCTCATCATTCCATCGCTCGTAATAGCGCTCCTCGGCACTGGGCGGTTCTCGCTCGACGAGCTTTGGCGACGGCGGAGCACTCGGGCGGCGTCTCGCGATTGGACACCGCTTCCACAAGTGCCCATGAGCGTTCAGCGATAATCGCTTCGGGCGGATCGGGGCGACATCAACTCATTGGTCGATGATCAATGGTCGATCTTCCGAGTGCGCCCAGGTCAAAACTGTATTCTGACCCTCACATATAAGCAATTTAATCAGGACTATCATCCCGGCAGCGACGAGTTTCATCGAAAGCGAGCCCCGACGTCCTGCGGGGGACTCCGTGCGACGGAGGTGGTGCCATCTCCAAAGGCCAGCCATTCAGAGGGGAACCCAGTTGAGACGAAAGCGGGCCACGCTCATCCGAATAAGTCAAGTGCCTGCACTCACGAATGAGGTAGAGAGTCCTCGAAGGTCCGCCCGAAGTGAGGTACTCAGTCGCATTAAATCCGCCCAGAGTTTGATCATTGCTGTCGGCGTGGGCCTACTGGCCTTTGGCGTCTACCTGTGGCAACTCTCCGACCCTGAGCTCATCAGCTTTTACGACACGGGCGTTTATACAGCGGCCGCAATTCATTTCGTCTCGGGAGCGCTTCCCTACAAGGACTTCACCTTCGTGAATCCGCCCGGGATCGTCTTGCTCCTCAGTCCGATCGGCCTCGTTGCTCGAATCTTTGGAAGCCACGACGGTCTTATCGTCGGACGAATATTCACCTCGTTAGCGACAGCACTGAACGCAAGTCTGCTCGCGTGGCTTGTACGCCACCGCGGGCGCGTCGCCATGATCATCGCCGGTTTCGGTCTCGCGCTTCTACCCGTCACCTTCTTCGTGAGCTCGGATGTCAAACTCGATCCCTACTCAATCTGCTTCGTCCTTCTCGGATCGATCGTGATTTTTTCGATACACAACGATGAAAGCAGTGCGTTCTCGCGAACGCTCGTCATCGGAGGGATTCTCTTCGGCGTAGCGGCGGTGATAAAGCTTTGGGCCTTCTTCCCGTTTCTCGCCTTGCTCATCTGCCTCGTGCCCCGTTACCGGAAGCGAGTGCTCCTCTTTGTGAGTGGCGCAGCCGCCGGCTTCGTAGTTCCTTGCCTACCATTTTTCGTGGCCGCGCCCGGAAACTTCATCTCTCAGGGCTTTACCGTGCAGCTTCACCAAAGGATCGATCCTGCGCTGAGCCCCGGCGTCCTCTATCGACTGGTTGCGATATCGGGGTTGCAAGGAACGTCGATCGCTCCGACATATCGCGGAATCGAAATCATCCTCATTGCATTCGTCATCGTCGTTGCTTTCTCATTCAGACGGCGCCTCGAATATCAGACGACCGACGTGTTCTTGGTGTTGGCCCTCGTGATCACTGTGTGCGGGTTACTCGCCGCGCCAGCGTTTCAGACGTACTACGGATACTTTGCGGCGCCGTTCCTTGCCGGGGTCGTGGCTGTCACGCTGTCTCGCCTCGCGTCGCCGCTCCTTCACGCAATGAGGAAGGTCCGCCCGCCGCGCGTGAGCCGATTGCTTGCCTCAGCGTTCGCCGCTCTCGCAGGAGCAGGACTCGTCATTGCTCTCACGTGGTACGTGACCGCCTTCTACGTCAGCTACGCATCAAACAGTGGCATGTACGGCCCTTCCTTAGCGGTGATCGACGAGTTGCTCCCGCCCAACTCGTGCGTCGTCTACGACTTCGCGATATATGGCGTGTACTCGAACCGTCTCGACTCCAACGACCCGCAGTGCCCGTCTGTCGTTGACCCATACGGAATGTGGCAGAGCTGGGGGAATCATATGATCGCCCCATCGCCAATCTTCGTTGCGCAATGGCAGTCGTACTTTGAAGCCGCGCAGTACGTGGTACTCAATCTTCCGTACGATAATGCCTACATACCCTGGAATCCTGAATTGACGGCATGGTTTGCAAGCAACTATCGCCTGCTCTACGGGGCGAATTACATCTACATATACGTCAAGTTTTCGGCGCCGTAGTTGCCCCGTCGCGCTTGTGCGCTCTTCGTTACAGATTTAGCTAACTAACTGTTGAGCTGAGGCTCGAATCGATAGCCGACGCCGCGCACGGTCTTGATCCACTTCGGGTGATCGGGATCCGCTTCAATCTTTGCACGAAGTCGACGAATGTGCTCAGTAACGGTGGCTTCATTCTGCCACTCGCTCGACGAGGCCCAGACATGCTCAAGAAGCTGCGCGCGCGTGTAGACCTGACGCGGCGTCGCTGCGATAAACGACAGCAGCGAGAACTCCTTGGACGTGAGGTCCAATAACTCGCCGGCGAGACGTACCTCGTGGGTGTTCTCGTTGATCTGGAGATCACCGTAACTGATGTCGGGGGCCTCGATTTGGTGCTGGCGGGTGTTGATCCCCGAACGGCGAAGGACCGTCTCGATCCGGGCCGACACTTCACCCAGGGAGAAGGGCTTCACGATGTAGTCGTCCGCCCCGAGCTTGAGCCCCGCGATGCGCTCGGTCTCCAGTCCTCGCCCCGTCAGGAAGATGACGGGCACGTCGCTGATGAGGCGAAGCTCTCGCAGCACCTCGCGCCCGTCTTCGCTGCCGAGAACGATGTCGAGCAGCACGAGTTCAGGTTCACTCGCCGAAGCCGAGGCGAGCGCGCCCGCCCCGTTCGATGCCACAGCGACCTGATATCCCTCATTAGAGAGAAATTTCTCAAGCAGTTTGGTGATTTCCTGATCGTCGTCAACGACCAAGATCTTGGTCACCGCGACGCCTCGCGTGAGAGCACATCGGTAACCCGTGCGCAGGATGGAAGAGTCCGCATGAAGGCCATTCTACGAAGTCCCCATACGGCAGACACACGTCTGCACCACGAATTTTGGAGGCGAACTCGATTTTCCGTCGGCTGTTGGGGACGGCTAACTGAGGCTCGCCACCCCACTCGCGCCAAGTTGGTGCGTCACGTAGGTCTCTAGTGTGCGGAGCGCTTCGGCCAGGGTCGTCCTGGGATTCTCGACAAAATCACCGGTGGCTTCGCCCATGCCCTGAGCCCAGATGGGATAGTTCGCGCTCGGCGGTGTCTCGGTGCCATACGGAAGGATTTGCGCAAAGGCGGCGTTATATGGTGACGCAAAGTTCACGTATCGCGGGACACTCCAATCCGATCGCACCGGCGGTACCCATCCGGCCCAGTTGGCCGCATCGATCATGTTCGTCATCCCTTGGGCCACGTTGATGAAGTCATACGCTGTCTGAGGAACAGATGTCTGTGACGAGATCGCGAGATCCCACCCTGAGAGCGTGCTCGCAAATCCGGTGCCTGCTTCGTTCGGCAACCTGGCAACGCCAATCGTCTTTCCTGCGCGGGGCCAGTAGGGCGCGCCAATGAACTTCGTCCAGTTGTTGCCGTAGGAGTTCGCGGCCACCGCGATCGCGAGCTTGCCACTCCTAAAGAGACTGAGTGGGCTGACGAGGGCGTTCGAACTGAAGAGCGCCGACTTGCTCGCGCCGAGGCCGGCTGCGTAGACCTCGTGATAGAAACCGAGCGCTGCTCGAATGCCGGAGCTGTCAACGACCATCTGTCCGCTCTTCGTCTGAATGGTAGGGGTCGAGGATCCGACGATGAAGTTGTTGATGCCTTGCAGGAGGCCATCGGTGCCAGATCCGGTGCCCGCGTTGAGCCACAAGGGTGTGACGGACGGCGCAGTCCTCTTGATCCTTTCTGCCGCGGTAATGATGTCCTGCCACGTCGTGGGTTTCCACGGCACGGGGATGCCTGCCTCCTTGAACAGCACCTTGTTGTACATGAGGCCGCTGTCGTTTTCGCCGGCGCTCACCGCGTAGATGCTGCCGTCAAACTCGCCTTCTCTTTGGATGACTTTCGGGAAGTCGTGGAACCACGACGACGAGTTGAGGTACGTGTTCATCGAGAGCAAGTAGCCCGAGGACGACCAGACACCAAGATCCGCCGAAGGCATCTCGGCAACGTCGGGAGCCGTCGAGGGCGAACGGTAGAGCGAGCTGAGCTTGTCAACGAAGTCTTGGTAGCTGCCCGGTATCGGAATGTACTGCACCGTGACGCCCGGATACTCATTCGTGAAGTCCGTCTTCACTTGACTCCACCACTCTGTAGCGAGGGGACCGGAATCGAACGCGCAGACGCTGGGATACGCGACGGTGAGCACCGTAGAGGCACTCGCGGGAAGAGCGTTCGCGTTCGCCAAACCGATAATCGCGATGGCAGCTCCAGTGATCAGCTTTGACAGTCGTGCCCAGTTCATCTCTTACGAAGCGCCAATCCAGCTCGGAAGATCACCGCGGCTAGAGACCGTCGTAGTCACTGTGCTGCTGTTCTTCCCAGTACTCAAAGTGCTCCTCGCAGTTCGGATCATGTAACCGCATGAAGCCGTAGTAGGGGAATAGGATCCAGCTGATCTTTTTCGCCCATGGAGGAGCCCTCCTTTGGCGTGTCACGCGTCGAAGAGCCTTTTGCTGGCGGACGATATCGGCGCGTGACATCGGCGGCGGGTTGTAGACGACGTGCGGTACGTCACCCGAAAACGTGGACGCGTCTCCTGCAACGTCGCGTTCAATGCGATCGTCTGGCACTTCGCCCGAGGGGTTCACGTCACCCGGCGCGTCAGCGTCGTGATCACTATTAACACACCTCGCGACAGCGCTCGCTGCCGCGTACCATTGCAGCCCAGCCAGTCTCGGAGATTCTCCAATTACTGGCGAGCGTCAGTCGCTTCCCTCTTTGCTGAGGTATCGATTGAGCGCGTCAAGCGTCGCCATGGCCGCCGACGTAACGTCGTTCTCCGCCTGCGCGATGCCGAACATGTCAGCCCCGTCGGAAAAGGGTCGCAGCGTGACGATGACCGGCCAACCCCGCACGGTCGCCACGCTGATGACCGTCAACAGGTAGAAGGGAAGGTTGTAGCCCAGATCGCGCAACGCGGCCAAGGTCGCTTCCGCGCCACCAAAGAGCTGGCCGCTGCCGGCCCGGCCAAGGCCGATGCGCCCGGCGTAGGAGAGCTCGACATCGCAGTTGCCACTTGACTGGTTGAACTCGGCGCGCACCAGCGCCACTCGCACCGCCTGGATCTCGCGTGGAGCGAGGGCTCGTGTTGCGTCTTCGACAATCACCGACGCCTCGGCGTAGTAGAGGTTGACGATCTGCGTCGCCATCACGCGGATGGCGGAGGGGTCCTGGCCCATGGTGACGAGCGTGACCGAGTCCACGTCGCCATTCTCACGATGGCCGATCTCGACGTTCAGCACGCCAGACAGGGACCGCAGTTCGAGTTCGAAATCCTCTTCGGTGGGAGACATCATCGGTGGCTTGCACCCTTCTTCTCATAGAGTCTCGCGTCCGCGATACGAAACAGCTCCGCAGGATCCGTTGAGTCGCGTGGCGACGACGCGGTACCGACCGTGAAGCCTACAAGTTCCCGGGCGGAACCGAGGTGACTGCGAAGGCGATCGGTGAAGCCCGACGAGTCGTGTCCGTCGGCATTGGAGAGGATGACCGCGAACTCGTCGCCGCCGATGCGCGCGGCAAGGTCGCCGCTTCGCACCGAGCGTCGCATGGCGAGTCCGAACTGGCGCAGCAGGTCGTCGCCGATCGCATGTCCGAGGGAGTCGTTGATGGCCTTGAAGCCATTGAGGTCAGCGAGGACGAGGGTGAAGGCCCAGCCGTAGCGCGAACTGCGCACGCAGGCCGCCTGCAAGGCGCTGTCGAAGGTGCGTCGGTTGGCGATGTTCGTGAGCGGATCGTGGGCTGCGCTGAAGCGCGCGAGGTGCAGCGAGATCGCGAGCTGGCAGGCCGTTCGCACCGCGTCACGTTCAACGTTGGGCACGACGTCGGGTTCGCAGTAGACGCCGGGTGCGGTGCCGATGCGCGCCGCGAAGTCGGCGCTGATCGATTGTCCGCCGGCACGGAACATCTGGGGTCCGAAGGACTCGTGGCTCAAGATGACGACCGCGTCGCTCAGCGCGTAGCGCTTGACCAACAGGTCAAGCACCGAGTAGATGAAGCCGATGCCGAGCTCACTGACCGACAGCTCGTCCAGCATCGTTTGAAACAGCCACGGCTCGTACTGCTGCTGGTCGGGACCGAATGCGTCTTCAGACGCTCCATCGATGGTCGGGTTCAAAATGTCGTGCTCGCTAGTCCTAGGGTGAGTTCGGAAGGTCGCAACATGGACTCAGGTACGCTCCCGGCCTTGAGCATAGGCTTCAAGTCCTCAGGGGCGATAGGGCGAGAGATCAAATATCCCTGTCCCCGGTGACAACCGAGTGTCAGCAGCTCCTCCACGATGTCAACGCGCTCGATCCCCTCGGCGGTGACACCCAGATTGAGCACGTCACCCAGGCGAATGATCGACTCGACGATCGCTCGGTCGTAGGCGTCAGTCGTGATGCCTTCGACGAAGCTCATGTCGAGCTTCAAGATGTCGACCGGCAGGTGCTTCAGCTCGGTCATCGATGCGAACCCGGTGCCGAAGTCGTCGATGGCGACTTCGACGCCGATCTCTCGGAAGCCCCGCAGAATGCTCGCGGTCTTCTCCGGCTCGTCGACCACGGCGTATTCGGTGATCTCGATGCAGAGACGCTCGCCGGGAATGTTGTTGCCCTTCAGGCAGTTCTCCACGAACTCGACCAGGTCGGTCGCGGCGAACTCGGCAGGCGACATGTTCACCCGGACAATGAGCGCCAGCTCCGGGTAGTCCCGTATCCACTCAGCGAGCTGGCGACAGGCTTCGGCGAACACCCAGCGACCGATCGTGAGCACGAGGCCCGTCTCTTCGGCGATCGTGATGAACTCCGCGGCATTCATGAGACCCTTCGTGGGGTGCTGCCAGCGAATGAGCGCCTCGACGGAGAGCAACTTGCCGCTGCGCAAGTCGACCTCGGGCTGGTAGTGCAGGCGAAGCTGACCTTGTTCGAGCGCGTCGCGCAGCATGAGCTCCATGCGCGAGCGCTCGTCCAGATCGGCGCGCATCTTCTCATCGAGCAGCACGGCCTTGTTGCGACCGCCGGCCTTGGCGACGTACATCGCGCCGTCGGCGTTGGCAAGCACGTCGGAGTCGGACTCGTCGGACTTGGCGTTCGCGATCGCGATGCCGATGCTCGCCGTGTGGCTGACGAGCTGACCGCCGAGATCGACCGGAGCGGCGACGAGTTCGAGCAGTCGGTACGCACTCGCGAGGACTTCCATCTCGCTGGAGGCTTCGTCGAGCAGCACCACGAACTCGTCGCCACCGAGTCGAGCGCAGTAGTCGTTCACGCGGATGCTGGTGCGAATGCGATCGGCGATGGTGACGAGCAGCCGGTCGCCGTTCGCGTGGCCGAGAAAGTCGTTCATGACCTTGAATCGGTCGAGGTCGATGATGAGCACCGCGGTCTCGCGGTTGGCGGCGCGACGCAGCTTGAGCTCGCGAAGCAGCGCGCGGCGGTTGGGCAGGTCCGTCAGGTCGTCGTGGAGCGCGATATACGCCGTGCGCTCTTCGGCATCGATCCGGCCTTGGAGCTGGACGAGCATCGAGGCGACGGCTTGAAGGGCGTTGATCTCGGAGGGCTTCCACGCGCGCAACTCAAGGTGGATGAAACCGAGGACGCCCCAGGTCACTTCGCCAAGCAGGAGAGGAACGCCGGCGCCTGCGATGAGCGTCTCACCGGTTCCCTTTTCAATGCGGTCGAAGTAGTCCTCGGTCGCGTCTTCGAGACCAGGCAGAAACGGCTCGCGGAGATCCTTCGTCGCCATGAAGATTGGATCGGAGTCAAAGCGCACCTCACCGAGAGGATCCGGCCCCGTGAAGTCGTCGCGGATCGGCCACTCGGCCTCGAGGATGCTCAGTCCACGCACGTGGTCGTTTCGGCGCAGGAACGCGACATCCGAATCGAGAAATTCCGCCAAAATCCGGACGGTCCAGCTGAGGACCTCCTGGCGCGTGGCGAGCGTGGCCGACATGAGCCTCTCTGCGACTTGACTCACCAGCTCGTCGAGGCGACGCTGGTGGAGGAGCGCGCCCTCGCGGGTGGTCTGGGAGGCGACCTTGCCGAACAGGCTGCCGAAGGCCTTCACGATGGAAAACTCTCGCTGGGACCAGACACGACCGTGGCGAGCAACGACGAGCGTCCCCACCACCTGGCCGCTGACGAGCTCGATGGGCTCAACGAGAACGCCCCATTCGATGTCACCGATGGTCCAGGTGAATGATCCGAGCGGCTCCTTCCCGTTGAGCTGCGCGCGGACGCGCTCGCGGATCTCTTCAAAGGCGTGACCTGAGGAAGACCCGACAATAGGTTCAGTATGAAAGCCCGGGATAGGACGATCTGATGTCGTGATTACGGCGACAATTTCGGCCCTCGGAGTCACGTGGTGAAGAGTCTCAACCACGAGTCGCGCTTCGTCGCCTACTTTCAAAGGATCTGAGTGCGTGAGATCACCCACGAGCAAACCGCCTTCACCGTTTAAATAGGCCTGGAATACAAGGTTAGCAGCACCCTCCCCGGTGCTGAAAAAGCAATTTTACACCGAAAACCAGGACTTTTGGTGTGGAAAATGTGAACTTTGGTCACATTTTGTAGGCGTTCACCCTTGCGTTAGCTGGCGTCGGATCAGGAGTTCGACTAAGGACGTGGTTAAGCGGACGTCGGATGCTGTGCACCGTGGGGGGCGCCGCGTGGAAAACCCGCATGACCATGGCCAACGTCTCGCCGTCTTCAATATCCAATATTTCGTCGAAATGTTGGGAGAGTCGGTACATCTCATCAAGGTGACGCTCGCCGCCGAGGTTGAGGAGATCCTCTTCGCTGGTGGCGTAGAGGAACAGGGGCGACACCGGCTGGACGGCGAGGCCCTGAAGCTCCGCACTCAACCAGAACCGCTCGATGGCGGCTCCGCCGCGCACGTACCAGGTGGGATTGGCCTTTGGCACCGTGATGACGGCGAGGGCCGAACTCGAGCTGATCATTATCTGAGTGCGCAGTCCGAGGTTCTGCCCCCCTCGCCAGTCGCTCAAGTGCTCCATGACGTCGGGCCGACCGAGGAGCTCGAGCGCGCCGATGCTGCTGGGGTCCATCTCGAGGGTGCGGACGTCCATGCCTTCGTCCAAGGAATCCCGTCCTGGCCAGCGCAGCTCTGCGATCATCTGCTCGTGCACTTCTGGAATCAGGAAGCGGAGCCGGTCCGAATCCGCGATGATCTTGGCACTCTCGTCGATGCGGTCACGTTCAGTGACCAAGCGCAGACGACACCTTCGCGCTCGACGCCACGAGTGAACATGGTGATCGTCGATGAGTCGATTTTGGTTGGTCGGCCCATTCGGCGGTTCGCCGCTCTCGTCGGCACCGAAGGGTGAAGTTGGGCGAGGCTGGCGTCCAGGCCGTCGCCCAGATGCAGCGTGGCCACGTGATCGGACTTGAGACCACGTGGGAAGAGCTCCACCTATCCGAGTTTCTTGATCGACGCCGCGGCCACACGAGCGTTGAACAGCGCGGCACCAACACCGACGTAGCTGCCGCGCAGGCGAACGTCCATCGACGACGCACTGCGCTCGGGCACGACATAGAACCGGATCTCATCCGCGTCGGCTTCAAAGCGCCACGGCTGCACGTTGCCGCCAGACGGGGCGCGGCGCGCGGCGTCGACGATGAACTCGATCGGGTCTGCACTCGTCGTCGGGGGATCCTCGGGTGGAGGCACGAGAAGCCGTCTTCGACGTCGTTCGACACGTCGACCGGGGCGATCCCCGGGAGAATCTGCTCGACGTCAAAACGAACGCGGCCTGACGGCAGTCGCCGTCGAGCCCGAGTCGGCGTACGGCGGCGGCGGCGGTCACGGCGCCCAGAGTGACCTCACTGGCGAGTTGGGGCCACCCGGTGACGGTCGGTCCGACTTCGAACATCGACGCCGCGCCCCGTGCCGAGACCTCGCTCGCCCCGAGCAGTCGCAGGACGAAGGGCTCTTCTCGGCCGTCGAGAGTCCAGCCAGCTTGGTCGAGTCCATGTCACCGAGCAGCCCGTGGAATATCGGCCGGTCGGGCTCGACGTCGAAGCGCTCAACGTCTAGGACCCCGCGGTCGCTGGTCTCCATGATGACCGGGATGCCGCGATCGCGAGCTGCCTCGCGTACCAGCAATTTCATGTCAAGTGAGTCACACTCTTCGATGACCAGGTCGAGTCCGTCGAGAAATGTCCGAGGTTCTCGTGGTGATGCCGTTGGGTGCGACGATGACTCGGAGATAGGGGTCGATCTCGGCGATGCGACGAGCCGCGGCCACGGCCTTGTTGACACCGAGGTCCAGCACGTTCCCGGGGATGCGGTTTAGGTTGGTGAGTTCCATCGTGTCGAAGTCAGCCAGGCGAAGCTCACCGGCGAGTCCCTCCATCGCCAGCATGTGAGCGATCGAGTGGCCGGCGCTCACGCCGACGATGCCGATGCTCAGCATGCGCAGGCGCGCCTGCTCGTCGCGGGTGACTTGTTGTGATTGCGGTCCAAGCGCAATGCGGTAAAGGCCCTCGGTCCGAGTAGTCGCACCACGGCCCGGCGCCACGGGTAGTAGACCCAGCGCTGGCCCTCGTCGAAGAGCGCGCGCGATGCGGGGGGGTTGATCTCGGACAGCTGCGCTCGTTGCTCTTGGAAGCGGTCGATCACCTGGAGCGACTGGTCCTCGCGAAGCACTCGCAGCACTTCGCGCTGACTGCGCTCGCTGACGTCCAGCACGAGTGCGCGGCGCGAGCGCATCGCCGTGGAGTCCTCCTCGACGACGCCGGCCCCGCTGCTCATCGGGCCGCGGCTCAACTGCTCGGCCTCTTGTCGGAGTGCCTGCTGGTTGGCGGGAGTGCTCATCTCGTAGCTGAGCGTGCGTCGAAACGTCGACGCAACCGTTCGGTAGCGCTCGTCGGGAAAGGAACGGGCGTCGTGCCCACTTGGATCGCTCCGATGGTCACTCCGAGTGGCATCAGTCGATCCGCGACCGTCGAAATCACGAACTCCGAGCCGAGCCACGTCATGGCGTGATGGATGCACCGTGTCATCGCAACGGCGAGTCGCTGGCCGACGACGGCTTCGCCTTCGACCACGCGCCCTTGGCTTCGATCACACCCGAGCGGATCTCGCGGTCGATCGTCGCGGCGATCTCATCGATCTCGGGGATGCTGCCATCTCCTCAAGCGCGGCTGCCTCGTGACCCGCGCCAAGAGGACCGTGGAACCGTATGCCGGCAACGGCGTCGCCATCAGGGAGAAGCCGAGGAAGAATAGTGACACACCGGTGCCATCTTCGAACTCGCGGCGGTGCAGCGTCTCTTCGAATCCATAGCTTCGATAGACGCCCTCGGCTCCGTCAAGGTAGGTCTTCCAGAGGTCTGGGCGCTCGATCGGATGGTGCCCTTCAAAGCGAACGCCCGAGGCAGCGTCAACGAAGCTTGCGCCGTAACGGTACCTTCGACCAACGACGTTTCCCACTGGAGACCCTCTCAACGCGACGGAGTTGACGTGACAATCGAAACATACCTGATCGATTCTGCCCAAACTATAATTTGTTGAGTCAGGAATTTGGGGGAGGCTCTCGTCCGGACTCGCGGTGATAGTGCCCACTTTCGAGTCGCAATCGCATTCGTTTCGTGCGCGGCGACCATCCAGGAAGGTACTCCCTGAGTTTTTATTCGTCGTCGCTGCTAGTCGTGCACTCGAACCACGTTCTCGATGGTGATTGTGTAGCGCACATCCCAAGGAGGGATCACCAATGCTCGGTGTCCTGATCGGCGGCTGTGCCCTCTTTGGATTGATAATCGGATCGTTTCTCAACGTTGTCATCTATCGAGTGCCGCGAAGCGAGTCCGTGGTATCGCCCCGGTCGCGGTGTCCGTCATGTGGCGCCCTGATCAAGGGATACGACAATCTGCCCGTCATCTCGTGGCTGCTCTTGCGCGGGCGTTGCCGCACATGTCGGACTGCGATCTCGCCTCGCTATCTCTTCGTCGAGCTGGGCTGCGGCGCGCTCTTCGCTGGACTCGCGGCGAGACTCGGCTACAGCTACGTCCTGCCTGCATTTCTCGTGCTCTTCGCAGGTCTCCTCGCCCTCGCCTGCATTGACGTAGAGCACCTCACCCTTCCGAAGAAGATTGTGTATCCGACACTTGCCTTGGAGTCCTTGCTCTTGTTGAGTGCTGCTGCCAGGACCAACGGATGGGACAAGTTGCTGGTTGCGGTTATCTGCTCACTAGCTTGGTTCGTCTTGTTCTTCTTGATGAACTTTGCCAGTCCCAAAATCCTGGGCTTTGGTGACGTTCGTCTCGCGCTCCTTCTCGGCCTCGGCCTCGGTTGGTTTGGCTGGCGATATGTAATTCTTGGATTCTTCGCGGCGAACCTCATCGGAGCCATCGTTGGCGTCACCTTGATTGGGATGAAAAAGATGTCGCGCCGTGAGCCCATTCCCTATGGCGTCTTCCTCGCGGCAGGCACCGCTTTGGCAGTCTTCGCCGGACCGGAGATCATTTCATCACTCAATAACTTTCGTTAGTTCGAAAAGGCGAGTTGCGTTCGACGTCCCTGGCCACCTGATTCGGTCCTGGCGGATCCGAGACCGGGTCGGCCCAGGGCCAACAATTCCTGGCAGGTGCGCAAGCGGGGCAATCAGGGATATCAAGAGTGTGCGGAGGTAAATCCATGGTGGGATGCGCCGGGTGATCGAAGCATGTGAGTTCGGGGTCGGACGGCGTAATACGTTTGAGAGTGACCGTGACTCAAACGATGGACTTCTGTTGGCGGCCTTCCATCTTCGTCATAGACATCTGCCATTTGTGCGCGAATCCAAAGGCGACTCCCGAGAGATCTGAACTATGACGGCACCGATAGCCAATGCCCTCTCAAGTCGCGCCCGTGTCCATTCCTGGCTGGAGCAGCCGCTCTCCAACTTCTGGTGTTGTATTGGGTGGCTCTGTGCGACCGGCGTGTTCTTTGGTTTGACGGGCGTACTCGGTGGGCCGACTGAGGGCGACGTTTCGGAGACCGTCTACGGCACGTGGTCCATTGCGCACGGCAATCTGGCGTGCGTCTACCCGTTGGCACAGGGTCGCCATCTCAATGAGCTAGCCAGTCCGTTTGCCCTGGCAGCGCCGCTGTACCCAATCGTCAGTGCTGGCCTGGCCGCTCTGCTTCGCATCGGTCACGGCGTGGCGTTTCCATCATCGCAACAGTTCGGTCCTCACTGCAACCAAGCGTTTACTGCAATGTTCAATTGGTCGACAAAGTCAGGTGCGATCCTCCCGACGATTCGACTGAGCTACGTCGTCTGGATCGTCCTGATGGTGGGCGTTATCACCGTCCTGCGAGTATCGGGCCGTGGGCGGCGCGGCTGGGAGCCCGCGGCGCTCGTGCTCGTCGCGGCCACGCCACCGGTTCTCATGTGCCTCACGTTCTATTTTCATCCCCAGGACCTCTTGGCGATGGGGCTTTTACTCGCCTCTGTGGCGTGCGTCCTTAGGAAATCCTGGTACTGGGCCGGAGTCTTACTGGGACTCGCGTTTTGCTCCCAGCAGTTCGTGATACTCGTCGGCGCACCCCTTCTCGTCATCGCCCCGGCGAGTCACCGACTCCGGCTCGCTGGATCAGCGCTCCTCGCCGTCGCCATCATTGATGTCCCGCTCATTGTCGCTACCTCGGGTCGAGGGCTAAAGACAGAGCTCTTCGGCTCAAGCCGAGTCGGCAGCGACATTCGATCGACGGGCGGCACCGTTCTGTGGGAGACGGGACTCCACGGCCCGCTTCTTTTCCTTCTCGCTCGAGTGCTGCCCATCGCCGTGGCGATGGTGCTTGCGTGGTGGCTGTCCAAGCGGATGGGGCCGCATCTGCTGGAACCGATTCCGTTGATGTCACTTGTCGCCACTTCCTTGGTACTTCGTCTCGTGTTCGAGGAGAACCTGTTCGGCTACTACTTCATGGCCACGGCGGTCGCTCTCATTGTGCTTGACGCACTCTGTGGACGACTTCGCGGGCCTGTGGTCGCCTGGCTCATATTGGTAACTGCTGCATTTAACCCCGTCCATTTGGGATTGGTCTCAAACTTGACGTCGTGGTCAACGTCGCTCAACGTCTGGATCCCGACCTTCTTGCTCGGTCTCGTCGTCGCGTCAGTGCTCGTGGATGCCGTTCATCGACGAGTCCGGCTCTACAAGATCCTGCTCGCCGCCGTGATTGCGTTGACGAGTGTGTCGAATCTTTGGGGATTGGTTCGACCTCTCGTGACGATTCCGGGATGGCTGTGGCAACTGATTTTGGTTCCCATTGCCCTCGCGCTAGCCATCAGCCCACTCATCAAATCAATTCCTTCAGACTCGGCTTCTGAGGCGCCGGTGATGGTCTGATCGCGCAGTGAGACCGAGGGTGAATGGAGCGGCTCAATCCGATTGATGAGATTAGTAGACGAACTCCATGCGAAGACCTTCGCTGTCCCACTCTGGCTCCTTCGGAATGCGTCTGGCCGAGTGCCCCCAGACGCGTCGCGCGGTCCATAAGAGTGCCAGCCCGTCGAAGATGTGCTTCTCCGCAATGCCCGGCAGTTCGACCTCGACCACGTTTTCGATGCCTGGAATGTGCGTCACCAACACCTCCCATCGCTCGTCGCGCCCGGCCTCGATCTTCTTCGAACGTTTCATCGAGGCGTCCTGATTCAACTGGAAGAAGCTGAGCTCTGGATGGGCCTCGTAGTAGGTGCGCTGTCGAAAGGGCGACATCTCGTTCGCGACCTCGCGGTAGCGCGGGAGCAACGATTGCGTCACCATATCCAAGTGACTCTCGCTCAACTCGACACTTCCATCGAGGACCGCCCGCGAGGGTGCGTTGTGGATGGATCCACCTCGCCCAAAACCGACGAGCGCGCGAGCCTCGACTTCGCAGGTCCGCGGTCCTGATTCGGGAGTGTCGTGGTAGCCAATCGGCGCGTTGACAACGACGATGTCGAATGCTGGACGTTCGGTAAGGACTTCTAGAAATGACGCAGCGAGCCGGGGCGCCTCCGGGGCAAACGTAGCCCCGTGAATTTTCGCCGGCTGCACCACCCAGCCGTGTGCAGTGGGAGTGATGCCCGCAACAAGGGAGTAAGGGAGTGTTGGACCGCGATGCAGACTCATCGAGTCCTTTATACCTTAATGAACGACCGATCTAGTTGCTCCAGGGTGCGCACCAGTTCTTTCGGGTGAGCCGTGTTCAACATCGCATCCTCATACGAGATGATTTGGTCGACGACGAGCTTCGCGAGACTGCTCTCCATCGTCTGCATACCCTCTGCGGTGTTGGTGAACATGATGTTCTGCAGCTGATTCGAACGCCCCTCGCGAATGAGGTTTCGTACCGAGTGGGTGGCGATGAGGACCTCATACGCCGCGACCAGACCTCCGTCAATGCGAGGGATCAGGCGCTGGGCGATGATCGCGCTCAACGATGCCGCCAATTGCACGCGTGTCTGCTCCTGGCGCCAGGCGGGAAAGACGTCAATTATTCGGTCCACGGCCTGGGGGGCGTCATTCGTGTGCAACGTCGCAAACACGAGGTGGCCGGTCTCGGCCATAGTGAGGGCTATCTGAATCGAGTCAATGTCGCGCATCTCGCCGATGAGCATGACGTCGGGGTCTTCGCGCAGGGCTGAGCGAAGGGCGCGATCGAACGACGGGCTGTCTAGACCCACCTCCCGTTGGCTGACTGCCGAGGTTTTGTGGGTATGCACGTACTCGACGGGATCCTCGATGGTGAGGATGTGACAGGCGCGCGTCTCATTGATGCGATCGACGATAGAAGCCAGCGTCGTCGATTTTCCTGAACCGGTGGGCCCGGTAACAAGCACGAACCCACGAGGCTGTTCCGATACCCAGTTCGCCGCCCACGGGAGGCCAAGCTCTTCGAAGCTCGGAATTCTCGTCGGGATTACACGAAGCGCCAGTGCAGTCTGGCCGCGCTGGGTGAACACGCTGCCTCGAGTTCGAGCTTTGTCCCCCCAGGGAACGAGAAGTCCACATCGAGCCACTCTGCGAGTGTCTCTTTCTGGGCCGGAGTCAGAAGCACGAGTGCGATTTCCTTGATCTCCGCTCCAGTCAGAATCCGAGCGCCCTCCAAGGGTCGAAGCCGTCCATTTACGCGGATTCGGGGAGCAGAATCCCCAGAAAGTAGGAGATCTGTTCCCCTTGGTCCCAGAGCGCCTGGATCCATGGGTCAATCCCCAGCGTTTGGTCATTGCTCACTGAGACTCACAGTCTTGGTAGTTATCCCTTATGCGATCCGGCGAAAGCGCCGGATCGCATAAGGGAGTTAAATCTTGTGCCTTGATTTAGAGGCCGATGCCGCTGGGACCACAAGCTGCCGGCCCAAGACCACTTGCACCGTTGTAGATGGCTGTCGCAGACGTCTTGGTGTTCGCCACCGTAAAGATGTACGCACCCGTGGTGCCGCTCAACGCGTACGAGTAGCTCGTCGCGTTTGGCCACGACTGGATGAACGGACCACCATCAGTGGTGCCAGTCAGCAGCCCAGACGTCGCCAGGTCGTTCGGGTTGAGAGCGTTCCACGCCGCGAGTGCGGTGGAAACGGTCGCTCCGTCAGCCTGGCACGCAGCCAATTGGCTCTTTCCCGTGATGCCGCCCAAGGCGAAGATCACGACCGCGGCCAGAATGCCGAGCACCACGATAACGATGAGGAGTTCGATTAGTGTAAAACCGTCGATCTCCCCAGCTTCCCGGCGGCGCTTCAGCCGTTGGTAAGTTGAAATCATACTATTACTCCCTTAATTTCCTAGTGGGCGTACCGACATTCGGAGACTCCCCATTTTTTGGCCGCAATCATGCTCAGTTCAAGACGGCTGAGGCAAATTCTAACCCAATTCTTAAGTGAATACAAAATATTCATGCCCATGAAGCCGACAATACCGTATCAAAGTTCCTGATAAAAGGGCTTGGGTTTTAAGACGTTCGAAATATTTGGACCTCTTTAGCCACTCCGACGACCATCTTAACTTACGCAAATGTAATTCTACTTTTATTTAATTCAAGTTAGTGAATATTCGACATCCAATGTAATGAATTCATCATTAGAACTCGAGTCCATCGAGCGGATTTAGCAAGTTCAATCGGCGTTTGGCACATGCGCAACGAGCGCTGCACTGCTCTTCTTCAACGTCGCAGTCCTTGGTGAGGCCGCAAACTGCGGGCTCGGGCGTTCACTGGCGCCACTTTGTCCCAACAGCCTCCATCCATCGAATGCCCGCAGATCAATGTAAGTCCGTCAGAATCAGGCACATCAGGGAAACAAGACCGTTATAGGGACGCGTGTTCGATCTCTCGAGGAACTCGGCGGTCGAGTCAATCACGTCTTCAGCGAACCGCGTAAATTGCTCGACCATCACGTCACCGCTATGGTGCTCGTGATAGCGGTTAGGGATCCCCTGCTATCGGTCGCCGTGATGGTGCAGTTCCCGCCCGTTGTCCTCGAGATCTTGCCCCTGTGAACGTTGCCACCCCACCCGAGGCAGCCACCGACACCGTTCCCGACAAGGTGCAGTGCAAAGAATTGGTGGTCAGTGTGATGACGTCAGTGGCTCCGGTGTTGCCCGCCGTTTCCACATTGCCGTAGGTGTCTTCGATCGAAACCGAGAAGCTAGCCATGGTGGCGCCGGTCGTCGCTGGGGTGGCCGGGGCCGGTGTCCAGGCCATTTGAGCTGGCGTCGTCGGGTTGACCGTTGTCGCCGGCGTGCTTGTCGCGGTGGTGAGGGTCCGCGACGAGTCCGTGGCAGTCAGGGTACAGCTTGTCCCCTTGGTGATCGTCGCCGTGTTGAAGGTGGCGACGCCACCCACCGCGGCGACGGAGTCCGTGCCGCCCAGGGTGCACGACGAGGTGAGGGCGATCGTATCGGTCGACCCGGTGCCAGTCGTGATCACGTTGCCGCTGGCGTTCTCCACTGAGACGGCGAAGCTGGCGAGTGCGGCACCGGCCGTCGTGGTGGCTGGGGGCTCGACCGTGAAGACGACCTTGGTGGGTGTTGGTGAGGTAACCGTCGTTGCGGGAGAGCTCGTCGCTGTCACGAGGGTGCGTGTCGAGTCGGTCGCGGTCAGGGTGCAGTTTGTGCCCGCCGTGAAGGTGACTGCTCCAAACGTGGCGACGCCGTTCGGACGCCGTCGCGGTATCCGTTCCGCCGAGCGTGCACCCGATTGAAGTGGTGAGGGTTATCGCGTCGCTCGCGCCCGTGTAGCCCGCTGTCTCCACGTTGCCGTTCGCATCTTCCACCGACACCGCGAAGCTCGCGAGGGTCGACCCCAACGTTGCGGTGGCGGGTGGCTCGGTCGTGAAGGCGACCTTGGTCGCCGGGCCTGGGGCAGTCGTACCTCCTGCACCGGACGAGCCGCCCCAAATCCAAGCTTCAACGGTCGCCTGCTCCCCGCACGTGTCGGTGCAGACGGACGTAAGTACCCCGTCACCTCTCCCTGGGGATAGTCGTCGTACACAACTTTGACGAACAGTAAGGGATGGCTCGAGCAGTTCGTCGCCGAGGCGGTGGGGTTGAGTAGGTCCAGGTGCTTTCCTGACACACGAAAAAGGACACCGTACGGGTGCTCCTGGTGAGGAGGGTCGTGGGCGTTTGATAGGTGTCGCACCAGACGGCCATCGTGTAGCCATCAATTTCCGGTGAACCCGTTGTGTTGTTGGGCGCCGCCGGCGTCCAACAGTTCCCGGTCGTGTTCGGGGGCGTTTGCGACTGGTACGGGTTGTAGCGGATGTTCGCAATGGCGACGTCAGCCGCGGCGGTCGCCGCGTAGGTGCGGTCACTGGCCGACTGGAAGTGCACCGTATTGTTCAGGTCGTCCATGACCCAGCTGGCTAATGCCCCAACGACGAGGCTGATGGCAACGATGTAGACGAGGGCAAGGATCATGGAAGATCCGGTTTCGGTGCGGCGGGTCCGAGGCTTCTTGGCACCTCGCGACACCGTTTCTGGCGTCCTGGATTTCATCATCCACCCGTCACCGTTATGTTCGCGGAGGTGAGCGCGGGACCAGCGAGAGTTCTAGAGGTGCCGCCTACCGTAAGGGTGCAGGTCACGGGCGTCGACGTTGTTCTTATTTTTACCGCGGTAAATGAAGCCAGTCCGTTGACGGCGTTCACTGGCGTGCCAGCAGTCACCGTGCAGCCGGTACTCCCTGTGAGGCTGAGGCGGTCCGTCGATCCGGTGCCCGTGGTTTCACGTTGCCGTACTGGTCTTCGATCCAGACCGAGAACGCTGTGAGGGTGCGTTTGGCTCGTAGCCGTTGTCGGAGGTAGGACGTCAAATGCCAGCTGGTAAGGAGTCGGCCGGACTGATAGCCGTCGCTGGGGTGCTCTTAGCCGTCGTCAGGGTCCGTGAGGAGTCGGTCGCGGTCAGGGTGCAACTCGTGCCTTGGTGATCGTCACCGCGCTGAAGGTGGCGACGCCACCCACGGCGGTGACGGAATCGGTGCCGCTCAGGGTGCAGGTCGAGGTGAGGGCGATGGTGTCGACCGAGCCGGTGCCCGTGGTGACCACGTTGCCGTACTGGTCTTCGACCGAGACCGCGAAGCTGGTGAGCGCCGTGCCGGCAGTGCCCGTCGCGGGCGGCTCGATGGTGAAGGCGACCTTGCTGGCGGCGGCCGCAGTGACTGTGGTCGCCGGGGAGCTGGTGGCGGTGGTGAGGGCCCGCGTCGAGTCGGTCGCGGTCAGGGTGCAGGTGGTGCCCGTGTTGATCGTGGCCGCGCTGAAGGTGGCGACGCCAGCCACCGCGGCAACGGAGTCGGTGCCGCCCAGGGTGCAGCTCGAGGTGAGGGCGATCGTGTCGGTCGAGCCGGTGCCCGTCGTGATCACGTTGCCGCTTGAGTCCTCAACGGAGACGCGGAACGTCGTAAGGGTGGCGCCAGCCGTGGTGGTGGCTGGCGGCTCGGTGGTGAAGACCACCTTGTTGGCCGGACCTGGGCTCACGACCGTCGCTGGGTTGCTGGTCGCCGTGGTGAGGGTCCGCGAGGAGTCCGTCGCGGTCAGGGTGCAGGAACCGGTGCTCGTGAAGTCGACGTTCCCGAAGGTCGCCTGACCACTAACGGCGGCCACCGAGTCGGTGCCGCCCAGGGTGCAGCCCGAGGTGAGGGCGATTGTGTCGGTCGAGCCGGCGCCGGTGGTGACCATGTTGCCGTACTGGTCTTCGACTGAGACCACGAAGGTTGTCAGGGCGGTACCGGCGGTACCCGTCGCCGGTGGCTCAGTGGTGAAGACCACCTTGCTGGCGGCGGCCGGGCTAATGACGGTCGCTGGGGAACTGTTGGCCGTGGTCAGAGTCCGGGAGGAGTCGGTCGCGGTCAGGGTGCAGCTGCCCGTGCTGGTGATCGTGACCGCGCTGAAGGTGGCGACGCCACCGCGGCGGTCGCGGAGTCGGTCCCGCCCAGGGTGCAGGTCGAGGTGAGGGCGATGGTGTCGACCGAGCCGGTGCCCGTGGTGACCACGTTGCCGTACTGGTCTTCGACCGAGACCGCGAAGCTGGTGAGCGCCGTGCCGGCAGTGCCCGTCGCGGGCGGCTCGATGGTGAAGGCGACCTTGCTGGCGGCGGCCGCGGTGACTGTCGTCGCCGGGGTGCTCGTGGCCGTGGTGAGGACCCGAGTGGAGTCGGTCGCGGTCAGGGTGCAGGTCGTGCCCGTGTTGATCGTGGCCGCGCTGAAGGTGGCGACGCCAGCCACCGCGGCGACGGAGTCGGTGCCGCCCAGGGTGCAGCTCGAGGTGAGGGCGATCGTGTCGGTCGAGCCGGTGCCGGTCGTGATCACGTTGCCGCTTGAGTCCTCAACGGAGACGCGGAACGTCGTAAGGGTGGCGCCGGCCGTGGTGGTGGCCGGCGGCTCGGTGGTGAAGACCACCTTGTTGGCGGCTCCCGGGCTCACGACGGTGGCCGGGCTGCTCGTGGCCGTCGTGAGGGTCCGCGAGGAGTCGGTCGCGGTCAGGGTGCAGGAGCCGACACTCGTGATCGTGACCGCGTTGAAGGTGGCGACACCACCCGCGGCGGCCACCGAGTCGGTGCCGACCAAGGTGCAGGCGGAGGTGAGGGCGATCGTGTCGGTCGAGCCGGTGCCGGTGGTGACCACGTTGCCGTACTGGTCTTCTACCGAGACCGCGAAGCTGGTGAGCGCCGTCCCGGCCGTCGCCGTCGCCGGTGGCTCGACCGTGAAGACCACCTTGTTGGCCGCGGCCGCGGTGACCGTCGTCGCCGGGGAACTATTCGCCGTGGTCAGGGTGCGCGAGGAGTCGGTCGCGGTCAGGGTGCAGGTCGTGCCCTTGGTGATCGTGACCGCGTTGAAGGTGGCCACGCCGCCCGTGGCGGCGACCGAGTCGGTGCCGGTCAGGGTGCAGCTCGAGGTGAGGGCGATCGTGTCGGTTGAGCCGGTGCCCGTCGTGATCAGGTTGCCGTACTGGTCTTCGACCGAGACCGCGAAGCTGGTGAGCGCGGTGCCGGCCGTCGCCGTCGCTGGCGGTTCGACCGTGAAGACGACCTTGTTGGCACCGGCCGGGCTCACGACCGTCGCCGGGTTGCTTGTGGCCGTCGTGAGGATGCGCGAGGAGTCGGTCGCGGTCAGGGTGCAGGAGCCAGACGCTCGTGATCGTGGCCGCGTTGAAGGTGGCCACGCCGCCCACCGCGGCGACGGAGTCGGTGCCGCCCAGGGTGCAGGTCGAGGTGAGGGCGATCGTGTCGGTCGAGCCCGTGCCCGTGGTGACCACGTTGCCGTACTGGTCCTCGACCGAGACCGCGAAGCTGGTGAGCGCCGTGCCCGCCGTCGCGGTCGCCGGCGGCTCGACTGTGAAGACGACCTTGTTGGCGGCGGCCGGGGTGACGGTCGTGGCCGGGGAGCTATTGGCCGTGGTCAGGGTCCGCGAGGAGTCGGTCGCGGTCAAGGTGCAGGCGCCGACACTCGTGATCGTGACCGCGTTGAAGGTGGCGACGCCCCCCGTTGCGGTCGCCGAGTCGGTGCCGCCCAGGGTGCAGCTCGAGGTGAGGGCGATCGTGTCGGTCGAACCGGTGCCGGTCGCGATCAGGTTGCCGTACTGGTCTTCGACCGAGACCGCGAAGCTCGCCAGGGCAGCGCCGGCCGTGGTGGTCGCCGGTGGCTCGACGGTGAAGACCACCTTGTTGGCGGCTGCCGGGGTCACGACCGTGGCCGGGTTGCTCGTGGCCGTGATGAGGGTGCGCGAGGAGTCCGTCGCGGTCAGGGTGCAGATCGTGCCCTTGGTGATCGTGACCGCGTTGAAGGTGGCCACGCCACCCACGGCGGCGACGGAGTCCGTGCCCGTCAGGGTGCAGCTCGAGGTGAGGGCGATCGTGTCGATCGAACCGGTGCCTGTCGTGATCAGGTTGCCATACTGGTCTTCCACCGAGACCGCGAAGCTCGCCAGGGTGGCGCCGGCGGTAGTGGTAGCCGGCGGCTCGACGGTAAAGACGACCTTTTTGGCAGCGGCCGGGCTCACGACCGTGGCCGGGGAGCTCGTGGCCGTGGTGACGGTGCGCGTGGAGTCGGTCGCGGTCAGGGTGCACGACCGAACGCTCGTGATGTGACGTCGGTGAAGGTGGCCACACCGCCCACGGCGGCGACGGAGTCGGTGCCGCCCAGTGTGCAGCCCGAAGTGAGGGCGATCGTGTCGTTGCGCCGGCACCGGTAGTGACCACGTTGCCGTACGGTCTTCCACCGAGACCGCGAAGCTCGCCAGGGTGGCGCCGGCGGTGGCGGTCGCCGGTGGCTCGACCGTGAAGACGACGTTATTGGCGGCCGCCGCAGTGACGGTCGTGGCCGGGGTGCTCGTGGCCGTGGTGAGGGTGCGCGAGGAGTCGGTCGCGGTCAGGGTACAGGTCGTGCCCTTGTTGATCGTCACCGCGTTGAAGGTCGCGACGCCTCCCGTGGCGGTCGCCGAATCGGTGCCGCCAAGGGTGCAGGTCGAGGTGAGGGCTATCGTATCGGTCGAACCCGTGCCGGTGGCGATCAGGTTGCCGTACTGGTCCTCTACCGAGACCGCGAAGCTGGCGAGGGTGGCACCCGCGGTGGTAGTGGTGGGCGGCTCGACGGTAAAGGCGACCTTGTTGGCGGCAGCCGGAGTGACGGTCGTGGCCGGGTTGCTCGTGGCTGTGGTGATGGTCCGTGAGGAGTCGGTCGCGGTCAGGGTGCAGATTGTGCCCTTGGTGATGGTGACCGCGTTGAAGGTGGCCACGCCACCAATAGCGGCGACGGAGTCGGTGCCGGTCAGAGTGCACGTCGAGGTGAGGGCGATCGTGTCGGTTGCGCCCGTGCCCGCGGTGATCACGTTGCCGTACTGGTCTTCCACCGAGACCGCGAAGCTCGCCAGAGTGGCGCCGGCGGTAGTGGTAGCCGGCGGCTCAACGGTGAAGATCACCTTGTTGGGGGCAGCCGCGCTGATCGCTGTGGCCGGGTTGCTCGTTGCCGTGGTCAGGATGCGCGTGGTGTCGGTCGCCGTCAGGGTGTAGCTACCAGGCGTGTCGAAGTAGACCCCGCTAAAGGTTGCCACTCCGGCCACAGCCGCAACATTCGTGTAGGTGCCGGCAGCCGAGTTGAACACCCCACCGGCTGGGCCGGTGTGGATAGACAGGGTGATGCCATCGGTTGAGCCGGCACCGGTCGTCACGGTGTTTCCGAACTGGTCTTCGACGGAGACCTTGAACGTCGTGAGGGCCGTGCCGGCGGTCCCTGTCGCAGGCGGCTCGGTTGTGAAGACCACCTTGCTTGGAAGAGCCGGAGTATTGGTCTCAGCGAAGTTGAGCGGATTGGGCGTTGTCGCAGGCGAGGTCACCGCGACGTTGTAGGAGCCCGCCGTGTCGTTTGCGGTGTAGGTGAGCGAGCTCGCGATGCCATTTACGCCCGTGACCGCCGTGCAGGATGCCACCGCAGTCCCGCCTGTCGCGAGGCACGTCCCGCCGTTGGAGGCAGCGAGGAAGGTGCCGCTCGCTCCGGATGCGGGTGCGGTAAACGTGACCACGGCACCGGAGACTGGGTTCCCATACGCGTCGGTCACCAGGGCCGACAGCGGGTTCGTGAACGCCGTCCCCACGGTGGCGGACTGGTTGGCGCCCGCGGAGATGGCGATCTTGGATGCTGAGCCAACGGTGACGGTGAAGCTCACCGGGGTGGCGGCGGCAAAGGGCGTTGTGGTGTTGACCGTCACGGCACCGACACGCTGGCCCGTCACGGTAACGGTCGACGAACCGCCTGACGACGTCTGGCCAGACAGGGTGAGCGAGCCAACGTCACCCACCCCCTCGGCAAAGACCACGCCTGCGCCGCCTGTGGTTTCCGGGTTGCCGAACTGGTCTTCGACGGTCGCGGTGACCGTGCAGGTGCCACCCGAGGCGAGGCTCGTCGGGCACGTCGTGGTCAGCGCAACCTGACTGGGCGCCGCGGGAACGATGTTGAGCTGCTCCGAACCCCATTCTGCGGCCGCGGCGACGTTTTCAGCTCCGACGATGGGTTGCCCCGCGTTCTCGTCCCCGTAGTACCCGGTGCCTATACCGGTGTTGTTCGCGGGAATCGTCACCGCGCCCGCTGCGCCCAACGTGCCCGAGTTGCCAAGGGCTCCGGCGAAGAAGCCCTTGGTTGACGTCGACGTCAATGAGAACTGAGTCGCAGACGCGCTGGTCGTGTGGTTACCCCACGCGTCTTCGAGCTGGAGCGTCAGTGTGACGTTGGCCGTGCTACTCGCCGTTGGGGGATTGGGCGTCGACGTTGAGGTGATCGCAACCTCCGCCGCAGGACCGGGGCCTGTCGGGGAGAAATTCGTGCTCGTTGCGGTGCCGGGGTTCGAAGTCGGCTGAGTCAAGTTCGGCGACGACACAGTGAGCTGGTAGTTGGTCCCCACCACTCCACCGAAGGTGCATCCATCCAGGTCACCGACGCCGTCGACGATCTGGATCGTGTATTCGGGGCAGTTGAGGGTGCCGCCGCTCGCGGCAAAGGTCGCGGTGGAGAATGCCGTCGTGACAACGTTGCCGCCCGAGTCTTCGAGGGAGACGACCGGCGGTGTGGTGAAGGGCGAGCCGGCCAAGCCAGCCACAGGTTCGGTGGTGAAGGCGATCTGCGTTGGAACGCCCGGACCCGTTGGCGAGAACGAACTACTCGTTGCCGGGAGTAGGGAGCCCGACGTCGCCGTCATGGTGTACTGCGTGCCCACGAGCCCGGCGAAGGTGCAGCCCGTTACATTGACGACCCCGCTCACTGCGTTCAAGCTCGTGCAGTAGGACAGAGTTCCACCTGATGGCGTGAGCGTTATCACCGCGGTTGACGACGTGACGACGTTGCCATTTGCGTCCTCAATCGTTACCTGTGGCTGTGTGAGGAGCGTTTGCCCCGAGGCGTTGGCGACTGGTTGGCGCGTGAACACCAACGCGTAGGCGACGCCGGTGATGTTAAAGGGCTGGCTTGTCGCCGGTGTCAGCGACCCGGTGACGGCCGTGGCCGTGAGAGTGAGGTTATTACCCGTTGCGCTGCCGTAGCACCCGGTGAAGGTGGCAACGCCGTAGTCGTCTGTTGGCGTGGTGGTGATCGCGCCCGAGGAGCATCCGCCGAGGGTTCCCGTGCTGATCGCGAGGTCAATCGTGTTGGTCGAGGTGTAGGCGATGTTGCCAAATGCGTCTTCCATGGTGACCGAGAAGCTGGCGAACTGATGGGCGGCGCCGGTACCGGCGGCACCGGTGGGCTGCGTGGTGAACACCAGTTGCGTCGGGGGACCGGGTGACGTCACCGAGAAGGGATTGCTCGTCACTGGTACGACGGGTATGACGGGTGAGTTCGTACTGCTGCCATTGGCTGTCATGGTGTACGGGGCCGCATTTATATTGCCGTTGCTGGGGTTGTCTGTGATCGCTCCGGCGAACGTGCACGAGGACGGAGCCGTCCACACGCCGTCATTCGCCGCGGTAATGGTGCCGCTGCAGCTTGAAGCAAGGTCTCCGCCCGACGCGGTCAGGGTGATCGTTCCCACCCACGACTGATCGACGGTCCCGGTGGCCGTTAATACTTCCACTACTGGCTCAGTGCTGAACGCGGATCCCGACTGAGCCGCTACCGGCTGGTGATTGGTGGCGAATGCGAGGTAGTCGCCCAATGCGCCGACGGTAATTGGACTACTGGGAGCGGACGTGAGGCTTCCGTCGGTGGCAATGAGCGTGTATGTCCCCTGAAGACTGAGGGTGCAGCCACTGAAGCTAACGATCCCACCCACGCTTTCGTTCCCGACGCAACCCGTCAGAACTCCTCCTGCGGGGCCAGAGGCGATCGAGAGAATCGCCGGAGAGTAGTCAGTAGACACGGGGTCATTGGCGGCGTCCAGCACCTCCACGACGGGTTGTGTAATGAGGGCTGCGCCCGCCTCGCCATAGGTAGTGACGCCGTTCTGGGTGCTGGAGTCCGATGGCTGAGTGGAGAAGATGAGTGAGGTGCCCGGAGCAGATCCCGAGACAGAGTTGGTTGTCGTCAAGGGAAAGCTGACCACGAACGTGTTGACGTAGGTCACACCGGTCGAGGTATTGGTTACCGTAACGGTGATCTCTTCGGGATCCCCCGCGTCACACGTTGACGTAAACGCCGTGCCGTTCCACCACTCAACTCCGGTAATCGAGGCGGTGTACGTGTTGCTGTATTGGGCGGGCACGAGGGCAAAGTTGAGTCCCTGCACCATAGAGAGGTAAGTCGTCGTGGTCACTGGGGTCGACTGGCCAGATTGCACGGTGGAACAGGCGAATAGCTGGAGTTGACCTTCAATGTTCGCGATGGCGTTTTGGCTGACGCTCCCTACGACCAGGTCAGCCGTCACCAGACGTCGATGCTCTGCCGACGCCGAAATTGAGGTCGAAAATGCGAGGATGAGCGCCACGGAGGCAAGACTGAGAACCAGTAGTGCGAGCAGCACTTCTACGAGCGTGTCGCCGGCCTCTGAACGGGTACGTGGCGACGCCTCGTGGCGATCGGCTCCTTTGGAAACCCACTGGCGAAAGAGATGTCTCATGACTCGAACAACCCAAGGACAATGCCTTGCAGTCCGTTGGCCTGCATGTTGACGGTCAGGGTGTCGGGTTGAGGAGCGATGACCATGGTGGCACCGTCTTTGTCGTTACCCGTCGTTGAAAACGTGTTGCCGTTAACGGTTCCTGAGCCTTCGCACTCAACCGAGTTATATTTTCCGCCGTTGCTCACGCCACCAGTGGTAAACGGGTAGTCGACGTTGCTGGCACTGATGTAAAAGAGACCCTCTCCAGTCCCGCAGGCGTTTCCCACAGGGTCGGTAGCGGTGTCGACCGAAAGCCCATTGGCCAAGATCGTGAGGGGCGCCGTCGAAGGTGTCGTCGTCCACTTGAGGTACTCCCCACTGTCAGTACTCTCCGCGTCGGCACTGAACAGTTGCCACCCCGTCGCCAACTGGCCAGTCGACGTGACCACGGAAATGCTGCTGAAGGTGATCGTCGTCGCGCCCCCGCCGTTATTGGTGTTGTACAGCGCGGGTTCGCCGGGCACGTCGATGTAGAACGGGACATTCGGCAGCGGCGGCGCGGGGTTCGTTTCCGTGTCGGTGTTGCCTAAGAAGCCTTCCTGATAGGTGGGCAGTACGTGCGGCGCCACCGCTTGCCCTGAGATGCTGAGGCAAAAGTAGAGGGTGTTGCCCCCGCCGACGTTTGCCGACATCTCGAGGCATCCGCCGTTGGTGGCTGCGGTCATGGCGCCACCGGTCACGCTAGAGAAGTCAACGAAGCAAAGATTTCCGGCGTACTCACCCGATCCTGCAGACGCAAAGCTGCAACTCGTCGTCGTCGCCGTTGGGGTTAGCTGAGAGCCCTCATTGCTGGCAGAGGTGGCCGCTGCGGGGGCGGCCACCAGTGTGTAGGCATAGTTACCGGTCGACGCCTCGGTCACGGGCAGGACTATTTGGCTGAACTCAAATGCGGGGATCCAGCCGGACCCGGCCGCCTGGGTGCATGATTCGACGGTTGGACTCCCCACAAAAGCCGTCGCGCAGGTTATGTTAACGACCGGTTCGATCGCGGCCGATACGTCGAACGCGAGCGTCGTTTCGGTGGTAGCGGTGGCGTTGGCGGCCGTATCGCACTGCAGGCGCTCCAACGAGATCGTCGTGCTCGACACGGGAACGATCACGTAGGAGATGACCTCCCCCGGAACCTGATTGGACTGCTCGTTCAACTCCAGGCCCAGGATCTGCCCGGTAATGGTTCCGCACGAGTCAATCTGGGTGCCATTCGTCGTGATGTTGTACGCGCTCTGCACGTCGGTGGCGTAGCTCGCCGCTACGACCTGGGCATCTTCCGTGTCGGTCAGTCTGTTGGAGACACCCGACTGCAAGGAAAAGATCGAGAGCAGTCCGTACGACAGGGCTCCAATGACCACGGGAAGTATGACGAGAACGATGAGGAGCTCGACCAGCGTAAAACCGCCATCATCGTCTCGGCCCTTGCGCCAGCAGTTGCTTCTCGAGCATGACCCACCCCGGCCGAAAGGCTTATGAACTGCCCGGCCGGAGGTTGGGTTGCTCATCCAACTTTCACCTGGTTGTAAATCCCGTACATGGCAGAGATCAGTGCGACGGCCACGAAGCCAACGACGACGCCCATGAAGATGATGATCGCCGGCTCGAACAGCGCGGTCGCGCGCTCCAGCTTCGTCTCCAGTTCGCGGTTGTAGTAGGCGGCGGCCACTTCGAGCTGCTGGTCGAGTGTTCCGGTCTCCTCACCGACACGGAACATCTGGCGGGCTGCGGCGGGGAACAGCTCGGTCTGGTTGATGGGGCCGGAGAGTCCCTGGCCCTCCATCATCGCCTCGCGGACGCCTTCCAGCGCCTTCTTGTAGACCGCGTTGTTCGCGGAGTCGGCCGTCACGGCCATTGAACGAGGAAGGTCGACGCCAGCCCGCAGCATTGAGGCGAGGACGCGACACGTCCGTTCGATGATCGCGGTTTCCGTGAGGTCACCAATAACCGGCAACTTCAACATCCATTTGTCGAGGATCGCGTGACCCTTTGGCGAGCGACGCATGGCGATGAAGCCGCCGACGACAACGATGATGAAGGCAAGCTCGAAGTACCAGTTGTGGCCAATGAACGTGGTGATGCTGAGCAGCATTCGTGTGACGAGAGGAAGCTTGGCGTTCAGGCTCTTGAAGAAGACTTCGAATCGCGGCATGACGAAGACGGCAAGCACGATGACGACGACGACCGACATGCAGGCGACGACCGCTGGGTAGATCAGCGCTGCCGTAACCTTCGAGCGCGCCTTCTGGTCCCGATCGATGTAGTCGGCCAGTTGGTTGAGCACCACGTCCAGGTTTCCAGTCAATTCAGCAGACTCGAGAATTCCGACATAAAAGTTAGGAAACGCCTCCGGGTGCACCGCCGCGGCCGCGGCGAACGTGTCACCCGCCCGCAGACTGTCGATCATGTCGAACAAAACAGTTTTCAACATTTTGTTCTGAGTCTCTTCGGTGATGACCTCGAGCGCCTCCATGATCGGAACTCCTGCACGCATGAATACGGCGAGCTGGCGCGTGAAGTTGGTCAGGTCCTTGCGCGGTACCTTCTTCTGAGTGATCTCAAAGGAAAGAATATTCTTTTTCGCGCTAACTTCGAGTGGTTGTAAGCCCCGTGCGAAGAAGTGCAACGTGAGCGGCACCGGTGGACGCCGCGATCTCGACGCCCGAAACTTGCTTGCCTGACTTCGTCCAACGCCTTGAATTGGTAACTCGTTAATGACTTGTCGCGTTTGCTCATAGGGTGTACATACTCCGTATTACCTCCGCGATGGAAGTGACATCCTGGGCTACCAGATTGATCGCTTCCTGTCGAAGTGTGCTCATCCCTTGCTTGACGGCCATATTACGCAATTCCTCCTGAGTTGCCCAGCCCACGATCAGACGCCGCAGTTCTGGGGTCATGACGAGAAGCTCGTACACTCCAATTCGGTCCTTGTAACCCGTATTCGCGCAGTAATTGCATCCCGTTCCCTGAAAAAAGGCCGTTTTGGGGGGTCCACCGGCCTCTTCGTAGAAAATCATCTCTTCGTCGGTGGGGGTGTAGGTAGTACGACAAGACGGGCAGATCCGTCGTAGGAGGCGCTGTCCCACGACGGCGAGCACCGACGAGGCGATGAGGAACGATTCGATGCCCATGTCGAGAAAACGGTGCAATGCGGAGACCGAGTCGGTCGCGTGCAGCGAAGAAACGACAAAGTGTCCAGTTAATGCTGACTGCACCGCGACGCGCGTCGTCTCGACGTCACGGATCTCACCAACGAGGATGACGTCAGGGTCTTGACGCAGAATCGAACGAAGGCCGGTGGCGAATGTCAGTCCCGCTTGTTCGTTGGTTTGGATTTGGTTGATCGTTGGGAATATGTACTCGACGGGGTCTTCGATGGTCATGACGTTGATGGTCGGGTTATTGACCTCGCTCAAGGTGGCGTAGAGCGTCGTCGTCTTCCCCGAACCGGTCGGACCGGCGCACAGCACCATGCCAAAGGGCGAGCGCACGATCTTGGAGTAGGCGTCGTGGGTCGCCGCCGGCATGCCAAGGTCGTTGAGGCGAAGCACGGAGCGCGTCTTGTCGAGAATTCGCATCACGCAGCTCTCGCCCATGATCGTCGCGGTCGTCGCGACGCGAACGTCAACCTCCTTGCCGTCGATCATGATCGTGAGCTGGCCGTCCTGGGGACGGCGCCGCTCGACGATGTTCATGTTCGCCATGATCTTGATTCGGCTCACGAGTCCGGGCCGATCGAGGCGGGCAGCGTCAGCACTTCCTTCAGACGCGCCGTCAATGCGAAAGCGCACGCGAACGATGTCGTCGGACGGTTCGATGTGCACGTCCGAGGTCCGGTCGCGCATGGCTTGCGTGAGGATGCGGTCGACGACCTGGACGACCGGTGCGTCTTCGGCGACGATTTCGGGCTCCGCCGTCTCTGATGTGCGCCTGCGCGAACCTTCGACTGATTCGAACGCCTTGACCAGTTTTTCCACGTTGCCGAGTGCGTGGTAGTTGCTGTCGATGGCCCATCGAATGTCGCCGAGCGGTGCGATGACGAGCTGGACCGTCTTGCCGCTCGCTCTCGACAGCAAGCTCTTCAGATCGTCACTTGGCTCCGCGACGGCCACCGAGAGCACGCCGTCGTCCTGAAGACGCACCGGAAACGCCATGTTCGTTGCGAGCAACGTCTTCGGTGATGAGCTCGAGCACGCTCTGGTCTGATCACGTCGCGGCGAAGTTGGCTACCTCGTAGCCGAAAAACGCAGCGAGCGCGTGCGCGAGTGACTGTTCGCTGAGCGCGCCGACGCTGACCAGAACTTCGCCGAGTCGGCCTCCAGCGTCACGCTGCATCGCGAGAGCCTGCTCAAGCTGCTCCTCGGTTATGAGGTGCGAGCCGATGAGCTGTTCGCCGAGACGAACTTGACGGCCCTCAGCAGCGGCAGAGTCCGGTGCGCCGGGACGCGGACCGATGCCGTTCTCGCCGCCGAACCCTGAAGTAGTTGAAGGTCCGTTCGAACCGGACTTCGCCGTCCGCTCACTCACGACGGTCGCGACGCTGACACCGCCCTTGGCGCTGTCGTCTTTTTCGTCACGGGTCTTCTTTTTAAAGGCCACAACTACCCCGCTTCATCACTTAGAAAACTCCACGTAACTTGCATAATCTATCTTGGATATCAAGAAAAAACGGATTAACCCGTATTAACTATTTGCAGATGACGGTCTGGGGGCTCTCGCGAAACGCCGCCAAATTCCCGCATCTCCCGTCACCGTCGAACCGACACTCAACTCCGTCATCCTAGTTCTATAGGGTTCAAAATCCGTATATACCGGACATTCCTTTCCCTTCCGTCGCGGTTACTGGAAAAAGGTGCATTATTCCCGCGAAATTTGCACTCAAAGGGGCTTGGGGCGACCGAAGAGAAATCCCTGGCCGAGCATGCCGCCCTCGCCAAGTGGCACTCCTAGCGCTCGTAGCATCTCCGCTTCAGCCTGGGTCTCGATGCCCTCGGCGATCAACGTCGTTCCGCTCTGGGCGGCGAAGTGGCACATGCCCGCGATCATCGCCTGACGAGCGGGGTTGGTATCGATGTCGCGAACGAGCGAGATGTCGAGCTTCACGAAATCAGGGTGCAACTCGAGGATGTGGCTCAAGCTCGTATAGCCCGCCCCGGCATCGTCGACAGCCAGCTGACAGTTCTCGAGATCGGCCAATGCACGCCGGATCGCGACATAGTTCTTGATCTGGGCGTGTTCGGTAACTTCGATCACGAGCGGACGGTCCACGCCGTTAACGACCTTCGCGGCGTGACCGTCGAGCAGTGCCGCCGGTGAGAAGTTCAGACTGAGCCAGACATCGGACGCCATGGAGGCCGCCTGCTCCAGCGCGGACTCAGCACACAGCGCCTCGAGCTCGCTGCCCAGACCAACGGAATGGGCCTGCATGAAGTGTTGATCAGGGAACTCGCCATCGTCGAATCGCGTCAGCGCCTCGTAGCCGACGATCCGCCCCGAGTCCAGTTCGACGAACGGCTGGAAGACCGGAGAGAATCGACGTTCCCTCATGATCGTCTGCACGCTGGTTCGGAGCGACTGGCGCCGGGAGTAGACGTCGGCCTCGGCGCCAAAGAGCGCCCCCGCGTACGAGCCGAGCTCTTCGAAGACCGGCAGTCGAGCGCCCATCCACTCGGGCCCGTCGCCGTCCTTGGTTGCCAGCGCCAAGATGCCGACGAGCTGACCCTCCCAGCGGATCGGGACGTTGCCGATGGCGGTGAAGCCCTCTTTGATCATTCGACCGGTGACGCTGGATTCGGAGACGGTGACCGTGCTCGCGAAGTCGGCGAAATCAAGCCACCATGCGCCGGCGTCCGTTCGCTCAACGATGGACTCAGGATTCGCGAACTCCAAGACCGCGCCGCTCGTCGCACCGCCGAGCTCGGCGCCGCCCGTGCCAATGGTGAGGAGCGTCCCGTCGCCTTGGACAAGAACGGTGAGCGCCGCATCAATTGACGTCATGGTTGTCGCCGCTCGACAGAATCTCTCGGCGGTCGCCTGAAGCGAGTCGCCCCGGCGAACCTCCTGCATGACGTCCAAGATGGCGAGGCGGTCTCGCTGCTCGCGCGATCGGTTGGTCTCAAGGCGGCGCTCGATCGTGAGGTCGCGCTTCACGGCGACGTAGGCCGTCAAGCGTCCCTCGGCGTCGTGGATCGGCGAGATCGTCGTGTCCTCTTCGTAGAGCTCACCGCCCTTGCGCCGGTTGATCAAGGCGCCGTGCCACGGCTGACCGCTCAGCAAATGGGACCACATCGACTGATAGAAGGCCGAGTCGTGGAGCTCGCTCTGAAAGACCCGCGGGTTCTGGCCCACCAGCTCGTCGACGGTATATCCGCTCGTGCGCGCCGCCGAGGGATTCGCGTAGAGAATGTTCGCTTCGGGGTCGGTGACAATGATCGACTCGCTCGCCTGGTCGATTGCCTTCGACAGGAGCGTCTGGTCCTTCATGGACTGGAGGAGGCGTTCGTGATCACGCAACCGCTTGATGCCGAAGCCGAGCACGCTCGCGAGGTCCCCCATGACCTCTGCCACGTCGCCGGCAAAGGCGTTTGGGTCGCTGGCGTAGACCTGAAGACTGCCGTCGACCTCGCCGTCGACGATCACCGGAAGAGCGATGCAGGATCGAAAGCCGTGCACGGTTGCTTGGCCGAGCCAAGGAGCGAAGTTCACGTCGGCGGTCATGTCGTTCTGGATGACCGGCTCGCCCGTGCGAATGGCCGTGCCGGTTGGACCGAGTCCGAGAGGACCGCTGCCCCAGTTCACGTCGATCGCGTCCACGTAGTCCACGTGCTCGCGGCTCGACGCCACCTTTTCGAGGGCGTGCTCGGGTCCGTCGACGCGTCGTGCGTACCACGCGAGCTCATAGCCACCTTCGTCGACCGCGGCTTGGCACATCTCGGCAAAGAGGTCCGCTTCATTCTCGGAACGAACAAGCACCTGGCTCCCGGCCGAGAGTGTGTTGGCGGCGCGCTGTGCGGCGACCTCGCTCTGGCAGTCACGCAGCGCGACGACACTGCCGATGATGTCGTCCGACGACCCGCGCGCCGGGTGGGCGCGCACCGCCATCCAACGGAGCTCACCGGTCGCGGTGCGAAGGCGCATCTGCACGCGACCCACTTCCTTGCCCGCGATCACCAGCTCGTGACGCTCGACAGTTTCGACAAAGTCGTCCTTCGCCACGAGGTCAATCGATCGTGTGCCGATGAGTGCACTCGGCAGGTAGCCGAGCACTTGGTGCACCGACGGCGAGATCCACCGAATGATCCCATCGACGTCGGTCTCGTAGAGCACGTCGGATGAGTTTTCGGCAACGAGACGAAAGTGCTCTTCGGATTTCGCGAGCGAACGACGTGTCGCGATCTCCGTATCGATGCCGCGAAGCCCCGCGACGAACGCGGTGGTCGTGCCGTCGCAATCGCGCAACGGTTTCACCGATACCGACATCCAGTGGACGTCACCGTTCGCCGCACGAAAGCGCGCCTCGAAGCGAGCACCCGGTGCTCCCTTTTCGAGTCGCTCACGCACCAAACGAGCCTTGGCGTGGTCAGCTTCGAAGATGAGCTCATAGGCAGAGGTGCCGAGGAGCTTCTCGGCGTCCCATCCGAGCGCCTGCATCGACGGCGACATCCACTTGAGGGTGCCGTCGACGTCGGTCTCAAAGACGATGTCGGACGCATTCTCCGCGAGCAGTCGATACTTCTCGATGAGCTGCGCGCGTTCGGTCACGTCGCGCCATGTGTAGCTCAGCCCGTCGCCCACCTTGAGCGCGCGGACGTCGCAGTGACGCCAGGAGCCGTGCACCTCGTTGTAGTACACCGAGTCATCGAGGATCATCGGCTCGCCGGTCTCGACGGCATGCACGTAGGTGGCGAAGACCCCGGATGACTTGTGTCCCGGAAGGATATCGAGCAGTCGAGCGCCGATCATCTCTTCACGGGTCGAGCGGTTGTACGCAATCGCCGCGTCGTTGGCGTCGGAGAAGGTGAAGTCAACAATGTCGCCTCGTTCATCGCGCACCGCTTCAAAGATGACGTGAGGGTCCATGAGCGAGTCGAGTGTGGCGCTCAGTCGCGCGCGCTCTTTCACGAGCTGATTGAGTAATTCCTCACTGGATGCGAGCGGCTGACGATGGCCGTTCGTGACGGTCTCATCCGGGGCAAAGACTTTGAGTGTTCGGTGCTTCAGCGCCATACGGCCCCAACTTCAAAGATCATGCCCCTGCGTTTGTTGCGTTGGTGGAATCCTACGCAGTGCGCACTTATGAGCACAAGAGTCGAATGTCGTTCAACAGTCACGTCGGCGTAAACCGTCACCGTGAGCGTCTAGGGCGTCGTAATCACTACGTCGTCACACGCCTCACGCAACGCATCGTCGAGCTCATTTTTGAGCGCATGATCCACCTCGACGGCGGCGCCACTTCGACGACCACACGGTCGCCCGCTACGAGTCCCGCTAACCGATCGCACTCACGTTTGGCACGACCGGTTCAAGCTCCTCGGCGGGGCCCTGACCGAACACACGCAAGATGTTGTTCGTGATCTTCGTGATCGTCGGTGCGACACACGTCTCGCCCGACGTACACGCTCGTAGGTCGCCAATCCAGACGTTGTTGCCGGTATCGATGACGCCAGCGTCGCTCGAAGGCACCGCGAAGTAGACCATGTCGGAGTAGCTGTCGCCGTCGACGATCGATCCGCTCGCCGTCGACTCGTCGGCGGGAATCGGCGAGTGAGCAAGAATTTCCAAGTCAGTGGGCGAGCCGCTGATGACGTGATCAAAATCTGACGCGATGACATGCGGTAACGAGGATCCGTCCCGCAGCCCTGCACCCCGAAAGACCCACGACGACGCGTCAGAGATCACCATGGATGCGTAGTCGCCTGGCGCCAAGTAACCGCTGTACTCCACACCGATCTGACCGATCGGCGACCAGTCAGCCGGTGGGGTCTCCCACGTGTTGCCCGTCACCTGCATCGGGTTGCCGACGCCGTTGAGCGGATCCTCGTAGGAGTTGCGATAGTCGACCTCTTCGCGATCGGGACCGAGCGGCGACGACTGGAGTCGCGCGTGGCGCACCATCGCGGCCGCGCCGAAGTACACGACATTGACACCGTGCGCCATCGCATTCTTCACCGCGACGCGCTCGGAGTAGGTCCAGGTCTCGTCGTGATCCAAGCTAAGCAGCACCTTGTGCTGCCGCAGCAAGCTCGGATACTGACTGAGCGTCACGTCAGAGATGTACGTGACGTCGAGCCCCTCCTTCTCCATGAGCCGCACGAGCGGGTACTCGTTGGTGAGAAAGTCCGATGCGCCGTAGCCGGTGTCATACGGTCGGTCGAACGACACGACGCGGGCGCGATTGCACGGCGGATAGGAGCTGTCATCGAGGATGCACGGACCGACGCCGGCGTAATACGAGTAGCCACCGTACGTGTTCCAGCCTTGCTCCACCAGCGAGCGATTCATCACGACGTACGCGGCGGTGCTCGACGGGTCCCACACCGTGAGCAGCACGTAACTCGCCGCCCGCGGTCCCGCGACGAGCTTGATGAGATAGTCGCCCGGCAGGAATGCGGACGTGATCGGCATGACGAGTGACTCGTGCCAGTTCGCACAGCTCACCATGTTCGTCGTCGACGCGACAGTGCACGGCGGCTGCTTGATGCCCTGCTCGATCGGCGACGACCACACCTCATGCGCGCCAAGTCCTTGGTAGTACCCCATGCGATAGGCGATGGCACGATACGTCGAGGCCTGCGAGTCAACGTAGAGGTCGACGTCCTGTCCAAGCTTCGCGTAGGTCACGTTGGCAAACCCTTGGACAACGGTGGGCGACACGTTCCCAGGAATCTCCCAGCTGCTCGTTCCCGGCAGTCGGTTCTGGGCGATGATCGCCGACGACGTGACGCCATTGGGACCGAGCGACGTCACGGGAAGTGTCGTCGTGGTGGTGGCGATCGTGGTCGTCGTCGCACCAGTCGGAATGGTCGTCGTCGTGGTCGTGGTGCCTGTCGCCGCAGCAATGACTGGCGCCGCGGCAAGGGCTACAACCACACTCACCACGGCGGCCCATCCTCGCGAGCGCAGCAGTCCTCGAATGGTCCTCACAGTGCCCCCACGACGGTGCGTCCAGAGTGTGAGTGTAGTGAGTCACGTTGCGCTGGCGGATGCAGCCAACTCATTCTTGTGTCTCGAGGGCATCTCCAAGGGAGTGCGGCGCATCTCCTGGAACGAAGCGCCGCATTAGAAAACTCTGAATTTGAAGATGGCACTTCGAGACGCACACTTTCGGGGTGATCGCGCACATTCTTACTGCCCGCGCGTGGCTTCTGCCCGACGTGCTCGCTGTAACGCTCATTAGGGCCGCGATTACGCTTGAGTGCGGCTCGCCCATGACACTGATCGCTGAAACTCTCGGTGGACACTACCGTCTCGTTCGCTTGATCGGTCGAGGCGGGATGTCCGATGTCTATGAGGCGCTCGACGTGCGCACCGGGGTCTCGGTTGCCGTGAAGGTCGTACGCAGCGGAGACCCCGAGTTCGTACGGCGCCTCTCGCACGAGGCCCGGGCTCTCGAGAGCTTCGCGCACCCTGGATTGGTCCGACTCTTCGATACAGGGCTCGCCGGCGATCAGGCCTACCTCGTCATGGAGTACGTGGACGGTGTCACCCTCGCCGAGGTCCTGCGACGTGGTCCCTTGAGCGCCGAAGAGACGGCAACGCTCGGAGCAACCCTCGCCGACGCTCTCGCCTACGTGCACGAGCGAGGTGTCGTGCACCGCGACGTGAAGCCGTCCAACATTCTTCGAACCTCGAGCGGCGCGACGATGCTTGGTGACTTCGGCATCGCCCAGCTGCGCGACGCGGCAACCCTGACGATCTCCGGCACGATGATCGGCACCGTGTCCTACATGGCGCCCGAGCAGCTGGAAGACAATCAAGTTGGCCCGAGCGCCGACCTCTGGTCCCTCGGTGTGGTGCTGCTCGAGTGTCTCACCGGCCGTCGAGTGTTCGAAGGTTCGCCGAGTGAGATCGTGGCGCGCCGGTTGATGGCACCCATTCCGCTGCCCGCCGACCTACCCGTGCCCTGGAAGCTCGTGCTCACAGGCATGCTCGACCATCGGCCGGACCAGCGACTGTCGGGTCACGAGGTCGCGGCCATGCTCTCAACGTCGGCCTTCCGCGAACCATGGCATCCGTCGAACGACGACGACACTATCGTGAGCCGCGAACGCTTTGCGCCGTACGACCTCACCGCACTCGCGCCCGCCGGTCGACGTCAGGGACGTCCCGACGACACTGTCGTGGTGGGTGCCGACAGCACGCGTATCGCTCGTCCGTTGTCGCCTCGAACCGGCCGTTCGCGCCCACTTCGAAACATCCGTCGACTGCGACCTGCTCTGCTGAGCGTCGCGGCAGTTGCCCTAGTCGGCGTGGGCCTCGGATTGTGGTTGACGTCGGCTCCTCCCCACGACCCGAAAAGGCACACGGTGACCACGACCACCCTGCCCAGCATCTCGACCGCGCTGTCTTCGCTCGTGAGCGACATGGCCCGCGCTCAGTCGGCAGGACGCATGAACACCACGTCAGAACAAGCGATCGCGACCGACGTCGAACAGGCCGTCGCCAATGAAGCGGCAGGAAACATGAACCAAGCCGGCAACGATCTCGCGCAGGCCGAGTCAACGATCGTGAACGGTCTTCAAGCAGGCACGATCACGCAAGCGGAAAGCGCCCAGCTCCTCCACGCCCTCTCGGTGCTGTCGACTGCCCTCGACGTCACGATTCCACCGACGACCACCACCACCACGACGACGAGTACGACGACCACCACCACGACAACCATTCCCAACCCCGGAGGTAATCCGGGCAATGGAAACGGGAATGGAAATGGCGGCTTCGGCTTCTAACTGCTGTGCGCCGAACCCGCGGTTGCGGAGTCTTCCTGCCCGCTCACCAGTGGCCCCACGGTCACTGACCGTGGGGCCACTGGTACGAGAAGGCGTCGCTCAAGGCGAGAACTACTGCGGCGGCCCGGGGACCAGGTCGAAGCTCACCGTCGTCTGTGTACCACTCGGGGTCACGTAGTCGATCGTCGCGCTCTGCCCGGGCTTCAAGGTGTACTCAAGTGCGCTCAACTGCGCCGTCGTCGAGACCGCGTGCCCGTCGAACGACGTGATCACGTCGCCAGCAGCCAAGCCCGAGCTTGCGGCCGGGGTGTTGGGCATGATGGTGGCCACCGTGACGCCGCTCACGGTAGGCGAACCCGCGATGGAGCCTGAGTCGCTTGAGCCCTCGGGGCTGACTTCGATGCCCAGAATTCCGGTTTCGCCGATGTGAACCGTTGTTGACGCATCGCCGTGTTCGATCGACTTCGCGATGGCGAGAGCCGTATTAATAGGTATGGCGTAGGCCTGGGTCGCCGTGGTCGCCTGGCTGTAGCCGAAGCCGAAGCCGCCCCCGCCCTGTGAGGCGGCTGTATCGATGCCGATGACCTCGCCGCTCGTCGTGACCAGTGGTCCGCCCGAGTCGCCCGGCTCGATCGGCGCGTTCGTCTCAATGAGGCCGCTCAAGGTCTCAGAACCGTTCGGATTCTCCTCGCTGTTGGCGGTAATGGACTTGTCCGTTCCGAGAATCTTTCCTGCGGCGTAACTGGGTGTTCCGCCCGCCCCTCCCGCGTTGCCGATCCCCACGATCTGCTCGTCAGCCTTGACGTTGCTTGAGTTGCCGAGCGAGACGGTCGTCAATCCAGAGGCGTTCTCCAGCTGCAGGACCGCGATGTCCTTCGCCAGGTCGTAGCCAACAACCTTGGCGGTGTAGGTCTTACCCGTGGCGACGTCGCGGGCCGTGATGGACGTGGCACCTTCAATGACGTGGTTGTTCGTGAGGACGAGGCCGTTCGAGGTGAGGACCATGCCAGTTCCGGCCGCACTCGCGCCTTGGTAGGAGATGTTCGTGTTGACATCGACCAGCCCCGGATCGACGTTCTTCGCTATCTTCGCCGCGGCCGGATCGTTGGTCGTGCTCGAGGGAGCCTGTGAGCCAAACGAGGGAACCTGGCCGCCGTTTGATCCGAAGTTCGGGATCTCGAAGCCACCTGAACCGCTTCCCGGCAGGTTCGTCTTCGCATAGGAAGGGCTTTGGATGATCGTCGACGTCGGTTTGACCACGTAGTGGCCAAAGACGAAGCCAACACCGGCGATGGCAACGACCAAAAGGACGCCCGCGAGCGCCGATATATATGTCATGTAAAACCCGCGGCGGTCGACGGCAACCCTTCGTGCCGCAGGCGCCGTCGTCAGCGGAAACGGATCACTTTGGGGAGCATCTATCGCTTGCTCGCGCCCTTGTCCGCCCTGAGCCGAGGTGGGCGTCGGTTCCGATTCGTCATTCCAATCAATGTCCATGGATACTCCTTTACAACCTGGGGGTAGGCCTTCGAATAGTTAGTGGAACCATCCTGAAGGGAGATCGTGAACGCTCGGTGGGCAGTGGCTAAGAACGAAATAAAATTCCGCATCCTTGCTACGACCCTTAGTACCAATCTCATCGACGAGGCCAACGAAGCTACATGTCGACGATATTTTCCGTGCTTACGAAGCTACGGCGGGCGTCAAACCCCAACTTTGGGCGACGAGCGAATATGAGCGCTCCCGCGCGTCGTAGTCGTGCACCCTCGTGGACAACATGAGTTCGTCGGCGCCAGTACGCGACGCGAGGGCTTCGAGGCCCGCGCGCACCACTGCCGGATCACCGATGAGATGGGAGGCAAGAGCGTCGGCAATGACCGCCCGATCCGAGGCAGAGAACTCGTAGTCGGCAGCTTCCTTCGACGTCGGCAGTGGACCCAGGCGACCGGTACTGCGTTGGAGGATGTTGAGCGCGCTTGAGCCGGCAAGCCACCGCGCCTCCTCCTCGCTTTCCGCACAGATCACCGACGCCGCGATCATCATGTGGGGTTCACGAAGGAGGATCGACGGTTCGAAATGCGAGCGGTAGCTCTCAACCGCCGCGTCAAGCAAGGCGGGCGCGAAGTGATAGGCGAATGAGAATGGCAAGCCCAGCATGCCGGCGAGCTGAGCGCTGAAGGTGGACGACCCAAGCAGCCACACCTCGGGCAGGTACCCGCTGCCCGGCACCGGCGCGGGGTGCGAGGGACTTTCGGCGGGCAGGAGATAGCGGATCAACTCAACCACGTCGTCGGGAAAGTGCGTGGCATTAAGGTCGGCACTTCGCCGCAGTGCGCGGGCAGTGACGTGATCGGTACCGGGCGCGCGACCGATACCGAGGTCGATGCGACCCGGATGGAGCGCCTCGAGTGTGGCGAACTGCTCGGCGATGATGAGTGGCGCGTGATTCGGCAGCATGACGCCCCCCGAGCCCACGCGCATCGTCGAAGTCGCGTCGGCGAGATGCGCGATGAGGACGGCGGGCGCGGAGCTCGCAACCGCAGCGATGGCGTGATGCTCGGCGACCCAGAAGCGGTGGTAGCCGAGCGGTTCGACGGCAACCGCGAGATCGGTGGTCTCACGCAACGCTTGCGCGGGCGACGAACCGGTGCCAACCGTCGCGAGATCGAGAATAGAAAGTGGAATCATGGTTTCACTCACCTTAAAGGTGCCATCCCCTCCCACCGATGACGAAGTTGACCCGCTAAGCAACCGATCGCAGATGCCTTACTATTCGCACTCGTGACCATGAGCCCGATCGACGACGCTCGAAGACTCGTCGAGTCCTCGTCATCGGTCGTCGTGATCACAGGCGCGGGGGTCTCGACCGGTTCTGGGATCCCAGATTTTCGTGGACCTGAGGGCATATGGACCAAGGATCCAGTCGCCGAGCGTCTTTCGAATATAGAGGTCTACATATCGACGCCGGAAATTCGCGTCGCCGCCTGGCAAAGGCATCTCGCCAATCGGGCCCATCCGGCGCAGCCGAATCCGGCTCATCGGGCGTTCGCCGCCTTCGAACATACGGGGAGGCTGAAGGCCATCATCACTCAGAACATCGACGGACTGCACATCGCTGCCGGTTCGGATCCCGAGCTGGTCATCGAGGTGCACGGGAACACGAGAGTGACGCGTTGCCTTCGCTGTGGGAGCGAGTCGCCAACTTCGGTCGTCCTTGACCGTGTCGTCGAGGGGGACCTTGATCCCCATTGCGATGCGCTCGTGGCCGGTGTGGAGTGCGGCGGCCTGCTGAAGACAGCGGTCGTCAGCTTTGGTCAGCCCCTACCGCAGCGTGACTTTGCTCGAGCTGAGTACCTGGCCAAGACCTGCGACCTGTTGATGTGCGTTGGTTCGACGCTAATGGTGCACCCCGTGGCGGGACTCGTCCCGAAGTCAGTGTCACGCGGCGCACGGCTCCTCATCGTCAACGCCGATCCGACGCCGTTCGACGGTGACGCGGACCTGGTCGTCCGCGGCGACATACCAACCGTACTCGGCCCTCTCCTGGGGGTGCCCGTCACGAACTGAGGCGTTCGTTTCCGACCTGAGTATTTCGTTCGATCGACTTCAATCGTTCGGGAGCCAAGTCCAGATTCTCCGGCTGGCGCCTCGGGGACTGGCCGGTGCTCCGATCCATCCCGACCTACAGTCGTTCAAGGCAATCGCTCTCTCGCGGGAACGACTGGCACCAGTGCACGCCCAACACGACCCTCTTCATCCCGAACAATCATCGCGACGGCGACATTGGGAATATCAACCATGAGCGTCGAACATTCATCAAAAGTAGTTTCAGACAAGGCGCTGGAAGCACACTACGTTCCAAGATCACGACAAACCTAAAGTAGGTTCATGCTCGCGAACTCGATCAAGAAGGTGGCTGCAGTTCTGGCAATCGCCTCGGCAGCGTCTTTGGTACCGCTCTCTAGTGCTAGCGCCAGTACAGAGACTCCGGCGTGGCGCACTTGGGCCGCGAACGGAGAAGCATCATTTGACGCACTGGCTCACCAGTACACGGTCTTGATCCTTACATTGAATGTGGCTTCCTCAAGTGCCAAAAATAACGCTGAGGAATCTGATCTCGCTGCCATCAGTAGCGATGCCGTCGCGATTGCTGGATTCGACAACTCGCCGAGTGAGGCAATGAATCACGTCATTGTGAAGCTAGCTCGTGTCTCCAACTCAATGGCGTGGAAGGGCTACATGTACCTGGCCACTGGCTCGGTCTCGGACTCCCTCCTTGCTCAATTCAAGGCTGACCTTTCTGCGGCAACAGCTGACTTCAAGGAAGTGGCGGCTCTGATAAAGAAGAACGCTTAGCAAGGGCGGACTCCGATTCGCGCTTCCGGCATCGCCTTTTAGGAATGTCGGCCAGCATTCTTGGGATTCCCTAGTCTGGCTCATTCAACCATGGCGAAATCCTCCGGTCGGAGATCTCTGAAGACGGTTCCTCGTATCACAGCACCGCAAACCGCGACAGTCAATGAGGCGCAAAGGGCGTTGAAGTGTCAAGCGAGCAGGCAACCCGTAAATTGTTCGTGTCGGAGCGAGCGACGAAGACGCTCCTCTTCGAGAGTGGGGGATCGTTAACGTCGACAACTCGAAGCGCTGCGTAGGCTTTGCGTCAATGTCCGACACTCGAGACGACGCGTCACCGTACTCGAGGACTAACCGGGTAGAGCTTTGGACGACCGCGGCCATATTTTTGACGTTCTGTGTGGTGGTCCTCCTGCGCTCGCCCCAGCTGTTGGAGCCCGATGACTACGCCTATCGTGCCTCGATCGTCGCGTTGAGCGAGGGCCACGTGCTCCTTACGAACGCGCAGTTTCTGGCGCTGCGAGCCCAGCTGTCACTCCACGGCGGCCCGGGCATCGTCCAGTGGGTGCACCTCAAAAACGGTCTCTGGATCAGTCAGAAGAACCCCGGCTACCCGTTCTTCGCGGTGGTGTTTCAGTGGTTACACGCCCTGCGGCTGGCCCCGCTCTTCTACGGAGCCTGCGCCTGCGCCGGTCTTTTCTATGGCGCGCGGCGCTGGCTCGGACGCTGGGGCGGACCCGTCGTCGTCGCGCTGTACTGCTCCTCGGGCGCAGTCCCTCATCTTCGCGTGGCGGGCTACGATAGCGACATTCACCGACGCATCGCTCATCGCGGCAGCCGCGGGCCTGCTGCTCGGCGTTCTCTTATCGACTGACGATCCTCCTCGGCGTCGGCTTCTCCTTGGGGCACTCGCGTTTCTCGCTCTCGACGGGGCCGTGTTCATTCGCTACACCGACGTGGTCGAACTGATCGTCGCGCTCGTCGTGGTGCTGGCATTCGCTCGAGCGTGTGCGCTACCAAGGACGTTTCTTGCCGTATGGATGGCTGTCGTCGCTGGCTTCGCCGTCTTCGATCTCTGGTTCAACCACTATCTCTACGGTGGCCACCTAAAGACCGGCTACGCGTCGGGGCTGGTGACGTTCGCATCGAGCGCGATCGCGCCGAACCTGGAGAGGATGCCATCACGGCTGGCCGTGAGCATGCCGATGAGCGTCCTTGCGCTCGGAGCCATGATTTGGATCGCGATTCGATCCGGCAGACGAGACGCGCGCGAGGACCGCGATGCAGCTGTCGCCCTGGTCCTCGCCATCGGATGGCTGGTGGTCTGGGGGCTCTATCTCGCCTACACCTGGACCGTTGGCCAGACGCTTGGCCACCTCAATCCTGTGCACGTGATCCGCTTCTATGTGCCTGCACTCGGTTTGATCGCGCTGCTCGCGGCGTGGTTCATTCTTCGCCTTCCGCGACGGGCCGCGCCGATTGTTCTCGTCGTGCTCTTTGGACTCGGTGCGTGGTACTACGTCGCACCCTCGAACGACACCATCGTGCACCCACCACCGCCGCCCGTCAACAAGGTCGCCCCCGCCAGTCCGGGACAGCCCGTTGGACCGGGCGGTTAGCGGCGTGACAACAGGGCGTGTACCTGGTCGATCAACTCGCTCGGACGAAACGGTTTCGGCAAAAACGCAGCCGTCCCGGGTAGAAGTCCCACCAATACCGACTCGTCCGCGGTGCCCGACATGAGGAGCACGCGGAGCTCGGCATTCTGCGCCTGCAGCGACTCCGCGAGATCGGGGCCTGAGAGATCGGCCATGACCACGTCACTCACGAGCAGATCAATCGATCCGCCAACCTCAGCACCGCGCAGCAGCGCCTCCTCGCCCGAGGGCGCAACGATCACGTCATAGCCATTGCGACTCAGCACCTGGACCATCATCCGGCGAAGGTCGTCGTCGTCTTCTGCGATGAGAACCGTCGCGGTGCCCGGTGGGCGCTCATTCACAACAACGGGCGGCGTCTCGAGCACCGATTCGTGAGCTGCTGGCAAGAGAATGCGGAACGTGGTCCCGCCACCGAGCTGGCTGACGCACGTGATCGAACCGCCGCTCCCCTCGACGAGTCGCCGCGCCGCGGCGAGACCGAGGCCGGTTCCCTTGAAGGGGCCCTTCGTCGTGAAGAACGTGTCGAAGCAGTGAGCGAGCGTCTCTTCGCTCATGCCGATCCCCGAGTCGCTCACCGTAATATCCACGTAGTCGCCAGGCTCGAGACTTAACTCTCTCGCCACTGCGTCACTGACCGTAACCGTGCGGGCGCCAATCTGCAACGTGCCGCCCTCGGGCATCGCGTCGCGCGCGTTGATGGCGAGGTTCAGCATCATCTGCTCGAACTGTCCTGCGTCGACCAGAATCGTGCCCGCGTCGTGATTGAGCGACCACACCGTCTCAATGTTCGAGCCCACGACGCGCTCAAAGACTTCTGCGTTCATCTGCAGCACGGCGACTGGATCAAGCACGACGGGTTCGACCGAGGGGGCGCGCCCGATCGTCTGTAGCTGCGCCGTCAGCATGGATGCTCGCGACGCGGTGATCTGGATGTCTTCCACCATCTCGCGCGTCCGATCAGCGGGATCAAGCTCTTGCAGCAGAATCTCGGCATAGCCCGAGATCAGCGTGAGGAGATTGTTGAAGTCGTGGGCGACGCTGCTCGCCACACGACCTCGGGTCTCCATCTGCTGCGCGTGGTGGACCTCGGCTTTCAGTTGCCGGTGATCGGTGACGTCGTCCACCAGCATCAAGATGTTGGCGACATCCCCGGAGTTTGGAAGCTGCGCCGCCGACACAGTCAGATCGCGATGACGACCTCGAATCTCTATCTCAATGAGGTCCCGCACACCGGGAGCGCCCGACTCAGCAACTTCCGCCCACAGCGGTGCAAGCTCAGCCAGCGCTGTCTCGGGCAACGTTGGCAAGTCGTCGAGCCCTTCGTCGTAGATGGGCCAGGCGAAGACTTTGGCCGCCGCACGATTCCACCAGCGAACGTGGCCTTCGAGATCGACCTCGATGATGCCTGCGGGTGCCGCGTCGACGATGACTCGAAGTCGAGCCTCACTGCTTTCGATCTCACGTCCGAGCTCGGTAGCACCGAGCGCCCCCGCAGCCATTTGCGCGAGCAACGTGAGCACCTCGCGATCTTCTGCCTGGAACTCGCCATTGGCGCGGCGAACCGCCAATACTCCTCGCGCGAGACCACGTCCTTCGATCACGGGGGCGACGAGCCATTCGCCGTCGACCCACGGAGCGCTCGTCCCTTCGCGCACCTCAGGAATCTCGTTGCTGAGCTCGTCCGGACCGAGGCTGAGGAGCATCTTGCCGCGGGCTGCTACTCCCTGCAGCGGCGCCGCAATCCCGGACTCCAGCGAGAGCGCCGCTTCATCCGCGTCAAAGACTCGTCGCGTGCTTCCAGCGAGCGACTCGACGATGTCGCGCTCGCTGCGCAGCCCCGCCACCGTGAGCGACGCGGCAATCAGCTGGTGGAGCTGGCTCGCAATGCGTTGTGACCTACGGATCGCGTCGCGTGCCGACTGGTCGCTCGAGACGTCATCGGGAGAAGCGGGAGTGCGCGGTTCGACGCTTTCCCCGGCCACGTCACGCACGCGTTCGGATCACCTTAAAGGGGCCTTCCCGAGAAGATCGCGAAGTCCTCAAGATATCGATCGATCTCTGCTGCCTCGTGCGGCTTGGAGAAGAGATAGCCCTGGCCCACCTGAACCTTCTCGTTCTGGAGTCGCGCGCGCTGCTCGGTATCTTCGATACCCGACGCAATGACTTGGAGGTGTCTGGTCTCACTCATCCGCACGAGCCCCTGCACCAACGACGCGGCATCTGTGGACGTCGCCACGCCGGCGATGAATCGACGGTCGAGCTTGACGATGTCGATGGAGAACTCTTCGAGCTCCTCGATCGCCGACTCCCCCGGCTCAAAGTCGTCAACGGCGAACTGCACACCGAGAGACCGCAGCCGCGCGAGTCGGGCGACCGAGTCATCTCGATCCTCTGCCAACGTTCCCTGGGTGAACTCGAGAACAAGGAGAGCCGGATCGAAGCGACTCGCCGAGAGCGCATTCGCCACGTCCTCGAAGAACTTTTCCGAGGCGAACTGACGACGAGAGATGTTGACAGAGACGTTGAATCGATACCCCTTGTCGTGCCAGCTCGTGCCATCTCGGCAGGCAGTCACGAGCGCCCAACGCCCAACAGCCGCAATCTCGCCGCTTCGGTCCAGGTCCGCAATAAAGAGGTCAGGCCCCAGCACACCCCGTTCGGGGTGTCGCCAGCGAAGAAGGGCCTCAACGCCCGCAAATCCATTGGTTTCGAGATCAATCGTGGGCTGGTACACCAGGAAAAACTGACCTCGCTCGAGGGCAGCCGCCAGATCGCTCGCGAACCCGGCGTCCGGTTCCAGTTCCGCTGGTTTGTCTGCCATCTCGTACCGCTTCCTCGAATCCCTCGACAACGCCCAAAGAGGGCATTTCGGCTCGAAGTTCTCCGCCGTGACGCTATCAGTTCGCCCAATTCTACCGGTCGTTACGATCGCTCCATTGCGCCCTCGAGTGTTACATTCCACGGGTGATCCATCTCAGCAGCGTTTCGCGTCCGCTGGACGTCCGCGCGTGAGAGTTCTCGTTACGGGGGCGGCCGGCTTCATCGGCTCGACCACAGCCGAGTTGCTGCTCGCGAAGGGCCATGACGTCGTCGCAATGGACAATCTCTCAACGGGTCGCATCGAGAACGTTCCTGCAAAGGCCGCATTCGTCGAGGGCGACTGCGGCGACAAAGAGCTCGTGCGATCACTCGGCGGCTTCGACGCCTGCATCCACTTCGCGGCGCGCATCGAACCCGCCGAGTCCATGGCGCAACCCGAAGTCTTCTTTGACAACAACGTGGCCTCGACCTTTCGATTGCTGCACGAGCTCGTGCGCAACGGCGTCGGCAGATTCGTGTTCTCGTCGTCGTGCGCGATCTATGGGAATCAGCTCGACATGCCCATCGACGAGACGCGTCCTCCAGCTCCGCACAGCCCCTACGGTCAGTCCAAGCTCATGGTGGAAGAGGGCCTTCACTGGCTCGCCGAGTGCGGGAGCATCCGCGCGGCTTCCCTGCGCTACTTCAACGCCGCCGGCGGCACCACGGCGCATCCCGAGCAACATCGTCCCGAGATCCACCTCATCCCGATTGCATTAGACGTCGTCGCGGGAAGGCGCGACCACCTCGATATATATGGCAGCGATTATTCGACGCCCGATGGAACCTGCGTTCGCGACTACATCCACGTGAGCGATCTCGCCGAAGCACACGTGCTCGCCATCGGAGCGCTCGACGATCACGCTGATCTCACCCTCAATCTGGGTTCAGGCGTCGGCTACTCCAACCGCCAGATCGTGAACACCGTCAAAGACGTCACGGGGGTGGTCTTTCCAGTTCAGTACACCGATCGACGCCCGGGCGACCCCGCCGCGGCAGTCGCGAGCAACGAGTTGGCCCGAGAGATCCTCGACTGGGAGCCCGAATGCTCCCGTATTGAGACCATCGTCGCAGACGCCTGGGCTGCCCATCAGTCAATTCAGTAGCTCTCTCGAACAAACGGGAGCGGTTCTATTCGTCCAGCGGATTCACGTTTTGAGTTCACAAGCAGCGATTCGGAGAATTTGGTGTGAACCACCAAGCGCCTTAATACCCGAGTTTGATTGGTTGTAAAGTGTTTTGTTCTTCGCGTTTTGAAGAGTGTTCACGGTCACGACAACGCAATATTGGGCGTGCCGACTCCATCCCCAGCGTCATAGGAACCATGGTCAAACAATTACAACGGCTCACGAAACGCACATCTCGCGCGCCACGGCGCTTATCGATGACGGCTCTGGGCTTCGTTCTCGTCGGTCTCGCGACGTCCGCAGCAGTTTCGGCATGTGCATCTACCACGACGACCACGACAACGACGACCACGACGGCGGTCGCGACGTCAGGTGGACTCATCACCGCCGGGCCTTCCCGCAGCGAGTGTCTGACGCCGAACACCGCCAACGGTCAAACGGGCCTCGCGTACCTTCAAACGTCGGTCGATGACTTCGACACGGAGACGGGCACTAACGTGACGTGCCTCACGGCGTACTTGAGCGGCGCGCCGAACTGGTACTCGTGGGAACACCCGTGGGTGACCAACCCCGCCAACGGATACACCACCTGGGTCGGGCAACGGCCCGCAACTCGTGACCTGGTGTTGGCGGTGAACTTGATCCCCACTTACCTCGACAACGTCAACAACCCCTCACAGTGGGAGCGCGCGTGCGCGAATGGAAGCTATGACTCGTACGCGACCGCACTCGGGACGAGCCTCGTGAAAGCAGGCCTCCAGAATTCCGTGATCCGTCTTGGCACGGAGATGAACGGCGTGTGGGAAGGCGATTTCATCGGCACGACGGTGGGCGAACAAAAAACGTGGGCGAAATGCTTCGCTCGCGAAGTCACCGGCCTCCGCCAGGCGACCGGAGAACACTTCCTCATTGACTGGAACGTCAATGCGTGCATTGGCGACTACGGCTACGCGAACTACTACCCCGGCAATGCGTACGTCGACATCCTGGGACTCGATCTCTACGACGTAGGGTGCCAAACTCCCACCACGTCACTTACGTTCCAGCAGCTCGCACATGAGCAATTGGGGCTCAGCTACTTTGAAAGGTTCGCCAAAGCTAAAGGCAAACCGATGAGTTTTCCCGAATGGGGACTTTCGACGATTCCGTCGGGAGATGACCCGGGGTACATCGAGGGCATGGGTGCGGCGTTCAAGAAGGATGATTTCGCGTTCGAAAGCTACTTCGAGGGTGGGGGCACGAACGTGAAGGCCCTCTCCCTCGGACTCGACACGCCGCTCTCGCTGGTCGCATTCCAACAGTGGTTCGGGCCCGCTCAATAGCCCTTCTTCCACAAACTCTTTGACTTATATTGGAGACCGAGACGGAGGCCGTTGACGAGTCTCGAGGGGCCATCAGCCAACGTAGTGGGGCTATTGATTTCGGGGAGATTGGTGTGCCCATGTCCAGCGACGACGAGGCCCGAGGTCGGGCGGGCGGATCCTCGGTCTTCGTTATCCCCGTAGGGCCGATGTGCCAACCAGAGTTTGTCGCCGACACGATCGACAGCATCCTCTACTTTGCGCCGCGGTCTCGAGTCATCCTGGTCGACGATTCGCAACGTGGTCTCGCCGCTGACTTGGCGCGGCGCTACAAACTCTCTGTTATTGAAGCCCGGGTGCACGGCGTGTTTGGGAACCTCTACCTGAATCTTTCAGAAGCATTCCGTGAGGCGCTCTCTAAACCATTTCAGATTCTGGTCCGACTCGACACGGACGCGCTCGTCACGGGTTCGAACTTCGAAGCCAAGGCTCTTGAACTGTTTAACGAGGACGCTCAGCTCGGCTTGTTGGGCTCGCACCGAATGAGCTTCAACCGCGACGGGATCCGTAGCGCGAGTTGGGCCAAGCACCGTATTCTCGAGTACCTGACCCTTCGAGCGTGGACGAGGCCACGCGAAAAGTTTGCGATCACTCGCATGATCTCGCGAGCGCGCAAGAACGGCTACACACTTGGTGACTCCGTGCAAGGCGGCGCCGCGGTGTATCGCTACGAAGCGGTAGCCGCTCTTCACGAGCACGGGCTGCTAGGTCGAGCAGATCTAGCCGCCATGGGACTACAAGAGGACTACATCTTTGGCATGTGCCTCTACTCGCTCGGCTACCACCTGGGTGAGTTTGGCAGCAGGTTCGACGACCTGCCGATGGGAGTCGATTGGCGGGTCCTTCCTGCATCTCCGAGCGAGCTCATGGGGCTCGGCAAGTCAATTGTTCATTCGACCAAGCGTTTCGAAGATATGGACGAGTGGGCTATCCGCGACGAGTTTCGATCGGCGCGCCACCCACGTCAACCAACGCAGGGCTAACGTGAGTCACACTCCACGACGTTTCGCGCCTCTGCGGCGAGGGTAATTGCGACCTCGTGAGAGACGTTTCACTTCCTTGGACAAATCGTTGCTAAATCCTCAAAGGAGCTGTGACGAGTGTCGGCGTGAGCTTCGGAGCTGCCCCGCTCTGCCTTCGTCGAGAGATCGACGGGCCGCGCCACGACGCGTCAAACACCGAGGTGAAAAGGTCTCCCGCGCGTCGAATTGGCTACACGAGGAGTTCGATGGGCGACATAGAAGAGGCCCTTGATCATGGGAGAAATTGAGACATTCAGCGATGCATTGAGAGAATCAACTGAATTGAGCAAATGTTGACATTTCGTCGGTAGCCGCGTGATCTGAGGCTGCGAATTTGTAGAGCATGAACAAGGGCTCACTTACTCAATTTGTCAAGGGCAGGACAGCGAACCGTTTCCCGAAGGTCGCTACTCTCGCACTCTCCACGGCTGTTCTCGTATCGATGATTGCCATCGATGCGTCGGCCTCTCCAAACGGAATCGGCACCGCCATTGCTGGTTCGTCCAGTCACGGGAACGTCTTCGCGACCGAGTCAAGCCTCAGTCAACTCCTCGGTTTGGGGCACCACCGCCCGGTCTCCCCGAAGCCGACTACCACGACAACGACTACCACGCCGGTTGTCTCGGTTAGCGGCGGTGGCGGCGGCGGAACCGGTGGCGGCGGCGGAACGCGGTGGCGGCGGCGGTGGCGGCGGTGGCGGCGGCACGACGACCACGACGACGACCACGACGACGCTCCCTTCCTCGCCCCCGTCATCTTCGACGTCGGGAGGGGCGATCACCTCAGGTCCATCGCGAAGTGAATGCCTGACTGCTGACAGCAGCGTCGCTGGCAATCTCTCCGCGCTTCAATCCACGATCGCCAGCTTTGACGCCTTGACCAGTTCCACCGTGACGTGCCTCGGGGCGTACGGGTCGGACCAGGCCTGGAGCGATTGGACGGATCCTTGGTTTACCGGCCCTTCGGGTTCCGCTTACACCTCGTGGATTGCAGCGGATCCCCAGGTCCGTCAAATGGTGTTGGGAATAAGTCTCATCCCCGCGAGTATTGCGGACTCAAGTGACCCACTCGGCTGGGAGCAGTCGTGCGCGTCCGGAGACTTCAATGCATACGCGGCAGAGCTCGGCACGAATCTTGTCGCCGCCGGTCTCCAGAATTCTGTGATTCGCCTCGGCTGGGAAATGAACGGCTCGTGGGAGGGTGATTTCATGGGAACCACCACTCAGGAGGAGGGTCTGTGGGTGTCGTGCTTCCAAAACGAAGTCACCGCTCTTCGCTCGGTATCTGGTCAGCACTTCCTCATCGACTGGAACCCCAACTCGTGCACCGCAGCCGTTCCTTACGCCAACTACTACCCCGGTAATGCGTATGTCGACATCATGGGTCTCGACTTCTACGACCAGTCCTGCTTGAACCCCAATACCGCGGTTTCCTTCTCACAGTTGGCCGGTGTCCCCTCAGGCCTGAACAGCTTCGAAGCGTTCGCTGCCGCCCAAGGAAAGCCAATGAGCTTTCCCGAGTGGGGTCTATTGTCGACTCCAGCGGGCGACGACCCCGCATACATTGACGGCATCGGATCTGCCGTCAACAATGGAGACTTCGCCTTCCAGCAGTACTTCGACGAGGTGGTCGGCAACACGATTCTGCTGGGCTCCAACACTCCACTGTCCAACGCGGCGTACCAACAGCAATTCGGTAACTCATAGCAGTCCAGTCAACGCCCCCTCAGGAGGCCACGTACTTTCGCGAGGTGAGAGTACGTGGCCTCTCTTAGTTGATAGGGGGCCATGCCGGCAGTGGCGTTGTCGGCCGCTCTCGTGAGGGTGAACTGTCGCCCGCGACCATGATGATCGTCACGCCGTAGCTTCGTCGGAGGATTGGCGCTGTCGCCGACGTCGTGACCGGTATTCGTGCCAGGCCCCCTCAACAAAGCCCACGTCGTTGGCAATATCTTCACCGGCTTGCACGTAGGGATAGAGAAACGCCTCGCGAGGCGTGCCCTCGCGGCGCCACGCGAACCACCGCCGATAGAGAACGTAGGGCGAGAGCACCAAGACCACCAGCCCCGAGAGTGGACTGGCAATTGCCACGGCACCGGCGACGATCGCCGCGCAGGGAACGAGTGGAGCAAGTGATGGAATGTCTCGGTCCGTCACCCACTCCCTTCCACTTCCGCGACCGTAACTGCGCGATCGTCGAAACGTGTCTCGAAGCGACGGTTGAAAGTTGTGATACATCACGATGCTGGGAAAGAGCTGCACGGTGAGCGGTCCGAATCGCGCTCTCAGCGGGCGAGCAAGTGACTCTTCTTCCCCAGCCCCGCGCCTCTCGGAGAATCCTCCTGCCTCTCTTGCGGTCGATACGCGTACCGACATGTTCGCTCCAACGGTGAAGAAGACAGGACGACTGTCTGGTCGCATCTTCGGTGGAAAGAACTGATACCGAAGTCTTGGCCAGAATCCCGCGTCCTCGCTGAGTTGCGCCTCCTGATGTCTCAGCGGCCGGCGGAATGCGACGTAGCGACGATTGAACGTATCGGTCTCGAAGGGTTCAACGAGGCCTCCAATCATTGTGACATTCGTGTCCACGCTGCTCCAGGCAATACCGAGCTGTTGAATCCACTGAGGTGGTGGCACGCAGTCGTCATCCATCATCGCCATGAACTCGCCGCGCGCCTCGGCGAGTCCAACGTTCAAGGCGTGACCGTGCCCGCAGTTTGCTTCGAGATTGATCAGCCGCACTCCCGGTCGTGCGGCAATCTCGGCCGTCGCGTCAGTTGACGCATCGTTGACGACAATGACCTCGTAAGGAAACTCGGTAGCTTGAGACTCGAGAGCGTCCAACGCCATGCCGAGGGTCCGCGCGCCGTTGAAGGTGCCAATGACGACCGTGAGTATGACGTCGTCTGAGTTACTCGTGCCATCTGTCGAATTCAGCGACACGCCTTCCTCACCCCACGTACCACTATCCCTACCGCGACCACCATGGACCGCTTTCGGCTCGCCAGCTAATGTCGACCAACATTTGATCCCACGATAGTGATCGAATGGGACATTGGGTGAATGAACAGGCGCATCCTCGCGCGTCGGCGATCGGGACAACTTGTCGCAGATTGAGCAGCCGTTACAATTCGCTCGGCGTCAACTTCAAGCCGCGAAGACACATGAATGGTGGCGCAGGCCACTCCGTCTTGCGTCGAAGGTACCGCGAGAACATGAAAGAAGGGCGAAGGGATGAGCCTTCCCGTCAACAGTGAAGCAGCGGCGTTGCCCGAAGTGACCATCTTTATCGCAAGCATCAACACTGCCTCAGCAACGGAACTGTGCATTCGTTCAATCGATCGCTTCACCCCTAAGGAGTCGTACTCGCTGTACGTCGGCGACTGCGGGTCAACGGACGACAGCCTTCCTCGCCTTATGAGTTTGCTGCGCGAGGGTCTTATCGATGATGTTGCGCTCGCACCACATGGTCGATTTCACGGTGAGTGGCTCGATGATTGGACGGCAACGTGTCGCACTCGCTTTGCCGTGGTCGTCGACTCCGACGTCGAAATCCTCGAACCAGGATGGTTGGAGAGTCTGGTCAACACCGCACATGAGACTGACGCCGCGATCGTCTGCTCCGAGATCATTGAAGAGATTCACAACTACGTCGATCACACCGGTGTGGCCCGCAGGCTCGCCCGCCGACCCTCCGTGTGGATGATTCTCCTTGACGTTGCCAAATGTCGAGGTCGCTCAAGCTGGCTGTTTTCGATGGAGGACGATCCAGACATTCCAGAAAAGCAATGGGGCCTGGACATCGGTGCTCAACTCATGCGCGACTTGCATGCGGCCGGTGAGAAAGTCGTGATTGCCCCGCCGGGATTTCAGAAGCTGTTCCGCCACTACGGGGGACTTTCTTGGATCAAGACGGTGCGAATCAAGGGCTGGAGATTCCAGGCGAGCCTTCTGAGGGTGAGACTCTTGAACCTGTACGTACGTTTCAGGCTGAGGCGGCTCAAGTTCACCGGTGATCGAAGACGCTCCTGACGCCGCGGCCGGGAACGCTCTTAGCGAGAACCTCTCGTGTTCCGATTTTCCAATCCATCCGCAAGTATCTGCTCGGCTACTTTGGAGAAGCTGTTCGTGAGGGCGCGAATCTCGGCTAGCTCGCGCATACGCCAGCGCTCGTGAGCGTTATCGGGATTCAATAGGCGGACTATCTGCTCAGCAAGCGCAATCGAGTCACCAGGGGGCACGTACTTCGCGGCGTCGCCGAGGTCACTGCGGAGCCCAGGGAGATCCGAGCACACAACCACCGAGCGACTTGCCAACGCCAGGTTCGCGATCCCGCTTTGGGTAATCCTTCGATACGGAAGCGCGACGACGTCGGCCGCGAAGAGAAGAGGAGCCACGTCTTGATCCGCAACAAATCCGCCAAACGTGATATCGACGTGCGGCAACTGTTTCGCCCGATCTTCGAGTCGATGCTGAAACTGTGCATCCCGTCGCCCCATGATCCAAAACACGCCCCGGCGCTTTCGCGGTGACCCAGCAATGAGGAACTGAACGTCGCCATTACGCTCGTCCGCAATGGCGCTCGCAGCGTCAAGGAGTACGTCCGTTCCCTTATCAGCGGCGGTAAACCCAAGGGAAAGTACCAGAGGCTTATGGAGCTGATACTTCGTTTGAACTCTCCGGATGTCATCGTCTCCGATGGTTGCGATGTCCAAGGTGCCGTGGGGAACTTCGATGACTTTGTCGAAAAGGCCGCTTTCCAACAGCGCTCGGCCCCCGGCCGAAGAGAACACGACGGGCACATCCGTGATGCGAGTAAATGACTTGTAAATCGAGCGTGTCACGACACCCAGCAAGTCGTACTCTCGCGCTGGTTCGTGATAAGCGACCACCACGGGAACGCCTGTCGAGGACAGGCGCTGACACAGGTTCCGGACTGACCAAAGATTGACATTCAATGCGGCGACCGCGAACTGTACGAAGACGAAGTCGGGATCAAAGGCGACGATGTCATTCCACGTTCGACGCCGGGGAATCTGCCGCAACACGCGGGCCACTTTCGCGCGCGTACCGACACGTTCAGCATCCTCGATGCCGCGGCGCTTCCCAGGAGCGATTACTACGACGTCGTGTCCGGCAGCATCCCAGGCGGCGACCAGATGGCTTGTGTGCCTAGCGATACCGTCCGGCGGAGGTTCGCACGGAGAGACGATCAGTATCCGAGCCATCTACCGTTCTCCGCACGATGGCGCCGAAACCTTTGTCGCACACCTAACCCGCGCCAATTGGCCGCAACACGACATGGGCCGTGAGCATACCCTGTTGAGAACATCGCCCTGGCGGTCTTGAGCAGATCGAACGCGGCGTCGTCGTGTCGTGGACGACGAGCAATTCGGCAGAGAACTGGGCGGGGTCCGAGAACGGACTACACCAACTGCGTGTCAAAGGTTGCCGCACACATGAAGGCAGTTGGCCGTCACCTGATCGGAGTTACCGTGTTGACTGACTACCGCGGATTGCGTGTTGACGCGATCACCAGATCAGCCTGGAGAGACTGAGACCTGAGGAGCGAGACACTTATTTCTCTTTCCATACGGCGTCACGGGACGGGCACGAACCTTCAAGAGCACAAACACGCATTGCATCGCGTCCTTGAAGCGAATTTTCTTACCCTCTTCCTTGCTCCGACCGACGTAGCTGATCGGTACCTGGAACGGGCGAAAGCCGGCGCGAAGCACTTCGGCACTGATTTCAGTGTCCAAACCGAATCCGCCTTCGCTGAGATCAAAACTCTTGAGCAGAGGCATCGGCACCAACTTGAGGCAGGTGTGCAAGTCCGAAATCGCCGATCCGAAGAGGAGGTTGGCGAACAGCGTCATGGACTTATTGCCGATGGCGTGCCACAGGGACGGATGCACCGTGCCAAACCCCGACATCCGATTGCCGTAGACCACTTCGGCTCTTCCCGTCAAGATTGGCGTGATGAGACGCGGAATGTCAGCGACGTCATACTCGTGGTCGGCGTCGAAGATGAGCATGTGGGAACCCTTGGCGGCCGCCATGCCGGTGCGGACTGCCGCGCCCTTTCCGAGATTCGCGTTGTGATGAATCCTGACGAGACGAGAATCGTCGAACGTGTCGAGCAACTCTTGCGTGCCATCGGTGGACCCGTCATTGATGACGATAATTTCGAGCTCCTTGCCCGGTACGTCCAACGAGAGGAGGCTGTCGAGCACGTGGAGGATCGTCGAACGCTCGTTATACGAAGGGACGATGACAGAAAGTCGAAATGGTGCAAGTTCGCCCGAAGAGGAGGGAAACGATCCGTCTCTCATTGTGGGCCTGCCGCAAGGGGAGTTTTCAAAGCCGTATCCTTCGAACAAGCCCTTGCGGAGAAAACTCTGCCAGATACCAGCACTTTTGTCAAGTCTGTGTGATTCTGCTGGGAATTCATTGGGTTTCTGCCCCGGCAGAAATGTGAGTTTGTTGGGAATCTGTTGTGATTACTCCCGTGCATCACGACGGGTCGGCGAGCCGCCTAGACGGTCCGCGGACCGTTTGGGCAGAAACAATGCTCAAGATTCTCCGACACTTTCGAGTTCGATCTCGCGCTTCAGCGATTTCTTAGATCGGTCAGAGTCGCAATTTGAAGGACCCTTGACCTATTTTGGCGAGCACAAAGTTCACCTGTCCGGACACTGTTTCGGCGGGAGCGCGTGCAAAGTGACGAAAAAGAGGTCCAGTAACCTAAGTCGATGAGCCGTCTCAGGGTTGCCGTCGTGAGCGATGCGCTCTATCCGTGGCATAAGGGCGGTAAAGAAGTGCGCTACCTCCATCTTCTTAGGGGTCTGCCCGAGCACGAGATGGACGTCGTCGTCTACTCGATGAAATGGTGGGACGAAACGCCTCCTGTCATGACGACGGAGGTCGGATCCTTGACCTACCGCGCTATCTGCCCTCGCGTGCCTTTGTACAAGGGGGGGAGGCGCTCCATTCCCCAAGCCATCGTGTTCGCCTTCTCGACCCTTCGCCTCCTGACGCGACGATATGACGTGATTGAAGCGGATCACATGCCATATCTCCAACTCCTGCCCCTTCGGGCCGTCGCCTGGATACGCAGAGTGCCTCTCGTCATCACCTGGCACGAAGTCTGGGGCGACGAGGTCTGGCGCACGTACGTCGGCCGTATGGGCTCTGTCGCCGCCTTTGTCGAACGCACGTGCGTACGGTTACCGGACAGAATCGTGGCAGTCTCCGCGGGCACGGCCGACAAGCTGGTCGCGATGGGTGCAGACCGCGAGCGTATCTCCGTGGTTCCCAATCCCATCGATCTCGATCAGCTCCATGCAGCCGTCGCTCATCTCTCCGCGCCTGAGCTTCTCTTCGTTGGCCGCCTTATCAATCACAAGCAGGCAAATCTCGTGATCGAGGCGACACGAATTCTTGTCGAACGCGGGCGTGATGTTCATCTTGGCCTCGTCGGCGTCGGGCCTGAAGAGTCTCGCCTGCGGGACCAAGTCGCGTTCGCGGGCCTCAACGCTCGGGTGACGTTCTATGGGGCTATCGACGCTCAATCAGACCTCTGGTCGCTGATTCGAGGAGCCCGAGTGCTGCTCGCTCCGTCGGTCCGAGAAGGCTACGGACTGGTGGTTGCCGAATCACTCGCGATGGGGACTCCCGTCGTGTGCGCAATGCATCCCGAGAACGAATCCTCCAACTTGGTCGGCGCCACCACCGGATCGCTCATACCAGCGTTTGATGCCGAAGCTCTGGCCAACGCAGCCGAGTATTGGTTGGACGAGGATTCAGAGCGTCTCGATCGGATATCGGCCTTTCTGAAGGAGCACTCGGAACTGAGTAGTGACGCTATGTCCACTTCGTACGCCACCATTCTCAGGAGCGTGACGTGACAAGAAGACCTTCCCTTCGCTCACCGCGACGACGCGTGTCGCGGTTTCGTGCCGGAAGCATCAAATGCCATCAGGGTGACTCCTCCCCAATGGCAATGGCGGTACGCCTGCAGAGATGGCGCCGCATGAGTTACTCTCGCGTGAAAATCGAGAAGAATGTTGGGATACCTCTACAAGTATCAGGAGTTGCCTGATGGCTCAACAGTCCGCGACAAGCTCCTCACGCGGAGACGAGGGCAAACGCACCAGCGAAGACGACGTCTTCAACCGAACTGAGGGCACACTCGATCGAGTCTCCGTGGTTATCGTCAATAAGAACGAGCGCCTCCTCAGCGTCACACTCGATGCACTCAAGTCGTCCGTTGGACAGATACTCGACGAAGTGCTAGTTGTCGACGCGTCCAGCGGCGCACTCGACGACATTCGACTTTCGCATGACTGGGCGCGCTGGATTGACTATGTGCAGCCACCAGGACTTCGAATTACGATCGCTCACCAGCGCAACGTTGGAGTCCGGGAGGCGAAGGGAGACATAGTCGTCTTCACCGACTCTGGATGCTTGCCCGAGGATGGCTGGCTCGAACGTCTACTCGCTCCCATTCTCTACGAGGGCGAAGCGGTCTCGTGTGGCCCCGCCCGGGCGATCGGAAAGAGCGTCTATTCAGGAGCCCACGCTTCGGCCAAAGTAGTGGACGTCGACTACGTTCCCATGGCAGCAACGATCAACTTGGCCTTTCGTCGTCAGGCCTTCGAGGCTGTGGGGGGCTTCGACGAGTCCTTTGGCTCGGCAGAAGACATTGACTTTACGTGGCGGCTGAATGATTGCGGTTATCGCATTCGGTGGGTTCAGGACGCGGTCGTGGGCCACGATTACGGGACACCGACGCGACAACTTCGTCGGTCGTTTTTCTACGGCAAGGGCGAGTGCCGCCTTCTTCGCAAGCACAAGAATCGAATCGCCGAAGCAGCGACCTACAACGCGGTACCCATCGTCTATGCGCTCTTTTTGTTAGGCCTGCCCTTGACGCTCAAGTGGCGTTGGTACCCGTTACTTCTCCTGTGGCCAGTGTGGCGCCTGCGACACGAAGAGGTTCAGTGGCTCGTCCTGCTCGACCACATCGTCATGGGCGCTGGCGTGCTGCACGAGCTCGTGAGACCAGGTACGTGACGTCGAAGCTGTCAGTGTTCGTCACACCACGTTCCGGCGAGCACTATCAAGATCTCCTCTATCGCGATTTTGACGCCTTAGGCGTTCGGGTGCGCTATACGAAAGGCCCGACACCTTCGCAGTCCGTCAACATCATCTTGTCCCCCGCGGTGTTGATGTGGTATCGAGCGCGCGGCTTCCGCATCCTGCACATTCACTGGCTCTTTCAATTCTCTCTGCCGTGGGCACGGCGACGGCAGTGGGCTCGCCGGCTTATGGAGTGGTGGTTCGACCTGTACCTGCGAACGGCGCAGCTATTGGGCTACCGCATCGTCTGGACGGCGCACGACCTGCTGCCCCATGAGCAGATATTCGCCGATGACCGTCGCGCGCGGGACCTGCTCCTCTCAAGAGCGAGCGCCGTGATCGCACTCTCTGAGTCAACCGCGACCGAGCTTCGCTCCTTGGGTGCTCGCCTGACTCGTGTCATCCCCATCGGCCCGTACGCCGATCCCTATCTCGTGACGCTCACGAGGCAAGAAGCTCGCGCGAGCTTTGGATTCAGTGATGACGACGTCGTGCTCTCACTCATTGGGAGGGTTGAAGAGTACAAAGGAGCAGAAGAGCTCCTTGCCGCCATCGCGGAGCTTCCGAGTTCGTCCAAGATCAAGCTGCTCCTTGCGGGGTACTGTCCTGACCAGAGCTACCGCAAAAAGGTGAGCCGCCTCATCGGCGAAACCCAGGGAAGGACGGTTTCGACGCTTGAGTGGGTGCCAGATGATGATCTTGCCCGTTACTATCAGGCCACCGATGTCGCCGTATTTCCCTTCCGCGAAATAACGAACAGTGCATCCCTCCTCCTCGCTCAATCATTCGCCAAACCAATCGTGATCCCAAACCTGCCCGCGCTCCGCGACATTCCCGCCGATGCCGTGATCCGATTCGAACCGGGAGGCGGTTCGCTGATCGCCGCACTTGAGCGAGTCGAACATCTCTCGGAGGCGGAATACCTCACCATGAGCGCCGCCGGACTTGCCTGGGCCACCAGGTTCGATTGGGCGAACGTCGCGCGAGAAACGATCGAAATCTATAAGGAAGTGAGCCTCCGATAAACGGGGCACTACGCAACCGAGAACTGCGCGTGACGCCGTCCGCCGTCAGTTCCTGAACGTGATCGACAACTAGTCTGAAATGATGCGGAGGATTGTCGGTCCTGGTTCAAACAGGCCCCTTTTGGTTCTTCTGGTCGTCGTCCTTTTGTTCGCGTTTGTGCCGATCTCTCGCGTTCTGCTGAGGTCCGTGAACGGCAGCTTCGCCCCGACTCCCTATAGTTCACTCGCCCTGGGCAATTCGTCTGACGCCGCCGTCGGATTTCTGGCAGGCGAGCCTGTGCCGGTCAAATTGACGAACCGCACGGGACACACCGAGGCGTATCACTGGAGGGCCACGCAGAACGGTGCGCTCATCAGCCTCGGTGAAGACACGTTAGAAAATGGACGCTCGTCGACCATCCTCGTTCCGTCGCGTGGTGCCCTCACCGGCAAGTTGCAGATTGCACTTGCTGGCACCAATGTCTTTGTCACGGTGCCCATTCGAAAATCGTGAGTACGAAACCCCCCGAAGCGAGGGAGGGTACGGAGCCTTCGGCGACGCCAACCTCGCGCCAGCCTTCACTAAGGGAACGCTGGTCAACAGTAAAGACACCCTGGCCCTCACTTAGGGATCGCTGGTCGACGATCAAGCAACGCTTGCCAAAGGCAGTAAAGCCACCGCCCTTGAAAGATCTCTGGCCGGCACTAAAGGAGCACTGGGAGCGCTGGCCTTCCATCAAGGATCTCTGGCCGGCACTAAAGGAGCACTGGGAGCGCTGGCCTTCCATCAAGGATCTCTGGCCAGAAGTTGCCCCAACGGGATACTGGATCGCCGTAGCCTTCGTCCTGTCAGTTGCGCTGGCCCTGATTCGCTCGCCGCTGGTGCCGTTGCCGGGCGTCGTCACGATCCTCCTCATTCCCGGCGCGGTCGTCATGTCGGCTCTGCGAACCCGTCCCGCCAACATTGCCGCGCGGCTGGTGCTGGCTGTCTGCCTGAGCATGATGGTCGTGATGGTCGTGGGTGGAGCGGCGAGCTTGATTGGCCCGCGGATTGGTCTTGCTCATCCACTGGACGCGCTGTCTGAGTACGTGATCTGGGTCGTTCTCGCACTCCTCGCCCTCGCGGTGTGCGCGCGCCACCGCAGCGATCCGGTGACGTGGATCTTTGACGGCGTGCAAACCACGCACGTCGCCGTCGCGCTGGCAAGTGGTCTGCTGGTGGTGCTGTCGATTCTCGGAGCCGCGCAGATAAATCACAGCGGGAGCGATCGCCTCGCCGTTTTCTCGACCATTGTCGACGTCGCGGTACTGCTCGCGGGAATCGCGGGCGGGTGGAGCCGGACGAGCCGGTGGCCCCTGAACTCTCTTCTCTACTTCGCCTCGCTGGCGCTCCTCGTGTCAACCAGTTTGCGTGGCGCGCACCTGTTCGGCTGGGACGTCCAGGAGGAATTCGGCGTCGCTTCGCAGACGCTTCACGCAGGCGTATGGGTCATACCTGCCAATCACGATCCCTACGCTTCAATGCTCTCTCTGACGGTATTTCCGGCGATTCTTCACTCACTATTCAGGTTGCGGCTGCTGGCATTCTTTGAGTTAGTCGTCCCGGCGATCCTTGCCCTGTTACCCCTAGCGGTGTTCTCTACCGTGAGAGCCGTTCCCCGCTGGATCACGAGCGGTCGGACTACTCCTCGGCCAGGTCTCGCGTTCGCCGTGGTCGTGGGCCTCATTGTTTCCAGTGAGGCGTTCTCCTCCGAATTGGTCACCATTACTCGTCAAGCGATGGCGCTCACGATGGTGGCCGCCCTAGTGATGGTGCTCTTCGATCGCACGATATTGAAACGGCCTGCCCAAATCCTGGTGGGTCTGCTACTTGTTGCCATCTCCTTTACGCACTACACCACCTCGTATCTCATGGCGGCAATTCTGCTGTGCGCGTGGCCCGTGAGCTTGTTGTGGTCGAGAGGATGGCTCGGAACACCGAGGGAGAGGATTGGCAGACATCGCCACGAGATGCGTTCGCGCAGCATTCTCAACGGCGCCCTGGTGTGCGTGGCTCTCGTCGCCGCTTTCGGGTGGAATCTCGGCATCACGAGAAACGGCGCTCTCAAGAATCCGGTGAGCGCCGTCACCGCCAGAGGCGCGGACTTCACGTCATCTACCGAGGCCAAGCGCATTACGCCCGACCAGTTTGAACTGCTTATGGAACGTGAAGTGAGCAAAGCTGACAAGTGGCTGGTGCCGCTACCAAGTTCGCGATCAGTTCATCTCGACGCGGCCGCTCTGCCGTTTTCACACGGTGTGGTCTCGAAATTCAAGGGAAGCTGGAACGAGCTGAGTTTCCTCACCATCGAGGGCATCTGGGGCCTGCTCGGTGTCTCGCTGCTGTATGGACTCTTTCGTCTCGGGCGACGTCGCTCGTACGATTACAGTTCCGACCTCGTGGGACTCGGTGTCACCGGTCTGCTCATCGGCGGATTCTTGCGGTTCTCAGGGACGTTAGCCGCTTACTTCGACCCCGAGCGCGCAGCGATCTTTACCTCAATACTCCTGGCCGTACCTGTCACCCTCTTCCTTGACGACGCGGTGTCACTGCTCTTCGACGCTCGTATCTTCTACATGAAGCGTGTGCGACAAGTCTTGCTAGGCGTGGGAGCCGCCGCGGTTGCCGTGCTCGTCATCGGCGCTACTGGATTGGGTGCGCTGTTCTTTGGTGGCGATGCTCCGGGGTCGATGTCGGCGAACGACCTCAACGCGGAGGAGTTCGTGGTTTCAACGCCGGAAGTAGCGACCGCGGTCTGGTTGCGCACCAATGTCCACTCGCCGCGTATCGTCCAGAGCGACTACATCGGGCAGGTGGTCTTGCATTCCGCGCCGGGCAGCTATGACTTGCTGCCTGAGATCGTGCCACCCGAGGTGGATGACGGAGCATACATTTACTTGTCACCAATCAATCTCGCCGGCAATCTCTCTCAAGCGGCGACGCCCGACGGCGTGTTTCAGAGCGCGTACCGATCGAACATTCAGTTCTTCAATCGCAATTTCTTCATCGTCTACTCAACGGGCGCGACGCGCATCTATCACTAAAGCCTCCGTTGGACGTGCGGTTGCGTCAACACGTAGTCGCACGAGTACTGACTAGGATTTTGCAGATCTGGAGGTCGCGAACCTCGAGAGATCGCCTCTTTTCCAACCGAAGCGAGAGTCATGTTTCCTGCGAAGACTGCTGATCCGCGGAGAGGCGTTTCACATGCCATCTTCGCGCTCGTCGCGATTTGTTCCATGGCTCTGCTCGTTCCCCTCCTCAACAAATCGATATATCGCGATGAGGGGGCAACGGTCTACTCCGCGCGCTTGAGTTGGAGTGCGTTGTGGCGCGAATCGCTCGTCACCGACCGTGTCCTGTTGCCCTACTATGCCCTCCTTCACCTCTGGTTCGATCTGTCGTACAACATCGACTTTGCGCGGGTGCTCTCGCTCCTCGCCTATGGTCTCACCGCCTACTTCGTTGGGGTTCTCGCCACTCGTGTGGCCGGCTTTTGGTGCGGTCTCCTCGCGGTCGTGCTCACCTGCACCAATCCCCTCATGATCAATGCGGCCCTGGATGCTCGCCCATACGCCCTTGCCACCTTGGTCGCTGTCCTGTCCGTCGCAGCCCTCTTGCGGTGGTTTGACGGTGGAGAGCTCCGATTCCTCTGGCTATTCAGCCTTCTCGCTATCGCGACCGCCATGCTGCAGCTGTTCATCGTCCTCGCGCCACTGAGCGTGCTCGGCGCGTGCGTGTTGTTGAAGCCCCAGATGTGGCGTCAACGGTGGCGCGACTCTCTGCCCCCAATCGCGGTGCTGGTGGCAGCAGTAGCGACCTTCTTCGCGCTGGTGTCGCACCAACAGGGCCAAATCGCATGGATCTCCGGACTCAAGCCGAAACTGCTCATCGAAGACTTGGAGGGACCAGCGTCATCGGAAGGTGGGCACTTGATCTATCCAGTTGTCGTTGCGGCAGTCGGGCTGCTTGCACTCGCTGGATGCATTCTCGCTTGGCGCGGCCGTTCTTCGCGCCCGTCTCGCTTCGACCTCGACCGACTCGTCATCTGTGCGTGCTGGGCAGCCATTCCGACCGTATTGCTCGTTCTCGTGACCGCGGTGAAACCTGTCTACGTCGACCGCTACGTTACGGGGTCGGTCCCTGGCATGGCGCTTGCGCTGGCGCTGCTCATCACGTACGCGATACGTGGACTCGGAACGTCGCCGTCGCTTCCGAAGCGAACGATCGTCGGCGGGATCGTGATCGTATTGATTGCGATTCTCATCGCGAACTCCGTCACCGATTCGAGAGCCCCAAATGAAGATCTGCGCGGCGCGGCGCAGTACATCATGCGCAACGCGAACCACGCGAGCGAGGTCGCGATTCCTAGCCATTTTCTTACGGGAGGTGTCGAGTATTACTTGGATCGCGCTGACTCGACGCTGGGACTTTGGCCGCAACGTTCAAGTCACCGGTTCAATGCGGGACTCATCTTGAGTGAGGGTGCGAGGACGTTCGCCACTGCGCCCGACAACGTGTGGCTCGTGGACGACGGAAGCGTCAACGGAGTGAAAGGGTTCATCTCGAACCTGGTTGGACACGGATTCGATCAAGTGAAGAGCAAGTCCTTTTATGGGGTGAAAGTGTTCCACTTTCTTCGCAAGTAGCGACTTCGCCGTCTCGCGTCAGTTCTATGCACCGGCGAGACGCGCCACCACGGGCGCGAAGACCTCCATTGACTCGCCCGGCACCACAACGTTGCTAAAACCCCATCTCTCGCGACGCTCGAGCAGACGCTCGCACAGCTCCTCCTCGGTACCGATGAGAAGGATGGGGAGATCGAGCGATTCCTCCCCGGGAAAGCCGAGCATCGTCGCGCTGCGTGCCGCAGCTCGTCGGCTCCCCACGACCATGACGGCAAAGGCGACGACCTGCAGCTCCAGCGAGGTGAACCGCTCGCCTGCCGCAGCGCGTATCCAGCTCAAGCAGCGGTCGTAGTGATCGAGGGTGGCCATGCTGTCGCCGCCCTTCTCGCCCGACGCCAGGCTCGTGTTGACGCCGACGATGTTCGCCTGCTCGGCCGCCACGGTGAGTATTCGCCTGCTCCCACCGCCGACGATGACCGCAGGCGCCGTGGTCGGACGAGGTTCGCAGTGGGCGTCGCGCACCGTGTAGTGACTGCCTTCAAACGTTGTTACGCCATCGTTCCAGAGTGCCTTCATGATCGTGAGGCTCTCGGCCAAACGCTCCACCCGCATGACGGCGTCGTCATAGGCGATGCCCGTTTCTTCGTAGTCGCTGCGCAGCCACCCCGCGCCAAGGCCCACCTCCACTCGTCCCTCCGCCGCCAATCCGAGTGAGGCAAACTCCTTCGCGAGAACGACGGGATTACGCAGGTCATTGTTCAACACGAGGGTTCCTACGTGGAGGGCGGTAGTCGCCTCTGCGGCCACCGTGACCGCCACCAGCGGTCCGAACTGCGCATCGAAGTGGTCCGTCACGTAGAGCGCCGAATAACCGAGTCCTTCCGCACTGCGGGCTCGATCTCTCCACTCGGACATGGAGGGTGCGATCGCGGTGTGCACGCCGAATCGAAATGGCCGCATCCTCTTCTGCGCCTACTGAACTGCTGTTAAAGACTTCAATGCGAAATAAGTCATCGCCAGGTACCATAGGCGACGTGCCTGCCAACGCAACAACGGTGAACGCAGATGCCGCTCCGGGCGACATTGCGAAGATCATGCGTGAGGAAGGCTGCGTCATCATCGCGGATCTGGTCACGCCCGAAGTGATGGACCAGATCTTGGTCGAAGTCGAACCATTTCTGGACGCTGCGCACGGCGGGGATACTGACTTCCTGGGTCACGGGACTCGCCGCATCGGCGCACTCATCGCTCGCTCGCCCACCGCGCGCTCCTTGGTCACTAACCCGACCATCTTGGCCACCCTCGACATCGCTCTCGGTGATCACGCCAGCACGTTCCAAATTGACCTGACGCAACTTATCGACATTGGTCCCGGTGAACCTGGCCAAATGATCCATCAAGACCAGTGGTCGTTCGATCGCTTCCCCTTCCCAACGGGATTCGAAGCGGAGATCGCCACGATGTGGGCCGCAACCGAATTCACCGAGGAGATGGGCGCCACCCGGGTCATCGTGGGCAGCAACCGTTGGGACGACAAACCGTCAGAAGCCGATCCGGCGCTGGCGAGTGGAGCCGTGATGAGCAAAGGCTCGGTGCTGCTCTATGGGGGTTCGATCTACCACGGAGGCGGTGCCAACCGGTCCAACGTCCATCGCGTCGGGGTCAACATTGGCTACTCACTGGCGTGGCTCCGTCAGGAAGAGAACCAGTACCTCGCGTGCGCCGCCGAGATAGCCCGGACGCTGCCCGAAGGACTGCTCCGGCTCATGGGGTACCAGCGCGGTGCCGTCGGTCTCGGCTACGTCGACGACATGAGAGAACCGCTGGACTGGCTGTACGACCTTCCCTCGGTGCAGACCGATTACTACGCGTACATTCGCAGTGCTCGTGCGTTGCTGAAGAAGACGGAGCCGTACCGCCCGTCTTCGAACTAGCTATTTCGACGGTCTAGGCACTGGCCTCAGCCCAGCCTCTGACAGCAGTCGTTGTTCGTCCAACTGGTTTGACTTGTTGAGGGGCATGGCGCTGACGGACTCGAATCGGTCCGGCAGCATGTTCTCTGGGATCAATTTGCTGGCGGCGCGGCGCAGGTCGAGCACAGAGAGCTCCGCGTCGGTGTCAACAAAAGCGACGATACCGAGCTCGCCCTCTCGATCGAAGGTCACGCAGGCCGCCGCAGTGACCCCATCGAGTTTGCTCATCGACGTGCTCAGCTCGACCAGCGAGATGCGCACGCCGCTTCGTTTGACCACCCGGTCAGTGCGATCAACGTAGACGTAGTTGCCAGTCTCGTCTCGATAGACGAGATCGCCGGTGCGATAGAGCGTCTGACCGGGCACCAGGTCTCGTCGCATCACCGCTCGCGTCAGCTCCGGATTCCCCCAATAGCCGGTCATGAGCTGGACACCGCCGACGTAGAGCTCGCCGACGCGGTCCGAATCCTCGATGACCCGTCCGTCTTCGTCAAAGAGGAAGAAGGAGACACCCGGATGTGGACGTCCCATCGGAACGGCGTCTCGTTCGATTACGTCCGGCGTCAGCTCGACGTGCGTGACCGCGATCGTCGTCTCGGTGGGCCCGTAGCGGTTGAACACGCGGAGGTTGGGCACGCGAGACCACAGCATCCGAAGATCGGTGACGGTGATGGCCTCACCGCCCAAGGCGATGACCTTAAGCGTCGAGTCATTGAGGCTGGACATCTGAGGGCTCGCCAGCAGCAGTCGCAGATAGCTCGGGGTGAATCCCGAGAACGTGACCTTCTCGTTGGACACTGCGTTGAAGAACGTCCGAGGAAACAGCAGCGCCTCGCGGGGCCGGATGATGACTGTGCCGCCTGACGCGAGGGTCGGAAACAGATTGGCGTACGAGCCGTCGAAGTGGAAGGGAGATACGCAGAGTGTCCGCGTGGCCCGATGTAACCCAATCGCCATGGCGGTCGATCGCACCGCTGCGGCGAATGCTGCGTTGTCGATCTGGACCCCCTTGGGCGTTCCTGTCGTCCCCGACGTGTAGATCATGTAGGCCACACGCGATGCAGCGTCGCCTTCGATCATCGACGCTGGCTGCTCCTCGCGAAGTTCGTTGATATCGACGAGTGCGCAGTCGCCAAGGGACGAAGGGGGCGATTGACCCTCGGTCAATGACATCACGACCAACGCGGGTGCGCAGTCGGCCACGATCGTCTCGAGTCTCGACTGGGGATCAGTCACCGCCAGCGGAACAAAGACCGCTCCGATCCACAAGGAGGCGAGCGCAGCGACTGCGAAGTCGACGGAGTTGGGAATGAAAAGGGCAACGCGATCGCCTTCGCTGACGCCGCGGCCGCTCAGACCTGCGGCGAGTCGAGCGACTTCGTCGACCAACTGACCGTACGTCAGCTCGCGATCGAGATCCTTCGCCGCGAGCTGGTCAGCGTCCGCGTGAGCCCGCTCGATGATCTCGTGGAGCACGCTTGGGCTCGTCATCACTTCTTTCACTCGGACTCAGCTCTGGTCGCCACGAAGCAGTTTGCCGGGGAGCTGCCCGGTCGCGACGCCGTCTACGAAGGTTACCGATCCGCGTTTGATGGTCCAGCGATAACCACTCGCCGACTGCAAGAGGCGACGTCCGCCCGCGGGGAGGTCGGTGACGATGCGCGGCGAGGCGCAATTGAGTCCCTCAAAGTCGACGATGTTGAGGTCTGCGAGCATGCCAGGAGCGATGAGTCCGCGATCGAGCCAGCCGAAGTGCTCAGCGGGTCGCCGAGTCAGCTGATACACGACAGATTCCAGGGGGATTCTTGTCTCGTCCTCCCGGTCACGGGCCCACAACGTCATGAAGCTCGTGGTCATGCTCGCGTCACATATCGTGCCACAGTGCGCGCCGCCGTCTGACAAGCCGAACATCGCCACCGGCGACGTGATCATCTCGCGAACGGCGTTCAGGTTCCCATCGACGAAATTGAACAAGGGGGTATAGATGAGCTGGCGTCCGTCTCGTTGCAGCTGCAGGTCATAGGCGTACTCTCGCGGGTCGACGCCCATGCGTCGAGCCCTGGCGCCGATCGATTGACTGGCGTCAAGGTCATAGTTGACGGGTTCGTCGAGTACGAACATCTCATCGAAGCGCCCATAGAACGCGTGTCCCGCAAACGCATCGTCGCCCGTAGTGATCGCGGCATGACTGCTCACGATCTGGCGGCGTAGGTCTTCGTTCTGCAGTGCGACGACGCGTTCTTCCAGCGGCAGCGCGGCAATCTTCGCGTAGGCCCGCACCGGGGTGAACACGTTGCTCGATGCCTGCAGTCCGAGCAGCACGCCGATCGGCCGCGGGGCGACTTGCGCTTTGACGTCGAGTCCTTCATCGTGCAGCGTTGTCGCCAACGCCATGAGATCGCGCCAACGCTCGGGGGCTTCAAAGTCCTGCTGCACGGTGAAGCTGAAGGGGCGTTGGCCCGTTCTCGCGATGTCGGCCATCAGCGAGAACTCTGATGCGGCGAAGGCATCGTCCGCGCTGCGGTAGCTGTCCGAGACGAGTTGGAAGACCCCTCGGCCTTTCGTTCGCAGCACCGTCGTCAGAGCCTGGAGTTCGGGCTCTCGAGCTCGAAGGGTGCCGAGATTCTCGCCTCGACTCGTTCGGTGACGCTCAGTGCGCGACGTGGAGATCCCGAGGGCTCCTGCGTCCAGCCCCTCGCCTAACAGTCGTGCCATCTCTTCGAGCTCATCTGCCGTCGGATCCGCCAGCGGGTCGCCACCGCGCTCGCCCATCACGTACGCGCGAAGCGCGGCGTGCGGCACGTGGGTGGCGATGTCAATCGTGCGCTCTTGACGCTCCAGCGCGTCGAAGTACTCCGGAAACGACTCCCAGTCCCAGCGCAGGCCCTCGTGCAGCGCGGTGCCCGGGATGTCCTCGACCCCCTCCATCATCTCAATGAGCTCGTCGTGGAAGTGTGGAGCGACGGGCGCGAAGCCCACGCCACAGTTGCCCATGGCGACCGTCGTGACGCCGTGCTGCGATGAAGGTGCCAACCACGGATCCCACGTCGCTTGACCGTCGTAGTGCGTGTGCGGGTCGATGAACCCTGGCGTCACCACGAGTCCGTCGGCGTCTATCTCGCGGCGACCCTTCCCCACATCAGCGCCGACGTCGACGATCCGGTCGCCCTCGACGGCGACGTCGAGGCGCCGCGACGGGCCTCCCGAGCCGTCAACGACCACACCGTTTCGAATGACGAGATCAGCGCTCATCGATGGGGCGCTTTCATTCAGCCGCTCATCGCCCAGCGTCGTATCGCCTTGCGCGCATCGGTCAACTCCTGATACGTCGCGTCAGGGAGCGTCACGTTCGCTGCGGCGCAGTTCTCTTCGAGGTGCGCGAGCGATGACGTGCCGGGAATCGGCACCATGACGGGCGAGCGGCGAAGCAGCCACGCGAGACAGATCTGGGGCACGGTGAGGCCGAGGTCCGATGCGACACTCTCCAGCGGACCGCCAGAAGCTGAGAGCTTGCCGCTGCCCAGTGGATACCACGGAATGAATCCGATGCCGTGCTGTTCGCAGTACTCGACGACATCGTCATAGTCTCGCTGTGCGATGTTGTAGATGTTCTGCACGCTCACCAGCGGAACGATCCGTCGCGCGGCCTCAATCTGAGCGACGCTGACCTCTGACAGACCGACTTCGCGAACCTTGCCCTCGTCACGCAGCGCCTTCAAGAGGCCGAACTGCTCGTCGGCGTCGACACGGGGGTCCACCCGGTGCAGCTGGAAGAGGTCAATCTGGTCGACGCCAAGTCGAAGGAGACTCCCTTCGCACTGCTGACGCAGATACTCTGGCCGACCGTTCTCTTCCCACTTGCCTGGTCCTGATCTCATGAACCCCGCCTTCGTGGCGATGGTGAGCGTCTCGGGATAGGGAAAGAGTGCCTCGTGAATGAGCTCTTCGGCGACGTTGGGTCCATAGGAGTCGGCGGTATCAATCAGGTTGACGCCAAGCTCGAGGCTGCGCCGCAACACCTGGATCGCAAGATCGTGGTCCTTGGGTGGCCCCCACACCCCCGGACCGGTCAGCTGCATCGTTCCGAAACCAAGCCGGCGCACGTTGAGGGCGCCCAACTGAATCGTGTCTTCACCCACCGTTGATCGTCTCCTCCTTGGACTCACCAGCAAGGGCCCGCTGTCGATGACGAACCACGCATCCAAGTCACGTCATCGTATCTCCCGAAAACGCGCCGCTCTCCGTGCGATCCGGCAGCATCGCAAGGACGTAACCTAGTTTTACTGCGTGACGAAGAAGGGGCCGCCAGAACCATGAAGCTGTGGTCTCACATGGCGAGGGCACACACGGCGACTGCGGCGACGCGCCTCGCCGGGGCTGGAACGAACACGCAGCAATGAGCGAATTCGCCATTGTCGGGCTGGGCTCGTGGGGCCTTTGCGTCCTCGAACGCTCCGTCAATCGCGCTCGACACACCGCTTCTTCTATCTGCGTGCACGTCGTCGAACCGGGCCAACTCGGCGGAGGGGTCTACTCCGCCGCGCAACCCGACTATTTGATCTTGAACAATCCGTGCGGGCAGCTCTCCCTCTACGCCGCCCCCGACGAGGATGAAGATCCCGCCTACGCCATGGGCCTGTACGAGTGGGCCCTCAAGCAGGGATACCGTCGCGTGGGCCACGAGTACAAGATCGGCGTCGGCGGGGAGACGATACAGCCGACCGACTACCTTCCGCGACGACTCATGGGCGAATATCTGGCGTGGTTCTACGAAACGCTGATCGCTGACGCGCCGTCGAACCTTGAGATCGTGCGTCACTTCGCTTCCGTTACCGACATCACGCCATCGCTCGGCGGTCGTGAGACGGTACTGCTTGACGACGGATCCCAGATTGTTGTCGACCATGTCGTCCTGACGTCAGGACACACCTGGAATGAAGAACGCGTCAGCACGTCGAGCGAGGTGCATTACCTGCGACCGTACCCGGTCGAGCATTTCGATGCGGTGGTGGCACCGGGAGAGGCGATCGCCATCGCCGGCATGGGGTTGGTGGGCTACGACCTCGTCACCGCTTTGACCGTCGGACGCGGCGGTACCTACGACGAGGTCGCAGACGGCCTGCGCTACGTGCCGAGCGGTCGCGAACCGCTTGTCGTTCTCTACTCACGATCCGGGGTGCCCTACTGCGCGAAGTCAGCCCATGGCGTCGACCCAACGGGCGACTACCAGCCGGTCGTGTGCACGCCGGCGGCGTTTCGCGAGATGACGAATCCCTCGGGTTCGCCGCTGCGACGTCGCGTCGATTTTCGCAACGATCTCTTGCCTCTGCTGTACGCCGAGATGCAAGTCCGGTACTACACGCACGCGGCGTATCTACGCGGAGGCCTGCCGGCGGCGGCGTTGGTTCGAGATCAGCTCCAATCGAACTGGAACGCGGGGACGTTCTCTCGCGCGGTGGATCGCTTGGAATCGACGTACGGCCGCTTCGACCCGGCGAGTGTCGTGTTCGCCGACGACGGCGCACGGTACGCGTCGAGCGACGCCTACCAGTCGCACGTGTACCAGATGGTTGACACGGACCTCCGCCAGGCGTTGGCGCCGGGCGGCAGTCCGGTGAAGGCCGCACAGGAGGTCACGAGAATCCTTCGCGATCAGATGCGCACGGTGATCGAGTACGGCGGGCTTTCCATGCAGTCGTTTGTCGACTTCCAATCGAACGTTCGAGGCCGGATCAACCGGATCGAGGCCGGCCCGCCACCGGTTCGCTCCCAACAGCTGCTCGCGTTGCTCGACGCGGGCGTGGTCCAGACTCCCTTTGGACCGCATCCAGACGTCTCAGCGATCGACAACGGCGAGGTGCTCATACGCTCCACCTCCCTCGACAGTGCAGTCGAGGCAACCGTCAAGCACGTCGTACGCGGGCACCTCGATCTGCCCTCACTGGCGCGGTCCAGCTCACCGCTGCTTGCTCGCCTCTACGCCAAGGGGCGCCTCACGCAGTTCAGCTACGGGGGCACGACGGTGGGGAGCGTCAACATCAGTGAGGACTTCCACCCCTACGACGCGGAGGGTCGACTCCAAACGACCATCTCATTGCTCGGAGTGCTCACCGAAGGTGTCCGATACTTCACGCACTATCTGCCCTCGCCTCGAAGTCGCCTGCGGGCGGTCTACGACGCCCAGGCAACGGTGGAGGCGATCACCACATGACAGAACATCGTCTTTGACGCCACGGCGAGACCGTCGCTAGCGAGGCGACCGCGATCCCTCGCCGACCGCGTTGGTCAGCGCTTGGTCGATGTCGTCGATGAGATCGTCGACGTGTTCGAGTCCGATCGAGAGCCGTATGGTCTCTGGCCGAATGCCGACCGCGATCAGCTCGTCCTCACTCAGTTGGCGATGAGTGGTCGACGCCGGGTGGATCACGAGCGACTTGGCGTCGCCCAGATTCAACAGGCGCTTGAACAGCTGCACCGAATCGAAGAAGGCGAGCCCCGCCTCGTAGCCTCCTGACACGCCGAAGGTGATGATCGAAGGTACTCGTCCCTTCAGGTATTTCTGGACGAGCTCGTGGTAGGGGTTGTCGGCAAAGCCCGCGAAGCTGACCCACTCGACGCGGGGGTCGCGCGCGAGATAGGCGGCAATCACGCGTGCGTTGGCCTCGTGGCGCTCGAGACGCAGCGCCAGCGTCTCGAGTCCCTGGAGAATCTGGAACGCATTGAAGGGCGAGAGCGTCGCTCCGGTGTTGCGAAGCTGAATGGAGCGCGCGCGCACCACAAAGGGCCGCTCGGGGAAATCGCGCGCGAACACAACGTCGTGAAACGCCGTTTCCGGCTGATTGAAGGTGGGAAACCGCTCCGCGTGCTCCGTCCACGGGAAGCTCCCACCGTCGACGATGGCACCACCCAGCGTGGTGCCATGCCCGCCGATGAACTTCGTTAGCGAGTGAACCACGACATCGGCGCCATGATGAAGTGGCTTCAGCATCAGCGGCGTGGCGACTGTGTTGTCGACGATGAGCGGCACGCCGGCTCGGTGCGCGACATCGGCAACCGCCTCAAGGTCCACGACGTTGCCCGCCGGGTTGCCGATGGACTCGACGAACACGCAACGCGTTCGCTCATCGATGAGCCGTCCGATCGACTCGGCCCGATCGTCCACCGCGAAGCGGGCCTCGATACCGAGGGTCGACAGCACGTGCGCGAAGTAGGTGTAGGTCGCGCCATAGAGCTGTGGCGCGACCACAAAGTTTGATCCAGCCGTGGCGACCGTGAGAATCGCGTAGCTCACCGCAGCCATGCCCGAGGCGACGACGAGGGCGGCGGTTCCGTCCTCGAGCGCGGCGATGCGCTTTTCCAGCACATCGTTCGTCGGATTGTTGATCCGGTTGTAGTGAAAGCCCGGAATCGCCAGGTCCATGATCGAATTGGCATGCTCCGCGTCAATGAAATCGTTGGCGACGGTCATGTAAATCGGCACCGCGACCGCGCGCGTGCCATCAGCCTGATAGCCGGCGTGAATGGCGATGGTCTCGTCGTGCATGGTCACTCTTTCCCGTCAACGACGCTAGTCAACCAGTTCGCGTACAGGCGTTCTGCGCTCGTGCGCCACGGCCACGGAGCCCGGGCTCCCACTTCGTCAAAGGGATAGCGGTCAATGAGGAGCGGCTTGCGCGCGCCCTCGATGATCTCGTGATGCGTTCGTTCGAGCACCTCCCAGTCCTCTGGCGACACGCAGTGATACGGGAGAAAGGGCAAGTCGTCACGTTCGTGATGCACGTATCGTCCCGCATCGCGACGGTACTCGCGAAGCAAGCTTGAGGGGTCGTATTCAGGGTGACCCTGGATCAGCACTAGCTGACGACCCGCTTCTTCGCGCACGGCCACTGCCCAACCAGTCGCCTCAGAGTGAACCAGGACCTTGTATCCCGAGTGCTCGAGCGCCTCTCGCGGCGCGGTGTTCCACCGAGAGTGCGGAAGAACGATCTCGGATTTCAGTCCCTTGGTGAGCGGTTGGCTCATATCGACGTGCTGGGGAAACACTCCGGTGCACTTGGTCGGAAGGCGCACTCGGCCAATCCCGTCGTAGATGGTGAGCGCCGCGTGTGCGGACAGGCACGAGAGGAGCGTCGACTCGATGCGCTCTCGCGACCACACGAGCAGCTCCACGAGGTCGTCCCAGTACTCCTCGTCCTGCATGCGCTCCTCGATCGGGAACGAGCCCGTGACGATCAAGATGTCGGGCACGTCGAGGTAGATGTCAGCAAAGGGTAGATACTCCTCGGCGATCCGCGCCGACGCGTGCTCGCCCCTCGGCACGCCGGGCACGGTGTACCGGCGAACATCAATCACCCGTGATCCCGACCCTTCTTCGAGCAGTCCAAGAAACTGACGCTCGGTGGCGTCGAACGCCCCATCGGGCATGTTGTTCACGAACGCGCACGTAAGGTGCGCACCGTCACCTCCGAGCGCCTCGTCATCGCCTGACGACGCCCGGATCAAGCGCACCGTCACCCGGCGTGGCTCACGTTGGCGTACGTGATCGTCACCTCATGATTCAGCAATCGATTCACGGCTTGCAGCTCGTCATAGTCCGCGGCGGTCCCCACCACCGCCATGATGTGATTGCGCGAGCCGTCCTTCCAATCCAGGACGGCCCCAGGACCCTGGTGCACCGAGATGGCGTCGACCCCCGGATAGTCACTGACCGCATCGATACCCTCAATCGCGGCCACCGTGGCCGACACCGACGGCGGCTGCAGGAAGAAGCGGTAACCGATCCGCTCCGTGGCGACCGGCCCGACAAGTGTCGGCGCTTCGCCGAGCGCCACGCGCAGGGTGATCTCAAGGAGTGGAAACCCGGCCGCGCGATCGAGCATCTCGGCCACCCCACCGCCGATTCGGCCGTTCACCTCAATGACTCGAGGCCCATCGGGCGTGAACTTGATCTCAGTGTGCAGGCAGCCGGTTGTCACGCCAAGCGCCGCAATGGCCGAGGAGGCGAGTGCGAGCACGGCGGCCCGATCAATGTCATCGAGGGCGGCGGGGATGAAGAAGCCCGTCTCGCGAAAGTTCTCCGCGAGCGGGAATCGGCCGGTGAGCGCCACATGGCAGATAGTTCCCTGAGCGACGACACTTTCCACAGAGACGTAATCCGCGAATGGCTCGCCGACGCGCGACGGGTCATCAGGTAGATACGACTCGAGCACCATCTCGGGGCGCTGCGGCCCAAGCTCTCGAAGAAGACGGACAAGGTGATCCTCGTCGTTCACGAAGAACGTATAGCGACTTCCCTGGGCTGAACGGGGCTTCAAGACCGCTGGCCAGCCGACCGTTGACTCTGCCTCGGCAAGGTCATCGATCGAGGCGCCAGAGGATATGGCGACGCACGCCGGTGTCGCTACTCCGGCTTCCTTCAGGGCGCGGCGCTGCTCGGCCTTGTCCGTCAGTGACAGCGATGTCGCAACTGAGTGAAACGGGAGCCCCAAAGACTCTGCCACGTGGGCAAACGTTGTCATGTTCGCGTCTAAGTAGGTGACGATGCCGTCAGGTCGGTACGGCGGTGACAGTTCATCGAGAATCTGATCAATTCCAAGTCCATGGATATCGACCACCGGACCAAAACGATTCAACAGCTCGGTCATCTGGCGCATCTCTGGCAAGGATCCATCGATCATCCACAACAGCTCACAGACGCCCGCGGCCGCTTCGGCGACCTGCATCACCGGCACGCAGCGTGGCCCGTAACCGACAGCCACCAAGGGCCGTTTCGCGCTGGTCGACGTGTCGACCGTGTCCCCAGGCATCAACCGGATGTTAGCGTTGAACTGGGCGTTTGATTGAGGGACAGACATCGCTCGCGGAACACGAAGCGCTCTTTTCTGTTTCGCGACCGAGATGGGGGACGCGAAACAATGCCACTCGAGATCATCGGCATGGTGGGTACGCGCGACGCCTCAGAGATCAAAGGGCCCCTCGTGGATGGTCCCGTCGTTGACTGGATGGACGGACCGGTCATCGATCCCGACTACCTGGTCGCCATCGCGAAGGCCCACGACGACGGCGGGTTCGATCGCGTGCTGGTGGGCTATGGCGCCGTCGCGCCAGAAGGCTGGGCCGTCGCCAGCGCCGTCCTCAACAACACGAAGCAGCTCAAGGTGCTCGTGGCCCAGAGGCCCGGATTCATCCAACCGGTCGTCCTCGCCCGTATGGCGGCAACCCTCGATCACCTCACCGGGGGCGGGCGCATCGCGATCCACTTCATCACTGGCGGCGACGAGGCCGACCAGCGTCGAGAGGGCGACTTCGTCCCCCACGACGCCCGCTATCGCCGTACGCGCGAGATGATGTCGATCGCCCGCCGGCTGTGGCGAGAAGACACACCCTTTGACTTCAATGGCGAGTTCTACCGATACGAGGCGGCGTTCAGTTCCGTGAAGCCGGTCACTCCGGGAGGCATCCCCTTCTACTTCGCGGGCGCCTCCGCGCCCGCCATCGAGGTCGGTGCGGCCGAAGCCGACGTCTACGCGTTTTGGGGCGAGCCGCGAGACCAAGTGGCTGCTCGGATGCGCGACATCAACGAAGCAGCAGCGAAGGTTGGTCGAACCTTGCGCTACAGCCTGTCGTTGCGACCCATCATCGCCGACACCGAAGAAGAAGCGTGGGAGAAAGCCGAGTGGATCGCCGAAGAGACTGCTGCGCGCATCGATCTGGCCAAGGCGCGCATGGCGGGCCACAAAGACACGTATCAGGGACTCGGCGGTGAGCGCAACGCAACCTACTCTGTCGATCGAGACACGAGCGGGACGACGTCGGTGGGTCGCAAACGACTCATTGAAATGTCGGCCGACAAAGATGTCCACGACGAGCGGCTCTGGATGAAGGTGGCGAACCTCACCGGTGCGGCGGGCAACTCCACCGCCCTCGTGGGAACACCGGAACAAGTGGCCGAGGCGATGCTGCGCTACTACGACATTGGTGTCACCACACTGCTCCTCAAGGGATTCGATCCATTGGCTGACTCGATCGACTTCGGCAAGCGGCTCGTACCTCTGCTTCGCGAGGGCGCTGCTGCACGTGACAACGTCGGCGCGACATGACTCGGCGGCCCCCGTCCCCGCACATCGTCTCCTAGGATTTCGTAGACGATGTCGGCGCATGAAGAACAGTTTCGCGAGGAGAGCCTTTGGTTTGGCCATGTCGATCGACCGCTGTTCGGTCGGCTGACAGCCCCGACCGGTGAAGTGGCCAAGGGAGGCGTCCTTCTCTCGCCACCCGTCGGTCGAGAATCTCGACTCGCTCGGCGAGCGCTTCGCACGCTGGCGATCGATCTGGCCATTGATGGGTACGTATCCCTCCGCTTTGACCACTTCGGCACCGGCGACTCGAGTGGATCGATGGACGACGCGGGTTTCGATCGCGCATGGATAGACGGGGTGGTCCAAGGAATTGAGCTGCTCCGCTCGCTCGGGATCGCCACGATCTCGGCGGTCGGCATGCGAATGGGCGCCACGATCCTCGCGACCGCTGCCGCCTCACGCGACTTGGGACTTGCGTCCTTCGCACTCTGGGATCCCTGCGAGTCAGGCCGAGCCTACGCACGCGAGCTCGCGGCGCTCGGTTCGCTGCGGCGTGACGCGCGGGCAGTCGGGTTGGGTGAGTCAATGAAGATGCTCGAATACCCTCTGAGTAACGAGGTCGCGAGCCACATCGGCGTGTTCACGTCGATTGAACCCTCGGTACGTCCTGTGGCCGAACGAGTACTGGTCGTCGTTCGCGATGACCGAACTGTCTCTGACGAGTTTCGAGCGCGATGGGACGCAGAGCACGCCGAGTGGGCCGTGACGTCAGGGCAGGGACCGCTGCTCGAGACAGAACTGCCCGACTCGGTGCAGCCGGCATCAACGATTGCGCAGATTCGGGCGTGGTTGACGGCCGGCGAGTCGCTCACAACGCCGTTTTCGACTCCGCCTCGCACACGCGACGCGGTTGTCTTCGAGCGATCCGATGCGGCGCCAGTGCGCGAACGCGTGGTGGAGCTGGGTAATCGAAAGATGTTCGGCATCGTTGCCGAACCGGTCGGCGACGTGCGTGGTCCGCTCGTCGTCATGGTCAATGGCATCAACGAGGATCACGTCGGGCCCGCGCGGCTGTGGGTCGACTTCTCACGGCGATGGGCCGCACAGGGTCTGCGGTGCGTTCGATTCGACTTCAGCGAACTGGGCGAGAGCCCCTGGCTGCCCGGTCAGCCCGAGAGGCCTGTCTTTGACCGGAGCCAACGATTCGACATCGGTGACGTCGTACGTGCGCTCATCCCCGACACTCCGGACGAATCGATATTCGTCGGGCTGTGCTCCGGCGCGCAGGTGGCGCTAGAAGCGGCGCTGGATCTCAAGACCCGAGGTCTGTACGCGATCAACCCCCAAGTGGGCGCCGGCGTACTTCGAAGCGCCGACCGCCTACGAAACTCCGATCGTGGCACGGTTCGATCATCGGCGCAACGTTTTGAGGCGATACTGAAGCGCTATCCATGGATCGATGACGCGGTCCAGGAGCTCTTGCGTCTCGTCCTCCTGTCGGCCTTCTCTCCGAAAGTGCGCTCTGCGCTCGCGAAGAATAATTCCCAGATGCTGATGGTGTTAGGTCCCAATGACCTCTCACCGTTTCGGCGACTACCTGTCGTGGGCTCGCTGGTCGGTCGTCGGCTGCTGTCATCGGAACACATCCGCGTCGAGATCGTCCCGGGATTGGACCACGACTTTCTCAGCACCCTTGGTAGGGCTCGCGCCATTGACATCATCGACCGGCACGTCGTGGAGACGTACAGCGGCGCGATCTAAAAGGACACCCGCAACACCACTGCCGCTTGAGACTCAGGTCCCGGGCCTCGCCAGTTCGTGCAGTATTCCCGCCCCCTGGGCTAAATGGTCGAGAACGACAAGCACCGGGTGCTCTGCGTTTCTGTGGCGCCACAGTGGCCACAAGAGGAGCAGCGGGTACCACCTGTATTTCAAGGTCAACGGCAGGCCCAGCAAAAAGAGCGCGTGGACCATGGGCACGGAGTTCTCCTCCATAGACCCGGCGATTCGGTGTCGGTGCTTGCGATAGAGCCGGCACCTTCCTTTGCCATAGAAGAACGCTCGGCGAACTTGACGCATTCGAGTGCCAAAGTCGTGCTGGACGACTGCGTCGGGCACCCAGCGAAGGCGATAGCCAGAATCGGTCAGCCTCCACGTGAAGTCCATATCCTCCGCCGAACCAAACGACTCGTCGAACCCTCCCACGGCGTCGAAGGCTTCACGTCGAAACGCCAGGTTGATGGTCGCCGCTTCTGGCACGTAGGCCTTATCGGGGTTCGGCATCCAGCGGTCCCCGGAGTAGACGCTCTCCCCGATCGCTCTCGCCGGGCCGCATGAAACGAACTCGCCATCTTCCAGTATCGGAGCGAGCAGCCTCTCAAGCCAGCCATCTTCGGGCAGGCAACCCGAGTCGGTGAACGCGATGATGTCGCCCGCGGCACTTCTCACGCCAACGTTGCGCTGGTGGGCGATGGTCACGCCAACGCCCGATGGCTGCTGGTAGTCGATCCACCTCGCCCATTCGTGAGACACACGGATGTCATCGAGCGCCCCGCCAGACGCGTCGACGACCAACACTTCGGTGATGAGCTTTCCCACGAACGGCTCGAGGGCACCCAGCGTGTCACTGAGCAGCCGGTCGTCCTTGTTGACGATCACGACCGATGTGGTCAGAAGTTTGTCGCCAGCGCCGATGTCGAAGGCGTCGTCACCGATCTCCGGATGGTCCTCGTCGCTCCGCGAAGAGCCCGCGGTTGATCCACTACTCACCCGCGAACTCCAGAAGATCGAACCAACGTCATCACCGTTTCACTCGACATGTACGTCTATGTAATCTACCTAGAAGGTACTGAGGTAGGCGCGCGGGCGTGAGCGTTCAACCAATCGCGACCACTGTTGATGCAATGCTGTTGACTATGAGTGGATGGGAGAAGCCGGTCGTGTCCACGACAGCGGGGCTCACGTTGGATCGCCAACAATGAGCTACTCCGAGGGCGCAACGGACGAAACTCACCGGCGGATCTTCAGTTCAATGTCGACCGGTTTCACTTCGACGATCATCGTGAGCCTTCTCGGCGCGGTGTCGATCAGAGCGATGACGACTCGCCTCGGGGCAGCGCAGTTCGGAATATTCGTTCTCGTGACGGCGTACGTCTCGTTGGCTCAGACCTTCACGGACTTGGGCCTCGCCCAGGTCCTCCAGCGTGACGTTGCCCAAGGCGATCACGATGAAGGGACGCTGCTGGGCCAAGCGATGGGGCTACGTGGAACGCTGTCGCTGGTAGCCGTGCCTATCGCGGTCGGAGTGGGCTTGTTGATCTACAACAACAGGTCATCCACGATGAAGATCGGTTTGGTGCTGATGGTGTGTGCGATTCCATTCGCCGTCACCCAGGAGGTCTCCGCCGCGCACTTCACCGCAGCGCTTCGTAATACGGTCCTCGCTGTCGCTTCTGTGTTCCAACAGGTCGTCTTCGTCGGATTAGTGATCCTGTTCGTCAGCCTTCACAAGTCGGTCGCGTACTGCCTCGGCGCGTCGATGATCGGAACGGTGCTGTCATCGATCTTTGTCACATGGATGGCCGAACGAGACGTGTCGTTCGCCCCCACCTTCAACCGAAGAGTGTGGTACTCCATGCTTCGGTCATCGACGCCGATCGGCGTCGCCTACGTCGTCGGCGTGCTGTACTTCAAAGCCGACACCGTGATCCTCAGCTTCCTCTCGACCACCAGACAGATTGGCTTTTACGGCGCGGCCTATTCCATCGTGATCGTGTTCTTGGCGCTCGCGGGCATCATGACTCGTACGTTTCTTCCCTCCATGGTGAGGGCGAGCAAAGAAGCGATCGAAGACGCCATCCACTCCGCTCTCGCGTACTTCTCCATCTGCGGAACCTTCAGCGCGACGGCGATCATGGTCTGTGGACCCACCGTCATCCGAATCGTGGCCGGAGCTCATTTTGGCGCGGCGGACCCGCCGCTGCGAATACTGGGTCTCGGCCTCATCCCTATTTTCTTCTCAACATGCTTGTCGAGCGTCTGCATCGCTCGCGGCTTTGGCAGCAAGCTCTTCACCGTAAGCATCGTCAGCCTCGTCTTGAACGTCGCGCTCAATATCGCTGCGATACCCAGGTTCGGAATCCAGGGCGCGGCGGTCGCAACCTTCTGCACCGAGATCGTCTCGCTGACGCTCTTCATGCACATCGTACGGAGAGAGACCGCCGTGCGATCTGGCGTCGTCGGCGCCCTCGTGCGTCCGCTCGCGGCAGGACTCGTCACGTGTCTGGCGCTGGCGCCGATCTACCTTCGCAGCGACCTCACGGTGGCGACCGGTTTGGCGCTCGTGCCAGCAACGTGCATGCTGTACGTCGCGCTTCTCGCGCTGTTCAGGGGACTGCCGAGAGAGGTCGTTGACTACATCAAGTCCACGGTGGGCAAGGGGTTTCGAGCGCGCGGCAGGTAGCTCCCGTAAGCCAGTCGGTGCACCGTTGCTTGAGTCAGCGGGGTGGATCGGTCCGATCGAACGGCACTGGCCGACAGGGCCAGCAGCGACGTGGCGGGGACGTACGCCATCGACACACCGACTCCCGGTGGCGCAGGTACCTTTCGTAGGTTTTAGGACTAGTTTGCGCAAATGAGTTGGAGGGCAACACTCGGGAGGCTGGGCACGGCTGTTGTCGTCGTGGCACTCGCATTTACGTACACCCTCGTCTTTTCGCCGGCTGCGTTGGCACAAACCACCATCGTGCAAGGTTCGCCGACGTCCGGCTCAACCGACGTCGCGGGAAGCGCGAGCTACACCGACACACTGACGGCCGCCTCGGGCTTCACGGGGACGGTTTCCTTCGTCACGTCGACGTCGGGTTTCACTGTCAACGGGACCGACCAGCTGGCGAGCACTGGCACGCTCTCCGCCACGGACTCCCCCTATCTCATCAGCGGCAGTGACTCGGACGGCAGCGGCGACTCGGGCACGTGGACATACTCACTTACAGTCATGCCCGACACCATCGTTCAGGGGCCGCCAACCTCAAATACGACCAGCGTCGCGGGAAGCGCCGCCTTCACCGACACCCTGACAGCGGCGTCAGGCTTCATCGGGGCCGTTACCTTCACCACATCAACGCCTGGTTTCACGATCAACGGCACGGACCAGCTGGCGACCACCGGCACGCTCTCCTCGACAGACTCCCCCTACTCCGTCACCGGCAACGATTCGGACGCGTATGGCGACACGGGCACGTGGACATACTCACTCACGGTCACTCCCGACACCATCGTTCAAGGTGCGCCGACCTCGAGCACGACCGACGTGGTCGGTAGCGCAACGTTTAGCGACACGTTGGCAGCGGGCTCGGGATTCGTCGGTCCGGTCACGTTCACCACGGCCACCCCCGGCTTCGCCATCAGTGGTGGTGACGAGCTCAAGACCACCGGCACACTCTCCTCGACGGACTCCCCCTACTCCGTCACCGGCAACGATTCGGACGCGTATGGCGACACGGGCACGTGGACATACTCACTCACGGTCACTCCCGACACCATCGTTCAAGGTGCGCCAACCTCGAGCACGACCGACGTGGTCGGTAGCGCAACATTTAGCGACACGTTGGCAGCGGGCTCGGGATTCGTCGGTCCGGTCACGTTCACCACGGCCACCCCCGGCTTCGCGATCGCGAGTGGGGACGAACTCAAGACCACCGGCACACTCTCCTCGACGGACTCTCCCTATTCCGTCACCGGCAACGATTCGGACGCGTATGGCGACACGGGCACGTGGGCATTCTCACTCACGGTCACGCCCGACACCATCGTCCAGGGGTCGCCGACCTCAGGCTCCACGAACACTGCGAGCAGCGGAGCGTTCAGCACCACTCTGAGCGCGGCCTCGGGCTTCGTCGGTCCGGTCACATTCTCGACGTCCACACCAGGCTTCGCCATCAGTGGTGGGGACGAACTCAAAACCACCGGTCCATTAAGCGCGAGCGCAACCCCCTACACGGTCACGGGCACTGATTCAGACACGCATGGCGACACCGGCACGTGGACCTATACGTTGACGGTCGCGGCAAGTGGTGGCGGCGGAGGGGGAGGCGGCGGGCCTGTCAGCATCAATCAGACCTCCGCTACCACTGGTACGGTGTCGACAACCTCGTCGGGAACGTTTACGGCGGGTCCCATCACGGTCGAGGGAAACACGGGAGCGGTGACGTTTGTCACCACGCACCCGAGTCCGAGCTTGACCGTGAGCTCCTCCGGCCTCATTGCAGCGACGGGGACCCTCTTGGCCGGAACGTACAGCGTTTCGGGCACCGACAGCGACACGAGCGGCGACACCGGCACGTGGACGTACACCTTGACCGTGACCGCCGCGCCGATCGTCGTCGAAGTGACCTTTGATGCCAACGGCGGTTCCGGCACGATGTCGCCCGAGAGCGAGAGCGCGCCGACTGCGTTGTCGCTCAACCGCTTTACCCGCTCGGAGTACACCTTCGTCGACTGGAACACGTCGCCGAACGGGTCCGGGGTGAGCTACGCGAACGGTGCGACCTTCCCGTTCACTACGGCGACGACGCTGTTCGCTCAATGGAAGCGCGGAAGGGCGCCGATGCGCACCATCACCTTCGCCGCCAATGGAGGTCATGGGACAACGGCCTCAGAAGTCGAAAACACGCCGACTGCCGTTCGGACGAATCACTTCACTCGCACCGGCTTCACTTTCGTCGACTGGAACACCGCCGCCAAGGGGAACGGCGGCGTCTACAAGCCGGGAGCGACGTACCCATTCAAGAAATCGATCATCCTCTATGCCCAGTGGAAGAAGCTAGCCAAGGCTCCGCCCAAAACGCCGCCCACGTTCGTGGTCACCTTCGCCGCAAACGGGGGCGCGGGCTCCATGGCGGCAGAGCCTCACCACAGCCCCGCGGCGCTCACGCCCAATCACTTCACTCGCTCCGGCTATCGCTTCGTCGGCTGGAACACTTCCTTCAAAGGCACAGGAACCCCATACGCGAACGATGCCAGATACCCCTTCACCCGGTCGATCACGCTCTACGCCCAGTGGAGGAAGATCAAGGTCGTGGCCCCACCACCGACGACGATCCCCGGCGGAGTCACCATCGGGCCATTTGCTGCGGACTCGGCAACGTTGTCGCCGGCGTTGAAGAGTCAAGTTCAGAGCCTCGCCGTTGTCGTGAAGACCAACGGCGACTTGCAGATCACGCTGTACGGATTCGGTGACAAGACAGTGCCCACGAACGAAACAAATGTGGCCTTGGGTGACCAACGCGCCACGGCGGTGGCGACGTACTTGGAGTCGCAGCTCTCGGCACTCGGTCTCAAGGGATGGACCATATCGGTTGAGCCGGCAAGCCCCAACCAACTGGAATACTCCAGCGTGATCGCCGAGCTGTCATAGCAGCTTTCGACACAGTTCTCAGAGGGCGAGTCGTCGAAGCGCGGTAAGCACGGACCAGCGCAGTGTTACGGTTCGATCGTCACGTGCGAGGTCGCCGAGACGTAGGACCGCCCGTACCCGGTGTAGGTCGCGTAAATCGGAGTCAGCCCGACCTGTGGATTCGGCACCGTGATCAGGCACTCGCCGAAGGGATTCGGGCGACAGTAGAACAGACTCGCGCCGAAGTGAACCGTGATCGTGGTGACGGGATAGATCCCCTGACTGTTTGCGACCACACCAGTGACCTGAATGACGACCGGTGACGACTGGGAAATGACCGGCGCCGTCGTCATGGCGGTGAATGTCCACGAGGCAACGGGTATCACGAACTCCGGGTCGGTCGTTGCCGAATAGCCGAAACGATTGTGCGCCTGCGTGGTGACCCAATAGACCTCGTGGTTGGTGAGACCTTTGATGATGCAGTTCGGTTGGAAGTAGACCGCCGCAGAGCACTGCCTCGTCGCCCCGCCGTCGGAGATGTTGACGCGGTAGCTGTTGACTGGGGCACCACCAGGGTGCGCCGCGGGGTGCATATAGGTCCACACCTCGCCGTTGTGCACGTTCCCCGATACCTGCAGCGGCACCGACGGAATCGCGCCCGCGCAGTCGGCGGGATGGCTCGACCACGCGATGTCACCGGCGCTGTTGACTGCGACAAACGCATGGTCCCCATACGCGACGCCCGTCCACTCCGCACCCGCGTCAGTCGGGACCGACGTTGGCGACCATGTCGCACCGGTCGACGATAGAAAGAAGTCATTCGTTGACCCCGCTGACTGACCCGCGGCGACGAACGCGCCACAACCGAAGGTCGCGTCATCGATGTCTTGGGCGGGAGCAAGGCTGTGCAGCGTCCATGTCCATCCGTAGACAGACGTTGCGTAATAGCCGGTTCCGGATGCATCGAGCTCAACGAAGTTCCCGTTACCGTAGGCGACGGCGCCCCACTTGATGCCCGACCTCAATGGCAACAGGCGATGCCACACCACACCATTCGACGAGATGATCGTGGCACCCATGGCTGCGTCTGTCGCGACGAACTGATCGCTTCCGTAGGCGACGGCGGTGAGGTCGTAGTTCTTGTGATACCACGGCACCGACCACTGCGTCGCGTCGGTCGACGTCGCAATCTGGCCATGGGAACCCACCGCCACGAAGCGACCGTCCCCATACGTGAGGCCCGTCCACGGACCGCCGGGACCAGCAACCGATCTCCAGGTGTCACCGTTCGTCGAGACCATCTCTTGGGAGGCAGTCGAAAGCGCCACGAATTCGCCGTCACCGTACGTGACGGTCTGCCACGACCCTGACGGCACGGAAACGTCCGTCCACGTCGAGCCGTTCGTCGAGACTGCGACGTCGGCGCCGTGCCCAACTGCCACCCACTGACCGTCCCCATACGCAACGGCCGACCAGCTTTCCGTTGGGCTTGGCGGCGTCGCAACGTTCCAGACGTTCGGCGCAGGTGATCCCAGGGCCTCAGGGACCGACACCGTCATGAGGCAAATTGCCGTGATCACCGTCGCCATCATCGCTGTGACGACGATTTGCATGACCGGCGCGGGCCTGCCCTTGACGACTGGGGAGGCCCTCATGCCAACAACCGTACTAAGCCCGCATTCCCGCGAACCTGGTCGGATCGTGAAGGCACGCCGTGCTGAGACTGAAATACCTGACTACAGCGTAGAAAAGCGCGGGCTTATGACCGCTCGCGGAGTCAGCTACGAGATGTCGACGCCCAAGGAGCCGAGGGCCTCTCGAATGGCCGACACCGACTCGAAGGTCCCCTTTCGCAAGAGCGAATCGGGAAACTCGATATCGAAACCGTCTTCTAGGGCCAACATGACATTCACGCTGGCGTGTGAGGTCATTCCATTCTCGAAAAGGTCGTCAGTGTCACTCAACGTGTCCACTTCGACGGGAAGACGACCGTGCAGGCTCAACACCTCTCGGATCCTGACATCAGCGTCGCTCATCGGAGAGGCCTCTCGGAATCATGCTCGACTGCGGCAACGACGGCTGCCGCCGCAATGCCACCGCCGTGGCTGAGGCTGACGGAAATATCATGAATTCCCTGATGCTGAGCAATATCAGCCGCCACACCATGGAGCATGATTGTTGGTCGGCCGCCAGCGGTCCCTCGAACCTCGATCGTTCGCCACGGTGGAACCGCTTCTTGTGTATCCAGAATCTTTAGGACCGCCTCCTTTGCGGCGAACCGAGCGGCGAGGCTTGCCGCGGTGGCGGGACCGTCACCGCAAAACGCGAGCTCCTCGTCGGTGAAGAGGAGGCGACGATACCGAGTACCGAACTGACGCAACGAGTCTTCGACCTCGTCGATCGGCTGAATATCAATCCCCACCAGAACGTTCATCTACTTGCCCGTCACTCGCCCGTATCGTCTTGCGGCACCGATCGAGAACCAGATCACGTTTCGATCACACGCTTCTTCAATCCGACCTACGTGAATGCTACCCGTCACCCTCTGGTTGACCAGGGCCATCACCGACGCATGCCGATGAGATGCCCGAAAAATTTGAACACAATGTGTGCAGAATTTGTCATCTTGTTGAGCTCCGTTCAGCCGTAACCGGATCGTCGAATCATCGACACGACCGAGATGGCTCGAACGGAGTCGGGTGACGAGTTAAAAAAGCGATCTGCAAGTACTTCCCATCAGGGATGTTAATGACAAAAAGTTATTGGAGCTTCACCACATGTGGGTCACAGGCGGAATAACATCCACACAATGGAAATATGCCGATGAGTGATGACACCATCGGGAGGGCACTGAGAACGCGTCGGGCACTACTCGGTCTCGACCAAAGGGACGCGGCCGCGCGTATCGGCATGAGCCGTACGACCTACAGCTCCTACGAACGTGATACGCAACGCCCATCGGTTGACGTCCTGCCCGCCATAGCCGAGTTCTTAGAGATCTCGGTCGACGACGTACTGGTGCTGTTTGGGGCCAGCGCCATCGCAGCTGCTCGCACGGCGCTTGGCCGAACGAGATCAAGCGAGACCGCCACCGCCGCGTCAAACAAGGTCGCCTCGCCCGACGTCGTCGCCAGTTCGGATGAAGGCGCCCACTCCCACGCCAGTACCAACGGGGTCATTCATGACGACGAAGCGGTTGAGCCGATGGCCCCCTCCTCGCACCGTCAGGCGGAGCCGATCGATTCGCCCGCCAAGATCAACGTCAAGGCCCACGACGAGAGGGAAAAGGGCAAGAAGAAAAAGAAGAAGAAGGAAAAGCGCGAGAAGCTAGTGAATCCCGCGTTCGCCAGTCACGTCTGAGACCATTTCACTTATTCGGACAAGGAGTGAAACGTTCACTCGCCCGTTGCTTCTAAGGACCAGTCGTAGTTGTCGTCGTAGTCGCGACGCCCTTGCCCACACGACTTGCCAGTGCGGGATTGAGTTTTATGCCCCTGTTGATTTCAGACAGGCCGGCTTTCCTTTGCCCCAATGAAATCAGTACATAGCCCAGGTTGAAGTGCGCGCTCGCGTCGTTCGGCGACAGCTTGATGACCTGCTCATAGAGGGCTTCGGCTTCGACCGGCGAAGAACTCGCTTCCAACGTGGCCAGGTTGTAGAGAGCGGAGATGAAATTCGGATCGACGGCGAGGGCCGCCAGATAATGAGTTTTCGCGGCCGCATCGAGGTTCTCCAACTGCTCGACGTCGCCGAGGTTGTAGAGCGCAACGGCACTCTTGGGTTGGAGCGCCAGAGCCTTCTCGTAGTACTTGGCGGCAGCTGGAATACTCGCCAGCACCTTGGGAGGCGATCCCGGCACTGATGTCTTGCGCCGCGCTCAGGGACGCTGAGGGCGCTGCTACCGCACGCCGCAAGCACCACAGCGCTTAACAGCTCCGATGGCGATAACGCCGACACAACGCGGCAGTACTCGCCAAACGTTGCGACTTAACTCGGTTTCGAAGGATGCTCACTCGATTGTCCCTCCCCTAGGCATGGCGTGCTTCTCGGTAACCACTTGTTGAGTTCGTACTCGTTTGCAACGCCTACAAAGATTATCAACCTACCCGTACGCGATAAGGGACTCCGCGAGGCTCCTCGTCCTGAGCAACCCTGTACTTCCGGCTGCCATGCCGTTCCAGGGCCTAGGGCGATGTCGGCAACCTCTTCACGATGAGTTCGCCACTTTGGGCGTTCCTCCTTCGCTGTCGCTGATCGTGTCGTCCCGTCGCACCCCTTTGCGACGGGTGAGACGAGCCAGAGCCCGTCGCCACCGAATCCAGCCAATGCCGACTCCGACGAGAGTGACGAGTGCGACTCCGAACAGCAGTGGGTAGTAGGAGTACCCCACGTAGGTGAAGACGACGGTGTGAAATCCTGGCGATACCGTGACGCCGACGAGCGCGGGCGCGACCATCTCGGTCGCGGCGGGTTGGCCGTCGACGGTCACCTTCCAGCCCGGATCGTAGGACGCCTTCAACAAGACGACCGACGTGCGACTCGGCGTACACCGCGGTAGTTACCTCTCCGTGGAACAGATCGTTCTTCACGGCAATGACTCGACCAGCCGGACCCGCTGGTGTCGATCCTGGCGCCAACGTCGGCGCGGCCGCAGGGGTTCCGTCAAAGGCGATGGTCGGGTACACGCCTTCAGCGGGCAGATTGGACTGCAGAAACGACTCGGTCTGGGCGCCAATGTCGTCCGCATTGGCGGTGATCGAATCCTCGGTGTTCAACGACCTGTACAAGTCCCGACGACGTATTGACGGTGTACAGCTCGTAGGGACCGCTGCGCGCGATCAGCGTCGCGGGAACCGGAGGAGCGTGTCCGACGGGCAACAGCAGGTAGCGAATGCCGAAGGTTGAGTAGTCCCCGAGATTGGACTCGTCAAAGTACGCTTCGGGACCGGTCATGAGTGACGACGTGCGTAGCGTCGTACCGATGAATCGATGTCGGCAGCTTCGGTGATGTACCAATACACCAATACGCCGCCGACCCAAAAGTGGTACCCCCAGTTCGTGGGAAGCCCCGCGTACACGCGGCCCCCGCCCTCACTCTTGATGATCGCGAGCAGCGTGTTCATCTGCACGCCCTGCACCTGGTCGGTCGCCTGCTGAAAGTGAATCCACGCGGCGTCATTGGATTCATAGGTGTCAAGGGCCAGCCACGCGGGGATGAGCGCCACGATCAGCACGCCGATGGCGACGGGCGCTCGTAGGCGCCACAGCCAGGGCTTGGCTGACACCCAGTCCACCGCGCCGCTCGCCACTCTTCGTGTCACCACCCCGAGCAGCCGGACGAGGTCCACGGCGCCAACGCCAGCGATGAAAAGCCCCGCCAGCTGCACGCCCGAGATGTATCGCTGGAGCAACAAGTTGGCATTTCCCGGCAGCAGGTCCAAGACGGCACCGAGCGTGGGCCGTCCAAAGAAGAGCAGAAGGCTCAGGACCCATACGGCGAGGAGGGCTCGTGCTCGCTCATCCGTACGCGATCGAATGAGGCATGCGACCACGCCGATGGCGACGAAAATGCTGAGGACTGGAAAATGGCCGTAGTCGTAGATCTTCCCCGTGAAGAGCCAATCGAGGACCTGTCGTGCGCCATAGGAGTTGTCGGTGGCGGTTCCAACAAAGAATGGATTAATAGCCGTCCATTTGGCGTCGAACAGCAACGGAAGGGTGACCCAGAGCGTGGCGAGTAGCGCCAGCCCACCCACAAACAGGGCTCTGGCGAGTCGGGGGACGAGGTCTCGTGGTCGCAGGAGCACCCACGCGATCAGGGTCAGACCGGCGAGGTACGCCATAAGGAAGTGAAAGGCGATGGTGAGCGCCAGCATCGTGACGGCCCCGAAGAGATAGCGCCGCTGGCTGATATAGCGCCAGCTGAAGCCCCAGGCCAACGGAAGCGTCCACATCGCCCAAAGTTGCGACCAGAGGCCAAGGCCCAACCAGACGTAACTCTGAAACCCGAAACCGCGGCTCGGTGACGCTGAACAGCAGTGGCGACATGATCGCAGCCACGCCGGCGACCCATCGCCCCCAACCCAGCAGTCGGCCAGACCAGTAGACGCAGATGGGCCAAAGCGCCAAGAGCAAATAGAGTGTGAAGGCAATCGCGTGATGAACCCCGATCAGCTCGCCCAATGCACCGGTGAGAATCGCGGAGAAGCTTTGGTATTGAACAAAGAAGGGTGAGCCGAGCGACAGGTAGGGGTACCACTGGCCCAGGGGAAACTTGCCCGTCGACAGTATGTCCTTGGCGATCGTGATCATCTGCAGGTGCATCGCCATGTCGTTCGGATACGCCACGCTGAGCGTCAGGGTGCGCAGTCCCCAGAGGTTGTACACCGCAGCGATCGCAACGAGCGTCAGCGGAGCAAATCGGGCCCAACGTCCTTGAGTGGCTCCGTCTTCCGGTGCGTCGAGAGAGCCAGCGAGCGGGTCCCTACGAAGAACAGCGAATCTCGACGAGGAGCGGCTGGTTAGGCGCTCTTTCGGAGACATCGAGGCGGCGAAGGACGGCGGCCAACGAAATCGTCGCTTTCGTTGGGGCGGTCTGGTCGGTCTGGTCGGTCTGGTCGGTTTCCTGTTGCTGTTACCGCTCAAGCCCACCCGCCGATCCAGTTATCCCTGATCCCGTTTGCTACAGCGAAGAAACCTGCGACTTAACCACGTCGAATCCCCCTTAAAAGGCTAACCCATCCCTCATGTGGGATTGCCGTTATTGGACGCCCAATGCCGACACGCTTGGGTATTCCATCGTTCGTCGGAGCGTTATGCCAGAGAATCCGCGGACACGTCGATCAGCGGGGGGGCAACTGGCCGTTCCCCAAGCTCTTCATCATCCTCGGGCGACTCGTCGTCCTCGGCAGTGCTACGACGAAGTCGCTTTCTGTTGCGCCGCCACAACGGTGGCAATGCTCCAAAGACGATCAGCGTCGCGAATCCAATGCCGAAGAGCAACGGATACGACGAGTATCCGCGGAAAACAAACGCCACGGTATGTTGACCGGGTGCGACCGTCACCCCAACGAGAGCGGGTGCCACCATTTCAGTTGTCGCGGGCTGACCGTCGACGGTCACGGTCCAACCTGGATCGAACGAACTCTTCAACAGCACCACCGCTGTTCGCCGCGCAAAGACGGTCGCCACCGCTCGTCCTTGCGCGAGATCGATGCGTTCGGATGTGACAGTCCCCGCCGGTCCTTGCGCGGTCAAACTCGCTGGCAACGTTGGAGCGGCCGCCGACTGACCGTCATAGGCGATGGTGGCGTACAGGCCCTTGGCTGGAAGATCGGAATCTAGGAATGCCTCCGTTTGGCCCCCAATGTTGCCCCCACTTGCGGTGATCGTGCTCGTGGTGTCGACGACTTGGATCGTCTGGGTCGTCCTCACCGTCCCTACCGTGTAGAGCTCGTACAGGCCTATCTTGGTGAGGAGTTTCGCGGGCACCGGAGGAGCGTGTCCCACGGGCAACAGCAGGTATCGCACTCCGAACGCCGCATAGTCCCCCAGATTTGATTCGTCAAAGTACGCCTCCGGCGCGGTCATCAGCGAGGTCGTCCGCAGCGTAAAACCAACGACGTCCGTGTCGATGTCGTTCAAGTAGATGTAGACGGGCACCTCTCCGACGGTGAAGTCGTAGCCCCAATTAGAGGGGAGGCCAGCATAGATGCGCCCTCCGCCGTCGTTCTTCGCGATGGCCACCAACGTGTTGACTTCCACGCCTTCGGTTTCGTCAGCATGCTGTTGAAAGTGAATCCAATTTCCACTGTCCAAGTCGTAGTTCGCCGTCTCCCTCCACGCAGGAGCAAGGACGATGACCAGCGCGAGGATCGCGGCCGGGGCTCCGATCGCCGCATACAGAGGTCTCGCAGAGATGCGATCGACGAAGTTCCTCGCCACCGTTCGAGCAATGATCACGGCCAGCCGGACGAGCGCCACCGCTCCGATGCCGGCAAGGAAGAGGCCGGCGAGCTGGACGCCAGCAATAAAGCGCTGAAAGAAGAGGTTGCTATTCCCGGGTAGGAGATTCAGGACCGGTCCGAGCGTAGGACGCCCAAAGTACAGCAGCAGGCTCAGCACCCACAGCCCGACGATGACCCGAGCTCGTTCATCTTTCCGGAACCGCACCAGGCAAGCGAGGAGGCCAATCGCCCCAAGAATCGTGACGACGGGAAAACGGCCGTAGTCGTAAAGCTGCCCGGTGACGAGCCAACCGAGGATCTTGCGTGCGCCGTACGAGTCGTCCCAGAACGTCCCCACCTGGAACGGATTGACGGCAACCCACTTCGAGTCAATGAGCAGCGGGAGCGTGACCCAAAGGGTCACGAGCAGTGCGCCAATGCCAATCAACACCGATCTGGAGAGCCGGCGGACTATCTCGCGGGGTCGCGCGAACACGAACACGATGAGCGACAGACCGGCCAGATAGGCAGTCAGAAAGTGAAAGACGATCGTCAGGGCCAGCGTGGAAACGGCGCCGAACAGATAGCGACGCTGACTGACGTAGCGCCAGCTAAAGCCCCAGGCCAAAGGAAGTGACCACATTGCCCAGAGCTGGGACCACAGACCGTTTCCGATCGCCACGTAACTCTGGTCGCCGTAGCCGTAACCGGTGACGGTGAACAACAGTGGGGAGATCGCCGCCGTCGCGGCCGATGTCCAGCGACTAAAACCGAGCAGCCGGGCCGACCAGTAAATGCACAGCGGCCATAAGGACAGGAGCAGATATAGCGTCCAAGAGAACGCTTGCTGGTAACCGACGAGCTGTCCCAGTGCTCCAGTCAGAATCGCTGAAGCGCTCTGATACTGAACGAAATACGGTGAACCGAGCGATAGCAACTGATACCAATGATCGAGCGGGAACTGTCCACTGGACAGCAGATGTCCAGCGAGCGTCACCATCTGAAGGTGCACCGAGCTGTCGTTCGGGTACGCGACCGGCATCCTTTCGGCACGCAGCACCCAGAGATTGAACAGCACCGCGAAGAGCGTCAGCACCTCCGGCCCGAACTGCGTCCAGCGGCGCGCTCGGGACAACGCTGCCGCAGCGTCTGGCGCCGGATCGGACAGTTCGGCTTGCACGGGCGAGCTGCTGCCCGAACTGACCTGAGACCAGAGTGCAGCAATGCGAGATCTCGACGTCATGGTCGGGATCTCGGGTGTTGGATCTTGAGCCGGCGGTGTCTCTTCGGATTCGCCCTCGCTCACGCCTTTGATCGTATCTGGCCGGGTCGCGAACACCCAGTGGCGATACGCGAAGAAGTTCCCCACTGCGATAATGCACACCGAGATGACCTTGGCGAGAAGGTAGGGCACGCCCACAGAGGAGAGCCCGAGAACGATGAGCAGTGTCAAGCAGAGGTTGATGCCGACCAGCACGAGATAGCGCACCATCTGGCGACGCGCCTTCGTCCCGAGCGCGGTCGTCTTGAACGTCCACTGCCGGGAGGCGAAGAAGTTGACCGAGAAGGCGATGGCGTACGCGACGACCGTCGAGAGCGCGAGCCCGACATGGAGGACGCCGTGGAGCAGCTCGAGACTCCCGATGTCAACAAGGAACGTGACGAAACCGACGACAAGGAATCGAGGTGCCGGATGATGGCGCAGGGCGTGAGGCAGGATGCCGGCTCGCGGCGCCTCGTCGCCGCGGCGCCCGTCGCTCACTTCGGAGTCTCTTGGATGTCGAGAATCAGGGCTTGGACCAGCAAGTAGGCACCCGTCATGGTGGGAGCGACCGCCAGGAGGTCGGTGCCGGCGGTAGGAGTGTGGGCGTTAATGGCGCTCGCGATCGCAAAAGCTCCGAAGCCCAGGCCAAATACCACCAGAGCGATGCCGGCGAACAGCAGCAACGCGATCGGCGAGAACGACCACAGCACGTACTTCCACCAGATCCGCTGCCAGAATCCCCTCAAGAGCAATGCCGTCACGGCCGGGGCGACGCGCGTCAGGCGAATCCCGGAAACCTCGGTGCCATAGATCGCGGGGACGGGTACATCCTTGGCTCTTACCCCGAGGATCGAGAGGTTGATGAGCAGGTCGTTCTCGAATTGATAGTGCCTCGAGAGCTTGTCGAGCGGAAGCCTTTCAAGGACCTCTTGGCGGATCGCGGTGTAACCGTTCTGGGGGTCAAAGATGTTCCAGTACCCCGATGCCGCCTTCGTGACGAAAGACATGACGACATTGCCCACCACTCGGTGCGCGGGCATCCCCTTGAACGATTCCCTTCCGAAGAAGCGGTTTGCCTTCGTGAAGCCGTAGCCTTCGTCGATGATGGGGTCGAGCAGCGAGCCCAGGTACGCGGGATCCATCTGCGCGTCACCCGCCATGACGACGTCGATGTCGCCGCCGATCTCCATGGCGCGGCGGTGTCCCGTGACGATCGCGCCGCCGACACCGGTGTTGACGTCGTGACGGATGACCTCGACTCGCGGATCGCCAAGACTGGCGGCGATCACTGCGGTCTCGTCGGTGCTCTTGTCATCAACCACAATGATGTGATCGACGAAGTCCGGCATCGTGCCAATCGTGGTCGCGATCAACTTCGCCTCGTTGAACGCGGGCACGACGACGCAAATGATCTTGTCGTGGTACACGGCTACCGCGCCCCGGCTAGCGCAGCGTCGCGGATTGACAGCGCGAGATGGAGCGCCTCCTGGGCTTCCGGTGCGCCCACGACGGGACGTGATCTCTCCTCCACGCATTTCGCAAAGTGCCGCAGTTCCAACGCCAGTGGTTCGCCGCGCTGGTCTAGGTACGGAATCTCGACAAGTCCACTCTGGCGGTACGTCGGGATCCCGTCGGACAGGTATTCGGCGTGGTGCAGCCGATTGATGGTGATGTCCTGTCGAACAAGGTCCACGGAGATGGCACTCGAACGCTGCGTAATATCGATCCGCCGCACCTTGGTCTGCGCGACCCTGCTCGCCGTGAGGGTCGCCGTGAGGCCGTTGGTGAAGACAAGGAGTGCGGTCGCGAGGTCGAGATTCTCACCCATGACGACGCGGCCGGTTGCCGTCATGGACGCCACGTCGACGCCAGCGATCGCAAGAGCAAGGTCGATGTCGTGGATCATGAGATCGAGGACGACATCGGTTCCCACCCGGGGCGAGAACGGCCCCACGCGGGTGAACTCCAGATGAATGGGGTCGTCGAGGAACTGTGTGAGCTCAAGCACTGCGGGATTGAATCGTTCGATGTGCCCGACCATGAGGACACGGCCTGTGGCGGCGGATGCCTCGGCAAGTCGTCGCACCCCGTCGACGGTTTCGGCTGCCGGCTTTTCGATCAGGAGGTCGACGCCCCGCTCCAAAAGGGTGACACCGAGCGACTCGTGCGTCGAGGTTGGCGACGCGAGGACCGCCGCACCGATGTCGTCGGGGAACTCGTCAATACTTTCGAGATACTTCGCCCCGACAAGCCCTGCCACTGCCTGCCCACGCGGACCGTCGGGATCCACCACGGCGACTACCTCGAATTCGGGCAGGCTGTTCAGGATGCGGACGTGATTGGCCCCCATAACTCCCGTCCCCACGACAGCGACCTTCGTCACTTCCACGCTGTCCTCGTCTCTTCCACGATTCGAGCGATGTCGTCGCGCTCAAGGTGCTGGTGCACCGGCAATGAGAGGACCTCTTTGACGGTCGCACTCGCGCGCGGCGTCTCGTCGATGATGATTCTCGAATCGCTTCGATAGCAGTCGTAGTCATGCATCAGTCGCGGATAGTAGATCCCGGTGGCGATCTCGGCCTGCTGGAGTCGAGCAGCGAGTTCTTCACGGCCGATGGGAGCCCCTTCGCCTACTCGAACGGTGAACTGGTGGAATACGGGCGTTCGATTGGACGGCACTGTCGGCAGCGACAGCCCCGGTAACCCCGCCAGCCCCTCGGACAACATCTGCGCGTTGTCTCGACGCTTCTGGGAGATCTCCGCCAACCGTGACATCTGAGGGATGGCAACGGCGGCTTGGAGTTCGGTCATTCGGTAGTTGCGGCCCGCCATCTCGTATTGGTACCGGGCGCGCATGCCCTGATTTCGCAGTAATCGAATTCGGTCGTCGACGGAACGGTCGTTCGTCGTAATGATGCCACCCTCGCCTGAAGTGATGTTCTTCGTCGCGTAGAGCGAGAAGCATCCGATGCCATACGTCCCTACCGACCGGTCGCCGACGCGCGCGCCGTGAGCCTGCGCCGCATCTTCGACAATGGCGAGCCCGTGCCTCGTGGCCAACTGGCTGAGCGCGTCCATGTCCGCGGGAAGGCCATAGAGGTGGATCGGCATGATCGCCCGGGTCCGGGGTCCGATAAGGGCCTCGACGCTCGCCGGATCGACGCAGAAGTCATCGCCGATATCCGCGAATCGGACCGTCGCGCCGACTTCGAGGATCGAGTTGAGCGTGGCGACGAAGCTGAAAGGGCTCGTTATCACCTCGTCGCCGGGGCGAAGATCGAGTGCGAGCATCGCCGCGACGAGCGCCATCGTCCCGTTGCTCACGGCGATCGCAAACTCGGAGTCGTGCGCCTGCGCGAAGGCCTGTTCGAGCTGCTCGACCACAGGCCCCTGCGCGAGTCTGCCGGACCGAAGAACCTTCACGACAAGATCCTCTTCCTCGCCCCCCAGTCGAATCTCGGTGATGTTAATCACGTCGTGCCACCTTGTCTCGCCCCCGTCGACTCGTGCAACTCGCACTCAAAGCGCTCAGGGCGGGTCTCCTCGCGGCTGCACACCCGTCCGCAGCGACAGACCCATCCGGCGTGGCGCGCGGGATTCCCCATCACGAGCTCGAAGTCCGCGACGTCGCGGGTGACGACCGCACCGGCCGCCACCATCGCGTAGGCGCCGATCACTGTGCCGCACACGATGGTGGCGTTCGCGCCGACAGAAGACCCGGCGAGAACTCTGGTCTGCACAATCTCCCACGATGGTGATACCGCCCGTGGCCAGCGGTCATTGGTGAATACGGCGTGGGGACCGACAAACACCTCGTCGTCGATGGTGACACCCGAATAGATCGATACGCCGTTTTGGATCTTGCACGCATTCCCCACCCTGGCACCGGCGTCGACGAAGACGTCCTTTCCCAGCGTGCAGCGTTCTCCGATCGAAGCGCCCGCCCGGACGTGGGCGAAGTGCCAGATTCGCGTGCCGCTGCCTATGGTCGCCCCGTCCTCGATGACCGCAGACGGGTGGGCGTAGAACCCCGTCGGTGCGACTCCTGTCATGAAGCTCCCTTTTGCGTCGCGTACTTCGGTTCCCGGTCCGGTTCGAGATACTGGCGACCGAGTCTTTCAGCCAGTCGGTTCTTGGTGAAATCCTACCTTCCGTCGTCAATTCAAGCGAAGATCGAGCATCCCGACTGCCCGTCGTGCAACAGTGCTGTCGGGCCACGTTGACGTCGACAGAAGACAAGTCATCGCCGGGATCACCTGAACCCCGGGGCGGCACCATCCAATGGGACCGGTCAAGGCATCAGCCCCGCTCTCAACGGGCTGAGCCAACCGCAGGAGGGAGGCCCCGAAAGGCCTCCCTCCTTCGCGCAAACTCCCGAAGACTTCGGTGTGCCAGCCCCCTAAATCGAGCAGACCACGTACGCGGTGACGAAGTCTCCGCTTTGGCTGCTCCCGAGCACCACGACCCATCCTGCAGGTGTTTGGCCGCTCGTAACCGGCGTAGAGCTCACGCCGCCGGTCGTCGGAGCAGATATTGCCACGTACGGGTTGACGGTGTTTCCTGTCACGTCATATCCACCGCCGAGCGCCACATAGCCGCTCGGACAGGAGGCATAGGAAGTTCCCGTTTCAGCAGTCCCCACAACCGTGGTGATATTGGTGGATACCGAGGTACCAGCGGGACCGGTGGCGCCGGTTGCGCCGGTAGGACCTGTCGGGCCGGTGGCGCCGCCACCTGCGCCGGTTGGACCGGTAGCGCCGGTACTTCCCGTGGCTCCGGTTGCTCCGGTGGGACCAGCGGAACCAGTTGCGCCCGTGCTACCCGTGGCGCCCGTTGCACCGGCGGGACCAGTAGGACCGGTCGCCCCCGTACTTCCTGTGGCGCCTGCTGAGCCGGTGGGACCAGTCGCACCCGTACTGCCCGTGGCACCCGTTGCACCCGCGGGACCAGTGGGACCGGTCGCGCCCGTACTGCCTGTGGCGCCTGCTGAGCCGGTGGGACCAGTCGCGCCTGTACTGCCTGTGGCACCCGTTGCACCAGCAGGGCCAGTCGGGCCGGTCGCCCCCGTGCTGCCCGTAGCGCCAGGTGAACCCGTGGGACCAGTCGCGCCCGTACTACCTGTGGCGCCTGCTGCACCAGCAGGGCCGGTGGGACCAGTCGCGCCCGTGCTACCCGTGGCGCCCGTTGCACCGGCGGGACCAGTAGGACCGGTCGCGCCCGTACTGCCTGTGGCACCCGTTGCACCAGCAGGGCCAGTCGGGCCGGTCGCCCCCGTGCTGCCCGTAGCGCCAGGTGAACCCGTGGGACCAGTCGCGCCCGTACTACCTGTGGCGCCTGCTGAACCGGTGGGACCAGTCGCGCCCGTGCTACCCGTGGCGCCCGTTGCACCGGCGGGACCAGTAGGACCGGTCGCACCCGTACTGCCTGTGGCGCCGGCTGAGCCGGTGGGACCAGTCGCACCCGTACTGCCCGTGGCACCCGTTGCACCCGCGGGACCAGTGGGACCGGTCGCACCCGTACTGCCCGTAGCGCCAGGTGAACCCGTGGGACCAGTCGCGCCCGTACTGCCTGTGGCGCCGGGTGACCCGGTGGCACCAGTCGCGCCCGTGCTACCCGTAGCACCGGGTGAGCCGGTGGGACCAGTCGCACCCGTACTGCCTGTGGCGCCTGCTGCACCAGCAGGGCCGGTGGGACCAGTCGCACCCGTACTGCCTGTAGCACCGGGTGAGCCGGTGGGACCAGTCGCGCCCGTACTGCCTGTGGCGCCGGGTGACCCGGTGGCACCAGTCGCGCCCGTGCTACCCGTGGCGCCCGTTGCACCAGCAGGACCAGTGGGGCCGGTTGCGCCGGTGCTACCCGTGGCGCCGGCTGACCCGGTGGGACCAGTCGCACCCGTACTACCCGTGGCGCCGGTTGCACCAGCAGGGCCAGTCGGCCCGGTCGCCCCCGTGCTGCCCGTAGCGCCAGGTGAACCCGTGGGACCAGTGGCACCCGTACTACCCGTGGCGCCGGTTGCACCAGCAGGGCCAGTCGGCCCCGTCGCCCCCGTGCTGCCCGTAGCGCCAGGTGAACCCGTGGGACCAGTGGCACCCGTACCACCCGTGGCGCCGGTTGCACCAGCAGGGCCAGTAGGGCCGGTCGCACCCCCGCTACCGGTGGCGCCCGAGGCGCCCGTTGCGCCACTGGGACCAGTAGGACCAGTGGCGCCTGAAGGACCGGTGGGACCGGTGGGACCAGCTGCGCCAATCGTCACCGGGTGGGTGCCAAACGGGCACCTCCCGAAAATCTGAAGCTCTAGAACGTTGTTGTTTGTGGCGCAGGCGGCATACGCCCCCGAAGGACCCGATGGGCCTTGATGATTTTCCGAATCTGCAGACGCGAGAGACCCAGCGCTACTAACCGCGAAAGTTGCGACGACCGCCAACGCCGAAACTCGAGCAAGCAATTTGGTTGACAGCATTAGGAGCCTCCCCGCTAACGACAGTCAGACAACGACGAGCGAGTGAAGCTTGCCAAGGGGTTATCGACTGAAGGTTTATCCGCCGTTAAGCCCTTGCGCGCCAGATCTTGACAAAGCTTGGTTCAATTGTCAACAAAGAGTAGGGAAAGTTGTTTGGATATTGGGCGCTGTATGTTCGACGTTGATCGACTGTCTCTCACTCGCGTCGTACGAAGAGAATCTGCTGGCATCGGCGCGGCGAACCCGGGCAAATCGGGCACGAGACACAAAAGTGCGCGAATACGATCGACGAAGGCCGGTGGGTGAACGTCGCAATGTTCCAGCCAGGACGGACGGCGAGGATGCGGCGAGAGAGACCGAGGCCGATTGAGCGTTGGCAACGACTCTCGCCGATGGAAAAGTTATGGCAACGGACCACCCTTTGAGGTGACCTTGAGAACAAAAAGAGGAAGGCCCCGAAGGATGGAAACATTTTTGGAAACGGACGACGCGCCCGAGTGACCTTGACCACGAAAAAGGGAGGCCCCCAAGGACCTCCCCGTTTCGAGCAAACTCTAAAGAACTACTGCTAATTGTTTGCGATCACAATCCAGTCAATGGTTGGAGCCGTGGCCGGCGCGGCCAATGCAACCGCGTCGTCGGTAAAGGCCGCGATTGTAAACGTGGTCGTCGTCTTCGCAGTTATCTCGAAGATCGGGGCCTTAGTACCGGCCCAGTCCGGGGTGCTCGCAAGGAGAACTGAGACCTCATAGTTGGTGTTGGGCATGGTCGCCCCGATCGAGACGGTGTACGTGCTAGCACTTGCGGTCCAGGTAGCCACTCCGGCGTGGTATGTCACGGTCGTGCCGTTTGTGCCTGTGGCACCAGTGGGACCGGTGGGACCAGTTACGGACGTGCCGGTTGTGCCCGTAGCACCGGTAGCACCGGTAGCACCGGTAGCACCCGTTGGCCCGGTAGGACCAGTGGGACCGCTCGGACCGCTGGGCCCTGTTTTGCCAGTGGAACCAGTGGCGCCGTTCGTGCCACTCGTGCCAGTCGTACCGGTGGCGCCGGTGGCGCCCGTGGGACCAGTGGGACCAGTGGCACCGGTAGCTCCGTTCGTACCACTCGTGCCAGTCGCACCGGTAGCGCCCGTGGCACCAGTTGCCCCCGTGGGTCCGGTAGGACCAGTGGGCCCGCTACCACCCGTAGCGCCTGTTGCACCGGTGGCTCCTGTAGCACCTGTCGCGCCGGTGGCACCCGTGGGTCCGGTAGGACCAGTGGGACCCGTGCCGCCCGTAGCGCCTGCAGTTCCAGAGGCACCGGTAGCACCGGTAGCACCCGTTGAGCCAGTGTCACCCGTGGCGCCGGTAGCACCCGTGGAACCAGTCGCGCCGGTGGCACCGGTAGCACCTGTGGCCCCGGTCGGTCCGGTGGGACCAGTCGGTCCGGTGGCGCCCGTGGCGCCCGTTGAACCAGTGGCGCCGGTCGAGCCGGTGTCACCCGTGGCACCGGTAGCACCCGTGGAGCCCGTCGCACCGGTAGCACCTGTGGCCCCGGTCGGTCCGGTGGGACCAGTCGGTCCGGTGGCGCCCGTGGCGCCCGTTGAACCAGTGGCGCCGGTCGAGCCGGTGTCACCCGTGGCACCGGTCGCACCCGTGGAGCCCGTCGCGCCGGTGGCGCCGGTAGCACCTGTGGCCCCGGTCGGTCCGGTGGGACCAGTCGGTCCGGTGGCGCCCGTGGCGCCCGTTGAACCAGTGGCGCCGGTCGAGCCGGTGTCACCCGTGGCACCGGTCGCACCCGTGGAGCCCGTCGCCCGTGCGCCGGTAGCACCTGTGGCCCCGGTCGGTCCGGTGGGACCAGTCGGTCCGGTGGCGCCCGTGGCGCCCGTTGAACCAGTGGCGCCGGTCGAGCCGGTGTCACCCGTGGCGCCGGTCGCACCCGTGGAGCCCGTCGCGCCGGTGGCGCCGGTAGCACCCGTGGCCCCGGTCGGTCCGGTGGGACCAGTCGGTCCGGTGGCGCCCGTGGCACCCGTTGAACCAGTGGCGCCGGTCGAGCCGGTGTCACCCGTGGCGCCGGTCGCACCCGTGGAGCCCGTCGCGCCGGTGGCGCCGGTAGCACCCGTGGCCCCGGTCGGTCCGGTGGGACCAGTCGGTCCGGTGGCGCCCGTGGCGCCCGTTGAACCAGTGGCGCCGGTCGAGCCGGTGTCACCCGTGGCACCGGTCGCACCCGTGGAGCCCGTCGCGCCGGTGGCGCCGGTAGCACCTGTGGCCCCGGTCGGTCCGGTGGGACCAGTCGGTCCGGTGGCGCCCGTGGCGCCCGTTGAACCAGTGGCGCCGGTCGAGCCGGTGTCACCCGTGGCACCGGTCGCACCCGTGGAGCCCGTCGCGCCGGTGGCACCGGTAGCACCCGTGGCCCCGGTCGGTCCGGTGGGACCAGTCGGTCCGGTGGCGCCCGTGGCGCCCGTTGAACCAGTGGCGCCGGTCGAGCCGGTGTCACCCGTGGCGCCGGTCGCACCCGTGGAGCCCGTCGCGCCGGTGGCGCCGGTAGCACCCGTGGCCCCGGTCGGTCCGGTGGGACCAGTCGGTCCGGTGGCGCCCGTGGCACCCGTTGAACCAGTGGCGCCGGTCGAGCCGGTGTCACCCGTGGCACCGGTAGCACCCGTGGAACCAGTAGCACCGGTGTTGCCTGTGGCGCCGGTAGCACCCGTCAAACCAGTCGCACCCGTGGCGCCGGTAGCACCTGTGGCCCCGGTCGGTCCGGTGGGACCAGTCGGTCCGGTGGCGCCCGTGGCACCCGTTGAACCAGTAGCACCGGTGTTACCCGTG
>CAVSXX010000002.1:0-146977 GCA_963732125.1 uncultured Acidimicrobiaceae bacterium | reverse complement strand
AAGACGCCGACCGTTTCATCATCGATCGGGCAATCAATCGCCACGCGGCATTCGGTCTTGGCATCCATCGCTGCGCCGGATCGAACCTTGCGCGCATGGAGCTGCGCGTCGCGATCGAAGAGTTCATCGCGCGCTACCCCCGGTTCGAGCTTGCTGATCGGGCGGGAGTGACGTGGGCGCCAGGCCAAGTGCGCGGACCGCGCGCCATTCCGTTGAGGGTGCTCGCCTAGCCACGGACCAGGCGCTGTCCTGCGAAGGCCGTGTACTGCTGTGTGACGCGCTACTCTTAGTCCGCAATATCGTCGTGCGTAGCGTCGGGAGGTCAACGTGGCAAATAGCTCGACAATCGGCGAATTAACTTCGCCGATGAGCCTGCGCGAGCGCGTCGAGGCCTCGCTCGCGGCTGCCATCATTTCGGGAGAGCTCGAGCCCGGTACCCTGATTTCCGTGCCGACGCTCGCCGCGCAGTTTGCGGTGTCGGCGACGCCGGTGCGCGAGGCGATGTTGAATCTCGAAAAACGAGGTTTCGTCGAAGCGGTCAAAAACAGGGGCTTTAAGGTGACCCAGGTCAGCGCGCGGGATCTGCGCGAGATCGCGCAGCTTCGGCGTTGGCTGGAACCCTCGGCGATGCGCGTGGTCGCCGAGCGAGTACCCGCCGAATCCCTTGAGAAATATCGAGATCTGGCGCGTCGCGTCGCTGAGAGCGCGACGAGTGGCGACCGCGAGGCGTATTTGGAGGCGCACTCCGCATTCCACACCGCTCTGTTGACGCTCGCCGGCAATCAACGGCTCGTAGAGCTCGTGGCAGAGCTACGCCGTCAGACCCGGAGCATCGGCCTCGCCGAGCTGCACCCCAGCGAGGAGATCTTGCGCTCGGCAGGTGAGCACGAGACGTTGCTCGACCTGCTGGCGCTCGGTGACGGCGAAGCCGCTGAGCGCTTCATGGTGCGCCACATCAGCCATATGCTGGGCGCGCCGGCGGGCTTCGAAGACTGACTCTAGAGCCGCTTCACAGACCGAGATTCGTCGGGCCGTCCCACAGGAGCGCCGCCATCCAGGCTTCGACGTCGTCGGCCGAACGCGGAAGTGCGGCCGAGAGATTCCGAGCACCGTCCGACGTCACGAGCACGTCGTCTTCAATCCGCACGCCGATCCCGCGATACTCCTCGGGCACCGTGAGGTCGTTCGGCTGGAAGTAGATGCCAGGCTCGACGGTCAGCACGTAGCCCTCTTCCAAGGTGCCCCAATAGAACTCGTTGCGAGCGTTGGCGCAGTCGTGCACGTCGATGCCGAGCATGTGGCTCGTGCCGTGCAGCGTGTAGCGCCGATGGAGCTGACGGTCTTTGCGGAGGGCCTCTTCAGGTTCGACCTTGAGAATTCCGAGCTCGTAGAGGCCCTCGGCGATGACCTTCATTGCCGCGTCGTGGGGATCCATGAAGTTGGCGCCGGGCCCCACCGCGGCGATGCCCGCGCTTTGGGCTTGGTAGACGAGGTCGTAGATGCGTCGTTGCGCGGGGGAGTACGTGCCGCTTACGGGCAGGGTGCGCGTGACGTCGGCGGTATAGAGCTGATGTCCCTCGACGCCGGCGTCGAGCAGCAACAGGTCGCCCGACTTCACCGATCCCGAGTTGCGAATCCAGTGGAGCGTCGTTGCGTGCGCTCCGCTCGCGGCGATGGTGTCGTAGCCGACGTCGTTGCCCTCGACGCGGGCACGCAGGTTGAACACGCCCTCGACGACGCGCTCGCCTCTGCCGATCGCGCTCGGCAGAGCGCGCACGACGTCGGCGAAGCCCTTCACCGTGGCGTCGACGGCGCGCTGAAGCTGTTCGATCTCGAACTCGTCCTTCACGAGTCGCATCTCGCTCAGGGCGACTGCGAGTTCTGAGTCGAGCTCGGACGGTTCGATGATGGCGTCGATCTCCGCGTCAAAGCCGCGCAGGGTCACGATGGCGCTCTGATCCAGCTCGACAAGAATCTTGGCGAGGTCTTCGAGCGCGGCGGTCTCGATGTCGTAGTAGATCGCGGCTTCGGCGACGCCGCGTCGCGCGCCCACCCACAGCTCGCCGTAGCGCGAATCGGTGTAGAACTCGTGCGTGCTCGCGTCGCGACGATGCGGGATGTAGAGCGTTGCGTGCGCGGGGTCGCCGGGCGTGATCACGAGCACCGCGTCGGGCTCGTCGCTGCCGGTGAGGTAGAAGAAGTCGCTGCCCGGGCGAAAGCGATAGTCGGTATCGTTCGCTCGGACCTTGAAGTTGCCCGTGGGCACGACAATCGTCCGGTCTGGAAAGCGGGCCGCGAGTGCCGTGCGGCGCTTCGCGGCGTGGGCTGCGCCGGGATGGACGTCGTTGGGCACCTCCTCGGGCGCCCAGTCCGAGGTCATCTGTTCAAACAGCACTCGCGGGCTCGGCGGACGGTGCGTCCCAACCCAGATCCAGTGCTCGGAAACAGGGTGCTCTTCGGAGACGTCCGGCTCGGGAATGTCAAGTTCATCGCTCACGGTCACAACTTACCGTGCCCGTATTTCGGGTGCGTATAGTTCGCGAATGGACATCTCGTGCGAATGGCAGGACTCCGTCGCGGTGCTCACCTGGGACGACGGGGAGAATCGGATCAACGTCGACTCACTCGGTCGCATCAACGAACTGCTCGACGAACTGGAGGCACACGACGGCGCCTTTTCCGTCGTGCTCACCGGCGTGGGGAAGTTCTTTTCGAACGGACTCGACCTCGGTCGCTTCGGACACAACGCGGAGGAGTTCGCGGTGACACTGGCCGAGCTGAAGCGCACGGTGGGCCGCCTCATGCTGTTTCCCGCCTACACCGTCGCCGCCATCAACGGGCACATCTTTGCGGGGGGTGCGCTGTTGGGATGCAGCTTCGACCATCGCGTGATGCGCGAAGACCGCGGGTACTGGTGCATGAACGAAGCCGAGATCGGCCTCGCCCTCGACGATCAACTCTGGTCCATCATTCATCACCGACTGCCCAAGGCGACGGCGATCGCCGCCGCCACAACGGCTCGACGTTTTTCGGGCCCTGATGCGCTTGCGGCAGGAATTGTCGAAGTAACAGCGGTCGAAGACCACGTCCTGCCCCATGCCCTTGAGGTTGCCGAGCGCTACTCGACGCTCCATCGGTCGACGCTCGCGCACCACAAGCGACTCGCTCACGGGGAGGTCGCCGCACTGCTGGGCTTTAAGAGCTGAGTGGAGCACCGGGTCTGCTTTACGCGCTGAACTCTCCGTGGTCCCGACAGCGAGCGGTCCACGAGGTCGGTGTGACTCGTACCGCGAGGCGGCGACCGCACAAGGCGCAGTAGCGGGGTGGCTCGTAGCGTCCTCGACAGTTTCCTCTCGTCGGACAGAGCTCATCGTTCTCGCCGCACCCTGTGCAGTGCTCGGCGCCCATGGCGTGGTGCCCCGTGCTAGATCGCCGAGGACAACGCCCCGATGGGCATGTGCAGGTCGGCGAGCATGGTGAGGTCCTCGCTCGGTGAGCGGCCGAGGGTGGTGAGGTAGTTCCCGACGATGAGCGCGTTGATCCCGGCTGTCATGCCCATGGCCTGGAGCTCGCGAAGCGTTAGTTCCCTGCCCCCGGCGTAGCGCAGGATCGCAGAGGGGAGCCCGAGACGAAAGAGTGCGATCCACCGGAGCGCTTCGAGCGGCTGGAGAGGGCGCCGGATAGCGAGCGGCGTGCCCGGCCTGGGGTCGAGGAAGTTGAGAGGGACTTCGGCGGGACCCAGTTCGGCGAGTTGTCCGATCAGCTCCAATCGCTGCTCGTCGCTTTCTCCCATGCCGAGCAGCACTCCGCAGCACAGCTCCATGCCCGCTTCTTGTACCGCCCGGCAGGTGTCCCAACGCTCGTCCCAGGTGTGAGTCGTGACTACCTCGGGGAAGAAGGAGCGGGCGGTTTCCAAGTTGTGGTTGTAGCGGTGCACCCCGCCGGCGGCGAGGCGCTCGGCCTGATCGCTGGTGAGGATTCCCGCAGAGACCGCAACCTGAAGCCCGGTCTCGTCGCGAACCAGAGGGACGAGATCGAGGATCCGCCGCATCGTCCGCTCGTCGGGGCCGCGTACCGCGAGGACGATGCAGAACTCGCTCGCCCCGAGGGCGGCCGTCTCTTTGGCGGCGGCGAGCACTTCGTCGGTGTCGAGGAACGGCGTCGCGAGCACGGGAGAGTCGAAGCGCGATGACTGCGAACAGAAGTGGCAGTCCTCCGGGCACCCGCCGGTCTTCGCCGAGAGAATCCCCTCGACCTCGACGGTCGGACCGCACCAGGTGAGGCGCACCTCGTGCGCGAGCGCGGCCAGGCTCGGCACCGCCTCGTAGGGAAGTGCAGCCGCGTTCGCGAGCTCTACCGATGACGCACGCCGACCCTCGACGACAAGCGCTTGGCGGAGCATGGAGAGCACGTCGAAGTTCGGAGCGAGTGGCACGAAGGCTCATCCTACCTTGGCGAGCAGGCGTACTTCCCTAGTGGGACGTCAGATCCAGCCTTGGTCGTGGGCGATTTGATCCACGTCGCCGATGCGCATGCCGGTGCGGTGCTGGAGCGTGCGAATCAGTCCACCGGCTTCGTACAGCGATTCGTGCGTGCCGGTGTCAAGCCAGGTCGTCGCACGAGAGAGCACCTCAACGCGCAGCTCACCGCGATCGAGGTACGCGTTGTTGAGCGCGGTGATCTCGAGCTCACCGCGCTCGCTCGGGCTGAGCTGACGCGCGAACTCCGAGGCCCGTTCGTCGTAGAAGTAGATGCCCGGCACTGCGTAGCTGCTCTTGGGCGTCTGCGGCTTCTCTTCGATCGAGATGACCGAGCCCTTGTCGTCGAACTCGACGACGCCGTAGGCCGTCGGGTCAGAGACTTGGTAGGCGAAGATGAGCGCGCCGTTCACGTCGGTGTTCTGTTGGAGGTGGGTGCCGAGGCCCGGGCCATAGAAGAGGTTGTCGCCGAGAATGAGCGCACACTTGTCGCCGTCGAGGAACTTCTCGCCGAGGATGAGGGCTTCGGCGAGCCCGTTGGGCTGGTCTTGGACGACGTAGGCGAGTCGCATGCCGAACTGGCTGCCGTCACCCAGGAGACGAAAGAACGCCTCTTGGTCGTGCGGCGTCGTAATGAGAAGGATCTCGCGCAACCCGCTCAGCATGAGGGTGCTGAGCGGGTAGTAAATCATTGGCTTGTCGTAGATAGGGAGAAGCTGTTTCGACACTGCCCGAGTTATTGGGTGCAGGCGCGTACCGGTTCCGCCAGCCAGAATGATTCCCCTCACCCCATTAGTATAGAAGTCTCGAAACTCCTGCTAAAAGGCCAAGGTTCCTGATGCGCGTTGTGATAACTGGAGCGGCCGGGTTCATTGGCTCGCGCCTGAGCGAGATGTTCTTGGACAACGCGGAGCGACTTGGCTACGACGACGTCGTACTTCTCGACGCGCTCACCTACTCGGGGCGACTTGAGAACCTAGAGGTCGCTCTGCGCGATCCGCGCGCGCGATTCGTCAAGGGTTCGATCACCGACGAGCTCGTGACCGACGAAGTGCTCGACGGCGCGCACGCGGTGCTTCATCTTGCCGCCGAGAGCCACGTTGACCGATCGATCACGGGTGCGCGAGTCTTCTACGAGACGAACGTGCTCGGGACACAACAGCTCCTCGAGAGTGCGGCGCGTCGCGGCGTGGAGCGTTTCGTCCACGTCTCGACCGATGAGGTATATGGCTCGATCGAGTCGGGTGCGTGGCGCGAGGATCACATTCTCGAGCCGAACTCGCCGTACTCCTCGAGCAAGGCCGGCTCGGACCTCGCCGCGCTCGCCTATCACCGGACCTTCGGGCTTAACGTAATGGTCACCCGTTGTTCGAACAACTACGGACCGCGCCAGTTTCCCGAAAAGCTGATTCCGCTGTTTGTGACGAACCTCTTCGACGGTCAGCGGGTTCCCCTCTACGGCGATGGGCTCAACGTGCGCGACTGGCTCTTCGTTGACGACCACTGCCGCGGGATTCTCCTGGTCTTAGCGGGCGGGCGGCCGGGGGAGATCTACAACATCGGCGGCGGCACGGGGCTCGCCAATGTCGAGATCACTCGCTCGTTGCTCGAGCTCTGTGGCGCGGACGAGTCCATGATCGAACCGGTCGAGGACCGCCTTGGACACGACCGGCGCTACTGCGTCGACTGGTCGAAAATACGCGAGGAGTTGGGCTATCGTCCGGAGGTTGACTTCGACGAAGGGCTTGCGCGCACCGTCAAGTGGTACCGCGACAACGAGTCATGGTGGAGGCTTCTGAAGGAGGGGATGTGAACGTCACCGAGTTGTCAATCCCCGGCACATACGTCCTCGATTCGAAAGTATGGAGTGATGACCGCGGCTTCTTTCGAGAGTGGTTCAAGCGTCACGACCTCGACGCACTCGGCATCAGTTTCGCGATCGAGCAGGCCAACCTCTCGATGTCGCGTCGCGGCGTCGTACGCGGTCTGCACTACTCGATCGCTCCCGAGGGTCAGGCGAAGCTGGTGACGTGCGCCTACGGCGAGCTCGACGACGTGATCGTCGACATCCGCGTGGGCTCTCCGACCTTTCGTCGCGTCGAAGTGGTTCAGCTCGTGGCGTGCGAAGAGCGATCGGTGCTGTTGCCCGCGGGTGTCGCACACGGCTTCGTCGTGCGAAGCGAGTTGGCCGCGCTGTCGTATCTGCTCTCGTCGCCTTTCAATCCGTTGATGGAGTTGGAGATCAACCCCTTCGATGAGGTGCTCGACGTGCCGTGGCGCCTGAGCGATCCCGCAATCATCAGTGAGAAGGACGCGCAGGCGCCCTCGCTCAACGACCGTCTTGTGGCGGGTCAGCTTCCGTCGTTCCTCGACGTCGCCACGCGCGCGCTTTAACGCCTAATGGCTATAGCGTCATCCAGGTGAGTACGACACCGCTGCGACTGGTCACGCCCGAAGAACGCGGCGTGCGGCTGCCCCCCGTCGCGAACAAGCCCGTCATCGAGTCCGAAGCGCAGCTTCGCGCCATGCTCGGCGGGCTGTCGGGCGTCGATGCGGTCGGCGCGGACGCGCGAGCAGCGAAGCTCTCGACACGCTCGCTGAAGAAGTCGACGAAACTGAATGCCATCGATCTTGCGATCTCGATGGTCGACCTCACCACCCTCGAGGGCAACGACACCCCGGGCAAGGTGCGGTCGTTGTGTGCGAAGGCGCGACGGCCGGATCCTCGCGACAACTCCGTGCCGAGCGCGGCGGCGGTGTGCGTCTACCCCGACCTCGTCCCCGAGGCACGTCTGGGCATCGCGGGCTCGACGGTGAAAGTGGCGTCCGTCGCGACGGCCTTCCCCTCCGGAAGAGCGTCGATTGCCGTGAAGCTGCTCGACGTCCGTGACGCCGTGGCGGCGGGCGCGGACGAGATCGACATGGTGATCGACCGGGGCGCGTTTCTCTCAGGTCGCCTCGGCCTCGTCTACGACGAGGTCGTCGCCGTGAAGGAGGCGTGCGGTGACGCCCACCTCAAGGTCATCCTGGAGACGGGCGAGCTCGTGACCTACGACAACGTGCGACGGGCGAGCTGGCTCGCCATGCTCGGCGGCGCCGACTTCATCAAGACGTCGACCGGCAAGGTGGCGGTGAACTCAACGCTGCCTGCCGCACTCGTGATGCTCGAAGCGGTGCGCGACTTCGCCGAGATGACGGGGGTGCTCGTGGGCGTGAAGGTTGCCGGGGGTGTTCGAACGACGAAGGATGCGCTGCGCTATCTCGTTGTGGTCAATGAGACGGCGGGCGCCGCGTGGCTCACTCCCGATCGTTTTCGCATCGGGGCGTCATCGCTCCTGAACGATCTGTTGATGCAACGTATGAAGCAGCGCTACGGCGCCTACGTCCGACCCGACGAGTTCAGCACCGACTGATGAGCGATCTCACGTCCGCCTTGGGCTCACTCGAGTACGACCCCGCGCCGGAATCGGCGTCGATCGCGAAGCTTCGCGAGACGTACGGACTTTTCATCGACGGCGAGTTCAGAGATCCCGTCCTCGGCGGGTACTTCGTCACGGTGAACCCGGCGAGCGAGGAGCCGCTCGCGAACGTGGCCCAAGCGTCGAGCGAGGACGTCGATCTGGCCGTCGCGGCCGCGCGCCGCGCGTACGAGACGGCGTGGAAGAAGACCACGGGTGCCGAGCGGGCGAAGTATCTCTTTCGCATCGCTCGACTGATTCAAGAGCGCGCGCGCGAGCTGGCTGTGGTCGAGACGCTCGACAACGGCAAGGCGATTCGCGAGTCGCGCGACGTCGACATTCCGCTCGCCGCGGCCCACTTCTTTTACTACGCCGGCTGGGCGGACAAGCTCGACTACGCGGGCTTCGGTCCGAAGCCGCAGCCGCTCGGCGTCGCCGGTCAGATCATCCCCTGGAACTTTCCTCTCCTCATGGCGGCGTGGAAGCTCGCTCCCGCGCTGGCCGCCGGCAACACCTGTGTCTTGAAGCCGGCGGAAACCACACCACTGAGCGCACTGATCTTGGCCGAGATCCTCCAGCAGGCGGAGCTTCCAGCGGGTGTCGTCAACATCATCACGGGCGATGGTTCGACGGGCGCGGCACTCGTTGACCACCCGGGCGTTGACAAGATCGCCTTCACTGGTTCCACCGAAGTGGGCAGGCTCATCCAACAACGCGTCGCCTCGAGTCACAAGCACCTGACGCTCGAGCTTGGCGGCAAGGGCGCGAACATCGTGTTCGAGGACGCGCCAGTCGACGAGATGATCGAAGGCATCATCGACGGGATCTTCTTCAATCAAGGCCATGTCTGCTGTGCGGGCTCGCGACTTCTCGTCCAGGAGTCGGTCGCCGACGAGGTGGTGCGACGGCTCATTCGCCGCGTCGATCAGCTGCGCGTCGGCGATCCGCTCGACAAGAACACCGACGTCGGAGCGATCAACTCTGCAGCACAGCTCGCGCGCATCAATGAGCTGAGCGCGTACGGCGAGACCGAAGGCGCGACGCGCTACACGAGCTCATGCCCTCTTCCCGATCGCGGTTACTGGTTTGCGCCGACGGTGTTCACCGACGTCTCCCAGTCACACCGCATCGCGCGTGAGGAGATCTTCGGACCGGTGCTCTCGGTGCTCACCTTCCGCACCCCCGACGAGGCCGTCGCCAAGGCCAACAACACGAACTACGGGTTGGCCTGTGGCGTGTGGAGCGAGAAGGGAAGTCGCACGCTCTGGGTGGCCGAACGTTTGCGCGCGGGCGTCATCTGGGCGAACACGTACAATCGGTTCGATCCGACGAGTCCCTTCGGCGGCGTGCGCGAGTCGGGTTTCGGTCGCGAGGGCGGTCGCCACGGCCTGGAGGCGTATCTCGATGTCTGACCGCCTCGACGTACGCAAGACCTACAAGCTGCTCGTGAACGGTGCCTTCCCGCGTTCGGAGTCGGGTCGCAGCTACGAAGTCACCGACGCGAGCGGCAGTTTCCTCGGGAACGTCGCCCAGGGGTCGCGCAAGGACGTGCGCGACGCCGTCGTCGCTGCGCGTGCAGCCCAGTCGAAGTGGTGGTCAGCCACCGCGTACAACCGGGGTCAGGTGATCTATCGCCTCGCCGAGATGGCCGAGTCGCGGCGCGAAGAGCTCGCCGAACACGTCGCCCTCGCCGAGGGCCTCAAGCCGAAAGCTTCGCGCGACAGCGTTGCTCGCGCGATTGACCGCGCGGTCTGGTACGCGGGATGGACCGACAAGATTGCCCAGGTCTTTGGTTCGTCCAATCCCGTCGCCGGCCCCTTCTTCAACTTCTCCGTGCCGACGCCCAGCGGCGTGGTGGGCGTCCTCGCCGAACAGAACTCTTCGCTCGAGGCATTCGTCGATGCGGTGCTCGCTCCGATCAGCGCGGGCAACACCGTGGTCGCCGTGGCGAGCGAGCGGCGTCCCACGCCAGCCGTGCTGCTCGGCGAGATGACCGCAAGCTCGGACTTTCCGCCCGGAGTGCTCAACATCGTGACGGGGATGACCGGAGAGCTCGCGCCGATCCTCGCCGCGCACGAGGACGTCGACGGGCTCGATCTGTCCGGCGCGGACGAGGGCTTCGCCGACGAGCTGGCGTTTGTCGCGGCGGCCTCCATCAAGCGCGTCGTGCGAAACGGCTCCGATGGCTCGCTGCGTCGACTGCGCGGTTTTCTCGAGACCGCCACCGTGTGGCACACGATCGGCCAATAGTGGAGAACCCCTTCGAGCTGGCCAACCTTGCCGCAACGCAGCTGCGAGAGCGCAGCGGCGTCGACCGATACGACCTCGCCGTCGTCCTGGGTTCGGGTTGGAAGGAAGGCGCCGACGCGCTCGGTGCGCCGACGAGCGTGGTAGCGACCTCGTCGCTCAGCGGCTTCGTGGCACCCACGGTCGCGGGACATTCGGGCGAGATTCTTACCGTGGAGGTCTTGGGACGCCACGTTGCGCTCATCTCGGGCCGGGTGCATCTCTACGAGGGCCGCAGCGCAAATGATGTCGTGCACCCGGTGCGTACGGTCATCGCTGCGGGCGCCAAGAAAGTGGTCCTCACCAACGCGAGCGGCGGCATCGACCTGGCAGTCGCACCGGGCAGCGTCGTGGTCATTCGTGACCACATCAACTTCACCGGCACCTCGCCGCTCGAAGGCTCGCCACCCCCCGCCGGTTATGGCTCGCGATTCGTCGACTTGACTGATCTGTACAGCGTGCGCCTCCGCGAGGTTGTGCACGGCGTGGCACCCGAGCTCACCGAGGGTGTCTACCTCGGATTGCGCGGCCCGCACTACGAGACGCCCGCCGAGATCGCGATGGCCCGGACGATCGGTGCCTCGCTCGTGGGCATGTCCACCGTGCTGGAGGCCATCGCGGCACGCCACCTCGACGCTGAGGTGCTTGGCCTGAGCCTGGTGTCGAACTTCGCCGCCGGCGTGGCGGGTCGTCCGCTCAGCCACCTGGAAGTGCTCGAAACCGGCCAGAACGCGGCGGGCTCTCTCGGCGTGCTGCTGGCGAACGTGCTTCCGGCCCTGTGAACCCCTCGCTCGAACAGCAGGTCCGCGAGTGGATCGCGCTCGATCCTGACGAGGCGGACCGCGCGACACTGCAGGCGTTGCTCGACGCGAACGACGAGGCGGAGCTCGAGCGGCGCTTCGGCGCACCGCTCACCTTCGGCACCGCGGGTCTGCGCGGTCCGGTCATGGCGGGGCCGGCGGGGATGAACCGCGCGACGGTGCGTCGCGCAACGGTCGGGGTGCTCGGATGGCTGAACGAGAAGAGCCTTGACCTGTCGCGTGGCGTCGTCGTCGGTCGCGACGCGCGACGAGGATCGGAATCATTCAACGACGAGGCGGTGTCGGTGCTGCTCGGCGGGGGAGCTGCCGTCTTCGAGATGCCCTCTCCGCTGCCAACCCCGTTTGTTCCCTACTGCGTGAAGGCGCTCGGCGCTGTCGCGGGCATCATGATCACGGCCAGTCACAATCCGCCACAGGACAATGGCTACAAGCTCTACGCGCAGGACGGAGCGCAGATCATCCCTCCCGACGACGAGGTCGTCGAGCGCTACGCCGACGCGGGTGGCGAGGTCCCACTGTCGGATCGATCCAGCCCCGGTCACTCATACGTGTCGGGTGACACCCTCGAGGCGTACCGCGCGCACATGCTCGAGCGTTTCGGCGTGGGCAAGAGCACGCTCGCGATCACCTACACCCCGATGCACGGGGTCGGAGGAGAAGTGACGACATCGCTCTTGCGTGACGCGGGATACCGGCGCGTGAGCCGTGTCGAGGGTCAGTTCGCGCCCGACCCGGCGTTTCCGACGTTGCCCTTTCCCAACCCCGAAGAGCCAGGAGCGCTCGATCTCGCGATCGAAACGGCGAACGTGGTGGAATCAGATCTCATCATCGCGAACGATCCAGACGCCGACCGTCTGGGAGCGGCCGTGCGCGACGGCGATCAGTGGCGAGTCCTGCGCGGCGACGAGATTGGCTGGCTGCTCGCCTCCTTACTGCTCGCCGGGATTGAAGCGAATCGAGAGACCGTCGCCACGACCATCGTCTCGTCGACGCTGCTCGAACGGCTCGCCGGTGCGCACGGCGTTCGCTACGCCACGACGCTCACGGGTTTCAAGTGGATCGCTCGAGCGGCGGGCGATGGCGTCCTTGGCTTCGGATACGAAGAGGCGCTCGGATTCGCCGTCGATCCGCTCGTCGCCGACAAAGACGGCGTCTCCGCCGCACTCGCGCTCGCGAAGCTCGCACATGAGCTGTCAAAAGAGGGTCGCTCGCTGCTCGACCGCATCGATGAGGTTGAATCGCAGTTCGGCGTGCACGCGACGAGCCAGCTCTCGATCCGCGCCGACGGGCCGGAGGGACTCGCCGATCTGCACCGCGCGGTGCGTCTCTTGTACGAGGTGCCACCGGCGACGCTTGGCGATCTTCGCGTGACCGAAGTGTTCGACCTGAACGAGGGGTTTCGCGGGCTTCGCCCCACCGAGGGGGCCTGGTTCACCCTTGGCGACTTCGGGCGGGTGGTCGTGCGACCCTCGGGCACTGAAGCCAAGGTCAAGGCCTACATCGAGATCACGCCCCCGCGCGACGGTACGCTCGCCGAGCAGCGCGCGCGTGCTGCCGTGCTGCTCAAGGGCGTGCGCGCGAACCTTGACTCGTTGCTACGCGTGTAACGCTCGCAGCGCCGCATAGCCCGGCTTGATGACCGTGTTGATCATCGCGAGTCGAGCGCTGAACTCGTAGAACGTGCTCTTGGCCGCGTTGAGCGTGAGCCATTCCATGTCATCCAGCGTCCAGCCGAAGACGGCCGCACAGACGGCGAACTCGTCGGTGAGGGTGATCCCGCTCATGAGTCGATTGTCTGTGTTGACGGTCACGCGAAAGCGCAGCCGCCTCAACAGATCGATCGGATGCTCGGCGATGGACCGGGCGGCTCCCGTGTGCACGTTCGAGGTGGGGCAGACCTCGAGGGGGATACGCCGGTCGCGTATGTAGTTCGCGAGTCGACCCAGGTGGCACTGCCCGTCGATCTCTTTGATGTCGTCGACGATGCGCACGCCGTGGCCGAGTCGCTCGGCATTGCAGAACTGCACCGCCTCCCAGATCGAGGGTAGACCGAAGGCCTCGCCCGCGTGGATAGTGAGGTGGAAGTCCTCTCGCTGGATCAGGTGGAAAGCACGCAGGTGCTTCGTCGGGGGAAAGCCGTCCTCAGGTCCCGCGATGTCGAAGCCGCAGACGCCTTCGTCGCGAAAGTCGATCGCGAGCTGAGCGATGGTCTCGCTCACGTTCGCCTGGCGCATGGCAGAGAGAATGGCGCGCACGACGATGCGGTGTCCTTCGTTGGCTGCCTCCTTCATCCCGAGGGCAAAGCCATCGAGCGCGGCCCGCACGACCTCGTGCAGTGTGAGCCTGCCGTTGAGGTGCTGTTCCGGGGCGAAGCGGACCTCGGCGTAGACGACGCCGTCTCTCGCGAGGTCGATGGCGCTTTCGGCGGCGACGCGCTCGATCTGTTCGCGCGTCTGCATGAGGGCGGTCGTGTGGGCGAAGCCCTCCAAGTAGCGCACGAGGTCGCTGCCGGTGTCGACGACGAACCAGAGACGAAGCTCGTCTGGGTCGAGTGTCGGCAGTCCTTGGTACCCCGTTTCGCGGGCGAGCTCGACGATAGTCTCAGGGCGAAGGCCGCCGTCGAGGTGCTCGTGGAGGAGGACCTTGGGGGCTTCGCGAATGAGCTCTCTCGTCAACACTTCCATCGCATCAGGCTACCCAAGGAGGTCTATGACGACGCACGGCGCGTGCGCGCGACGTCGTTACGGCTCGAGGAACGCGAGCGTGCGTGCCAACAGGAGCGACGCGGCCGCTTCGTCGTAGGAGGGGAGGCTGTCGTCGGCGAAGAGGTGCTCCACGCCGGGATAGAGGAAGAGTTCGGCGCCGTCGGTGGTCTCTACGAGGAAGCGCGCTGCTTCGAGGTCGCCGTCGTTCGTGAAGTATGGATCGGCATCCATGGCGTGGATCTGCACGGGCACGCCCTCGGGCCAGAGGCCGAACTCTGAGATGGGAACGCACGCGTGATACAGGAGTGCCCCCGTAGCGCCGGGTCGAGTTTGAGCGAGGCTCTGGGCCGGGATTACCCCGAGCGAGAACCCTGCGTACACCGAGTCGGCTGGTGCGGCCTCGCCCGCGCGTTGGCCGCGCTCGAGGACGGTGTCAAAGCCGATGCTCTGGAAGTAGTCCTGACCCGATTCGATCGAGCTGAAGGTCCGACCCTCGAAGAGGTCCGGCGTCAGGACCCGATGTCCGCTCGCGCGAAGCTCGTCGGCGAAGTCCGCGACGCCTGGCGTGAGTCCTTGTATGTGATGGAACAGAACGACGTTGGCCATGATCCTCCTTGGGTTGTTCGGGGCCGAAGTTACCAGCCGTCGGTGACAGCTCAGGAGCGGACGAGCTCGACGACGAGGTCGTCAACGGGGCGCGGTTCGTCGCCGATCTCAACGGCGTGGCGCATCGCCTCTCGCCCAAGGTCGAGGTGCGCGTCGTCGTCCGCGTGCAGCTCGAAGAGCGGCTGGCCCTTTTCGACGTGATCGCCTTCGCGCGCGAGACAGAGAACCCCCGCGGTCGCGCTGACGGGGTCCTCCTTGCGAGCACGTCCCGCACCGAGTCGCCACGCGGCGACGCCCACCGTGAGTGCGTCCACTCTTCGCACGAAGCCCGTACGGTGCGCGGTGACGACCTCGATGAGGGTGGCCGTTGGCAGCGGGGCGTCGGGGTTGCCGCCCTGGGCCGCGATCATGCGCCGATAGACCTCGTACGCGGAGCCGTCGGCCAGAGCGGCGACCGGGTCGGCGTCAAGTCCGACGAGCCCGAGCATGAGCGTCGCCAGTTCGATGGTGAGGGCGCGCACGTCACCAGGTCCGTCTCCGTGGAGCACCTCGAGCGCTTCAGTCACTTCGAGCGCGTTGCCGACCGCTCGACCCAGCGGGGTGTCCATCGGCGTGAGTTGTGCGATGGTCTTCACGCCGTGCGCGTCGCCCAGGCGAACCATCGTGTGGGCGAGGAGGCGAGCGCGCTCCGGCTCCGCCATGAACGCGCCGCTGCCGAACTTAACGTCGATGACGAGCGCGCCCGTTCCCTCGGCGATCTTCTTCGACATGATGGATGATGAGATGAGTGGAATCGACGCGACCGTGCCCGTCACGTCGCGCAGCGAATAGAGCCGGCGGTCGATCGGGCGCGAGGCCCGCTCCGGCGGCGCAGATCACTGTGCCCACGGACTCGAGCTGCTCGAGAATCTGCTCGTTCGTCAGGGACGCGCGCCACCCGGGGATCGACTCGAGCTTGTCGAGCGTGCCGCCGGTGTGGCCGAGCCCTCGTCCCGAGAGCTGTGGCACGGCAGCGCCGCAGGCGGCGACGAGCGGACAGAGGATCAGTGAGATCTTGTCGCCGACGCCACCGGTTGAGTGCTTGTCGACGGTGGGGCGTGACAAGCCGCGCAGGTCGAGCCGCTCGCCTGACGCGATCATGCGCGAGGTCCACGTGTCGAGTTCACGGTGGTCGAGGCCGTTGAAGAAGATCGCCATCAAGAGCGCGGACATCTGCTCTTCCGCGACGTCGTCGCGACCGTAGGCGTCCAGCACCCAGGCGATCATCTCGTCGCTCAACGCGTTGCCATCGCGCTTTGTTGTGATGACGTCGACCGCGGAGAACTCGGTCACGGATTTCGCCGTACGCCGAGATCCTCTGGTCCAAAGGCGTCCGGGAGGAGCTCTTCGAGCCGCTTCGGCGCAGCCCCCTCACCGGCGTCGATGAGGAGTTCCTTGCCACCATGCTCGTAGAGGACCTGACGGCACCGGCCACAGGGCGCGATGGGCTCGCCGTCGCCGGCCACGATCGAGACCGCGATCAGTCTCGTGCCGCCGACGCGCACGAGATCACTGACCAGCGAGCACTCGGCGCACAGCGTGAGACCGTAGCTGGCGTTCTCTACGTTGGAGCCCACGACGGTCTCGCCGTTGTCAGCGAGGCCGCTAGCGCCGACCGACACGTGCGAGTAGGGCGCATAGGATCGCGCAGTCGCCTCCCGAGCGCGGGCGCGCAGTTGCTCCCACGCGATCTCTGGGGGCCGATTCACGCCATCACTGTACACTTTGCGCTGCGTGAGCAACTTTCGAAACTCCCCTGTCGTCGTCAGTGACGAAGTCGCCACCGCATTGCACGAAGGTCGCGGCGTCGTGGCACTGGAGACGACGATCATCGTGCAAGGGCTGCCGAGCGCCGACCAACTTCGAGGTTGCGGCGGAGTGCGAGGCGGCCGTGCGCGCACGCGGCGCTATACCCGCGACCATCGGCGTGCTCGACGGGCGCGTCGTGGTCGGACTCACCGCGACCGAGCTCGAGCAGCTCGCCGATCCAGATCTGCACGCGGCGAAGCTGTCATCTCGTGACATCGGCGTCGCGCTGGCGACGGGGACCGATGGTGCCACGACCGTCGCGGGAACGATCACGATCGCCGAACGAGTCGGCATCGACGTGATGGCGACCGGCGGTCTCGGTGGCGTACATCGCGACGCACATACCTCCTATGACGAGTCGGCCGACCTCATGGCGCTGGCACGAACGTCGGTGCTGGTCGTCGCCTCCGGCGTGAAGTCGATCCTCGACATCGGCGCGACGCTCGAGCGTCTCGACACCTTTGGCGTGCCGGTGATCGGCTTTCAGACGAGGCAGTTTCCTGGCTTCTACTTGCGCGACAGCGGGTTTGCCCTCGACTGGTCGGTCGCCAGTGCGGAAGAGGCCGCGCAGGCCTTCATGTCGCACCGCGAGTTCGCCAGGTCTGGACTACTGCTGGCGAACCCCGTCGGCGCCGAGAGGGAACTTGATCGTGGGTTGCACGACGCCGCCCTTACGAGCTCCCTCGAGAAGGCTCAAGCGGAGGGACTGAGCGGCAAGGACGTGACGCCCGCAGTCCTGAGTGAGTTCGCGCGCCACACCGAGGGGCGCTCGGTGCAGGTGAACCGCGATCTCGTCGTGGCGAACGCGTCGCTGGCGGGCGAGGTGGCGGTCAACCTCGCGCGACTCTCGGCGTGAGCGTACCTCGCGTCGCCGTTGTCGGTGACGTGATGCTCGACGTGATCGTGCGACCCCACCAGGCCATCTCGCCGACCAGCGACACGCCGTCGCGGGTGCGCGTCACTCGAGGGGGATCGGGTGCCAACCTCGCGATGGCGCTTCGAGCAAGCGGCTGTGAGGTCGTCTATGTGGGCGCCGCGGGCAAAGACGGCGCGCGCGACATATTCCTCGAGGCACTTCGCGCGGGCGGCGTCGAGGTGCATCTCGAGTCGGTGGCTGCGGAGACCGGCACCGTCGTGGCGCTCATCGGCGATGACGGACAGCGTGCGATGTTGACCGACCGCGGTGCCAACTCACTCTTGAGCGAAGGCTTCGTGCTCGACGTGCTCTCAGGAGAGTTCGACCACGTGCACGTGTCGGGCTATCTCGTCCTCGACCCCGCGACGCGAGCGTTGGCGATCGATGCGCTGCGCTTTGCGCGAGACCGTGGACGTTCCACGTCCGTTGACGTGTGTTCGGTGGGACCGCTACGGGCCCTCGGGCCAGACGTGTTTCTTGAGGCGGCGAGGCACGCCGCGCAGCTCTTCGCGAACGAAGAGGAGGCGCTGGCCCTCGTGGGCGCGGGCAACGTCGACACAGTGCTCGATCGACTCGACGGAGCGTTCGGCGAGATCGTCATCACGCGCGGCGCGAACGGCGCGGTCGCCGACGTGGCTGGCGCACGGTTCTACGCGCCGTCGCTGGCGACGGAGATCCTCGACACAACGGGCGCCGGTGATGCCGCCACGGGCGCATACCTCGGCGCGCGGCTGCTCGGCGAAGACCCACAGACGGCGCTGGGCATCGCGATGGCGGCGTCGGCTCGCGTCGTCGCCGAGTTCGGGGCGACTCAGTCCGGGATGTAGGGCTTGCCGTCCGCGGCTGGCGGGCGGACTCGACCGATCAGTCCCGCGACGACGGCGATCGTGATGAGGTAGGGGAACATCTCCAAGAAGTAGATCGACACCGGCACTTGGTAGGTGACGAGGTTGTAGGACAGGTACACCGATAGGCCGAAGATGATCGAGGCCACCACCGCACCTGAGGGGCGCCAGCGGCCAAAGATCATGGCGGCGAGGGCGATGTAGCCGAGTCCTGAGGTGTAGCCGACCTGGAACTGCCCTTGGGTGGCCATGAACGCGACGCCGCCGAGTCCCGCGATGGCCCCGCCGAGCACGACGTTGATGTAGCGAACTCGGTTGACATTGATGCCGACGGTGGCGGCCGCCTGGGGGTGTTCGCCCACGGCGCGCACGTGCAGGCCGTAGCGGGTCTTGAACAGCGCGAAGCTCACCACGCCCACGAGGACGATCATGACGTAGAAGAAGCCCGACTGATCGAAGAAGACCGGGCCGAGGATGGGGATCTTGTGCAGCAAGGGGATCGGCAGGTTTGGCGCGAGATTGCCCGTGTTGAAGTTGGGGAACGGCGTGAAGACCTGGAGGTTGAGATAGGACGACAGACTGCTCAACATGGTGACCAGCACGATGCCCACGATGATCTGATCGGAGTGGTAGCGCACCGAGAAGAACGCGAGGGCCAGTCCGACGAGTGCGCCTATCGCGATCCCGGCGAAGGCCGCGTAGAAGAAGTTGTCGGTGGTGGACGCCACCATGCTGCCGAGGAACGCGCCCGCGATGAACTGTCCCTCAATGGCGATGTTCACGACGCCGGAGCGTTCGCACATGATGCCCGAGAGTGACCCGTAGACGAGCACCATGGTGGCGGCAGACGCCCCGACGAGTATCGACGTGATGTTGATGAAGTTGATGGGCGCGGGCCCGGTCGTGCGCGATGCCCACACGAGGAGCGTGAATAGGAAGAGGATCGCGACGACGCCGAAGCGTCCCATCACGAAGCGTTGGGGCTGGCGGACGAAGACCTCGACGCCGATGGCGATCATGATGAGCGAGACGACGATGTTCGTCCAGTGCGTGGGTACGGTCAACGACCCCAAGTGCCAGGGGGCGTTGGCGAGGTCGATCGGCGTGAAGGTGATCGAGGACGTTCCCTTGAGGTCGGTCCCGAAGCCGAAGACGAAGAGGCTGAAGAGGCCGAGGATGGCCATGATGGACGCGATGACGCGCGTGCGGCGGTTCTTTGCGGCCGGCGCCGCGCTCTTGGGCGAGGTGGTGACGAGGCTCACGATCCCCACCCCGTCGTGGCGAGCTGGATCGTCGTGTCGGGCGCCTTCTTCAGCCGGAAGATCTCTTTGACCAGCACCGGCGTGGCGACGAAGAGCACGATGGCCGACTGGATGACCGTCGCGAGATCAAGAGGGATGCCGGTCGAGGCCTGCATGTTGCGTCCCCCCACGCCGAGCGCGGCGAACAGCAGCGACGCCCACACGATGCCCATCGGTCGGTTGCGACCGAGGAGCGCCACGGTGATCGCCGTGAAGCCGATGCCCGCGTTACCGATGAGGAAGCCTCCGTCGATGTAGTGCGTCGTGCTCGCCACCTGCACGAACCCTGCGAGTCCGGCGAGTCCGCCCGAGATGAGAAAGACGACGACAATGACGAAGCGAGCACTGATGCCCGAGGCGCGAGCAGCGGCCGGATTGGCGCCTGTGACGCGAAACTCGAAACCGAGTGACGAGCGATCGAGCAGCCACCACGCAAAGAGGACCACGAGCGCGGCGACGAAGACGCCGTAGCTGACCCGCAGGCCGGACTTCGTCCCGAAGATCGGCGAGAGGATCGCTGACGGGTACAGCGTGCGACCGATGTCGTTCTGCTGGCCCGGTTGCTGAAAGGGTGTCGACAGCACCGCGTACAGCAAGAACGCGTAGGCGACGTAGTTGAACATCAAGGTCACGATGACCTCGTGCGCGCCGGTGAACGCTTTCAACACACCCGGGATGGCGCCGACGATCATGCCTCCCAAGATCGCCGCCAGGAGCGACAGCGGCACGTGGAAGAAGGTGGGCATGTTGATCATCGAACCGAAGGCGGCGCCTGCGATACCGCCAATGACCGCCTGCCCGTTCGCACCGATGTTGAAGAGCCCCGCTTGGAAGCCGATGCCGACACCGATGCTGATGATCACGAGCGGCGTCGCGTAGGTGAACGTCTCGGACAGTGGCGTCAGCGTATTGGGCCAGCCCTTGCCGGTCGTAAGGGAGTGCCAGAACCCCTGGGGATCCACGATCGAACCGGTGAAGATCGCTCGGTACGCCGCGCCCACGTTGTCGAAGGTGACATTCAGCGCGTGCGGGATGCCATCCCAACCGTGGAAGATGCCGCGCCAGGCGTCGAGCACCACCGGCGTCGTGGTTGCGATGACGATGGCGCCAAAGACGAGGCCGAGGATGACGGCAAGGGTGGCAACTAACAGGGGACTGCTCGTGGTGTAGCGAACCCACCACGTGGGCTTGGGATTTGGTTCGGGATCGAACGCGAGCTCAGACACCGGCCGCCTCCATCGACGTGCCGGCCATCAAGAGCCCAATCGTCTCGCGGCTGATGGTGGGCTCGACGATGCCGGTGATCTCGCCTTCGAACATGACCGCGATGCGGTCGCCAAGGGCGTAGACCTCATCGAGCTCAGAGCTCACGATGAGCGATCCGTTGCCCTTGTTGCGGAATTCGATGATCTGGCGATGCACGTACTCGATCGAACCGACGTCGAGGCCTCGAGTGGGCTGGGAAGCGACGAGGAACTCCAGCGAACGAGAGAGCTCACGCGCCACGATCACCTTTTGCTGGTTGCCACCCGATAGCGAGCTCGCGGGTGCGTCGACCGACGTCGTTCGAATGTCGAAGTCGCGCACGAGGCGCACCGCATTGTCGTGCACGGCCTTCAGATTTCTCGTGCCGTAGCGGGCGAAGGGCGGGTGTTTCGGGGTGTTGAGCACGAGGTTGTCGGCGACCGACATTGTCAGCACCAGTCCGTCGCGCTGGCGGTCTTCGGGAATGTGGCCGAGTCCCGCGTCGAGGGCTTGTCGCGGCGTGAGGTGGGTGATGTCGCGGCCCTTCAGTGTGATTGTGCCGGACTCGACGGGTCGCATGCCGACGATGGCTTCGACCAGCTCGGTCTGTCCGTTCCCCTGGACCCCAGCAAGAGCCAACACCTCACCCTGACGAATGTCGAGCGTGACCCCATTCACCGCGATCAGGCCGCGATCGTCGCGCACCACGAGATCGCGGACTTCGAGGACGGACTCACCGGGTGCGTACGGGGTCTTGTCAACCGTGAGCTTGACGTCGCGCCCGACCATCATCGAGGCGAGCTCGGACTCGCTCGCGCTCGGTTCGGCCGTGCCGACGACGCGTCCGAGCCGGATGACGGTGATCACGTCAGCGATCGCCTTTACTTCTTTGAGCTTGTGCGTGATGAACAGGATCGACTTGCCGGCGTCGGCGAGCGACCGCATGATCGCCATGAGCGCGTCGATCTCTTGCGGGGTGAGGACCGCCGTGGGTTCGTCGAGAATCAACAGATCGGCGTCGTGGCTGAGCGCCTTCAGTATCTCGACGCGCTGTTGGATGCCCACGGGCAGGTTCTCCACGAGGGCGTCCGGGTCAACCTCGAGCTTGAACTGACGTGAGAGCTCGCGGATCTCTTCGGTGGCGCGCTTGTAGTCGATCCGGTCGAGCGTCTTTGTCGGCTCAAAGCCAAGGACGACGTTCTCGGCGACGGTGAAGACGGGCACCAGCATGAAGTGCTGGTGGACCATGCCGATGCCGCGACGCACGGCGTCACCGGAGTCTGTGATCTTCGCCACTTCGCCGTTGATCAGAATCTCACCCTCATCGGGGTGCAAGAGTCCAAACAGCACATTCATCAACGTCGATTTGCCGGCGCCGTTCTCGCCGAGGAGGGAGTGGATCTGACCGGGCTCAACCTTCAAGCTGATGTGGTCGTTGGCTACTAACGAACCGAATCGCTTCGTTATGTCGCGCAATTCAAGTTGCATGAGGTCTCATCGTATGTCACGACAAAGACCCGGGATTGCCCCGGGTCTTTGTCGTGACATAGCGCTCGTGCGCTATGTCGTTATTTAGGAGTTGGTGGGTAGCTGTTCGGGTTCACCGAAATCGTGCCGGCGATGATGCCCGCCTTCGCCTTGGCGATCTTCGCCTTCAGTGACGCCGGAATCATGACGCCGCCGTACTCCAGCTGTGTGCCGTCGTTAGCCAACGTGCCGATGTACGAGCCCGCCTTGAAGGTGCCTCTGGCGGCGGACAGCACTGCTGCTTCCACCGAAGGCTCGACGCCCTTGGCGACAGTGCCTACGAAGTACTTGCAGTCCGCCGCATCCGACTCACAGCCGTTGCTGTCGACCCACATGACGTAGTGATCAGGCCCTGCCGCCTGAGCAGCAGCCACCGAACCGAGTCCGACCGAGCCGGCAACTGGGAAGACAATGTCCGCGCCCTCGGAGAAAAAGGTGGTGGTGTCGGTCTTGCCCGCAGTCTGGTCAGTGAAGTTACCGATGAAAGTGCCAGTGCCTGCACAGGTCGCGAGCGAACACGCGCCCTTGCCCGGGGTCCAGCCGAGCACCTTGACCTTCTTGCTGTAGGTCTTGTCAAAGTAGCGAACACCCGCGACGTAACCGTTCATGTAGAGGGTGACTGCGGGGAAGTTCTCACCGCCGTACTCAGCCACGGTGCCCGTCTTGGACATGCCCGCGGCGAGGATGCCGCCGAGGAAGCCAGCCTGGTCGGTCTCGTACTGCAGCGCCAGCACGTGCGTGCCGGGCTTCACCGACGGGGCGTCATCGACGATCGCGAACTTCTGGCTCGGGTGCGCGTTCGCCGCCGCCGCGGTGGCCGCGTCCATCAGGAAGCCGACGGTGATGATGATGCCGCATCCCTTAGAGATGAAGCTGGCAATGTTGGGCGCGTAGTCGGCCGACGATGTCGACGACAGGTACTGGACAGAGATATTGCTGTCCTCAGCCCTCGCTGCTTTCAGGCCGTCCCAGGCCGATTCGTTGAACGACTTGTCGTTGATGCCACCGGTGTCGGTGACGACGCATGCCTTGAACGTCGTTGCGGCCGAAGCCGCGGTTACCGACGTCGTCGAGGCCACGCTCAGTGTCAGTGTGCCAAGAATCAGGACTCCCGATCCCAGCACGGTCACGAGGCGACGAATACTCCCCATAAATCTCTCCCTTTATTCGTTTGTCAATCCTCTATGGATTGTCCTCAGACTCGATGAGCTCCCGACGCGGCATCATCACCCCTTGGATGTTCTGTCAACCGCGACACTAGCCCCGATCCGAGTTAAGAAATGGTCCGGCTCGTCAGGTGGGAAAAGTGATATGTCACTCGTGAGTGACGGCGACAGGACCCTGAGCGGCGCGCCCCGTGCTGCGAGGGAGGGCCGTTGAGACCAGCAGCGCAACCAGCGTGACAGCACCCGAGATCAAGAACGCGCGCTGGTAGCCAGACGTGAGGGCGGAGGCCATCGAGCTGTGATGCTGCGCGCTATGCGTCACGTCGGTCGCAACCGTGGCGAGAATAGCGAGCGCGAGCGAGCCGCCGACTTGACGTGACGTGTTGAGGATCCCCGACGCGAGGCCCGATTCGGCGCGTTCGACGCCGGACGTCGCCGACACCGCCAACGGAGAGAACAACACACCCATCGAGAATGAGGTCACGAACGCCGGCCACAGTATGCGGGTCCAGTACGAGCTGTCCGGAGTGATGAACGAGAGCCAGATGAACCCGATCGTTGCGAGCGTCGCCCCGACCTGGATGAGCGGTCGTACACCGACCCGTGAGATGAGGCGCGAGGAGATCTGCGCGCCGATGATGATGCCGAGCGCCATGGGGAAGAACGCAAAGCCGGCTTTCACCGGTCCGTACTTCAAGACGTACTGGAAGTAGTAGGTGAGGAAGTACCACATCGCAAAGAACGTGCCGCCGATGAGAAACATCATGACGTTGGCGGTTGTCAGCGAACGCGACTTGAAGAGGCGAAATGGCACCAGCGGGTGCGAGGCGACCGTCGCCTCCCAGAGGAAGAATCCGACGAGCACGACCACGCCCCCGATCAGCCAGCCCACGGTCGTGGGCGAGGACCAGGCGTGGGTCGTCGTGTTCACCACCCCGTAGATGACTGCGGCGAGACCAGCGGTGACGAGGACGGAGCCGGTGACGTCGAGCTTGGAGGTGGCGTCGCGGTTGCGCAACTCTTGCAAATAGAGCGCGGCGGCGGTGCCCGCCACGAGACCGAGCGGCACGTTGATGAAAAAGATCCAGCGCCACGAGACCAGCCCGGTGAGGATGCCACCGAGGAGACCTCCGACCGCGCCGCCCGCGCCCGCTACGGCGCTCCATGCGCCGATCGCCTTGGGCAGACGTGCGCCGTGGAAGGTCGTCACGATGATCGTGAGCGTCGCGGGAGAGAGGATCGCCCCGCCGATGCCCTGAATGGCGCGGATGGTGACCATCTGCGTTCCGGTCTGCGCGAACCCCGCGCCAATGCTCGCGAGCGTGAAGAGCGCGATACCCGTCATGTACACATGGCGTCGACCGAAGTAGTCGGCTGCTCGTCCGCCGAGCAGGAGGAAGCCGGCGAAGGTGAGGACGTAGGCGTTGACGACCCACTGCGCGGACGAGTACGAGAAGTGCAGATCGTGGCCCATTCGCGGGAGCGCCACGTTGACGATCGAGACGTCGAGCACCACCATGAACTGAGCAATGCACGCGATGCAGAGGATTAGCCCGTCGGGTGCGTGCCGCTTGATCGGCTCAACGATGAGCGTGTTCTCGGACATCGTCCGAGTGTACGGGAGAGGTGAGACGTTGATGACGTGCGCCGCGGCCCGCGGGCGTCGGCTCGCGCAGGGTTAAACTAACCCACTCCCATGGTTGCTCAGTACATATTCACGATGCGAGACCTTCGGCGTTTCTACCCGCCGGACCGTGAAGTCCTGCGCGGCATCAACCTCTCCTTTTACCCCGGAGCGAAGATCGGCGTCATCGGCGCGAACGGATCCGGCAAATCCTCGCTGCTGTGGATCATGGCCGGGCTCGATGATGGCTTCACGGGCGAGGCGCGGCTCACACCAGGCTTTAGCGTCGGCTATCTCTCCCAAGAGCCTCAGCTCGATCCGTCGAAGGACGTGGTCGGCAACGTCGCCGATGGCGTCGCGGAACAGCGCGACCTGCTCATTCGTTTCAACGAGGTGTGTGCTGCGATGGGTGATCCCGACGCTGACTTTGACGCACTGCTCACCGAACAGGCTGACCTGCAGACGAAGATCGACGCCGCGAACGCCTGGGACCTAGAGCGCACGCTCGACATCGCGATGGACGCGCTGCGCCTGCCACCGCCCGACGCTGACGTGACAACGCTCTCCGGGGGTGAGCGCCGCCGCGTGGCGCTGTGTCGTCTCCTGCTCTCAAAGCCCGACCTCTTGTTGCTGGACGAACCGACGAACCACTTGGACGCTGAATCGGTGGCCTGGCTCGAACGCACGTTGCAGGAGTACAGCGGCACCGTTGTCGCGATCACTCACGACCGTTACTTCCTCGACAACGCCGCGCAGTGGATTCTTGAGCTTGACCGTGGACACGGCATTCCGTGGGAGGGTAACTACTCTTCGTGGCTTGAGCAGAAGCAGGCTCGACTTGCCGCAGAGGAGAAGGCCGACAAGGTTCGCCAGGCGTCTCTCGAACGCGAACTTGAGTGGATTCGGCTCTCGCCGCGGGCGAGACAGAGCAAAGGGAAGGCGCGAGTCAACTCGTTCAACCAGTTGGTCGCCGACTCCGAAGCGGCCGAGCGACGCGCCGATCGTTTGGAGATTGCGATCCCGCCAGGGCCTCGACTCGGCGACACGGTCGTCAACGCGAGCGGCCTCACCAAGGGATACGACGACCGTCTCTTGATCGAAGACCTCACCTTCCTGCTTCCTCCAGGCGGCATCGTGGGCGTCATCGGAGCGAATGGTGCCGGCAAGACGACACTGTTTCGCATGATGGTCGGACAGGAAAAGCCCGACGCGGGCTCGATAGAGATCGGCTCGACCGTGCAGTTCGCCTACGTCGACCAGTCGCGCGACACGCTCGAGGCCGACAACACGGTCTTCGATGAGATCAGCGGTGGACAAGAGCACATGGTGGTGGGCTCGCGCGAGATTCACGCGCGAGCCTACGTGGCAAGTTTCGGATTCAAGGGAAGCGACCAGCAAAAGAAGGTCGGCGAGATCTCCGGGGGCGAGCGAAACCGCGTGCAGCTGGCGAAGGTGCTGCGCAGCGCCGGCAACGTGCTCCTGCTCGATGAGCCGACCAACGACCTCGACGTCGACACCCTGCGCGCGCTCGAAGATGGCCTGCTGTCGTTTCCCGGCTGCGCCGTCGTAATCAGCCACGACCGCTGGTTCCTCGACCGCATCGCCACTCACGTTCTGGCCTTTGAGGGTGACGCCGTCGTGCGCTGGTTCGAGGGCAACTTCTCTGACTACGAGGTCGAACGCCACAAGCGACTTGGCACCGACGCCGACCAGCCCCACCGCCTGCGCTACAAGCCCATCACTCGCTAGTAGCGCCCGACCCACGGCGTAAGGTTCCAAGGTGGCCAAGGGGACGGATTACTCGACGTACCTTCACATCAACGACCTCTTGCAGCTGCAGACGCCGCTCACCGACGACGCGGCCGACGAGCTGCTCTTCATCGTCGTCCACCAAAGCTACGAGCTGTGGTTCAAGGTCATCATCGACGAGCTGCAACGCTCCTCCGCCTTCCTGCACGAGTTCGAACCGTGGCTGGCCATCTCTCATCTGCGTCGAACCGTCGAGATCGAAGAGCTGCTGCTCACCCACCTTCGCCTGCTCGACACGATGTCGCCCGAGGGATTCCTGGCCTTTCGCGACCCGCTCGATCCCGCGTCGGGCTTCCAGTCCTTCCAGTTTCGAGCGATCGAGTTCTTGAGTGGCGGCGGCTCGCCCGCGGTGTTGAGCTACGACATCTTCGATGAGGAGCAGCGCGCGTGGCTGCGCGAGATGAGCGAGGCACCCAACATCTGGAATGGCTTCGAACGCGCGCTACGACATGGCATCGGGGCATCGGAGCACGACGATCTCTTGGACCTCGTTCGCGCGCTCTACCACCACCACGAAAGCGCCGAGCTCAGCGCGCTGCACACGGTGGCCGAGCTGCTGATCGACCATGACGGGAACCTGGCCCTGTGGCGCTACCAGCACAAGATGATGGCGGCTCGCCAGATCGGCCGACGACCCGGCACCGGCGGCAGCGCCGGGCTCGCGTATCTGGACACAACCTTGGAGCAACGTTTCTATCCGATCCTTTGGGAAGTGAGGTCCGCCCTGTGATCACTCGCGACAACTGCGTGCAAATGGATGCCTCAGATGAGATCGCGGCGGTGCGAGAGATGTTCACCATCCCCGACGGCGAGATCTACCTCGACGGCAACTCGCTTGGACCGGTCTCGCGCGACGTACCCACGCGTGTTCGCGAAGTGGTGGGCGAGGAGTGGGCAAAGGGACTCGTGCGCAGCTGGAACGACGCGGGCTGGATGGCGATGCCCACGCGCCTCGGCGACCGGGTCGCACCACTCATCGGTGCGCGTGCGGGCGAAGTGCTCGTCGCCGACACGCTCACCTTCCTGCTCGCCAAACTGATCGGGGGAGCGCTCGACCTGCGGCCCGATCGACACGTCGTGCTGACCGATCGCGACAACTTCCACTCCGATCTCTACATCGTGCACGCCATGGCCGAGCGCGCGGGGCGGTCGATCGTCGTGAAGCCCATGGCACGCGAGGACATCGCGGGCGCGCTCGACGATGATGTCGCGCTCGTCATGCTGACCCACGTCGACTTTCGCAGCGGGGAGATGCTCGACCTGCACGGGGTGACGAAGATGGTCCACGAGGCGGGCGCGCTGATGCTCTGGGACTTTGCGCACTCAGCGGGAGCCGTGCCCCTCGACGTCGACGGCGCGGACGTTGATTTTGCCGCTGGGTGCGGCTACAAGTACCTGAACGGTGGACCGGGAGCGCCGGCGTTCTGCTACGTGCGTACCTCGTGGCAGGGACAACTCAAGAACCCCTTGCCCGGCTGGCTGGGCCACGCCCGGCCTTTCGCGTTCGAACCGAACTACGAACCCGCGAGCGGCATGCAGGCCTTCGTGACTTCGTCACCCTCGATCGTGGCGCTCGCCGTTCTCGATGGAGCGCTCAATGTCTTCGACCGCGTTTCGATGGAGCAGATACGGCACAAGAGTCTCGCCCTCACTGACCTTTTCATTGAGCTCGTCGAGGCCCGGTTGGCGAACGCCTTTGATCTGGTGACGCCCCGCGAGCACGACCGGCGCGGCAGTCAGGTGTCGCTCGCTCACCCCGATGCCTATGGCATCGTTCAGGCGCTGATTGCCCGCGGGGTCACGGGTGACTTCCGCGCGCCCGACGTCGCTCGCTTCGGCTTCGCGCCCCTCTATCTGCGCTTCGTGGACGTCTTCGATGCGGTCGAGATACTGAGCGACGTGATGGATGCCAAGGCCTACCTCGAGCCCGCCTTCAGCATCCGCAAGCCCGTTACCTAAGCTCGGGGCGGTGCACGCCCTTTTCTGCGACAGCCCTCATCAGGTACTTCAATATTCTCTTGTCTCACCACTTGACAAACGACTGATAACGATATATCGTTATATAACGTAAAACTATCGAGAAAGGATAGACATGAGAAACAAAGATTTCGATGACTCGTCAAGTCGACGAGACCGACACGCTGATCGCAGCGACGCAAGCCCCTTCGAGACCCACTCCCACGACCGTCACCGTCACGGACCCCGCCACGGCGGAGGACGCGGTGAAGAGGGTCGCGAGCGTGAGGGTGTCCGCGGGCGCCGCGGACGTGGCCGTCGGGGCGACGTTCGCTACGCGATTCTCGCGCTGTTAGAGGAGCGCCCGATGCACGGGTACGAGATGATGCAGGAGCTCGCCGAGCGGACCCAAGGTCTGTGGCGTCCGAGCCCCGGCTCGTTGTACCCCGCGTTACAGCTTCTCGAGGACCAGGGCTTCGTGCGCTCCGAGAGCGCCGAGGGCCGTCGCCAGTACACCTTGACCGACGAAGGACGTACCCACTTGAAGGAGCACGCGAAGTCGGCCCCGTGGGAGAACATGGTGCGCGACGCTGACCAGGGCGACATCGCTCTGCGCTCGGCCTTGCACCACGTGTTCGTCGCTGTCCACCAGGTGGCTGAGGCCGGTACCTCCGAGCAGAAGGAACGCGCTGAGGCGTTGCTCAAAGAGCTGCGTCGCCAGATGTACCTGCTCCTCGCGGAGACCCTCGCCCCTCGCGAGGACTAATCGCATTAGGCGTGCAGCAGCGCCGACGCGAGACCAACGTCTCGCGTCGGCGCTGTTTCATTTTGTGACGAAGGCGAGACCGCCTTGGGGAACGTAGGGGGCACCTGTCATCGTGACCGGGGTGATTTCGCCCGTGTCCGGGTTCATCGTCGCCAAGTAGTTCGCGGGAAAACCGGGCGCCGGGCAGACGACTTGGGGGGCGTCATTGGCGCCACACGGCGTGACGGCCACCATCGGCTGATCAACGTCAAACCGGCCAGTGATGAGGTCGACGTTGTCGTTCGTCGAGTCGGTTGAGTACAGCGATCCGAAGCTGGTGGTGGGCCACGCAGTGTCGTCGACCGATTGGCTGAGCGAGAGCACGCTCAGCGTCTGGCGCGAGGTCCCCGGGGCACTCACGTAGATCTGCTCATCGTCACCCTGGCTCGTCAACATGAAGTCCCCACCAAAGCGCGCCCCCATGGGGACGATCTCGTTGGAGTCCGGATCGGTGAGTGCGAGCGTCTCCGTCGTTCCGCGGTGGCCTTTTCCTTCGCCGTAGTTGCCATGCCCCTGACCGTGGTTGCCGATCGCCGCGTTCGCCACGGTCGCGGAACTCTCGTCATAGAAAAGTGGGGTGATGTCGGCGGTCTTTGTCGATGCATCCAACGTCACGATGTAGACCGCCGGATAGGTCGGCTGAGGCGCGGCGACGCCGGTGGTGCCGGGAGCGGAGGCGCTGATAAGTATTTGGCCGTGATCGATGGAAATGGCGTCAGTGCCGCCGTAATGGGGGAGTGGCTCGCTGTAGGCGTAGTGGATCACGGCGCTGCTCGCAGGAGCAGTCGGATTGATCAGATAGAGCGAGGAGTTGGCATCCTCGTTGACCGTCGCCAGTACGCCAAGGCCAGGATCCGCCGTCACCCCGTCGGTTTTGCCAAGGACGTCCCACTGGGCGACCACAGTGCCACTCAACGTGAACTCGACAACGGTGCTGTCAAGGTTGCCGTCTGTGCTCGCCTGGCCCTGGGGGCCAACACCATTCTGAAAGCCGACGAAGAGATCGTTGCCCCACAGGCTGATGTCGTCGGGGTCACTGAGGGCCTCGGTCTGGGGGACCGTCGACCCCGCCGCCACATAGGTGTGATGCAGCGACGCACCGTTGAGTATCACGGTTGCGTTAAACGTGGGCGTGAACCTTGCCGCGGACGCGAGGGAGTTCATCGCCCCCACGCTCAGGCCTGAAGCCCCGAGCGCTATCGCCGAGACCGTGCGGAGCGTACGAAAAGACATGGGCCACCTCCTGGGAGAGTTGATCCGGACCTTACGGACGCGAGGTGAAATGCCAGTGACTGCTTCACCATCCCCCCGTGACACTTTCCCGGGAGTTGGCTGGGAAGGCTCTCTAGATCCGTCGTCGACGAATGGCTCGCCGGGTGTATTTCACGATCTCGTAGAGCACTCCCAACATGAGTAGCGCGAAGAGCGCGGGACCCGCGAGTCGAACGAGCCATTCAAACCCTGCGACGAAGCCGTGCAGGCTGTCATGCCACGCCTTGTCAAAGCCCGATCGCGGTGACGACACGTGGTGACTTCGTTCGGAGACGTTCACCGCAAGCGATGCGTAGGTCGTTTGATTAGTCAGCACCTTCAGTTGGCTCTGGTCTTGTTCGGTCTGGCTCTGGATGGTGTTGATCTGGTTCTGCACCGCGAGAATCCCGCTGATGGTCGTCGCCTTGGTCATGATCTTGAGGTACTGCGCGAGGCTCGCGTTGAGCGCGGTGATGCGGGCTTGCAGATCGACGTACTGGCTCGTCACGTTGTTCGAAGACGTCGTGACCGACGTCGCGTGTCCGACGCGCTCGACCTCAGACACGAACCGAGCGAACGAGGTCTGTGGAACTTCCAACACGATCGTGCCTGAAGCGAATGGCGTTGACGACGACGTCGAGTTCGCTTGGCTGCTCTCGACAAGACCGTGCAGTGACGTTGCCAGCGAGCTGAGCTTTGTGAACGCCGACTCGATGTGGCCACGCGCCACCGTGAGGTTCACTGTGCCCTGCGACTCGATCTTCTGGGAGCTGCTGCCCGCAAAGCCGCTTCCCGTCAAGGACTTCTCGCCATTGGCGCTCACCGAATCCTCCGACGATCCCGGCGCGACGGTGAGGTTCTGAGCGCCTGACGGCGCGGGCAATGAGTACTCATGAGTCGCTGTCGATGCTGAGCGAATCGGCGACTGATGCTCGCTGCGCAACAGCGGCACTGCAATCGCAGTCACGACGAGGATAATGGCGGCAGCCGCGAGAAATGTTCGAGGTCGACCGGACTGGCGCACGAACGCTGGCACGAAGCGCGTGCGCGGCTCGGCCTCATCGCGCGCAGCGGTGGCGAGGATGTCGGCGATCGCCTCGTCGGAGATCTCGAACTCATTCGCCGCGTCCGCGAGCGACCGCCGCAGTGTCTCTTCGTCGATCATCGTCATCCGGTCTCCTCTTCTTGTGACCTACGATCTTGCGGTCGATCGTTCAGCGCCGGGTGCTGGGCGAGACGCCGACGGGCTTCGTTGAGTCGCGATTTGACGGTGCCCGGCTTCCTCGCGATCGCGACGGCGATGTCGCGCTCACTCAGGTCCGCGAAGTAACGCAGGACGATCACGATGCGCAGGTGCGCGGGCAGATCGCTGAGCGCGTCACGCACGTCGTGGGAGAGCGCCATGCGACTGGCGATGTCGTCGCTTGTCACGTCATCGAGTTCGGTTGCGTTGCTCCTATGGTCCCGATGCGGGATCTCCTCGCGAAGCTTCGAGTTGCACGAGTTGACGACGACGCGATAGAGCCAGGGCTTAAAGCTCGACTCCTTCGCCAGAGCGTTGCGGAACTTCCACGCGCGAAGGAACGCCTCTTGCACGGCGTCCTCGGCGTCGGAGCGGTTGCCAAGGATCAGATAGGCCGTGCGCACCGACTGGGGATAGCCCTCTTCCAGCCAGGCGGCGAGGTCGGTCATGTCGCTAGAGCCTTGCACTGGCTACTGCCAACAGGGCGGTCGACCAACAAGTTGTTCTCACGCCTATAGAGACGCTGCGCGAGCCCAAAAGGTTCGCGGGATCTTTTGGGCCATAAAGCGTGTAAAACCGGAGGTGAGGGGAGGTCATATGGCTGGCACCATGCGCGGGTGGGCGGTCGCAACGCCCGGTCCGATCGATTCTGGCCCGCTCGTGCCGATAGAACGCGAGATTCCCGTCCCTGACCACGGGCAGCTTCGGCTGCGGGTGTTGGCCTGCGGCGTCTGTCGGACCGATCTACATCTCGCTGAAGGTGATCTGCTCCCTCGTCACCCCTTGGTGATTCCCGGACATGAGATCGTGGGCGTGGTTGACGCGCTCGGATCTGGGGACAGTCGCTTTTCCCTCGGCGACCGCGTGGGAGGAGCGTGGCTGGCTCACACCTGTGGCGTGTGCCGCTTTTGTCTCTCCGACCGCGAGAACCTCTGCATCGCGCCCACGTTCACTGGGTGGGACATCGACGGAGGGTACGCGCAGTACGTCGTGGTGAACGAGGACTACGTGTACACGCTGCCCGATGAGTTCGACGACGTCAACGTGGCGCCACTGCTCTGCGCGGGGATCATTGGCTACCGCGCGCTGCGGCGAACCGAGCTCCCCGAGGAGGGTCGTCTCGGTATCTATGGCTTCGGAGGATCAGCGCATCTCACCGCGCAGGTCGCGATCGCCGAAGGCGCGAGCGTGCACGTGCGCACTCGCGCACCAGCAGCGCGCGAGCTCGCGCTGTCGCTGGGCGCGGTGTCGGTCGGCGACACCGACGACCCGCTTCCCGAACCTCTGGACGGGGCCATCCTGTTTGCGCCCGTGGGCTCCATCGTGCCGATCGCGCTTGAGTCACTGGATCGCGGAGGAACGCTCGCGATCGCGGGCATCTATCTGAGCGACCTCCCGTCGCTCAACTATGAACGCCATCTCTTCAACGAGCGGACGCTGCGCAGTGTCACCGCCAACACCCGCCAGGACGGGCGAGACTTCCTCGAGGCGGCTGCCATGATCGGCGTCAGGATTTCGGTCACTCCCTACTCATTCGCAGAAGCGGATCGCGCACTCGCTGACCTCAAGCACGAGCGATTCACCGGAGCGGCGGTGCTCGTGGACTTCGATACATGACAAGTCGGCGTGACCCCGCGATGATACCCACGCCGACGTGGCCGTATCGCACCGGCGTTCGCCTCGTCGGCAACGCAGTACGTGATTACATCGTCACTCCCTTCATCAAGCACTGGATCACGCTCAGCGTTGAAGGAACCGAGAGACTCGAACACCTCTCGGAGCCGTCGATCTTCATCTTCAATCACAGCGACGACTTGGACGGCCCCGTCACCTACGCGTCGCTGCCACGCCGGATCCGCAGGCGCCTCACCGTGGCGGTAGGTGCTGACATTCTCGACGAACACCGGGGCCTCGCGTTGTTCATTCGCTTCTGCTACTGCGCGTTCGCCTTCGCGCGACGCGCCTCTTCTCGAGCGGGCCTCAACGACGTCAAAGCGTTGATTGGCTCGGGCCGACACGTCCTCCTCGCGCCCGAGGGTCGACTCAGCACCGATGGGGAGCTCTTGGATTTCAAACCGGGCATCGGGCTGCTCGCCGTGAAGCTCGGCGTCCCGATCGTCCCCATGAGGCTCGACGGCCTTTCGGGCACCGTGCCGATGCACGCCTTGTGGCCAAAGAAGCACAGCGACGTCACGGTGCGCATCGGCGAGCCGCAGCGTTTTGGTCCTGACGTGAACTACCGGCACGCGACGCGCGTGCTGCGTGACGCCGTGGTGGCGCTGTAGCAGCTACTTGCGATACGAGTAGAAGCCCTGGCCAGATTTACGTCCCATCAGTCCGGCTTGGGTCATGCGCGACAGCAGTGGGGGCGGCGCCAGGTGTGGCTCCTTGAACTCTTCGTAGAGCGACTCGGCAACGGCCAGCGTGGTGTCGAGACCGATGAGATCGGTCAGCGCCAGCGGCCCCATCGGGTGCGCGCAGCCCACGACCATGCCGGTGTCGATGTCCTCGGCGCTCGCGAAACCCGACTCCAACATGCGAATGGCTGAGAGCAGGTACGGGATGAGCAGCGCGTTCACGACGAAGCCTGCGCGGTCGGGCGAGGTGATGACCTTCTTATTCAGTGACTCGCTCGCGTAGGCCGCGGCCCGCTCGGTCGTCTCGGGGCTCGTGAGCAGTGACGAGATGAGCTCCACCAGTCGCAGCACCGGGACCGGGTTGAAGAAGTGCATCCCGATGACCTGTTCGGGGCGCTTGGTGACCATGGCGAGCTTGATGATCGGAATCGACGACGTGTTCGTCGCAAGGATTGCCTGAGGGTCGTGCACCACGGCGTCGAGGGTTCGAAAGACCTCGAGCTTCACGTCTTCGTTCTCGGCGACCGCCTCGATGGCGAGCTGGCAGTCAGTCAGGTCGGTGAAATCGAGCGAATACGAGAGTGACGCGCGTACGCGCTCAGCCTCTTCTTCGGGCATCTTGCCCGAGCTGACAGCCCGAGCCAGGGAACGCTCCACTCGGTCGCGACCGGCGGCGAGCGCCCCCTCGTCTCGCTCGACCACGGTGACCTGGGCACCCGCGCGCGCCGCGACTTCGGCGATGCCCGAGCCCATGAGGCCGCAACCTACGACACCTACTCGTTCCATCGGTCCTCCATCTCTCGACGCCCGAGTCTACGGCGGTCGACCAGGTCCTCTTGATGGGGCGGGGAACTCGAAAGGCATAGCGGCGAGGTGACTACGATTGACGCGAGCCACGACGATTGGCTCACGGAGGTCACCATGGACACGGTCAACGTCATCGTTGAAATTCCGCGCTTTAGCCAGAACAAGTACGAGTACGACCACGACACGCACACGATCAAGTTGGACCGGCACCTGCTGGTCTCGATGGGTTATCCCGCTGAGTACGGCTTCATCCCCGACACGCTGGGCGGCGACGGCGACCCACTGGACGCGCTCGTGATCACCGAGTTTCCGACGTTCCCCGGATGCCTCATCGAATCGAAGATTCTTGGCATGTGCATCATGGTTGACGAGAACGGTCGCGACGAGAAGCTGATTTGCGTGCCCGACTATGACAAGAACTGGAAGAGCGCGACGGACATCACGGACGTGCCGCAAGAGATTCTCGACCGCATTAGGCACTTCTTTACCGTCTACAAGGACCTCGACGAGGGCAAGTGGGTGAAGGTCGAAGGCTACGCGGGGCGTGCCGAAGCCCTGGCCGAGCTTGAGTTAGCGCGAGAGAGGTACGTGGTCTGATCGTTCTTTGAGCGAGCGGCCGTCGAGAGACGTTGTCCCCTCGCTTCGGCCACCGACCGATCCACAAAAAGACTTGCCATGACCCTTGAACAGTTTCCCAAATGGCTGCAGTCGCTGCTGCTTGCGTTTCGTCTCGACTTGAAGGCCAACCAAGACCGCCAGCCCACCATCGGGTCGATCCTCTTCGCGACCATCGTCGCACTCGTCGGTTCACTCCTGGCCGACTGGCTACTTGTCAAGCTGGGCACGCACGTGTTTCCTTCGACGGTGGGCTTTGCGCACTTTCGATTCTCCGACTACGCCAAGCTGACCGTGATCGGTGTGCTGATCGCCTGCGCTGCGTGGCCGATCGCGACACGCCTCACGTCGACGCCTCGTGCGTTCTTCTTTCGCGCCGCGATCGTGGTCACGATCGTTCTCTTTGCGCCCGACGCCTACATCTGGCACTCGGGGTCTTCGGGCAAGGCCGTCTTCGTGCTCATCTGGTTGCATGTCGCGATCGCTATCGTCACTTACAACGCCCTCGTTCGCCTCGCGCCAGTGCCGCGCGGGCGGCACGCGCGCCACCTCGTCTAGGAGTCAGGCGGCTTTCGCTCGACGCGTCGTGCGTGGAGCACCCGGCTAATCAGTACGCCTCCCAGTACGAAAAGCCCTGGCTGCCCCGTTCCGAAACTGCACCAGGCAAGGCGGGTTCCCTACAGAACGCGACCTTTGATGACTCGCCATCGACGCCTCCATCGATCGAAGTCGTCCCGGCCTTTGCTAATATCGAGTACTTCCATGGAAAATAGGGTAATTGTCCGCACGAAGTAGGGCGAGTTACCTTCCGAGCCGGTTCGCCGTGCCGGACAGACTCCACGAAGGACGACAATGGCCACGGCCCTAGACACGCACACGCCGCCGCCGCCCTCGACGTCGTCTGCCCCGCTGGGCTGGCGTCGGGTCCGCTCGAAGGTCGCGCTGCCACTTCTCATGGGTGGCGGCGGCGGACTCATCGTCGGGTACCTCTCGCTCATTGTCCTCATCCCAGTCGCCGCGCTCATCGCCCACGGCTTTTCATTGTCGGTGATGACTCACGGCGCTGGCGTCGAGTTCTGGCGTTGGAGCGTCTCGATCGGCTGGAAGACGTTCTGGACGGCCGTCACCGCGCCCGGTGCGAAGGAAGCCATCTTCCTTTCGCTGTGGCTCTCGCTCAGCGTCGCCGCCATCAACGCGGTCATGGGTGTCGCCATCGCGTGGGTCCTCGTCCGCGACAAGTTCGTTGGCAAGGGACTACTCGAAGCGTCGATCGATCTGCCCTTCGCCCTGCCGACCATTGTTGCGGGCGTCGTACTGCTCGCGATCTACGGCGTCGACAGCCCCATTCACGTCGACCTCTTCGAGACCTGGATGGGCCTCATGTTGGCGCTGTTGTTCGTGACGTTGCCCTTCAGCGTGCGCGCCGTACAGCCGGTGCTCGCCTCCCTCGAACTTGAGAGTGAGGCGGCCGCGCGGACACTCGGTGCGGGAGGACTGCGGACGTTCTTCACGGTGGTGTTGCCGTCGCTGTGGCCGGCGATCCTCGGCGGCTTCGGACTCGCCTTCGCGCGCGCGGTCGGCGAGTTCGGCTCGATCTCCTTGATCGCTGGCGGCATCGGGCGCACGACGACGGCGTCCTATTACATCTACAACCTGACCCAGGGTTTTCTGTGGACGGACGCAGCGGCAGTGTCGACGGCGCTCCTCGTGATCAGTCTGGTCATCCTGGTCGCCAGCAATGTGCTCTCGCGGCACTTTCAGAAGCGAACACTCTGATGAGCGGGACCCACCGCTGGGCGGTGCGCGGCGTGGTGCTCCTCTACGTCGCCATATTGATCGGACTGCCGGTCGCCTTCCTCGTCGTGAAGGCGCTCCAGCACGGCTTCGGTCCGTTCTGGTCGCAGGTCACCCAACCCGGCTCCCTCGCCGCGCTCAAGCTCTCCGTCGAAGTGGCGGCGGTCGCCGTGCCGGTGAACGCCATCGTCGGCGTCGGGGCCGCCATGCTGATCGCTCGCCACAAGTTCATCGGTCGACGGGCCTTTGACACGGTCTTTGACATTCCCGTCGCCGTGTCGCCGGTCATCCTTGGCATCGCCCTCGTGCTCGCGTACTCGCGCATCGGCTGGTTCGGCGCTCCGCTCGCGCGCGTGGGCATCATGGTGCTCTTCTCGCCGCTGGGCATCACGCTCGCCACGATGGCTGTCTCGCTGCCCTACGTGTTGCGCTCGATCGTGCCGGTGCTGCTCGAGGTCGGCACCGAGCAGGAGCAGGCCGCGCGAACGCTGGGGGCGGGGCGACTTCGCACGTTCTTTCGGGTCACGTTCCCGTCGATCAAGTGGGCGGTGATGTACGGCATCACGCTCACCATCGCGCGCACGCTGGGCGAGTTCGGCGCGGTGCTCGTCGTCTCGGGCAACATCTCGGGTCGGACCCAGACGCTACCGATCTACATCTACGATGACTGGGACCAGCGCTTCGACACGTTCGGTTCGTACTCGGACGCGCTGGTGCTGGCGGCGATCTCGGTGCTGGTCCTCGGCGTCCTTGCGGTACTGCGAAAAAGAGAGAGGAAGCTGCGTGTCGATCTCGCTTAAGCATCTCACCAAGCACTATGGCAAGACCCACGCGGTCGAGGACGTCTCGGTAGAGATCACGCACAACTCTTTGACGGCCATCCTCGGTCCTTCGGGGTCGGGCAAGTCGACGCTGCTCAAGCTCATCAGTGGTCTCGAGTCTCCCGACGACGGCACCGTCACGATCGACGGCGAGGACGTGACGAACGTTGACACCCGACACCGCGACATTGGCTTCTGCTTCCAGAACTACGCGCCTTTTCGCCACATGAACGTGGCGAAGAACGTCGCCTTCGGCCTGAAGGTGCGAAAGCGCTCTGCGAACGAGATCGACGCGCGCGTGAACGAGCTGCTCGCCCTCGTTCGTCTCGAGGACAAAGCGAAGAGCTACCCATCCCAGCTGTCGGGTGGTGAGCGCCAACGCATGGCGCTCGCGCGCGCCCTCGCCATCGAACCGCGCGTGCTGCTGCTCGACGAACCCTTCGGGGCGTTGGACGCCGTGGTGCGACAGGAGCTTCGCCAGTGGGTCAAAGAGCTGCACGCGCAGATGCCGGTGACGACGGTGCTCGTGACCCACGACCAGCAAGAGGCCATGGAAGTCGCCGACCAGCTCATCGTCATGCGCTCAGGCCACGTCGTGCAAGCGGGCCATCCCCTCGCGCTGTACGAAAGCCCGGCCACCAACTTCGTCCACGAGTTCCTTGGACCCTCGACGATGTTCCAGGGCGAGGTGACCCGACCCCACGACTTGGAGCTCGTCTCGGTCTACGACGGCGAGGCAAAGGGTCGCATCACCGCGATCGTCTCGCTCGGCTTCGAAGCCCAGGTCACCGTCGAGCTGAGCGACGGTACGACGACCTGGGTACAGCTCAGCCGCAATGAGCTCTCCAAGCTTGGCCTTCGCGTGGCGCTGTTAGTCGGCGTGCGACGGCGCCCGGACGCCGACTTCTAAGCCCGAGCTCGCGGCGCGCTTCGTCGGCGGTGTCACGCGCAGCCACGAGGTGAAGGCCGCCAACGCGCACAGGATCGCGGCGAAGTCGAGCGCCGGGTGAAGTCCAGAGACGAACGCCTTTTCGATGATGGTCGGGAAGAACTTCCGCCCGATGACCGCCGTGCGAGCGCCCGGACTGAGCGACGCGAGGACGTGGGCGCCCAGTAGGTGAACCATCGGGTTGTAGCCGAGGAACGACGCGAACAGTGTCGTCACCGGCGGCAACGTCGAGATGTGGTGCGCGACGGCCGGCGCGACGCCCTCGCTCGTGAGACCGACGTAGAGCGCATGGGGGAGTGTGCGTGAGAGTCCGATGATCATGAGCGTGAAGAAGATGCCAATGGAGAGCACCTGCCCCGAGTTCTGGAAGGTCGAGTTCATGCCCGAGCCGACACCGCGGTTCTCGGCGGGCAGCGAGTTCATGATGCTCGCGCGGTTCGGCGCGGCGAACATGCCCATCGAGAGGCCGTTCAAGAACAACAACAGACCGAAGACGGGGTAGGAGAAATCGGCGGGGAGGAACTGCAGCAAGAAGAACGAGCTCGCGGCTCCCACCATGCCGCCGACGGTGAAGGGTCTCGCGCCGTATCTGTCGGAGAGGTACCCACAGAATGGCCCCGCGACGAGAAACCCGCCGGTCAGTGGCAAGAGGGCGATGCCTGCCCACAGTGGCGTCTCGGAGAACGCGTAGCCGTGCAGCGGCAGCCAGATGCCCTGGAGCCAGATGACCATGGTGAACATCAACCCCCCGCGTCCGATGGCCGAGAACAACGTCGAGATGCTGCCCGCGGTGAAGGCACGGATCTTGAACAGGCTTAGCTTGAACATGGGGTCGGGCGAGCGCGCTTCAATGCGCGCGAAGAAGAACAGCGCGACGACACCGCCCACCATGCACGACAGCACGAAGGGGCTCGTCCAGCCCATGACGTGTCCGCCGTAGGGCTGAATACCGTAGGTGATGCCGACCATGATCGCGACGAGTCCGAGAGCAAAGGTGACATTCCCGCTCCAGTCGACGTGGGAGTCGATCTTGGTGGGGAGCTCTTTCAAGTTGAGGTAGGCCCAGACGGTGCCAAAGATACCGACCGGCACCGAGATGATGAAGATGAGTCGCCACTCAATCGGACCGAGCAGTCCGCCCAGGATGAGACCGATGAAAGAACCCGCAATCGCCGCGATCTGGTTGATGCCGACCGCCATTCCCCGTTCGTTCTCGGGAAAGGCGTCGGTCAGGATCGCCGTCGAGTTCGCGATCAAGAACGCGGCACCGACGCCTTGGAAGAGGCGCATGACGACGAGCCAGATGCCGGCCGCGGTGCCCTGCATCCAGGTGATCGAGAGCATCAGCGAGAAGAAGGTGTAGATGACAAAGCCCATGTTGTACATCCGCACACGCCCGAGCATGTCGCCGAGGCGACCGAGGCTCACCACCAGCACCGAGGTGACGATCATGAAGCCCAGGATCATCCACAGCAGATAGAAGGTGTTGCCCGGCTCGAGGGGATTGATGTTGATCCCCTTGAAGATGTCCGGCAGCGCGATGAGGACAATCGACGTGTCGATCGTCGCCATGAGCATGCCAAGAGTGGTGTTGGACAGCACCAACCACTTGTAACGATCCGAGCTGGGGTGTCGCCCTTCTCGACGCGCTCGCGTATCCGCGAGGCTCACGAGGTGAGATCGCTCAACAGCTCGCTAGGAACAGTGTCGAGTGTGGTGAGAATGGCGTTCGCGAGCGCGCGAGCGCTCTCGGGATTGAGCTCGATCGCGGCGCGCGCCGACGGCCCCTTGGCCGGATTGAGCAGATCGATCATCAGGGCGTGTCCCGCGAGGTAGTGGACGGGGTGGTCAAAGTAGACCGTCGCCTGGGTCATCGTCGTCCAGCCGCTTTGGGTCTTGGCGCTGCCTGACACTTCGAGCAGCTCAGTTTGGTAGGTGCACATAGGACTCCTTAGGCGATCGTGCGCTCGAGGAACGCGAAGATCTCTTTCCAGCCCTCGTTCGCGGCTTCCACGCGGTAGCTCGGTCGGTCGGTCGCAAAGAACGCGTGGCCCGCACCCTCGTACGTGCGAAACGTGAAGTCCTTGCCGGCTGCCTCGAGCGCCTTTGCGAGCATGTCGTTCTGCTCGGGCGAAGGGAAGGTGTCCTCAGCGCCGAAGAGGCCGAGCAGGGGTCCTGACAGGTTCCCCACCTCGCCGATGATGGCCTTCGCTTTCATCCCATGCTCGGCGGGCGGGTCGACTGACACGAACGCGCCGTAGCAGTCGATGACGGCGTCAAGCGGCAGGCGACACCCGGCGAGCAGCGATTGGCGCCCGCCAGAGCAGTAGCCGATCGAAGCGACCTTGCCGTTCCAGGTGGGCAGCGACGCCAGATGCTCCATGGCTCCCTTCACGTCGCCGATAAGACGATCGTCGGGCACACCTCCTTGAGCGCGCGCGGCCGCCGCTGCGTCGTCGGGGCTCGCGCCTGGCGCTTCGCGGTGGTAGAGGTTGGGCATGCACGCGGCGTATCCGAATGCGGCAAACTTGCGCGCGATCTCCTTGGTGGTGTCGTCGTAACCGGGCATGTGATGGATCACCACAATCGAGCCGCATGTTTCGACGTCGGTGGGCACTGCGAGGTACGTCTCAATCTCGTCGCCCCCATGGCCCTTCATGGTGGTGGTGTCGGCGCGCAGGTTGTGTGTCACGGTGATCCTTTCAGGAGGTCCGCTGAGGCGGCTCCGCGAGCTAGAGAGTGGGGAAAATGAATTAGTTACTTAAAGTAACTACCTGTAATATTAGCGCGGTGAGCAAGCGCGCGGAGAAAAAAAGGAGCGACACGACCCTCGAGCGTGAGTGGGGTCGACTGCGACGCGGGAACCTCATGCAGCTGGTCCGTGCAACCAACGCGCCGGGGCACAGCCCGCTCGAAGTCGAGCTCCTGCGCGCGATCGTCGAAGCAGGCGAGATCCGCGCGTCGGATCTCGCGAGTCGGCTGTTCGTCACGAAGACCTCCATCAGCCGCTACGTCAACGACATGCTGCGCGAAGGCTTGTTGCTGCAGCGGCGCGATCCTTCAGACGGTCGCGCGACGCTGTTGTCGGTGTCGGCCGCCGGTCAGCGGGAATTCGAAGAACGCGAGCGGCGACGTAGCGACATGCTGCGTGAAGTGTGCCGAGACTGGTCGATGAGTGAAGTCGCCACGCTTACCACGCTCTTGCGGCGCTTCAATGACGAGATGTATCGACGCCTCAAGGACACGACGCCGAGCCCCTAGATGCCGCTCAACCTGTTGCACCAGACGCGCGCGGTGCTTCGTTAGTTGACGCGTATGCTCAGAGGCACGCCCGTAGGATCTCTCGGCACCCGCGCTCTGATGTCCTCTCCACCGTGACGTCGACTTAACCGGGAACGGGAGGACAATGGAAGTCATCCGTCGGGGTTTGGGGCGCCCTACTACGGTCCCACCCCGCGCGTGAGTACCGGAGGTGTGCGCGCAGTCACGTACATCGTGCGTGGGGAGATCGCCTATCTCTTCTTCGTAGCGGTGAGTGTCGCTCTACATCCCGGATTCGTACTGACGTCGAACGAGGGCGGGATGAGCAACTACGGCTTGCACATCAAAACCGCGGTTCCCTACACCCTCGCCCTGGCGCTCCTGGCGATCTACAGTCTGCGCGCCGCGATGGTGTACACCAATGGCGACCAACGCGTGCGCCGACTCGGACTGGTGCTGACGTCCTACAGCGCGGTACTGCTGTTGATACTGCTGAGCTCGTACATCTACTCGTTGGACGTCGGGCTGAAGGACGTTCATTTCGCCCTCGGCACGGCCTTGGTCGTCCTCGTGGGTGCCGCGTCACTATGGATGTTTCGAGAGTGGGCGCATTCGGTGACGAGCGTGCTGTTGCTCGTGGTCCAGCTGCTTGGAGACTCGTTGGCGCTGCTGACCTCCCTGGGCGATCTGCACGTCTTGTTTCTCGCCGAGATGTTGGCCAACCTGGGCTTCGCGGGGCTTCTCATTCGAACGAGCCGACAGATCGCTCGCCAGAATCGGCACGACGCGCTGCCTTATGATGCAGCGCCGTAGTCCTCTTCGTCCTTAATCATTGACGAACGTTCGGCGGTGCCGGTGAAGTAGGCGATGGCGCCCGAGGCAAGCAGCATGAGCCCTGAGACTGTCAGGGCGAGGTTGAGACCGTGAGTGAAGGCACCGTATGCCGCGTGGACGACTTCATTGATGATGTGGCGCACCGCAGCGCCACTGTGCTTGCTTTCGGCCGACGCCTTCGAGGCGGCGGTACCGGTCACAACGTCCTCGATGATCTCAGCGCGAAACGAAGCCGGCACACCGATCTCAGCGAGGCGGCGCGTCAGGTTGACGGTGAGCTGTCCATTGACGATCGAGCCGAGAATGGCGACGCCGGTCACGGCGCCCAGCTCGCGTGCGGTGTTGACGGTCGACGCCGCAATGCCTGAGCTGTTGGCCGGAATGCTGATTAGAGCTGTCGAGCTGACCGGCACGATGATCATGCCAAAGCCGATCCCGGCGAGTCCCATTGTCCAACCGAGCGTGCTGAGACCGGCTGTCGGGCCGATCACGACGTCGGTGAGCAGGACACCAAGTCCGGCAAGGACACAGCCCAACGTCATCGGCACGCGAGATCCGACGCGCCCCACCCAGCGTCCCGTGAACAGCGCCGCGACCACGATGCCCGCGAGCATTGGCAGGAAGTCGCGGGCGAGCGCGTAGGCGCTCGCTGAGCCGATTACCTCGAGATAAAGGGCGACGAAGAAAAAGATGGAGAAGATGGAAAAAAAGCTCGTGAAGGCGATGACCGTCGATCCGGCGAAGGCGCGGTTGCGAATCCATCGGACGTTCAACATGGGGTGGGCCGTCTTCGATTCGACGATGAAGTACGTGATGAAACAGAGTCCGGCGATGGAATACAGCGTCAACACGCCGCTCGAGTAGTACCCCCAAGTTTCTCCGGCGATGGTCGCGTAGGTGGCAAAGCCGAGCGATACCCCGGCGAGAAGAAAGCCCAGCCAGTCGATGCGTCGGCGAATCTCGTTGACGCTCTCGGGCAAGGCGACGGCGCCGCAGACGATGACCACGGCACCGAAGATGAAATTGAACCAGAAGACGGCGCGCCAGCTCCACAGTCCGACGAGGACGCCACCGATCACCGGACCGAGAGCGAGGGCGAGACCCGACACCGCCGCCCACGCGCCGAGGGCTCGCGCGCGTAGACGCTTGTCGGGATAGATGTGGCGAATCATCGACAGCGTGCTCGGTTCCGAACCCGCGGCACCGACGCCCATCACCACGCGTCCAGCGATCAGTTCGGCGGGCGACACCGAGAGCGCGCAGATGATGGATCCAGCACAGAAGATGACCGCACCGATCAGCATTACGCGCTTGCGCCCGAAGTTGTCACCGAGGGAGCCGCAGATCAGCATGAGGCTCGCGAAGGCGAGCGCGTACCCGCCGACGACCCACTGAAGCTGCGATACGCCTGCGTGCAGCTTTGACTGCACGCTCGTCAAGACGGCGCTCGCGATCGTGTTGTCGAGAAACGTGAGAAAGAGGATCGCGAGCAGTATCGAGAAGCTGAAGTGCGCGCGAAGTCCGGCGGCGATCGAGTGTCGGCGCTCGTCGATCGTTCGTGTGAACGTCGAGTCGGTACCGTTACTGCCGAACATGTGCTCCCTCCCAGGAGCCGCTGGCGGCGCCAGCGGTCACTGCACTATCTACAGCGTCAGTCCCACCACCGACGCACGTCGACGAGCGAGAACCTCGCCGACGATGTCAACCTATTTCTTTGCGGGAAGAGCGAACGTGATGTCGCCGACGGCCGAGTCGCCGCCCGCCGCGTTGCCGACGCTGACGGCGCACTTGCTCAGATTCGCCTTGGCAGTTCCGCAGACGCCGTTGCCAATTCTCCCGGTCGATACCTTGAATGCAGTTCTTGGAAGAGCTCCGGTCGAAGTAATCGTTGCTTTAGGCGGGAGCGAGTTATTCGGAACCTTGCAGCCCGCTTCGCTCTTGGACGATCTGAGGCACTCCACGATGAACACCGTGTCACCGGGCTTGAACCCGCTGCCGCTGATGTGCACCACTTCGCCGTTCTTCAGATTCACCGACGGCACGACGACGACCTTGGGTCCGGCCGCCGACGCGAGCGCGCTGCCGCCGACTCCTCCCACGAGCCCACCAATGCTGACCATCGCAATGCATAGTCCGATACGGAATGCTCTTGTCGTGATCATGTTCGCTCCCTTGCAATGTTCGATCAAAGCCCCACCGCATACCGACGCCATGCAAACAAACAGGCATCACGTGTCTGTTGTCATAGTAGTCAGGACGGTCAAAAATCGTTCAGAACGAAACCATTACGTCATGCAAGCGCGACGTCCCGCGTCAATGCTGACGTGCGTTATGACGTAGGTACTTTGATGTGCGACTCAAGCGGAGCGGAGTTGGAACGACTCGTCGGCCGTGATGACCATCTCTCCGCGCACGGCGGCCCGAATGGCGCCGAGCACGTCGGCGATGCGAGCGTTCTTGCCGAGCAACCCCGTGCATCCTGCGTCGATGGCCTGTCGTTGGAGTCCGTGATCGCCGTTGCCCGACAGCATCACTACGTGACTGTCGGGGGACTCTTTGATCATGAGCTTCACCACCTCAATGCACTCGAAATCAGGCAGTCGATAGTTGAGCAAAATGACGTCGGGGTGGTCACGTTTGACGAGTTCGAGCGCGTCGGTCACGTTGCCGACGACACCTACGAGGCTCAGGTCGCTCTCTTTCGAGATGGAGAGGGCCAGCAACTCTGACACCATGATGTGGTCGTCGACAACGGCCACCCTGATGGAGGGGTCCGACACGTTTTTCATTACCACACGAGGCTAATGAGAGTGGTGTCAATAACCGCGAGAATCGTCCGTATTTTGTGGGCGTCCGAGAACGATATCGTTTATTTGGTATTTTAAATCGCCGGTCAAATACAGGGCAGTTGATTGGTTGTTCGTGACGAATGCGTGACGCTGTTTTCGCCCATCAAAATTTGTGATTTCGAAATCGGCGGGCTCGCACAATCGCCCGCCTTTCCCAGAGTTCCCTTGTGTGACTCATCTCTTCGTCGGGCGCCGCCCGCTGATGTTACTCAGACTCAGCGAAAGTCTTCTTGGAGCTCCGCGAGCGCATCTGCGCCCGGACACAGCGCGTCGTAGGGGAGGCTCGCAAGCGCTGACGACGGCGTCTGATTGAGCTCGTGCAACTCTTGTGACGATTCGTTGAGGTAGAGCAGGCCTGTTGCAATCTCGCCCCGCTCGTGGCGGTCGCGGATGTACTCCTCAACCGACATGCGATCACTCGGGTCGTAGCCCTCGGGCACGTGACGGAAGCGCAGCACGCTGCCGTCGTGCATCGTGACGGCCTTTGCGTCGTGGCTCGGGATCTTCTCGCGAATTGGCACCTGCATGGGCACGAAGTCGGTCTGGACTTCCTTCACTTCGTGTTCGCGCACAAACTTGTAGCTCTTCGTCGAGCTCTCGTGATCGTTGAATGTGACGCACGGAGAGATCACGTCGATGAGCGCGAACCCCTGGTGCGCGACGGCTGCCTTCAAGATCGGTATCAACTGCTCCTTATCGCCCGAGAAGCTGCGTGCGAGAAACGTCGCGCCGAGTGTGAGTCCGAGCATGATCGGGTCGATCGGCGCGAGCAGATTGGCCTCGCCCTTCTTGGGGGCCGAACCGATATCGGCCGAGGCGGAGAGCTGGCCCTTGGTGAGTCCGTACACGCCGTTGTTCTCGATGACGTACACCATGTTGACGTTGCGGCGCATCGCGTGCATGAGGTGCCCGAGGCCGATCGACAGAGAGTCGCCGTCACCGGAGATGCCGATATAGGTGAGCTCCCGATTGGCCGCGTTGGCCCCGGTCGCGATGGTGGCCATGCGCCCGTGCGCGCTGTTGAAGCCGTGCGCACCACGGACGAAGTACGTCGGGGTCTTTGACGAACAGCCGATGCCGCTCAGCTTCGCGATGCGGTTCGGCGGCGTCGAGAGCTCCCATAACGCGTGCGTGATGGCAGCGGTGACCGAGTCGTGGCCACAGCCCGCGCACAACGTCGACATCGCTCCCTCGTAGTCGCGCACCGTGAGGCCGATCTCATTCTTCGGAAGCGGGTTCAGCGGGATAAGGGGCTTGACGATGGATGGCATTAGGGCATCTCCAATTGAGTCAGTACGCTGTCGACGACCTGCTGGGCGCTCAAAGGAAAGCCGCCGTAGGCAAGCACCGAGGACATCTTTTCTATGGCGACGCCCGTCTCGATCGAGATGAGGCTGCGCAGCTGCGCATCGCGATTCTGTTCGACGACGAAGCAGCGCTCATGTCCTTCGACGAACGCTCGCACGTCGTCGACGAAGGGGAACCCACGCACGCGCAAGAAGTCGGCAACGACCCCTTGCTCTTCCAGTTCGTCGAGCGCCTCACGAACCGCGAGATCGCAGCTGCCGATCGTGATGACACCGACGGTGGCGCCGTCCCTGCGTTCGATGATGGGCTCGGGCACGTGCGTGGCTGCCGCGGCGTGCTTCAGCTTCAGGCGGTCGACGACCTCTTGATACTCATCGGGTATCTCGGTGTAGCGCCCGAACTTGTCGTGGCCCGAACCGCGAATGAAGTAGGCGCCTTTCGAGTCGGACCCGGGCAGCGTGCGCGGCGTGACGAACTCGTCGTCTTCGTCCGCGTAGCGAAAGAACTCCGCGATCTCGGCCAGGTCCTTGTCGTCGAGCACACGCCCGCGGTCGGGCACGAAGCTGTCGTCCCAGGCGAGCTTCGGCACGACCCAGTCGTTCATCCCGATGTCGAGGTCTGACAGCATGAACACCGGCGTCTGGAAGCGCTCGGCGAGATCGAAGCACTTGACGGCAAACTCGAAGCACTCATGCGGGTTCGCCGGAAACAGAAGGATGTGCTTCGTGTCGCCGTGGGAGGCGTAGGCGCACATCAAGATGTCGCCCTGCTGGGTCCTCGTCGGCATGCCGGTCGAGGGGCCGACGCGCTGGACGTCGATGACGACCGCAGGAATCTCGGTGTAGTAGCCGAGCCCGAGGAGCTCGCTCATCAAAGAGATGCCGGGGCCGGACGTGGACGTGAAGGCGCGCGCGCCGCTCCAGCCGGCGCCGAGCACCATGCCGATGGAGGCGATCTCGTCTTCAGCCTGAATGATGAGGTAGTTGTGCTTGTAGGTCGGCGGAGCGTCCGGGTCGTCGCTCTCCACCCTCACACGGCGGTACTTGGCACAGAGCTTCGTGAAGTTGTCCATCACCGCCGTCGCCGGAGTGATCGGGTACCAGCCCGCCACCGTCGCGCCCGCGTAGAGGCATCCGAGGGCGGCCGCCGTGTTGCCGTCAATCAAGATCGAATCGCCGTTCTTCTCCAGCGGTTCGAGGCGAAGGGCGAGCGGGCACTCGAAGTTCTCGATCGCGTAGTCGTAGCCGAGGCGCAGCGCACGCTGGTTCGAGTCGAGAAGGGCTACGTTGCGCGAGTAGTTCTCGTCGAGCAACGCGGCGACGACGTCGAGGTCGATGCCGACGAGCGCGACGACGGCGCCCGCGTAGGCGATGTTCTTCATCAAGATGCGCTCGCGGGGCTTCTTGAAGTTCTCGAGGCACATCGCGGCCAGCGGCACACCGAGGAAGGTGACGTCCTCGCGCTCGAGGTCGGGGTCGAGGGGCCAGGACGAGTCGTAGAGGACGTACCCCCCGGGGTGGACGTCGGCGATGTCCTCGGCATAGGTCTGGGCGTTCATGGCGACCATGAGGTCGTAGGCGAGCGCGCGGGCCGTGTAGCCCGAGGCGTTCACTCGTATCTCGTACCAGGTGGGCAGGCCTTGGATGTTCGAAGGAAAGAGGTTCTTGCCCGAGACGGGGATGCCCATGCGGAAGATGGCCTGGACGAGGAGGCTGTTGGCGCTGGCCGAGCCCGTGCCATTCACGTTCGCCAACTTGATCGAGAAATCGTTGACCTGAGTGCGAGTCTTCGCCTTTTCGGTGATGGTCATGACAACGCTCCGTTTCCGCCAAAGCCCACCGCAACGGGAATGAAGTTCTTGGATCCCGCGTAGGGGATCTTCAGGTCGAACAGCTCCATGTCCCACGCAGCCGTCGGGCAGCGCTCTGCGCAGAGGCCACAGTGCACGCAGACGTTCTCGTCTTTCACCATGACGCGGCCGGTCTGGGGGAGAGGCGCTGAGACGTAGAGCTCTTGGGAGAGATTTGTCGCCGGCGCGAGCAGGCGTTCGCGCAGGTCTGCCTCATCACCGTTGCTCGTGATCGTCAAGCACTGGACCGGGCAGATGTCGAGGCACGCGTCACACTCGATGCACAGCGGCGCCGTGAACGCGGTTTCGACATCGCAGTTGAGACAGCGCTGCACCTCGCGCGCGGTCTGCTCGGCGGAAAAGCCCAGCTCAACTTCGAGGTCAAGCGACTCGAAGCGCTTAGTCAACTCGACGTGGGTCATCCTCTGGCGCGACGACTGGTTGTAGTCGTTGTGGTAGCTCCACTCGCTCATGCCCATCTTCTGGCTGATCAGGTTCATGCCCATCGCCGGTCGATCCGTGAGGGGAATCTCGCTGCAGAGATTGTCGATGGAGATCGCCGCCGCGTGTCCGTGCGCGACGGCCCAGATGATGTTCTTCGGTCCCCACGCCGCGTCCCCACCGAAGAAGACGCCCGGCACGCTCGACTGCATCGTCACCTCGTCGACGACCGGCATGTCCCACTCGCCGAAGGTCATCCCGAGGTCGCGTTCGATCCAGGGGAAGGCGTTCTCTTGGCCAATCGCGAGAATCACGTCGTCGCAGGGGATCACGACGGTGTCGATCGTCGTCGAGCGCGTGGCTCCCTCGTCCCATGTCAGGACGTCGAACTCCATCCCGACGAGACGACCGTCGTCCATCACGAAGCGCGTCGGCGCGTGGTTCACGATGATCTCGACGCCTTCTTCTTCAGCGTCGTCGAGCTCCCACGGCGAGGCCTTGAAGAACTCGCGCGGGCGGCGGGCCATGACCTTGATGTCGCGACCGCCAAGACGTCGAGACGTACGGCAGCAGTCCATCGCGGTGTTGCCCACCCCGATGATGAGGACACGTTCGCCGATCGCATCCAGGTGACCGAAGGCAACCGACTCGAGCCAGTCGATGCCGATGTGGATGTTCGTGTCGTCGCCGGTCTCGTCGCGTCGCCCGGGCAGGTCGAGCTCCTTGCCCCGTGGCGCGCCGACACCCACGAACACGGCGTCGAAGCCTTCGTCGATCAGAGCGCGAAGGCTCGTGACCGGGGTGTTGTAGCGAATGTCGACGCCCATGTCGAGGATCATCGACGTCTCTTCTTCCAAGACCTCCTCAGGCAGGCGGAACGAGGGGATGTTCGAGCGCATCAGACCGCCGGGCTTGTCGTATTGCTCGAAGATGGAGACCTCATAGCCGAGGGGCATGAGGTCGTTCGCGACGGTCAGCGACGAGGGGCCTGCGCCGATGCAGGCGATCCGTCTGCCGTTCTTCTTGATCGGAATCGCTGGCAGGCGATCACTGATGTCGCCGCGCAGGTCACTCGCAACCCGCTTCAGGCGGCAGATGGCGACGGGAGAGCCGTCCACGCGCTCGCGGCGACAGGCTGGTTCACATGGCCGGTCACACGTGCGACCGAGGATGCCGGGAAAGACGTTCGACTCGCGATTGAGCATGTACGCGTCGTCGAAGCGCTCTTGGGCGATGAGTCGTATGTAGCCGGGCACGTTGGTGTGCGCGGGACAGGCCCACTGACAGTCGACGACCTTGTGGAAGTAGTCAGGAGACGAGGTGTCCGTTGGCTCCACGTGGGATGCTCCCTTCGACCAGGCAACGCAGCTTCGTGTACCGGAACTGTCGCTCTGGTCCTCCTCGATTCACTGTAGTTCTTGACAAATGGCACTCTGATTCGCCACGGCCCGTCGATCGCTTGAGGTAGTGGACGAAGATGGCGCGTGGCGTCACGACGTGCTCGTAGGGTTCAGTGTGGCCAATTTGTCGTCCTCGAGTGATCTTGAACGTGTCATGGATGCCGCGCGAGTGCCGGACTGGAGCTTCGGGCTCGCTCGAACGGGCCAGATCATGGCCACGCGCGACTCGGGCCGCATCGGGCTTCCTTGGGTCGTGCTCGCGGCGGGCCGGGGACCCACCATGCGAGTGTCGCTCTACCAGCCCGGCGACGACCTCGATGTCGAAGGCAACGTGATTGGCGAGTTGAAGGGCAATCCGCGTGAGCGCGGCCGCCAGCTGCGAACGCTCCTGAGCGACCTCGACCTCTCGTCGTAGTTGATCGCCACCCTCGACCGTATGGCTGCCCTACTTCTTACGGCCACGCCGGCGGGTCACTGGTGCCCTCTTCCAAGAGCGTAAACAACGAGCGGAGATCGGTGCTGCGCGATTCGTCGTCGTGCACCTCGCACTGGGTGTATTCGACGGGGGCGATCGTGCCACCTTGGAAAATCGCAGCGAAGGTCGCGCAGTCTGCCTTGCGATAGGCGAACCACTCGTCTTCCGCTGCGGCAAAGCTTCGTTTCCGTTGAGCGCTGGGCAGGAGATCGAAGAGCAACTTCACCTGCTCGTTGAGTCGTCGGTCAGTGGAGAGGAGCCGTCCTTCGACACAGCCCTCCAGGCCGACGGTCGTGTTCTGGTTGCAGGGAAGGTGGGTGAAGGTCTCGCTAATCACGGGCGGCCTCAGCGTGCCCGGACCCGAGGCACCCGACCGGCCACCGGATGCGAAGATGACGCCGCCGACGATGAGCACGCTGGCAACGAGCGTGAGCGAAGCGATCACTCGGACAGGCATTGTGACTAGTACCACGTCCACTGCGAGAGCGGCCAGAACTTCCAGAACACCTTGCCAATGATGTCCGAGCGCGGCACCGTGCCCCACGCCCGACTGTCACAAGAGTCCACGTGGTTGTCGCCCATCATGAAGTACCGGCCCTTCGGCACGGTGACGTGACCAATTGCCGCCCCGATCCTCGTGTAGTGGGTCCACCTTTGGTCAAGCGGCTTGCCGTTCACATAGATCGTGTTCCCCACCGAGGTGAGGCGGTCGCCGGGTAGACCGATCACTCGCTTGACGAGGTCGGTGTAGTCGTCGCCGCAGTCCCTTTTGACATCGGGCGGCGCCTTGAAGACGACGATGTCGCCGATGTTGATGGTCCCGAAATCGACGCTCAGCTTGTCCACCATGACGTGGTTTCCCTTCCACAGCGTTGGATTCATGGAACCCGACGGTATGGAGAAGGTTTGGAAGACAAACGTGCGAATGAGAAACGACGCGGTCACCGCGATGACGAGCACGATCAGCCATTCAATGACCGAGCGCCGGCGAGAGTGACGCGGCGCGGCGTCCTCGTCACGTACTTCGTCAGTGTCGAGGCTCACCACCCAACAGTACGAGAACGCATGCCCGCACGGACGTACAGAGCTTGACCGTTACTCGAATTCGTTTTCGGTGCAGGCTGCGGGGTGGACATGCACCGCAATCTCTCCGTCAAGCATCTCCTCGACGCCCCTCGCCTCATCGACGTCGATTGCGCTGGGCGCCACGCGGGGCGCTGGTCGTCCGAGCAAGGCGCAGACGACACCCGCGAGCGCGGCCATGGATGCAGAGAAGATCCAGAGGTGGTGGAAGTTGCTCAGGGCGCTGTCGACGTTCTTCGGTGTGCCGAGGATGACGACCAGTATCGCCACGCCGAGAGCGCCGCCGATCTGACGCGCCGTCTGATTGACCGCACTGCCGACGGAGTAGCGAGCGGGTTCGAGGCTCGAGACGGCTGCCGCACTGATCACCGGGAACGTCAGACCAATGCCGAGCCCGACGATGAGCGTGCCGGGCAGCCACACCTTGAGGTACTCCGCGTGCGTGCCGACGTGCCAGACGTACCAGAGCAGACCGAAGGTGAAGACGCCGAACCCCACGGTCAACACTCGTCGAAAGCCGACGCGTCCTGCGAGTTTTCCGGCCGGGCCCGAGACGACAGCGACGACGAGGGGGCCTGGTGTCACCGAGAGCCCGGCGCGGAGGATTGAATAGTGCCACACGCTCGTGAGAAACAAGATGTTGCCGAGGAGCATGGCGAAAAAGCCCATGGAATAGAGCAACGCGGCGCCATTGGCCACAGTGAACGAACGAGCCCGAAAGAGCTTGAGGTCGAGCACCGGTTCGGGGTGGCGAGACGATCGAAAGAGGAACACGAGCAGCAGCGCCACCGACACGACGAATCCCGCGAGGATTGCGGGACTCGCCCAACCCCACGAGGGCCCTTCGGAGATGGCAAGGACGGCCAGCGCTAACGCCGCGCTCAGCAGCACGACGCCCGGGTAGTCGGGAGCTGACGTTGCATCAGTGCCACTCGACTTGGCGATGACGCGACGGCCGAGAAGCCAGGCGAGCAGTCCAACGGGCAGGTTCACATAGAAGGCGGCGCGCCAGCCGAAGCCCGTGATCAAGAGCGCGCCGAGCGAGGGACCCGTTGCCACGGCCAGCGCGCCGATGCCGCCCCAGAGCGCGACCACCTGCGATCGACGTTCCTTCGAGTACGCGGCGAGCAGCAAGCCGAGTGATGCGGGCAGCATGGCGGCCGCGCCGATCCCTTGCACGAAGCGTCCCAGTATCAGTGTTTCGACGGTGGGCGCCACGCCGCAGAGGAACGAGCCGAGACAGAACACTCCGAGTCCAAAGAAGAAGACGCGGCGACTGCCGAGGCGGTCAGCGGTTCTCCCCGCGACGACGAGTAGTGAACCGAACACGATGGCGTATCCGGTTAGCACCCACGACAAGGTGGCGCGCGAATCGTGGGTGAACGCGCGCTCGAGGGCAGGGAAGGCGACATTGACGATGGACAGATCGAGCGAACCCATGAAGGCGCCCAACGCGGTGACGATAAATATGGCACGGCGACGCCTCGTTGACGCTGTCTCTGTCGAGCCGACGAGCCCTTCACTAAGTTCTGTCATGGAACGCACAATAGGTCATTGCATAGCGTCATGCAACTGACTACGATAACAACATGGAGAGAAAGAGTTTCGCCGAGATGGACTGCTCAGTGGCCCAGTGCCTGGAGGTCGTGGGCGAGTGGTGGAGCATGCTCGTGGTCCGGGACTGCTTTATGGGCATCACCAGGTTCGAAGGCTTTCAGCGTCGACTCGGCATCTCGAGGAACATCTTGAAAGATCGCTTGAACTCGCTCGTCGACGCCGACGTGCTCGTTCGAGTTCCCTATTCCGAACATCCGCCGCGCTACGACTACAAGCTCACCCAAAAGGGCCGAGACCTCTGGCCGGTCTTGACGGCGATGCGCCAGTGGGGCGATCAGTACGCGGCCCCAAACGGCGCGCCGATCGATCTCGTCCACAACTCGTGCGGTCAGCTCACTCACGCCGAGATGATCTGTGCCTGGTGTGGCGAGAAGCTCACGGCAAGAAATGTCCACGCGGTGCCGCGAGCGGGTCGCGGCATCCATCCCCTGTTGCCGGTGTAACTCAGCTCGAAGGCGGCGTGCGCGGCGCGAATTTGCCGCCCTCAGCTCCGAGGAACTCGCCGATGTTGGCAACGTGGAGGTGTATCTCATCGAGGAGGTCGGTGGCGCTCTTCACCGCTGCGGTGAGCTCGGTGTTCTCTTGGATGAGGCGTTTGATGTCGTCCGTGTTGTTGGACGTGTGGACAGCCACTTCCGAAGAGATCGCGTCGGCGCGTTTGGCCGCGATGAGGAGCGCGGCGGCCTGCACGCCGGCCATCATCGAAAGGAACAGGTTGAGCAGGATGTAGGGATACGGGTCAAACGCCTTGTGATGCAAGACGTGTTCCAATAAGGCCGTGTTGACGACCGCCCAGAGGATCATGACGGCGAAGAATCCGAAGACAAAGCCCCACGATCCCATCACGTTGCGCATCCGATCCGCGGCACGCTCGCCACGTGACAGCTGGTCGCCGGTGCGCACTCCCGGATGATGGTGCCAATGGGTTTTCCAAGGTTCCTGCGTCACCAAACCATCGTCGCACACCGTTTCGTTCGTGAAGCGCTGGCTGGCTAAAAGTCTGGCTCGAAGTCGTAGCGCAAGGGCATGTTGCTCACGCCATGGTCTGGCTTCATGCTCAAGATCTGGTGGATCTCCAGGTGGTGGCGCTCAAAGCCCACAGCTGATCCGGCCATGTAGAGACGCCACACGCGTGCCCGCTCGATACCGACTTCATCCACTGCTTCATCGAAGCGCTTGACGAGGTTGTCGACCCATCGACGCAGCGTCAACGCGTAGTGCTCGCGCAAGCTCTCGAGGTGGCGCACTTCGAAGCCGTGCGCTTGGAACATGGACACCAGCGTGCCGACCTCGTGCAACTCGCCGTCTGGAAAGACGTAGCGATCGATGAACTTGCTGCCGGTCTTCGATGGTCCACGCATGCCGAGTGCGACCTGCATCTGGCGACTCATCTCCGAGGCCGTGGTCGGTTGGTGATTTTCGTCGAACGAGACGGGACGACCGATCGCGTGGTTGAGGAAGCGTCCGCCGGGACGGAGCTGATCCCAGATGTGCTCGGAGTAGGTCGGGAGCGAGCGGCGTCCGACGTGCTCGGACATGCCGATCGAGCTCACGGCGTCAAAGGGACCGTCGGAGACGTCGCGATAGTCCTGCAGCCTGAACTCGACGAGGTCGCTGACGCCGGCGAGGCGCGCCTGTTCGGACGCGTAGCGGCGCTGCGGGTCAGAGAGCGTGACACCGACGACGCGCGCGCCGAAGTGCCGAGCCGCGTGAATGCCCATCGCGCCCCACCCGCACCCGATGTCGAGCAGGCGATCGCCGGGCTTGAGGTCCAGCTTCCTCGCTACGAGATCGACCTTTCGCGCTTGGGCTTGCTCGAGAGAGTCCTCCGGCGAGGCGAAAACCGCGCACGAATAAGTCATGGAGGGCCCGAGCACCATCTCATAGAAGCGGTTCGACACGTCATAGTGGTGCGTCACCGCCTGGCGGTCGCGCGACCTTGAATGCATGACCCCTCGCGGACGTGCCTCGATCGAAGGCGGCTCCAACGGACGTATCGCCGACGTGCCGACGACCGAGAGCAACGAACGAACGTGGTTGACATTGAGGAGATGGCGCAGTGGCGGCACGTTGAGCTCGAACAGCGGATCGAGGTCGCCCTCGACGTCAATATCGCCCGCGATGTAGGCGCGCGCGACACCCAGCTCACCGGGGTGGGTGAGCACGCGTGAGATCGCGTCACGATTCAGTATCTTCACGGTCACGCTGTTCGCGCTGGAAGCGACGGTCGGTTCGGCGACGCTGCCGTCGTACGCTTCGACGCGAAAGGGGAGCTGGTTGTCGAAGATCGTGGCAACAAAGGTGGCGACGTTCATGTCTCTCCTCTCCCAGGGTTATGTGCTGGTCCTCTTGTTTTACCAGGAACTTTGAGGCCATGGGACGGCCAATGTTGGGGGCAATGCAGCCATCTCGTCGTTGGATGAGCGGTTGCGTTCGTTCGTGGTCTGCTTACGAACTGCGCGGCACCGCCCTGGAGCGGAAAATGCAGATGACTACAGTTGGGTCATCAGCCGAAACGTGGCCAGTTACCTCAACTGAAACACGGTTTTCGGGGAGGTGACGATGATGGTTATTGCGACGGATAATCTCGGAATTGTGCTCGCGGTAATCGCCGCGATCCTGGTCTTGCTCGTGATCTTGATCATTGGCAAGTCCGTGCGCATCGTCCAGCAAGGTTTCGAAGGCGTCGTCACGCGATTCGGTGAGTTCAAAGACATCAAGAACCCCGGACTCACCTTCATCTTTCCCTTCATCGAGGTCATGAAGATCATCGACGTTCGCGAGACGCCGCGCACCGGCGACCGACAACAGGTGATTACCCGCGACAATGTCGCGGTCATCGTGAACGCGACGATCTTCAGCCAGGTGGTTGACGTGCGTCTTGCGCTGTTCACGAACTCCGACTATCTCGTGAGCGTGGACAACCTCGCGCGCACCTCGGTGCGCGCGGTCTTCGGTTCGATCACGCTCGATGACGCCTTCTCACAGCGCGAGCGCATCGGCACGCTGCTGCAGACCCAGATGGAAGAGGCGACCGACAAGTGGGGCGTGCGCATCAACCGCGTGGAGGTGCTCGAGATCACGCCTCCCGACCAGATCCTCCAGGCCATGGCGCTCCAGAAGCAGGCCGACCAGGAGAAACGCGCGCGCATCCTCGAATCCGAGGGTCAACAGCAGTCAGCTGTCAACGTCGCCGATGGCCAGCGCCAAGCAGCGATCAAAGAGGCCGAAGGTGCCCAGCAGTCGGCGATCCTCCGCGCCGAAGGAGCGCGCCAAGCTCAGATCTTGGAGGCCGAGGGCCGCTCGCAGGCGATATCTCTCGTGTACGCCGCGATCAAAGGTCAAGCCCCCGATCCAACGCTGGTCGCCATCCTTCAGCTCGACACGCTTTCGAAGTTCGCAGCAAGCCCCAACACGAAGCTCATCATCCCCGCAGAAAGCTCCGCATTGCTCGGTGCCGCCCAGGCGATCAAGAGCGTGATGGACGCCGCGCCGAGCACGCCGGCGACGTGACATTAGTGCAGTAGTTAGACGCGTTCCACCCAGAGGGTCGTGCCGTAGGTCTTTCGCACGACGACCTGCACGCCATCAGGAATGATCTCCTTCGACGCGGACACGGCGCGCCAGAGCTCACCGCGAATCTTCACGCGCCCCGGGTGGCCTTCGTCACCAACGGGGTCCTCCACGATACCGGTCAAGTTCGTCATCGTCGACTTGGCGGGCGAGGCGAGATCGATGACACCCTTGCGATGAAAGCGGTGCATGGCGGCCGGCCGTAGGAGGGCGACGAGCACAATGGAGATGACGAGCCAGAGCACCGCTTGTACGGCGAAGGGCACGCTGGCGAGCGCGAGGAAGAACGGCAGGATGGCGCCGGCGCCAATGAACACGGCAATGAAGGCGTTCGTGTGTATTTCAACGAAGATGCAGATCACGATGATCGCTAGCCAGAACAACACCGCCATAATCCGCAGTATAAGTGCGTAGCAAGTGCAAGGGGGGTGGGGTCCGCTCCCTCTGAGAGCGCATTCAGCATTACGTTTGGATGCAAACGGAGGAGCCAGTGGTCGACATGAGAGACGAACTCGAAGAGGGCAGGGGCCTCCTCGCGCCCGTGACGACGTCCGTCGACACCGAGGTAAGTCAGGCCGATCCGCGTCGTATCGAACTTCGACGCTGGCTTGATGAGCATCCACGTCCGAACGGAAAGGAGCTCGCCGAGGCGGGGCTCGTCGCGCCATCATGGCCAGAGCCTTGGGGTCGAGGCGCGTCGGTCGAGTACCAGCTCATCATTGACGAGGAGCTTCGTCGAGCGAACGTGCAGCGTCCGATCAACCCCATCGGGATCGGCTGGGCCGGCCCCACCATCGTGATGGCCGGGACGAAAGCGCAGCAGGAACGGTGGTTGCCGAACCTACTCAGCGGTGACGAGTTCTGGTGCCAACTCTTCAGCGAACCGGGTGCGGGCAGCGACCTCGCGGCGCTGACGACGATGGCACGACGAGATGGCGACGAGTGGGTCATCACGGGCCAGAAGGTCTGGACGAGTTATGCCCATCTCGCCACCTGGGGGATTTTGCTCGCGAGGACCTCCCACGAAGGGGCTCCCCAACACGGCATCAGCTACTTCATATGTCGCATGGACGCACCCGGCGTCACCGTGCGACCACTTCTCGACATGACGGGTGACCACGCCTTCAACGAGGTCTTCCTTGACGAGGTGCGCCTGCCGAGTGACTACCTGCTCGGTGAGGTGAATGACGGGTGGCGCCTCGCCAAAGTCACACTCGGTAACGAGCGGGTGTCACTGTCCGGAGAGGGCGTTCTGTGGGGACGGGGTCCGACGGCGAGCGACCTCGTCGATCTTGTGCGAGAGGAAGGTCTCTCACTCAGCACCCTGCGACGAGATGAGCTGATGCGCTGCTGGTCGCACGGTGAGATACTCCGGTTCCTTCGCATGCGACTCACCGAGAACGCTCTCGCGGGCAAAGCCACAGGGTCAGACGCGTCGCTGCGCAAGGCCCTCGCCGACGACCATGGTCAAGAGGTCATGACACTTGCCCAACGGCTCGCCGGCGCCTCGGGCATGCTCGACGGACGCGGTCCGGGTGGGATCGACGGCGACCAAGGACGTTCGTGGTCGTGGGGCTTTCTCTACGCTCAGGCGCTCACCATCGGCGGCGGCACGTCAGCGGTCCAGCGCAACATCATCGCCGAGCACGTGCTTGGCCTCCCTAAGGATCCGAGCTAGTAGCGCATCAGGCAACGTGTGCGCGCGAGATCGGCAGGCGGCACGCTCGCTCGAGTCGCCTACTCACCAGTCGACGGCGTTGCCTTGGTAGTCGAGGTACTGGAGACCACTGTGACCGCGTTGCGCGTCGACGGTGCGCACCAGGTTGGGGACGCTCTCGTCGATGGTGAGGCGGGCATTGGGACCGCCAAGGTCGGTCTTGACCCAGCCTGGAGCCATGAGGAGCAGCGTCCGCGGTTCGTCCCGGTGGCGGGCTGCGTAGCTGCGCATCAGTTGATTGAGGGCCGATTTGCTGGCCCGGTAGATTTCGAAACCGCCGTTGTGGTTGTTAGAGACGCTCCCTTGACCGGAGGACATGACCGCAATCGTGCCGTCGACGGATACAACGTCGCCGAGTGTTTCGATGACTCGCATCGGACTGAGAGCGTTGGTGACCATCAGGCGGACGAACTCGTCGGTGGCGACGTCCCCGACCGTCTTCTCTGTCCCCACCCCCGCGTTGACGAAGAGCAGGTCGAAGGTGCGCGACCCGAACCGCTGCCTCAGTGCCTGGACCTGCTCGGGGACGTTGATGTCCACCTGCTCGATCTCCAGCAGTCCACCAACCGTGTCTTGGAGGTCGTGTAGCGCGGTCCGGGCCTGGCCCCGAACGGTTGCGACAACCCGTGCCCCACGGTTGACGTACTCCTCGGCGATTGCGTACCCGAGACCACGGGACGCGCCGATCAACAGCACGCTTGCGTTCTTCGAGGTCGAGGTCACCTTCGTTTCCCTGCATTCACTTCGGACTCGCCGAGGCCGCGGGCAGATGGCTTCGGGCCCGCGTGCACGTTGCCGTAGCGGTGGTTGGTGATCGAGACGCTCTGTTCGAGCAGCCAGCGCGGCAGTTCGACGGCACCGCTCTGGGCGAGTTCGCGCGGATCAATGCTCACGACGTGCTCGAGTGCGGCGATCGAGGGGACAGGTTCGCTGCTCAACCAGCGAACCTTGTCAAAGTTGGCAACCCTCGACGTGAAGTCCTCGACGCTGTCCACGCGCATCCCCGTGAGACCGTCAATGGGAGCGGCGCCGCTGAACTCGATCGCGAGCGACGCAAGTGCGCGCAGTCCGAGGAGGTAGCGCAGCTCGTCGGGCGACACGTGGTCGTCGAGTCGGACGGCAATGGGACGAAGGTGCTGGCGATACCGGACGATATTGCGCTCGGCGTCGAGGCCGGATTCGTCGCGAGCGAGGGAGGCGACGTCGTTCCAGAACGCGCTCGCTTCGGCGAGCGCGACCTCGACGTCAGTGACCTTGTGCCAGTGGCGCAAGCAGTTCACGTAGTTGGCGCCCCCGGCCTTCGCGGTCGGCCCCACGCTCGAGCGCTTCCACCCGCCAAAGGGCTGTCTACGCACGACTGCTCCGGTCGTGCCGCGATTCACGTAGACGTTGCCGACCTGCACGGTCTCGATCCACGCTTCGCACTCGGCCTCGTTGAGCGATTGCAGGCCGCCCGTGAGTGCGTACGGCGTCTCGTTCTGCCATGTCGTTGCTTCAGTGAGGTCGCTGGCGATCATGATGCCAAGCACGGGACCGAACCACTCGTTGAGGTGACTCCACGACCCGCGACGAACCCCAACCTTTACGCCGGGGCGCCACAGGTACCCTTCGGCGTCGAGCCGCTCTGGCTCGACGAGCCAGTGTTCGCCGGCATCGAGCTGGGTGAGTGCCCGTTGCAACGGGGCCTCCGGGGGACGAATGATCGGGCCGATGTTCGTCGCGAAGTCGTAGCCCGGTCCGACCGTCAGGGTCGAGACGACGTCGACCAGCTGCGCGATGAACTGAGGGTCGTCGTACATCGCGCGCTCGACGATGGCGAGGCTTGCGGCGCTGCACTTCTGGCCGGCGTGACCGAAGGCGGAGTGCACGAGGTCGCGCACCGCGAGGTCGATGTCAGCGCTCGCGGTGACCACGATGGCGTTCTTGCCGCTGGTCTCGGCGAGGAGTCGTAGCGAGGGCTTCCAGGACGTGAAGAGCTTGGCCGTGTCGAACGATCCCGTGAGCACCACGTCGCTCACCCCCACGTGCGTGACGAGGTGCTGCCCGGTCTCGTCGTCGCGCGTGGGGACCATCTGCAGTGCCTCGCGCGGAACGCCCGCGTCCCAGAGCTGGTTCACCAGCTCGAACGCGGCGGCAACCGCCTCGGGCGCGGGCTTCAAAATCACGGCGTTTCCCGCCGCGAGCGAGGCGAGCACCCCGCCCGCGGGAATCGCGTACGGAAAGTTCCATGGCGGCACGACGAGGACGACGCCGAGCGGCGTCGAACGATCATCGCCGGGCGCGTGATCAGCGTAGAAGCGGGCGAAGTCGATGCCCTCACTGACTTCGGGGTCGGCTTCGGCGACGGTCTTTCCCCCGTCGCGGCACATCACGGCGATGGTGGTTGCTCGCCGTGACGACATGACGTCTGCGGCGCGCCGCAAGATCGTCTGGCGCTCGTCGCGCGTGAGGCGATGCCACGCGGCGAAGCCGGAGCTCGCGAACTCGAGCGCCTGGTCGACGTCGTTCATGCCCGCCACGCGGTAGCGGTACCACGGCGCGCCGTGGTCGTTCGGGTCGTGTCCGTCGACGAAGTCGAGCGGGTCGGGTTGCTCCAGGTGAGTGAGCGTGTCGATCACGTCATCGGACTTGGCCCGCACGTGCGCGATCGCGGTCGCCACTTCTCTCACGTAGGGATCTGACGTAGGGTCACCGTCGGGCTCGTTGTCGAAGTGCGACGTCGACGGACTGAGTCGGCGCCGCCGTGGTTCAACGCTGATCGTGTGGCGAGCGTCGAGCGCACGCAGGAAGCGCTCTTCTTGCTCGCGATAGACGTGCCCGTCGCTCGCGATGAAGAGGGCGGCACGCAGGTAGTTCTCGGGTGCCGTGTTCTCATCGAGTCGACGCACGAGGTACGCGACGGCGGAGGCAAAGTCGTCGCGGCGCGTGATGGGCGCGTAGAGCAACACCGGCTGTCCGGACTTCGTCAGTGCGAGGGCCTCGGCGTTGGCCATGCCCTCGAGCATCTCCACGTCGACTTGCTCGAGCACGCCTCGCGACTTTGCGACTTCGAGCGCCCAGCTGACATGAAAGAGGTTGTGGCTCGCCACACCGACGCGCAAGGACCTCGCGTGCTCCGGGCGCAGCGCGACGTCCAAGAGACGAAGGTAGCTCGCATCGACGTCGGCCTTGGAGGCATAGGGTGCGGCGACCCAGCCGTGCAACTCGGCTTCCACGTGCTCCATCGCGAGGTTCGCGCCTTTCACGAGGCGTACCTTCACGACGCCGCCGCCCTCGCGGTGACGGCGTTTGGAGAAGGTGATGAGCTCTTCGAGAGCCGCGTGAGAGTCAGGGAGATAGGCCTGGAGCACGATGCCCGCGTGCAGGTTCAAGAACTCTGGCTCGTCGAGCACGCGCATGAAGGCGTCGAGCGTGAGGCGCAGGTCGCGATACTCCTCCATGTCGAGGTTGATGAATGTTCCCGCGCGTTCGGCCTCACGGTAGAGCACGCGCAGCTTGGTCGCCACTCGCTCGAGGGATCCCTCGTGGTCGATCGTCTGCAGCTGGCTCACGATCGCCGTCAGCTTGACCGACACATAGTTGACGTCGTTGCGGCGCACGACCGCGAGCACACGAGCCAGACGATCCTCCGCTTCGTGCTCGCCGAGCACGGCTTCTCCGAGGACGTTCACATTGAGCAGCAGCCCTTCGCGAGCGTGCCGTTCGAACTGGCGAGTGAGCGCCGCAGGTGCCGCGTCGAGGATCAGATTCTCGGTGAGAGCACGGATCGTTTGATGCACGAGGCGCAGTGCGAGGCGCGGGGCGACTCGTGAGAGCTCGCCCACGGCGCGGAGCCCGAGCGCGTTCAGCGCGCCGAATCCCTTGGTGGACGCGTTTTCGGCAGCGCTGCGCAGCGCGAGCGTCGCGCTGTCGGTTGAGTTGAAGCGCATCACCTCGTCGGTGAGCGTGATCGTCACGTCGACCGCCGCCGGGTCGCTAAAGAGCCGCCGCAGGCTGCGTCGGGTGGTGCGCTCGTGGCGCGTGCGCGGACGAGCGGCCGCGCGAATCAGCTCTCTCGCACGCGAGAGGGCGTCATCGACCACGGAGGAGGGCACACTGTCATCGGGGCTCAACATGGACATCTTTCGGTTCTAGCTATTCGGGGCTCGCGGGATCTTCCTCACTGAGCGACTCGGTGACGAAGCCTGCAGGCGCCTTGGTGAGATGCCAGATCTCACGCGTGACGACGCTCGCTGAGGCCGCGGCGGGAATGGCGAGCAGTACGCCGACGAATCCGCCGAAGATCCCACCAACCCACGAGCCCATCTCTGCACCGACGAGGATAGCGACGAAAACCGACAACGGATTAATCCGCTCGGTTCGGCTCATGATGACCGGGTTGAGCACGTGATTTTCGACTTGTGTGTAGACCAGAAAGACCACGAGGGTGACGATCCCCGCAGGAACGGAGTGGACGGCCGCGAAGAGCACCGTCGGGATCCCCGCGAGGGCGCCGCCGATCTGTGGCAGGAAGTCGACGAGGGCGACCCATATGCCAAACAGCACCGCAAAGGGAACCGAGAGGCACAGCAGGGTGATGAAGATCACGCATCCTGCAATGAGCGACGTCGCGGCGTTGCCGATCATGTAGCCGAGCGCTACTTGGGACACTTCGGAGCCGACTCGCGAGACCCAGGCCGCCTTGGGCGGGGCCATCGCGCTGAGAGCGAATCGGCGCATCTTGGGTGCTTCGAGCAAGAGCAGCACGATGAAGGCGAACAGCGTGACGAGCGCAATGACCAGCGTGGCCGCCCCTTTGCCCAGCGCGAGCGCCGGCTTGCTGAGGCCCTTCGCGAAGGAGATCAACTTCGAGGAGTTCTCATTGAGCCAGTGCTGGATGTGGTATCTGTGCAGCAGATGGCCGATCCATCCCTTGTTGTGCTCGGCCTTGTTGACATAGGACGGCAGGTTGTCCGCGAGGTGGGTGATGGAGTTCACGAGGGGATAGCCAAAGGCAAAGGCGAGCCCGAGGAAGACGACCACCGCAAAGACCATGACGATCAAGACGGCCGTGCCTCGACGCTTCGTCTGGTGCCACCGCTGAAGGAACGTGACGATGGGGTTGAGCAGGAGCGCGACGAATCCGCCGACCAGCATCAAGAGCAAGACGTCGCGCAGGCGATAGAGGATCTTGCCCGCGAAATAGACCACGACCACGAGCAATATCGTCGTGAGGATGGTCTTTAAGGGGATACCGTTCGCTTCGGCGCGCTTGAAGAGCATCGAACGACGGGTTGGGACGCCGTCCTTCGGACCAGGTTCAATGGTCATGGCGCTCCTGTTCGCGAGATTCCCTCGACAACGCTAGGGCACGAGCAGGGCTCAAGAAGCCTGCGCGTTTCTGAGGGGTCCATAACGCCGACGATAAAGCCAGTAGCAGACCCCGCCCGCGATAGTGGGCAGCCAGTACGAGCCGACGCGAAAGGCGAGCGTCGCCACGACCGCATTGGCGCTTGGCACGTGCGCCAGCACGAGTAGACCGCTGAGGCTGGCCTCAACGATGCCGAGTCCGCCGGGCGTGATCGGCAACAGTGCGAGCACGGCGGTCGCCGCGTAGGCGAGCAAGACCAGCGCGGAATTCGGTCGGGTGCCCGTCGCGTGCAAGATGGCGAGCAGGCTGCCGTAGTCGAAGCCGATGCGCCCGGCGACGAGCAGCACGGCCTTCCACCAGTTCTTGCCGAGGTCGCTTCGCACCTGGTTGCGCTCGTTGATGAGCCGATCGCCGAACTCGTCCGCGCTCGGGCGATCCTTCTTGCCGGGGATCTTGGAAAGGATCCAGTTGAGGACTTTGGCGAGCTCCAGCAGCGTCTTGTCCGAGTTGAGGACGAGCACGCCGAGAGCCACGATGAGCACAAAGCCAATGGCGCCGAGCTCCCCGGCGTGCACGAGACCGGGGCTCACTGCTTCACCTCCGACGATGACTGGGAGCGCGAAGATGGGCAGCGCGAAGAGGGCGCCGACGCCGATGATCGAGCTCACCGCGAGCCCGCCCGCGGCCTGCACGGTGTCAATGCCGGTGCCCGCAAGCATGCGGTACTGCACGCTGGCACCGACCGCGTCGCCCCCTGGCAGGGTGTTCGTGACCGAGTTGCCCGCGAGAAACGCCGTGACAACGCCGAACCAGTCCTTCGTGCGAAGAACCAGTCGCAACAGTGCCACCTGACAGACGAAGCTCGACGCTTCGGCGACGAAGGCAACGAGCAGCCACCACGGCTCCAGCTTGAGCAGGTGCGGCCATGACGACAGCACGTGCACGAGACCGGGCAGAAGAACGTACAGGCCCAGTCCCGCCACCACGACCGCGATGATGCGACGTACCGGATGGGTGGTCTGGCGTGGCTTGGCTTCGGTTGCTATCCGGCCAATATACGGGAAGTGTTTAAGACGATTGGGCTTGCTCGCCGGTAGCCTGCTCGCTTTCGTGACCTCGGCCGGGAAACTGTAGGTTCAGATCGTGGCGTACTACCGCGATCACGTGGCTCCGCGGCTGCTCAATCGAGCAGGCGCCAGCGCACGCCTCGCGCCGTGGCGTCAAATGGTCTGCGAGGGGCTGAGCGGCACCGTCGTCGAGATCGGATTCGGCTCCGGGCTCAACGTGCCGTTCTATCCGACGAAGGTCGAGCGGGTCTACGCTGTCGAACCGTCCCCGCTCGCGATGAAGCTCGCCGAGAAGCGCATCGGCGCGGCGATGGTCCCGATCGAGCTCGTGGGTCACGACGCGCACGCGATCGTGCTCGCTGACGACTCGTGCGACATGGCGCTCTCGACGTTCACGCTGTGCAGCGTCGAAGACCCTGCGTTCGTGCTGCGCCACGTGTGGCGCGTGCTCAAACCGGGCGGTCAGTACCACTTTCTCGAACACGGGCTCGCGCCGACGTTTGCGCTGTCGCTGACCCAGCGCATGATCGACCCGCTGCAGCATCACCTCACCGAGTGCCACATCACACGGCGTCCCCTGGAGCTCGTGCGCGACGCTGGCTTTGAGTTGCTCTGGAGTGACGAGGGTCCGTTCAAGGGCCCGAAGCCTTGGTCCTACCTGAGCGCCGGCGTCGCCGTCAAGATATAGCTCGCGACCTCCGGGCGAACGTGCTCGCCGGATACGCTGACCCGGTGTGCAGCGCGTCGCGGTCGTAGGTTGTGGGGGCTCGGGCAAGTCGACGTTCGCTCAGGAGCTGTCGCGCACGACCGGCCTGCCGCTCTTTCATCTCGATGAGTACTTCTGGCGTCCAGGCTGGGTCGAGACGCCGGCCGACGAGTTTCGAACCATCCAGGGCGAGCTCGTGGCTCACGATCGGTGGATCATCGAGGGCAACTACTCGAACACCTACGATCTGCGCTTCGAGCGAGTCGACACGGTCATCGTGCTCTCCCCGTCACGGCGCGTGTGCCTCTATCGAGTCGTGAAGCGCGTCGCAGTCAACTGGCACCGCGACGTGCAGGCGCAGGGCTGCCCTGAGCACCTGGACATCTCCTTCCTGCACTGGGTGTGGCGATTTCCCTACGATGCGCGCCCTCGCCTCGACGCCGCGCTGGCTCGCTACAAAGGACGCTTCAACATCGTCGAGCTGTCGACCAGCGCTGCCACGCGGAGCTACCTCAATGAGCAGGGAGCAGCGTCGAATTAGCTGTCTGGCGCGGAGTCGTACTGAACCACTTCGCGCAGCGCACGGAAGCCGATCTTTTGATATGCGCGATTGCTTATGGGGTAGTTGGCGTCGGCGTAGAGCATGACGCGAGAGCCTCGATGCACGAGCTCATCGCTGAGCTGGGCAGTGACAGCGGCGCCATAGCCGTGCCCGCGAAGATCCTCGGGCGTGAAGACCGGACCGATGCGCGTGACGGACCCGGCAGCTGTTTCGACCGGCGTGGCGAATCCCGCCATGGCGACTGGCGTTCCCTGTACGCACCAGAGCCGCATGGTCTCCTCCTCCAGTCGCATCCTGAGCATTTCGCGATCTCGATCGGATGGCGCGTGCGCGATGTCTCCGACGAAGTCTTGGAACTCTCGAAGCCAACGAGCGACCAGGTCGAGGTCATCGAGGGTCGCGACGCGATACTCACCGTCGACGGGCGGTATCACCAGGTCGCCGAGCTCATAGAGCACGCTGGTGACCCCGGGCACGAACCGTCTCGAAGATCCGGGGCTACCGGTGCGCTCGTACGCACGAAGAAACCGTGACGCGACGTCCGCGTCGCCTCCAAACCATGGGAACTCGTCGTCCTCTCGCGCCACGGCTGCTGCGAGAGGCGTCGCTGCCTCGAGGGGCATCGGAGCGAGCTGTAGTCCGAAGGGTGCGGTTCGAAACGCCGCACCGACGACGTCACCGTTGGCGGAGTAGACGAGCCACCACCAGTAGGCGTCGTAGTGGCGAGCGCGGGCGAGCACCGATGTTGCCACGGATCCCAGGATGTTCGTGCGCACGGGTTCTGCCGCACGGTAGGTCGCCGTGGCATCGAGGAACCACTCGACGGACTCCACGCGCACGATTTTCATTCAAAGACGATAGACGTTGAGGTTGGCCACAATGAGAAAGTAGGACCTGGATGCGAGTCGTGGTGTTCGGCGCGGGGGCTATCGGGGGAGTGATCGGAGCGAAGCTCTTCCAGCACGGCAGTGACGTGACTTTCGTCGCACGGGGCGATAACTATGAGGCGCTCTCCAAGAACGGCATTCGCCTGGAGACGCCCGACGAGTCCGTGACGCTGCCCATTCCGGTCGTCGCGCACGCCTCCGAGCTGTCGCTCGAGTCAGACGACGTGGTGATCGTCACGGTGAAAAGTCAGGACACCCAGCGCGCACTCGCAGATCTGAGAGCAGCGATTCCTCGCGACGTCGCCATCGTGTGCGCGCAGAATGGCGTTGAAAACGAGCGTGTCGCGCTGCGACTCTTCGCGAACGTCTACGGCATGTGCGTGATGTGTCCCGCGACGCACCTCACCGCCGGCGTCGTGCAGGCGTCGTCCTCACCGATCACGGGCCTGCTCGACGTGGGGCGCTGGCCCGAGGGCGTTGACGAACGAGCGGCCGCGCTCTCCGACACCCTGAGTGGCGCGACCTTTGACTCGGTAGCGCGTAGCGACATCGCTCGTTGGAAATTCGGGAAGCTGCTGCTGAACCTAGGCAACGCCATCGAGGCGATCTGCGGTAGCGATGAGCCGACACCGGAACTGACGCGCCGTGCGGTGCATGAAGGAATGAGGGTGCTCGAGGCTGCCGGCATCGCGTTCGTCAGCCGAGAGGAGGATCTCGCTCGGCGAGGCGACCTGCTCTCCACGTCGCCGGTCGGTGGCAACAAGCGCGGCGGCGGTTCAACTTGGCAAAGCCTCATGCGCGGTACCGACGAAGTCGAGACCGACTACTTGACCGGCGAGATCGTTCTCCAAGGTCGATTGGTCGGCATTGCGACGCCCGTCAACGAGCTTTTGCAGCGACTCGCAAACGAGCTCGCACGCGAACGTCGTCCACCCGGCGCGTGGAGCGAGGCCGAAGTGCTCGCACTGCTCGATGAGGCCCCTGCGGGCTAGGCGCTACAGCCCAGGAAACTCGCCCGGCGCGTCCAACACAGTTGCCTTGCCGGGTTCGCCGAGTTCGGTGTGTGCGGTTTGGCGCAGCGGAATCTCCCTCATGAACCAGCTCGCGACGAACGCGACGACCGTGATCGGGACTGCGACCACGAACACCGTTTGAAGGGTGTGGCTGAAGGCGTTGATGATCAGCGTGCGCTCAGCGACGGGGAGCCGAGAAATCTGGGCAGGGTTATCCGAGATGTTGCTGCCGCCGATGTGCTTGAGCAGCGACGCGGGAACCGTGGCGCGCAGGTGGTTGAGCAGCTCGGTGTTGAACACCGCGCCGAGAATTGCTACGCCAAATGCCCCGCCGATGGTGCGAAAGAACGTGGCATTGGCCGTGGCGGTGCCGAGCTGGGCGTGCGGAACGGAGTTCTGCACCGCGACGATGAGCACCTGCATGACGAGACCGAGGCCGAGGCCGACAATGAACATCCCGATGGCGGCGAAGCCATAGGACGAATGCGCTCCGAGTCGTGACAGGACGACGAAGCCAATACTCGCGACCGCGAGGCCGACAATCGGGAAGACCCTGTAGCGGCCCGTGCGCGACACGAGTTGCCCACTGACGACGAAGGTGATGAGCATGCCCGCGACCATCGGCAGAAGTTCGAGACCAGACAGCGTCGGCGACGCGCCGTGGACGATCTGCAGGTAGAGCGGCAGGTAGACAATCGAGCCGAACATGGTGAAACCGATGACGAACCCGACGACGGACGCGACATTGAACGTGCGGTTCTTAAACAATGAGAGCGGAATGATTGGCTCAGATACCTTCGATTCAACAACGCAGAAGATCGCGAGCAACAGAACGCTCGCGATGGAGACGCCCACGATGATGCCCGATCCCCACGCGTAGGTGGTCCCGCCCCACGTCGTCACCAGAATCAGGCCGACGACACCAGCAGACAGCAGCGTCGTGCCCCACCAGTCGATCTTGTGATGAATCTTGCGGACCGGAACGTGCAACACGATCGCGATCGCGACGAGTGCTGCTGCGCCGATCGGCACGTTGATGTAGAAGATCCAGCGCCACGACACATGTTGGGTGAACCAGCCTCCGGCGAGAGGGCCGAGAATGCTCGAGAGGCCAAAGACGGCGCCGAAGTAGCCCATGTAGCGGCCGCGTTGGCGCGGCGGAATGACGTCACCGATGATGGCCTGGGATCCGACCATGAGGCCGCCCGCACCGGCGCCTTGGAGCGCGCGGCACAAGATGAGCTCAAGCATGTTCTGGGACAGTCCCGAGAGCATCGAGCCAATGAGGAAGACGAAGATGGCAATCTGGAAGAACTTCTTTCGACCGTAGAGGTCGCCGAACTTGCCCCACAGGGGGAGCGAGATGGTCGAGGTGATCAAGTACGCCGTGACGACCCACGCAAGGTGGTTGAGGCCGTGGAGGTCGCCCGCGATGGTCGGCAGCGCCGTCGCAACGATGGTCTGGTCGAGCGCGGCGAGGAACATGCCGAGCATGAGCGCAAAGAGGATCACAAGGATTCGGCGGTGCTCCTCTTGCGTGAACTCGTGCTCCTCGGGCGCGTCGACGGCGTTTTGAAGGTCGTCAGTCACGGTCATTCTCCATTTCATTGGTGAGGGATTCGGCAAAACGCTCTAGCGATGCCACAAACGGTGCCACTTCATCGTCGGTCCAGCCGGCGAAGAGGCGAGCGAGACGCTTGTGGAGCGCGGCGAGCAATCGGTCGATGGTCTTCTCGCCGCGAGCAGTGAGACCGATGCGCTTGGCACGCTTGTCGTCAGCGTCCGGCATGCTCGTGACCAGTCCGAGTCGCTCGAGCTGCTGCACCTTTCGGGTCACCGAGGGAGTGTCGATGCCGAGCAGCTCGGCGAGGTCGCTCACGCGCAGCTGCCCCTCGCGGTGGCGGTGAAGCTTGAAGAGGAGCGCGGCACCGGCCTTGTCGAGGCGAACGCCCGCTTCTTGCAAGAGGTGCTCGTGCGCCTTGGCAAGCGTGAACGCCCGCGACAGCACTGACAAGCTCTCGGCGACGCGAGCAAGGTCCTCGGACGAGGGCTGCGTCGCGCTGCTCGATAAGGTTGCTTTCGGCATACAAGTATCCTAACGATGGCATTCGACGTTGTGTCAATGTGGCGGAAGATTTGAGCGACGACACGTAGCGAAGCGACGGTCCCTGACGAGGAAGTTAAAGGTGACGAGATGGCCGAAGTGAGATTCTCCTCTCCGCATGGGACGCTGCGCGCGTACGTCGCACGGCCCGTTGGCGAAGGTCCATGGCCCGGCGTCGTCGTGATTCACGACGTGTTCGGCTTGACGAGTGACCTTCGCCAACAGTGCGACTGGCTTGCGGCAGCGGGCTACCTCGCTTTCGGTCCCGACCTTTACTCAGCCGGCTCGAGGCTGTCGTGCCTTCGTTCGATCTTCGTCGATCTTCGAGCGCGTCGTGGAAAGACCTTCGACAACGTTGACGCGGCCCGCAGCGCGCTGGTTGACCACCGTGACTGCAACGGACGAGTGGGCGTCATCGGCTACTGCATGGGTGGCGGATTCTCGCTCTTGCTCGCGCCGAGTGGACGCTACGGCGTGTCGAGTGTCAACTACGGCGACGTGCCAAGCGACGCCGACGCCGTGCTTGGCGGTGCGTGCCCGGTGGTGGGGAGCTATGGGGCGAAGGACAAGCTACTCAAGGGCCGAGCTGCCCGACTGGAACGCGCGCTGACGCTGAACGGCGTGGCGCACGACGTGAAAGAGTATCCCGACGCGGGCCACGCGTTTCTCGACCAGCACGACGGCGCGCGTGGCGTCCTGGTCGCCGTGGGGGGCCGCCCCCTCGGAATGGGTTACAACGCGGATGCCGCCACTGATGCGCGAACGCGCATCGTCTCGTTCTTCGATCGCTTTCTCAAGGACGCGTGACCTTCGCTAGACGGTATGCGCGAGGAAGAGATCGGTGATGATGCTGAGCTCCAGCTCGCCGCCGCGCTCCTCGGTGACGCTCGCCACCTCGACCATCAGCGCGACGCGGGCGTCGTCCTCCATGATGCGATACGACGACGTCGACGCGAGCAGGTCCAGGTACGTGGCGGTGGAGAAGACCTGCGTGCGGCGGTAGCGACGACTCACGAGGTCTTCGAACCGAGCGTCGCTCGCGAGGTCGTACGCGGGCCAACCCGGTTCAAGGACGATCTCGTCCGGGAAGGCCTCAGTCGTCACGCCATTCGGCGAGAATGCGTTGTCGACGAGGTAGCGCCGATCGATGCCATCAAGCTCGCGGCGAACCTCATCGATGGCAACGACGTAACGGTTCCAGAACACCGCGATCGCGCCTCCGGTGTGCACGGCGCGATGTGCGAGATCCCATCGACGAGACGGGTCGACCCAGTGCCACGATTGGGCTGCGATCAAGACGTCATACGTCGACGGCGCAACCCAGTTCTCAAATCTCGAAGTGATGATCGACACGTTGGGGAACGTTGCGCACTCGATGGCAAGGCGCGCTGCCATCCGAGGGTCCGGCTCAAGGCAGGTCAGCGACACGCCTCGAGCAGCGAAGGCGACCGTTGCCTTCCCCGTGCCAGCCCCGACTTCGACGATGTCGCCCGCAGGATCGCCGTAGGCGAGGACGTCGTCGATCAGCTCGTCGGGATAGCCCGGTCGCGCATTGGCGTACTGCTCGACCGCTTCACCAAACACATCACGTCGTTCTCGTGCCACGGCACTCCCTCGGGCATCGTCGATTCGGCGCCCGACTCAAGTTATCGGTAGCGAGCGCGTCATCGTCACTGGCGCGGGCGATGGGTACTGTTCAGTCATGGGCATCCGCGAGGCGAGCGACGACGATTGGGAGGTGATCTATCCGTTCTTTGTGGCGATCGTCTCCGCGGGCGACAGCTACGCCTATCCGGCCAACCTCACGCGTGACGAGGCGCGACCTCTGTGGATGGAACGGGCACCCGGCCGCACGGTGGTTGCCGTCCGCGAAGGCCGCGTCGTTGGTACCGCGAAGATGGGACCCAACCGACCCGGTCGCGGCGCCCACGTCGCGACGGCCAGCTTCATGGTTGATCCGAACTTTCAGGGGCATGGCATCGGCACCGAGTTGGGAACCTACGTCGTCGAGTGGGCCAAGGAAGCGGGATACGCGGCGATGCAGTTCAACGCGGTCGTCGAGACCAACGTGGCCGCCGTTCGGCTGTGGCGAAGCCTCGGCTTTGAGATCCTCACGACCGTCCCTGAAGCGTTCGACCACCGTGAGCACGGCCTCGTGGGCCTGCACATCATGTATTTGAAGTTCTAGCTGCCTACGTAGTACTTGTCCGCAACCGCGAGCGCGCGATCGAGGCGCGCCAAGCCGTCGCGAGCCTCCTCGTCGGTGACCGTGCACGGCGGGACGACGTGAATCCGGTGGTAGTTGTTGAAGATCAAGAGGCGCTCGTCGCGACAAGCGGCCATGATCTCGCCGATCGCGGGCGAGGTTCCGCCGTAGGGGGCCAGTGGCTCTTTGGTTGTGCGATCCGAGACGAGATCGAGCGCGAAGAAGACGCCGAGCCCTCGAAGGTCGCCGATGATCTGGTGCTTCTTCGCGAGCTCTTCGAGACCGGGGCGAAGCACCTCGTCACCGATGCGACGGGCGTTCTCCACGATCTTCTCGCTCTCCATCGCCTCGATGCAGGCGACCGCGGCGGCCGTGGCGAGCGGGTGGCCGGAGTACGTCAAGCCGCCGGGAAAGACGCGGTCGTTGAACGTCGCAGAGATCGCCTCGTTGATGACGACGCCACCGAGGGGCACGTACCCGGAGTTCACGCCCTTGGCGAACGCGACGAGGTCGGGCTTCACATCGTGGTCCTGGTAGGCGAACCACGAACCGGTCCGTCCAAAGCCGCACATGACCTCGTCGGCGATGTAGACGATGCCGTAACGGTCGCACAGCTCGCGCACGCCGGCGAGGAATCCCTTCGGCGGGACCATGATGCCGGCGGTACCAGGAATGGTCTCGAGGATGATCGCGGCGAAGGCCGCGGGCCCCTCGAACTGGATGATGTTCTCCAGGTTCGCGAGCGCGCGGTCGCGCTCTTCCTCTTCGGTCGTGGCGTTGTAGACGGAGCGATAGAGGAACGGACCAAAGAAGTGCACGGCGCCCGAGGTGCCATGGTCGTTCGGCCAGCGTCGCGGATCGCCAGTCAGGTTGATCGAGGTCGAGGTGCCACCGTGATAGCTGCGGTACGCCGAGAGCACCTTATAGCGGCCCGTGTGTAGGCGCGCCATGCGCACCGCGTGCTCGACCGACTCGGTACCACCATTCGTGAAGAAGACCTTCGCCGCGCCGTCAAAGGAGTGATCGAGGATGAGCTCGGCAGCGCGATAGCGCGACTCGTAGCCGTGCTGCGGCGCGATCGTGGTGAGGACACCCGCTTGTTCCTGGATGGCTCGCACGACCGAGGGGTGCTGATGGCCGATATTCGTGTTGACCAGCTGAGAGGAGAAGTCCAGATACGTCGTGTCGTCGATATCGGTGACGTAGACACCTTCGGCGCTCTTGATCATGAGTGGATTGATCGTGGCCTGAGCGGACCACGAGTGAAAGACGGATGCCTTCTCGCGTTCGAGAGGACTCAGTGTTGATCGGTCAGTTGACATATACGTCCTTTCTAGCGGTAAAGAGGATGGGGCACACGATGACTCATGAGGCGCCCTCTTCTCGCGGAAAGATGACGTTGATGGGAGCCTCGCCCTGGAGCATTCTCGCGATCTGAATCTCGAGGAGGCGCGCCATCCGTGGGGCCATCGCCGACGACACACCACCGACGTGTGGAGAGACGACGACGTTCTTCATCGCAAAGAGGGGATGCCCTTCAGGTAGCGGCTCGGGATCGGTGACGTCGAGGGCGAGGCGAAGACGCCCGGATTTTGCGTGCGCGATGAGCGCATCGGTATTGGCCACCTTGCCGCGTGCCACGTTGACGAGGAGGCTCCCTCCTGGCATCAGTGAGAGAAACGCGTCGTCGACGAGCCCCGTCGTCGCCGGCGTGAGCGGCACCACGACGATGACGATCTCCGCCGCAGGGAGCAGTTGGGGCAAGGCTTCGACGCCATAGATGACGCCTCGCTCGTCGATGCGCTCGCGGCTCGCGACACGAGTGACGTCGGCCTCAAAGGGGATGAGTCGCGACTCGATGGCCCTGCCGACCCCGCCGTAGCCGATGAGCAGCACTCGTCGATCGGCGAGGCCTGGGTGCCAGGCAGGAGCCCATTGCCCGACATCGGCCGCACGAACGAAGTCGGGGATGCCCCGCTGTGCGGCGATGATCAGTCCGAGTGTCAGCTCCGCCGTCGCGGTCTCATGGACTGACGCCGCGTTGGCGAAGACGACGCCCTGGGGGAGCACTTCTTCGACGCCGTCGTAGCCCACCAACTGGCTTTGGACGAGACGCACGTGCACGTCGTTGAGCTGCGCGAGGATCGAGACCGGGCGCAGATACGGCGGCACCACGATGTCGATGTCGCTCCTCGCCGCAGGTCCCGACAGATCCCACACGAGGAACTCGACGTCGTCGGGTACATCCTTCAGCGTGCTTCTCATGGACTCATCCGGCAGGCTCACGAGGAGACGGGGCGAGCTCACAAGATTCCCTTCGATCGACACGGATGTATCTCGAGTCTGTCACCCCGTGATTGGCTCCGTGACCTTGAACCGCACGGCTCCCGGTCGACGACGCCTATTGCGTCACTGCTCGTACCTCGACTCAGGCGGATTCAGGTGACGAATGACTTTGGCGGGGGTCCCCAGTGCCAGGGTGTCGGGTGGCACGTCATCAGTGACGACGGCGCCAGCTCCCACCGTGGATCTGTCGCCAATGTTCACGCCGGCAAGAACGATGACCCCTGAGCCGAGCCATACGTCGTCGCCGACCGTGATGGGCGACGTCAGGGTCCGCCATGGCGCTTTTCCGGCCTCGACGTCCCCTAAGGGTGTGCGCCGCTCGGCAACGCGGAGCGGGTGCTTGGCGGTGGCGAGCTGGACGGCGGGGCCGAACAAGCATCGCTCGCCGATCGTGACGGTCGCGTCATCGATGAGCATGAAGTTGACGTTGATGAAGGTGTCACGCCCAATCGTCGTATGCACGCCGAAGTCCACGTAAAAGGGCGGTTCGATATGAACGCCAGGACCCACATGGCCAAAGATCGTCTCGAGAAGGTGGAAGCGGCCTTCCTCGTCGCCTGGATCCATGGCACAAAACGCCGCGACGCGCCGACGAGCGGCGACCGCCATTTCCATCAGTTCAGGATCACGGCAGTTGTACGGTTCACCCGCCAGCATCTTGTCTCGCTCGGTCGGACTCACTGCAGCCCCGCGTGCAGCGTTTCGCCGAGCGAGCGAGCCATCCGAGTCATCGCTCGAGTTTTACCGCACGCCGTGCTCGGCGCAATCGCGTTGACGAGACGCCCTACAGGGCAAATGGCTCGACGGGAACGAGTGGCCGCAGCACCGCCACGGCGCCGAATGCGCTGCCGTCGGAGTGCTTCAAAAGGCCCAGTGTCATGGCCAGATCGATGACGCGACCGTCAGCGGTCGTGGCCTGCACGTGCCCCGCGTGCCCATCATGCTTGAGCTGTCCGGAATCGAGGGCCGCGTGGAAGCCCGCGACGTGTCGCGCACGGAACTCCTCGGGGATGACGGGCACCATTGAGCCGCCCACCATGCTCGCGGCGGTGTAACCCAGGAGCCGCTCGGCCCCGGCGTTCCACGACGAGATCTTCCCGGTGCTGTCGAGTGTCACGACGGCGTCCGCCATGAACTCGAGCGCTTCTTGATCGATGCCCTCTGACTCACTCGCCTCCATGAGGCCTCCTTTGTGGTGTGCTTCGCGAACGTACTACTCGTCAATGCGGTTCAGTCGAGCTGAGAGCAACCGTCGCCGTCTGACACCAGGGACGTGGGCGAGGCGTCGCCTCGCGCGACTCTCCAGTGGAAGTGCTCATCGGCCGCCGCGGCAACGTCGGTGACGGCCATCGCCTGCGCCCATCCGCCAGTCTTCGGCGTGGCGCAGTACCCGCCGAAGGCAGCGACGGGGCTCCACGCGACGCTGATCGCGTTCGCGGGCTCTGCGAGTCCTTCGAAGTCGCCCACACCGTAGACCACGCGCCCGCCGACGACCGTGCACAGGGACTCGATGTGTGAGATGTCGGCAGGAGGGACCGCGAAGTAGTCGTCGGAGAGGATCGCGAAGTCGGCGAGCTGGCCCTCTTTCAGCTGTCCTTTGATCGACGCTTCTCCGCTCAGGGACGCGCCGCCGACCGTGTACATCTCGAGCGCCTTCTCTCGACTCACGAGATTCTCTCGCGACGCCCTTGCTCGTCCGCCGATGTCTCGCCCGGTGACGAGCCACTGCAGTGAGAGCCAGGGGTTGTAGCTCGACACTCGCGTGGCGTCTGTGCCCGCGGCCACGAGCAGGCCGCGGTCCAACATCAGCTTGATGGGCGGCGCGTTCGCAGCACGCGCCGCGCCGTATCGACCAACGAACTCTCGCGCTTGGAACATCATGCGGTTCTGGATGGAGAGCGCACCGCCGAGCTCCAGTATTCGTTCGAGGCTCTCGTCGGTGACCGTTTCGGCGTGGTCGAAGAACCACCGCACGCCGCGCGGGAAGCCTTGATCTTGGGCGACCCTCTCAAAGACGTCGAGGTCTTTTTCGATGGTCTCGCCGTAGGTCGCGTGCAGTCGAAAGCCCCAGCCGCGGTCCATGAGAAGGCGCACCGCCGCCTCGAGATCGCCGCTCGCCTTAGCTTCGAGGATCGGACGGGGCTCATTGAAGTTCTCGAAGTCGGCGGGCGACCAGGCGAGGTTCTCACCCATGCCGTTCACCTTCAGCCACTCGTCGCCTTCATTCGGCTTGAGCATCTCGGTGAAGCGGGTGAGGTCGGCCAGCTCCTGGCCAGCCACTTGGGGAAAGAGGTGGTACGAGATGCGCACCGTGAGCTCGCCCGCCTTCGCCAGCTCGATGACGGCGGCGTAGTTCTCCGGGTAGCTCTGGAACCCCCCACCCGCGTCGATCGCACTCGTCAGTCCGAATCGATTCAGCTCTCGAAAGAAGTGCCGCGTCGACTCGACCTGATCGTTCGCTTCGAGCAACGGGCCCTTGGCCAGCGTGGAGTACAGAATGCCGGCGGCGGGAGAGGCGATCAGCAGGCCGGTGGGCTCACCGTCATGCCCCCGGGCGATCACGCCTCCCGCTGGATCGGGTGTGTCCTTGGTAAAGCCCACCGCTTTCACCGCGGCGCGATTCATGATCGCCGACTGATAGAGATGCAGCACGAAGACAGGTGTGTCGGGCGCTGCCTCGTTGAGCTCCGCGATGGTTGGTACGCGCTTCTCGGCGAACTGATCATCGGTCCAGCCGCCCACGACGCGCACCCATTGGCCCTTGGGCGTACGTGCCACCTGCTCGCGCAACATGGCGAGCGCATGACGCAGCGTCGGGACGCCGTCCCAGCGCAGTTCGAGGAGGTAGTAGAGACCGCCGCGAATCAGGTGAAGGTGCGAGTCGTTGAGGCCCGGAATGATACGTCGGCTCATCGCGTCGATCACCTTCGTGGCTTGTCCGACGAGCGGGGCAATGTCGCCTTCGTCGCCCACTCGAACGATCTTCGCGTTGGTGATCGCCATCGTGGTTGCCGCCGGCCTCATGGGATCACCCGTGAAGATACGGCCATTTCTCACGACGAGTTCCGCGGACTGGTCGGCCGCGGCCGATCGAGCAATACCGGTCACTGGCATACCGTCTGGCATGTTGCCTCCTCACGCGCTCGTGCGATCCATCCTGGCAAAGCCCGCTCACCGGAGCAACAGGGATGCATCAGACGGCCGAGCGAGTCCGACCCTACGAGAACAAGCCGTTAGCGTGGCAATCGATGATTACCCTCGAACTCAACGACGAACTCGCCGCCGTCGTCGGTAGCGACGCCGTGACGTTCTCGCCGAACCACAACCCCGATGACCTTCACGACGAGTCGTTGCACGTACGGCACGTCGAGCCGTTCGCCGTCGTTCGACCCTCGTCGACCGAGCAGGTGGTCGAGATAGCGAAGCTCGCGAGCAAGTACGAACTGCCGATCACGGCGCGCGGGTCGGGCACTGGACTCTCCGGTGGCGCGACGCCCGTGCCGGATGGCCTCGTGGTGAGCTTCGAGAAGATGAATCACGTCGTGCGCCTCGACACCAATGACCACGTCGTTGTTGTCCAGCCAGGCATCACCTTGCACGAGCTCGCGGAGGTGCTCGCGCCAACGGGGCTGCAGTATCCGGTCTATCCGGGCGAGCTCTCGGGATCGATCGGCGGCAACGTCAACACCAACGCCGGTGGCATGCGGGCGGTTCGTCACGGCGTGACGCGCCAGCACGTGCTGGGACTTCAGCTCGTCCTCATCGACGGCACGGTCGTGCGCACCGGCGGACCCGTGGTCAAGTCGTCCTCGGGCTACGACCTCACGCAACTGATCATCGGCTCGGAGGGCACGCTCGCCCTGGTCACCGAGATCACGCTCAAGCTCTCGCCGAAGCTCGGTCACTCGGCGACCGTCTTGGTGCCCTTTGAGACCTTGGACGCGATCACGCGCGTTGTGCCCGAGGTCGTCGCCTCGGGTGTGCAGCCGTCGCTGCTCGAGTATCTCGACGTTCGCACAATGTCGGCGGTGACGACGGCGGGCTCGCTCGAGCTCGGCGTCGAGCAGTCGGTGGCGGCGAGGGCCGCGGCCTATTTGATTGTCATCCTCGAAACCCGCGCCGCCGAACAGCTCGAGGCGGACATCATCGATCTCGGTGAGATGCTCGATCGAGCAGGGGCGTTGGACGTCTACGTCCTTCCCGAGGGTGCGGCCCACCGGCTCATCGAGGCACGTGAACGGATGTTCTGGGTCACCAAGGACGCAGGAGCGCGAGAGATCGTCGACATCGTGGTGCCGCGTTCGACAGTGCCCGCGTTCCTTGAAGAGGTAGCGCGTATTGGTGCTCGGCACGAGACTACGATCACCGGTTGTGGACACGTCGGCGATGGGAACGTGCACTTGTCCATCTATCTCAATGACGACGCTGAACGCGCTGCGTTGATGCGCGAGCTCTTTGTCTACGGTGTCGGGCTCGGCGGACAGATCTCCGGCGAACACGGCATCGGACTCGACAAGCGCGACGACTATCTGGCGCTGGTCGACCCCGCGGTGCTCGACCTTGAACGCCGGATAAGGGAGGTCTTCGACCCCAAGGGACTGCTGAACCCTTATCGGCTACTCGACGCGCGCGAGCTACCGTCATAGGCGATCATCGCAGCTCGATGACCTCTTGTGGCGTCACTGGCCGCGCGAGTTCCAGCTCGCTGACGCGCTGGCCGTCACTTCATAGACGCTCGGCAATAATCAGGTGGAACAACCTGAGGAGTGTCCATGCCCATCAACGTCACGCCGATTGCCGGACTGAGCCCCGAGGTCAACGACGTCCGCCGCCGTACCGCCGACTTCGTCAATGAGGAGGTCTTGCCTCACGAAGAGGTGCTCTGGCGTGGGTCATGGGCAGCAGGGCGCGGCGACGACGAGCGCGAGGCACGAAGGAGAGAGAGCATCGACCTCCGCGAGTCGATCAAGGTCAAGGTGGTTGAGGCTGGACTCTGGGCGCCGCATCTGCCCAAGGAGTATGGAGGAGCGGGGCTCGACTTCCTTTCGCTCGCCTACATGTACGAGATCCTCGCATACGCCGTCGGCGCGTCGGCGCTGTTCGGCATCGCCGCGCCGAACTCGGGCAACGCCAGCATCTTGGTGAAGTACGGGACCGAGGAGCAGAAGGAGAAGTGGCTGCTGCCACTCATTGCGGGCGAGATGGAGTCGGGTTTCTCGATGACCGAACCGGAGCACGCGGGCTCTGACCCGCGCTCGATCGAGACAGAAGCAGTGCGCGACGGCGACGACTGGGTCATCAACGGCCACAAGTGGTTCACGTCGAACGGCATCGACGCCAACTTCTTCATCGTCATGTGTCGCACCGTCGACCCGTCGGGGGAGTTGGGCGCAAGTGGTCACATGAGTCAGATCATCGTGCCGGCCGATGCGCGGGGGGTGAACATCGTGCGCGGCATCGGGATCTTCGGGCGCTCGACGTCGGACCACTGCGAGATCCGCTACGAGAATGTCCGCGTCCCGATCGAGAACACGTTGGGCCTCGTCGGTCAAGGACACCAGGCGGCCCAGGACCGACTCGGCGCCGGTCGTGTCTACCACTGCATGAACTCGATCGGTCAGATGTGGCGCGCGTTCGACCTCACGGTCGAACGCGCACTGACGCGCGAGGTGCACGGAGGTCTCTTGAAGGACAAGCAGTTCATCCAGGGCTTCATCGCCGACAGCTTCATGGACCTCCAATCGGCGCGACTCATGACGATCAACGCCGCCCAAAAGGTCGCCGACAGCGACCCCGACGCGCGCACCGCGATCTCGGCGATCAAGGTCTTCGTTCCGGCGGCGTATCACCGGGTGGTCGATCGGGCGATACAGGTGTGGGGCGGGGCGGGTGTCTCAAACGATCTGCCGCTCGCTCAGATGTATTTGACCGCGCGCATCCTTCGCATTGCCGATGGTCCCGACGAGGTGCACAGGATCCTCATGGCAAAGAACATCATTCACCGTTACGAGAGCGGCGAGGGATGGAACTTCGGTAGTTGAACGGAGTTTCGCGTTTGCAACCGCATTCATTCGACGTTGAACTGTTGTGAGTGCGGAGCACAATTCACAGAGGTGCAACGCACTCACACGAAGTTGAATGAACGTTCAGCATGCCGCGATGTCGGTGATGTAGTTCCAGAGGCGAAATCAGCCCGAACCGGTACAGTTGCACCAGATGTCGGGCAGTCGGCATTCAATTACGAGAGAAGACCTTCATAAAGAGGTCTTCGTGTCAGAGGACCGATACATCAACGCTGATGAAAGGTGAGGGTGATGGCGAAGTCAAAGGCCACCGCAGGGGCCCCAATAACTAATCACAAGCACCCTGAGCGAACGGGTGAGGTAGGCGGCAAGGCGGCGGCGACGCGGATTCGCTTGCTCGACGCCGCGGCCAAGGTGTTGGCGGACAAGGGGTTCAACGGCATGCGGCTCGCCGATGTCGGCGACGTCGCGGGCGTGCAGGCACCCGCGATCTACTACCACTTCTCGAACAAGGAAGAGCTGGCCGGCGACGTGTTCATCGCGGGCTTCGCCAACGCGCGTACGACCCTCGAGAAGGTGCTCGAACAACATCGACAGATCGACGCCCTCGATCGCTTGGCGATCGCCATCGATGCGCACTTGCGTCTGACGGTGAAGAACTCGGACTACACGCGTGCCGCGTCGACTCGCTTGCGCGGCGACGTGCCGGTCTCGGTGCTCGAGCGATGCCGCCCCGCGGAGAAGGCGTACGTCACGGTCTGGTCGAGGCTGTTCGCTGACGCGAACGAGCAAGGCTTCCTGCGCGACGGCATCGATCTCAAGCTCGCCCAGAACATGCTGCTCGGCGCGCTGCACGCGATCTCCTACTCGTGGAAGACCACCCGGATGCCGCACGTCGACATTGTCGTCTCCAGCGCCCAGCGCACTTTGCTCAGCGGACTCGCGTCAGAGGCTCGACCGTGGGAGATGGTCGCAGCAACGAAGGCAACCGCACTCACTTCGTAAGATCGTTCAGTGACCTCAGACGAAGGGCCCCACGGGCCGCTGCACGGTATGCGGGTCGTCGAGCTCGCGACGGTGGTCATGGCGCCCTACGCCGGACAGATGCTGGGCGACCTTGGCGCTGAGGTCATCAAGGTTGAGCACGGCCCCGACAGCAGTCGTCTGATGGGGGCCGGAGCGACGCCGGGGCTGTCGGGCGTGGCGCTCAATCTCCATCGCAACAAGCGCTCGATCGCTCTTGATGTGAAGTCCGACGCGGGCGCAAAGGTACTGCGCCAACTGCTGAGCAGCGCCGATATCTTCTTGACCAATCTTCGCCCGGGACCGCTCGAGCGACTGGGGCTGCGCTACGAAGATCTTGCCGCAGCGTTTCCTCGCCTCGTCTACTGCGAGTCGCACGGATTCGCGTCGGGAACCCCCGAGGAGAACGCGCCCGTCTACGACGACATCATCCAAGCGCTGACCGGGCTGCCGTCGCTCAATCAGGAGGTGCTCGGGACGACGGCGTTTTTGCCGTCGCTCATTGGCGACAAGATCACCGGCGTCATGATCGCGACCGGGGTCCTCGCCGCGCTCGTGCATCGCGAGCACACCGGCGAGGGACAGAAGGTCGAGGTCCCGATGTTTGACACGGTGCTCTCGTTCAACCTGGTCGAGCACTTAGCGGCTGCCGCGATTCCCGGAGAGCCTGCGGGTTACAGCCGGATCATGACCCGACACCGCGGGCCGCACCAGACAGCTGACGGCTACGTCGCGATCATGCCCTATACCGACGATCACTGGCGGGCACTGTTTTCTGAGGTCGACCGGATGGACATGATGGAACGGCCGTGGTTCGCCGAGCACGGTGCGCGCCTGCGCGAGGCCGATCGCGTCTTCCAGGACCTCGCCGAGATCGTCATCGAGCGCACCACGGCTGAGTGGCTGGAGCTCTGCGAACGGTTGGGCATTCCCGCGGCGCCTGTGCCCACGATGGACGAGATCGTCAACGACCCGGCGCGCCATCGAGGCGTCCTGCGTGAAGAGACCCATCCCATCGTGGGGACATATCGCCATATCGAGTCACCGATGAAGCTGTCGGCAACGCCCGCGTCCCTTCGACACCGCGCACCGCTCGTGGGGGAGCAGACCGACGAGATCCTCGCTGAGCTCGACTACTCGCCGGTGGAGATCGACGAGATGATCGAACGTGGCGACGCGCGACGTCCTCGTCGCTAACAGCAGACGCATAAGTAAACTTCGCGCATGCTGATCGACGGCGGTCTCGACTTTGACCCCTCGTCGATGGCGCTGCAAGCGCGAGAGCTCGAACGCGTTGGTTTCGATGGGGCGTGGGCCGCCGAGATCGGACACGACCCGCTGCTGATTCTCGCGGCCGCCGCACCCGCCACGACCCAACTCGAGCTCGGCACGGGCATCGTCGTCGCCTTCGGTCGAAGCCCGATGATCACTGCGACTATGGCCAACGACCTGCAGATTCTCTCCCACGGTCGCCTCCTGCTTGGACTCGGCTCGCAGATAAAGCCACACATCGAAAAGCGCTACTCGATGGAGTGGTCGCACCCCGCGCCACGCATGCGTGAGTACATCCTTGCCATGCGCGCTATCTGGGCCAGCTGGAACGAGGGCGAGAAGCTGTTCTTTCGCGGTGAGTTCTACCGTCACACACTCATGACGCCGTTCTTCAGTCCAGCCCCTCACTCGTACGGTCCGCCAAAGGTCTTCCTCGCGGCCGTCGGTGAGCTGATGACCGAGGTGGCGGGTGAAGTCGCCGACGGCCTCCTCGTTCACCCCTTCACGACGGAGCGCTATCTGCGCGAGGTAACGATGCCCGCGCTCGAGCGGGGACTCGCGAAGTCCGGTCGTTCGCGCTCGGACATTCAGGTCGCCTTTACGGGAATGGTCGTCGACGCCGACGCGCATGCCGAGGGTCACTCGGCGAGCGCAGCGGTGCGCAAGCAGATCGCCTTCTATGGTTCGACGCCCGCGTACCGGGGCGTCCTCGATCTCTCCGGCTGGGGCGACCTGCAGCCCAAGCTCAACGAACTCTCACGGGCGGGCGAGTGGGACGCCATGGCCGACCTCATCAACGACGACGTCGTTGACGCCTTCAGCATTGTCGCGCCACTTGATCAGGTCGCGGCGCGCGTCACCGAGCGCTTCGGCGACGTGATCGATCGCTTCGGCCTCTATGGAAATGAGTTGCTCGGCGACGCGGCGGCCGTCGAGATACTGCGGAGCTTTCGCGCCATATCCTGAACGGAGTCTCGTTCTCCTGTGCCCAGTGACGCGGCGGGCGAGGAGGATTCAAGTCGATGTGACGCGGGGCTCGCCGATCCGCCACACTGGATGGAGGACACTGGAGGCATCATGAAACGAATCACGCATTGGATCGACGGGAAGCCGTTTGTCGGCGAGGCCGAGCGTCACGGCAAGGTCTTCAACCCCGCGACCGGCATCCAGAGCGGCGAGGTGGATTTCGCCTCCGTCTCCGAAGTCGACGCCGCCGTGGCGGCCGCCAAGGCAGCCTTTCCCGACTGGCGCGCGACCTCGCTCGCCAAGCGCACGGCCGCGCTCTTCGCACTCCGCGAGCTGCTCGTCGCCCACTCGGGCGAACTGGCCGACATCGTGGTGAGCGAGCACGGCAAGGTGAAGAGCGACGCGGCCGGAGAGGTCGCGCGAGGCCTTGAGGTCGTCGAGTACGCCTGCGGCATCGCGCAATTGATGAAGGGTGAGTTCACAGAGAACGCCGCGACCGGTGTGAACGTGCACTCGGTGCGCCAGCCACTCGGTGTCGTTGCCGGCATCACGCCGTTCAACTTCCCATCGATGGTGCCGCTGTGGATGTTCCCCCTCGCCATCGCGACCGGCAACACCTTCGTGCTCAAGCCGTCGGAGAAGGATCCCTCCGCGTCGATATTCCTCGCCGAACTCGTCGCCGAAGCAGGCGTGCCCAACGGCGTCTTCAACGTGATCCAGGGCGATCGCGTGGCGGTTGACCGGATTCTCACGCACCCCGACATCGAAGCGGTGAGCTTTGTCGGCTCAACGGCCATCGCCCGCTACATCTACGAGACGGCCGCGAGCGAGGGCAAGCGCGTGCAGGCACTCGGAGGGGCGAAGAACCACATGGTCGTCTTGCCCGATGCCGACCTCGCCGACGCTGCCGAAGCCGCAGTCAGCGCGGGGTTCGGATCGGCGGGCGAGCGCTGCATGGCCGCCTCCGTGCTGGTGGCTGTCGGAGGCTGTGGTGACGAGCTGGTTGAGCGCATTCGCGAGCGGGTGAGCCGCTTAGCGGTCGGGCCAGGTACCGATACGACGTCGGAGATGGGTCCGCTGGTCACGTCCGAGCACCGCGACAAGGTGGCCTCCTACCTTGGGATCGGCGAGTCCGAGGGCGCATCGATCGCCATCGACGGCCGCGACCACGACATCAGCGGCGATCCCGGCGGGTACTGGCTCGGGCCGTGTCTCATCGACAACGTGACCGAAGACATGAAGGTCTACACCGACGAGATCTTCGGTCCGGTGCTCTCACTCGTGCGCGTGGACACGCTGGACGACGCCATGGGACTCATCGATCGCAATGGTTACGGCAACGGGGCGGCCATCTTTACCGGTGACGGGGGAGCGGCGCAACGCTTCGAGACCGACGTCGATGCGGGCATGGTTGGCATCAACGTGGCGATCCCGGTGCCGGTCGCGTACTACTCCTTCGGGGGATGGAACAACTCGCTCTTCGGTGACTTGCATATATATGGTCCCGACGGCGTCAGGTTCTACACGAAGGGCAAGGCCGTGACGAGTCGCTGGGCGAACATCGGCCAGCACCACTCGTCACTGAACTTTCCGACCTCGACGCCCACCGACCGAGCAAAGGCGGAAGGCAAATAGCTCCAGTGCCACGCGCTGTGCCCCCCACCATCTACGTGACCTCTCATTAACGAGGGCACTCGACGCTCGACGTTGGGCCTGAGCGCCTCGGCGCTCGCCGCGACCTTCTGGGGTTTCGGCGGCATCTTCGCGGCGCTGACGTTCGCGTCGGGGCTGGTCGTCGCCTTCTACCGGCTGTGGCTCGGATCCGTGCTACTCGTGATCATCACGCACTCCGTGGGCCAGCGGATCAGCTGGGCGACGTTTCGATCCGCCTGGCTCCCGGGCCTTTTCCTCGCCGGCGACATGATGGCGTTCTATAGCGCCGTGCGCCTTACGAGCATCGTCGACGTGACCGTCATCGGTGCGTTCCAGCCAGCCCTGGTGCTCATCGCCGCCCGCAAGATGTTCGACGAGCGCCTCGGTCGATGGGACGTCGTGTGGATCGTCATCGCGATGGCGGGCGTCACCATAGCCGTGCTCGGGCCGAGCCCCGCAGCACACCATCGGGTGCTGGGCGACTTGCTCGCACTCGGCGCGCTGGTGAGCTTCTCTGCGTACTGGCTGCTGTCGAAGCGTGCCCGCGAGAAGACCCAAGCGATGGAGTACACCGCAGGCGTGACGATCGTGGCAGCCGTGGTGACGAGCATCGTCGTGCTCGCCTCCGGCCAGGCGCTCGGCCGCGTGCACGCCACCGACTTCGCCTGGATCGCGCTGCTCGCGTTGGTGCCTGGAACGGGCCACTTCCTCATGAACTGGGCGCACCGCTACGTCGACGCATCGGTGTCCTCAGCTATTAGTTGTCTCTCGCCACTCGTCGCGGCGGTGTTCGCGATACCGATCCTCGGGCAATCGCTGTCGGCGCTGCAGGTGATCGGTGAGCTGATTGGTGTCGCCGCGATCGCGGTCGTCGCAGCTCGCAATCGTCAGCCGGTCGAGCCGGCTTCTGAGTCGGCGACCTCAGCCGAGTAGGTCCTCGTCCTCGTCGTCGTCGACGACGAGGACGCGCAACATCTCCATGAGTCGCTCGCACTCGGCGAGCGTCGCATCGTCGATCGAGTGGCCGACGGGCCCGCGCATTGCGGGCGAGCTGAGCACGCCTTGTGCAACCAACAGGTGCTTTTCGATCGCCACGAAGCTGTCGAGGCTGGTCTGCATGGACACCACGAGGGCGAGCGGACCAGCGATCTCGTAGGCCCGATCGAAGTCCTCGCTCGCGAGCGCGTCCCACATCGCAACGATCGCCCAGACGAGCTCGGCCGACGGCATGGTCCCGACAAGGCCCCGACGAAAGCTGTCGATCAAATGCAACCCGCCCGTTCCTTCAAACACGAGCGCCTGTCCGTTCGTCGCGTCCATCAGTTCACTGAGGCGCGGCCCGATCGGCAACGCTTCTGGCTTGAACATGCATCGATCGCCGAGCTCGCGGTGCAGGCGCGCCTGCAGGTCGATGGAGAGTGACGCGCCCACGTAGCTGCTCGCGTCCTGGACGATGATCGGCACGTCCACTCGCTCCGCGATGGCCATGAAGTAGGAGAACAGCTCCTCGTCCTCTGTACGGTGCAGCGCCGGCGCGATTGCCATCACTGCGCTCGCGCCAACTGTCTGTGCGTGTTGGGCGTGGGTGAGCGCGACCTTCGTCGACTCGGCGCCCACGGAGATGACCGTTGCACCGCGATCGCCGACGTATTCGCACGCGGCAGCCGCGACGGTGTCGCGCTCGTACGACGACAGGCGCAGGATCTCTGAGACCATCGCGAAGACGACGCCGTCAGCCTCCTCGTCGAGGAGCCACCCGATCTCGCGTTCCAGCGCCTCGAAGTCGACCTCGCCCCGGTCGTCAAAGGGCGTCTGGAACACGGGCAGGACACCCGATAGCTCACCTCGCGCGAGACGATTCTCAAAAGTATTCAGCTCATTCATTTTGCCTCGTCATCGATTCGGTTTCGCACGTCCATACTGACCTATTTACAAGCAGTTGCGGTACCTTGGCTTCGGTAATCGAAAGTCGAGGCGTGTCTATGACAGACGAATCGGACGAACAGATCAAAGTCGAAAAGCCCGAGACGTACGCGGTGGGATGGCCCGCCATCAAAGAGACGGTGATCTACGGCGCCGAAGAGATGGGTGTACGACGCGGCGTTAAGACGCTCCTCAAGCTCAACCAGGTCGAGGGGTTCGATTGTCCGAGCTGCGCCTGGCCCGACCCGCACCCCAGAGATCGCAAGACGGCGGAGTTCTGCGAGAACGGGGCGAAAGCGACGTCCTGGGAGGCGACGACTGATCGTGTGACGCGTGAGTTCTTCGCGAACAATGCGGTCAGCGACCTCTTACAGGTTGACGCGCACACACTGGAGCACCACGGGCGACTCACCGAGCCGATGTACCTCGCGCCCGGCGCTGATCACTACACCCCAATCAGCTGGGACGGCGCGCTGACCTTGATTGCCGATCGGCTGAAGGCGCTCGATAGCCCGAACGAGGCGGCGTTCTACACGAGCGGCCGCTCGAGCAATGAGGCGGCCTTCGTCTTCCAGTTGCTCGCGCGCCGATTCGGGACGAACAACCTGCCGGACTGCTCCAACATGTGCCACGAGTCGAGCGGGACTGCGCTCACCCAGGTCATCGGCGTCGGCAAGGGCACCGTCGACCTGGATGACATCAACGACTACGCCGAGCTCATCATCATCGCCGGCCAGAACCCCGGCACAAACCATCCACGCATGCTCACCGCCCTCGAAATGGCGAAGAAGCGCCACGCGCGGATCGTGTCCGTCAACCCACTGCCGGAAGCCGGGCTCATCCGCTTCAAGAATCCCCAGACGCCGAAGGGTCTGATCGGCGACGGCACCAAGCTGTCGGACCTGCACATGGCAGTACGCGTGAACGGGGACCTCGCGATGTTCGCCGGGCTCAACAAGCTCCTGCTCGAGCGAGAAGACACGGCGCCCGGCACGATCTTCGACCACGACTTCATCAACACCTACTGCGATGGATTCGAAGAGGCGTGCGACGCCTGGCGAGCACTCGACTGGTCGACGATCGAGTCACAGAGCGGGATCACTCGACAGCAGATCGAACGGCTCGCCGATGAGACCGTTCGAGCGAAGAGCATCATCGTCACGTGGGCGATGGGACTGACCCAGCACCGCAATGCGGTGGCGACCATTCGCGAGATCGTCAACTTTCTGCTGCTGCGCGGCAACATCGGACGTCCGGGTGCGGGACCGGCTCCCATACGCGGGCACAGCAACGTCCAGGGCGACCGGACCATGGGCATCTGGGAGAAGATGCCTGACAGCTTCCTCGACAAGCTGCGCGACGAGTTCGGTTTTGAGCCGCCACGCGAGCACGGCTGGGACACCGTCGATACCGTGCGCGGGCTACGAGATGGCAAGATTCGCGTCTTCTTCGCGCTCGGCGGAAACTTCGTCTCTGCCACGTCCGACACGGCGGTCGTAGAGTCCGCGATGGCCAACTGCGATCTCACGGTCCACGTGTCGACGAAGCTCAATCGCTCGCACCTTTGCCACGGCAAAGAGGCACTCATCCTGCCCTGCCTCGGTCGCACGGAGCGAGATGTGCAGGCAAGTGGCGAGCAGTTCGTCACGGTCGAAGACTCGATGGCGATGGTGCACGCCTCGCGCGGGCGTCTCGAGCCAGGATCGCCGCTGCTTCGCAGCGAAGTCGCCATCGTGACCGGCCTCGGTACGGCACTCTTTGGCGAGGACATCGGCTGGAGCGCCATGGCCGACGACTACCGGGTCATTCGCCGACACATCGAACACGTGGTGCCCGGATTCCAGAGCTTTGAAGAGCGCGTCGCGGTACCCGGTGGGTTCGTGTTGCCGCGCGGGCCCCATGACTCGCTCACCTTCAAGACCGCGACGGGTAAGGCGAGATTCACCGTGAATCCGCCCGACGCCATCGAAGCGCCGCCGGGACATCTACTTCTCCAAACGCTTCGCTCGCACGATCAGTTCAACACCACGGTGTATGGGCTCGATGACCGGTATCGAGGGATCTTCGGTGGACGCAAAGTCGTCTTCATGAATGCTTCGGACATGGCCGAGTACAACGTGCGCGACGGTGACGACGTCGATCTCATCAGCGTCTGGAAGGACGGCGAGCGACGTGCCAAACATTTTCGCGTGGTCGAATACGAGACACCAAAGGGCTCGGCGGCCGCGTACTACCCCGAGACCAACGTATTGGTGCCACTCGACGCGACGGCGATTGGCAGCAACACGCCCACGTCGAAATCGATCGTGATTCGCGTCGAGCTCAGTGCGAACGAGATGTAGCCGATTGGCGCACCCTCTCAGCGAAGGAAGTCGACGAATGCCGTTCGCTGTTGAATGATTCTTCAAAAGAGTTGCGCGCTCGCTTCGTTGGGTGATCTCAGCGGGGAGCGGCTTTGTGAAGTCACGCACCAACATTGACTGCGAGAACGATCAACGCGCGCCTTCTTGGGGCGCGTGTACCACCTCGTCACAAGGGAGAAACTGCGCATCACATACGCGATGATGTCGTCATTCAGCGCGATAACGCAGACGTGTCCGCTTACTGATAATTGCTTGTGAAAATACGAAGGAATCGCGCTGCGTTCGTGCGCGAATACTTGCTGCATATGTCACACCATCACATATCGGTTCTCTTGTGAGCACTTGGCCTTCGTGTTACGAGTGAACACGTCACTCACCTTGTTCGACGATGCTGCGCGTCGTCTCGCTGCGCGCATAGCGAGCGTTTTGAGCGATAACCCGACGTCGCTCGTCGCAACGGCTCCCGTAAGGTCGCTGTGGCGTCGAACACAGATGGCGCCGACTTCGCATCGTCACATTCACACACACTCACCTCAGGGAGAAATATGAGAAAGCTCTTCTTCACCGGTCGTTCGCGAACTCGCCGTGGAATGTCCTCCGCGTTCTCGGTTGGCGCATGCCTGGCCATTGTCGCGGGCATCGCACTCGTCAGCGCAGGCGGCGCATCGGCAGTCGCCGCGAGCCCGAGCGTCACGCCGACTGCTCCATGCAACGTCACCGTCACGGGTGGTGGACAGCTTGTCACTGGCACCACGCTGATCACCGGCGTCGTGGCCGGCAAGACCCAGATCATGTTCGACTGCAACGCGTCATCGGGTGCCGACCTCGCGGCAGAGGCATCTCTGCTCGCCGGTCTCTCGGCAACGACGGTCTCGCAGACGTCGCTCGCCGACACGTCATCACTCGGGACCTTCACCGCGAGCGCCACTGACACCGGGTGTCCGGCGGGAACGGCGGGATCGTGCACGATCGCGACCTTCGCGGTGCCCGCGACGTTTACCGCGAGTGACACCAACGCACAGTGTCCGCCCACGCAGGCCCAAATCAATGAAGGAATCTTCGGGTGCGCGGTTGCGGTAGCCACATCTTCCGAAGCAGAGGTGCCAGGCGGTGAGTACTTGGTGCAGTATGCGAGTCAGACGACTCCCCCCAATGCCCCGACCATCTCGGCCCTTCAGACGAGCGGATCTCCCAGCAGCCTCATCAACGTGTCTGACGCGACCGGCAACACCGGCTACTGGTGGGGCAGCGCGATCCAGGCCGTGCAGGCGCTCGACGCAGGTTCGGCCCCCGCGGTAGCTCCCTCAACGTGCGGACCCGGTGGCGGCTACGGCAACGTCCCATCATCCATGCTCGTTGCAGCCTGGTACGCGGCGGGCTCATCGACGCCCGCGTCGGCGGGACCGGCGACCGGGGTGACGATCTCGAACGACTGCTACGCCAGCGGCACGCTCTATGGTCCTGTGCTCGGGGGCACGTTGACGGTGCCTGCGACTACGACGACGGGCACCACCTACACGGTGTACCTGTGCGAGGTGAATACGACGCCGTACCCGAGCAACAGCTCGAGCTCCGCTCAGGTCTGTGGCTCGGCAGCGCCCTACATCGACGCCTCGTTCACGTTCAACGTCGTGGCAAAGACCCTGAGTCAGAATCTCCCCGTCGCGGGTACAGTGACCGCTGCGGACTCCGCGGCTTTCACGGCCCAGCTCGCCTCGAGCGGCAACACCGGCCTCGTGTCCTACACCCAGACTGCGGGCAGTGCCTCCCTCAAGGTCTCGGACTCAGGCGCGGTGACGACGACGGGCGCGCTCGCGGCCGGTAGCTACACGGCCTCGGGCACGACGGCTGATCCGGCCGGCGACAGCGGCACATTCACGTACACGCTCACCGTGACCGGCGCCTCGATTACGCCTCCGCCCACCAAGACCCCTCCGCCTACGGCAGTGCGCGTGATTGGTTGGGGAATCATCGGCCACACCGATATCGTCGTCATCACCGGACGTAACTTCACCGCCGGCGCGAGGATCATCGGCCACTCCGGAACCGTTGCGTCGCTGGTGCGCTACACGAGCACGCACCTCTACGTGCGCGTCCGTGTGGTGGGCTCCGCGCATCGAGGGACGTATCGATTCATCATCCAGTTCCGAAATGGCAAGAGGACCTCGGTCGCTTACACCATTCGTTAACGACGCACTGATCTCCGAGACGGCTCCTCTCATAGGGGTCGCCTCGGAGATCTCTCGTCAGGATCAGGAACATACGCGTTCGGTTCTGTTGCGTCAGAGTAAAAAAGCCATCGAGCAGCCGTTGTTCGCGCGATGGCCGCGCCCCGCTGGCACGTAAACGACGTGAGGCCGCCACGCGAGAACCCTCGGTGAGAGTCGCCGACGTTGGAGCGCCGCGAACAGCGCGGTCGGTAAGACTCCCGTAAGACCACCTTAAAAATGCATCGGTGCGCCCAAAACTGCTCCCTTGATCAGTCGAGTGATGGTTACTCTTCTGGGGCAGTCAAGATTTGCTGAGCGCATCCGATCGCAGAAGGTGTCCCTTGTTTTCCTTTAGTTACGCATGGAACGAGCTTCGACGGCGAATGGGTCGCACCATCGTGACCGCGGTCGGACTCGCCGCCGGTGTCGGTCTCGTGATGGGCATCATCGGCGTATCGCAGGGCCTCAGTGACGCCCAGAACAAGGCGCTGTCACCGCTCAACTCAGTGGGAACCGCCATCATCGTCACCCGCACGGTGGCGCCGACGCTATCGACCACCACGACGACGACAACGACCCCCAGCTTTGGCGGTGGCGGCGGTGGTGGCGGCGGGGGATTCGGCGGAGGCGGAGGCGGAGGTGGCTTCTTCGCGGGCCGTGGCGGAGGTGCGCTGAATTCGAGCGATGCGGCGGCGCTTGCGGCGGCCAACTCCTCGGTCATCACGGACTTGGCGAAGCTCGGTAAACCGGGAACCAAATTCACGCACGACTTCTTCGTGCCAGGCACGCTCATCACGTTTCCTTCTCAGGCTGTCGGTGACGTACTCAAGGTGAAGGGAGTCACGAGCGCCGTCGGAGCGCTCTCGCTTGACGCCCTGCACGAAAGCGGCACTGTTCCAAAGATCACCGCGTCGGTAAAGACCGGAGGTCAGACGATCTCGGCCTCCGTGAAACCTCCCGTCCTGACCGCGGCGCAACAGGCGGCGGAGCGCACGTGCATTGAAGGCATCATCAACAAGCAACTCGGATCGACGACTACCACGACAACTCCCGGCGGCGGTGGATTCGGTGGCGGCGGGGGATTCGGTGGCGGCGGAGGCGGAGGCGGAGGCTTCCGTTTCGGCGCTGGTGCGAGCTCGGCCTTTGCCAAGTGCCTCACGCCAGCGCAAAAGGCCTACCAAGCGAACGTCGTCGTTCCCGAACGAACGGTCGAACAAGTACTCAACCCGCCCACGACCAACACCCAGACATCGACCTACACCGTGGCGAGTGTCAATCCGTCGAACACGACGACGGGACTCGTCACCAAAGCACAGCTGACCAAGGGCGCCTGGCTGTCGACGAACCCCTCCACCGCGAAATCTCAGGTGCTGGTGACCACCGCCTACGCCTCACAAAAGGGGCTAAAGGTCGGCCAGACCCTCACGATCAATTCGGTCAATTACACGATTGTGGGATTGGTGAACCCCACGTTGACGGGGGACGTCTCTGACGTCTACTTCAGCATCTCGAATCTGCAATCGCTGTCGAGCAACGCGGGCCGCATCAACGAGGTGCTGGTGTCCGTGGCGAACGCCAAGGATGTCAATGGCGTCGCCGAGGCGATCAAGAAGGAACTGCCGGGCGCAACGGTACTCACGTCGGCGTCGTTGGCCGATCAGGTCACGGGGAGCCTCTCCAACGCCCGCAAGCTCGCCAATGATCTCGGCGGGGCGCTGGCTGTGGTGGTCTTGCTGGCGGCGTTCTTGATCGCCGGCTTATTGACGTTGTCCAGCGTGTCCAAGCGCGTGCGAGAGATCGGGTCGTTGCGGGCTATTGGTTGGTCCCGCGGGCGCGTGGTTCGCCAGATCATGGCCGAGACGATTGGTATCGGCATCATCGGCGGGGTGCTGGGGATTGCTCTCGGAGTCATCATCTGCGTGATCATTGGAGCGGTAGGGCCAGCATTGAGCGTGACGAGCACGGGGCTCGCCGTGGGCGCGTCGAGCGTTAGCGGCCTTCTCCACCAGACGACCAGCGCGTCGATCGCGAGGACCGTTCACCTGACGGCGCCCATCCACCCGCTCACTATCGTGCTCGCATTCGTCGGTGCGCTGCTGGGCGGCGTGATTGCGGGCGCGGTCGGCGGATGGCGAGCCGCTCGACTTTCCCCCGCTTCTGCTCTTCGAGACCTCGGCTGAGCCTCGGACTGATCGAAAGGACCCCGCAATGACCGAGGTACTCACCAATGATCACGGCACCAGTCCCGCCGGTTCGCGCCTCTATGAGTTGCGCGATGTGGCCCGTACATACTCGAAGGGAAGCGTGGTCGTGAACGCCCTTCGCGGCATCGATCTCACGATCGATCGAGGCGAGATGTTGGTCCTCGAGGGCCCCAGCGGATCGGGAAAGACGACGTTGCTGCAGCTGCTGGGAGCATTGGACACTCCGTCGTCAGGACAGATCCACTTTGCGGGACGTTCGCTGGAAAATGAATCCGACAAGATCTTGACCGACATTCGCTCCCAGGAGATCGGATTCGTGTTTCAACAGTTCAACCTGATTCCTACCTTGACGGCGGAGGAGAACGTGGCGATAGCAATGGTTCCTCGCGAACCATCTCACGAAAAGCGAACCGCCCGCGCTCAGGAGCTGCTCACTCAGGTGGGATTGGAGCAGCGCTTCGCGCACCTTCCTTCGCGTCTCTCGGGTGGCGAGCAACAACGTGTTGCCATCGCGCGCGCTTTGGCCAACAGTCCCGAAGTGATCATTGCGGATGAGCCCACCGGCAACCTCGACTCGACCAACGCCAAGGAGTTCATGGCGTTGCTGCATGACCTTCACGAGCGATCCGGTGTCACGATCATTATCGCCACGCACGACGAGGACATTGCGTCGCGAACGCAGCGACGCATCCGATTGCGTGACGGGTCGATCATCTCGGACACCCGAGGCGATCCGTTGTCCTGAGCCACCCGTTGACCACCAGTTCGTGTCGGTGGGAAATGTCGGGTGCGGATCGTTCATTCACAGGAAGTTCTAAGACGGCTCGGAAGTCCAAACGCCAGTAATTGAACGGAATCTTACCGACGGCCAGTCAGGGCCTTTACCAATTCTTTACCATTCGAAATTACGATTTTTCCATGTCATTGCTTCTTCCCCAGCGGAGCTCGAAGCCGCGTTCGCGCGGTATCACCATGATGATCGATCGAGGGGAGCCGTTCAGCCACTTCGTTGATCTCATCGGAAGCTTCGGCGAGCTCATCGACTTCGTCAAGTTCGGGTGGGGCACGTCGGTCGTGACGAAGGACTTCCAAGCCAAGTTGGACGTGCTTCGAGAAGCCGGCATCGACTTCTACCTCGGCGGCACGCTCTTTGAGAAGTACGTCGTCCAGGACCGCTTCGACGAGTTCCGGCTCCTGTGCGACGGCTATCGATGTCGCTTTGTCGAGGTGTCGAACGGCACGATCGACATCACGAACGACGAGAAAGCGGACTACGTCAAGCGTCTGTCCGACGACTTCCAGGTGATCTCGGAGGTGGGATCGAAGGATCAGGCCCGATCCGATGTCATGGCTCCGGTGAAGTGGATCAGCTACATCCAGGCCGATATCGACGCGGGGGCGATCCTCGTGACCCTCGAAACGCGCGAGGGTGGACAGGGGGGCATGTGCCGCTCGAACGGTGAGTTGCGCTATGGCCTCGTGGAAGAGATTCTTGATTCGAAGATCGAACACGATCGCTTACTCTTCGAAGCGCCCTCGACCGAACTCCAGGCCTACTTCATCCAGCGCGTCGGACCGAACGCGAACCTTGGCAACATCTCGGTTTCGGACATCGTCCCACTCGAGACCCTTCGTCTCGGCTTGCGCAGCGAGACGCTGCTCGACTTTGAGGCGAATGCTCGAGACGACTTCTAGCCTGGCGCGAAGCAAGTTGACGACCACTCGATGAAGACGAGGAGCGTACGGCGATGGAAGCTGGTCCTCGTCATCGTCGCGGTACTCGCCGTCGCAGCGGGAGCGTACCTCGTTGGTCACGCCAACGGAGCCGCCAATGCGGGTGCAGCCTCGGCGACGACGTCAACGCCCATCAAAGTGCGTGCCTTCTATCTCGACATGGGCGCTTCTGAATCGCTCGGGTTTCAACCGACAGGCATCCCCCATCACAACGGTGCGCGCACTGACACCGGTTACGCGAACGATCTCGTGCTGCGAGAGGCGCTGAAGGGTGTCGCCCTCACCCTCGAACAGATTGGCTGTCCGGGCGACACCATCCAGTCGCTGCTCGACACGACGAAGTCCGACGCCTGTTACCAGGCGCCCGACACTCAGCTCACCAAGGCCGAGGCGTATCTCCAAGCGCATCGAGCGGATCAGGTGCTGGTCACGGTCGACCTCGGCTTCAATAATGTTCGACCGTGCATGGAGGCCGACCCGGTCAACCAGACCTGCCTGAGCCAGGCGATCGTGGCGATCCAACGCGACCTTCCCATCGTGTTGAAGGACCTCAAGTCATCGGCGGGACCCAACGTGCACTTCATCGGCGTCGACTACGCCGATCCCTACCTCGGCTACTACGTCAACCCTTCGGTGGGCGCTGCGGACGCCACGGCCACGCTTGTCGGCATGGATCGACTCGACGGGTTGCTCGATGGCATTTACGCGAGCGCAGGCGTACCCGTCGCCAACGTGCCCGCGCTGTTTCAGACGAACAACGACGCGGTTGTCACCGTGCCCAATGTGGGAACGATTCCGACCAATGTCCAACAGGCCTGTGAACTCACCTGGTTCTGCTACACCACACCGTTTGGACCTGACGATCACCCCAACGACGCGGGCTACTCACTTATAGCCGAGGCCATCGAAGCGGTGCTGCCGCGTTCGTGGTCGTGACGCCGACCACCATCTGCATTCCACGACAATGAGCATCAGCAAGCGCTGCTCACGTCGAGAGCGGGATTTTCTACCGCGTCGCAGGCTTGGTCAAGCCTCAATCAGCGACGCGCTCGGCCGCGGCGTACACCACCATCGAGGGATCGCGAAGGAATCCGACGAGGGTGATGCCACTTTCCTCAGCGAGGTCGACGGCAAGCGACGACGGGGCCGAGACGGCACAAAGCATCGGCAGGCCCGCCATGGCAGCTTTTTGGACGAGCTCGAATGACGCCCGGCCCGAGACGAGAAGGATCGTTTCGCGCAGCGGCAGCTTGCCCTCACGCAGCGCCCAGCCGACGACCTTGTCGACGGCGTTGTGTCGACCGACGTCTTCGCGCAACGTCAGCAGCTCGCCGTTGGCGTCGAACAGTCCGGCCGCGTGAAGCCCGCCCGTCTTCTCGAACACCTGCTGCGCTGCACGAAGCTTTGCCGGCAGGGAGGCAAGCAGTTCGGACGAGACCTTCAGTGGATCGTCGTGGACGTCGAATCGCGATCGCGTTCTCACGGCGTCGATGGAAGCTTTCCCACAGAGCCCGCATGAGCTTGTGGTGAAGAATGCGCGCGCCACACTTTCGTCGGGCGGCGCGACGCTGGGTGCGAGCGACAGGTCGAGCACGTTGAACTGGTTGACGCCGTCGTTGCCCTTCCCGGCGCAGTAGCGCATCGCCACGAGCTCGTCTTTCTTACTCACGACTCCTTCGCTCACGAGGAAGCCCGCTGCGAGATCGAAGTCCGCGCCGGGCGTTCTCATCGTGACCGCCAACGACGTGCCGTCCACGCGGAGCTCCAAGGGCTCTTCGCCCGCCAGCGTGTCGCGTCGATGCGTGGCCGGTTCTCCGACGGTCACCCGAAGCGTGTCTCGCTGTGGCGCAATACGATTCATGGTCCTCACATTCCTAGCTCCGCGAGCTCGAACCGTCGAGCAAAGAGGAGCATAGTGACGTGGGTTATCGGGGCTCATGCGTGCGGACCCGCCGTAGGATGAGCGCCATGACCATGTCTGCGATGGAGTGGCTCGCTGCCTACAGCGACGCCCTGGGTATCGACGCGCCGAGCGAGGAGGAAGTCAACCAGATCCTCGCGCTCGCAGGTCTTGCCGCGCACTCTTCGGAGCGCACGGCCGCGCCGGTCGCGTGCTGGCTGGCCGCGCGTGCGGGCCTCGAGGCGAACGACGCACGCGCACTCGCAGAGGGCCTCGCCGAGAGCGCCGGCAACTAGCTCGGCCGAAGGTCGCTTACAGGTCGAGTCCGAGTCGGCGCGCGTCGTCAGGACTGTCGATGTCGGAGAACTCGACAACATCTATGGTGTCGCGCCACTGCAACTCATCAAGCATGACGACGTCTGGTTCGCTCACGAGGTGTCGGAGTGACCGGACGCCCACGCGCACCAACGCGGCGGCGTGGTCGAGGTCGTTCGCTCCCCACTTTGCACACAGTGGTTGGGGGAGTCCACCGACCGTCGGTACAACCGAGCCCGGTGCGTCCCAGTCGCGAAGCAAGGTGAGCAGACGCTCACTGAGGAGAGGCAGATCACACGCGACGACGAGGGCGGCGCCTGCGTGACCGCGCTCGCGAAGGGCTCGACGACCTGCCACGATGGCGACCAGGGGACCTTCTCCCGATGGGTCTTCGATGGTCGAGGGTAACCCCGACACACCGGGGCCGACCTCAACGGCGGTATCGACGACGGCTAACAGCAGGTGAGCTGTTCGCTTGGCAAGCGTTGTGCCATCGATGGCCAGGCTCGCCTTGTCGCGCTCCATGCGTCGGCTCGATCCACCCGTGAGCAGTATCGCGGCGACTGGTGGCAAAGGCGCACTCATGCCGCTCATCGTACCGAGATGCCTGAGGGTGGCAGCAGGCTCAGCGCAGGCGCCACGACGTAAAGCGACGCGGGCTGAACGGCAGCAAGTCACCTGGCGTGTTACCGGTCGCGATTGCTTCGGCGAGCAGCTTGCCGGTGACTGGCCCCAGCGTGATTCCCCACATCCCGTGACCGCCTGCGACGTAGACCCCTGGCGTCGCGGTCTGGCCGATGACCGGCATGCCGTCGGTCGTAAGCGGTCGAGGACCGACCCAGTCGTCACTTCGCCTATCCCAATCCACGCCGGTGATGAGCGGCTTGAGCGTCTTCACCATCGACCGAATGCGTGCTTCGACCAAGGGAGCGTCGGGATCAGCGAACTCCATGACGCCGACAACGCGCACACGATCACCCGCGGGCGTCAGCGCCAGTCGCCTTCCGGGAAAGTGAACGGGATGTGAGAGCGGTGCGTCAATGGGCAGCGTGAAGCTATAGCCGCGGCCCGCATAGACAGGGACCGTCACACCGTGAGGCGCCGCGAGCCGGCTGAGCCAAGCGCCGTTTGCGATGATCACCGCGTCACCCGAGAACTCCCGAAGGTCCGAGCGAGCGACGACCACGTGTCCTTTGCGCTCGACGCTTTCGACGGGCGCGCCTTCGACGATCTCGCCGCCGCGAGCCCTCACGCTGTTGGCCAGTGCCTCCACGTAGGGGAGTGGCGTCACATAGCGCTGGCCACGGAGCAGTATGCCGAAGTTGACGTCACTCGAGAGGTGCGGTTCGAGCGCGTGCAGCTGCGCCGCCGTAAGGAGTTCTATGTCCAAGGACTGGCCCGCCCCGACGATGCCGTTGAACTCCTCGAGTTCTCCCTTTGCCTCGCTCGCCTCGCGGAATCCCGAGATGGTGTCCGTGGCGATGGACTCCGCGGCGACACCGCCCTCGTGTTGCGCGTCGTAGGCGGCGATTGCCCCTTCGTTGAGCGGTCGGTACGCCGACATGGCGCGTTGCCAGGACGAACTGGTGCAGTGGGCAAGAAGTCCAACGAGGAACTTCGCTCGTTCGGCGTCGCCGCGCAGAGGGAGCGACACCGGAGAACGCGGGTCGAGTACGGCGCGCAGCCCGTAGCGGAGCAGGCCTGGTTCTGGCAGCGGGACGCAGTAGCCGGGGCTCACGTAGCCGGCATTGCCCGCCGACGCTCCCGCGCCCTCACGACGGCGATCGACGACCTGCACGCTTACTCCATATTCCTGGAGGGACCAGGCGCAGGAAAGTCCGACGATGCCCGCACCGATCACAACCACGTGCTTCGTTGGCGTTGAGGAATTGGCGTGGGAAGACTCTTCGTCGCTCATCGACTCAGTTTATGAGTGCGATCTTCCCCCGAAATGAGTCGAACAACGTCGACGCCATTGACGCGAAACGAAACACAGTGTTCGAGCTCGACGCGGCGGGAAGCCCGCTGCGACTCAGTGCGTGTTGATGATGACTTCCTTGACCCTCGTGAACTCCTCGATGCCCGCGACGCCGCCCTCTTTGCCGTAGCCAGAGGCGCGAAACCCGCCGACAGGCATCTCGGGCGCGAGGATCAGGTGATCGTTGATCCACACGGTGCCAAAGTGCAGCGCGTTGGCAAAGCGGGTCGCACGTCCGACATCGCGAGTCCACACGGAACCGGCCAGGCCGTACTCGACGTCGTTCGCCATGGTCAGCGCCTCGTCGTCGTTGGCGAACCGCTGCACCGTGACCACGGGTCCGAAACACTCTTGTTGAACCAGCGGGTGATGTTGATCGAGTCCTGTGACGATCGTCGGCTCGTAGAAGAATCCTGAGACGTCCGGTGACGCGCCGCCCACCACGACGCGGCCGCTCGACCGGGCTTGGTCGACGAGTCCGCGCACCCGTTCGCGCTGCACCTCAGAAATAAGGGGCCCGAGAGTTGTCGTCGGGTCATTGGCTGGCTGCGGCGAGTAGCCGCGAAACTGCTCGACGAGGCCGTCGACGAACTCGTCGAAGAGACCCTCTTCGACGAGGATGCGAGTTGCCGCCGTGCAATCCTGGCCCGCGTTATAGAGCCCGCTCGCCGCGATGATCGGTAGCGCGTGGGCAAGGTCGACATCAGCGAAGACGACGACCGGCGCGTTCCCGCCGAGCTCGAGAATCACTGGCTTCGGAGTCTTGGCCGCGAGCTCGGCGATGCGACGCCCCGCTCGAGTCGATCCCGTGAACGTCGCGAGCGCGACGAGCGGGTGGCTCACGAGGGCCTCACCAGCGACAGGTCCGCGACCGTGGATCACGTTCAGCACGCCCGGTGGCAGGACCTCGGACGCCAGCTCGGCGAATGCGGCCGCGGTGAGCGGCGTGTTCTCCGAGGGTTTGACAACGATCGTGTTCCCCGCGGCAAGCGCGGGCGCGATCTTCCACACGGCTTGCCAGAGCGGATAGTTCCACGGGGTGACGGCACCGACCACCCCGAGCGGCTCGCGGCGCAGATAGAAACTATGTCCCTTCACGTAGTCACCCCCGCCTTGGCCCGTCGTCGTTCGCGCGGCACCCGCGAAGTGGCGAAGGGCGTCAGCGATAGCGGGGAACTCCACGTCGTGCGCGGCGGTCGTGGGCTTGCCGGCGTCTCGCACTTCGAGATCGGCGAAGCGGTCGAGGTCCTGCTCGAAGAGGCTCGTGAGTCGGTGTAGGTACGTCGACCGCTCGCCGGGCGTCAACGCGCTCCAGGCGAGGAAGGCGCGCGCCGCCGCGTGCACGGCCCCGTCAACGTCCTCGGCGCTGGACGCCGTGACGACAGCGATGCGCTCACCTGTCGAGGGATCAACCACGTCGATCACGTCGTTCGACGACGCAGCCTTGGCGACACCATCCACGAAATTCTCGACGCTGACGACGTCATCCACGACGAATCTCCTTTGGCAATGAACCACGACCAACGTATCGGGTCAGCGTGGCGACGTAGGTTCGTCCTCTATTCGACGGGGATCTCCTTGTTGATGAGTCCGAGATCGATGCCCTGACGCTTTCTGACCATGCGGGCCACGACGTACAGCGCGATCGCCAGCACATACAGGATCGCCATGAAGACGAGCGAACCGCGATTGTTCACGCCGTAGGCGCCGTTGGACATCCACTCGATGAGGTTGTAAATCACGAGGCCCATCGTGGCGAGTCCCGCCACGGGCACGATGGGAATGCCAAAGGCCTTGAACTTGCTCGCGGCGGAGGACGCCCACAGTTCTGGTTTGCGCCAGGGCAGGATCACCACCGCGAACGCGCTCACCAGATAGGTGACCGCGATCACGAGCGTCGCGTCCAACGTATACGTGGCGAACTTCACCCAATACGAATAGACGGCGCTCAGGGCTACTGCCGGTAACAGCATCAAGAACAACGAGGCCATTGGGACCTTGCGCTTCTCTGAGACCGACGCGGCGGCGTCGGGGAGGACCCGGTCAAAGGCCGCGGCGAAGATCACGCGCGTCGAGGAGAGGAACAGCGTTCCGACCCATCCGAAGAACCAGAGGCTCATCACCAGGAGCAAGATCACCTGGAAGGCAGCGTTATGCACGAGCCACCCGGCGAGCATCATTGGATACGGCCAGATGGGTATCGTGCCCTTGCCGGCCCAGAACACCGCGTTCGCGTCGTTGTAGAACCCCCAGCCGAACGTCTTCAGCATCAAGAGCAGGAAGATCACCGAGAGTAGGACCGTGAGCCAGAGCCCCGCGAACATCCCGGTGAAGACGCGCTTGAAGTCGCTCGCGCCGCGCACCTCACCATAGAGCGTCGAGCCCCAGTTGGGCCACAAGAGATAGAACATCAACATGGGCACGAGCAACATGCTCGCCCCAAAGGCGTTGAGCCCGAAGGCGGGCGCGGCGTAGCTGATCTTCGCGGCTGCTGCGGTGGTTGACCCATACGCGTTGGAGATCCCGAAGTACTTGTGCGCCTCGAGGTTGACCGAGCTGACGAAGCTCCCGTGAGAGTTGGCGAGTAGCAGCACGACGATAACGAGAAAGCCGACCATGCCCCCGGCGAAGCACCACTTCTGGAGCTTCGCGTAGCCACTCATGCCGAGCGAGACAAAGATGCCCGCGAGCGCGATGGTGATGATACAAATGGTCATCGTGCCGTTGTGGGTGCCGAAGTAGCTCGCGAGCCCCTTCGCGCCGATGGTGTACAGGACCGGTTGGAAGAGCTCGACGTTGAGCACGGTGCCGTAGATCGGCGCCCACAGCCACAGGATGAACCACCACCCGGTCGTCGCGAAGACGAAGCCGACGGGGCCGCCGAGTATTCGACTCTGCCAGACGTAGTCGCCGCCCGCGCGCGGGATGGTGACGATCAGCCCGGTGTAGGCGATGACGAGGAACGACACCCACACCCCAGAGATCAGCACCGCAGTGAGCAGCTGGCCCTTCGGTATGAACGAGTTGAATGAGAACTCGTAGATGCCGAGCGTGATGATGTTGGTAGACAGGCACGCGTAGATGATGGCGTCGCGCACCGACCACCCTCGCACCAGACCGGTCGCCTTGCGCAGAAACAGCGTGGGCGCTTCCGACCCGCCCGGCTTTCCCCCCATGCCTTCCGATTCTTCCTTTATGGCCATTTCCCCTCCTTGGGCCATGCGTTGGTCAGTTCATCCGTTGACGAGGATGTACCGTTTCACCTTCTTCTTTTTTGCATCGAGATCGATGACGGCGCCTTGCAAGACTCCGTCGGTGTAGACGCTGCCAGGATTCAACGCGAGCGTGCGACCCATCTTTTTGATGCCGCGACTCTCATGGATATGGCCGTGCACCGAGAGCATCGGCTGGTGCTTGGTGATCGAGGCCGCGACGGCCTTTGACCCGACCGGCTCCATCACCGCTCCGCCGTGCTTCGGGCGCAGCGTCTCGTCGAGCGCCGGCGCCTCGTCGAGGCCCGAGTTGTAGGGCGGCGCGTGAAAGTTGAAGATCGCTCGACTCATGTCGGGAATCTTGCCGACCAGATGCTCGATGCGCGCTGCCAGGTCCACTTCGGACTCTTCTCGAAACGTGTTCCACGGTGTTGGATTGGTGTAGCCCATCGAGGCGAGATAGAAACCGTCGAGCTCCATGACCTTGCCTTCGGTGAAGTTGACGTGCGGAGCGTCTTCGATGACCTGATCGATGTCGAAGGTGTCGTCGTTCCCGCCATTCAAGAAGCAGGGGATCTTTCCGGCATCGAGCTTCGAATCGGCCATGTCGAGCCAGCGATCGAGGGTGTGGACCATCTCGGTCGTAAAGCGCCGATCGATCGATCCGTCCTCTTCGTTGAGCGCCGAGAGCTCCTCGGCCGAGATTCTGGTCGGATAGAAGCCGCGATTCCTGATCTGGGCTTCGATGTTACGGACCTCTTCTTCGGTGTCGAGGCGGAGCGCCGTCCCGGCGAAGGTGAGCTCGAAGTGCCCGTTGCTCACGACGATCGGCACCATGACCTTGCCCGTAAGATCCCCGCCCAAGATGACCAGGTCGGCCTTGTAGAACGCAGCGGAGTTGAGGAACTTGCGCCAGCACACTTCGGACCCGTGAATGTCTGTCGCAAAGAAGACTCGCATAGTCTCGACACCACCTCCGCAACACCACGTTCAGGGCAGGAGATGAACTACCTGGTAGCGCTTCCCCCCGCCGATCTCGGAGCGCCAGCAATGCCTATCACAGGCGATGAAACGCGTCAACCAACAGTTAGTGATCAACTTCTTCGGGCAGCTCGTACCAGCGCATGCGATCGCCGACCTTCGCGCGCATCTTCCACTGCATCGACTTGGGTGCCGCGTGCGCAAGTTCGTGCAAGCGCGCGGCGTGCGCGCGCGCGTTATACCGTGCGCCGTGGGGTACCAGATGGGGATGCTCGTCGAGCAATTTCGGCAGTTTCACCAGATTGTCGGTCACGGTACGCCACCATCCCCAGTCGCCGCCGAGCACTTTCACGAATCGATCGGCGTCGACGCCGGGTTGATCGCTCTTTTGTTCCACAATCTGGTACGCGGAGAGCAGATGAGTGATATCACGTGCGTCCTTCTCATTCATCTCGATGATCTGCAGCTTCGTGAGCAGGAGGTCCGCGACGTCAAGGGTGATGGGCATGGCGTGAAAGCGCGGACGGAAGTCGAGCACGTGGCACATGTTGAGCTGATCGACCATCACGTCGATGGGGCGGCCCGAGGGAGCGTTGAAGTACATCTGACGATCGCCGTTCAGAGAGTTGAATCGACGGTCGGGCTCACAGCCGGCCGATTCGAGGTAGGCGACCACGTCCTTTCGGCCTTTGGAGAGACATCCGAAGTCAATGTCCTGATCGCGCCGCAGGCGCGGGGGAAAGTCGGGACAGAGAACGCGCACCGCGAGTCCGCCGAGGAGGCGTAAGTGGACGCCCTTGGCGGCGGCACCCTCGGCGAGTTGGCGCGCTTCTGTCAAGGGATCCTCGACCGTGCCGACGATGTCTGCGTCATTGCTGTCCATGTGACCGCCCCCTTCGCCGATGTCGTAAAACTACAGCGGCGAACCCGTCTCGTGAGTGCGACGTTGGTCTTCGGGCTCCGCGTCGAGGAGTGACTGGCGCCACGCTTCGGTTTCGGCCAATTGATTGAAGGTGAAGACGTGAAGGCCCTTCACATTGGCCCGCTCGTCGTTGAGCGTCGAGCCGGCGCGACGCAGGAGCCGTGTCGGGTCGTACCCGCCAGGTGTGCCCATGCGCACGAGCCAGTTGCCGTGCTTGGCGAGCACGCGCATCGAATCGCCTACGCCGATCTTGGTGGCCATGCGCAGGAGCTTCGCCTGCTCGACCGGACCCGCGAGACCGAAGTAGATCGGCAGCTCGACCCCGCGCTTTCGCACTCGACCGATCCAGTCGCGAACGGTCGCGGCGTTGAAGCAGAGGTTGCTCACGATGTAGGTCGCGTACTTGCGCTTGTCCCACATCGCCTGCACCGTGAGGTCGTCGGAGATGCTTGGATGACTCTCGGGGTAGCCGGTGATCCCCACGTCGCGAAAGGGGCGGCCCAGCTCGTCGAGCTCCATCAAGAGCGGCAGCGCGCTGTCGTAGTTCCCGACCGGAGGATTGGCGTCACCCGCGGGAACGAAGACATCGTCGACGCCGCAGCCGACGAGGCGCGCAACGATGTGGTCCAGGTGCGCCCGGTCGCCCACGAGTCGCGCGGAGAGGTGTGGCACCACCCGATATCCCTCCGCTCGAAGGCGCTCGGTGAGGTCCAACGAGGCGTCGAGGCCCTTGGTGGGCGACGCCGTGACCGTGATGGTCACCGATCGCGGCACCGACGCCACTACCTTCTCTTCGATCGAGGCGCTCGGGATGATCTCGTAGCGTGCGTGCTGCAACAGCGCCGAGGCGACGTGGGTGTTACGCGCCACGGTCACGCCGTTCGAGTTGCTCGGGCCCGTTCGATGTCAGCGAGGCGGTGGCGAGCAGCGCGTCGAGTTCTATCTCCAACGAGAGGGTGCCGACCTCAAGGATGACCAGCGGCAAGCCGAAGCGCTCGACGATGGAGCGCACTTCTGCTTCCAATGCTGCGGTGCGCTGCTGGGCGAGCCAGACGACGCGTCGGTAGTTGCCGAAGTAGTCGCCCCAGAGCTCGGGGTAGCGATCGAGGCCGAGCTCGCTGATGACAGTGCGGCGAAAGCTCTTCACCAGAAAATCGGTGAGCAGGTACGTACCGGGTTCGTCGTTGAGCAGCGCTCGAATCTCCTCGGGCTTTGCGAAGACGTCGTAGCAGTGTTGCCCGTGGAGTCGGCCGATGCCCAGGCGCTCGCAGACGACGTCGAGCGCGCCGTACGTGCCGCAGTCGGCGTAGGCGACAGCGACGGTCTGACCCCTCGCCTGGAGCTGGCGCGCGAGCTGCTCGACTTTCGGGGCAATCAGTCTCGGGCGGTTATGCAAGAGGGCGGGCAGCTGATGGAGGTCGACGTTCCACCGACGGCGGTTCACGATCTCGTTAATGGATGGCCCGAGTGCGCCGCAGGCGACGACCGCCACCGGTGCGCTCGACTCAGCTCGGGAAGGCGAGTTGATCGACGAAGGCGTCGTTAAAGTCACTTCGATCGGAGAGTTCGACATATTCCACCTCCTCCAATAACGCCATGGCGCCCGAGCGCTCCCTCAGGCTGAGCAGCGCCATCTTTGCTCCCTCGCCGGCCACGTTGCCGGCACTGACGATGCGCAGTATCGGCAGCTTTGGTACGAGACCCAGCCGCACGGCGCTCGCGGGCGAGAGGTAGCTCCCAAACGATCCGGCGAGCAGGACCTGCTGGAGATCCTCTTCCTTTACGCCGGCTTCGTCGAGCAGGAGGTGCCAACCCGTCGCGATCGCAGCCTTCGCGAACTGGAGCTCGCGGACATCGCGTTGGGACAGGAAGATCGAGTGTTCGACGTCGCCTTCGCCCCCCTTCCAATGCAAGACGAAGACTCGTTGTCCGGACAGATCGGTGAGCCGGTGCGCGACACCGGGCGCGAGGGAGGCGGCCTCGTCATCGGTGACGTAGCGCCCGCTCGAGTCAATGAGCTTCAGCGCCACGAGTTCGGCCACGACATCGACCAGTCCCGATCCGCAGAGGCCTTCGGGTTCCACGTCGCCAATCACGCCCAGCTCGATGGCGTCGGGCGTAATCTTCACGACTTCGATGGCGCCGGGTGCCGCGCGCATGCCGCAGCGAATGGCCGCACCCTCAAAGGCCGGCCCGGCGGGCGCCGCCGTCGCGAGCAGGCGATCGCTGTTGCCCAGCACCAGCTCGCAGTTGGTGCCGATATCGAGGAAGAGCCGAAGCCGCGAGTCTCGGTCCATGCCCGAAGCCAGCATGCCCGCCACGATGTCGCCGCCGACGTAGGCGCCAAAGGAGGGAAAGATCACCGCACGCGCGCGATCGTGCGCGAGCACCCCGACGTCGCTCGCGAGTATGTCGGGGAAGAGACTCGCCGTCATGATGAAGGGCGCGACGCCGAGGGACTCGGGGTCGATCCCGAGCACGATGTGGGTCATCGTGGCGTTGCCGGCGAGCGCGACTTCGTAGACCTCGCGCGAATCGACGCCACCTTCCTCACAGACCGCCCGGGCGAGATCGTTCAGCGTCTGGTGGGCGAGTCGCGTGAGCTCGTCGAGCGCCGCCGGGTTCATCATGATCGCGCTGATGCGCGTGATCACGTCGGCACCGAAGGGTTGCTGTTGGTTGAGCATCGACTGCACGGCGACGGGAGCACCGGTCGAGAGGTCAAGCAGTGTCGCGACCACTGTCGTCGTGCCGAGGTCGAAGGCGATCGCGAAGATCCGTTCGGTCGTGTCCCCGGGTTCGACATCGATGAGGAGATCGTCCACGATCACGGCCGTCACCCGATAGTCGTTCGCGCGCAGCGTGCGGCCGAGGTTGCGCAGCACGCTCAGCTCACAGCGCAGCTCGAGGTCGTCGATAGCCGCAAGCAGACGTTCGAGGTCGGTCGTCTGATCGGAGAGCGAGGGCTCGGTGAGCTCGACGTAGCGCTTCTGCACCGCGGGACGCAGAATGACCTTGCGCCCGACGCCGACGGTCGCCGCCTTCGGGCGAGTGACGAGGGCCGGCACGTCGACACGCAGGTCACTCACGACCTCGACGCGACAGGCGAGGCGCCAACCGTCTCGCAGCTCCGCCGTCGAGAACGCTCGAGTGTCGAGCGACGTGATTGGCGCGGCGCCCTCGAGGATCCGCACCTTGCATTTGCGACACGTCCCGTGTCCCCCGCACGTCGAGTCGATGGCGACGCCGTTCCAGCTCGCGGCGTCAAAGAGCATCACGCCCGGCGGCACGCGCACCTTCCGGCCGGCCGGTTCGAAGAGGAGGTCGAGTCGGCCACGTCCGTCGCCTGTGCCGGTGCCACCAGCGACGTTGGTCAGCTCGTCGCGGGTGCCCTCGGGCACCCGAAGCTCGCTCATGACGCGTTCGTGCTCTGCTGGCGGTGCACCGCGATCCACGCCGCGCCCCACGGATCGTGATCGAGCAGCAGATCACCGGCCTGAACCGCGCGCACCAGCTGCGGCGACCGGGCGTCCATGATGGCGCTGGTGAGACCCGCGCGCATCGCGATGGGCAGGAACGTCGCGCCGAGCGTGGCCCGATCGGGCATGCCGAAGGAGACGTTGGAAGCGCCGAGAGTCATGTTGACGCCGAGCTCTTCATGGATCATCTCGATCGTCTCGAGGGTCTTGGCGACGAGTGAGGTATCCGCGCCGATGGGCATGGCCAAGGGATCAATCACGATGTCCTCGATGGCGATGTCGTACTGACTGGTGGCAACGTCGACGATCTTCCTCGCCAGTTCGAGGCGCCGCTCAGGCTCGTAGGGGATTTCGAACTCGTCGTTCGGCAGCGCGATGATGGCGGCGCCGTAGCGCTTGACGAGTGGCAGGATCGCCTCGAGGCGATCGTCCTCGGCGGTGACCGAGTTCACCAGTGCCTTCCCCTGATAGGTGGCGAGGCCCGCGTCGAGGGCCTCGATGACAGAAGAGTCGATGCACAGCGGCAGTTCGGTCAGGCTCTGAATCAGCTTGACCGCCTGGACCATGAGCTCGACCTCGTCGGCCAAGGGCACGCCCATGTTGACGTCGAGGACCATGGCACCGCCCGCGACCTGTTGGGCGACGTCGATGGTGATGCGCGACAGATCGCCGGCGCGAAGATGTTCCTGGAAGATCTTGCGCCCGGTCGGATTGATCCGCTCGCCGATGATGCAGAAGGGCTGGTCGTTGCCGATGACGACCTCACGAGTGGGGGAGCGAAGATGGGTGTGCACGCTGCTAGGCCGTCGCCACTGCGCGCTTGCGTGCGAGAAGGTCTTTTGCCTTCTTCACGGCGGCCGACGCGTCAGCCGCGTACCCATCGGCACCAACCGCATCGGCGTACTCCTGGGTGACGGGGGCGCCGCCCACCATGACGATGACTTGATCGCGCAGCCCCGCTTTTTCGAGGGCGTTCATGTTGGCCTTGAACATCGGCATGGTGGTGGTTAAGAACGCGGAGAAGCCCACGATGTCGGGCTGATGCTCGTGGATGGCATCGATGAACTTCTCCGGTGGGACTTGGACGCCGAGGTCGATGACGTGAAAGCCTGCGCCTTCCAGCATGATGTCCACCAGGTTCTTGCCGATGTCGTGGACGTCGCCCTTCACGGTGCCCATAAGAAAGGTCCCCACAGGCTCGACGCCGGTTTCGACCATCAACGGGCGCAGCACTTCGAGCGCGCCAGCCATGGCTCGTCCCGCGATGAGCATCTCGGGGACGAAGAAGTCGCCGCGCTCGAAGCGCGCTCCTACTTCTTCGAGGGAAGGTATCAGCGAGTCGAAGAGGAGGATCTCGGGCGTGAGTCCCATGGCGAGGCCCGCGTTGGTGAGTTCGAGCACCGCAGGGGCGTTCCCCAAGAGCGTGGCGTCGTACATCTCTTTGAGGAGTTCGTCTCGATTCACGCTGCACCCTTTCGTTTCATCTGGTAGCCGAGTGCCGCGGAGAGGGCATTCGCCTCGGCGGCGCACAGTGCGCCGACTTGGCTGACGCGCGGCTCGGCGAGACGCGTCGTGGGACCCGACACCGAGAGTGCGGCGATCACGGCCCCGTCGCTGCGCCGCACGGGGGCGGCGATGGCGATGAGCCCGACCTCGAGCTCTTCTTCCGCCACCGCGTAGCCCTGGAGGCGAACGTTTGCGAGTTCCGCCTCGAGGTCAGCGCGGTTCGTAATGGTGCGCGCGGTCAAGCGCTCGAGTCGCCCGGGCGGCAGCTCTGCTGCCTCATGGGCGAGGAGTACCTTGCCGAGCGCCGTGGCGTGTAACGGCTCACTGCGACCAAGCCAGTTGGTGCCTCCGAGTACGTAATGGCTGTCGACCTGGGCGATCTGGATGACCATGGAGTGGCGCTGGACCCCAAGGTTGATGGTTTCGCGACTCACTTCACCCAGTCGCTCCAGGTAGGGGTGAGCGATGGTCACGAGATCGGTGTCCGTATTGCCTCGAAGCGCGTAGCGCACGAAGGCATCACCAGGGAGAAATCCCCCGCGCGCGTCGCGACGGAGCAGTCCGTTTCGCTCGAGCGCGCTCAAGATCCGTGACGCCGTGCTCTTGGCGAGGCCTGATGCCTGGGCGAGCTCGGAGAACGTGACCGGGCGCGTGGCGTCGACGACCTGGCGAACGAGGTCGCCGGCACGGTCGATGGCCTGGGACCCGGACGGTCTGTTCATCGCGCTCGCTTGCACTGGTTCCATAGTACAGTATGGAGTTTTACAATGTGATTCACGGATCGTGCTGGCACGATTCGCGTCGAAACGGGGTGGGGATGTTCTCCAACAAGATGGCTCGCTACGAACTGCTCTCTCCCGACGCCGTGGACATCCTGGATCGTGGTTGGCGACGCATCGTCTCTGAGATCGGTGTCCAGTTCGTGAAGCCGGAAGCGACCGAGCTGTTTGCCAAGGCCGGCCAAAAGGTGGAGGGCCAGACCGTCTGGCTCGATCCCGAGTTCGTGATGGAACAGGTCGCCAAGGCCCCCAGCGAATTTGACATCCAAGCGCGGAACCCGAAGAACAACGTGCACGTCGGCGGCGACTCGATGGTCTTCAGCGGCGTCTATGGACCGCCGTTCGTGCGCGCCGGTGACGTTCGTCGCGACGCCACGCTCGAGGACTTCAGAAAGTTCACGATGCTGGCCCAGAGCTTTCCCGAGCTTGACTCGGCGGGCGGGATCATCTGCGAACCCAACGATGCGCCGCTCGACTCGCGCCACCTCGACATGATCTACGCACTGCAGACGCTGAGCGACAAGTTCTACATGGGTAATGTCGTCTCCGGCGTGAACGCGCTCGACACGATCAAGATGAGCGAGATTCTCTTTGGCGGGCGCGAAGCCATCGAAATGACGCCGGCCATGATCTCACTCATCAACTGCAACTCGCCGCTGCGCTGGGACGATCGCATGCTCGATGCCCAGTTCGAGTACAACCTCGCGAATCAGCCGGTGATCCTGACACCGTTCCTGCTCATGGGTGCCATGTCGCCGGTCACCATCCCGTCGGCCCTCGCCCAGCAGCTCGCCGAGGCGCTGTCGGGGATCGCACTGGCCCAGCTCATACGACCGGGCTGCCCGGTCGTCTTCGGCTCGTTCCTTTCCAACATTGACATGCAATCGGGATCGCCCACCTTCGGCACGCCCGAGTCGGCGATGGGGCTTCTCTGCACCGGTCAGCTCGCGCGCCACTACGGACTTCCGTTTCGCACCGGGGGAGGGCTGACCTCGAGCCAGACTCCCGACGCACAGGCGGCCTACGAAGCGCTCATGACGATGTTGCCGACGTTTCTCACCGGCGCCAACTTCGTGATGCACTCGGCCGGCTGGCTGGAGAGTGGTCTGGTGAGCAGCTACGAGAAGTTCATCATCGACATTGAGCTGTTGCGCATGCTGCGCGTGGAGTTCACGCCCATGGAGATCGACGAAGCGGCCCTCGCATTCGACGCGCACTTGGAGGTCGGCCACGGGGGACACTTCCTCGGGGCCGAGCACACCATGACCCGTTTTCGCGACTGCTTCTACCGGCCGCTCCTGTCGTCGTCGAAGAACTTCGAGCGCTGGTCGCGCGACGGCGCCCTCGACGCGGCCGCTCGTGCTGCCGAGATCTACCAGAAGACCCTCGCCGACTTTGAGGCACCACCACTCGACGACGCCATTCGCGATGAACTGGGGGAGTACGTCATCCGGCGACGCGCCGAGTTGGGCGACTGATGATGACCGACGACGTCCGGCCCCGCCGCTGATGTTGCCCTCGATGAAGCCTTCGACGCCGATTACCGCGAACTCGCGCAGTGACGCTGCGCGAATCGCGCCACCACTTGCCATGCTGCTCACGCCACGTCACCTCAGGAGAAGGACATGACCACGAACGAATCGACTTCCACCGCGCGCGCTGTTATCGTCGGCGCCGGCATCGTCGGGAACTCCCTCGCGTATCACTTGGCGCGACTCGGCTGGCGCGACCTGGTCCTCGTGGACAAAGGCCCGATGCCGAACCCCGGTGGTTCAACGGGACATGCCTCCAACTTCATCTTCCCGGTGGACTACTCGAAGATGATGACCGAGCTCACCGCCGACTCGACGGCGCAGTACAAGGAGCTCGGCGTGTTCATCGAGAGCGGTGGCATCGAAGTCGCGCGCACCGAAGCGCGCAGTCAAGAGCTGCGCCGGCGGATGGCAGCCGCGAAGGCCTGGGGGATTCCCTGTGAGCTGTTGACTTCCGAAGGTGTCCAAAAGCTCGTGCCCTACCTCGATCCCTCGGTCATTCGCGAGGGGCTGTACTTCCCGACGGTCGGTGTCGTCGACTCGCTGCGGGCGGGCACCTTGATGCGCGAGCGCGCTCAAGAGATGGGCGCGCTCGAGGTCCGCGCGAGCACGGAGGTCCTCGGTATTGACCTCACTGACGACGGCGAGCGTGTGCGCGCGGTGCGCACGACATCGGGCGACATCGACACCAGCGCGGTGGCGGTGTGTTGCGGGGTGTGGAGCCCCAAGATCGCGAAGCTGGCCGGCGCGACGATTCCCTTGACGCCGATCGTCCACCAGATGATCAGCGTCGGTCCCATTCCCCTGTTTGCGGACACGGTCGGCGAGATCGTCTACCCGATCGTGCGCGACATGGACACCAACATGTACGAGCGCCAGCACGGCGGCGACATGGAGGTCGGCTCCTACGCGCACCGTCCGATCATCGTGAACCCCGAGGAGATTCCCTCGATCGAGCAGTCGGCGCTGTCGCCGACCGAGCTGCCATTCACCCAGGACGACTTCGACCCCCAGCTCCTGGAGGCGCTCGAGCTGATGCCCGAGCTGTTGGGTGACGAGCGCGTCGGCGTGCGCTACGCGATCAACGGGCTGATCTCGATGACGCCCGACGGGCACCCGGTCCTCGGCGAGACGCCCGAGGTGAAGGGCCTGTGGTCGGTCGCGGCGAGCTGGATCAAAGAAGGTCCGGGCATTGCGCGCGCGGTCGCAGAGTGGATGAACGGCGACGTACCCGAGATCGACCTCCATGAGGCCGACATCGCGCGCTTCTACAGTCACCAGCGCACTCGGGCGCACGTCACGGCTCGCGCGCGCGAGGGCTTTAACAAGATGTACGGCATCGTGCACCCGTCCGAGCAGTGGGAGTCCCTGCGCCCGACGAGACTGAGCCCGGTCTACGACCGCGAGCGCGACCTCGGGGCCTTCTTCTACGAGACCATGGGCTGGGAGCGGCCCTACTGGTACGAGAGCAACGCGGGTCTGTTGAAGAACTATGCGGGCCGATTGATGGAGCGAGAGGCCGAGTGGGAATCTCGCTGGTGGTCGCCCATCATCAACGCCGAGCATCTCGCCCTGCGCGACCACTGCGGGTTGACGGACCTCTCGGCGTTCGTGGTGCTGGACGTCACCGGACCGGGGGCGCTGGCGGTCTTGCAACACCTCGCCGTGGCCCAGCTCGACGTGCCGATCGGGCGCGTGGTCTACACCTCGCTCCTCGACGAGCACGGCGGCTTCAAGTCAGACCTCACGATCATGCGCCTCGGCCACGATCACTTCTGCGTCGTGACCGGCGCCCACACGGGCATGACCGAAAAGAAGTGGTTCATCGATCACTTGCCGAGCGACGGCTCGGCGCAGCTGTCGGACCTCACGTCATCGTGGTCGACCTTCGGGCTCTGGGGCCCAAGGGCGCGCGACGTCTTGGCGACGTGCACCAGCGACGACGTCAGCCACGAAGGTTTCCCGTTCGCGACCTGTCGAACGATCGAGATCGGCGGCATTCAGGTACTGGCGTCGCGTATCTCCTACATCGGCGAGCTCGGCTGGGAGCTGTACGTGCCGATCGAAGAGGGTGCGAAGGCGTGGGACACGCTGTTCGCCGCCGGTCAAGAGCACGGGCTCGTACCCGTGGGCATCGGCGTCTACGCCACGACCGGTCGCCTGGAAAAGGGCTATCGCGCGCTGGGCAATGAGCTCACGGGCGACTTCACGATCGTTGAAGCAGGCATGGCGCGCCCGACGGTGAAGAAGCAGGACTTCATCGGTCGAGAGGCCTACCTGGCTCAGCGCGACGGAACGCCGGTCGCCCACCTCTGCACGCTCACCGTGAATGACCACCGCTCCTCCAGTGGCATTGCTCGCTACATGCTCGGCGGCGAGCCGATTGTCACCCTCGACGGTGAACGGCTCGTCGACGACAAGGGTCGCCCGTCCTACGTCACGAGCGCGGGCTCGGGACCGTCGCTCGGCAAGCACATCCTGCTCGCCTATCTACCAGCGAGCTACGCCGAGGTCGGTCGCCAGCTCATGGTCGAGTACCTGGGCGAGAACTATCCGGTCACCGTCGACGTCGTCGGCGCGACGCCGCTCTTCGACCCCGAGAACTCGCGCGTCAGAAGCTGAACGTGAACGTTCTGGTCTGTGTGAAGCGCGTGCCCATGGTGGGAGCACGCATCGTCCTCACCCCCGACGCGCTGGACGTCGACGTACGCCAGCTCGGCTTCACGATGAGTCCACACGAGGAGTGTGCCGTTGAAGAGGCGGTCCGCATTGTCGAACAGCGAGGGGGATCGGTCACCGTGCTTACCGTTGGTCCGCCCGAGGCGGCCGAGCAGCTGCGCGACGCAGCGTCCCTCGGCGCGACCCAACTCGTCCATCTGGTCACCGACGGTCGGGAGTGGGACCCGATCGCGACCGCCGAAGCGATCGTGAGCGCCGTTCATCGCCACGAAGAGGCGAACGGTCCCTACGATCTCATTCTCTTCGGCAACGAAGCGGCTGACACCGGCGATTACCAGGTGGGGATTCGCGTCGCTCAGGCTCTGGGGCGACCGTCGATCAGCGGAATCAAGCACCTCGAGATTGGTGAAGGTTCCGTCGAAGCGCGCAGAGAGTTTCGTGGCGGCGACGAGGTCTACGACCTCTCGTTGCCGTCCGTCATCGCGGTGAAAGAGGGCATCAACCTTCCCCGCTATCCCTCGTTGCCCGGGCGCATGCGCGCAAAGAAGATGGCGATCGAGGAGGTGCCCGTCGAATGGCGTGAGGGGGCGCTTCGTAAAGAACGGCTTCGTGTCCCTGAAGAACCGCGGGAGAAGGCGGAGATCCTGGGCGTCGGCCTTGACGGCGTGCCAGCACTCGTCGCGCTCTTTGAGCAGTGGGGGATCATCTCATGAGCGCCGAGCCCATCGAGACTTCGCCGGAGCCGGAGCCGGAGCCGGAGCCGGCGCGCGCCGGTGTCTTGTGCTTCGTCGAGCACGACGAAGACGGCATACTCGACACGTCGCTTCGAGCCGTTACTCTTGCGCGATCCCTCGCTGGCACCTCGGGCAGGGCGCTCGTTGCGACGCTTGTCGGCGAGATGTCTGCAACCAAGAGGGAGGCGCTCTCGAAGTTCGGGGTGAGCGATGCCTACCAGATCCTGATCGAGGATCTTGACGCGTATTCGCCCTCGGGTTGGGCTCGCGCCGTGGCGACACTTGCGCAGTCCCTCGGCGCCGACGCGGTCGTGGCGTCGGGCACGGATCGCGGACAGGAGATCATGGCCAACGTGGCCGCGACCAGTGGTCTGGCGATGGCGGCGAACTGTCTCACCGCTGCATGGCGGGACGAGCGATCGATTCGCGTCAGTCGCCAGCGCTGGGCGGGCAGCTTGATCGAGGACGCGGTGCTCGAGGGATCACCGGTGCTCTTGACGGCGGCGTCGGACGGTGTGCTCGCGGTGCCGGCGGACGTCCCCGCGTCAACGACCGTTCGTGAGTTCCACACCACGGCGAGCGACGTTGATCGTCAAGTCGTCGTCCGCGAATGGATTCCTCGGAGCGGAGGCATCGCGCTTGCCAACGCCCGCGTTGTCGTCGGCGGCGGACGAGGAGTTGGTAGCGAGGAGGGCTTTGCCGCGCTCGACGACTTGGCGGGTCTGTTGGGTGCGGCCGTCGGGGTGTCGCGGGTCGTCACCAGCAATGGCTGGCGTCCGCACGCCCAGCAGGTGGGACAGACCGGCACGAAGATCTCGCCGGAGCTCTACCTGGCGTGTGGCATCAGCGGCGCGACGCAGCACCTGGCGGGTTGTCGCAGCGCGAAGCACGTGGTCACGATCAACACGGACGCCGACGCGCCGTTCCTATCGCGGGCCGACTATGCCCTCGTTGGGGATCTCAGCGTGATCGTTCCGGCGCTCGCGAGCGCCATCAGATCTCGCTCGCATTCGTAAGCGTCGCTGCCGTTTAGTCAGACGGCTTGTGTTCGAGCGGGCTCTCGTCGACGCCGTGCCGGTAGAAACCGACGGTCGAGGGTGCCAGCGGGGTGTTGCCGAGAATGAGGTCGGCCGATTTCTCGGCGACCATCATCACTGGCGCGAAGATATTGGCGTTCGTCACGTACGGAAAGGTGGAAGCATCGACCACGCGCAGCCCTTCGAGTCCATGGACGCGCATGCTCGAGGGGTCAACGACCGACATGTCGTCGGTGCCCATCTTGCAGGTGCACGAGGGGTGCAGCGCCGTCTCGGCATCGCGAGCGACCCAGTCGAGGATCTCCTGATCCGTCGAGACGCTCGGCCCGGGCGACAACTCGCCCCCGCTGTACGGGGCGAAGGCGGGCTGGCGGAGAATGTCGCGAGCAACGTGGATCGCTTCTACCCACTCGCGTCGGTCCTGCTCGGTCGAGAGGTAGTTGAAGCTGATCGACGGATGCGTGAACGCACTGTCCGACTTCAGCTTCACGGACCCGCGGGCGTTGGAGTACATCGGGCCGATGTGTATCTGGTAGCCGTGGCCCCCGACGGGCGACGAACCGTCGTAGCGAATGGCGATTGGGAGAAAGTGGAACATCAGGTTTGGATAGGCGACCTCATCGTTGCTGCGCGCAAATCCGCCCCCTTCAAAGTGATTCGTCGCGCCGGGACCGCGCCGAAAGAACAGCCAGTTGGCGCCGATCCAGGGACGATTGCGCATCTTGAGCGCCGGCGCGACCGAGACGGGCTGGGTGCACGAGTGCTGGATGTAGACCTCGAGATGGTCTTGGAGATTCTCGCCCACACCCGGCAGATCCTGGACGACCCCGATACCGAGAGCGGCCAGTTCGTTGGCGTTGCCGACACCCGACAGTTGGAGCACTTGGGGTGAGTTGAAGGCGCCGCCGCACAGGATCACCTCACCCGCTCGAACCTCGCGGCGCTGTCCGCGCTCGGAGAACTCGACGCCGACGGCGCGATTCTTCTCGAAGAGGATCTTGGTGACGAAGGCGTGGCACTGCACCTCGAGGTTCGCTCGACCCATGGCCGGATGCAGGTACGCACGCGCGGCTCCGAGGCGCCGTCCGCGAAAGATGTCACGGTCGAAGGGCGCGAAACCCTCTTGCCGATACCCATTGACGTCGTTGGTAAGGGGATAGCCGGCCTCGCGCACCGCGTCGAAGAACGCGGTGAAGAGTGGGTTCGTCGCGGGTCCACGCTCGAGGACGAGTGGACCGGTCGTCCCGCGATAGTCATCACCGCCCGCCAGACAGTTCTCCATCCGCTTGAAATAAGGGAGGCAGTGCGAATAGTCCCACCCGCTCATGCCCGCGTCCTTTGACCATCGCTCGAAGTCGAGTGGATTGCCGCGCTGGAAGATCATGCCGTTGATGCTGCTGGAGCCGCCGAGCAGTTTGCCGCGAGCGTGGTAGATGCGTCGGTCGTTCATGAAAGGCTCGGGCTCGGACTCGTACTTCCAGTCGTAGAAGCGGTTGCCGATGGGGATCGTGAGCGCGGCCGGCATATGGACGAAGATGTCCCATCTGTAGTCCGGACGTCCGGCCTCGAGCACCAGGACCTCGTTCGACCCGTCACTACTCAGGCGATTGGCAAGGGCGCTTCCCGCCGAGCCGCCTCCCACAATCACGAAGTCGTAGCGAGTCCGCTTCACGTGCCCCCTGTCACCGATCATGAACACAGTGCCGGTGTCATGAGGTGATGCTCAGGTTACGGCCACCTGCAATTTCGCGTCAATTTTTGACAGACCAGTGTGTCATTCCACAATGTGGCGTACGCGTGTCCAGGGCCGCGCTCGCGTAGCTCCGTTCCGCGTGGTGCTCGCTCGTTCGCACTCGCGCACCCGCGCGCTCGTGCGCCATCATTGAAGGCAACAGAAGGATCCGCCCATTGCATCTCATCTCCCTCTCCTCGACGAGTCGTTACGTGCGACGAGACGAACGCACGTGACCAGCGCGTTTGTGCCCTCTGTTCGTTTCGACAATCTGCGCGACTTCACGACAACGAAGCTCTCAGGATTTGAGATGGAGTTTCGCGCCGTGACGCTCGACGACGTCGAACGCGTTGTGAATCTGGCCGAAGACATGGCTCGCACGAACTACTGGGTCGCGGGCTTCATTTCCTACGAAGCTGCGCCCGCCTATGACGCCGGTCTTCGTGTGCACCAAGGAGGAATCGATGGAGCGGAGGGGCTCCCGTTCGCGTGGTTTGGAGCGTTTCGCAGTGCGACAACGTCGCGACTCTCGTTGCCGCGCCATCGAGGCGCCTCCGACGTAGCCCCGTGGGAATCGACCGTCGACGACGAGGAGTACATCAAAAGGGTGCAGTCGATCCTTGACGAGATCGAAATCGGCGCGGTGTACCAGGTGAATCTCACCAACGTCGTCGTGAACAGGGGCCCGGTCGATTCGGCGTCGCTGTATCGCCGACTGCTGCTTGCCCAGCGACCCGCGTACGGTTCGCTCATCGAACTCGAGCGATCCACGATCGTGAGCGCCTCGCCCGAGCTGTTCGTCGAATGGGACGGATCGCTTCTTCGAAGTCGTCCCATGAAAGGGACGATCCGACGGGGCCGCTTTCGTGAAGAGGACGAAGCCCGCGCATACGCGCTCGTGAGCTCTTCGAAGGAGTCGGCAGAGAACGTCATGATCGTTGACCTCATTCGCAACGACATGGGAAAGATCGCAGAGATCGGCACGGTGGCGGCGACCGAGGTCTGTTCGCTGGAGGGCTATCCGAACGTGTGGCAGCTCGTATCGGAGGTTCAGTGCCGCACCAGGGATGACACGCGTCTCACGGACATCTTTCGCGCGATGTTCCCGTGTGGCTCGGTGACCGGCGCGCCAAAGCAGAGCGCGATGGAAATCATCGAACGACTCGAACATACCGAGCGCGGCGCCTACTGCGGTGCGATCGGTCTGCTGCAGCCCGCGAACGAGGGCCTTCGCGCACGATTCAGCGTGGCGATTCGAACCGCCGTCGTCGATCGCGGCAATGAGTTCGCGCGGTACGGCAGCGGCGGCGGCGTGGTGGCCGACTCGGATCCCGAGAATGAGTGCCGCGAGATGGCGCTCAAGGCCGAGATGCTGAGTATCGCGTCGCCGCGCCCGTTTCGTCTCCTCGAGACGTTTGGCTACGTTGGCGGTGGGTCGAAGGATACGCTTCATCGTCACGTCGAACGCCTGAGATCCTCCGCAGAGTTCTTTGGGTTTCGTTATCCTCGCGACCTTGAACAGCGCGTCGTCTCGATGCTGTCGGGATCGGGTGACCTTCCGAGAATTCGTCTGTTGCTGTCGCGACGAGGCGAGATCGACCTGCAGCGAGGACCCATGCCACTGGCGTGCTCGGCACCGGTGCGGCTCGAATTCGACGATGAGCCGGTGAGTAGCGAGTCGATCATGCTCTTTCACAAGACGACGCAGCGCGAGATGTATACGAAGCGGCGCCGGAAGTCTCCTCGTGCGGATGACGTCGTAATGGTGAACGAGCGTGGAGAGTGTACCGAGGTCACGATCGCCAATCTCGCGGCACGAATCGGCCAGCACTGGTTCACGCCACCGCTCTCGTCGGGCTGCCTGCCCGGCATCGGACGCGCACGGCTCGTCGAAGCCGGCACGCTGATCGAGCGAGTACTTCTGCCCGACGATCTTCGAACCGCTGACGAGCTGGCCGTTGTCAACTCCCTTCGTGGATGGCGGACGGCAACGTTGTGGTCCGATGCACATGAGGGCGCTGGATCGTTAGACGCGGCGAGCGGCTCTCGCGCGCGCGCGTAAGGTACGTCGATGAATCGCTTCATCATCACACTCCGCTGCCCCGATCAAGCCGGCATCGTGCTCGCCGCCGCCAAGGGGATCGTCAATGTGGGCGGCAATATCGTCGAGAGCGATCAGTATTCGGATCCGCCAACCGGACTCTTTTGCATGAGGATTCTTTTTGACAGTCCGGAGCCTCTCGACGATGTCCGAGCTGCGCTCACATCGGAATTGGAAGCGTTCCAACCGCTGTTGGGAATTCGCCTCGAGACGCAGCGCCGTCGAGCACTGATCATGGTGTCGAAACTGGACCACTGTCTGGTTGATCTGCTGTATCGATGGAACCTCGGCGAACTGGATGTTGACATACCGATGATCGTCTCTAACCATCCCGACTGCGCTCCGATCGCAGCGCGCTACGAGATTCCCTTTCGCTACATTCCTGTGACGCCTGAGACGAAGACGGAGGCCGAGGCGCACCTGCGCGAGCTCGTCGAAGTCGACCGCATTGACTTTCTGGTGCTTGCTCGGTACATGCAGGTGCTCTCGCCCGACTTCTTTGAATCGATGCTCGGCAACATCATCAACATTCATCACTCATTCCTGCCGAGCTTCAAGGGAGCGAAGCCATATCACCAGGCGTACGAGCGCGGCGTGAAGCTCATCGGCGCGACTGCCCACTATGTGACGGCGGACCTCGACGAGGGACCCATCATCGAACAAAGTGTGATTCGCGTCACGCACGCCGAGTCCGCAGCCGACCTGGTAGCGCTTGGTAGAGATATCGAACGCACCGTGCTGGCGCGCGCCGTTCGGCTGCAAAGCGAGGATCGGGTAGTCCTTGCGGGGAATCGAACCATCGTGTTTCCTTAGTGACAAGGTTCGGGGGCGACGCATGACCGAGGGAGACGGAGCTACGCACGTCGTCATCGTCGGCGGCTCGCTCGTCGGTCTGAGCGCCGCACTCGCGCTGGCGCGAGAGGGAGCGACCGTCACCGTCTTGGAACGTACGTCCCTGTCAACCCTCGACGTCGGCGGGGGATTGGGCGTCGACGTGGAGCTGGTGCAGCAGGTCACGGGTGTGACGTCATCGCCCGCGGTATGTCACGGCGTCGATCGTGACACCACTGCATGGCAGATTCTTCGCGACTGGCTTGATCAGTCTGCCCGGGAAGTGCCGTCGATCGAGGTGCACTACGACGTTGACATCACCGACGTGGTGAGCGGGTTCGACGTGGCGAGCGTGTCATCGCCGGATGAACGGGTCTGGCGAGGAGACATCGTCATTGGGGCTGACGGCGTGCACAGCACCGTTCGCCGATTCGTCGATCCGGATCACCCGTCCGCCACGTACGCGGGATTCGTGCTGTGGCGGGCGATGGTGCCCGAAGAGCTCCTCACCGAACAGACGAGACTCCCTGGCAGTAGCGAACCCTCACGCGAGTACTACGCCGATCGCTACCGCCTCGTCACGTACCCGGTCCCGGGCGCCGATGGCGATGTACGCGTCGGTCACCGACGCCTCAATCTTGTCTGGTACGACCCAACTCGCGAACAGCTGCTGCGCGAGCACGGGCTCCTTGAAGGCGCGGTCGTGCGAGGATCGCTGTTGTCCACCGACGTGCCTCAAGAGATCAGCAACGAGCTTCGAAGAATCGCAGGACAGACCTGGCCCTCGCCGTGGGCGGAAGCGCTCAGCGTCGCGCTGGAGCGACGCCTCATCTTCGGTACGCCGGTGGCCGAGTACTCTCCCAATCGCCTGGTGTCCGAACGCGTCGCGCTCACGGGCGACGCTGCACACGCGGCCTCGCCGATGGTCGGCGGCGGATTCACCGAGGGCCTTTACGACGCGGCGCAGCTCGCCGAGTCGTTCGCAGCCAAGAAGAATGTGTTCGACATGCTCGCTTCGTACGAGAAGGAGCGACTCGCAGCCGCCCGCGACCACGTGGCGATCAGTCAACGGGCCAGTCGCTGGTATCTCGAGCGACGCGGCGCCACGTGAGACCTCGACGGCCGGCAGACATCGACTGGTTGAAGAGGTGACCACGTGAACGACGCGTTTGAAGACGATGTCCGTCGCGTGCTCAAGAGCATTCCTCGTGGCACCGTGATGACGTATGGCGAAGTGGCCGAAGAGTCAGGCCACCCGGGCGCCTGGCGTGCAGTTGGCAACTTCTTGGCCCATTTATCGGGCCGGTTTCCATGGTGGCGCGTCGTCACCGCTAACGGACGTTTGGCACCAGGTAACGAGGTCGAGCATGCGAAGCGACTAAACGCCGAGGGCGTGAAGTTGGCAAATGGGCGCGTCGTCATGAACTCGAGACGTCGAGCGTGAGAATGATTCGGAAACTGGTGATGTGGCGAGACTCAGTCTCTGCTGATTTCGATGCCGGTTAAGACCGCCTGATGACGGACATGAAGCGAAGTTGATTATGTGTATTCGCATCGCAGAGTGTACAGATCACTTGTCGCTTCACAGGAAAATATAGAAATGACCAAAATAAAATTAGGGGTGACAAAGGAGGATGTATGGCGTTAAGACATCACTCAACAGACGTTGACGACTCTCGAGTTACCGAGGCGGACACGACTCCAACTTCGATGGATGATCGGGTTGCATCTCGCGGCGCGGAGTCCGTAACTCGCATTGAAAGGACAGACATCTACATCCCCAGTGCGTCGGTCGGCCTCATATTGGGAGGCATTCTGGCGCTCCTCATCTCGGCGTGGGCAGGGATCGTTCCCTTCTTGGGACCGACGTTCGGATTCTCCGCCGACGGCGCTCCCTCGTGGACGTGGAACGAACTGCACGCGCTGGGGGCGGTCGTACCGGGAGCCGTCGGGATCCTGATGTGCCTGATCGTATTGGCGTGTGCGCGTCGACCGATGGGGCTGCAGTCTGCTGGGATGCTCGCCGCCTCGGGGTTCGTGCTGTTCCTCTGTGGCGCGTGGCTCACGGTGGCCCCGCTCGTCTGGCCGGTATTGGTGGGACCGTACTTCCACGCGGCGTCGCCATTGACGACCCTTGAATACTGGATGGGCTACGCGAGCGGTCCGGGCTTGTTGATGGCGGCCTTCGGTGCGATGGTCATCGGACGGGCCGGACGCGAGTCGTTGACGAGCGAAGTCACCCTCGCTCAGCGCATCATCTGACGTCATCGATTGGCGAAGCTCCCGTGGCGCCACCTACGAGACGCCACGGGAGCGGTGGTGCAGACCTAGTCGAGATCGAACCGGTCCAGGCTCATCACCTTGTCCCACGCTGCGACGAAGTCGTGGACGAACTTCTGTCGCGCGTCATCGCTGGCGTAGACCTCGGCAATCGCGCGGAGTTCTGAGTTCGAACCGAAGACAAGGTCTGCTCGGGTGGCGGTCCATCTCAGCGCGCCGGTGGCGCGGTCGCGACCCTCGAACGTCTCCTCGTCCGGTGTGACGGACGTCCACACCGTGCCCATGTCGAGCAAGTTCGTGAAGAAGTCGTTGGTCAGGGCTTCGGGCTGGGAGGTGAAGACGCCGGCCTGTGAACCGTCGAAGTTGGCGTTCAGGGCTCGCATCCCACCAACCAACACCGTCATCTCAGGAGCGCTGAGCGTCAACAGGCGTGCGCGCTCTACCAGCAAATACTCCGAGGGGAGCTGGTGGCGCCCCTTCGCCAAGTAGTTGCGGAATCCGTCGGCGAACGGTTCGAGTACTTCGAAGGACTCGACGTCGGTCTCGTCCTGTGAAGCGTCAGTACGACCCGGCTCGAAGGGCACGCGCACGTCGTAGCCGGCGTTCTTCGCCGCCTGTTCGACGGCGGCGACACCACCGAGGACGATGATGTCGGCAAGTGACACCATCTTCGCGTTGTCGTTGTGCGCGTTGAAGTCTTGTTGGATGCCCTCGAGCTTCGACAGCACCGTTGCAAGCGTTGCGGGACTGTTGACCTCCCAGTCCTTTTGTGGAGCCAAACGAATCCGCGCACCGTTGGCACCGCCGCGCTTGTCGGTGCCGCGAAACGTCGACGCCGACGCCCACGCCGTTGCAACCAGCTGGGGAATGGTGAGCCCCGATGCCAGGATCGTCGTCTTCAGGCCGGCAATCTCTGATGCATTGAGCAGTTCATGCGTGTTCACGGGCACCGGATCTTGCCAGATCAGCCGTTCATCGGGCACCCACGGGCCGAGATAGCGGGCGCGGGGGCCCATGTCGCGGTGGGTCAGCTTGAACCATGCCCGTGCGAACGCGTCAGCGAGTTCGTCGGGATGCTCATGGAAGCGTCGCGAGATCGGCTCGTAGATCGGATCAAAGCGAAGCGAGAGATCCGTCGTCAGCATCGTCGGGGCGTGCTTCTTCTGCGGATCGAAGGCATCGGGCACTGTGTCGGCGCCGGCTCCGTCCTTCGGCTTCCACTGGAATGCGCCCGCGGGGCTCTTCACCAGTTCCCACTCGTAGCCAAAGAGGATGTCAAAGAAGCTGTTGTCCCACGCCACTGGCGTGTTGGTCCACATGCCTTCGAGTCCGCTGCCGATGACGTCGGGTCCGACGCCGGTCTGGTAGTCGCTCTTCCAGCCGAGGCCCTGGTGCTCGATGGGAGCGGCTTCGGGTTCACGACCCACGTACTTGGGGTCCGCCGCGCCGTGCGTCTTGCCGAAGGAGTGTCCGCCCGCGATGAGCGCCACCGTCTCTTCGTCGTTCATTGCCATGCGCTTGAAGGTCTCTCGTATGTCCTTTGCTGCGAGCAGCGGATCAGGGTTGCCGTTCGGGCCTTCGGGGTTCACGTAGATGAGTCCCATCTGGACGGCGCCCAGGGGATCTTCCAGCTCGCGCTCGCCGGTGTAGCGCTGGTCGCCGAGCCAGGTCGTCTCGGGTCCCCAGTAGACGCCCTCGTCGGGCTCGTAGACGTCCTCGCGTCCACCGCCAAAGCCGAAGGTCGCAAAGCCCATCGACTCGAGCGCGACGTTGCCCGTCAGGATGAACAGGTCAGCCCAGGAGATCTTGCGGCCGTACTTCTGCTTGATCGGCCAGAGCAGTCGGCGAGCCTTGTCGAGACTGACGTTGTCGGGCCAGCTATTGAGCGGCGCGAAGCGCTGCGCACCGGAACCCGCGCCGCCGCGCCCGTCGTGAATGCGATAGGTCCCCGCACTGTGCCACGCCATTCGAATGAAGAAGGGTCCGTAGTGGCCGAAGTCGGCAGGCCACCACTCCTGCGAGTCGGTCATGAGCGCCGTGAGGTCCTTCTTCAGCGCGTCGAGGTCGAGCGACTTGAACTCCTCGGCGTAGTCGAAGTCCTCGTCCATGGGATTGGCGCTCTCGGAGTAGGGGTGGAGGACCTTCAGGTTCAATCGATTCGGCCACCACTTTTCGTTGGGCTGGCTTTGGGTGTCCACTCCGTTCGGGAACGGGCACTTGCTCTCGATATCCGTCATCTCTTCTCTCCTTTGGTACTGCGTCAAATGTGTGCACGAGGACCGTCCCCGATGCGAGTTGGTTACAGCTGTCGGACTTCTTCCGCGACGGCTCGTCGCACGCTTCGGTGTTCGCGTGACGACGGGGGACCGGATGTTTCGACCAGACACGTCGGACAGAGACCCCAGTACGCGACTTCAGCTTCGTCGATCTCGTAGCCGTGATCATCAGACGCCGTCAGACACGGGGCGGCGCCGACCGCACAGTCGACGTCGACGACACGCTGGCAGGTTCGACAGATCAGATGGTGGTGGTTGTCGTTCACCCGATCCTCGTAGCGAGCCGCCGATCCCACAGGTTGAATGCGTCGCAAGAGTCCGTGCTCGACCAGCACTGCGAGTGCGTCGTACACGGCCTGACGCGAGATGGCGCCGATGTCGGACTGGACGGTTCCGACGATTTCGTCGGCTGTCACGTGTGGAAGCAGCGACACTGCGCGGAGGACCGCGATTCGTTGCGCGGTTGCTTGGATCCCCCGCTCACGAAGCAGTTCGGCAGCGTTGAGGGTCACGCCGCGATACTAGAACGTTTCCTGGACTAAATCCAGTAATGGAATCCATCCAGATCAGCGGGGGTGGTCGCGCGTCATTTCGCGATTCCGTGTAGCCCGCCCGTGGGCGCGAGGCCTTCTGATATCTCAGAGAAGTGGGCGCTCAACCGCCTCAGTTCTTCAACGTGCAACTTTGACAGATCTTCAAGTCGTTTCGCTCCCTGTTGACTGAGCGATAGGCGAACGACACGACCGTCGTCATCATCCTTTGAGCGATGGATGAGACCCAAAGATTCGGCGCGGTTGATGAGTCCGACTACCGAGTGATGGCGAAGCAATAAATAGTCAGCGATCTCGCCGACGGTGGGGCCCCGCGGATCATCGTGACCGCGAATGGCGAGCAGCAGCTGGTGTTGCGCGGCGGTGAGTCCCTCGGCCTTCGCCTGTTGCTCGCTCCATCGTTCGAAGCGGCGCATCCCTGTTCGAATGTCCAGGAGTCGGCTGTATGTCTTGTCAGAGAGTTCCACGCGAACCATAATAGCATCGCGGCACGATATAATCTAGCGATGCCGGCTGACGGACTCATTCTCGGTGATGTGCGCTGTGACAGCGGCCACTGTCTATGAGTGACGCGTTTGGGGCGATGCCGTCGAAAGAGCGACGAACGCTGGGCGACTTTACGACGCGCCCCGATATCCTCGCGCTCGTCCCCCTCGCGATTCTCATCGGCGTCCTTGGTGCTGGTGTCTCGTTGGCGCTGCTCGACATGATCGGCTTCTTCACCAATCTTCTCTACTATCACCGCCTGAGTGTGCACCTCGTCTCCCCGTACGGAAACACGTTGGGACCCATCTCAGTGCTCATCCCCATCACGGGCGGCCTGGTCGTGGGGCTCATGGCGCGATTTGGCTCCGAGCAAATTCGTGGCCATGGCATCCCCGAGGCGATGGAGCGGATTCTGATCAACGGGAGCAAGGTGCAGCCGCGGCTCGCCATATTGAAGCCGATCTCGAGCGCGATCAGTATTGGCACCGGCGGACCGTTCGGCGCGGAAGGCCCCATCATTCTCACGGGCGGCGCCATCGGATCGATCATTGGTCAGCTCTTTCCTCTGACGGCAGCTCAGCGACGCGCGCTCTTGGTTGCCGGCGCAGCCGCCGGTATGAGCGCGGTCTTTGGCACGCCGGTGGCTGCCACGTTGTTCGGTGTCGAGCTGCTGGCTTTTGAGTTCCGACCTCGCTCGATGGTGCTTATCGGCCTCGCGGCCGCGACCGCCGACGCGCTGCGCATCGGCATGGCGTCAGCCCACCTCGTGACGCCCCAGCCGATCTTCATCATTCCAAGCAGCGGTCCGATCATCGGCTTCAACCTGCTCGGCGCCGCCGTCATCGGCGTTGGCTGTGGTCTCGCAGCCTGGGTCATGACCCACGCCGTTTATCTCAGCGAAGACCTTTTTAAGAAGCGCATTCGTCGACTGCACTGGATGTGGTGGCCCATGATCGGCGGGGCGATCATTGGCCTGGGTGGTCTCGTCGATGCGCGCGCCCTCGGGGTTGGCTATGACACAATTCACGCAGAGCTTCTCGGAAAGCTCACCATCGGCGCGCTCGTGCTGCTCTTTGTCGTGAAGCTCGTGATTTGGTCCGGCGGACTCGGCAGTGGCACGAGCGGCGGCATCCTCGCGCCGATATTGATGATGGGCGCTTGCATCGGCGGCGTCATGGGTCACTTGCTGCCCGGCGCGACGCCGGGGGTGTGGGCGCTCGTTGGCCTGGCTGGTGCGCTCGGTGGCGTGACCAGGTCACCGTTTACAGCGATCATCTTCGCCTTCGAGCTCACGTACGACAGCCACATTCTTCTCGCGCTGCTCATCGCGGCGACGCTCGCGCACCTCGTGAGCGTGCTGGTGCTCAAGCGGTCGATCTTGACCGAGAAGGTGGCGCGCCGCGGGTTCCACGTGATGCGTGAGTACGCCGTTGATCCTCTTGAAGCCACCTTCGTTCGCGAGGTGATGGACACAGACATCTTGACGGTCGATCCCGACGCAAACTTGAGCGAGGTCTACTCGTCGATGCCTGAGGGATCTCCAGAACGACGGCAACGTCTCTTTCCCGTTATGGGCGAGGGAAACGATCTCCTCGGCGTGCTGCCGTGGTCCGCGGTGCTCGAGTGGAGGAACGAACGCGACCGACGAGTGCGCGACGTGATGATTGAAGCGCCCGTGACCGCGTTTGCGGATGAAATCCTCCGCTCAGTGGCTGATCGAATGGCCGCCGACGGCGTCAGTGTGGTGGTCGTCGTTGATCGCGACAGTCCGCCACAACTCGAGGGCCTCGTGAATCAGTTTGATCTTTTGCACGCACGTGAGAAACTACTCACCGAGGAGCGTCACACCGAACGCGTCTTGACCCTCAGGCCCATCACCAGACGCGGTCGTCAACGGGAGGGGAGCGAGATCGAGTTCATCGAGAGCGAAGACGATTGGGGCATCGTGTGAAAAGGACCATCGTGCGCTTCGTCGCCGACGACGCTGGCGACTGGATAGCGGAACTCTCGTGTGGCCACGACCAGCACGTTCATCATCGCCCACCCTTCCAAGTTCGTCCCTGGGTATTGGAGGACGAAGCGCGCCTCGAGCGAGTGGGTACCAACCTCCAATGTCGGCTGTGCGATCGAGGCGAGCTGCCAACTCGAGTGCGCCTGACGAGCAGCTCTGCGACCTGGGATGAGGTCACGATGCCGGAGTCGCTTCTGCGCTCCCATCGACTTCCGGAAGGAAAGTGGGGAGTGATCGAAGTTGACAGCGGCGAACTGTGCTTTATCGCTCAAGGCGAAGTCGTCATCAACGTGATGGTCACTGCCGGATCATCGCACGGCATACCGCCAGGACTTGACCACGCGGTCACAGTCTCTGGTCCCGTCCGATTCTCAGTTGCTTTCTTCGCGGTCGAGAGCGGCGGCTCGCCGCTGCCGAAGGATGAAGTGGATGCGCAACAGGAACGTCCAATCACGGACGTTTGGCTAGAAGAAGGTGGCGACCCGGCGTGCTGGGCGAACCTTGTATGTCCCGACTGTGGCTCAATGATCGAAGACGAGCACCACACTCATGGGCCTGACCTAGGTGTCGAATAGCAAGAAGAACGTCGAAATCGTCTGCGGCGTCAGTCAGCTGTCGCAGTAGGCGGTGGCGCCACCTGGGTGAGGTCGCTTGTACAGTGCCAGCACTTGGCCGCGGCCGCGGGAAGGTCAGTCTGGAGGCACGCGGGGCACGTCTTCTCCGGCGGTGGCGGCGTGGGCGCGGCGTACACGGTGACGCCTTGCTTCTTCATGTACCTGCGGTAGGGCACGACGATCACGAAGTAAACGACGGACATGAAGATGACGAAATAGACGATCGCCGAGATGAAGGCACCCACTGAAATGAACTGACCATTCACCTTCCAGCCGAGACCTAGGCCCCCATTGGATTTCCCCGCGATGGCGTTGATCAGCGGCGTGATGATGTTGGTCGTGAAGGCAGTGACCAGCCCGCTGAAGGCGAGCGCGACGACCAGTCCCACTGCGATGATGATCAACTGTCCTTGCAAGAGAAAGTTCTTGAATCCCTTTAGCATCCGTGCCTCCTGTTAGCCCGTTGGCCTGAGACTAGCCACGTCGAGTTCTGCAAGCGAATCATTTGTCAACGCGTTCACAGTCGGATGCCTTCTAAAAATGATGGCGTACGTGATGCGCACGCTGCAGGGGACGAGCAGCAGGTGTTCACACATAGGTGTTCACACATAGCGGCACGAACCCATTCACTTCACACATGACGCAATTCACATCACTGCTGCAATGAACACCCGTGATCTCAAGACCGACGTCGCTCGTACGTGCGAGAGGCGCACCGCGGACGTAACCTCTGAGCCAGTGGCGATGAGATTCGCAGGCGTCGAGGGTCGCTTTCAAGGTGAAGGGGGACCTACAGGAGGTTGGAGTACATCATGACAATGAAACCACCCATGCAGATGAGCTACCTGGTGATGTCGGCGTCGCTACGCGATGGATCGCTCAATGCGCGATTGGCGAGGCTGGCGGCGGACATCATCGTCGACGGCGGCGCGACCGTGGACTTCGCTTCGATGGAGGAGTTCGTCGCGCCGTCCTTCGACGCCGATGTGGAGCGCGACGAGGGACTCCCCTCTGGCGCCGATCGATTTCGTCAGCGACTTGAAGCAACCGATGCGTTCGTCGTCTCATCGCCTGAGTACAACGCGTCGATGCCGGGCGTGTTGAAGAACACCATCGACTGGGTGTCGCGATTCTCGCCGCAACCGTTTAACGAACGTCAAGGGCTGCTCTTGTCGGCGTCGCCATCGATGGGTGGCGGCAACCGCGGACTGTGGGCGTTGCGGGTCCCGTTCGAGCACCTCGGGGCTCGGATGTATCCCGACATGTTTTCGCTCGCCCAGGCGCATCAGGCGTTCAACGGCGACGGACGCCTCGTCGACGCGCAACTTCAGAGTCGACTCGAGGCGACCATCAAAGGATTCACGGAGCTTGTCGAAGCCGCAAAGCACTACCCGTGCGCCAAGACCGCCTGGTTCGAGTATCTCGGAGAACACCCGGATCACGCGTTCGATCGAGTTGACGTGCCCAAGGCGAGTTAGCCCTTTCAAGGGCGGCATGGAGTTCCCGATTGCTGGAACGACGTGATTCCGTTCGCAGTGACTGATTGAACTGGTTAGCGGGGCTAGCCCTCGGTACCTAGTCCTTCGCTTTCGTGCCGCCAGGCGCCATGATATTCGTTGTCGTGCAGCCGGAGGACTTCGTGCGCGTATCGATCTAGCTTGTCGGCGGCCGTTCGGGCTTCGTCGTAGTCCTTGCCGTGATCGCGCGCGGGAGTCTTCTCCTCGGCTCGTTTGCGTACGACGTGCAACTCTTTGCTCGCGTTCTCGACGATCTTCTCGAGGGTCTCTTCCAGATTCATGGTTGCCCTTTCTTGTTGACATCGCGCTCTTCGAGCTCAGCAGCGAACCTGGTCCGATAGTACCGACTCCGTCGTTGGCCGTCGCTTGGCCGCGCGTACGCTTGCATGGGAGCTCACGTGCTCCGGTGGAACGCGAATGAGGATGGACATGGCGACGACCACTCACACGGGGACCGGCACTATTCCTCCCTTGTCACCGACGCTGGAGATCAATGAGCGGATTCGTGCGCTGCAGTCACGGGGCGAGTCCGTCGTCCATCTAGGATTCGGCGAGGCTGGCCTGCCCGTCGCCGATATTTTGAAGGACGCACTCGTCGCGGCAGCGACGGACAACGCCTACGGACCGGTTGCAGGATCGAGCGCGCTGCGTGAAAGCGTCGCGGGTTACTTCTCGCGTCGATCCCTGTCGACTGAAGCGCATCAAGTGATGGTGGGCCCAGGCAGCAAAGCGCTGCTTTACGCGACGTTGATCGCACTCGACTGCGATGTCGTGGTGCCGAAGCCATCGTGGGTGTCATACGTGCCACAGGTCTCCTTAACCGGACATCAATCGATTCCTGTGCCGATTCCTCCTGATGCAGGTGGCATCCCCGACCCAGATCTTTTATGCGAACGACTCGATGAGGCGCGCGCGATGGGCCTCTCGCCGAAGGCGATGATCATCACACAACCTGACAATCCCACCGGGACGGTGGCGTCACGGGCGCGCATCGAAGAGGTCGCCTCGATCGCCCGTGACTACGGGCTGTGGGTGATCGCCGACGAGATCTATCGAGACCTCACGTATACGCCCTCGGATTTCGTGGGCATCGCTGAGTTCTTGCCCGAGCGGACGATCGTCACCTCAGGCCTGAGCAAGTCACTCGCCCTCGGCGGGTGGCGGATCGGGATCATGCGCGTTCCCGACCACGACGAGGGCAGAACGGTGCTTGATGGAGTCGCCGCCATTGGGAGTGAAGTCTGGTCCAGCGTGAGCGCACCGGTCGCCGCAGCCGCAAGGGTGGCGTTCGACGAACCACCAGAGGTCGTCGACTACATCATTAGGGCACGAACATTGCACGCCAAAGTGAGTCGGGCCATGTTTCAGGTGTTTGAGTCATCGGGCGCCACCTGTCGCGCGCCGCAGGGTGCCTTCTATATGTATCCAGACCTCGAATTCGCTCGAAGCTACGCCAACTCGAAGGGCATCACAAACGACCTGGATATGGCCACGCACTTCTTGGAGGAGTTCCACGTTGCGATGTTGCCCGGTTCCGCCTTCGGCGACGATGCCGATCGTTTTCGTTTTCGAGTGGCAACGAGCCTTCTCTATGGCCCAACAACGCAAGAACGTCTGAATACGCTCGACTGGGCCATGTCGGGGAGCGCTGATCTTCCCCCATACATCGCCGATGTGATGGCAACGGTCGGTGAGATGTTGGCGGCGATTTCGTAGCGGGCCAGTTACGGACGCCCCTTCATTGATTCGAGGTGGGACGGCGAGCGCTCGACTCGCGACTTGCTAGCGTCGCCATCATGTGCGAGGTGCGTCGCCCCTTCTTGCGAGTTCCTGTGACGCCCACGGCGAGTGGATCCCAGGCACCTGCATCGCTCACCTCGTCTCGCGAGATGCGAGTCACAACATGACGACTGCCTCAGATCACCCGCGCAGCTTCATGGTCGGCGCGCCGCCGTTCGGTGCCGACCGGCTCGTTACGCTCGAGAACTGGCAGACGCCGCCGGCGAACCGATGGGGATTCCTGCACACGCGCGAGCTGGTGCCAACGGCGAGGATACGTCGAGGACTGGGACCGGTTCGCGAGTTGCCGACGGACCTACGTGACGTGCTCGGCGTCTCCTTTGATGTTGACGGCGAACGCTTCACGGTTGCGCGACTACTCGACGAGACGTGGACCGACGGTTTTCTTGTTTTGCAGAATGGTCGCGTGATCGCCGAGCACTATTTCAACGATACGGCACCAGACACGCCGCACATCTTGATGTCGGTATCGAAATCCATCACGTCCGCTGTCGCCGGGTGCCTCGTTGGTCGGTCCGCGCTGGATGTCGACGCGCCGATAACCGATCTCGTACCAGAGCTGAAGGGCACGGGACTCGACGGGGCGACGACGCGTCACCTGATGGATATGCGGGCGGGCATCGATTTCGACGAGGACTATGACAACGTGGACGCTGACGTGCGCGTCTACGAACAGATCTACCAGATGCGTCCCCCTACCGACGAGGATCTGCCGAGCAACGCGCTCGACTACTTCGCCACCTTGCGACGAGACGGCAAGCATGGGGGGCCATTTCGCTATAGCTCGATCCTCACCGACGTACTGGCCTGGGTCGTGGAGCGGGCGAGCAACGTCCGATTCCCTGAGCTTGTCGCCACTGAACTCTGGGGTCCGATGGGTGCCGAATTCGACGCCGAGGTCACGCTCGACCGTCACGGCAACGCCATGGCCGACGGGGGAGTGTGTGCCACGTTGCGCGACCTCGGACGCTTCGGTCTCCAGTACATGACTCCCACGGCGGGCAGTCCGTTTCAGGTCGTGCCCCCGAACTGGGTCGATGACACCATCGCGGGCGCATCGGACGGCCCGGACGTCTTCGAGGAATTCGCCGCGCAGCCCGGCTTTCCGGCCGGTTCGCACTACCGCAGCGGTTGGTGGATCCGCAGCATCGGGGATCCGTATCTTCACGCATCGGGGATTTACGGACAGAACGTCTTTGTTCACGGTCCAACGAAGACCGTCGTCGTCAAGCTGTCGAGCTGGACAGGTCCCCTCGATCGACGCGCTCTCGACGCGACTGCCGCCGCAGTCGTTGCCATCGGAGGGTACCTCGAGCGATGAAGACTGGCGAACTCAGATCGTTGCCCGCTCGGCGGACTCGTCGGTAACGAGGTAGATGAGTTCGAAGATCTGGTTACCTTCGCTTGACTCGTCCTCGAGATAGAACTGGAACCGACCACCCCAGACATCGCCGATGCTCGTGTGCACCATCTCCCACGCCAGCCCGTGCTCGGCGGCCCACGCCTGCAGCTGGACATTCGCCTGAATGTGGTCGTTCTGGTCGGCAGCACCGTACATGAGGGTGACGTAGCTGCCCTGAGGAATCGACCCGACGACCATGCGCTCGCCGCCGGTCACTACTCCCTCAACGGGCACGCCGACTTCGATGTCGAGCTTCGCAGTCATATCGCTCGTCAGGATGCGGACGAAGGACGGTCCAGAGGCTGTCAGTCCTTGGCCCTCCAACCACCCGTACACGTTGCTTGAGAGACCTGGCACGACGTCGAACTCCTCCATCGTGAGGGCCGCCGCGATCGCGATGTACTGCTGCTCGTTTCGGGTGTTCAACGTAGGTGCAGTCATCCATGTGCCTCGCGCTTTCCGGTGAGAGTGGCGCCGATTAGCGACTCCCGATGACCGTCGCGTAGTGGACGTGACGCAACGCGAGCTACGGCTCGATCAGCGCGTCAGAGAGCGCGTTGATCGACGATAGGTTCTCGACGAGTTCCTCGCTTAGACCGTAGCGCCCGCCTAGATACGCCGGCGAGTAGTAGGTCACCTTCGTCTCTGCGCCGTCCGCCCATATCAACAGCTTCATTGGCAAATCGAGGGCCGCGAGCGGCGAGGCGACCATTACGGGCGTTCCGGCGCGCGGGTTGCCGAAGATCACGAGTGTCGTCTCGCGAAGTTGGAGTCCCACGGCGAGTGCCTCTGCGCGTTGATCAATGACAGCGAAGAGCTTCACTCCCTTGGACGCGAGAATGGTGAGGAGGCGAGACACCGTATCCGTCACGGATCGGGGGCTGATCTTGGTGATGACACCGACCTCATCCAAACGCGCTGCTTCGTTTGTCACGTCGTCTCCTCCATTTGAAGACGTTGAACCATCCCACCGATTCACTGTCTGGGCGCCATGCTACCGAGGACATCCGCTCGCTAACACATTCACGTTGGCCGTTTACTCTGTTGGACTCGGAGTCCGCACGGTGTTGAGCAACCGACGATCTCGGCACGACTTGATTGAGCAGTTACGCTGACGTGATGAAGGGGTCGGTCACCGTGTTCATCGCGGCACCTCCTGAACGGGTCTGGTCGCTCGTGAGCGACGTCACCAACACCGGAAGGTTCAGCCCGGAGACGTTCGACGCCGAGTGGCTGGACGGGAGGACCGAGCCCGAAGTGGGAGTTCGATTTCGCGGGCACGTTCGCCGGAACGGGAAGGCCTGGCTCATCTATTGGACGGTCTGCACGATCACCCGTTGTGAGCCGGGACGAGACTTCGCTTTTGACGTCACTGGTCCCACCGGAAAACGTGCGGTCACATGGCGGTACCTGCTGGAGCCTTACGGAGACGGAACGAATGTGACCGAGTCCTTCGAACTGGGCGACTCCGCGGGCCTTCGTCTCTATGCATCCTTCGCGCGCGCGTCCCGCACCCGGACCAACGTACGCAACATGCGAGTAACACTCGAGCGCATCAAGGCGGTCGCGGAGTCACCCAGCGAGACTCGATGACTGCGTCGTCGCCGTAGTGGTCGCGGCGGCACCGAAAAATCGACCGCCATATATATAGGGCACGTCGGAGTCGATCCGTGCGACGACGTCGCCAAGGCGACAGGACACCTCGGCGTTGGTCCGCGCGCCGACGCCGTCAAGGCGATCGCGCGAAGCTATCGAGAGTTGATCGACGAGTACTGCGCCGCGCTCGCGTCTCGCTGAACCTCGAGCGTCACTGCGCTGAGTCCTCGTCGGGCAACTCCATCTGGAGTACCGACATACCGCGCAGGTCGAGCCACACGCGCCTGCGATGCTGCATCACACGCAGCACGACCGCATCGCACGATGTGCACCGCAAGATGACACCAGGAGCGTGCACGTAGGCGACGAGTTCACCCAGTTGACGAACTGCCCCGCAGTGCGCGCAGCTCGTGGCGGCGACGGTCATCTCCGGGTAGAAGATGCCCGCCAATATGCCGGCGGCCACATTGCCATCCAGCGCCGTTGTGTCCATGTCAGCCTCCATTTGTTGGACCGAATCGCTCGGTCTTTACGTTGTCGGGCTTCAGGCCCAGAGCAACGAGCGCATCTGCCATGGCCTCAACGAAGGGTGTCGGCCCGCAGACAAAGCACAGCAAGTCATCTGATAACGGATTCGTCAACTGGGAGAGGAGGTCATGGTCGATCCGACCTCGCCGGCCCGACCACGACGACGAAGGCTCCCTGGACAGCGTGATGATCACGTTGCCTGCGTCGCCCGACAACTTGGAGAGCTCGTCGCGGTAGAGGATGTCGGCTTCAGTTCGCGCCGAATAGACGAGGCGCATCGGCGACGAAGGACGAAGCTCGGCGTGGTAGCGAAGCATCGACATGAGTGGCACTACGCCGGAGCCACCACCAAGGAGGAGGACTGGACGCATCTCGGTCTTCTCCCACACGAAGTACCCGCCGATCGGACCTCGCAATTCAAACTGATCGCCCGTCGTGAGGCCGGTGAGGTAGGGCGACACCTCTCCGTCGTCAAGCCGCACGATGGAGAGTTCCACTCCATCTGCGCCGGGTGGTGACGCGATGGAGTAGCTGCGCTCAGCCGAGTAGCCATCGTCGGCGGTCAAACGGACATCGACATGCTGACCTGCCCTATGCCCGAACCATCCCGGAATATCCAATACCAGGCTCACCGCGTCGGAGGTCTCGGCGATGGTTCTCGTCACGGTGCCGACGAGCCAGTTCAGCACGGCTCAGTCTCCTTGATAGCGCTGCTCACGCCAGGGGTCTCCATAGTTGTTGTAGCCCAGCGACTCCCAGAAGCCCGGCTGATCGTGATCGAGAAGCCTGAGGCCCCGCACCCACTTGGCGCTCTTCCAGAAATACAGATGAGGAATGAGGAAGCGCGCCGGTCCGCCGTGCTCAGGCGCCAGTGCGGTGCCGTCGAACTGGAAGGCGACCCAGGCTTTGCCGTCGCGCACGTCGGCCATGGGAACGTTCGTCGTGTAGTCGGCTTCGGCGAACGCCAGAACGAAGCCCGCTGAGGTGTCGATGCCGCTGAGCAGCACGTCGACGGAGACGCCGGTCCACTTGGTCCCGAGCTTCGACCATTTCGTGACGCAGTGGATGTCGGCCGTGATGTCCTCTGAGGGAAGCGCCCGAAACTCGTCCCACGTCCATCGCGCAAGCTGCATGCCCGATTGGTCGACGATTTTGAAGTCCCAGGTGTCGAGGGGGACCCTCGGTGTCCATCCCGCCGTCAACACTGGAAAGTCGTCGGTCACGTATTGCCCAGGAGGGATGAGACCCGCCCCTGGTTGGCGCGGCCGTCCATGAAAGCCACGGTTGAAGATCGCCACATCGTCCTCCGGTTAGGTGAGTCCTACGACGTTTCTATCTGATGTCAGGAGAAATTTCATCGGCGAATCCTCCCGGAAACATGGAAAAAATGCGGGACGTCCAGGCGCGGGGCAGTCGTGAGTGTGCGACGACCGACCGCACCCTCACGAAACGGGAGAGAAGTCATCGTTCTGTCAGAAGAAAGTCAAAACGGCGTCGACGACGACGTGATTGTCATCTATGAGCGGAACTAAGCGAAGCTTGTCGAACGCGGTACAGGGATGCGACATCCCAAGCACCACGATGTCACCAGGCTCGAGGACGAGTTCGGCCGGCACGCTCATAAATGCGTGTTGGTCCATCATCTTGAAGATCGCGGAACCGCCTCTGAGGTCGCTAGTCACGACTCCGTCGCGATATGACGTGAGCGGCACAGGCAAGTCAGCGTCGTAGGGGAGGTCACGCTTGCCGGTGCCGAGTATGGCGAGCTCCGGTTCGGGTCGAGAAAGGACTCGTGCCCAACCCTCGAGCGCATTGTCCAGGTGCAGCGTTTCGCTCGGATCCCTCCTCCCATCGAGCGGCGACACTCGCTGGTACTTGCCTAGATCTTGGGTGAGGTAGCACCCGCTTCGTAGTACGAGTTGCATTGGCAGTCCACTGTCTTGCCACTTCGGGAATTCTGCGACCACTCGATCGAAATATGAACTTCCTCCTGCAGTCACTGTGATAGTTGGCACGTCGAATAGTCCCTCGGCGCCAATCTCGCGAATGATGGTCCCGACGCGGTCGCACAGGGCGTCGACTCGAGCAAGGTCCTCCGGCGTGACTCCACTCGTCACGAGCCCCTCGTAGGTTTCAATACCCGCGAGTGTGAGGTGACGCGACGCGGCTACCGCTCGCGCGACTTCGAGGGCCTGTTCGGCCGTTCGTATGCCGGCTCGGCCTCCCTTCATTCCCACCTCTACGAGCACGTTCAAGCGGCGCCTTGACGTCACGCCGTCGAGTGCGTCGTCCAGGTCAGCGACATTTTTCGAATCGTCGACCAGGCACATGAACTCAAATGACTCGTCGGATTCGAGTTCACTGGCGATCCACCGAACGGCCGCCGGTTCAGAGATCTGGTTCGCGAGCAGGATTCGCGGGACGCCAAACTGTCTCATCACGGCGACCTGCGTGGGCGTCGCGGCGGTGATCCCCCAAGCCCCCGCGCGAAGCTGTCGTTCAAAGAGTTGGGGGGACATGGTCGTTTTGCCGTGGGGGGCAAGAAGGACATTGTTTCGACGACAGTATTCGGCCATCGTGTCGAGATTGTTCTGGAGCGCACCAGCACGCACGGTGGTGACGGGCAGCGCCAGGTCGCCGCGGGCGACACTCCATCCTTGAGCGCCCACGTCGCTCAGCCGAAGAGTGGTGCCGAGCGGGATCCCCTTGTACCGATGGTCGATCAGGGTTTGCCCTAGATCGACAAGTGCGCTCGTCTGTTCGTTCATGGGTTCCCCTTCTGAGCCGCGCCGTCGAATTGCACTCCGTGGCGTTCGGACCCAACTCAATTGAAGTGATTCGTCTGTGTTAACTCTTCGTTGTTGTGCAAAGACTGCACCCTCAGCGCTTGACTTGTCGAGGTTGCTTTGTTAGGTTACACAAAGTTCCACAGATTCGGTCATCGACGTGAAATGAAACTGTGAAATTTCAAGCAAATGACAGATGTGGGGGATTGGTCAAAGATTGGGCGTCAATGCCCGTTTTCCAACTTCTGCATCTGAAAAGGGGGAGTGTCATGAAACGACTTTTAAGCCTGGCGGCTTCAGCAACGTTGGTCGCGGGGGTACTGATGAGCGCGGGAGTGCTCTCAGGATCTCCGTCAGCGTCGGCGGGCTCGAGCGCGATTCAGCGTGGTGGCACACTGACATTCGCGCGAACGGCGGATATTTTGGGGCTCGACCCGACCGACATCTCCGACAATGAGAGCATCTGGGCCTCGGAGAACATCTATCAGACGCTCTACGTCCCTTCGCCCAACGGTCACTCCGTGGAGCCGTTGCTTGCGACGAGTTACACGCTCTCAAAGAACAAGTTGACCTGGACGTTCAATCTTCGCCACGGCGTGCGCTTCCAAAATGGTAAGCCCATGACCTCTGCCGACGTCAAATTCTCGATCGAGCGAGTATCGGCCAAGGCAACCAATCCGTTCGCGTTCATCGATGCGGCGATCGCGAGTATCGCGACGCCCAATAAGTACACGGTGGCGATCACCACAAAGTATCCGTGGGCGCCAATGCTCTCGGACATGGCGCTTTTTGCGAACGGGATCATTCCCGACAACTACGGCGGAGAGAGCGAGGCGACCTTCTTCCAGCACCCGATCGGAACGGGGCCTTTCATGGTGAAGGACTGGATCAAGGGGAGCGAGCTCTCTCTCGTCGCCAACCCCTACTACTGGCAAGCGGGCAAGCCGTACCTGAAGGCTGTGAACTTCGTCTCGGTACCGGATGACAACACGCGCCAGTTGGAGCTTCAGTCGGGACAAGCGCAGGTCGACGAGTTTCCGCCGTTCTCTTCGGTCTCTTCCCTGGAGTCCGCGTCAGGCGTACAGGTGACCCTATTCCCGTCGAGCTGGACCGAGTACATGGTGATGAACAACGCGGTCAAGCCCTTTAACAACGTTCACGTTCGACTCGCGATCGCCTACGCGCTCGACCGTAAAGCCATGGTGAACGCAGTGCTCTTCGGGCACGGAACTATCGCCAACACGCTGCTCTCCCCGGCGCTGTGGGCGCACGACTCCGGACTCACCGGCATTCAGTACAACCTGAAAGAGGCGAAGGCACAGATGGCCGAGTCTCCGGTGCCGCATGGCTTTTCCACCAGCATCCTCGTGGGCTCGGGCGACTCCACCGAGCAGGACCTCGGCCAGATCGTCCAGTCTGAGCTGAAGCCTCTTGGCATCAAGGTGACGATCAAGGAAATCGACGTCAACAGTGAGTACACCACAACCGAAGAGGGCGACTATCAGATGGGATTCCAATACGACACGACGGACATCATCGATCCCGACGAGATGACGAGCTACTCGGCGATGGGCGGCAACACGGGTCAAAAGACCCACGCGCTGTTCACCAACTACAACAGCACCAACGTTGACCTCTGGGCGGAACAGGCCGAGCGGAATTTCAGCGAACCCGCTCGTAAGGTGCTCTACAACAAGGTCCAGGCCCAGATGCAGGCCGACTCCCCGATGGCGTATCTGTTTTACGAGCCGTTCGCCTACGCGTATTCGACCAACGTGCACGGATTTCAGGTCTATCCGACAGGCAACTATCCGCTGCAGAATGTTTGGCTGAGCAAGTAATGCGAGACGTGGCCCAGTGCACAAGGAAGTAATCGCCACTGGGCCACGTGCGTTACCTCGCCGCGGCGCACCTCGTCGTACGTTCAGAAAGGTTTTTGTTTCACAATGCTGACGCGATACATCGTGCGCCGCCTCCTACTGCTCATTCCCATCATCTTTGGGGTGACGCTGCTGGTGTTCTTCAGCATTCATATGGTTCCGGGCAATCCGGCTCGGAGTTTCCTCGGCGAGCACGCCACGCCGTCAGCGATCTCGGCGCTCGATCACGCGTGGGGTCTCGATCATCCGATACCGGTGCAGTACTGGCTGTACCTGGGTCGTTTGTTGCACGGCAACCTCGGCCAGTCGCTCTTCTATCAGTCGTCGGTGTCATCACTGATCGTCGGCCACGTGCCCGTCACGTTGCTCCTGCTGCTCTACGGCGCCGTCGGCGCCGTCATTCTGTCGGTGCCACTTGCTGCGTTGGCGGCTATTCGCCCGGGCGGCGCCGCCGACCATGTTGTGCGAATCGCCGGCACGGTGGGACTCGGGATGCCGAGCTTCTGGATCGGCACGTCGCTCATTTTGCTCTTCAGCGTCGTCATCAAGATATTCCCCGTGGGGGGGTACGGCACTACGTGGCCTAGCCACTTCTGGTCGCTGATACTGCCCGGCATCACGATCGCGGTGTCCATCGCTCCGATGCTGCTGCGCAGCCTCCGCACCAGCCTGATCGAAGTGCTCGGCTCGGACTACGTGGCGTTTGCTCGAGCGAAGGGCACCGGCTCTAAGACGGTGCTCTTCAAGTACGGGTTGCGCAACGCGGGTGTCGCGGCCGTCAGCGTGCTCGGCATCAATATTGGCTTTCTGGTGGGTGGCACGGTCATCGTGGAGAACGTCTTTGGCTTGCCCGGACTCGGTCAGCTAATGATTCAGTCGATTCTTGAGCGCGACTTTCCCGTCGTGCAGGGCATCACGTTGATCTTTGCCATCGTCGTGGTGTTGGTGTACCTCTTGACCGACGTCGCCTACGCCTTGCTCGATCCGCGGGTGCAGCTGTCATGACCACGCTCGTCGAACCTCTCACCGTGCGGACCGAACGGCGCAGCCGCCGGCGTGTACCGACGGCGCTCATCATTGGTGGCGCCATCTTGACGGCCATCGTGGGGCTCGCGGTGTTCGCTCCGTTCGTGACCTCGTACAACCCCACCCAGCTCAACTTGACAAACATATTGGCGGGTCCGAGCAGCGCCCACTGGCTCGGTACCGATCAACTGGGACGTGACGTCTGGACTCGACTGGTGTACGGCGCGCGCACCGACCTATCGGTCGCCTTCCTTGCCGTCATCTCACCGTTCGTCATCGGCACGCTGCTCGGTGCATTCGCCGGGTACCTCGGGGGATGGCTGGACATGGTGATCATGCGCATCGCCGACGTGGTGGTGGCGTTTCCGTTCTACGTGCTGGTGATCCTCCTCGTCTTTGTGCTCGGACCCGGGGTCCGCAGCATCATCATCGCGATCACGGTCGTGAGCTGGATCTCGTACGCGCGAATCATCCGCGGCGCGACGCTCGTAGAGAAGAACAAAGAGTATGTGTTAGCTGCACAGATCGAGGGGTATTCGACGCTGCGCATCATCCTTCGCCATATCTTGCCGAACGTCATCTCCCAAGCGATCATCTTTGCGACGTCGGACATCGTGCTCGACATTCTTGCCATCGTGACGCTCGGCTACCTCGGTCTTGGGATCCCGCCACCCTCCCCCGATTGGGGCGAGATGATGGCAAGTGGCCAGGAGTTCCTCACGACCCACTGGGAGCTCGCCACCATCCCGGGCATTGCCGTCGTGATTACCGGCCTCGGACTGTCACTCGTCGGCGATGGTCTCACCGAGCTCATGAGGCGGGACTAGTGGAGACGGCTTCGACGACGATCACCGACGTCCCGTTGAGCTCGACGACGACCGGTCCGTTGCTCGAGGTGGAGAACCTGACGATCACCGTGCACCGGCCCGGATTCCGCGAACCCGTCACTGCGGTAGACGGAATCTCATTTTCCGTTGGTACTGGTGAGGCCGTCGGCCTCGTCGGCGAATCGGGCAGTGGCAAGAGCCTGACGTTGCGAGCCATCCTCGGGATCCTGCCGCCGGGCATCGCGGTCAAGAGCGGGTCCGTTCGCTTCGAGGGGGAGGACATACTGCACGCGAACAAGCGATCGATGAAGCGGATTCGCGGCAGCGGCATCACGATGATCTTCCAAGAACCGATGACCTCGCTCAACCCGGTGGCGCGCGTGGGTGAACAGATCGTTGACGCGGCCCGTCATCAGATGCACTGGAGCAAGCACGAGGCGAAAGAGGAGGCGTTGCGGCTGGCGCGCCACATGGGCATTCCCGATCCCGAAATGACCCTCCAGCTCTATCCCCACGAGCTCTCGGGTGGTCTGCGCCAGCGCGTGATGATCGCCGCCGCTCTGGCGTGTCGGCCACGACTCCTGCTCTGCGATGAGCCGACGACTGCGCTCGACGTCACCATCCAGGCCCAGATCGTCCGCCTGCTCGCGAGGCTCAAGGACGAGCTGGGCATGAGCATGCTCTACGTGACCCACGACCTTGCGGTCGTCGCCCAACTCTGCCAGCGCATCGAAGTCTTGTACGCAGGTTCGCTCGTCGAGCGAGGAACGGTGCAAGAAGCGTTCGTCAGGCCCAGCCATCCCTATACGCGCGGTCTGGTGAGAGCCACGCCCGACGTCGACACGATTGTCTCTGAGCTCGTGGCCATTCGCGGGTCGGCGCCGACACTCGGCGAGTGGCCCGAAGGTTGCGCGTTCCATCCGCGCTGCGATTTCGCTACCCCCGAGTGCGAGTCGGGAACGTTCCCGCTCGTCGATCTTGGAGGCGGGCGCGCGAGCGCGTGCATACACGTCGATGAATGTCTCGCGGACTCGGAAGGAAACCTCGAGCCGTGAGCGAAAACCTTCTCGAGCTCGACGACGCCGTGGTCACCTTCCGGACCCGCCGGGGACGCCACCGTGATCCTTTACGCGCGGTTGACGGTGTCACCCTGTCCGTGCGCAAGGGTGAGATCTTCGGACTGGTTGGGGAGTCGGGATCCGGAAAGTCGACGCTTGCCCGCCTCGTCGTTGGATTGAATGATCTCGCGGGAGGCTCGGTGCGCTTTGACGGCGTGCCGCTCGTGACACGTCACCGATCGCTCGAACAGCGTCGGCGGATTCAGATGGTCTTCCAGGATCCGTACTCTTCGCTCGACCCACGCATGACCATCTACCAGCAGCTTGGTGAGCTTCTGCGCGTGCACCACTCTGTTGGGCGTGCTGAGGTCGAAGCGACCTGTCAAAAGCTCATGGCCCAGGTCCATTTGCCTGCTTCTTTCTTGAGCTCCAAGCCTCGCCAGATGTCCGGCGGCCAGCGTCAGCGCGTGGCTATTGCTCGCGCTCTCGCACTCCAACCCGATCTGCTCATCGCCGATGAGCCGGTATCTGCGCTCGACGTGTCGGTGCAAGCGGGGATCATTCATCTCTTTGCTGAGTTGCGCCGTGAGCTTGACCTGTCGATTCTCTTCATCGCGCACGACCTTGCGGTGGTTCGTCACATCTGCGACCGCGTCGCGGTCATGTACATGGGTCGTATCGTCGAAGAAGGCACAACCGTCGAAGTCTTCGAATCCCCGAGCCATCCCTACACTCAGGCATTGCTCCGGGCGATCCCGCGCCTCACGCCCAACGCTCAAGAACCCATTGCCGCACTCGCCGGCGATCCACCGAGCCTGTCGCGCTTGCCATCGGGTTGTCGCTTCCGGACCCGCTGTCCGTTTGCGACCGAGCTGTGTGCGAGTTCGGAGCCCAATCTCGCATTGGTCGATGAGGACGACGGCGAACCGCACCGCGCTGCGTGCCACTACGTCGCAGAGATAAAGGCGGGCTCACTGTGATCAGCTACCCGAGTGAGGTCGAAGTGCGCGAATTGACGATGCCGGATGATTTGGCGGCATGTTCAAACCTCTACCTTTCGGCGTTCACCTTGCGTCCCGAAGACGGCTCATTGAATCCGCGACTGCTCGTGGGAATATCGCACAATGGCGGCATCGTCGTTGGTGCCTTCGCCGAGGGCGAGCTCATTGGCTTCGCCTTTAGCTTCCTCGCACAAGGTGCTCCGGGCGGGGATCTATATCAGTACTCGCAGAATGCGGCCGTACTGCCCGCGTGGCAGGGGCGCGGGGTGGGGCGCAGACTCAAGCTCGCCCAGCGTGCGATCGCGCTCGGGCGCAACATACCTCTGATCAGGTGGGTGTACGACCCGTTTCAGGTGCGCAACGCGCAC
>CAVSXX010000001.1:0-811107 GCA_963732125.1 uncultured Acidimicrobiaceae bacterium | reverse complement strand
CAATCAACAGGTTCCGGGTTCAAGTCCCGGCCGGCGCACCAGAGTAGTTCCTGATAAGAAGTAGTTTTTAAAGTTCAAGTAATCCACGGAACCGCCGACAGGCCCATTTTAGGCCCATCTACTCCGCAACAGTGACATCCAAGCGCCTCAGACCGGCCAGGACGTTTCGTACTACACCCTTGCGGGCGACATGTCCCTCGGGTTTCTCGGCGGCGGACCGGCCGCGTAAGTGAGGACAGCATGACCATCAGGATTATGAAGACGCTCGGAGTAATTCTCGCGGGTGCGCTGCTCCTCGCCGCGTGCGGCACGAAGAAGGCTCCGACCTACAACGGAGGCGGCTACTCGAGTCCGACGACTACGACCACATCGCCAAGCCTGCCCATCGGCTCCCCGAAATCTCCGACGTGGGTCGCCGCCAAGTTCGCTTCGATCAACTGGTCGTCGAGTCCGAAGTGGCCGAGTCAAAACTACATCTACACCCTTGAGCTGCACCGTGACGGTGGACCACCGCGACTTCATCAGCCGAATGGAACGGTGTATTCAGAGCGTTCTGGCTCCCAAAGAGATGTTGAAGCCCGCACCGTTGCGCGCCAGTCCCACCAGGAGGATGCCAGCCCATTCAAGTACCCAGGCCATCTCGAGCCCTCCTGCGTCGAGCGGCCGCATCTCTAAGGTCTCAAGAAACGCCGCAACGCGTGCCTTCGCCTGGTCGCTTCCGCCCGCGAACAACACGTCCATTGGCTTGTCTTGAGCAAGTACGCCGCCGAAGATCGTATTGAACGCCTTCACGACTTGGGTGCCCTCTGGGGCTGCGAGGGCAATCTGCTGAGACACCGAGTTGCCTGCGGTGGTCACAAGTCCGGTGCCGTCGGCGTTGAACGGGTTGGTGATGTCGACGAGAATCTTGCCGGACAACGCATCGCCGTAGTGCGCAACCACTTCAACCGCGCCGGCGTACAGGACGGCGATGATGACGATGTCGCCCGCCGGCCTTGCACCAAACGTGCCGACGGTGGTTCCTTTCCCGATCTGGTCAGCAAGCGCCTGAGCCTTGGCGGTGTTGCGGCTCATGAGTTCGATGGTATGGCCGTGATTCGCTGCCCGGGTGCCGATGGCGGTCGCCATGTTGCCCGAGCCGATGATGCTGATGGTGGTCATGATGTTCTCCTTTGTCGTTGCCTCAACTCTTGATCGTGGGGTTCTTGCTGGCAGGATGGGCGATGCGCTCAGATGACTGTGGTGCCGCCATCAACAACTAGTTCCACACCATTGACGTAGCTAGAGTCATCCGCTGCAAGGAACAATGCGGCCGACGCGATCTCCTCAGGTCGGCCCATCTCTCGCCGCGGGATCACGGACTCGAACTGTGCCTTCATCTCGGCGTCCATCACCGCCTCAAGCATCGGCGAGGCCACCTGGCCGGGGATCAGCACGTTCACCCGGATCTTCCTATCTCTCAACTCGGTCACCCACACTCGCGCGTAGGCGGATAACACGGCCTTGCTCGCGGCGTACACACTCCAGTTGGGGTAGCCCCGGAGTGAAGCGTTCGACCCGGTCATGAAGATCGAGCCTCCGTCGTTGAACAGCGGGAGCGCCTTTTGGACCGTGAAGAGCGTGCCGCGCGCGTTCAGCGAGAAGGCAGCGTCGAACTGCGCCTCGGTGATCTCGCCGAGTCCGCCCTGTTCGCCCACGCCCGCACTCGCCCACAAGACGTCAATCGCGCCCTTTTCCTGCTTGACCGTCTCGAACAGTCGGTCCAGATCGTCAAGGTCCGCCGAGTCGGCTTGCACTCCGGTCACGTTTCGGCCGATTAGCTCGACGGCTTCGTCCAGCGCGTCCTTCCGTCGGCCCGAGATGAAGACGTAAGCCCCTTCGTCAACGAACAATTTTGCACCGGCAAGCGCCATACCGCTTGTCCCGCCTGTGATTACCGCGACCTTGCCATCAAGTTTCCCCACGATCACTCCATCAGTTGTTAGGTCGACGCTATGTACACCGATCTGTGTGTTTAACCTAACAGGTCGGGATGGAGAATGCAAGCCTATGTAAACCAGACGGTACCCCTTAGGGTTACGCTGAGAGTATGACGAAGTTGGAAAAGGGGCCACAAGGCCTCCGCCGCGGCAGAGGCGCACGAGAGCGAATCGTCAGCGCAGCACAACAACTGTTCCGCGATCAAGGCATCAACAGCACGGGCATAGACCAGCTCTGCGCGGTTGCCATGGTGTCCAAGCGTACGTTGTACCAGCACTTCAGCGGCAAAGACGAGCTCATCGCCGAATGCCTGCGCCGATTCGATCCAGGCGTCCTGCCTGAAGTGTTCGACCGGACCGACCTCGCACCCCGCGATCGACTTCTGGCCGCGTTCGACGTCCACTCGCCTCTGTGCCCATTCATCGCGGCGGCCGTCGAAATCCCCGACCCGGGCCATCCGGCACGCGTTTACGCCCGCGACTACAAAGAAGCCTTTGCCGCGCGCTTCATCGAAACCGCCCGCGAGGCTGGCGCCACCAACCCCGAACAGCTCGGCGAGGAACTGGCGTTGCTGTTGGACGGCGCCTCGGCCCGCAGCCGAGTCCTCAACACCGAGACCCTCGCCACCGCCGCCGCCATCGCGACCGTCCTCGTCGACAAAGCCATCCCCACGGCAGCGGTCACTAGCGAGTGATCAAATCCCACGAAAAATCCCACACACCAGATCGACTGAGATAAACAAGTTCGACGCAGAACAACACGATTGCTTGAAAAATCAAGACTCGACCAACCAGAACAACATACTGCGAAACAGTTTGGAACTCGCTCTTAATCAACAGGTTCCGGGTTCAAGTCCCGGTCGGCGCACTGAGTGACCTTGACCCCAAATAGCGCCATGTGTTACAAAAATTTGGTCGTGATTTACCTGAAGCTAGTCATGCCCCAGCACCGTCAGCATCGCGTTCGAGGTTCGAGCTCAAGACCTTCAAGGCTCCGAACTAGGCTCGAATCGGGCGAGTCGCGATGATCGCGACAGCACACTTGGGCGACACATGACTAACGCCAATTCTCCGCATGAAGCGCTCCCTGGCTCATACAGGGTGGCATGGGAAATGCCATATCGGGGTGGTCGCTCGCGAGGCGCACTGCAAGCCCAATGGTTCGCACCTCAACGACGCCCTCCGGCGCCGGTCCGCATCAGAGCTGATCGCGCGACATGATCCTTGAGATGTCTCTGAGTGAGATCGAAGAATTCGTGGTCTCTCAGAAGGTCGGTCGCGTTGGCTGTCACTTTGATGGTGAAACTTACGTTGTACCCGTTATATATGCGTGGGAAGCGCCCTGCATCTACATCTATACGACCGAAGGCAAGAAGGTCGACATGATGCGAGAAAATCCGCGCGTCTGCTTTGAGATCGACGAGTACCTGTCGAGCGGCGCGTGGCGAAGCGTCATTGTGCAGGGACTTTTCGAGGAACTTCGAGAAGACGACGCGACGCGTGCCCTTCGAATTATCAGCGAGCGCGTTACCTCAAATAGAACCAGGGAGCGTCACCACGACGATCGAGGCGAGGGACGCACGCCGGTCGCATTTCGAATACACGCGGCAGACGTTACCGGTCGTAAGGTTGAGACCGCGTCGTAGCAAGCGGGGCGACGCCACCGATGAGCAGGTAGTTAGCTGACGCGCAGGCAGCCTGGATCGGACGCCAACGGATTCCCGAACCTCGCGTAGGCACGCGAACGTGAACCGCCGCACAGATCTGAGTGCTCACAGCAACCGCACGCGCCATGGAACTCAGCCCAACGTATAGAGCGCAAGAGTTCGTGCTCGCGGTACACGTCGATCAACGAGGCGTCTCGAACGTTGCCGAGGGTGATCGGCAGGAAACCGGACGGATAGATGTCGCCGCTCGCCCCGATGAAGATGATGCCTTTTCCATCGCGGGTGGCGGCACTCGGCGCGCGAATCGGTGCCGAACTCGGTCCGAGTAGTTCTAGAAGTCGGTTCCGCAGGAACGCATAGGTGGAACCGCCGTCGATGACCGGTCGCGATTCGGGTCTCTCGGCACGTTCGAGTGCGACTCGTCGAAAAAACGGAGCCTCAACGGTACGCACCGTGAAGCCGTATCGCGATGCGTCGACGAGGAAGTTGCATACTTCCTCATTCTCCTTCGCTGATGTAGCCGTGACGTCAGTTCCGCGCCCCGTCGTGATAAGAAAAAACACCTCCCAGACGTTGACCTTCTGATCGTGCAGCAGCTTTGCGACATCGGCCAACTCGCGAACGTTCGCTGGCATGACGGTCGTGTTGATCTGGGTCGTGAAACCATGTGCGCGAAGTCGCGTAATGGCGCTAATTGTCGAATCGAAATGCCCGTCGATTCCTCGAACCGTATCGTGCGTCGAAGCGGTGGCGCCATCCAGGCTGAGTGAGGCACTCTTTACGCCCACATCGTGCAGCGATCGTAACAATGAAGATGAGAGGCGCGGCGTCACGGACGGGGCGATCGCGATGGGCACATTCATTGAACCGGCGTATGAGGCTAGCTCGACAATGTCGTCGCGCATCAGACAGTCGCCTCCCGTGAGAATGAGAATAGGGCGGGGCCTACCCAACGAGGCGAGCCCATCAATGAGTCCTCGGCCTTCTTCGGTGGTCAACTCGTCGGATCCACCGACTAGTTGTGCATCGGCTCGACAGTGGAAGCATGCAAGTTGGCAGGCTTTGGTCATCTCCCAAAAAACGAGCAATGGCCGCTGGTCAAACCGCCCAACGGCGGACTCGTTAACCATCGCATGGGTCACGAAATGTCCTTCACTGCACCGCACCTGAGCACGTCTTGACGGTCGCTCTTTCATCCTAGACACGAAAGGGATGGACGCTCGAACGACTTTGACGGCGTTGGTTTGACAGTCCGTTGCGGCGCACTTCGTTGTTGCGCCGCCCACCCATGGCATACCACTCGCGGTCATCAACAGGTTCCGGGTTCAAGACCCGGCTGGCGCACCAGCTAACACAGCAACGGTTGATCTGTGGAATGCGACGATGGCGTCATCAGAGATAGATTCACTCGCCGAGAGTGGCGATCTGCAGATCACGAAGCCCTCGAGGTTCGGCGATCAGTTCAACGGCCACGATCACCTGCCGCTGAAGATCAATTCTAAACAAGCCGACAGTGCGAAGTACTCCCCTAGGCGCCACGATCATCCCCACCTCCCCATTCACAAGCGCTACACGAGCAACGCGTGTTCGACTTGCATACGCCAGAGCGTTAGAGGCAACGGTCTGCGCGCCACGGATCTCGATCGGCTCGCCTGGCGTGACGAGTGCGCGATCGATGTGAAAGACAATGTCGGGATCAAGGACTTTGAGAAGGGCGTCGAAGTCGCCATGTCGTGACGCGGCGAGGAAGGCGTCGACGATGGCGCGTTGCCCCGCCAGTTCAGTGCTCGACTTGGACGGCTGACCTTGGACTCGTCGCCGCGCGCGACTGGCGAGCTGTCGAGTGGACTCGGGTGATCGGTCCACCATCGGGGCGAGCTCATTAAACGGACACCAAACATGTCATGCAGCACAAAGACGAGTCGTTCGGTCGGACTGAGCGTGTCAAGCACTACTAAAAGAGCGAGACCGACCGAATCAGCGAGTTCGGCTTCTTCCTCAGGCCCGGGCGCAAAGTCACGATGCCTGAGCGGCATTGCGTCCTCGAGCACATCTTCCCTCTTCGCATTACGTGCTCGCAGGTGGTTAAGGCACACCCTCGCCACCACCGTCGTCAACCAACCGCCGAGGTTGTTCACTCCCTCAACCCCAGAACGGCTCACCCGAAGCCAGGCGTCCTGGACAGCGTCTTCGGCCTCGGCGTACGAGCCGAGCATTCGATAAGACACGGCGTGCAGATAGGCCCGGTGAGCGTCAAATTCGCGAGCCAAGAAGTCTTGATCGCCCACTTGTCACACTTCTCCCACTTCAGGTGTCATATCTAGTGACACCTCAACCTACCTTGATGTGACAAGGAGAAGATCATGGAAGCACGCATTCAGAACCCGGTCATGACCATTCCGGGGCTCTTCGACGCCCTCCAAGCCCTCGGGGCGACGACCGAATTCGAGGGACTGCCTAGGGAGATACGCGAACTGGTCGCTCTCCGAGCAAGCCAGATCAACGGATGCACCGTCTGTCTCGACATGCACACCCGCGGCGCTAAGAAAGGCGGCGAAAGCGACGAACGACTCTTCACGCTGGCGGCGTGGAGAGATGCGCCCTACTTCAGCGAAGCGGAGCGCGCCGCCCTCGCCTTAACCGAAGCCGCCACCCGACTCAGCGACCGCGCGAACCCCGTACCCGACGACGTATGGAACAACGCCGCGAAGCACTTCGATGAGTCAGCACTCGCGGCACTCGTCGTGACGATCGCCGCCATCAACCTCTGGAACCGATTGAATATCGTGACAGGACAGATCGCCGGGGAGTGGACTGCGCAGTTTGCGTGAGAACGGAGTGTGACGGGTTGAGAAGAAACGATCCAAGCGATCGTAACTTCCAGCCACCCTCCCTTCGCACTGCCACCCATCGGCAACAGCACCTGCTTGATTCTGGCCGACCCGTTCATGACCGTGCCGTTGGCTTCGACGCAGTTCATCAGCGGCCACGTCTTCACTGCAGGGGGGACGAGGTGCGGCGGTCGAACAGCACACGGGGTTGATCGAAGACACGCGCGACGTCGGCCCCGTCGGTAAACACGCTGGCGAGCCCCGTGACGTGTATCCGGCGGCTATAGAGGTCTGTCAGGTCGACCTTGACCGGCTCCGTGCCGCCATGAAACCGACCACCGGACCGCAAATGCGTAGGCTGCGAACAACGGGTTCATGAACAGTTCAAATTACCCAGCCATCGGCGGCACGCAGGATATTTTCTTTGACCGTGCGGGAGCGAACCTACTCCCACGCATTGTCGCTGGGGAGGGTGTCTACCTCATCGACGAGCATGGACGCCGACTTCTCGACGCCTGTTCTGGTCCGTTCCTGGCATGCCTCGGGCAAGGAAATGAGCGAGTTCTCCAGGCAATGATGGACCAAGGTCACTCTCTGACTTACACGTACTCACGTACCACGCGACATGACGCTAACGCCGAGCTTTCAGAACGCTTGGCTTCGCTGGCCGGGCCCGGCTATGAGCGCGCCCATCTCACCTCGGGGGGATCTGAAGCCATCGAAATGGCGATCAAGTTTCTTCGGGCGCACGCCGTCGCGACAGGTCAATCCCAACGCACTCACTTGATCTCGCTCTTGCCTGGCTATCACGGCGCAACCTTTCAGACCATCGGTCTTAACGGAGACGTCAATGCAAAGATGCTTTGGGGCGATATGGCCGTGTACTCCGAAAAAATCCCTGCGCCGCTCACGTTTCGCTCTCCAAGCGCAGAAGCTGCAGCGGCAGCGAGCCTGTCCGCCTTCGAGGAGGTGATCGATCGACTCGGGCGGGATTCCATCCTCGCCGTCGTGATGGAACCCATTGGCGGACAGTCGTCCGGAGCCAACGTCCCGCACCCTTCGTTCGCACGCGGATTGAGGAGACTCTGCAACAGCCACGGCATCAAGCTCGTCTTTGATGAAGTAGTCACCGCGTTTCGGACCGGTTACTTCCTCGCCGCGCACGCCGACGCCGAAGCGCTTCCAGATGTGATCGTGATGGCAAAAGGACTCGGCGCGGGTTACGCGCCACTTGGAGCCGCCCTGTTTTCCCGCGACATCGTCGAGGAACTCGCCGCTTCCTCTGGATTCGTCGTGTCGCATTCCTACGACGCCAACCCCATTACGTGCGCAGCTGGAACTGCTGTGCTTGACGAGATTGTCAAACGCGACCTCATCGCCAACGCCCAAGGAATGGGCCAATATCTACGAACGCAGCTGGAAGCATTAGCGTTTAAGTCACCATTAATTGGCGACGTCCGCGGGCGAGGACTGCTGCTCGCGATTGAACTTGTCGCCAATAAGTCAACCTTCGAACGATTCCCCACCGCGGTCGACCCGGCCGCGGTCGTGCTTCGCCATGGCCTGAGTTGTGGCCTTCTGCTGTACTCGCGACGCCAAAACGCGGGAGAATTTGGTGATTGGCTGTTAATCGCGCCACCTCTCGTGGTCGACCGTGACAATTGCGATGAGCTCATCAGCGGTCTAGAGGCAGCCCTCTCAACTTCAACTGATGAACTACTCTCGCTTTGATTTGATCGAGACGTGGCGGCAGACACTTCCGGCCTTAACTCAATCAGATGTCTCGAGAGTCGATGAGTTCAGTGATGACGCTCAAGTATTCACGCGGCCCGTGAAATTGGTTCACGCCCGTCCAGGGTGACGCGGCATGGTTGCGGCCATCTCTTTGAGTTGTCGACTGATATCTGGCCACGACGGGAAGCAGCAGTCGATCAGCGAACAGCGATACGGTTCGGCGAACTGATTGAAGTCCATCTGTTCGATGGCCTTCGTGACCGTCGACATGAAACTCACTCCCAATATCAACAAAATAATTTCTCGAAGCATGTATTGAAAGTGCGTGCGCTCTTGGTCGGAAATGTCGACCAGCAACGGTGCGACGCTCTCAATGAGTTGCCACTGCTGACCCACCGCATCTCGTAACTTCGTATTGTGTGCTGAAGCCATCGACATCTCGAGGACGAAATTCTTGCGAAGACTGTTCTGGTCACTCGCACCTGCATAGAGAAGTTGTGCCAGCATGCCCTCGTTCAAGATCTCCGCCGCGCTGGACAAGGTGAACCACGGCGCTCGCAGAATGCTGCGGGTGGCGGCAATGACAAGATCCTCTTTGGAGGGATACAACTTGTAAATGGCGCCAGGTGAACAACTGGAGCGCCGAGAAATGCGTGAGATCGTGGCCCTGGTGTAGCCGCTGCGCCCGACGGCGCCAGCGGTATAGTACGCGAGCCGCTGTCGCAAGTCGCTCGTAGGCGGAAGGACCGCTCTTTCGTCGGGTTCCGAGAGCGCCACGGGCAGGACATCGTCCGGATCGGTTCTGAGAGCCGCAACCAAAACGGGGGCAAGGAAGGCGATGCGATCTTGATTCAGCCCGAATTCCGAGTTGGTAAATATCTTGGCTGATATCAGCGAAAAGAGCGCCAAGGTCCGCGAGTGGATCGCACTGGACACATCTACTCGGGTCTCCAAGTAGTCGTGAATAAATACCTCGACTTCTTCGAAGAGCACTACGAATCGACGGGAGAGGAATAACACCTGCACCGCCGCAACATCCGCCGCTTCGGCGTTGCGCACGTAGTCGAGCAATGTGTCCACCGACGTCTCACTCGGGTTCGCTGCCGCGTTCTTCGCCGCCTCGAACATGGCGATGGCGCGATGGCTCAAGACCTCAGTCCACAGATCGACGAGAAGTTCTTCAACATCTTCGAAGCGGGCGTACAGCGCTCCGTGCGTCAGGCCCGCTTCACGACCGACGTCACGAAATGAAATGGCATCAATGCCCGTGCTTAAGATGAGCTTGATGGCTGCATCTCGAATGGAGGCATCATTAGTAACTGCTCTGGAACTACGACGTCTGGGCACTGTTCAGGCCTCCTCTCAACTCACCAATAACGTCGGCACGAGTGCCAACTAGCCTTCTGCTGACGGCAGATTAACACCGCGGCGAGCGATTTTGCCGACACTTTATCCAAGTGTCTCCGGTCGGCAACGACCGCTTTGCACGAGCGCTGCGCAACATTTCAAAGGCAGAGCGCGTTCGAAATCGACTGCGAAAGCGTTCTCACCGACGGCGTGAACCTTCAGAGCCGACGTCACGTCTCTCCCCCGTGCGCAAGGCGGGGAGGACGTGCGAGCGGTAAAGGTCGAAGAAGCCTTCCATATCGGAACCGACCTGTTGGATGAAGATCTCGTCGTACCCAGCGTCGATCCGTTCCTTGATGGCTGCAATATGTCGATCCGGATCGCTGCCACACGTGAAGTGGCTGGCCACCATCTCGGGAGTAACCATCGACGCCGCGCTTTCGATGTGACGCGGCTGGGCCAACTCTCTGTTGAGTTGGCCAGGATTCAGCTCAGTAGCCCACAGTCGGTACGCGTCCCCGACCGCCTTGACCTCGTCCACGTCGAAGCAGACCTTCATTGCTGTCTGCCCGACGCCTCGACCGCCGTTCTCTCGATACTTGGCGAGTAGTTCGGGACTGAAAGTCACGAATCCATCAGCCACTTTCGCCGCCATCTCGGTAGAGTTCGGCGCAAGGCCTGATACATACACCGGCGGGGGTTCGTCAGGCAGGGTGTAGATTCGCGCGTTTACGGCCCGGTAGTAGTCGCCTTCAAAATCAATGTTCTCCCCGGTCCACAAGAGGCGCATAAGGTCGATAGCTTCGCGCAGGCGCGCAATGCGCTCTACGGCGGGCGGCCACTGTGCTCCCCAGACGTGTTCGTTGAGATTTTCACCTGTCCCGACGCCGAAGACAAACTTCCCGCTGAGCAACACCGCCGATGTTGCTGCCGCCTGGGCCAGGATTACGGGATTGATCCTCACGATCGGACAGGTCACCATGGTCGTAATGGGCAGCTCCGGCGTCAACTGGGAGAGCGCGCCGATCATCGACCAGACGAAGGGCGAGTTGCCCTGCGCTTCGTTCCACGGGTGAAAGTGGTCAGAGATCGCCAGCGCTTCGAAACCCGCGTCACGGGCGCGCGCAGCTTGATCTAACAGCTCGGACGGGTTGAACTGCTCTACCGATAACGAGTAGCCAATTTTCATAGTCCTCCTTGGCCCCCCCGTATCACTTCCGCCGCGCTGACGATTCGGCGCCGGTCGATTCTCCACTAGCTCTACGGCGTCGCCGCCCCGCAATCTCCGATCGCCCATCGAGCGGCCCTACAAGGTGAATTTAGGAGCGGGAGCACGGGCCGAACAAGGGTGAGATTTAATTTCATATGAGATTCACCCGAAGACATGCAGGGCATTATCTACGGGTGCTGTCACTAGCCGGCCACCTGCCGATCGAGCGTCACGGAGGGTTGAGCAAGCGCTGAAGCTTCGACGATTGGGGTCTCGACGAGTTCGAGCGCTGACGCGAATCCCATCGGCGCGCGCGCGTGACGGCGCGCGCTCGTCGCAACTCGTGTCGTGTCGTCAAAGTGCACGGCGGCGCCACTCTCGAGCAGTGCCTTCACGAGGGCGCGGTCTTCACCGTTCGCTAGGGGCCGGAACCCTCTGACCGCGAGATAGCGCTCGGCCACGAAGCCTAGGTTCGCCCCATGGACCGGTCGGTGCTCGCGTTCATAATCGTGTTGCCATCTTACGGCGGTCTCCCTCCGATATCGGGGCCAGTCGCTCACCACCACGCGACCGACCCACGCGTCGCTTCCCGCACGATGACAATCGAGCTGGGCGCCGAGCCAGCGACGTGGCACTCGGGAATCGGCGTCCGTGGTAGCCAGCCACAGCGAGGATGGATCAAGACCCCGATACTCACTGAGAATCGAACCGCATCCCAGTGCCCGAGCCTTTCCCACATTTGCGAAGTCGCACTCAAGTAGCTCGACGCGAACGTCGCTGTGGAATTCGACCTCACGCTTCCACCCGTGCGCGATGGGCGCGCTCTCATCTCGACACGTGTCGAGCACGAGGGCTACGCAACACTCGATGCTCGAGTCGCTGAGTTCCGCGAATGAGTTTGTCAACGCCTCCAGTGCCGGACCAAGACGCTGTTCTTCATTGCGGACCGGAATCGTAACGCCGACTGCCTGGACGCGACGAGAGGATGCAGCCGACATCATCACATTCGCTCCCACACGTCCAGCACGAATTCGTCGCCCGCCAGGTGAACGAACGATTGCAGGTGCTCCGCTTCACCGATCAACTCGTGTGAACGCTCACCACTTAGCGGATAATCGGTCTCCCCGCGCCAATGAACGCCAATAACATGTGCGCCGAGAGTGGTCGACTCAACCACGCGACGCACAATGTCCCGCAAAGTCGCCTCGTCGAAGTAGTACGCGATCTCGCTGAGCACAATGAGATCGAACGTTCCACTCGGCCATTCATCGGGAATCGCTCGCTCTTCAATGCGAACGCTCGGACACCCTTTCAGCCTCTCCGTTGCTCGGATAAGGGCGCTGGGAACAATGTCAGTGGCGAGTAGATGATGACAGCGCTGAGCGAGAAGCTCACTCAGAACACCGATCGAGCAACCGGGTTCAAAAGCGTTGGCGTAGTGCACTCGAGGCAACGCCGCCACGGTCATCTCAAACTTGCGACGTTCATATGGGCTGGTCTCAAAATTCCACGGATCGTTGCTCGCCGCGTAGATGGCGTCGAAATAGGAACGCGGCGTACTCGGCATCATGCTCTGAGCGTCTCGTCTACGTAGACCTCGTACGGTCGCCAGAACCGCCGCAAGATAGGGGGCGGAAGTATTGCGCTGTCGTCTTCGCCCGGACCAAGCGGCACGATCTGCGATTGGAAAGCCTCCGTAGACCACCGCTTCCGAGCTCGTGCTCGACGACCGAGGTCGAGACGAACGCATCGATCGAAAGGAAGATCGAAGCCTTCGGGGTCAGCCCAGTGCCAGGCCCACACAAGGTAGCCAAGCGATTTGGCTGCGACTCGCGTCGCCGCGCGCACGGCAGATGCTCCACATGCGTCGTGGTCAGGATGCCCGTCGTTACGCCACGGGGCGACACAGAGGTCATCTGGCAAGAGCATCGACTCGAGCGCGTCATCGAGTTCTCGGAGATGACTTACTACATCGCCGTCGGGAAGCCCGAGAAATGTGATGAGCGGTCGGTCCCATCCGAGCCGACGGAGCGCGATCTCCGACTCGCGCCGACGAATGTTGGAGAGGTTCATTCCGCGAGCTGCGCGTGAGTTGGGATGGGACGCTTCGCCGTCGGTCACCGAGACCACTTCGACAAGCACTCCTTCATGGAGCGCCGCTTCAATAATTCCTCCTGCGCCGAGGATCTCGTCGTCGGGGTGCGGAGCCACAACGACGAGCCGTCGCACGTGGTGTAACGAGAGGCGTTTGATGTTCTCTCCGAATATGCGGACGTCCCACTCCCGTGCTGATGGTCCGACGTGGTCACTATCAACGACCAGTTTCACGTTCGCGCCTGCATGAAGGTGCGCCCGATCTCGACAGCGTCGACATGACCGTGGTGCTGCGATAGATAGACGTAGAGGTCGGCGGATCGACGTGATTGCGCTTCGTCGTGACACAGCGGCCGTGCGCCGCCCGCGGAGGCGACTCTCTCGAGAACGGTCTTCGCCGAGTCGTACACCACCTGTCGCGTGATGAGCGCTCGGAACCGCGCGCGATGTTGCTCATTAGCCATGTCGTCATCGAACTCGTCGGCGGCACTCTTGAGAGCGTGTCGCATGGCCTCGAGCGCACTGATCGACACCCCAAGATCCATCAAGGCGAAGTCACTCGGCGCGGGGCCGATCCATTCAACCAGTCCGTTGACGAGACCTACGGCGCCACCGTACCAACACGCGGCCACGCCAGTCGCGCCGAACCAGAAGCCGGGACGATTGACGTAGAACTCGGGGGGTCCGACCACGAACTCGTCTGGAATTGGTGGTCCTGCAAACTCCAGTGTCTCGCTCATTGAAGCGGCCATGCCGACCGCTGGCCACGAATTCGGCATGACAGCGGCGACCTGTTCAGGGACGGAGATGTCGAACAACCGTTGACCTTCATTGGTCGTCGCGGCCACCAGCGCCCGATCGATAATGCCGGTGCCCGAGCAGAACTCCTTGCTGCCGCTGAGTCGCCACCCTCCCTTGGCGCGCTCAGCCAGCGTTACGACGCCTTTGCTTCGCGAAGCCCACACGCCGTACGTCGCACCACTGACGGGTCGCATGCCCGCTTCGGACAAGATGGCGAGAGAGTCCGCATGGCCCTCGCAGAGTCTCCCCAGCGAAAGGTCGCGTGAAGCCCAGTCGGCAAGGATGGCAAAACGACGCCACGTCTCCCCGCGCCCCGGTAACGGCAAATCGGTGGCCGCGGTCTGTACAAACTCATCTATCGAACTTCTGATTTGTGACATGACTCTCTAGATTCATTTTCAATCGTGATGTCCCGTCTCTCCCGGTCCACGCTGCAAGGGGACGTACTCAGTGGCCGGGAGAGACGGGCGAAATTGGCTAGTAGTTCATTCCCGAAAGAAGATCACGCATATCTTCGGCGTGCTCTTCTTCCACCGCCAGGATCTCTTCCAACATCTGACGGGTGAGGGGGTCACCATCACCCAGCCAACTAATGATCTCGGAGTAGGCGTCGACAGCCACTTGCTCAGCCACTAGATCCTCGCAAATTCCTGCCTCGAGTTCTTCAGACCAGTGGCCCTCGGACCGGTTGTGGCCAGTAAGGGTATGTGAGCTGAAGTTCGGCCTGCCACCCAGCTGTTGAATACGTGCCGCAATTCGGTCAGCGTGATTCGCCTCATCAGCTGCGAGCTCCAGGAACTCGTCTGCAGCCGAGCGCGCGTCAACCCCGTCGACGGCGCGGTAGTGGCCCTTGTAGCGAAGCACACACACCAGCGCTATTGCCAGTGCATGGTTGAGGACCTCGACCACGAGTTGTAGGTTCATCCCGCACGTGTCGCTAACGGGGCCCTTAGCCATGCTCTTGCGAACTCGCTCAGTCAGCGCTGTGACGTCGGTCAGGAAGTACCCCGCTGTCCAATTTGAGGCCTTTTCGTGGGTCGTCGTCATGAGCGTTCCGAGTCCGTGTCGTCGTCTTCAACTTCTTCGTCAGCTTCGTCATCTTCCTCGTCGTCGCCATCTTCGTCGTTGTCGCCTTCTTCGCCCTGGTTGGATCGCATGGCGGGCTCGACTCGCTTGGCGTCCTCGACCATTTCGACATAGTTCTGATCCAATAGCCCCAAGACGTCGACATAAGAAAATCGATCGTGAACGATGATGAGGTCGCCCACTTCTCGCGCCGAGGGATCATCCGTGAGAACTCTGAATGCCATGTTGCTCCTCCATCGCTAGCCGGGCCACTTTGTTATGGCGAGGTGATTTTCTGGAAAGAGAGTTTCCGGTATGCAGACGTCAAAGTCAAGCATCATTTCGTATCACCGGCACTCATTAGAACGACAACATGACGATGCATTTCCGCGTACATCTTCTCGTCGGCTGCCACGTATGAGTGCCCTGCACACAATTCGCATCGTTCTCAAACTCACAGCATTTTGTAAGCGGCTCACTACCTGAAGCTCGCCGATGTGGCATCTGATCGATGAGCGGAATCGAAATATCGCAAGCTGGTGACGCGGGTATCGACTTCCAATCCTTGCCTATTTATCCTAGTAATTAGCATTTTCTAAGCATTCGTAAACTTTTCGAGATGGGGCGTGACCTCTCGAACAGATCAAGGTCGCCGAAGAGTTTCGATGCGTGCAACATGCATCCCTTTCATCGCAGCGCGATGGAAGGGATGACGAACTGAACCGTAATTGCAGCGTTAGAAGCGGAGCACGAACAGCGGCTCTGTGTCAGCTTCTCGTGAGCTCGCTACATTCCTCGTCGTAGAATTAGAGGTGTCATCGACAATCTCGTCGATGGTGCAATGACCTCACGGAGGAACAATGCTCATACTTGGGATAGTACTTATGCTGATCGGATTCCTTCTCGGTGTTCCGATCCTTTGGACCATCGGCGTGGTGCTTGCCGTTGTTGGTGCAGTGCTATGGATTCTCGGAGCGGCGGGACGTGAAATCGGCGGCCGTCGGCACTACTACTAAAAGCTCCGAACAGCTCGTCCCCGCCAACCTCTCTCATCGCTCAGGCCATTGAGCGATGAGAGAGGTTGGCGGGGACGGCCTGATATTGACGTCAGCAACAATCGCCAGGACGTTTTCTGTTGTGGTCAGTGACACTTCCTCGATTCGCGTTGCGCAGCAAGATTTGCGCCGACTCTACGCCAGCCCTCGACCTCAGCTTTCCACTGAGAAGCGGACCATGGCCGTAACTCGAAAAGAACTGGCCGTTGTTCAAGCAGGATCAGACCCAGTCGGGTGTAACCGATCGGCATATCAATGTCGCGTCGTAAAAACAATCGATTGCGCTCGAGGAGTTGGACGAGAATGAATCTCGTCCAACGCACGCTTCGCCGAGTCGACGGTTTCCAGCAGCGTCATTTAATTGCGTCATTCATGGTTGGTGTCATCAAGAAGTATGGTGACGACAATGCTGGCAACCTTGTCGTGCAAATTACCTACGCCTTGTTCCTGACCGTCTTTCCTCTTCTGTTACTACTCGTGACCGTGTTGGGCATCGTGCTCGCCGACGATCCCGCCGACCGTGCGCGAGTGCTCCACACGGCCGTCGGGCAGTTTCCCATCATTGGACAACAGCTTGCGCACAACATTCACGCCATCAAACGCAGTTCGGTGTTCGGCCTCGCTACGGGAGTCCTCGGCCTGATCTATGGCTCTACGGGGCTAGCTCGAACTGGACTCTTCTCGATGGCTCAAATCTGGGACATCCCTGCTACCGCGCGCCCCGGTTATTTCGTCCAAATGGCGCGCGCGCTTATCTTCCTCGCCGTGCTGGCAGTCGGGTTGATTGTCACGACGGCTCTCGCTGGCCTCGGGACATTCGGAAAGCATGTGCTCTGGCTGGGAATCCTCGCAGAGGCGTTAGCGGCTGTCGTCAACGTGGCGCTTTATATAGCCGCCTTTCGAACCCTCACACCACACCAAGTGAAAACGCGAGCGCTTCTCCCCGGTGCCGTCACGGGCGGGATCGCGTGGACCATTCTTCAGGCGATGGGCGGCTACGTGGTGGGCCACGACCTCAAAGGGGCCAGCGCGCTCTACGGTCTCTTCGGATTAGTCCTCGGACTGATGGCGTGGATCTACCTTGGCGCTCAAGTCACCTTGTATTCGGCGGAGATAAACCCAGTCCTGTGCTACAAACTGTGGCCGAGGGGGCTCGTCGCTCCGCCCCTGACCGAGGCTGATCAGCGTTCGCTGGCTCTGCAAGTGCTCGAGAGGCAGCAGCGACCTGAGCAAGATATTTCCACGCGTTTTCGCGGTAAACCTATGACGCAGGACGAGTATCGCGCTCGCGGCTACGAACTCGACGATGACTCCGAACGCCAATCCCATTGATCGTTCGTCGTGACGGGAAGAGCGCGTTCTAGCGTTGGTTCTGTCGCGGAATCGCCACCTCTTCGAGAATGAGTTGCACCGTGGCTGCTGCAGGAATGGCCACAAGGGCGCCCACCAGCCCGAGCAGGGCAGCTCCGATCAACGTGGCCACAATCGTCAGCCCCGGGGAGACCTTTACTGTCCGCTTCATCACCCGAGGATTGAGTAGATAGTCCTCCAAGTATCGATACGCAATGTAGAACGCCCCGGTCCCAATGCCGGTGGGGACACCCTTGGTCAGTGCCACGAGGGTTACCACGACACCCGCGATGGTCGAACCCACCATGGGAATGAGATCGAAGAGAGCGACAAAGAGCGCAAGGACCAGCGCGTAAGGGACGCCAAACAAGATGAGCCACAGGTAGGTGCCGACGCCCGAGATGAGCGAGGTCACCAGATTGCCCAACATGAAACCTCCGACTCGAGTGAAGACCTCGTCAGTCAACAACTCGACGCGACCGCGTCGGCTTCGTGGTATCAAGGAGAGCCACAGCTTCTTAACTCCCGGTAACGCGAAGAGAAAATAAATCGTTAGCACCACGACGCTGATGGTGGCGACACCGATCGAGAGCAGCAGCTTTCCCGCACCCCACACCCCACCTACGGGAAGCTTCAGCTTCGACTTGCCCTTGAGATAGCCCGTCAAGTGAAGCTTTCGAACGAGCTGGCCAGCCCAGCCCTTGCCCGACGCCAAGTCAACTTTGTAACGGGGATAGTCCTTAACCAATTTTTGAACCTCGTGCGTTATGGGAGAGGCAGCGGAGATGGCGAAGAGGGCGACTACCGCAATGAAGCCGAGCGTCACGGCGCCCACCGCCAGCCATCGGCGAAACCCCCGGCTCACCAGAAACTCGATGATTGGATTGAGTCCGATCGCCAAGAAGAGCGCGAGTCCGATGATGACGAGCACCGTGGTGATGTCGGCAAGCCCTCGCACAATTAGATATGCCACTGCCACACCAAGCGCGGCGTTGAGTCCCACGAAAAACGGCGCCCGGTGGTCAAATGGTCGCCCCAAGGTGCCCAATGATTCGTCAGACTCGTCAAGCTCCCGTTCGAGAGCCGCCGGAAGTATCAGCAACGGCAGGGCCTCCTCTTCGGGAACCCGTTCGGTGTCAGATGACATACTCTCCTTCTCTCTGAGTCGAAGCGCACTACCTTGCTGGCACATACGAGAGGCGGATACACAGCTGCAAACGAATCGCGCCCATCAGTGTCTTTCATTACGACGACAATGTCAAGCCAAAGGAACTTGGAAAGTTACGAAAAGAGCAACCGCGCTCATCGTGCTGTTGAGGATGCACCGCACACCCTTGTGCTGTGAGTTCACGATGTGACGCGACCAGCAACGATTAAGACTCCGTTATAGAACTTTCATAATGAAGTTCTGACTCCGCCGATACAGTGACTCCAGAGTGCAAAGGTTCCTTCGGTAGCAACGCGCTCTTATAGGTATTTCATAAGGAGGTGGCTTCACGTGGCGTCCCCTCGCGCGCATCGTGGAAGCGAAAGCAGTGCCGATCGCCCCATCGAGCGACGTGAGACCATCGCGCCAGAGCCGCTCCCCGTGGATATTCTCCGACCTGTCATCACCGGCGTAACGCCTCAGGTGAATTGCGGCCGTCGCAGCGCCCGCGCCACTATCGGTGACTCCTTACGCGTCGAGGCAGACGCGTTCATCGACGGGCACGACGAGCTCTCCTGCGCCGTTCGGTTTCGACACGACGACGATTCGAGCTGGTCAACCATCAAGATGGAAGCACTCTTCAATGACCGCTGGCGAGCTCACCTTCCGATCAGTCGAATGGGGCGTTATCGCTTCAAGGTACGTGCGAACGTCGATCGCTACTCGACGTGGCGGAGAGACTTACTCGCGCGGCGTGACGCGGGGCAGGACCTCAAAGAGGAGTACCTCGTCGGCGCCGAGCTTCTCCACGAGGCATCTCGGCGAGCGAAGGCCAGTGACCGCCGAGAGCTCAACGCAATGGCGGATGCGTTGGGCGCGCAAGCTCTTGGTGCCGATGGGGACGCGCTCCTGCTATTCGAAACGATCTACTCCGAGCGGATGAGTGATCTCATGAACGCACTGGTCGAGCCCTCGTTAACGGTGGGCACTGATACCTACTTTTTCATTGCCGACACCGAAAAGGCCCGCTTCAGTACGTGGTACGAACTCTTTCCTCGTTCGACCAGTTCATTGAGGAATTGTCACGGAACCTTCGCCGATGTCGAGTCGCGACTTGACTACGTGGAGTCAATGGGTTTCGACGTGCTCTACCTCCCGCCTATCCATCCCATCGGTGGTACGGGAAGGAAGGGCCGCAACGGCGCCGTCGTGGCTGAGGCTAACGATCCGGGCAGTCCCTGGGCCATCGGCTCCGCCGAGGGCGGCCACACGGCGGTCCATCCTCAGCTCGGCACCATTGATGACTTTCGTCACCTTGTCCAAGCCGCCAAGTCGCGCGGCATTGACGTCGCGCTGGACCTGGCCTTTCAAACCTCGCCGGATCATCCTTGGGTCCAAGAGCATCCTGACTGGTTCGTGCACCTTCCGGGTGGATCAATTCGGTATGCCGAAAATCCACCCAAGCGCTACGAGGACATCTATCCGCTGAACTTCGAAGGTTTCGAGTGGCGCGCGCTCTGGTACGAGCTGCTCGAGGTCGTACGGTTTTGGATCGACCAGGGCGTCACCGTGTTTCGTGTTGACAATCCCCATACCAAGCCCTTCGCGTTCTGGGAGTGGCTAATCATTTCCATCAAGGGTGAACGACCAGAAGTGATTTTTCTTGCTGAGGCATTTACGCGACCGCGAGTGATGGAGCAGCTCGCCAAAATCGGCTTCACGCAGTCCTATACCTACTTCACCTGGCGAAGCACGAAGTGGGAGATCGAGTCGTATCTGCGAGAGCTGACCACCTCGCCCGTCGCGGACTACTTTCGACCCAACTTCTGGCCGAACACGCCCGACATTTTGACGGACGAACTTCAGCACGGGGGACGCTCAGGATTCGTCTCTCGTCTGGTGTTAGCGGCCACCTTGAGCGCCAACTACGGAATCTACGGACCGGTCTTTGAACTCCAAGAGCACGTTGCCCGTTCGTCCGGTTCTGAAGAGTACTTGGGCTCGGAAAAGTACGAGATCCGCCGATGGGATTGGGCGAGCGAAAGCAGTCTCTCTAAATTCATTGCGCTGGTGAACCAGATTCGCCGTGCACATCCAGCGCTGCAGTTCAACGACACGCTGACCTTTCATCACGTTGACAATGAGCAGTTGATCGCCTACTCCAAGACTCGCGTAGGGAGTGGAGTACACGACATCATCGTGGTCGTTGTCAATCTTGACCACACAAATCCCCAGGCAGGTTGGCTCGATCTCGACGCGCGAGCGCTTGGTCTTGCATCGGATTCGCGCTACGTCATGCACGACCTCTTAACCGACGCTCGTTTTCAGTGGAGTGGCACTCGCAACTACGTCAGGCTCGACCCCAACAGCGTGCCGTGCCACATCTTCGCCGTAGAGTCACCGACGACTCAGGAAACATCGAGTTAATGGCGCCGGTAGATATCGTGCACGGCGATCCCGATTACGAGAACGCCACCTCGCTGTCGACGCAAGAACGTCCCGATGGGACGATCGAGCTTCATCCCGGCTCGGGGTGGTACAAGGACGCTGTCATCTATGAGCTTCACGTACGCGCGTTTCGCGACGGCAACGGCGACGGTATCGGTGACTTCAAAGGCCTCACCGAAAAGCTCGACTATCTCCAGTCACTTGGCGTCACCGCCTTGTGGCTGCTCCCGTTCTATCCATCTCCGCTCCGCGACGATGGCTACGACATATCTGACTACCGCCAGGTGCATCCTTCTTATGGGACACTGCGCGACTTTCGATCGTTTCTTCGCGAGACGCACCGACGAGGCATGCGCGTCATCACCGAGCTCGTGCTCGCCCACACTTCCGACGGGCACCCCTGGTTTCAGCGCGCGCGCCACGCCGAGCCCGGCACCGCCAGCCGCGACTTCTACGTCTGGAGTGACACCCCGAACCGCTTCAGTGAGGCCCGAATTATCTTCACCGACACCGAAACGTCGAACTGGACGTACGACAACGTCGCGGGAGCGTACTACTGGCACCGATTCTTCTCGGGTCAGCCAAGCCTCAACTATGACAGTCCTTTGGTGCGCCAAGAAATGTTCGACGTGGTCGACTACTGGCTTTCGATGGGCGTCGACGGTATCCGACTTGACGCGGTGCCGTACTTATACGCACGCGATGGCACGTCGTGTGAGAACCTTCCTGAGGTCTTCGACTTCCTTCGCGATCTGCGAGCGCACGTCGATCGTCGATTCGATGACCGAATGATCCTGGCCGAGGCGAATCAGTGGCCCGAGGATGCCGTCGCCTATATGGGTAGGGGGGACATGTGTCATATGGCCTACCACTTTCCCTTGATGCCCCGGATGTTCATGGCGGCGCGACAGGAGGATCGCTTTCCGATGGTCGACATCCTGGCCGAGACTCCCAGCACGCCCCCCGATTGTCAGTGGGCGCTGTTCCTGCGAAACCATGATGAGCTCACCCTGGAGATGGTGACCGACGAGGAGCGCGACTACATGTATCGGGTCTATGCCCAGGACCCCCAAGCCCGAATCAACGTCGGTATACGTCGTCGTCTGGCGCCGCTGCTCGGGAACGACAGGGCGCTCATTGAGATGATGAACGGGCTGCTGTTCTCGCTCCACGGGACTCCGATTATCTACTACGGCGACGAGATTGGTATGGGCGACAACATCTACCTCGGAGATCGCAACGCCGTTCGCACGCCGATGCAGTGGGACAGTGACCGCAACGCCGGATTTTCCGATGCCAACCCACAACGGCTCTATCTTCCGACCATCATCGACCCTGAATACCACTACCAAGCGATCAACGTGGAGGCCGAAGATCAGAACCCGAGCTCTCTGCTGTGGTGGATGCGCCGATTGGTCGCGCTACGACAGCGATATCAAGTCTTCGGCCGAGGAACACTCGAGATCTTGCGTCCCGACAACAGGAAGATCTTTAGCTTCATTCGTCACGACAACGAGACCGTTCTCTGCATTTTCAATCTGTCTCGCTATGTTCAGTGCGCGGAACTTGATCTGTCGGAGTTTCGCGGCGTGACCCCCGTTGAGATGTTCGGAAATCAGAAGTTCCCTTCCGTTGGCGATCTGCCATACTTCATCACCCTCGGACCGCACGGTTTCTACTGGTTTCTTCTCGAGAGCGAGCCCACTGCGTCGGCGCCACCTCGAGAGAGATTCGACATCCAAGGTGAGTGGGACTCGCTCTTCACGGGCGTCGCGCGCCGTTCCTTCGAGAACTTCTTGATGTCCTATCTCAGTCAGCGTCGGTGGTTCACACAGAAGGCCCGAACCATTACCGCGACGTCGATCATCGAAGTCATCCCGGTACCGATGGCGAGTAGCGAAGGCGCCAGGCGACGAAACGCGCCCTCCATCGCGCAAGTTCTGATCGTTAATGTTGATCTCGATTTCGGAGGGTCGGAGCGCTACGTGCTCTCCCTCGCCCATCTCACGGGTACCGAAGCAGAGGAGTTCGCGAAGTGGCATGCCGACGGGATTGTCGCCGACATACGCATCAGTGGAGTCGACGGCCTGCTCATCGACGCGACGTACTCTGCCGAGTTCGTGCGGGCGATGGCTGACATGCTCGCTCGTCGGCGCGCGCTCCCCGGAATCCACGGACGCCTCCTGGGAGTGCCGGCGTCGGCACTACGTGACTTCGATGACTGCCTCAGGGATGACTGTCCGATTACGACATTGAGCGCTGAACAGTCGAACAGCTCGGTGCTGGTCGGGCAAGAGTCGATCTTCAAGTTCATCCGACGTTTCGAACAGGGGGTCAATCCAGAAGTCGAGGTCGGGCGTTTCCTTGATGAGCAAGCACGGTTCCCCTACTCGGCTCGGGTGGGTGGCAGCGTGGAGTATCTCTCGCACAGCCAATCGGCCCGTCCCGCGACGCTCGCCGTTCTCGAAGAGTTCATTCCTCACGAAAGCGACGGGTGGGACTACGTCGTGGATGCCCTGGCTCACGGATTGGAAGAGGCGGTAGCGCACCGCAACAGTCCCGAGCTCCATGTCACCGTGCCAGAGGACTACTTCAGTCTGCGTCGCGAAGACCTTGAACCGGCGCATCCGCTCGTGGGGCCACACCTTGAGTGGGCGTCACTTCTCGGCGAGCGAACGGCTGACCTCCATCAGGCACTTACGTCGGCGACGAACGATCCGAACTTCGCCCCCGAAGCGCTGACCTCACTCGATCGCCAGTCGCTCTTCCACGGCGCGAGAACTCTGACGCGTCAGGTCCTTCGCGAGGTCGCCTCACTGCAGGTGCTCACGCCCCTGCTGAGCGAGGTTCGATCTCGTGAAAATGAGATCATTGACCGCTTGCGTCGTATGACCACCTTGGTCGGCGACGCCGCGCGGATTCGCTGCCACGGGGACTATCACCTTGGGCAGGTGCTGTGGACCGGTAAGGATTTTGTCGTCATCGACTTTGAGGGCGAACCCTTCCGTTCGCTCGGGCAGCGACGACTGAAGCGCCCGGCCGCCGTGGACCTCGCCGGTATGGTTCGCTCGCTGCACTACGCCGGCCGTGCCGCAGCACTTCGATTGAATCGGGACCTGGGCGTCGCGTTGCAAGATCAAGAGGTCGAGAACTTGAACGCCTGGCTGACGTTCTGGCACCGATGGGTCTCGGGCACATTTCTCAACGCCTACTTGGACAAATCCAAGGGCGCGACCTATCTGCCGCGCGAACTCTCGGAGTTCAGGGGGCTCTTCGATTTCTTCCTCTTGGAGAAGGCCATCTACGAACTCAACTATGAGGCCAACGCCCGACCGACTTGGGTGGATATCCCGGCGCGAGGAATCCTCGATATCCTCGACTCTCCGTCGTGAAGGCTTCATCCTTCGAAGCGAGAGACATCGCCGAGTTAGCCCAGTTGTGCGGACTGCAAACCGACTACGTCGGTGCCGATGGCTCCCGTCGATGGGCCGATACCCAAGTGCTGGTCGCCCTGCTTCGTATATTGGGTCAGCCCCTTTCGACACCGCGCGATGCGCGTCATCTGATCAACGAACGCCTCCATGAGACCGCATCTCGGTTGATCGAACCCGTCATCGTGGTGCGCGATGGACAGCCGCTCAGGTTTACGCTCAGCGCGAGCGTGCGTGTACAGGCGCGCGAAGCTTGGTTCACGATCGAGTTCGAAGACGGCAGCGTGCAACGAGAGCTGCTGCTCACGCACGCCATGCCACGCGAGCAGTTTGTCGTGGCCGGCGAGACATTTGACCGATACGACGTGCCGCCATTCAAGAGTGCGAAGAGCACGCCATATGGCTATCACTCTCTTTCCGTCGAGATCCCGAACGACACGGGCGGAGCGCGCACCGCCACGTCGCTGATTGTCAGTGCGCCCCGCTGCCCCCGCGCGCTACGCGGCTGGGGCGCGTTCCTGCCTCAGCACGCCCTACGTACCTCATCGGACTGGGGAGTGGGCAGCTACACCGACTTGGCAGCGTTGGGCGAATGGATTAAGAGTCTCGGCGGCCAGATGGTCGGCGGCCTGCCCCTGTACCCCACGTACAGCGACTCGCCCATCGATCCGAGTCCATATCGACCTGTCAGCCGCCTGGCTTACAACGAGCTCTTCATCGACCCCACGACCACCCCTGAGCTCGTGGCGTCCCAGGGAGCGCAAGACCTTCTTTCTTCCACGCGGTTCCAGCGACGCCTCGCCGCGGTGCGTACTGCCACACTCGTGGACTATGAAGAGGTGACACGACTGCACCGTATGGTGCTCGAGCCTTTGGCGGAGACCTTCTTCGCCACGAACTCGCCACGCAGAGCGGATTTTGAAGAGTTCATGGTTCGGCGTCCCGAACTCATGGCGTACGCGCAGTTTCGAACTGCCGTTGAGGTTTTGGGGCGCGACGCCGTTGGTGGGTCATCCGCGCAACCAGATTTCCCTCCGTCGAATGCAACGTTGCGCTACTACGCCTACGGCCAATGGGTGGCATGTGAGCAACTCAGTACCGCCGTCGAAGGCGTCGGCCTTTACGCAGACCTCCCCGTCGGCTCTCATCCCGAAGGCTTTGACCCGTATTGGTCGCCGCGCTCCTTTCTGACTCGTGCGAAATGTGGCTCGCCGCCGGATCCCTTCTTCGAAAGCGGTCAGGACTGGGGGTTTCCACCCCTCCATCCCAAGGAGATCAGGAACGACGGTTACCACTACCTGCGCAAGATACTCAGCCGCGCGCTTCACGCGGCGTCAGTACTTCGTGTCGATCACGTCATGGGTCTCCAGCGCCTGTACATCATGCCTGAGGGCGCGGACGCTCAGCACGGCGCATATCTCTCGTACCCAGCCGATGAGATGCGCGCGATCGTTGCTCTTGAAGCTCACCGCCACGGCGCCGTCGTCGTGGGCGAGGATCTCGGTACCGTGCCCAAGGGCGTAAGAGAAGGTATGACTCGCGACCGAATGCTGCGCTCATGGGTTTTCGAAATGGAGTCGAACCTCGATGACCCGCTGCCCGAGCCGCCGTGCGAAGCACTGGCGACCCTCGCCACTCACGACATGCCACGCTTTTCGGCGTTTCTATGGGGTCATGACATCGACGACGCTGAGGCGCAGCTGCAACTCACCGCTGAGGAAGCAGACCATCGTCGCTCGAAGCGAGCGCGCTATCGCGATGCGCTCTTTTCGGCGCTCCATATTCCCCCGCTCACAAATGCCGCACGCACCGACGCCGCACGTCGAGGGTGTCTTGAGGCCTTAGCGGCGAGTGCGGCACTGCTTGTCCAGGTCGATCTCGAAGAACTCTGGGGAGAAGATCAGCCCCAGAATCGACCCGGCACCGTTGAGGGCAATTGGCAACGACGCGCCCGGCTCACGCTCGAAGAAGCCCAAGGCGACGATGCGGTGACCTCCACACTCGAGATGATCAGCACTCTGAGAAAGGTCGACGCGTGAAGCGGATAAGAAGGGAGCCCTTCAGTTTCGCCGAGGGATCGAACCTCCTCACGAACGACGATCTCTACTTGTTTAATGAGGGGACCCATCGAAAACTCGCCCTCAAGCTCGGCGCGCACCTCATGCCTGGCGGGGGCGCCTCGTTCGCAGTTTGGGCACCGAATGCCCGAGCGGTGTCGGTCATCGGCGACTTCAACGGCTGGCAGCGCGACGAGGCTCCGCTCTCACCTGTCGGCACGTCGGGAATATGGGAGACGCATGTCGAGCGCGCCACATCGGGCGACATCTACAAGTTTGCGATTACGACGCAGACCGGTGTGGTCAGTGACAAAGCCGACCCCTACGCCCTCTGCACCGAAGCGCCACCGCTCACCGGTTCAGTGGTGTGGGATCTCGCCTACGAGTGGCACGATGACGAATGGATGGGCGCTCGAAAGTCAGGTGCGTCGCTGAGTGCCCCCGCGTCGACCTACGAAGTACACCTTGGCAGTTGGAGACGTGACGCGAACGAGCCATGGCGGTGGCCGCGATACACCGAGATCGCCGAGCCGCTCATCCAACATGTCCGCGATCATCGATTCACGCACGTTGAGTTCATGCCCCTAATGGAGCACCCCTTTTATGGGTCGTGGGGCTATCAGACCTCGGGCTACTTCGCACCCACCCGCCGCTACGGGGATCCCCAAGACCTTATGTATCTGATCGATCGCCTCCATCAAGAGGGCATTGGCATCATCTTCGACTGGGTTCCTTCGCACTTCCCCGCCGACGCCTTCGCCTTGGCCGAGTTTGATGGCACGCACCTCTACGAGCACGCCGACCTTCGTCTGGGCTTTCACCCGGACTGGAAGAGCCTGATCTTCAACTACGGTCGACACGAGGTGCGTAGTTTTCTGGCCTCGTCGGCCGAGCACTGGTTGAGCGCGTACCACGTCGATGCCCTTCGCGTGGACGCCGTGGCGTCAATGCTCTATCGCGACTACTCGCGGCGTCCAGGTGAGTGGATTCCCAACGTCAAAGGCGGTCGCGAGAACCTCGAGGCCATTGAGTTTCTGCGCCAACTCAATATCGGCATCTACGCCGATCACCCTGACGTCCAGACGATCGCCGAAGAGTCCACGGCCTTTCCCGGAGTTTCTCGACCGGTCCATCAAGGCGGTGTGGGCTTTGGCTTGAAGTGGGACATGGGCTGGATGCATGACACGCTGGAGTACTTTTCGCGCGACCCTCTGTATCGAAGCCATCACCACGGCGAGTTGACCTTTCGCAGCGTCTACGCCTTCAGTGAAAATTTCGTCCTGCCCCTGTCGCACGACGAGGTCGTCTACGGAAAGGGCTCGATGCTGACCAAGATGCCCGGCGACGACTGGCAGCGCTTCGCCAACCTCCGCCTCTTATATGGGTTGCAGTTCGCTCAGCCCGGCAAGAAACTGCTCTTCATGGGCTGCGAATTCGCCCAGAGTTCGGAGTGGAACCACGAATCGGGCCTCGACTGGCCCGCACTCGATGATCCCCGCCACGCCGGGATCTCTCGATGGGTAAGCGATCTCAATCGGGTCTACCGCGAAACGCCCGCGCTCCATGAACTCGACTGCGACCCCCGAGGCTTCGCGTGGACCGGGCCGAACGACGCCGAGTCCAGCCTGTTAAGTTTCGTGCGCTTTGCAACTGACGGCGCGCCCGCGTTGGTTATCTGCAACTTCACACCCGTGCCTCGCTTCAACTGCCTCGCGGGCGTTCCCATCGGCGGATTCTGGCAGGAGGTCCTCAACAGTGACGCCGAAGCCTATGGAGGCAGCGGCATCGGGAACTACGGCGGTGTCGAGGCACGGGTCGTCCCGGCTTATGACATGCCGCGCTCGCTCAACCTCAGCGTGCCCCCGCTGGGCTGTCTCATCTTGGCACCACAGTGAGTTTTCCGGTGGGCGAAGTTCTCGGCGCGCAGCCTCTCAGCGACACCTCGACCCGCTTCTGCGTCTGGGCGCCGAACGCCGGCCATGTTTCACTCCAGCTCGATGATCGAAGCGACGTGATCACCCTCGATGACCTCGGGAACGGATATTTCGCTGTGACCGCGGATTGTGGACCCGGAGCCCGTTACCGGTACCAACTCGACGAGGGCGGCGCCCTCGCCGATCCCGCTTCACGGCTTCAGCCCGACGGCGTGCACGGCCCCTCCGAGGTCGTCGACCTTGGAAGCTTCGACTGGACTGATGACACGTACCGGCCACGGCCGCTATGGGACCACATCATTTATGAGCTGCACATCGGCACCTTCAGCCCCAATGGCACCTTCGAGTCGGCGATATCGCAACTCGACGCACTGGTTGAACTTGGTGTCACCGCCGTCGAAGTGATGCCGGTTGCGCAATTTCCCGGCGAGCGCAACTGGGGCTACGACGGCGTCTTTGCCTACGCGACGCAGAACTCCTATGGCGGCCCAAGCGGTCTTCAGTCCTTCGTCGACATGGCCCACCAAAAAGGTCTTGCCGTCATCCTCGATGTGGTCTACAACCATCTCGGGCCGGAGGGGAACGTGCTCGACCGGTTCGGTCCCTACTTCAACGATCACTACCAGACCCCCTGGGGACCGGCGCTCAACTTCGACGGAGCCGCGTCTGACGATGTTCGGGAGTACTACTGGCAGAACACACGCCAGTGGTTGAAAGACTTTCACTGCGACGCTCTTCGTCTCGATGCCGTGCACGCCATTGTGGACACGTCGGCCATCTCCTTTCTTGCCGAGCTCTCTCGCCGGTGCGCGGATTTGAGCGACGAGCTGGGTCGCCACTGCTGGCTCATCGCCGAAAGCGCCGCGAACGATCCTCGAACCGTCATCCCTCTCTCTGAGAACGGCCTCGGCATGGATACCCAGTGGAACGACGACTTTCATCACGCTCTGCACGCCGCACTTACCGGCGAACACACGGGCTACTACTGCGACTATGACGGAGCGACAGATCTGGCTCGCGCTATGAACGAGGGCTTCGTCATACAGGGAACGTACTCAGCATTTCGGCGTCATCGACACGGTGCGCCGTCCGGCGCGATCCCACCCGATCGTTTCGTCGTCTTCGCGCAAAATCACGATCAGGTGGGCAACCGCCCCAAGGGCGACCGTCTGGTGAGTCTCGTCGGAATGGACCGCGCGCGCCTTGCCGCGGCGCTGATGCTGTTCTCGCCATACATCCCCCTGCTCTTCATGGGCGAAGAGTACGGCGAGACCGCTCCGTTTCCCTATTTCGTTGACCACAGCGATGTGAAGCTAAATGAGATGGTTCGAGAAGGTCGAGCTGGTGAGTTTCCCGAACTCGCCAAACAGGGCGAGCTCTTCGATCCGGTAAGTCCCGACACCTTTGCCGCCGCTCGCTTGAACTTTTCCCTTCGAGACAAGGGAGAGCACGGAGTGCTCTGGAATCACTATCGTCAACTCATCACGCTGCGCCGCTCCCTCCCCGCACTGCGTCGATCCCCACGACGCGAAAACGCCCAGGCCTGGGCGGAAGGGAATGTGATCTCTCTCCTGCGAGCTCACGAGGCCGGCGACGTCATCGCAATCTTCAACGTGAGCGCCGATGTCGCACGCGCACAACTACCGAATGATCGTTGCTGGACCAGTGCTCTGGACGATGGCCTCGATGAAGCCACGACTGTTGAGCTCTCGCCCTGGGCCTTCTCACTCTGGCGTTCGGTGGCTTCATGAGAGTCTGGCCCGGCGGCCCGCATCCCTTAGGTGCCACGTGGGACGGCGAAGGAGTGAACTTCGCCCTCTTCTCGCAACACGCCACGGGCGTGCAGCTCGTGCTCTTTGAGTCAGAGACCGACGGCGAGCCGTCTGACACCATCACACTCACGGAACGTACAGACTTCATCTGGCACACGTATCTTCCCGACGCGCGACCGGGCTCGCTCTACGGCTATCGGGTGGACGGACCGTACGCGCCACAAGAAGGACACCGCTTCAACGCCCACAAACTCCTCATCGATCCCTACGCCAAGGCGGTCAGTGGGCCGGTGCGATGGAGCGACGAGCTCTATGGCTATACCGTGGGCGACTCACAGCAGGACCTCAGTTTCGATACGCGCGACTCGGCGAGCGCGCTGCCCAAGTCGATCGTCGTTGACCCAGCATTCACATGGCAGGACGATCACGCGCCCACCACCCCCTGGAATCAAACAGTGATCTACGAAACCCACGTTCGGGGTATGACCATCGAGCATCCCGGCGTCGCGCCTCACCTCCGCGGAACGTATCTGGGACTCGCCTCCGACGCCATCGTTGACCATCTTCTCGGGCTCGGCGTCACCGCGATAGAACTCATGCCCGTGCACCACTTCGCCTCAGATCGCCATCTGATTGACCAAGGACTCAGCAACTACTGGGGCTACAACTCGATTGGATTCTTTGCCCCACACGTGGGCTACGCCACCCACGGATCCGACCAGGTCAAAGAGTTCAAGTCGATGGTTCGGACCATGCACCGCGCCGGCATCGAAGTCATCCTCGATGTGGTCTACAACCACACCGCCGAAGGTAATCAGCTGGGTCCCACCCTGTCGTTACGTGGCGTCGACAACTCGGTGTACTACCGGCTGTCGCCCCAGGATCCGCGCTACTACCTCGACTACACCGGTACGGGCAACAGTCTCAACACGCTCCATCCGCGGGCGATGGGCCTCGTCACTGACAGTCTTCGCTACTGGGTGGAGGACATGCACGTTGACGGATTTCGCTTTGACTTGGCACCAGTGCTGGTCCGCGGAGTCGCGGCCGAGCAGCCCAGTGCCTTCTTCGAGATCATCCAGCAAGACCCCGTGCTCTCCAGGGTGAAACTCATCGCCGAGCCATGGGACGCAAGTCCCGATGGGTACCGCCTCGGACAGTTCCCACCGGGCTGGTCGGAGTGGAACGGCGCCTATCGAGATTGCATTCGAAAGTTCTGGGCGGGCACCCAAGGGCAGGTCCCCGAGTTGGCGTCGCGACTCACCGGCTCGAGTGACATCTTCAGTCCGAGCGGCCGCCCTACGTACGCGAGCCTCAACTTCGTTGCCTGTCACGACGGATTCACGCTCAACGATCTCGTCTCCTACGAGAGCAAACACAACGAAGCGAACGGCGAAGGCAATCAAGATGGCACCGACGACAACAACAGCCGTAACTGGGGAGTCGAAGGGCCGACCGACTCGGCTCGAATCATTCGAATGCGCGATCGAATAAAGCGCAACCTTATTGCCACCCTTTTCTTCTCCCAAGGTGTGCCGATGCTCCTCGGGGGCGATGAGATCGGGCGCACTCAAAAGGGCAACAACAACGCGTACTGCCAAGACAATGAGATCAGTTGGTTCAACTGGGAGCTCGGGGCGACGGGTATTGACCTGAAGAATTTTGTTCGAGACGTCATCACGATCAAAAAGCACTTTCCGATACTTCGCCGCCGCAGCTTCTTTACCGGAGAGAAAGTCGTCGGCTATGAAACCAAGGACGTGAGCTGGATTCGACCGGACGGGCTGGAGATGACCGTCGACGACTGGAAGGACCCGTCGCTCCAAAGCGTGGGCGTGCTCCTCTTTGGTCCTGCCGCCGATGAACTTGACATTCGCGGACGATTCAGCGCAGGTGAGTCGCTGCTCTTCTTGCTCAACGCTTCGGTCAAGTCCTTCTCGTACGCCATGCCCGTCACCGAGTTGCCGGGTGTTTGGGAAGAGGTGTTGAACACCGCCCGCGCTGGTCCCTGGGCCCGGCTCGTGCGCAACAACGCCGTCAATCTCGCGGCGCACTCTTGCATGCTCTTGCGTCACACGGAGCGTCCTCAGGCGTGAACCCTCAGAACACCCTTGGCTCGACGTATCGCCTCCAACTCGCCGGGCTCGGGTTCGAAGGGGCGCGCCAACTCGTCGACTACTTATCGGATTTCGGTATCGAAACGCTCTACGTCTCGCCGATCTTTGCCGCGGTGCCTGGCAGTGCACACGGCTACGACGTCATCGACCCCACCCGACTCGATCCCTCACTCGGTACGGCAGCGGAGTTCGAAGGATTGTTAGCGGAACTGAACGCACATAACATGCGGTTGCTCATCGACATCGTCCCTAACCACATGGCCGTTCACCCCGACAACAGATGGTGGTGGGACACGCTGCGACGTGGCGAGGATTCGCCCTTCGCCGACACGTTCGACATCGACTGGTCGCGTCAACACGGGCGTGTACTGGTGCCGTCACTACCCGGGCCGCTCGCTGAGTACCTTGACTCGATCTCGTTTGGTGAAGATGATGCCGAACGCTTCGTCGTACTCGCCGATCAGCGCTTCCCGTTGGCCAAGGGGTCTCGCACGACGAGCGACGTGAAAGCTCTCCTCGCGCGACAGCATTATCGGCCAGCCTTTTGGCGCCTCAGCAATGATGAGGGAAATTACCGGCGCTTCTTCGATATCGACGCGCTGATCGGAGTTCGCGTCGAGGATCCCCATGTCTTCGATCGCACCCATCACTACCTAGGTGAACTGGCGAGCGACGCTCGAATCACCGGATGGAGGGTTGATCATATCGACGGGCTGACTGACCCGGCCGAGTATTTGCGGAGACTGCGAGCACTCGCACCATCCGAGCGTCGAACTCCTCCCATCATCCTGGTCGAGAAGATACTGGCGAATGATGAGGCGCTCTCGCGAGAGTGGCCCGTCGACGGAACGACGGGCTACGAGTTCGCCAACCACGTCGGAGGTCTCTTCGTGAACGAGGAAGGAGCCCACCAGCTGGAAATCGCGGCGGCGGCGATGACGGGCGACCACCGGGGATTCGAAGATATCGCCCTCGAAGCCAAGGGTGAGCTGCTGGCTTCCTCGTTCGTCTCGCCCCTCGAACGGACCGCACGACTCGCCATGACCGCACTTGACGAAGCTAAATATGGTCACGACCTCTCTTGGCAAGCGGTCGCGCAAGCGATCGTTGAGATCACGTCGCACCTCGACGTCTATCGGACGTATCGAGCAGCGAACAAACTGAGCGACGGCACCGATCGGATCGATCGCGCACTGGAAAAGGCCGCGTCACGATCGGTCGGCGAGGTTCGCCGAGCGATTGGACTCGTAGCCGAGTTGTTCGATACCGCATCGAGCGACACGCTTGAGTTTGTGCAGCGATGGCAACAACTCTCAGGTGCGGTAATGGCCAAAGCTGTGGAGGACACTGCCGCCTTTCGATACTCGGGGCTGCTCAGCCACGCCGACGTGGGGTGCGACCCCGGGCACCCGGCTACCACGCCACAAGAGTTCCAGCGATTCTTGACCTCGCGTGCAATGCACCCTCAGACACTCAACGCCACGTCGACGCACGATTCCAAGCGTTCCGAGGACGCTCGCGCGAGGATTTTTGTGCTCTCCGAAGTTCCGACGGAGTGGATGAGGCTGGTTTCGAAGTGGCACCGTCGATACGAACGGCTCCGCTCTCCGAACGGTCCAGACGCGCACGACGAGCTCGTCGTCTATCAGAGTTTTGTATGCCTCTGGCCAACCAGCGGCTCCTCCATCCCTCAGGACCTGTCTCGCCGCCTGCAGAACTATGTAGTGAAAGCCGGACGCGAGGCAAAACGCCGCACCACGTGGTCGGACCCGAATCCGCGCTACGAGCGCGCGCTAACCACCTACGTGAGCGCGTTGGTCCACGACGATCGGTTCCGAAGCGAGATGACGCACTTCATGGATGACGTGGGCGCCGCAGCTGCAACGAACTCACTGGCGATGGCGGTGATGAAGTGCGTCGCACCGGGCGTTCCCGACTTCTATCAAGGAAGCGAACTATGGGATCTCGCTCTCACCGATCCCGACAATCGTCGTCCGGTCGACTACGAGCGGCGCCGCACAGTGCTGTCCAGACTCCCCGATGACTTGTTCGCCTCGGACGACGAGACATTCGACGTGGATGACCTCCTCGACCACTGGCCAGACGGCGGTATCAAGCTCCACGTCCAACGAACCCTGCTTCGATTTCGCCGCGCTCACAGCCGGCTCTTTGACGAAGGCACGGTCGAATCGATTCGAGTCACGGGTCAGCTTTCGGCGCACATTGTCTCCGTGGTTCGTCGACTCGACGACCATTGGTTGCTTTCCATCGTTCCTCGTCAGTCGATCGCGATAGCGGGTGTTGGCAACTTCGCCACTGGCGATCGCGTGTGGGGGAAAGAAGCCATCATTCGCCTTCCCCACGGGGCTCCTCGACACTACGTCGACGTCTTCACTGGTCAAGACATTGCTTCTTCAAGAGGAAGCCTGCGCGTCGCAGATTGCCTCAACGTGTTGCCGGTGTCGGTGCTCGTAAGCCCACCACACCTTCCCCAGGAGGCACCTCAAGCATTCATCGACGACATCGTCGACGTAGACGGCTTTGACTCGTAGGTGCCAGCCGCGGGCAGCCATAGGTTCAGCGTTTGAGCGTGCCGGGCTTCAACTACTTGAGTAAGCGAGACAAGCGGCGGTCGGCGAGTTGTCGTCCGCCCGTCTGACACGACGGGCAGTACGTCATCTCGTAGGACTCAAACGACACACGGCGCAATGTGTCGCCACAACCTGAAGGGCATGGCTCTTCTGCGCGGCCGTGTACTTTGAATCGGCCTCCGAGTTTGGCCTCGGACAGTCCGCCTTCGCGAGAGCGCTCGAGTTCGAGTGCCTCGGCCAGCACGCTGGTAGCGGCGCTCAGCAAGGACTCGCGCTGCTCGGGACTCAACGAGCTGAGCGAAGCGAAGGGTGACAGTTTGGCGCGGTGCAAGATGTCATCACCCCAGCCGCGGCCGATGCCCGACACCACGTGCTGATTGCGCAGGTCGGTGGTGAGACGACGCTTCGAGTTACTGGTGCGGATTAGCTCAGCGAATTCTGCACTCCCCGGCTCAGGCCCGAGCCCTGCGAGCGGCCCTTCCTCTTCTGGAGCGAGCACCCACCACGAGGCCTTGCGGTGAGTGCCGTGTTCGCGAAGTAGCACGCCGACGCTCGGATCCTCGAGTCCGGCGCCGAACACGAAGCGCACTGCCGAGCCGCGAGGCCGCGTCTGCTTCGGCGGCTGCTCAACGTCCAGGCGCCCCGCTTGAGAAAGGTGCAACACGATGCGGACCCCGTCGTCGAACTCCCAGACCAAATATTTGCCCCTCCTGCCAACGGATATCAGTCGGTGATGCAACACGGAGTCGGGCGTCGGTGCGTACGTCTTGAGAGACGAGAATCCGAGCACGTCGGCTCGAAGCAACGTCGTGCCCGCGAGCAGCGCGTTGAGCCGTTCAGCCAAGGCATGCATCTCCGGCAATTCGGGCACGCCACAATGTACCCATGGCAACGGTCCCCTATACGAAATCGACGAAAGGTGCATCACCCCGGCGAGCTCCTCCGATAAGAGTCAGCGAACGCGCGCAGTGAGGCGGAGCAACGGAAGTACGCGAGAATTCCCTCACAAACTGTCCGGAATCCGATTCTTGGTGAGATACCCGGGCAAGATATAGATTGCGGGTTTCAGCAGCGATTCGATCGATATCGATTTACGGCCTTGACTATTGACTCCTTCAAGTCTGCGGCGGCTCTGTGGAGACAATCCCCCTCAGCTCGACCGACCAACAATTCGAGGAAGCAGGGGCACTATGAGGATGCAGGGCGTACGCACCACCGTCATCATCAGCGCGATATTCGTGCTTGGTACTCCGCCGACAACAAGTTCTGCGGCGCCCACCAAGGAACAGGGGACATTAGTTGCGACAGGTGCGGTGCACGGTCGGTGGGCGTTGACCTCGTGCGAAGTTGGCATGTCACAAGGTGCGGAGAGGTTAACCATCACCTTTGGACCATCCAAGGGTCCGCCAGAGATAGCGGTGACGGTGGAGGGTCCGGTTCCGTCGAGTGGGAGAATAAACCTGGCTACGGTGTACAACGACGATGCAGAGTTTGAATCCCCGTCGGGAAGCTACTGGGAATCGGGATGGGTGAGCGGCCCGACCAAAGATGCCGGTTCGGGCATGATCTCGATGTCCCGTAATGTCACATCGGGGTCGATGACGGCAACGATGGTCAAGTCAGGGGTCGCGGATGTTCACCTGAACGTCAGCTGGAAGTACTGCCCTCGTGTAGCTCTGTCCAACAATTGATCAGTCTTTCGATCTCTAGGGGATCTGCGCTTCGACTTTCAGCCATCGTTGTAACGACCAATGCCACATTCTGATCAATGACGTAAGAAGATTGCCATCACCACCCAGGACATCTGAGGGCGTACTGGTTCCGAACCGGCCTTAGCCGACTGTCGGCGAGCTAGCGGAGATCGAGCACTACCTGACTCGAGCTCGCGCGACCGTCTCGTCCGAAGCATGGGATGCCGCCCTGAGTGCCGGCCGCGACCTCAGCCAAGAGGGGATGTTCACCTTGCTCCGAACTAGTCCCGAAGGACAGCCTCTGGCGTGAAAAGTACAACGCTCGTCTGTTTGATCATGCGACGCGCACGACTCGCCTGTTCACGCCACCTCCCCTTCGCGGTAGATGCCCACCGCTAGTGGCAGTTTGATCGACCGCGGAGTGACTGCCAAGGCTGCCACCCCACCGAATGTCCTCGTGGTAGCACCTCGGGCGCTCCAACCAGCCCCGTTACTCGCCTCGAAGTATCTGGGCCGTTGAGGTCCGCGCCGCACTTCTTCCCGGTAGGGCGGCCACGCCGTTTGCGAGCACCATCGTCGCAAGCGCCACAACAACGATGGAGAGATTCGAGACTGTTGGTTCTGGCACGGCATCTATGTAGCGCGCAAACAGTGTCCACAGCCAGCGGCCAAGGACGATGCCGAGTGGCACTCCCACCACCAGACCGGCGAGGCCATTCACTGACGCCTGCCACGCCACGACTGAGCGGAGCTGACGACTCGTGAAGCCGAGCGCACGCAACATCGCCAGATCACGCCGCCGACGCCGCACCGATGCGTTGAGTGTGAGCCCGAGCGCCACGACGGCCCCCGCGGCGAGAGCGAGCGCGAGTACCGCCGGCGTTGCTCCGATGGAGCGGTAGTTCTCAATCTCAGCGGGATACTGGACGCCGATCTGTTCGATACTGTCGCCGATGGCGACACCCTGCGGCACGGCCGCGAACGCTTTATTTCCCGCAGCGACGATCTTCACGAGCGACGCTTCGCCCGCGGCCATCGAGACACCGCGGCGAAGGCGAATGAAGACAACCTTTGGACCGTTCAAAGTCGCGTACGGCTGAGTGAGGAACTTCTGCATCGCTGCCGGCTCGACCCCTTCGGGGATGATGCCGCCAATGCCCATCGATGGATGCAGCGACAGCTCAGGCCCCACGGCTGGCAGCGTGGCGGTGCCAACGATGGTCAGCGACGTGGGAGGCACGTACACGGGAGCGTCCTGCGGCGCTCCGTAACCTCCCGTGACCGTTTCCCCCACATGCTTATCCAGCTCGGCCATCGTTTCGGCGCCCAGCACAATCTCATTGTCCGCGTCCAGCCCGTGCCCCGAAAGCAGCGGCGGTGCGACCGTCTCGTGCGGCGAGGCGATGAGTACGGGCACCGTCAGCCCATCGATCTGAACATCCGCGTAGTTGTAGCCCGACCACGACGCGACCAGTGGATCACGGCTGAGGAGCTTGATCGACTGCGGGGGCACGTCTTGATCTCCGGTCAACGCCAGGTTCCAGTTCCACCCGTACAGCGACGGTCGTGATATGAGCGTCGAGAGACTGCTCCCGAATGTCAGCGTCGCGACGACAATGATCACCGCCAGCGCCGCGCCGACGAGCGCGGAGCGCACCGGCACGGCGTCGCGGTCCCTCCCGGGCTCGAGGGCGAAGCGCACTCCCACGACTGCGGTCGGCGCGAGTCCGGCCCTGGCGAAGACGCTCGCCAACCTCGAACCCACCGGAGCCGCAACCAACTCCCTACGCTTCACGGGTCGCCACGACTGACGTCGTGCAAGGAAAGCGGCAATCCCGCAGAGGGCGAGCACATAAAAGGCGAACGCGACGCCGAGCACCGTCCAGTCGAAACCGAATCCTCTATCGGGATAGACCGGCCGGACCGGTCCGATCGGACCGATCGGCGAGAGGAGCACCCCGACGACGAGTGCGAGGAGGCTGCCCGCAACCACCGCGTACACCTCGCCAAGTAGGCCGGCGGCAGCGACTGAGCGGGGGCTGGCTCCTAGTGCGCGCAGCACCGCAAAGTCACCGCCGTCGTTTGACAGCCTGCGCGCCAGGAGGCCCCCGGCGATCACCAAGGTGGCCAGAGCGGCGATAAGACCGAACACAGCCAGGGCGATTGCCTCGGGTTCGACGGAGCGGTTGACCTGCTGAGTGACCACCGAAGTGACATGGAAGTCGTACGTGGTTCCTTTGGGTAGAGCCTTGATGATCTCGCGCTCGACGGCCGTCACTGACCTCGCCCCATGGTCCAGCTGGAGGAAGTACTCGATGTAGTTTCCGTTTGCTGCCACAAGAGGTTCGGTCAGTGCGGGCGTGAAGATCGCGAACGTCGGGTACCGGTCGACCTCGTCAAGTACGACCTCGTTGTTGAGCGTGACCGTACCGACGAGGTGCTCAGTAATGCGGAGCGTTGGCTTCAACGCGGCAGTACCGAGGGCGGGCCCACTGGCATCGGCAATCGAATAGAAGTACATCGGTATCGCTTCACCGACATGCCAGCCCGTCAGCCGCTCTGCCGCCGCGGTCATGACGAACTCGTTCGACTTGTGAGGATTCGCCATTCGACCTTGGGTGACGCTGAGCTTGTCTTGGCTGAAGTACTCGCTGCCAAGGCTGCCCACCGTCGCCACGTCTCCTGACGCGAAAGCCCCCTTGATCGAGGGCGCTCCGTGGGAACCGGCCGGATAGCCGACGAGATAAAACTGGACCCCGGCGACGCGGCGCACCAGCGGAAGTCGCGAGAGGTCCGTGGTGAGGTTTGGCCCGGACAGTATGACGCTCAAATCCGATGGGTTGGTGTTCGAGAGGAAGACGTTGAACGACGACTGGGTACGCCTCGCTGCACCGAGGGCTCCCACGGCGACCCCACCCACCAGTCCAATGAGCAGCGCAATCGTCACATAGCTCATCCAGCGCCGACGGCTGTTGGTCCGGAACCAATACCGCGCCACGCTCATAGTCCGTCGACTCAAACCGTCCCCTTCTCTCGGTCGTTCGATCCTCTGTTGGCAGTCTGGCTGAACGTGCCGCTCCTGCCAAGGCGGTGACCGCACCGAATGTCCTCGTGCTAGTACCCCATTCGCCGCTTTTCAACACGGCCCCGTCGTCCATATCCTTGACAACCTCGCGCGAGGTGCGACGTGACTCTTTGGAGCCCCGTTGCGCGAGAACCAGCGACCACGCCAACCATGTCGCCCTAATCTGCGACTGTGGAAGAGCGTGCGTTCGATGTTGTGTCCTGGAAGGGATGGGATCCGCGCACGGGTGCGCGAGGAGTCCCCGACGCTGTGGAAGCATTTGGTCGTTCCGCTCCGCCGTTTCCGAGCATTGATGCTCGATACGAACTGTTGGCTGTTGCCTCCCGTGGATTTCACCCACCGCGGGCCCTGAGCACGGACATAGCCATGGTTGACGAACCGAAGGACTCGGAGGCGGACGAGTTCGCAGGACTGCGGTTGGTGTGGTCGGTTCTCTATCGCCAGATAGCCGAGACCGCTCCGGCGGTGCAACGGCCCTACGCGATCTACCTCCTCGGCGTGAATCCGCCCGATGATGCCAATGGCGCGGACCTCGCGACGTTCAACGATTTCTATACCAATGTCCATCTCGTGGAAGTCGCCGAGCGCCGCCACGCGCTTCGCGCGGTGCGATACGAACTCATCGAAGAAGTCAAGGCCCCCTACCTGGGAGCGCCACGGTATTTGGCCGTCTACGAGGTCGATGAGTCATCCGCCGCCCATCGCCGTCACGTCGGGCCGCCGTACTCGGCCGGTCCCGAAGTATGGCAGCGTCACACGACGCCGTGGCGACTCTGGTATCGACGTCTAGGTTCTTAGGAAGGCTCCTCCTTCGGAATCGAGCCGTGGCTGGAAAGGCGATGATCTCGTGCGTCCTCTCAGGAAGCCTCAGCGCGCGCTTCTGCCAGATGTGCTCCTAGGGCTTGCTCTTTTGTGGGCGATCCTCGTCGTGGTCATTCTTGCCCGCTACCACGTGCCCGAGCCACTGGGAGCGACAGCCGTGACGACGAACGGTCACACGTACTTCGGAAATCCGCCCGCGCTGACCCTTCCCGAGAGCGACCCATTCTCGTTTGCGGTGATCACCGTCACGATGGGCCTTGGCATCGTGGTCGCAATAGGAGATCTCGTCGTGAGGAAGATGAGAAATATAACCGGCTGGGGAAACGGAGCCGTTGTCGCCGGTGTCGTCGTGATCCTGATGTCCGTGTTCGGCCTGCTTTGGGGACTCGCGTCGGTGGGTGTCGACGGCGCCCTGCTCATTCTCTCCGGTATGCCGACGGTCTCACGCAGCCAAGCAGACGAGAACAACCTCGTGCGCGACAACTTCTGAGTTGATCGGATCCGAGTTGAAAGACTGAATCAGCGAGCGTCGATTCAATGCGACCACCAGCTGAACTGGCCGACAAAGTCGACCTGTTCGTAGAACGAAAACTGGAAGCCGCCGTTGGTGGCCATCCATTGGCTACGTAGGAACAATGGGCTCGCAATCTTGGTTGGCTTCCCGCCATTTACGTGCCAGAGCCAGAGTGCGTTGTTGTTGACATAGAGCAGGTCCCTACCGTTCTTTGACCAGACCGGCACCGTCGCACCATTGACATCGGCGACTTTCTTCGATGCGTTCGTCGCCGAATTCCAGAGGTAGAGCTCGTGAGCGTTGTACCACACCACGTTTGGCACGCCGTCGTCGGGGACAGTGGGCGCTTTCTCGTAGGCGAGCAGCGAACCGTTCGGCGACCACGAAGGGTCAATACTGACACCTGATCCACGCGCGCCGGCTGGAGGTACGTGAGAGCATTCAAGTCCGGCACACGGCAGCGGTTGCCCGGTCCACACCGAAGCTCCTGGAACCGGCGCGCAGCGCAGACTCGAGCGGTTGCACACATCGACCGTCTTTCCCGAACCGTATTCGCGTCCACCCGTGCTGGCGACAATCGCGAGTTCACCCTGTGCGTCACTGGCGTACGCCACGGTGGTCCCGTCCGACAGCGTGTTGCCGATGATGCGCGGCGTCGCCCCCGGTTTTGTGATCAGCTCAAGTGGTGTGTCGTCGAGGTTGCGGACCGCGCCGCTCGAGACCGCCCAGAATCCAACTCCCCATCCCGGCCACCATCCCGTGACCGTGGCGATGGTGTCTTGGCCGCCACAGCCGGTGCAGAGGCCGGGAAGGACGGCGGCGTTGCTGATCGAAAACCAGGTCGTGGGCGCGCCTCCGGCGATCGGGTAGCTCCGCACCACCGTCCCTCCCTGTGGGCTAATCTCCCTCGTCGACACTGCGAGGGCGGTCCCATCGGGAGACCAACTCGCGCCCGTGATCTCCGTTGTTCGATCACCGGCCGCAGGAAAGCCGACAAGCTCTCGCGCGATGCCCGTCGGCGTCAGCAGATACACCTTCACGGGCATGGCGATACTGGAAGCAAGCTTGACAGAAGTCGTCGATGTGAATGCCAGATCGTCCGAGGCAGTGCTCCATCCCAGCAGTGCGCCAACGGACTTGGCCACTTCGCGCGCATCGGTCCCATTCCCACGGGCGATCCAGAGATCATTAACCACGGAGTAGTTATTCGACGTTCGAGTTTCCAAGTACGCCAGCCACTTGCCATCGAAGGACAGTTGCGGACTCGTCGGGGAAAAACCTTTGACTGCAGGCAGTTCGCGCAGTGTGTCCCTGCGACCGTTGATCGTCCACAGCCTGTTGCGCGAGATGAAAGCCAGATCGCCGTCGCCTCGGAATGCACGGACGTCCACGGTAGGACGATTGGGCGATGACGCAGGAGGCGTCGGAAGCTTCCTTGGTTGAACAACTCCTACGGAAAGCGCAACGACGAGGGCCGTCAAGAGAACGATCACCGCGCTGACTCTGACGAGCCGACGGCGACGTCGCCGCGCCCGCGCCTCTTTGATGAGAGCTTCGACCTCGGCGTCTTGCCGCCGCGGATGACGAGCGAGGAGCGTCATGTCGAACTCACTCACTACCTTCTAGCTCGCGCGGCGAGCGCACGCCTCACATCAAATGTCGCCGATGTCGTTGACCAGGGGTCTGTGCTCATGTTGTCAGCGAACACCAACACGAACGTCACGCCAGCCCTTGGCCTTCGATGATCGCTACGACTTCCTCGCGGCGATACCCCTGCTCTCGCGCGAACTCCAGGAGCTCAGTGATTCTCATCAGCACTGCACTCTGCTGCGGCGTGCCCACGACCCGCACACCCCGGCCTCGAGTGAAGTCAAGGAGACCTTCGTCGCGCAACAGGTGCAACGCGCGGATCACCGTGTTCTTGTTCACTCGCAACACCTTGGCTAAATCGACGGCCGGTGGCAGGCGTTCACCGGGCTTCGCCTCCCCGTCTGCGATCGCGCGCCGTAGCTTGGCGGCGACTTGGTCGTAGATAGCGACTGACTCATCTCGATTGACTTCGGGAATCTTCATAGTACTACCTCTAATAGTACTATTTCCTGGCGCGGCTGCAAGGGAATGTAATGACCGCCGCGGAGTCCTTTGAGAGCGCCGCGAGCTGCGACGATTTGCTACACGTCTCTGCGCGTCATCAGCCAACTGCCGACGCCCATGAGAACGAACGCATACAGCGCAACAAGAAGGAGTCCGATAAGGGGACTGAAGAGCGGCGTCCCTTGAAGCTGGCTTGGCGTCGTAGAGGCAAAGACCGTAGAGCTGATGTTGGCGGGAAGGAATCGGCTCGTCAGGTGGACAATTGGGCCCGGCAACGCGAAGAGCACGACGGTCAGGACCAGCATGATGCTCGTGAAGATCGAGAGCGACGCGGCCGACGATCGGACAATTGAGGCAATGCCCAGTCCGATAAGGCCGACGATTGCTAGATCTACGCCGCTTTCGATGAGAGCTCGAAGTACGCCGGGCTGAGCCAAGGTAATTTGGCTCGCTTGGCCCGAGAGTATGAAATGGCCTAGGAAGTAAGTCGAGAACGAGAGCGCTTCACCGAGGACCAGTCCGACGCCGCCGAGAACGATGGCCTTCGCCGCAAGCACGATGCCTCGTCGCGGCATTGCCGCCATGGTGGAACGGATCTGGCCGGTGCTGTACTCCGAACTCAAGAAGAGCACACCGAGCACGCCAATCACGAACTGACCAAAGTTGAAACCGACGAGGACCCGCATGATCGGATCGGAAATGTGGGCGTGGCCACGCAGAGCGTTCGTCGAGAGATAACACAATCCGTACGTGACAAGAGCCAGCGCGAAGACGCTCCATCCAGCGGAGCGCAGCGACCAGAACTTGGTCCACTCACCGCGAAGAGCGCAGCGAAGTCCCGCTCGAGAGTTTGACGTCGTGACCTGGTCACGAACAAGAAGATCGTTTGTCACATCGACGCTCGGTACTGGACCGCACCTTCCGTCATTTCCATAAACACGTCTTCGAGCGAGCAGAGATCAGTCAGCTCGTAAAGGGCGTTTTGCTGCTCAAGGGCCAGTTCGCCGATGGTCTCAGCATTGAGGTTCATCACCGTGAGGCACGATCTCGATTCTCGCAACGTGATCGCGCCCGCGTCTTCGAGAACCGGAATCAAGAGGCCCAGGTTTGCCGCGCGCACTTTGAACGACCGCTTGGAGCTGCACGCGACGAAGTCGTCAACGGGGAGTTCAGCAATGAGACGGCCCTTGCCGATGACAACCAACTGATCAGCGGTGAGCGCCATCTCCGCCATGAGGTGACTCGAGATGAACACGGTGCGGCCCTCGGCGGCAAGATCCCGGCAGAGAGTGCGCGTCCAACGAATGCCTTCGGGATCAAGGCCATTGACTGGCTCATCAAGCAGTACGACGGCCGGGTCACCGAGCAACGCGGCGGCGATGCCGAGTCGCTGACCCATTCCCAGGGAGAATTTGCCCATCCGCTGTTTCGCCACCGAGGTGAGCCCCACTAGGTCAATGACCTGATCGACACGGGATTTCGCGATGCCGCCGTATTGGGCGAGCGACCAGAGGTGCGCGTACGCAGAGCGACCGGGGTGAATAGCCCGCGCTTCGAGCAACCCGCCCACTTCACGCATGGGCCAGCGAAGATCCTTGTACTTCTTGCCCGAAATGGTAACGACGCCCGCGTCGGGGTGATTGAGGCCCATAATCATCGACATCGTCGTCGACTTTCCCGATCCATTCGGACCGAGGAAACCGGTTACCTTCCCTGGTGCGACGTCAAAAGAGAGATCGTCGACAGCGACGACGCCACCGAAGTGCTTCGTGAGTCCGCGGACCTCAATCACCGAACAAACCTAAGCCGCTCTGATGAGAGCAACATGCAGACCGCGTAAGAATCTCTCCATTCTACTCGCCGGTGAGTTCGCACCCGACGCAGGGCAGTGACACGCAGCGACCACGTCCATTCTTGGTGCATGGCATCGCGACGTTCACGACGGGTGGACCCCTGACAAAATCACGATATGGTTTCGGTCATTCGCCACGTCGGTTAAGCGGTGACGACATCGGTTTTGGAGGGTGAAATTAGCGTCCGACTTTCCGTTCATCCCTGTAGCGACGGAGTGCTGCCGGGGCCACCGCATAAAGCGCAGCGAGCCCGCCGATGGTCCTAGTTGTCAATGAGCCCTACGACGACAGCGGCCACGAGGACGGTGCGCACCCCGAACGACCGAACCGCACGAGCGCGGCACGATCAGCCATCGCCGACCTCCACCTCGATAGCGATCTCATCGTCACTCCTTCGCGCACGGCGACGCGCGCCGAGTTACGTCTCGTCCACGACGACGGCTACCTCGATGAGCTCGGGGCTTTTTGCTATGGCGGCGGCGGCGAGATCGATCAAGACACCTACGCGACCTACGCGTCATGGTCGATCGCCACACACGCGGTGGGCGCAGGTCTAGCGGTCATCGACGAGCTGCGGCGACGAGACGAGGGCGTGGGCTTCGTGGTGACTCGCCCCCCGGGGCACCACGCGCTCGCAGACCGAGCAATGGGATTCTGCCTGTTGAACAACATCGCCGTCGCCGCGGCCACCCTGCATAACGAGGGAGAGCGTGTCCTCGTTCTCGACTGGGACGTGCACCACGGAAATGGGACCCAGCAGATCTTCTGGCGTACTCCCGGCGTCCTTTACGTGTCAACACACCAGTCGCCGCTCTTCCCAGGTACCGGTGCCGCCAGCGAGGTCGGTGGCCCAGGTGCGATTGACCGGACCGTAAATATTCCCGTGCCAGGACGAGCAACAGGCGACGTCCTTCGACGAGCGTTCGAAGAGATAGCGTCTCCCATCATCGACGAGTTCGCTCCAACATGGGTGCTCGCTTCGGCAGGCTTCGACGCACACCGTGCCGATCCGATGGCCGATCTCGAGCTCACCGCTGGTGACTTTGCAGAGCTCGCGCGGCTCGCCGCGTCGTACGCGCCGCGTCCTGGTCGTTTCGCAATGTTTCTCGAGGGCGGCTATCAACTTGCAGCGCTTCGTGCGTCCATTCGCGCAAGTTTGAGTGCCGCTTTAGGCGCCTCGTACGATGCCGAACCCTGCTCAAGCGGCGGACCGGGCGCCGAGCATGTCGCCGAAGCGCGGCGCCAACGTCGCGCGGCGCTCGAGGCCATCCATCTCCGCGGAACATACGAGGGGTAAGCCTGACTCGTAGCGCCCGACGAGCGCAGCTACGATCGCTCCACGGTAACCGCGTCGACTTTCCCAGCCTTGACCGCTTCGACAAGGCCGTGATGGTCAAGGATGTTTTGATCCCCATAGCTTTTTGCGAACGCCGTTACCGCCTCGTCGAACTGCTCTCCGCTGCCGAGATATTCCGAAATCTCCTGAGCGCCGCGAGATTGCGCGTGAGCTCTCGCCAACGTGCATCCGCAGAGCTCGAGATATTCTCGTAGCGCAGCGGCGCTCAAGTCGGATGCATCGACCGAGCCCTTCATATCCTTGAACTGCCTGACGTAAAAGTCGCGCCCCTCTTCATCCATCGCCCAGCCCAAGAAGACGTCGCTCGCTGCCTGCATGATTCGTTGGCCCTCGACCACCCGCCGCCCTTGACGCTTCACCTTGGTGCGCTTCCAATGCGGCTCCAAGACAGATCGGTCGGCCTCTTTGATCTGAAGGAACAACGGAGCGTCACTCTCGTCGAGCAGCAGCGCGATGTAACTACGCGTTCCGACACTGCCCACACCCACGACCTTGCGCGCGACATCGACGAGACGAAACCTCTCCAAAAGGACACGGACATCGTTTCGGACTGTCTTGCGATACGTCTCGAAGAACCTCTTGACCGACGCCTCACTCGCCAGCTCTTGAGAGTGACTGAGTATCGGGGGCTGGTCTTTGATCCGCGTGGCACCGTCGGCGGTCCTCATGGTTAGTTTGCTGAGCACTCGGGCCGACGTTTGCGTTTTGACCTTGTCAAGCCGTCGTTTCACGTCGGGTCCGGCCGTCTTGGACAGGGAGAGTACGTGGTCGGCATCGACATGGAAGTAGAAGACGTCGAGTGCGGTCATCCCTGAGAAGTTCGCCATCCACTCGCGATACGCGCGTACGCCGGCTCGCGTTATCCCTTGCGTCGTTGCTTCATCAAATCCACTCTGTCGTGCCACCACGGTGGCGCTCGCCGCAAGTCTCTTGACGTCCCACTCCCATGGAGCGAACAGCGTCTCATCAAAGTCGTTCACGTCGAAGAGCAACCTTCGCTCCGGTGATGCAAAGAGCCCGAAGTTCATGAGGTGCGCGTCCCCGCAGGCGTGCACTTCGATGCCGGTCACGGGTGTCGAGGAGAGATCGGACGCCATCACCGCGGCCGCGCCACGAAAGAAGGCGAATGGAGATTGGATCATTCGACCGATGCGCACCGGTACGAGTTCGGGCACCCGCCGCGTGCTCTGCTCCTGCAGGATCGAGATGGGGTCACGATCGTGACGAGGTACCCACGAAGCGTGATCGTGTCGTGCCACCTTTTTTCGGAGGTCCTTGCCGCTCACCCTTGTGATCCTCGCTCATTCCACACGCTTCGACACGACTAGGAAGCGCCAGGTACCGGGCACTGCGAGCAACTTCGCCCACGGGAGCGATGAGAGTCGTCACTCCAACACTGTTATTGGCCACCAGGGCCAAAGTTGCCCACCGCCATCTCAGCGACCGTCGCACTCCTACAACGTAGTGGCGACAATGTGTTCGAGTTCGCGAGACGCGGTCCGTTCGTGACCGCGTCTCTGTCATCAGCTAGCTCCACCGGTCGCCACTCCCCCGCTCGAGAGTGACGGTCGCCGGCGAAGCTCTCCGGCCGCCGGGTTCTTCGTCGAGGGCAGAAGCCATCTCCCTTGCTCACAGCACGAGCACGCGGTGACGCTTCTCCCCAAGCGTCGAGCTCCAGTGGCTGGTGGCCTACGCTCAACGACGCGTCACACATTTATAAGCAGTTGAGGAGCACTATGACCGATGGCGGAAAATCAACGCATGGACACACTAGGCAGGGATTAGCAGTCCACCTCCGAACTACGGACCACCTTCCCGACGGGACCCCGTACCAGCGTTTCAACAAGGGTGTCGCGATTTGGATCACTAAAAATGCCGGATCGATGACGTTCTTCTGGCTCTGCTGGCTGATTTGTCTCACCATCCTCCCCTCGTGCCTCTACATCGCCGGATACATTCACGCAAAAATGTTCTTTACCACGTTCGGTTTTGAGCTGTTGATGACGTGGTTTGCGTCGACGGTGCTGGAACTCGTGCTCATGCCCGCGATCATGGTCGGCCAGAACATTCAGACCGCCGCTGCTGATGCGCGCGCCACGAAGCAGTTTGAAGACACCGAAGATGTCAAGGCCGACATGAAGACGGCACTAGATCGTCTCGACTGTGAGACGGCCGGCGGTCTGAGAGACGTTCTCGATCGGTTTGACGCTCTGGAGTCTCTCGTCAAGTCTGCCTTGAGCGACAGACCCAATGGCGCGAGCGCAGCCGGATGAGACCGGCGGATCATTCGAGCATTCATCTCCAAAGCGTTCCAGGCCCCGTTCGATCTCGACGCGAGCGAGCGCGCCGAGATCGAACGGCCGGACGTCCTACTTCTTTCGAAGCTGTCGAACGCGCTTAGTGAATGAGGACCTTCAGCGCGTCATACATCGAAGCGTTACCGAACACCTCGTACGCCTCGAGTATCTCGTCGAACGAGAACTGTTGAGTGACGAAGCCTTCGACCGGCAACTTCTTTTCCGTGACGAGCTTCAGCAACATACCGAGGGTGTTCGTATTGACGAGGCCCATCGATATGTCGATGTTCCTAATCCAGAGCTCGTTGAGCGCCAGATCGACGGACTTGCCGTGCACGCCAATGTTGGCGACATTTCCACCGGGACGAACGATCTCCGTCGCCATGGTGAACGTCTGCGGCACGCCCACAGCTTCGATGGCCACGTCGACTCCTTGGCCGTCGGTGAGCTCGAACACCTGCTCTTTCCAGTCCGAGTCGCCGGAGTTGACGACGTCGGTCGCTCCAAACTCGAACGCTCGCTTGAGGCGAGCTCCGTCAAGGTCAAGTGCGATGACCTTAGAGGGCCCATACAGGCGCGACGTCATGACAGCGGCGAGCCCGACCGGCCCCGCGCCGATCACGGCGACTACATCGCCCGGGGTGACGCGCCCGTATTGCACGCCGATTTCGAATCCCGTAGGCAGAATGTCCGAGAGCAGGATGCCCTCTGAGTCGCTCAGGCTTTCGGGCATGCGGTAGACCGAGTTCTCCGCGAACGGTACGCGCACGTACTCGGCCTGCGTTCCATCGATCATGTAGCCGAGAATCCAGCCGATGCCGGCGATGCCTTCAGGATCGAGGCAGTGGCTGTAGAGGCCCTGGCGGCAGTTGGAGCAACGCCCGCAGGAGCTGACGCACGACAAGATGACCTTGTCGCCCACCGCAAGCTGGGTGACATCGGAACCGACCTCTGTAATGACACCTATTCCCTCATGTCCGAGTATCCGACCAACCTCGACTTCGGGGACATCGCCCTTAAGTATGTGTAGGTCGGTCCCGCAAATAGTGGTGGCAACCATCTTCACGATGACATCGGTCGAGTGGCGAATGACCGGATTGGGCACCTCTTCCCAACTCTTCTTGCCCGGACCCTTATAGACGAGTGCTTTCATGGTTGCATCTCCTTGATTGGCTCAATCGCTCCGCGTGGCTCAATCAGATGCACACGGCGCGGGTAACACCCAATGGTGTTCACGCTTGCATTCTCCCCGTCAGTCAACGCTGCGAACCAGTGTCAAACGTCACTTTCACCCAACACGGCGAAGACTCACGTTGCTACACCCTCGTTGACGTGCATCTCGATTTGAGATGACCCCTATTCGTATCGTGCGTCGAAGAAGAAGGGACATTCGTCACCTGCGTAAATGACCTTTGCCCCTATCGATCTTTCGCTGTGCTCGGCGATACTCAATTGAGTTCGCTAATTAACACAATCAGATAGGTGAAGAGAATGAATATTCGCAAAGAGTCCACAATGATCGGAGCAACAATCTTGGTGGGAGCGCTCGGTCTGAGCGGTCTGGCCGGAGCCGCCACCTCTACGGCGCACACTCACTCAACAGCTCCGCAGCACTCCCTCGTCGCGGCCAAGACCAAGAGGGTGGCCTTCAAGGGCAGCTACTCGGGCACCATCGCGATGCTGTGGAGTTCCTCATCAGTCACCGCTACGTCGTTGCAGGGTACCGGTACGGGATCACTGCTCGGCTCGAGCACCCTCAGTGGGACTGGCTCCAGCAATCCTTCGTCCACATGCGACCCCTTCTCGGGAAGCGGAACGATCAAAGGAGGCGGCTCGGTGATTCACTTCAGGGTCGTCTCCTCCTCGAGCCAGGCCTGCGCCGCGGGTCAAAGCGCACCAACGAGCGTCACCGTCAAAGGCGTCGCGACGGTCCTCAGCGGCACCGGTAAGTACGCCGGCGCGAAGGGCAATCTCACCGTCGCCGGATCGTTTTCCATCAAGTCAACGACCGCTGGTTCAAGTGAGAGCGACGCGTTCACCGCGACGCTCAAGGGAACCCTCACGGTCAAGGGCTAAATAGCAGCAGCAGAGAGAAAGAGGCATCAATGAAAAGAACACTCATCAATTCCATCGCGGGAGCGGCGGCGTTGAGTTTGTTGAGCGTCGGCCTAGGAGTGGGAGTCGCTTCGGCGCAGACCACGACGACGACTCTTCCGACGACGACCACCACGGTGGCCCCGTACGGGAGCGGCAACCAGTACTTGTCATTCAGCGTTGAGACCGTCGTCGGTGGAGGCAGTCCCGCGGGATCTGTCTACCCGGGCGCCTGCACGCTGGAGAACGACTTTGGCCTCGGCGCCACGGTGGTGTTTCGCATGTGGGGCACTGACTTCGAAAACGGCAGCCCCCTAGTCGGCGCCCCCGGCGTGGACCCCAACGTCTCGAGCGTGACAGTCAATGGACTGCCGGGCGCCACAACTGCCCCGACCATGTCCTACTCGACGTCGGACGGCTACTGGACGTACGGCTGGAAGACGTCGACGGCAACGCCGACGGGCACTGTGGCCTACACGGTCACCGTAACTCTCGACCCCGTCGGTGCGGTCTACAAGACCGCCTACAAGAACATCGTCAAGACCATCAAAGGAAAGAAGGTAGTGAGGAGGGTCGCCTACAAGAAGTTGGTGTCGGCGTCGACTCCCGCTGAGAGCTACACCTTCGTCGCGCCCAAGACCCAAGACGTTGTCCTCAGCGCGAGCGTCTGAGACTCGATAACGAAGTACGTAGTGCAGTAAAGCCCTATGGGCTCCGGAGTCACCGAAGCCCGGAGCCCATAGAGCGAAGTACCGGCCCGCGCAGCCGTCAAAGTGCGGAGAACACATAACGAAGTCGGGACAACAACATCCCGACGCAGAGGAGGCCACAGTGAACTACATGACGCGAACCAAGGGATGGGGGAGGGTAATGACCGGGCTAGCCGGCATCTCCTTACTGCCCGCACTCCTCATCGTGCCAAGCGGCGCCGCATCGAGCTCCCTGGCACCCACGGCGGCACAGATCGCCGAGGCGACGAACGCCCAGGCCTTGACGGCACCTTCGTCAGTGACGGACGCACCGCTGCCGGGCGCCGTGAGCCCCTCCTTCTCTACCGCGAGCACGATCGGCGTCCTCACGACAACCTCTGGCGGTCCCCAGACAGGTGTCTCGGGCTCCGGCACGGAAGGAGAGCCGCTCACCATCTCGGGCTCGGGCCTTCCAAAGAACGCCACGGTCAACCTGGATTGGTCGACGAACAACGCCACCTGGGTCGCTGATGTCGAGCCCTCGACGGCCAACTTCCTCGGCATGACGGCGACGAGCCTCAACGTGACACTGGGAACAGCCACGACCGACGCGTCGGGTGACCTCACCTACAAGACCACCGTTCCGGTGGACTTCGGTGGCGTGCACAACATCTTCGCCGTGGTCAATGGCGCCGAGGACGCCGTGGGTGGTTTCACCCTCTTGCGCACCATCACCATCTCCCCGACGAGCGGACCTGTCGGTACCACGATCCACGTCACGGTCACCGGTCTCGGTGAGACTGCCTACACCACCGGCGACGGAGTCGACTGGGACAACCACATGACCGGCCTCGTCTCCGCGCTGTGGACGCGCGGTACGGCGACTTTCACTCTGCGCGCCGCCGGCCCTAGGGGCGAGCACACCATCGAAGTCGCATCGTCGCTCAGCACGCTCTACTTGAACCCGGATCAGTCCCCCGTTCCCTACGCCGGTTTGAACGTGGCCACCTTCACGACGACGGCGGAGTCGTCGCCTGCGGTCGCCACGGTCGATCTCCCCCAGGACTACAACGCCGCACCGGGCCAGTACACGACGTTGTCTACCGCCAACCTCGACCCCGCGAGCAGCGCGGTCGCCACGTTGTCGGCGAACCGCGGCACGATCGGCTCTGAGGTGACGGTCAACGTCACCGGACTCAGCGCCACTGGCACCGATCAGCTCGAGTGGTCCTCGGTGGTCGGCAGTCGCGTCAACTGCCCGAACGGCTCGTCCTCGTGCTGGCAGTTCGCCTCCACGCCACTGGGCAGCGCCACCGTCTCCGGCGGCGTCCTGAATTCGACGGTGACAGTTCCTGCGACCAACCAGAAGTACCCAGGTGCCGGTCTCGGCGGATGGCACGTGATCCAGGTGATGAATGGCTCAAAGGTTGAGGCCGAGGTTCCGTACTACGTCCAAGAGAGCGTCGTGGTGTACAAGTCCGCAGTTGGAACGGTCCTCACCAAGGGTCTGGCGACCGCAGCCCCCGTGCCCGACGTCGCGTCGCCGACATTGACCCAGGTCGCAGGGGTGGGTACTCCAACCCTCACTTTCCACGAAGGTCAGGAGTTCACCGTGGCGATCGACGGCGTCGGCTGGACGCAGATGGACAACACGCTCGCGGTCGACTACGACAACAGCCTCGTGGGCTACGGCTGCGGTTTCAACTCGAACGGTTACATGGTCGTGCACATGTACGCCACGGGCGGACCCGGCACGCACATCATCGACCTCTACCCGCAGATGTACACCCTGAACCCCAGCTTCACCACCACGGCCTATGGGATGACGCCATTCCTGGACTACAACACCAACTTCCCGGGACTCGCTCTCGGGTACCAGGTCCCTGCAATCCACCTGGCGATCCGCGTCGTCAAGTAGGTCCACCGGCCTCGCCCCTTCCCCCGTCACCCCTCGCTTCGAGGGTTGACGGGGGAATTTGCACGATCGGCACGATCCAATGGGGACTAACCGACGGGAGCGGCTTTCCTCAGAGAAGGTCAAGAGTTCACGCTCGGCATCAAGGGTGTCAGCTGGACGCAGAAGGACAACGCGATCGCGGTCGCTCACGACAACCGCTACGTCGATTAGGACCGCGGTTTCAACTCGAACGGCTACTTCGTCGCGAACCTGTTTTCGAGCGGCGCTGGTAACCACCAATTCCACCTGCCGAGCAGTGCCATGACGCTCGGCAGGATGAGGGCACGAACAATCGTTGCGTCCACGATCACCCCCGCCCCAAGGCCGACGCCGAGCTCCTGAATGCCCGCGACGCGCCCGGTAACAAAGCCGCTCATCGCTCCCACCATGATGAGGGCGGCCGAGCTCACAACGCCGCCGGTATTTGCGAGTCCGGCTTCAATGGCCTCGTTGCTCGAAAGACCGCGATCTACGCCCTCGCGAATCCGGGTGACAATGAATACCTCGTAATCCATCGACAAACCAAAGAGCACCGCGAAGATCAAGATCGGGACCCATCCTTCGATCTGACTCACGTGATAGGTGTGCAGCCACGACGACGCCACGCCGAAGCGGGTCACCGCCACGAGAACCCCGTAGGCCGCCGCAAGACTGAGCAAGTCGAGCACAATTGCGACGAGAGGAAGCACGGCAGAACGAAACGCGCGCGCAAGAACGAGGTAGATCGCGAGAAACATGACGCCCATTACCCACCCAAGATTCGAATAGACATCGTTCAAGAAGTCGACACCCTGGCTCGCAGCACCACCGACGTACACCTGGGACGAGCTTGGGAAGTGGGCGTCGGGAATGATCGTCGAGCGAAGTTGGCGCACCAGCGTTTGATCGTCAAGCGAGCCGAACTGATTACGCGTAATGACAAAGACTCGCTCGTACTCGCCCGATACGCTCACGTAGGGAGCAGCCTTGCCAATGGCGACGACTTCCACGTTAGGACGTCGCAGAATCGATTCCGCCATCCGTAGTCTTGCTGCACTCACCAGAGGCGTCGTGGCTCCGCCCGCGCGCCCCGTATCAATGACGATCTCGATCGGTGTCAGAAAGCCGGGCCCCACCTCTGAGGTCGCGAGGCGGATAGCCTTCGCCGAGCTCATCGACGAGGGGATGGCGCTCAGCGACGCGGGCGTCAGCTGTAACCACCACAGCGAGGCGCCAAGAACGGCGATGACGACGAGAGAGGCCGCGAGCACCGACTTGGGTCGACCCAACGCCACACGGGCGCTTCGAGCCCACCAGCCTCGGCGCAGCTCGTCACGGTTCAAGAGACCGGACATCTGCTTCGAGTGCACGCCCCGATGTCCCCAAAGCGACAGAAGAGCCGGCTGCAAGGTCAAGGCTCCGATGATCCCCGTCAGCGGCACGCAGAGGGCCGCAATCGCCAACGACCGCACGAACGGTACCGGAACAACAATCAGCGTGGCGAGGGCGACCGCGACCGCGAGTCCCGAGAGCGCAACCGTTCGCCCTGCCGTTGACACGGTCGCGACAACCGCGTCCTCAGCGAGCACCCCTTCACGTGCGACTTCTCCCCTGAAGCGGTGGACCATCAAGAGCGAATAGTCCATCGCGAGACCGAGCCCGAACAGCTCGACGATGTTGGGCACGTAGAGGACCATCGTGACCACGTGCGCAAGCAGGTAGAGCGAACAGAGCGCCAACGACGTCGTGGCACCCGCGACGAGAAACGGCAGGGCGACCGCCCAGGTCATTCCGAGCGCGACGAGGAGAACTAGGAGGGCCACGACTGCGGTCACGATCTCACCTCGGCGCAGATCAGACGATAGGACAGGTGCGATGTCGTGTTGGAGTGCCGGAGGTCCGGTCACCAGCGCGTTCGCCACACCGTCCTCGCGTAGCGCGTCGCGCAGCTGGGTGGTCGCGTCTGCCGCGCGGTCAAGCGACAGCGGCGTGTCCACGTTCACGTACCACGTCGAGTCGACTCGACGCTGCTGCGTGACGACCGCGCCGGGAATAAACCGAATCGCCCGGCGCACGTCGGCCGGGACCTTGGGTTCGCCTGACGAGGCCGGCACGACGACGGCGAAGCTGCCTTCGATGTTGTCGTGAAACTGCTGGGCCAAGATCTCGTTCGCTCGCGCCGAGTTCGAGCCCGGCACATTGAGCGACGAGGTGAGAAGGTGCGGCAGCTCGACGGCCGACATGACGCCCAGTACCGCGATGAGCACCCACAGCGCCAGCACCTGCGTCCGATGCCTGACCACGCCTCGGGTCCATCGCTCGAACATTGGTGAAGTGTACCGATGCGATGAACAGCGCTCGTCGCTGCTCACTCTGGTGATGCGGTTTCCAAGTCAGGAGATTAGGACTATTGACCCTATCTACCCGAGTCTCGAGCGTGCGACAGTTCTTATGGAGGATCACGGCGTTGATGAAACGCACGTATCTGAACGTGAATGAAGGTATCGCTCATGATGACATCACTGTTCGCCCCCGAGAGGACAACTGAAGTTCCCCGTTACACCAACTCCAACGCGGTCACCGAAGTGTTTGACGCGATCTACCAGCGTCGAGCGATTCGGCACTACTCCGATGAGCCAGTCACTCGCGTCGAAATCGAAGGCCTTCTGGAGGCAGCCATCATGGCACCGAGCGCCACCAATGCTCAGCCGTGGGCTTTCGTGGTCCTGCAAGGCCCCGATGAACTCGCTCGATACGCGAGGGAAGGGCGCGATTTGCTGATGGGTGCCTCGTGTGGCGGTGGTGGATTGTTCGAGATGGTCGCGGCGCCCGACTTCGAGCTGTTTCACGACGCCCCCGCGGTGATCGTCATTTACGCCACGTACCCAAATGCCGTGGCCGAGTGCTTTCTGGCGGCAGAGAATCTGATGCTGGCCGCCTGGGCCATGGGGCTCGGGACCTGTCCGATCGGGCTCGCCCGTTCGCTCTTCGAGTTGGACCGCGTCAAGGTGGAACTGAAAATCCCACCCAGCTGGACGCACGCGCTCGCCATTGCCGTCGGGCATCCGACCGGCGAGGCTGCGCCTACGTCGCGTCGCGCGGCGCTGGTGGTGACCTGGCGATAGATGCCGCAGTCCGATCCGCACACCGCTCGCGGACCGAGTGCGCGGTGTGCTCTGTCACCGATCACTCAATGAATGCCTATTCACCCCATTGCGACGGACAGCGAAAAGGCGACGCGCAATGAGAATTAGGGACTAAAGACCATATCGACACGGTGTCTCGCTGCGGTACGTTCAGGTCACGGCAGCTGTTTGGCCGACGAAAGGCGACAAGAACATGTTCCAGGTTCGAATTCACGGCAGAGGCGGCCAGGGCGTCGTCACCGCCGCCGAAATCCTGTCGGTCGCCGCGTTTGACGAGGGCCGTCACGCTCAGGCCTTCCCGAGTTTCGGCTCCGAGCGCACGGGAGCCCCGGTGGTCTCGTTTTGCCGCATCGACGACCGCGACATCCGCAGTCACGAGCCGGTCATGGAACCAGACGCTGTCATCCTTCAAGACGTCACCCTCATTCATCAGGTAGATCTCTTCTCGGGTATTTCGACCGACTGCTATGTCCTTATTAATACGTCGCGTGACTTTTCCGAGCTGGGTTTTGGTGACTTCTTCGACGAGTACCACCCCGAGCGCCTCATGACGTGCCCCGCTACTGACATCGCCCTCGAACACGTCGGTCGCCCCTTACCAAACGCTGCACTGCTCGGCGGGTTCGCGGCGCTCACCGGCGAGATCACGTTGGACGCTATTGACAAGGCGGTGCGCGACCAGTTCGCAGGCAACGTCGGCGAGCGCAACGCGGCCGCGGTCAAAGCCGCCTTCGACTACGTGACGTCAAAAGTGCAGGAGGTTGCTCGTGCTTCGTCAAATTGAAGGCTCGCGAGCAATCGCTGAAACGGTGGCCCTCTGTCGGCCCGAAGTCGTGTGCGCATACCCGATCTCGCCCCAGACCCACATCATCGAAGCAGTGGGCGCGATGGTGAAAGCGGGGGCGCTCGCGCCGTGTGAGTTCATCAACGTCGAGTCCGAGTTCGCTGCCATGTCTGTGGCGATCGGTGCGTCGGCGACGGGGGCTCGAGCGTACACCGCGACGGCGAGTCAGGGGCTGCTGTACATGATGGAAGCCGTCTACAACGCCGCTGGTCTCGGCCTGCCGATTGTCATGACCCTCGCCAATCGGGCCATCGGAGCGCCGATCAACATCTGGAACGACCACAGCGACGCGATGGCCGTGCGCGACTCGGGTTGGATCCAGCTCTTCGCGGAAAGCAATCAGGAGGCCGCCGACCTTCACGTCCAGGCGTTCCGTCTTGCTGAAGAGCTCTCGGTCCCGGTCATGGTGTGCGTCGACGGCTTCATCTTGACCCACGCGGTCGAAGGCGTCGACCTCCTCGACCAGTCCCTCGTCGACTCATTCCTTCCTCCCTACGAACCCCGTCAGATGCTCGACACCAAAGAGCCCGTATCGATTGGGGCCATGGTTGGCCCCGACGCGTTCGAAGAAGTTCGCTACCTCGCTCACCTGCGTCAACTCGATGCGCTGGCGAGAATCCCCGAGATCGCTCAGGAGTTCTTCGACGCCACGGGACGAAGCAGCGGTGGACTGGTATGCGCCTATCGAATGGACGACGCGGAGACCGTCGTCGTGGCGATGGGCTCGGTCCTTGGCACCTTGAAAGACGCGGTCGACGCGCGCCGCGAGTTGGGCGAGCCCGTCGGCGTGCTCGGGGTCACGTCGTTTCGACCATTCCCGGGCGATGCAGTGCGTGATGCGCTCGCCGGCGCTCGCCAGGTGGTCGTCTTGGAGAAGGCGTTCAGCATCGGCGCGGGCGGCGTGCTCTCCACGGACATCGCTATCGCCATGCACCGCGACCAAACCATGCTTCGGACCGTGGTCGCGGGCCTTGGGGGACGACCCATTACCCGGCGCTCACTGGAAAAGGTCCTCGACAGCGCCTCGCGGCACGAGCTCGCGGCGCTGACGTTCCTCGACCTCGATCGAGCAGCCGTGGATAGAGAGCGCGCCCGCATGCAGGCCACGCGTCGATCGGGACCTTCGGCGGAAAACCTGTTGCGTGACCTTGGAACGGTGTCCGACAAGGTGGAAGCATGACGAGCCAGCGCGTCCACTTCTACCAAGTCGGCAGCTTCGCCGTCGGCAACCGACTGCTCAATCAAGACGAGCGCACGGTGCAGGCTCAAGTGGATCGCACGAACTCCATCGACTCGGGTCACCGCGCGTGCCAAGGCTGCGGTGAGGCCCTCGGGGCGCGCTACGCCCTCGACGCCGCGATGCGCGCCACCAACGGCCAGGTCGTCGCGGTCAACGCGACCGGGTGTCTCGAGGTCTTTTCGACCCCCTACCCCGAAACGTCGTGGAGAATTCCGTGGCTGCACTCGCTCTTCGGCAACGCACCTGCGGTAGCGACCGGCGTGGCCGCGGCGCTGCGCGCCAAAGGCCAAAAGGATGTCCGCGTGGTCGCCCAGGCGGGCGACGGCGGCACGGTCGACATCGGCTTTGGGTGCCTGTCAGGAATGTTCGAACGTAATGACGACGTGCTGTTCATCTGCTACGACAACGAGGGCTACATGAACACGGGCGTGCAGCGCTCGGCGGCGACGCCCCCGGCTGCGCGTACTGCCACCACCGAGGCCGTGGGGCCCGAGCCGGGCAACACCTTCGGCCAGGGGAAGGACCTTCCGCGCATCGCGATGGCCCACAACATTCCCTATGTCGCCACGGCAACGGTGGCCGATCTGCACGACCTCGAACGCAAGGTCGAACGCGCCATGGAGATCCGAGGAGCGCGCTACTTGCACATCCTCGTGCCGTGCCCACTCGGTTGGGGGTCGGCCTCCGACGAGACCATCCACATTGCCCGTCTCGCAAAGGAGTCGGGACTCTTCCCCGTCTTCGAGGCCGAAGAGGGCATCGTAAGGTCGGTGTCGCACATTCGTCGACCAGTCCCCGTCGAGGACTACTTGAAGCTGCAGCGTCGCTTCGCTCACCTCTTTGGCGCCCATCCTCGACCCGACATCATCGCGCGGATTCAATCGATGGCCAACGACAACATTGCGCGCTACGGGCTCGCGTCACCGGAGTCCTATGAGGAGTCGCCATGAAGATCCCCTTTGCGATCACTTTGGACGTCGGCTCCAGCCGAGCCAATCACACAGGTTCCTGGCGCGTCGAACGCCCGGTGTACGTCGACCGCCTCCCGCCGTGTAACAACGCCTGTCCCGCCGGCGAGAACATCCAAGGATGGCTCTATGACGCGGAGTCGGGAAACTACGAAGCGGCGTGGCACAGGCTCGTGGACGAGAACCCCTTTCCGGCCATCATGGGCCGGGTCTGCTTTCATCCGTGCGAGACCGCCTGCAATCGCGTCCAGGTCGATGAAGCCGTTGGCATCAACGCCGTGGAGCGCTTTCTCGGGGACCTCGCACTCGAAAAGGGCTGGACCCTTCCCGGACCGGGTCCTGAGACCGGCAAGCGAGTCCTCGTCGTCGGGGCGGGACCGGCGGGCCTGAGTGCGACCTATCACCTGCGCCGTCTGGGCCATCACGTTCGTCTGGTCGATTCCGCCTCGCATCTCGGCGGCATGATGCACTACGGCATTCCCGCCTACCGCCTGCCACGCGCGGTGCTCGACGCAGAGATCGCGCGGGTCATCGCGATGGGCGTCGAGGTGCAACTCAATCACGTGGTCCACGACGTCGAACAAGAACGCCGCGATGGAACGTTCGACGCGGTCTTTCTCGCGGTCGGCGCCCAGCTCGCCAAGCGTGTCGACATCCCGGCGGGTGACTCTTCACGCGTGGTCGACGCCGTGAGTTTCCTCCACCACGTCGCCGACGACGATCCACCGTTGCTCGGACGGCGCGTCGTCATCTATGGCGGAGGCGACACCGCGTTTGACGCCGCGCGCACCGCGCGCCGCCTCGGAGCCACCGATTCCGTCATCGTCTATCGCCGCAATCGCGAGCGCATGGGTGCGAGCGGCGAGGAGCTCGAACAGGCCCTCGGCGAGGGCGTCACCGTGCGCTGGCTCTCGACGATCAGCAGGTTCGACAACGACCGGATCGTGCTCGAAAAGATGAAGCTCAACGACGAGGGCTTCCCCGAGCCGACCGGCGAGTTCGAAGTGCTCGATGCTGACTCACTCGTTCTCGCCCTGGGACAAGACACCGATCTCTCCCTGCTCGAGCACGCCGACGACGTCACCGTGCGAGACGGCTCGGTCGAGGTCCTCGACTCGATGATGGCAAGCCCGTCGGGAATCTTCGCGGGGGGTGACGCCGTGCCGGCCCAGCGCACCGCAACCGTGGCCATCGGGCACGGTAAGCGCGCCGCACACAGCATTGACAGCTTTGTGATGGGGCGCACATCCCTGCCAAAGGTGCGCCACGAACTCGCATCGTTCGAACGGCTCAATACGTGGTACTACGCGGACGCACCACGCACGGAACGACCAGAACTGGAGCGAATACGGCGTCAGACGAACTTTGAAGAGGTCATCGGCGGCCTCAGCGAAGACAACGCGCTCTTTGAGGCTCGACGTTGCATGTCGTGCGGCAACTGCTTTGAATGCGATAACTGTCTCGGTGTCTGTCCCGACAACGCCATCATCAAGCTCGGCGAGGACATGCGCTACCAGATCGACTACGACTTCTGCAAAGGATGTGGCATCTGCGTGAAGGAGTGTCCCTGCGGCGCCATTGATATGGTTCCCGAGCGCAATTGAGCAGCGAAACACCGTCCCACTGTTGGGCCTACTCGACAGCCACGCAGAGTTCTAGCCCTACGCACGCTCGAAGGCAGCGGCCGGTGGGTTCGCTTCAAGCGAGTTGACAGCCCGGAGGTTGTCGCTCGTTGCCGCTTGCAGCCGTTGCAGCCCACGGCCGGTCAGTCGCTCACACACCCAGTCCCAGTGAAGCGCGACCCAGTCGCCGACGGCGAGTAGGTCAGCCAAGCCAACGCCCGCGACGCCGCGGCGCACGACTTCGACGCGTTCGTCACCCAGAATCAGCTGGCTCCCGACGAGTTGGAGTTCGCGACTCGCCACTGTCACCACATCACCGCTCAGCGACACGACACGGCCCCAGCGAATCCGGCACTGATCAAGGACCCCAAGCGGCGCATTCGAACGCCCGGTGCGCAGGAGTCCGAGCCAGGGATAGACCGCAAAAACGTGAAAGTTGTGCTGAGCGACACCACCGTTCCAGGCTGCCGCGATCAGCGGAGGAAACTGCGCGCCCGCCCGTCGAGAGAAGCGCTCGTCGAGTGAGGCGACGAGCGCTGAGGGCGGTACTCGGCGCGTCATCTCATTCCCGATCCAATACGCCTCGACGACGCGCCGGTCCAGCGGGTCGGCGACGGCGTTGCAGCCTGCGATCAGTTCGAGGTAGGGCCAGGCTCCTTCGAACTGACGCGCGAGGTGGGCGAGCAACGAATCCTGACCACCTTCGGCCGCGGCTTCGAGCAGCGTTGCCGGTTCACCGGGACCGCAGTAACCCAATTCGTTAGGCGGATAGGCGTACCGCGCAAATAGCTCGGGACCAGAAATAGTCGTGCGCTCGCCAACGTCGGGCATGATCACGCTCGCAGTGGCAGGCGTCGCCACGATGAACGGCGGTACGACTCGACGAGCACGAGCGTCGCGCCAGCACCGATCAGGAGGAGTCCGACCGCGTCACCATTCACCGTCGCCGTGCCGGCCAGGAGCTGGAGCAGCCAGGTGACGAGAGCACTCGACGCGAGTATCGACGTCACGTCGAGGGCCCTGGCGCGCGCGAGGGCGCTCATCCATGTCGCGACGTACACGCTCAACAGCGCTCCGGTCCACAGCGCCCAGTGCCATTGGTCGGCGTTCAGCGAACCGAGTTGACCAAGTGATCCACTCGCCGCGAGATAGACGATCAGCGTGAGTCCGCCAAGACCCATGCGGACCACCGAAAGCGTCGCGGGAGCCCGCGTCCGCAATAACCTGCGAGCCACGACTACTTCCAACGCCCAGAGCACGCTTGAGGCAAGCACGTCGACTTCGCCACGGTTGGCCACCAGCTGTCCGACGCCGCCACTGACGACGATCTCGCCGCTGAACAGGAGGACGATCGCCGCGACGTTCCACCAGCGCAGTCGCTCGCGCAAAAAGAGCACGGCAAGCACCGCTACCCAGAGCACCAAGGTGTCGCGCCAGAAGGCCGCGGGCGTTGGCTCACTTTGGGCGAGGCCATCGAAGAACAAGACGAAGGCAAGTCCACCCCCGATGACTCCGACGTACGCGAGTCCGAGCCACTCGATCCACCGAGGAGTCGTCACCACATCGCGTGCCTCTGGTGCGGTCGACACGAAGTTCGCCGCGACTGAACCGGCTCGGCGCGAGCGAACGCGCCATCCGACGATGGCCGCCAAGGAGAGCACGGCCACCGCGACGAGATTCTTCGCGGTGGTGTAGACCGCTGGCGAAGCTCCCGCGCGCACGCCGTAGCTGTTGACGAAGATGGAGAGTCCGCTGACGAGAGCTGTCACGCCCGCGACGGCGACACCGGACATGCGCCGGCGCCCACTTACTTCGCGCGGAACGGAGCTCACGACGCTCCCCCGTTCACCAACGATGCCTGAGCCCGTCGGATCTCCTCGGCGGCGCCAGCCGCCTCATCGGTGTCTGCGCGATCGACCACGTAACCGCTCAACACGCTCACCCAATCTCCAACTGATAGTTGGTCGCCGTCGTAGGCGAGCAACGACGCGTGCCAGATGACGTGATTGACGTCTTCAACCTCAACGCTGAGCGTCCCGACGAGGCGAAGAACCTTATAGAACCGGCTCACACACATAACTGCTCCTTCTCGATCAAGGTGACCACCGCCGCGAGCGCCGCGGGCACTGCCGCTGCCACCTCAGCGCTCATTTCATCGCCCAACGCAAACGATGCGCCCTCAACCGCCACCACCATCAAGCGTCTCGGGGCCTGACCAATCGCGCGCGCAAGCCGCAGGACCCCCACGAGACCAATCCCATGAGTGCTGGTCACCGCTGGCTGGGCGTCATCACCGCACTCATCTGGCGACGACACGTCGACGTCGAGCACCCGCACGCTGCCGATCGGGGCACCCGAGCGCACCGCGTCAATCACGATGGCCAGATCTGCTCCGTCAAAGCGACCGAGCAGATCGAGCGGCTCCACGAGTGGTCCGATGTCGCGCACGCCGTGGATCGTGTTCGCGCACAAGCCGGCCACGAGCGGCCCGATGGCGTCGTCGCCTCGATAGCGGCTGCCAAGACCAGCCACGACGAGAGTGAGCGAACTCACGTGCGCTCCACTTCGAGATCGAGAAAGTGTGCGGCGCAAGAAATGCACGGGTCGTGATTGCGTACGGCTTGCTCGCAGCGCCACTGCAAGTCTTCATCGTTGAGATCGAGGCCACCTTCGACGACTCGCCGCAAGTCCTCTTCGATGGTGAGCTGATTCTGCGAGGTCGGCGGCATGATCCGCGCCCGCACAATGGTGCCGTCGGCGTCAACCTCGTACTGGTGCAAGAGAAGTCCGCGCGGCGCCTCAGTGACCCCCGTGCCGACCCCGGCTCGAGCCACGACAGGCTCCGCGGGTGGATCGGGCGGCTCATAGTGGGCGATGAGGCGCAGCGCCTCGTCGCAGGCGAAGACCAGCTCAAGCGCCCGCACCACAATGCTCTGAAAGGGATTCGCGCACGTTTGGCCCAGTCCAGCGTCGCGCGCCGCTTCTCGTGCGACCTCGGGCAAGAGAGGTGCGTTCAAGGCGTAACGAGCGAGTGGTCCGGTGAGATAGCTCCGTCCATCAAGACGGGCTTGCAATGCGGTGGAGCGGGCCACGTGCTCTTCGACGGAGAGGTTTGCAAAGTCCCCTGGAGTGACATCAAGCCCGTCCGAAGACCCCGGGCGCCCCCCGTCGATGGCGTACTGGCCCTCTTGGCGCAGCGCCACGAAACGATAGGTGCCGATTACGTCAGGAAAGTCGAATCCCGCGACCCATCGCACGGTGGCGAGAGCTGCCTCGACGGAGTGCTTGAGCGGTTCGACGAGTGCCGCGATGTCAGAGGCGTCGGGCGCATGATAGAAGCCGCCCACGCGAACGTTCACGGGATGCACGGCCCTGCCGCCCACCGTTTCCATGATGAGGTTCCCCGTTCGCTTCAGGGCGAGACCTCGTTCGATCACGCTCGGCTCGCGCTCAGCCAGTTCCACCGCATCCTGACAGCCCAGAAAATCGGGAGCGTGCAACAGATACACATGCAGCGCGTGACTTTGGATCCACTCGCCGCAGTACAGCAACCGGCGCAGTCGCCGTACACGATCGCTGACGTCAATCTCCAACGCATCTTCCATGGCGGCACACGCCGACATCTGATAGGCCACCGGGCAGATCCCACAGATCCGCGCCGTGATGTCGGGAGCCTCACTGAAGTCTCGCCCCACCAGCATGGCCTCGAAGTATCGCGGCGGCTCGAAGATGTCAAGCGACACCTCACTGACGAGGCCGTCGTGCACGACGACCCGTAGCGACCCCTCCCCCTCCACCCGAGCAACGCCTTCAGCGCTCACCGTACGGGTGCGCTTCGCTCCGTGGGTCACAAGGGCTCCTGTCGAGCGCGCGGCTTCTCGCCGAGTGTCACCTTCGTTGACCCAAGATGCGTCGCACCCTCGCGAAAGGCCGGAGCGGCGGCGTTAAAGGTCTGCAGCAATCGAGCAAGCGTGACTTCAGAGTGACCACGTGAGCGCAGCCACTTCGTCAACGAGTCCACGTTCGCGCCTTCGCTCGGACCAAAGCAGCCAAAGCAGCCCCTTCCTACCGACGGACAGAGCGCATTGCACCCCGCACGCGTCACCGGACCGAGACAGGCGGTCTCACCGCTCACGGCGAGGCAGACCGTGCCACGGGCTTTGCACTCTTGGCACACCGAGTGCGTGGCCACAATCGGCCGACGGTGTGCGAGGAGGGCGAGGATCACCTCGAGCAGCTGGTAGCGATCGATCGGACAGCCTCTCAGTTCGTAGTCGACGGCGACGTGGGCCGCTACGGGCGTCGACGTGTCAAGCGAGCGAAGGTACTCGGGATGGGCGTAGACCATGGAGGCGTACTCTCCTGGCTCTGCGAAGTTACGCAGCGCTTGAACGCCACCCGCGGTCGCACACGCCCCGATCGTCACGAGGTAGCGCGACTGCTCACGGACCTCGAGAATGCGAGCAATGTCATCGTCGGTGGTGATAGAGCCTTCCACGAGCGAGACGTCGTAGGGTCCACTCACGTGGGCGCGCGTCATCTCGGTGAAGTGAGCAATGCGGACGGCTTGGGTGAGGGCGAGCAACTCCGGCTCGAGGTCGAGCAGGCTCAGCTGGCAGCCGTCACAGGAAGCGAACTTCCACACTGCGAGCGTCGGGCGCGCCACGTCAGTGTCGACGCTCATCGCTCACGCTCGTTCATCAGCGTGGACGCTTCGACGTATCGAACAACCGGGCCGTCACGACACAACAGCAAGGGACCGAGCTGACAGTGTCCACACCATCCAAGCCCGCACTGCATATTTCGCTCGAGCGACACCCAGATGAACGCAGGATCGACGCCAAGTTCGTCCAGCGCGCTCGCGGTGAATCGCATCATGATTTCGGGTCCACACATGAGCACCCGACAGTGCTTCGCATCAAAACCGGCGTTCGCGAGCAACGTTGTCACTAACCCAACACGACCGCCCCATCCAGGCGCTGGACGGTCGACGGTGGTTCGAACAACCACCCCCGCCTCCTCCCACGCCGCGAGGTCATCCACAAAAACCAGTTGTGCAGGTTCGCGTGCACCCACCAGCACGAACACTCGCCCTGCGCCCTCGCTTCGCGCTGCCACCAACTCTTCGATCGCCCCTCGCAACGGGGCAAGTCCGATCCCTCCGGCGACGACCACGGTATCGAGCGGGCTCGGGCGCCCGGTGATACCCCAGTCCGTGCCGAAGGGGCCTCGCACCCCGATGACATCGCCGACGTCGCTCGAACACAGCGCGTGGGTCACGGCACCGACGTCTCGTACCGTGTGCCGAAGAGGACCCGCATCGCCGGGAGAGCCACTTACCGAGATTGCGACCTCACCGACGCCAAAGGCGCTCAGCATGTTGAATTGGCCCGATCGATACGACAACCGTTCACCATCGAGCGATTCGAGAAAGAACGTGACCACATCGACGGTCTCGCGTCGGCGTCCCACGACGCGATGCAGCATCGGGGTCAGTGCAGAGCGCGGAGCGCAGAGTTCGGTCGCGCTAACCACCCGGTCCTCCGTAAAGATCCAGCAGTCGCACGCGGGTGGCCTGAAGACGCTCCAAGAGCTCCTGGGCGACGCGCGACAAGAGGGCGAAGCCGAGCGCCGAATCTTCGAGCGATTTGGCGCGCAGGCACGCGCCATCAATGGCGAGCGCACCCACCCGATCGAGTGCGCGCGCGTCGAACGTCCAGCGATAGGGAGGCACCAGCCAGCTCCAACCGGCCACGTCCCCGGCTCCGACGGTCTCGATCACGATCGGGCCGCGACCAGCCTGGTGCACCTCGATCGAGACGTGACCGCGGCGCAGGAGATAGAACGTGTCGGCGCTCGCACCTTCTACACAGAGCATCGCGCCGGCCGCAAGCGACACGTTTATCGCGCACGCCGACACCAACGCCAAGTGCTCGTCTGACAAACCTCTCGCAAAGGGATGGAGGGCCAAGAGCTCGCTCATGGATTTCACGACTGCCTCCGAAGGCTCGGCGGCGCGATCGCGGTCGCACCGTCGGAACTGGCGATGGCTGACGCCTCTTCGGTGATATCGATACCAACCGGACACCAGGCGACGCACCGGCCGCAGCCCACGCAGCCGGTCGTGTCGAACTGATCCCACCACGACGACAGCTTGTGCGTCATCCATTGGCGATAGCGGGACTGTGTCGATGGGCGCACGGCGCCGCCGTGCAAAAACGAGTGATCGACACTGAAGCACGATGACCACGTGCGCTGGCGCACCACGTCGCCGTCGAGATCGGTCGCGTCGCGAACGTCGCTGCAAAAGCAGGTAGGACACACGAGCGTGCAGTTACCGCACGACAGGCAGCGCTCTGCGACCTCAGCCCAGCGCGGGTGCTCCAGATTCCTCGCGAGAACACCGGCCAGGCCGTCGACGTCAAGATGGCGGACCATCCGATGGCGGGCGTCCTCGAGGAGGTCGTCGCGGGTTGAGAGGTCATCATCTGTCGCGGGCACCGGGGCTATGCCGTCGAGCGCGGCGAGCCCGCGCACGGAGCCGGCGCGCGCTAGAAATCGATGACCACCTTCGTCATCCAACTCGGTCAGCGCGAGATCAAAGCCGGCCTCCACATTCGGACCCGTGCCCATAGAGTCGCAAAAGCACGTGGCCGCGGGGCTCGAACACTCAACGACTGCGACGAACGCATTCTGGCGACGCTCGCCGTAGCGCGTATCTGGGTGCGCGCCCTCGATGAACACTCGATCGAGCACCTCGAGGGCAGCGGCCTCGCAGGGCCGCGCTCCGAGCACCGCGAGCGGGCGACGCGTGTCGCGGATCTCCACCAACTGCGCGCTGCCATCTCGAACGTGGGCGCGCCACACCTCCTCTCGAGGAGGAAAGAACTCGGGCTTCCAGCCGCTGGGGCCGACGGCCCAATCAAACAACCGATCATCCTCCCCATGGACGAGCCGATATTCGCCGGGCGCCTGTTCGTCGTGCACGCCCCTTGGTAGATCGTCGACGCCGCCCAGCGCGCCCGGCACAATCGCGCCACTACGAACAACCGGGCCCTTTACCTCGTAACCGAGCTCGGTCAGCTTCGTGATGAGCGTCGCAAGATCGTCAATGCCCAACACGACGACCGAACCAATCGACAGCGTCGCTCCGTCCTCGTTCACGACGGAAGTCTTATGCATGTTGAATGGCCCTTTCCAGTGAGATGCCCACTTCGACGAGTCCAAACCCCTGATTGTGAAACGCTTCACGTTGGCCCGCGAGACCCGCGATCAACCTCGTGGGCGCAGCGCTCGAAATAGGGGGCCCGGCCCGAGATGACGCGGAGCGAGGCGCGCCTTGCAGTCAACGATCAGTGCTCCGTCGGGTGTCACGATGACCGGATTCAGATCGAGCTCGACGAGCTCGGGCACTTCTTCTGCGATACGGGCCACCTGTTCGACGATTGCTACCAGCCCCTGACGATCCACGGGTGAGGCGCCACGAAAACCGTCCAGGAGCGGCGCTGCGCGCAGCGAACTCACCATCGTCTCCGCGTCTCCTGGAATGAGCGGGGGCACCGCGAACGTTCGATCACCGAGCACGTCCGTCATGACGCCGCCAAGCCCCACCATCACGACAGGCCCGAAGACCGGGTCGACGGTGAGCCCGACGATGGCTTCGACGCCTGGCTTCGCCATCGGCTGAATGACGGCGCCCCCCATCTTTCCTTCAAGGCGTCTGGCCATTTCTTTGTAGGCAACGCGTACCGCACTCGTGCTCGTGAGCGAGGTCACGACGCCACCGACGTCAGATTTGTGGACGAGATCGCCCGCGCGAGCCTTCAGCGCCACGGGAAATCCGAGTGACTCAGCAATCGATGCGGCTTCGTCAGCACTGAACGCAGCGCGCGTCGGTAGAACCGGCAGCCCACAGGAACCGAGCAGGCGTGCCGCGTCATCAAGTTCGAGCCATCCGCCCGAAGAGGGCTCGGCGAGTTGGGCGCTGACGATCTCTCGAACGACTGATGGTTGTTCGATCGCGTTGAACTGGTCGCTTGGGACCTTCGGACGGCGGCGCCATTCCGCGTAACGGCAAAGGTGCGCGAGTGCTGAGGCTGCGCGTTCGGGTGAGGGAATCTCGGCGACGCCGAGCGCCTCGCTTTGTTGCCCCACGGGCGTGCCGCCGAGCACGCATGCCACAATGGGCTTTTCAAAGCGCGACGCGACCGCGTTGATCGTCGCTCGGGCATCGTCGCCTGTCAAGGCGAGCACGTCAGTGACAACGACGACGACCGAATCTATGGCCACGTCGCCGAGGACGATTTCGAGAGCCCGCTCCAGCGTCTCGGCAGTTCCGTCGGCGGTCATGTCGACGGGATTGGAGGTTGCGGCAGCCACGACGAGCTTTGCCTCGAGCGCCGACTTCGTGGTTTCGTCGAGCTCTGCGACGAGCAAGCCACTGGCTTCGCACGCGTCAGCAGCAAGGATGAGCGGCCCACCGGAATTTCCCACGAGCGCCACCCGTCGTCCCGCGGGGAGCGGCGCCGCGAGCAAGAGCGTCGAGACGTCGAGGAGCTCTTCGAGGCGGTCGACCTTAATCACGCCCGCGCCTCGCAAGAGAGCCTCGACCGTCACTTCTGGGGTAGCAGCAGCCGCGGTGTGCGAGCGCGCACCGCGTGCGCCAGCGGTGCTCCTTCCCGCCTTGAGAGCGACAATCGGCTTGCGCTCACCAATTCGTCGTGCGATGCGGGCGAACTTGCGGGGGTTACCGAGCGACTCGAGGTAGAGGGCAATCACCGAGGTCCTGTCGTCACGTTCGAGAAAGCACAAGAGGTCGTTCGAACTCACGTCAAGCTTGTTGCCGACCGAGACGAAGCTCGAGAGCCCTACGCCTGCGGCGCTCGCTTGTTCGGCGAGAACGATGCCCACTGCGCCAGACTGCGAGATCAGGGCAAGGCGACCCGGGAGTGGATTGAGTCCCGTAAAGGTCGCGTTCAGCCGAACGTCTGGATCCGTGTTGACAAGACCGAGGCAGTTTGGTCCGACGATACGCATGCCATGCCCGCGGGCCATCGAGAGCAGTTCCGTCTCGACCTTCGCACCCGCACGCCCCGTCTCGGCAAATCCGGCGGTGATGACCGTGACAGCTCGTACACCGCATATCGCCGCCTCCTCGAGAACTTTCGACACGTTCCCTGCCGGTACGGCGACGATTGCGAGATCGACGCGCTCGGGCACGGAGGAGAGATTCGGGTACGCCGGTACGCCACAGATCGAGCGCGCCTTCGGGTTCACGGGATACACGGTGCCCGCGACGTCACCCGCGAGAAGTGACCGCACCACCTCATGACCCGGGCTGCCCGGGCGACGCCCCGCCCCGACCACCGCGACCACTCGCGGACGCAAGATCGCGGCCATGCTCGCCGCCTCGGCGACGGCCTCTCGTTCATCGCACGTCGCACGGTACTCGGCCGTGGGGCGAAGATCGATGTCGAACATCACAACGTCTCCCTTAGCGATCGAGTTCATTCGCAAACCAAGCGCGCAAAAGACGCCGACCATCTCTTGATTGTCGTACGTCAGTTGTGCGTGAAAGCGCTCAATGCCCTGTGAACGGGCGTACGCGGCAAGACTCTCAAAGAGGAGGGTCGCCACACCCTGGTGACGGAAGGGCTCCGCCACGTCACAGACGATCTCAGCGAAAGGTTCATCGACGCCTGGGCGATCGTAGGTAGCGACGCCGATGACCTGTTGTGAGGCGATCACGACGAAGGCCATGCGCGAGGAGTAGTTCGCCCGAGCTACCCTCTCCGCTGCTTCTTCGACGGTATTGAAACTGAGAGCGAAGTGGGGTGCGAGGATGTCGCCGAATTTGACGATGAGCGGCGCATCGCTCGATCGAATCGGCCGCACGAGAACCGACACGCCATTCGTGAGCAATCCGTCGAACGCCCACGCCAACGGGTAGTTCTGTTCGTCTTGCACCATGAGGTCGACCTCGTCCCGCATTAATCGCCACCTAACGCTCGATCTAATGATGTCTGGGCATCACGAACGACCGATAGGGACAAAAGGCCCGAATTCACGAAGAGCACGACGCAAAACGGGACCTTTGACTCTAGAGATACCCAACCGAGCTCAGTCACACTGGAGATGATCTTTGAAGGAGGGGCCATGCGTATTGGATTGCTCACTGGCGGGGGCGACTGCCCCGGACTCAACGCCGCCATCCGGTCCGTCGTGAGATGCGGGGAGAACTTCGGCGACGAGATCATCGGCTTCCACCATGGCTGGCGTGGCGTTGCCGAAGGCGATGGCGCGAGGCTGACAGTCACCGACACGAAGGGCCTCTTGCAGTCGGGCGGAACGATCCTGCGCACCGCTCTCTATCATCCTGAAGCACACGAAGGCGGGACCGAGAGCGTGCTCGCGACATTCGAGCGCGAACATCTTGACGCGTTCGTGGTCATAGGCGGTGACGGCACATTAGGCGCGGCGTACAAGCTCGCGGGTCTCGGCGTTCCCCTCGTCGGCATCGCGAAAACGATCGACAATGACGTGTTGGGCGCTCAACGCTGCATCGGCTTCGATACCGCGGTGGCAACGGCGGCCGAAGCCATCGACCGCGTTCAGACCACCGGCGAGAGTCACGATCGGCTGATGGTCGTCGAAGTCATGGGGCGAACGTCAGGGTGGCTCGCCGTGTGCGCAGGAATCGCGGCCGGCGCCGACGCCTTATGTCTTCCAGAAGAGCCGGTTGACCTTGACCAGCTCGCCAAGGCGATCGGACGACGCCACGATGCGGGATCGAACTCCTCAGTCGTCGTCGTCGCCGAAGGGGCGTTGCACGACGCGCCAAAGGAAGGATCAGCGGGGACGCGCGTGGCGAACGGTCTTGCAGAGCGCACCGGCTACGAGACTCGACTCACGGTGCTCGGACACATCCAACGAGGTGGCCCGCCCATTGCATCGGACCGACTCCTGGCGTCGAATTGCGGGATCGCGGCGACGAAGGCGGTTCACGCCGGTGCGTTCACCACGCTTGTCAGCATCAGCGATGTCACGACCGAACTCGTCCCGCTCGGTGTCGTCGCTCAAGGACCGCGCCCCGTTCCCCCGTCGCTCCTCGCCGTCGCCCGCGAACTCACCGTGCACTGAGAAACGCGTCGAGCCATTTACCGGGGGCGTCGTCGCGTAACGGGTTTTGCGCAATTCGGTGAAGAGCATCGATCGTCCACGGGGTGGACGAAGCGCGTGCCTAGAGGTCGTGAGCGATGAACTCCGGTGCTGCCTCAAGACGAGCAACCAGATCCTTGCGACGCAGGAGCCCGTTTTGAGTCCCGAACTGACGCGAAACGGACGCGGCATTCACCGGCGGCCAGCGAAGGGCTTCTCGCAAAGGCAGCCCCTCGATCAACGTGGCGACCATCGTTGCGGCGAAGGCATCCCCTGCACCCGTTCTGTCAAGCGGAGGGTTGGGGTCAGCAAACTCTTCAATTACGAGGCGTTCGGTCCCGTTGGCGGCGACAGCCCCACCGGCGTCGTCAAAGACGACGACGGCTCGCGGCCCAAGTTTCATCAGCGCGTCGAGCGTCTGTGCGACATCGCTCGGTGATATCCCCGTGATCGCCTCGGCGCCGGCACGGCTACAGAGGAGCATCTCAGCCCTTTGGTAGATGCGACGGAGTCGCTCAGAGCCCGCTTCGACTTGGAAGGTGCCGGGCTGGAAAGCGAGTCGCACGCTTGGGTGAGCCTCCAGCCAGTCGGCGAGCTCGTCTTGGTACACCAATGCGTCAGGGCCAAGGGAGTTGATATAGAGCCACGCGGGAATCTCGTGGTCCCTAAAGCCCGTCCATTTGTAGTTGAACTCGGCGTGTCGAACGAGAATGGTTCGCTCGCCACCGAATGAGAGGACGAAGTTTCGCACCGTATGACTGGGCGAATCGACGTGGACGAGGTCAGTGCCAATGGTCTCAGCGCGCATCGCGGCCAAGATGTCAAGTCCAATCTGATCGTGGGCGAGGTAACTCGCAAGACCTACGCGAAGCTCCAATCGCGACATCGCGACCGCAGCGTTAGCGGCGCTTCCCCCTGCCGACGAGGCGTCATCGCCGACCACCAGTTTGGTGCCAAGAGGAATTTCGAGCCACCGTCCCCCTTCGTCGGCGCGTACGCGCACGGGCCCTTCGGGCAGGTGGATGAACTCATCAGCGACGACGTCGCCCAAGCTCACGACGTCGAAGTTCTGCGCGGTCGTTACGAACCCCACGATGAACCTGCCATTCCCGCCCGCGTCCGATGACAATGACCAGCGAGTTCTTCGCCGCCGCGCGGTCGCACTGGCGAGACAAGGCCGTGAGGGAGGCAATCGCCGAGTTGACCGGCGCCGCAACGGAATGTTCCGAACAGTGACATCAACTTCACTCTATGACTTGGGCAACCGAACGAACGCCGCAGAGCGACATCAAGTGACGTTTGGCTCTATCAGATTTCGCGGCGAGTTGAGACAATGTGATTGACAAGACGTGAATATGTGATTGACAAGACGTGAATACGCGAAGGAGCTTCAGATGACGGTGCGAGTAGCGATAAATGGCTTTGGTCGAACTGGGCGTTCCTTTCTTCGCGCGGCAATCGCGCTGCATCCAGAACTCGAGATCGTGGCAATCAACGATCTCGGCGCTCCGGACGCGCTCGCACGTCTCTTCGCGCGTGACTCAGTTCACGGGCGTTACCCAGAACCGGTGCGCGTCGAAGGTGAGACGATGTTCGTTGGAGATCGCCAGATTCGTATGCTGGCTGCCCCCAGTGCAAAGGACCTGCCGTGGGGGGATCTGGGCATTGACGTGGTCGCCGAATCAACGGGCAGATACACCAAGCGAGAGAAGGCTGTCGAGCACCTCGAAGCCGGCGCGAGGCGCGTGGTGATCTCCGCGCCCGCCCAAGATCCCGACGCCACCTTCGTGATAGGAGTGAACGAAGACCAGTTCGACCCCGCGCGGCACTTCATAATCTCGAACGCATCGTGCACGACCAACTGTCTCGCGCCGCTCGCCAAGGTCCTTGACGACGCGTTCGGTCTCGAAGACGGTCTCATGACAACCGTCCATGCCTACACCGACGATCAGAATCTCGTTGACGCCCTGCACAAGGATGCCCGCAGATCACGGGCCGCGGCTCTCAATATCGTCCCGACCACGACCGGCGCTGCCAAGGCAACCGGCTTGGTGCTGCCGAGTGTGGACGGTCACCTCGATGGCTTGGCGCTTCGCGTGCCCGTCCCCGATGCGTCGATCACCGATCTCGTCGCGATCCTTCGCGATGCGCCGAGCGTCGATGAGATAAACGCCGCCTACCGTGACGCCGCGACATCGGGTCGCCTCGCTGGCGTGCTTGAGTATTCCGAAGATCCGCTCGTGTCGAGTGACATCATCAACTCAACCGCCTCGTGCGTGTTCGATTCGGCGCTCACGATGGCTCGCGGTCGCCTCGTCAAGGTGCTCGGTTGGTACGACAACGAGTCGGGCTACTCGAGCCGCCTGGCCGATCTCGCCGCATTCGTCGGCGCCACCGACGGTTAGTCGACTCGCCAACTCACCCAGTCCGCGCAACAACGTTCAAGCACGCTCACATTTGTGTGGCTTGTCGATTTAGCGGTGCTCGAGAAGTGCGCTGGCTCGCAGCGCTTCCAGCCCTGGCAGGTCGCCTTTTTCGATCAGTTCGAGCGTCGCACCCCCTCCACTGGACACGTGGTCGACGCGATCCTCAAGACCGAACTCGTGCAGCGCGGCCGCGGTGTCGCCGCCACCCACGACGCTGTATGCGACACTCGCCGCTACCGACTCGGCGACCGATTGGGTACCTCCGGCAAATCGTGGGTCCTCGAAGACGCCCATCGGCCCATTCCATAGCAGTGTGCGCGCGGCGGCAATGGATTCGCCAAAAGAGATCCGCGTGTAATTCCCAATATCAACACCGCGCCACCCTGGCGGAAGGTCCACTGCGAAATGGCGAACGTCACCACTCGGAGAGCCCTCGGTTTGGAGCGACCCACCTGGCGACAGCGCGACGAGATCCGTGGGAAGCTCAATCTCTGGATGGTCGCCAAGTAGCGCCCGAGCCTCGTGAAGGAGCGACGGTTCCACCGGTGAACCTCCGACGTCGTGTCCGAGGGCTGCAAGAAACGTGTAGCTCATCGCGCCACCCAGCAGCAAGCGGTCAACCTTGTCGGAGAGTGACCGCAGCATCCCCAGTTTGTCCGCAACCTTGGCGCCTCCGATCACTGCGACAAAGGGCCGCTCGGGGTTGACAAGGAGCTTCGACAGTGCTGCCACTTCGCGTTCGAGCAGCCGCCCCGCGGCGCTCGGAAGGAAGTAGGGAGGTCCGACGATGGAGGCGTGACTTCGGTGACACGCACCGAAGGCGTCATCGACGTAATAGTCGAATCCTTCGACGAGACGTCGAACAAATTGCGGGTCATTGGCTTCTTCACCTGGGTCAAACCGGAGATTCTCCATGACCTCGACGCCCGGTGCGAGGATCGCCATTCGCTCGCGAACGGGAGCCATCGAGTAGCGCGCGTCGGCCTTGCCCTTCGGTCGACCGAGATGACTGCACACCGTGACGTGCGCCCCCCGTTCAGTCAGCCACGCGAGTGTCGGCACCGAAGCTCGAAGTCGAAAGTCGTCGGTCACTTCATAGACGCCTGTGTCGGTGACCCGCAGCGGAACGTTGAGGTCGCTTCGCACGAGAACGCGCCGCCCGGCCACAGGAAGCAGGTCTTCCAGCCGTGGAATATGACTGAGGCACGACGCGAGCGTCGAGGACTCGACCGATGAACCCTCAGGCTGCGCCTGTGCATTTGCCATCATCAACTCCCCTCACGGATGCCCTGCGCGCCTCGGCGTGTGTCAGGCGCAGTGTGGCTCAGCCAATTGTGACTCGAGTTCGAGCACCTGCCTCGTGGTCTTTATCACCGTGTCAGGGTTCAGGCTCATCGAGTCGATGCCGAGTTCGACGAGGAAGGCCGCCATGTCGGGATAGTCCGACGGCGCCTGGCCGCACAACCCAGAGTGGATCTGATTTCTCCGACAGCCTTCAACGGCGAGCTTGATCATCTCCTTTACCCCATCGTCACGCTCGTCGTAGTCGAACGCGACGATCTCACTGTCGCGATCGACCCCCAACGTGAGTTGCGTGAGGTCGTTGGAGCCGATCGAGAAACCATCGAAATACTTCGAGAACTGGTCGATCAAGATGACGTTGTTCGGAATCTCACACATCGCGTAGACCTCGAGGCCGTTCTCTCCGCGGCGCAGCCCGCACTCGGCCATCCGAGCGAGGACTCGCTCTGCTTCGGCCACACGACGAACGAAGGGCAACATGAGTACCACGTTCGTGAGACCCATGTCTTCGCGAACGCGCTTCATCGCCTTGCACTCGAGAGCGAATCCTTCTTGGTACGCCGGGTGGGCGTAGCGCGAGGCTCCGCGAAAGCCGATCATCGGGTTGCTCTCAGAGGGCTCAAAGTCCGCTCCCCCCAGCAAACTGGCGTACTCATTCGTTTTGAAGTCGGACATCCGCACCACGACCGGCTTTGGCCAGAATGCCGCGGCGATCGTGCCGATCCCTTCGGACAGTCGCTCGACGAAGAACTCCTCGCCGCTGGCATAGTTCTGCACCAGTCGAGCGATCGCCGCCCGCGCGTTGGGATCGCTGACCTTTTCCGGGTGGATCAGCGCGAGCGGGTGCGCTTGGATCGACTCGCTCACGATGAACTCCATACGCGCGAGGCCAACGCCATCGTTCGGCAAGAACGATGTCTTGAAGGCGAGGTCGGGATTGCCGAGGTTGATCATGATCTTCGTCTTCGGACGAGCGAGATCACCAACGTCGCTGCGCTCCACGTGAAAGTTCACCGTGCCGCGGTACACGCGCCCGGAGTCGCCTTCGGCGCACGAGACGGTGACCGTCGTGCCGTTGGGCACGACCGACGTTGCGTTGCCAGTGCCCACTACAGCCGGAACACCAAGCTCTCGGGCGATGATCGCAGCGTGGCACGTCCTTCCACCGCGGTTGGTCACAATGGCTGCTGCGGTCTTCATCACCGGTTCCCAATCGGGAGTCGTCGAGTCGGTGACGAGCACCTCGCCGGGTCGAAACTCGGCGAGGTTGGCGACGTTCTCGATGACGCGAGCAGTACCTGAGGCGATCTTTTCGCCAACCGAACGGCCTTCGACCATGACGTCGGCCTCGCCATCGAGGGTGTAACTCTCAAACACGGTGGCTTGACGCTGCGATGCCACGGTCTCGGGCCGCGCTTGGACGATGTAGATCTTTCCATCGACGCCGTCTTTCGCCCACTCCATGTCCATCGGGCGTTGATAGTGCGCCTCAATCGCGACGGCGTTGTCGGCCAGCTCGAGCACATCCTCGTCAGAGAGGCAAAACCGCTCCCTGTCGGACTTTGGCGTGGGAATGTTGCGCGTGGTCGCCTTGGTCTCACCCTCGACGAAGATCATCTTTACTGCCTTGTCGCCGAGCAGACGACGAAGGACGGTTCGGTGTCCTTGCGCGAGCGTCGGCTTGAAAACATAAAACTCGTCCGGGTCGACCGCACCCTGGACAATGTTCTCGCCCAGCCCATAGGCGCCGGTCACGAGCACGACGTTGCGAAAGCCAGACTCCGTATCGAGAGAAAACATGACCCCCGATGACGCGAGGTCCGAGCGAACCATCTTCATCACACCGATCGAGAGTGCCACGTCAAAGTGATCGAACCCCTCGTCCACGCGATAGTGGATCGAACGGTCGGTGAACAGGCTCGCAAAACAACGTCGACAGGCGTCAAGCAGGCTCTCCTCCCCGTGCACGTTCAAGAAAGTGTCCTGCTGGCCCGCGAAGCTCGCGGTCGGGAGGTCCTCGGCCGTCGCCGAGGAACGAACGGCGAGACGGACGTCATCGCCATACTCCTCTTGGAGTCGGCGATACCCCGCCGCGATCTGGGCGGCAAGGTCGTCGGGCAGACCGGCTCCGTACACGATCTCGCGAGCTCGCTTCGCGCGACGAGCGAGATCGGCGACGTCACTCGGAACGAGGTCGTCAAGAGCTTCGTGGAGAAGCTTCACCGCTCCGGTCTCTTCGAGCGTGTAGCGATACGCATCCGCGGTGACCGCAAAACCGTTGGGCACGCGCACGCCTTGGTCGGAGAGCTTCTGGTACATCTCGCCGAGTGAGGCGTTCTTCCCTCCGACCGACGCGACGTCATCGATGCCAAACTCCTCGAAAAACCTCACATACTTCAAACTCTCCATGGTGTTGCTCCTTTTCAATTCAGGACTTCGCTCGTCCGTAGGGAAGTGAGTTAGTCGCTTCAATCTCGATGAGTCGGTTGTACTTCGCCACCCGCTCGCCACGCGCGGGTGCACCGCTCTTTATCTGCCCACACCCCGAGGCCACGGCGAGATCGGCGATGAAACAGTCGATCGTCTCTCCCGAACGGTGCGACACCATCTGCGGCCAGCCCGCAGCTCGACAGATTCGCATCGCTTCAAGGGTCTCGGTGATGGTCCCGATTTGGTTGGGCTTGATCAGCGCGGCGTTGCCCATCTTGTTTTCGATCGCGTCAGCGATGATCGTCGGATTCGTCACGAGGAGATCGTCGCCTACTAATTGGACGTATTCGCCGAGACGCTCGGTCAAGCGCACCCAGCCGTCACGATCGTTCTCCGCAAGACCATCCTCCAGACTCCAGATCGGAAAACTCTCGATCAGTTCGGAGTAGCGCTCGATCATGTCGCCAGTGGACAGTTTCTCTCCATCGACGTGATACATGCCGTCTCGATAGAACCCGTTAGCCGCGGGATCGAGGGCGATCATGACGCCTTCGTGACTCGTCTCATAGCCGGCGGTCTCGATCGCGTTGACCAGAAGCTCAAGCACTCCTTCGGGAGAGCCGATCTCGGGGGCGAAGCCACCTTCGTCACCAAGCCCAACGCTCAGCGATCGTGATTGGAGCTCGCCGCGCAGGACGCGGTAGATCTCGGCACCCGCACGAACGGCTTCGGCCATGGTGCGCGCGCCGAGCGGCGCGATCATGAACTCTTGGAAGTCGAGCCCGTTCGTCGCGTGCGCGCCTCCGTTGATGATATTGAAGTGCGGCACGGGGAGCCTCGGTTCGACGCCAGCTGGCGTCAAGCTGTGCCACAGCGATCGACCTTGTGCCGTTGCAAACGCTTGCGCGGCGGCCATGGACACACCGACGATCGCGTTCGCCCCTAACCGTCCTTTGTTCGCCGTGCCATCGAGCTTGAGAAGTGCCTCGTCGAAATCGGCGAGGGAGGCGAATTCTCCCCCGCGCAAGTGCTCGGCGATCTTGTCATTTATATGTTCGACGGCGTGCAGTACACCCCGGCCCCCATAGCGCAATGGATCGCCGTCGCGGAGTTCGAGCGCCTCTCGTGACCCGGTGGACGCCCCCGAGGGGACACATGACTTTCCGACGACGCCGTCGGTGAGTTCCAACGCCACCGAAATAGTGGGCTGTCCTCTCGAGTCCAGAATCTCGCGCGCCGAGACATTCTTCAATTCGAACATTTCGCACCACCTCTCGAAGCGGGATCTCCTCCACGGTCGAATCACACTTCCTTCGTTCCTCAGTTTCCTCGACTGCACTGCAATCCGACTAGAGGCAAAGGTCCTAACGAAAGGGACGCCACGCTGTTCTGCCCGTACGTGGATGGTTCGAGCCGGGCGTCGCCGAGGCGTGCACGCTGTAGGTTGAGCCGCGATAGAGCACGCAAGAACCGGGGGCGGGCACCGCACTCTCCCAGAACTGCACCACACCCCATCCATATGCTGGCCCCATGGTGGCGCTACCCGAAATCACGGATTTCCTCAGAAAGTATCCTCCCTTCAGCGAGCTCGACGACGAGCTTCTCGATGAACTCAGCCAAAGCGTCGAGATCGAATTTCACGTCGCTGGCCAGGTCATCTTTTCCGAGGGTGAGATGCCCCTCGATCATCTCCGCGTGGTGCGCTCGGGCGGAATCGAGGTGGTGAGCGACGGAGAGGTGCTCGACCTCATGGGACCCGGCGAAATGTTCGGTCACGCTTCAATGCTCTCGGGATTGCCTCCCGGGTTTCAAGCACGAGCAGCCGAAGACTCCCTCACGTACCGCATCCCGACCGACGCGGCGACGTATGTGCTGAGTCAACCAGTTGCGATGCGGTACATGACCCGTCTCATCCTTGAAGACCGACACCACCTGCGTACCGGGCCTTCGGCCCAGGTCACGCGCGACCAGCTTCGAGAGCCAGTGGGAGCGGCAATCCGCTCTCCGGCGCTCGTCGTGTCACCCGACACGACGGTCCGCCACGCGGCGGGTCGGATGGCGTCAGCGGGGGCAAGCGCGTTCATCGTTGATCTGGGCGATGCCGTCGGCATCGTCACGGACTCGGACCTTCGAACCCGCTTCGCCGCAGAAGGGCTCAGCCCCGACGCTCCTGTCTCGGCCATCATGACCGCCCCAGCGCTTACGGTGTCGAACGAACGGCCCGGAAGCGAGGTACTCCTCGACATGCTGGACCACGGAGTGCGACACTTTCCGGTCACTTCGGCGAGCGGAAAAGTCATCGGCATTGTCGAGGACCACGACCTCATCGTCGTTGAAAGTCGATCGTCGTTCTTCCTTCGCCGCTCCGTCGCGCGAGCGAACACGGTCGAGGAACTGATTGAAGCATCGAAGAAGCTCCGACCGGCGGTGATCGCGATGAGCCGCGGTGGCGTGGCCGCGCTCGACGTCATGTCGGTGTTTTCGGTGGTCGTCGACGCACTGACGCGGCGTGCCCTTGAGTTCGCCACCGAACAAGCAGGGGGGGCGCCTGCAAAGTTCACATGGCTTGCTCTCGGCAGCCAGGCTCGGCGCGAAGCGCTACCGAGTTCGGACCTCGACAGCGCCATCGCCTGGCTCGACGGTGGCGAGGAAGCACCGATCCGCGAGTACCTTATGGCGGTCGCTACGAGCGCCACTGAGACGCTCCAGCGATGCGGCATTCGGCCCGATGAACACATGGCGAGCGCTTCAGCCTCACTGTTCATTCGCCCGCTCTCCCTCTGGCGTCGCGAAGCCCACTCCTTCCTCACCGAGCCGACGCGAGAGCAAGCACAGATCCTCACTTCGGTACTCGTCGACAGTCGCCCCGTGTGGGGTACCGAAACCGGCCCGCTCATCGCCGAAACGTTTCGTCTCGCGCCGTCGTACCCGCACACGCTCCGCCTGCTCGCCCAGTTCGCCATCTCTCACAAGCCGCCGACTGGATTCCTCCGTGGCCTCGCGATCGAGTTGGGAGGCGAGCGGCGCAGTCACTTGGATTTGAAGACGGCCGCCGTGGTGCCCATCACCGACCTCGCTCGTTGGGCGGGCATGAGCGTCGGCGTGGCGTGTGCGTCGACATCAGCGCGCCTTGAAGCCGCCAGCGGGGCAGGAACGCTCAGTATTCCTGATGCCCAATCGCTCATCGCCGCGTTTGAACTCGTCGCTCAGCTCCGTCTCGACCATCAGGTGAGCCAAATGGAAAAAGGCGAAGAGCCCGACGACGTGATCAACCTCGAGGAACTCAGTCCGCTCACGCACCGCTACTTGAAGGAAGCATTCCGCGCGATCGCCTCAGTACAGCGACGCATCGCGAACCATCTCAGTTGGGCGATATGAAGCGCCGCCTCATTCGCTCGCCGGCGTCACCGGCCGCGGCGCAGTACGCGAGGACCAGACTTACGGCACCCAAGACGCCCTGGCGACGCGCGAACTACTGCGTCGTTGACCTCGAACTGAGCGGCCTTCGTCCTCGCGACGACGAGATCATCTCCTTCGCCGCGGTACCAATCGACGCCGGCCGACTCGTCGCGGGCGACGCTGTCTATGGCGTGTGTCGCCCATCTCGCCCATTGGCCGAGGCGTCGATCGTGATCCACGGACTCCGCACGGTCGACCTCGCCGACGCACCTCTCCTCGACGAGGCGATTCAACCCCTCATCACCGCAATGACTGGACGAGTAATCGTCGCCCACGTGAGTTGGGTCGAACGAGCATTTCTCGGTCGAGCGCTTCGCCGCCAAGGCGTACGACTGCGCGGGCCGATACTTGACACGTTCGAACTGGGTCGACTGCTCGCGATCGAGCGTCGAGAAGAGAGTTCGAGACGCACCCTCGATGAACTGGCGGAATACCTTCGACTTCCCATCTACCGGCGTCACCACGCGCTGGGCGATGCGCTCACCACGGCGCAAGTATTTCTCTCGCTGGCGACGCACCTCAACGAGTTGAGCTCAGAGTCAGTCGGGTCGCTCGCTCACGCGAGGGAGCGCACGAAGTTACTTCGGCCGTGAGCTGTCTCCCGCCCCTTCCTCGGCCACCCACACGTCCGCATTTCCTCGCTCCGACTGGTGGTTCGAACCTCCGCCCAAGGCCGTCTCACCACGATTCGATTGGACCACCTGGTTGCGGCCATTCGTTTTCGCCCCGTACAGATTCGCATCAGCGTTTCGAACGAGTTGTGTGGGGGTCAGGGCCTCATGTTCGAGGGTGGTGGCGGTCCCGATGCTCACCGTGATCGGTGTGCACTCGCGCGCGATGCACATCTTCATGCGCTGAGCGATGGTTAGGGCATCCGACGCAGACGTATTGGGGAGCACGATGGCGAACTCATCACCTCCCACTCGACCCACCAGATCGAAACTGCGACTCAGGTTTCTAAACACACCGCCGATTCGGGCCAACGCGTCGTCACCCGCGACGTGACCGTAGGCGTCGTTGAATGACTTGAAGAGATCAACGTCCACCATGAGGAGACTGAGCGGCTGGCGTTCGCGGTAAGAGCGGTCGATTTCCAGCCCCAGACGTTCGTAGAAGGAACCGTGGTTGAGGCAACCCGTCAGAGAGTCCTTCTCGGCGCGAGAGGTGAGCTCTCCCTCGAGCAAGATCTGCTCGTTGTGCATCCGCGACCTCGCCATGGTGATGCCGACGGCGAACACGGCCATCCCGACCACCGTTGCGGCGAGGAGCGCAGCGTCCGACACGGCCGAACTCTTGATGGGGTCGGTGAACCAGACGAACGTCAGCTCGGCCAAGGTGGCAGCTCCGCAGACGATGACGTTTCGCACGGAGGTTCCGAGCGCGGTGGCCGCGAGCGGCAAGACAAACAACACGATGAGGGGGCTATTGATGCCTAAATCGAGAAACGCCGTCAGCGTGATAACGATTCCTGCGAAGAGTATCCACGCGACCAAGATGTCGGCTCTCCACTTAAGAGGTACGACGTGGGGAACACCGTAGAGACCGCCCAGAGCGACGCCGATCGTAATCAGGTTGACGACAATTAGCGCCTCACGATGGGGACCGTTCGGCGTCAAACAGAAGTACGCAAGTCCTGCGGCAAGCTCGCCAATAAAGACGATGAAGCTGGTACGAAAGTACGACAGCCAGAAGCGCTCATCCCGCAGGCCGGAACGGGATACCTGACTTTCGAGCGAAGTGAACGAGGCAGCGTCATCTCGCGAAGCGAGCCCTTCGCGAGTCTCACCATGAATGGCTTTTGGCATTTGAGCACCCACCTGCACGATGACCGACAGCCCATGCATCAAACAACGTAAACGCGGCGCGGCACCCGCGGATAGAGCCAAATGTCCTCTCGAAGGGCGGCCTTTGGCTACTGCGGCAATGAATCCTCTCGAAACACCACGACTGGGCACGCGGCGTTGGTAACGCAGTGCTGACTGGTCGAACCGATGAGCATGCCAACGAACTCACCGTGTCCACGGCTTCCAACGACGAGCAGCTCCGCTCCCTGCGACTCGCGAACGAGAACAGGCGCGGGATGGCCCTCGACAACCTTCATCGAGATTGCGATTTGAGGATGCGCCGCTCGCAATGCGGCGACGAGCGGCTCCAGCATTTGTTGGGCGTCTTGTTCCGGGTTGTATTCGCTGGGAATCGCCGACCATCCAAAACTCTCGGGCCACTCCCACGCGGCTACGACCTCCAGTGCCGCGCCAGTGAACTCGGCTTGCCGAGCGGCCCACTCCAGGGCGCGAAGCGAGGCCGCTGACCCATCAATACCGGCGACGATACCTTTCGCGCCAACGCTCTGCGCCTCAGCCGCTCGATCTTGCAGACTCATCGTTCTTCATCCAATCCGATCGCTACCATCGACCTTGCCTTCACGCTAGCGTCCGTCCTCTCACACTCGTTGCGTCACTTGGCTTTCGCTCCCATCGACTCTGTACGCGATCGAAAGGAGCGACAGCGTTGGTTCCTCATCTTCGTCGCCGCCTTCGACAGGCTCGCCGTCGTTTCTGCTCGGTGCCATTGCGCAACATCTCGTTTCCGCTCTTGTGCCCTGTGCGCGACCGACGAGCAACACTTGATCGACGGCGATTCGGGACGTGTGGCCCTAGTCAATCGAAACACGTCCTCGTAACTTGAATTCAGAACATTGCTTCACCAGACAGGACGCGACAAAGCATGTCCACCGACACAGTTCCGCCGAAGCCGGAGGAGACGGATGGAAAAGTCCCGGACCGATCACCGCGAAACCAGAAGAGGTTGAAGCGATGGGGCTGCCTTCTGCTATGGCCCTTGCCCGGGTCGGACACCACCGTGGTGCTCGAGAATGGGATACTCGCTGGCGAAGGAGCGCCCGTGACCACGCCAGCCATCGAAACCTACGCACTCACGAAACGCTTCGGCGCGACGCGGGCACTCACTGAACTCACACTGCGAGTGGAAGAGGGTGAGATTGTGGGTTGTCTCGGCCCGAACGGCGCCGGCAAAACGACACTCATTCGACTTCTCCTGGGCTTGCTCGTTCCCTCGAGCGGCCGCGCTGAGATTTTCGGCTTGGACACGCGTTATGACACGGTCGCGGCCCATAGTCGACTCGCCTACGTTCCTGGCGAGGCTAACCTCTGGCCAACGCTCAGTGTTGACGAAACGCTGCTGCTCCTCGGTCAGGTGCACGGGCATGTCGACCTCCCCTACCGGAAACAACTCGTCGACCGGTTCGATCTGGACCTGACCAAGCGAGTGCGCGCACTGTCGAAGGGAAATCGACAGAAGGTCCTGCTCGTGGCTGCGCTCATGACCCGCGCAGACTTGCTGATACTCGACGAACCAACAAGCGGGCTCGATCCACTGATGGAGCAGGCGTTTCGGCTCTGCATCCATGAAGCGAGAGACCGAGGCCAAAGCGTCCTGCTCTCGTCGCACATCTTGAGCGAGGTTGAGGCGTTGTGCGACCGCATCGGGATACTTCGGGCGGGCGTGCTGGTCGAGATGGGCACGATGGCCGAGATGCGTCACCTCTCGGCCTTGACTGTCGAGGCATCCTTTGTTGCCCAGGTGCCGGACATCACTCGGGTTCCCGGCGTGTCCATGGTTGAGGTCCGAGGATTGACGCTGCGATGCCAGGTGCAGGGTTCCATCGAACCGCTGCTCAACGCGCTCGCGAACTCTGGCGTGCGTGAGCTTTTGAGCCGCGAGCCCTCACTCGAAGAACTGTTCTTGTCTCATTACGGTTCGACACCAACCACGAGCGCGAATGCCAGCGACACTCGTTAGCGCACCTCGCACGACGTCGATTCGAGAGCGCGCGCCACGAACGGTGCTCGCACGCGTCGTCACGAAGCGGGCGGTGCGCTCAGGCGTCGGCTGGGGCGTCGTTTTTGGGCTCTACATCGCCACCCAAGCGCTCGCCTACGCCACGAGTTACAAGACGGTCGCGTCGCGCCAGATCCTGATTCGAGAGTTCGGCAACAACGTCGGCATCAGCGCGCTCGTGGGACCGGCCCGAGAGATCGCCACCGTGCCGGGCTACACGGCGTGGAAGTGCTTGACCGTTCTCGCGATCATGGGCGCCATCTGGGGCATCCTGACCAGCACCAGGCTGACACGGGGTGAAGAAGACGCGGGACGATGGGAACTTCTCCTCGTCGGTCAGACCACGCGGCGCGGCGCAGCACTCCAGGCGCTGGTTGGCCTTGGCGCAGGACTGCTCGCGCTGCTGTGTGTGACCTCGCTGATCACGATCGCCGTGGGACGATCTCCCAAGGTAGGCATCGACGCGGGCGCTGCTACCTACTTCTCGCTTGCCGTGGTGAGCGGCGCACTCATGTTCCTCGCTGTCGGAGCCTTGTGCGCGCAGATGGCGACATCTCGGCGGCAGGGCGCGGGCTACGCCTCGGCCGTCTTGGCGGTGAGCTACGCCCTGCGAATGGTCGCAGACTCCGCCACTGGCCTCGGGTGGCTGCGATGGGCGACGCCGCTGGGCTGGGTCGAAGAGCTCCAGCCGCTGACGTCGCCACGAACGTTGGCTCTCATCCCCGTCGCAGGGTTTACGGTCATGATCGCCGCGAGCGCGATCTATCTTGCCGGGCGTCGTGACTTGGGCGCGGGCGTGTTTCCGGACCATTCGAGCGTCGCTCGGGTGCACGCCTTGGCGACGCGACCATTCGGACTCGCGGTGCTCTTGTCACGATCAACGCTGCTCGCATGGTCCGCGTCAATCGCCGCCTACGGTCTTCTCCTCGGCAGCATTGCGAAGTCAGGTGGCAAGATCATTACCAGCTCTCCGACGCTCGCGCGAGTGTTCGCCCGCCTGGGAGTCACGGGCGCCGAGGCGTACTTGAGCGTGGCGCTGCTCATCATGGCGGTCGCGCTGGCGTTCGTGGCTGTTGGCCAAGTCGGCACCGCGCGCAGGGAAGAGTCGAGTGGGCAACTCGACAACCTGCTCGTTCTCCCGTTCTCGAGAATGGCATGGTTCGCCCAACGAACTTCTCTCGGCACGGCCGTGCTTGTGCTCGGTGGTCTGCTGGCGGGGTTCGCCACGTGGCTGGGCACCGCGCTCGACCACGCACACGTGAGATTGGCGTCGATGCTCAACGCGGGTCTCAACGTCGCTGTGCCCGCCTTCTTCATCTTTGGCGTGGGCATGCTCGCGCTGGCGCTCGTGCCACGACTCGTCAGCGTCGTGACGTACGGGCTCTTGGTGTGGTTCTTCCTCGTCGAGATCATTGGCGGCGTCGTGAAGGTGAATCACTGGGTACTCGATCTTTCGGCGTTTCACCAGATGGCCGCGGCTCCGGCCACGCCCGTCGCCTGGACCACCAACGCGGTCATGATCGCGCTCGCCCTCACCTCAGCCATAGCCGGGGCGATCATGTTCTCTCGTCGTGACCTCAAGGGCGAGTAGGCGTTCGTCTCGACCCCCGAAGACACAGTGACCAGCTGTCGAGCGCTTGACGCCGCATCACATGTACGACATCGGGACATCCGGCCCTAGACGTGAACGCAGATCGGTACGAGAATGGCCCAATGGCGTGCGCGCGAGGCAATCGATCGGGTCTTGGCGGACCGCGTCCGACCGGGTTGCACTTTGCAGAATCGATGTTCGGGGCGACCAGGTGAGCGATGATGTTCAATCGGCCCACGATGAGGTCAACGCCACCGCGACCGCTCGCGAGGCATTCGTCCTTGGGCGCTACCCTCGCGAACTCGAGGCGGACATCGTCGTTCGCACGGGTCGCACGCTTCGACTGCGGCCGATCCGTGCGGACGACGCCTCCGGGCTAGAGGCGTTCCATCACCACCTGTCATCGGACTCGATCTACCGTCGATACTTCTCCCTTCATCCAGAGTTGTCACACGACGAGATCTGTCACCTCACTCAAGTGGACTACGTTGACCGTCTCGCGCTCGTCATCGAAGACGGCGACGAACTCGTCGCCGTCGCTCGTTATGAGCGGTATCCAGACACCCCAAACGCCGAAGTCGCATTCCTCGTGCGAGACGATTACCAGCACCTAGGACTTGGCCACCGCCTGCTCGAAAGTCTCGCCGACGCCGCCTGGGCCCGCGGCATCACCACGTTCTGCGCCGAGACATTGGCCACGAACGGCGACATGATCTCAGTCTTTCGCCACTCGGGTTTTCGCGTAGCGTCGTCGATCTCCGATGGAGAGATCGCCCTTCGATTCTCCATCGAGCCGACGCGCGACAGCAAGGCGTCGCGTCTTGAGCATCGCTCGGGAACGATCTAGGCGATGGCATTGGACCCTCAACGAGCCTTCGAGTGCCCGAGCCATCTCTTCAAGGGCGACCTGACTCGCGGCGCTTCGCGCGAAGACCGATGAGCGCGCCCACAACAATCGCCGTGGGATACGACGGGTCTCCTGGCGCGGAGGCAGCAGTGCGCTGGAGCCTGACGCTCGCGAGCTCGACCAATGCCACAGTCGTTGTCGTGCACGCTGTCGGGTTGCTCGAGCACCAGCACACGATGTTCTCACGCGATGTCACGCCGCCCGAGATTGTCGCGATTGCGAAGAGCTTGGGCTTTGATGACCGACGACTGCTCTGGCACGTCGACGACGGCGACGGGTGCTCCGTGCTCTTGCGTGCCACCTCGCCTCCCCTCGACGCGGACCTAATCGTCGTGGGCTCGAGAGGACGTGGGCGAACCGGGATGTTGCTCGGCAGCACGAGCCTTGAGGTCGCCGAACACGCATCGACGCCGGTAGTCATTGTGCCGCCGGGAGATAGCGACCGCTAAGACTTCCTCCGCCGCGCCCTTCACGAGCTATCCAACCGCCTCATTGTGCGCTCTCACGGGCGCACAATGAGGCCACCGTCGGGTTCGTCTCTAGAAGAACCCGAGCGGCTTCGTGCTGTAACTGACGAGCAGGTTCTTTGTCTGCGAGTAGTGCTCCAGCATCATCTGGTGGTTTTCCCGACCGACGCCAGAGATCTTGTAGCCGCCAAACGCGGCGCCCGCAGGGTACAGGTGGTAGCAGTTGGTCCACACTCGCCCGGCTTGAATACCGCGACCCATTCGGTACGCCAGGTTCCCGTCGCGAGTCCACACGCCCGCACCAAGGCCATACGCGGTGTCGTTCGCGATCGTGAGCGCGTCGGCTTCGTCCTTGAAGGTCGTCACCGCCAGCACTGGTCCGAAGATCTCCTCTTGGAACACGCGCATGTCGTTGCGCCCTTTCAGCACGGTGGGCTGGAAGTAGAAGCCGCCGACGAGGTCCTCAGCCATCTGGGGGCGCTCGCCGCCAATCAAGACTTCGGCACCCTCGCGCCGACCAATCTCGACGTACGATTCGATCTTTTCCAGCTGTTGCGTGGAGACTTGTGGCCCGATCGTCGTCGTCGTGTCCAAAGGATTGCCCTGAGTGATTCGCGCGATGCGCTCAAGGCAGCGCTCCATGAACGCGTCGTAGATTGACTCTTGGATGAGTGCCCTTGAGGGGCACGTGCAGACCTCGCCCTTGTTGAAGGCATAGAGCACCAGCCCTTCGACGGCTTTGTCCAAGAACTCGTCGTCCGAGTTCATCACGTCGGCGAAGAAGATGTTCGGCGACTTGCCGCCGAGTTCGACCGTCGACGGGATGAGGTTCTCTGCCGCGTACTGCATGATGAGCCGACCAGTCGTGGTCTCGCCAGTGAAACCAATCTTGGCGATCCGCGGGCTCGTCGCCAGGGCCTTGCCAATCTCGGCCCCGGGGCCGGTCACCACGTTGATGACCCCCGCGGGCACGATGCCCTGGAGCAGCTCGGCAAACTTCAAGATCGACCACGGCGTGGATGACGCCGGCTTAACCACGGTGCAGTTGCCTGCTGCCAGGGCTGGTGCGATCTTCCACGCCGCCATCAGCAACGGGAAGTTGAATGGGATGATCTGTCCCACGACACCGAGCGGCTCGTGAAAGTGAAATGCGACGGTGTCCTTGTCGATCTCCGTCGATCGTCCTTCCAGTGAACGCGTCGCGCCCGCGAAATACCGGAAGTGGTCGATAGCAAGGGGCAGGTCCGCGGCGAGCGTCTCACGCACCGGCTTTCCGTTTTCCCAACTCTCAGCGACCGCCAGCATCGTGAGATTGGCTTCGAGCACGTCGGCGATCGCGTTCAGCACCGCGGCCCGTTGAGCAAGGGAGGTCTCGCCCCACGCACTGCGAGCTCGGTGCGCGGCGTCGAGGGCTAGCTCGACGTCCTCTTTGCTCGATCGTGCCACTTCACAGAACGTTTTGCCGTTTACCGGCGACACGTCGGGCATGTACACGCCCTTGACGGGCGCAACCCACTCGCCACCAATGAAGTTGTCGTAGCGTCGCTTCAGGGTGACAAGGCTTCCCTCGCACCCGGGGGCAATGAAGACCGAGACATTGTCTCCGGTGTTCACATCTTCGGCTACCTCGTTTTCAAGAAGGTCAGTCATGTCAATCTCCAATCGTGCGCTATCACTAAGTCGCTTACGCGCAGTTTGACGCTGGGCGCATTTCACCGGCCAGGGTCAAACGTCACATTGCGAGAACGCGAGATGCCGATCGAGGGCTCGAGCATCCGTTCTCATCCAACTCGTGACGTTTGTCCCTATCGCCAGAGTTATATCTGAACGTAGCGTCGGCATCGACGGAGGAATATTTGGGGCAAGGGCTCCGTCTCAGGTCGGGGGGCAGTGATCGTGAACACCTTCGCGGTCGCTGCCACCGGATCTGGTCTTCGCACTCGTCGACTCGTTCGCCGAGAAGCATCGTTGCGAGTGAATCAACCCGATCGGCGAACCCGGTAACGTCGAGGCCGAAGTTGGCATTCGGTGTCCCATGGGCGTTTGCGTCTCGCAGCGTTACGCTGCGTGCCTCTTCGACCTATTATCCCGCCACAGTCGCGACGAAGAAGAGCCATAAGTCCCTATCGAACGTCAACAACTCGGTATTAGAACGTTAAGACGCGTTTAGTTTGGCCCCAGAGAAGGAGAATCGAGATGCAACCAACATCAGCGCAGGCTCGATCGGTCGAGGATTCGCTGTCCGCGACGCCCTTCGCGGCCCGGGGATCAATAGCTTCAGCGCCACGAAATCGAGACCTTGGATCATGAACAACACGACCGACTCCGTCAATGCATCAACATATAGCTTGGCAAAAGCTCGCACCCAACGAGAACTGAAACTGATGGCTGCCATAATGGCCCATCCGTCCCTCCAGACGGGTGAGCGGGAGGGGACCGATCGTGTTGAACGTTTACCTAGTTGACGATCACGAAGTCGTGCGGCGCGGCGTGCGAGAGCTCCTCGAGAGCGAAGACGACATCGTAGTGGTCGGGGAAGCCGGCACTCAGGAAGAAGCGCTCGCGGGAATCCCCGACGCTCATCCCGACGTCGTTCTTTTGGACGTTCGCCTCCCTGACGGCGACGGCATCGAAATCTGCCGGGAGATTCGTTCGGCGGCACCCGAGATAGCGTGCCTGATGTTGACGTCCTTCGCGGACGATGAAGCGTTCCTCGGAGCCGTCATTGCCGGAGCATCGGGTTACGTGCTGAAGCAGATCCGGGGAAACGATTTGGTCACTTCGGTCCGACGGGCGGCAAGCGGCGAATCCCTGCTCGATCCAACGATGGTCGCCCGCGCACGTGCCCGATTAGGGCGGGATCTCGAAGACGAACGACTTCGCCCCCTTTCTCCTCAAGAGCGTCGCATCCTGGAGCTGATATCCGAGGGCATGACGAATCGAGAGATCGCCGAAGCGATGTTCCTCGCAGAAAAGACCGTTCGGAACTACGTTTCGAACCTCCTTTTGAAGATGGGCGTAAAACACCGCACTGAGGCGGCTGTCTTCGCCGTGCGCATCGCGGAACGACAGAAGAAGACCTTTGCCGGACCCGAGTAAATGTCGCGTCTTTGACGCGATGGTGCCCGATACATCAGCACTCAGCACGAACACTGTGCCGATCGTGAGCCACATCACTCGCCACGGATTCGCGACTCCAGGTGTCTCTCCTCGATGCGGACGTTTCAATCAACGCTGCGATGGCTCTGCAGACGCGTTCAGACACGTTCAGTCGGTGACATATGTCCCTAGTGGCTTGCGACATATGTCCCTATCGACGAGCGTGGCGCGTGCTCCAAGATGAGTACGAGGTCCACTCGGGACCAGAAAGGGGTGAGTGTCATGGAAAGCATTCGTGAGCTCCTCGGAGAACCATCCGCAGTAAAGACACCCAAGTTTCTGACCTGGGTGCAGCGCTCAAAGGTCTTGGCTCTTGGCTGGACAGCCATGAGGGTGTGGCTCGGCATCATGTGGCTTCAGGCCGGCACCGCAAAACTGTGGGGAGCGGAGAATCCCGCCTTCCTCCACAACAACGGAGCCGGTGTCGCCGGCTTTGCCTCCCACGGCGTGCCCGCCTACAGCTGGTGGGGCAGTTTCATGCACAGCTTCGTCGTACCGAACGCCGGATGGATTGCCATCCTCGTCGCAGTCTGCGAGTTCGCTATCGGTGTCGCTCTCTCACTGGGTCTGTTCACCCGAATCGCGGCTCTCGCAAGCTTGGGGCTGCTGTTCACCTACGTGATGTCGGGTACGGCGAGCGTGTGCGCGTTCTACGCCTTCTTCGCCATCGTGATTCTCGCTACGTGGAGGACTTCGAGCTGGATCGGCGTCGATGGGTTGATTCGCGGATACCGCGAGCGTCGCGAGGCACAAATGGACACTGTGAAGCCCGGCTCCGTCGCATTGACAGTCGAGGACGCATTGGGGACGAAGGGCGCAGCCAGCACTTCGGACACGACTTCCGAGGCAAACGTCGAGGTCGACGGGTCGTCGACGAAGGACGAGCCTCTTTCACTGCGCTAGCAAACTGTAAAACCGAGACACCCGCGGTCCGCAAGGGCCGCGGGTGTTTGCATTTCTTCGACTGCCTCCCCTTCGAGGTCAGTCCGTGAGATCAAGGAGCGACAGGGGAACTCGCCACTCGACGATGGTGCCGTGCGGTTCTCTGCGGCTGATGATGCACGTGCCCCCAAGGTTCTCTGCCCTGGTCGAAATGTTGCGAATCCCGTTCCCCGCGGATGGGCCGTCGTTGATTCCGACGCCGTCATCGATGAGCGAGAACGAGAGCCACTCCCCCTCCACCGAGACGATCGCCTCGATCTTCGTCGCATGGGCGTGCCGCTCGATATTGGACAGCCCCTCTCCGAACACGTGGAGGAGGTGTTCGCTGACGATCTCGGGGACCGCAGCGTCGACAGGACCGCGGAAGGCGATCCGTGGCAGGACGCCCAGCTCGTGCTGGTATCGATCGGCCAGTTTCAGCATGTCCTCGCGAAGCCCCTTGGCCGCCTCGTTACCCCTCGGCAGCCGGAAGATCGTGTTGCGGATCTGGCGAATGACGTCGTCGAGGCTCTCCACCGCGCCGGAGATCCGGTCCCCGACGGCACCCGTGGTCGAGGTCCCCAGAGCCTGCAGCGACATGCCGAGCGCGAAGAGCTCCTGGATCACGGTGTCGTGGAGATCTCGTGCGATGCGCTCGTCTTCGGCGACGATGCTCAAGCGGTCGATCTCGGCGCGGACCGAACCCATCTCGATGGCCGTGGCGGCAGAGCCGGCGAATACCTGGGCGAAGGCCACATCGATCGGTTGAAAACGAGGTTGTCCGTGGACCCGTCCCAACACCAAAGTGCCGAGGCTCCGCTGGTCGGCGATGAAGGGGACGTAAAGGCCCGGACCGAGATCCAGGTCGACGACGCCCACGGGGACGTTGTCAGCAACCGAGAGGTCCTCAATGACGTCAGGCGTACCAGAGCGCATGACTTCGGCCGAGCGGCTGGTGTCGGCTGAAAGGTGAAGACCGACCAAGAGCTCGGTCCCCTTTCCATCAACGGAGACAATTTCGAACTGCGAGGGGCTCGTCGGCATCACGATCCATGCGGCATCGGAATGACACAGAACTCGAGCACTGCGAGCGACCATCGGCAGGATCTCTTCCATCTGCGCGCCGCCCAGGAGTTGCTGGGTGATCTCGTTGACCGCGTTGAGCCGGCTGAGCGCCCGCCGTCGCTCGGTCGCGTCGCGAACGAATGCCGCCACGTAGACGTCATGGCCCATGGCAACGGGGGTGAGACTGACGTCAATGGGAAGATCCACCCCGTCGCGGCGCCGCCCCGCAAGTTCCAGGCCCACGCCCATTTCTCGAGGATGGGGCGCCTCGAAGAAGCGTTGAAGGTGCCCGTTGTGTACGTCTTTTCGACTGTCTGGAATGAGAATGTCAATGGTCTGACCAAGAAGTTCCTCGGCTTGGTAGCCAAAGAGCGAGGTCACGGCGGGGCTGGCGAGCACGATTCGATGAGCGGCGTCAATGACGATGACGGCGTCTGGACTGGCGGAGAAGACCTCGCCGAGAAGGGCATCACGTTCGAGACCCGCCTTGGGTGTGTTGACCTCACTCATAACGACTCTCTTCCTTACGCCCCCCGCGCGTTCCTCAATCTCGTTCAGCGATGACCGTGGAAGGCCAACGCTCCAGATTTGGCAACGACTCAAGTGTCGCACAAGGCCCATGTCGCTGGCGATTTCAAAGGGATTTCGCCCTTCAAAGCCGTCGCGACGCCCGATCTCTAGCGCCCGAGGCCCTGGCTGCCTGATGGAAGACGATCCGCCCCACGATCGCTCCAAGATGTGACCATTGTCCCTATACGCGCTCACGGCGCGTATGAGATGCTCTGTCAGAGCCAGGGGGGTGCTTCTTTGTTCTTTCACCAGATCGGGGCCTTACTGCCCCTTAATACGCTCGGTCACTACATCGACTGGCACTGGATCCAAATCAGCGTTGCCAACTTCGTGGTCATCGTCCTCATGATCGTGACGTTCGTAGCGGCGCTGCTCCTTCCGTTTCCTGGTCGCCGACGTCGCCGGGAGCACGAGTGAGCAGCGACATCGATCGACAGTGGACCACGCGCCTGCGGCATCGCGCGTTGAAGTTATTGCCACCGGAAAAGGTGATGCCGGACACCCAACCGACGTACGTGTCATCGTGGATCTACGTCTTTGGCGTGACTACGATGGCCGCGCTCGCGGTCGTCATCGTGTCGGGGTGCGTGCTCGCGCTGCGTGGCCCCCAGTGGTGGCACGCCTCGTCGGTCGGTCACTTCGTCAATTCGGTGCACCTCTGGAGCGTGGAGATCTTCTTCTTCGCCATGGTGATCCACCTCTGGGGCAAGTACTTCATGGCCGCCTGGCGCGGGGGACGCGCGCTGACCTGGATCACCGGAGTCGTCACCTTCGTCGTTTCCATCGCGACTGCCTTCACCGGCTACCTGGTGCAAACCAATTTCGATTCGCAATGGATCTCCACCCAGGCGAAGGACGGCATCAACGCGACCGGCGCGGGTGCGTACTGGAACGTCCTCAACATGGGTCAGATGCTGATGTGGCACATCGTCTTGCTGCCGATCGCCGTCGTCGCCCTCGTCGGTCTCCACGTACTGCTCGTTCGCATCAAGGGGGTCGTGCCGCCGTTCGAGGAACCCACGAAAGTGAAGGTCCAGCAGTGACCAAGCGCTTCCGGCCTGACGTCGACGCCCCCGAATGGAAGGGTGGTCACTCCCCTTACGACATTGCAAAGGAGGGCGCGATAGCGCTCCTCGTGGTGGCGATCCTGACGTTGCTGCTCGCCATCGTCTTCGGCTCGCCCGACGTGCCCGCGATCACGATCAAGTCGTGGTCAAGCGCGGCGCCCGTCGACTTTGCCCAGGACGCGCTGAGCCAGTTGAACAAGACATCGGAGACTGCCACCTACGGCCCGCCCTACAACAACGCCTCGATCGGACAGGAGCTCGGGCCCCTCTCCCTCGCCAAATGGGTAGGTGTCACGATACCGATTAACACGGCCAAGGTCTTTGTTCTCGATCCGCTGAAGACGCAGCCCTATCAGCCCGCTCTCTCGAGCGCCCTGAAAGAGTGGTCGAGCGCCTCGTCGATCACCCGCAACGCTTGGGTCGCCGACTACACAAAGGGCGCGAGCCACATGAAGTGGCGCGACGGCGCAATCGTGGTGAACGCTCCCAACTCTGGACCCGTGCCAGAGTTCATCAACGAGCTCACCGATATGGCGCGCACCGGCGCCCTCGACGCCGTCCTCACCCATCAGGGCGACTTCTATACGACCAACTACACGCTGCCGCTGCTCTTCCTCGAAGATGGGAACTACCTCGCCAACCAGGCGGCCCACCAACACCTCGCGGGCGACCAGTGGGGCATGATGAACGAGACGGGCAACTATCCGGGCCAGGCCTGGCTGTGGCTGTATACGTTCTGGTACCAAATCCCACCGTTCAATTCGAGCGGCAACGCAGACATCCTCGTCTGGGGCCTCATGATGCTGCTCACGCTGCTGCTCGCTCTTGTGCCGTTCATACCCGGCCTTCGAACCATTCCACGCAAAGTGAAGATCTATCGACTGATTTGGAGAGAGCACTACCGGAGCCTCGAAACAGCCGAAGGTTCTGCAAGCGGCTAATCGGACGACACGCGGTGCAGGAGTCGCTCGTTCAGGCGAAGTGACCGCGGGTGACGAACTTCCCGATCGATAAGTACCCGAGTCAGGTGCCCAGGACCCGACCGACGAGGTCGACGGCTCCCTCAGCTGACACCGCGGGAGAGAAGAGGAATCCCTGTCCAAGCTCACAGCCAAAACAGCACAGCCGAATGTACTGGCCCTGGGTCTCGATGCCTTCGGCGAGCACGGACATGCTCAGACTTTGGCCGAGGGTGACGATCGCTTCAAGCAACGTGTCGTCACGCGAACTCTCGAGCGCCGGACTGACGAAGGACTGATCGATCTTGATGACCTTCGGACGCATGAGGGCTAGATACGAAAGCGATGAGTAGCCGGTGCCAAAGTCGTCGAGCGCGAAACCCACGCCGAGTCGATTGAGGTAGTTGATGACGTTCATCGTTTCAGCGACGTTGGCGAGAGCCACGCTTTCGGTCACCTCGATCACGAGCCGCTCCGGGCCGAGGTCGTTGAGGAACAGCGCGTCCTCGATGATCGCGACGAGCTGTGGGTCGTGGAACTGGCGGGCGGACAGGTTGACACTGACGTAGGGCCACGTCGTCGGATCACCAGTGCGCGCCCACGAGCCGGCGGCGGCGATTGCCTCGCGAAGCGCGAACTCACCCAGCTCGAGGATGAGGTCGCTCTGTTCGGCGAGCGGTATGAATACGAGCGGTGGCACCCAGCCGCGTTCGGCGTGCTGCCAACGCATGAGCGCTTCGAAGCCCACGACTCTGGTGGTAGCGAGATCGACGATGGGCTGGTAGTGCATCGAGAGTTCGTCATCGTGAAAGGCTCGGCGAAGCTCCTGGACCAACTCGAAGCGCGTGACCGCTTGCTCATGCATGTGGGGCGAGAAGACGACGAAGCGGTCCTTTCCAGCGCGCTTTGCTTCGTAGAGCGCCACGTCAGCGTCTTGGACGATCACGGCGCCATCGGTGACGGAGGACTGCCACACCACGACTCCCATGCTGGCCCGCTGTTCGATGGGCGAGCCTTCGATGAAGAACGGCTGGGAGAACACGTCGAGCAGCCGCTCAGCGACCTTCGTCGCATCCTCGGGCGCAGTGAGACCATCGGCAAGGTAGAGAAACTCATCGTCGCCCGAACGAGCCAGCGAGTCCGACGAGCGAGCCACCATCTCCAAGCGGTGCGCGATCGCGACCAAGAGCTGATCGCCAACCACGTGACCGTAGGTATCGTTCACGCCCTGGAAGTTGTCGAGGTCAATCAGGAGGACCGCCCCGATGGAGCCCCTGCGCGCCGCCCGCGCGAGCGCCTGCGTGAGTCGATCCATAAAGAGTGCTCGGTTCGCGAGGCCAGTCAAGGGATCGTGCAGCGACTGGTGGGTGAGCTGGGCGGAGAGCGCGCGCTCTTCGGTGATGTCGCGCTCGGAGAAGACGAAGTACAGAAGTTCACCGGCAGTGTCACGAGCGGCCGAACGTGAGACTTCGACGAAGATGACTTTTCCATCTTTGCGCAAATACCGCTTGATATAGCGGGCCTGTTCGGTCTCGCCCGCCAATGCTCGACGATGAGACTCCTCGGTGATGCCAATGTCGTCTGGAAAAGTGAACAGCTTCGCGTCGTGACCGAGCAGTTCCTCCTTCGAGTAGCCAACCATCCGACAAAACGCCGCGTTGGCAGCGGTCAGTCGATCATCGAGGTCGGCCACCGTCATCGGGGCCATGTTGCCCTCGAAGGCGAGACGAAAACGCATCTGGCTCGCGACGGTGTGCTGCTCTGCGTCGCGAACGGTGCGCATGTCGCGAACCAAGATGATGGTCCACGACTCCCCATCGAAGGCAAAGGGCGAAAGAGCGGCGAGGACGTCTAACTCGCTGCCATCACGACAACGAAGGACCAATCGAAGGTCGACAGCGCCGTTGAGGGAGCCGGCGCGCTCGAGCGAAGAGACCCTCCCCCCGAGGCCCCACGATGGCACAAGCGACGTGAAGGGTCGCCCCATCAGGGATTGATGCGAGTGATCGGTCAGCGCTACCAAATGGCGATTGACGTGGCGAATCAGCCCCTGGCCGTCGATCACCACGATGCCATCAGACAAGACGGACAACATCCGATGCAGCGACTGCGGAAAGCCGGCCTCGACCTCGTCATCGAAAGCAAGCGGGGCATACGGCCCTGTGAGCTCGTCCGCCTCGCGTCCGAGGCGCCCGCTCGCTGATCGTCGGAGTATCGATAACACCATTTACCTAGGATTAACTTTCCAAGTCCCTGGTATCACGACGACAGAACTACAACTCGACAATTCCGGTAGAAACCGCCTTAAACGATGGCCACTTACGCGACAGTGGACGTAAAGCAACGATCTTCGGGACCAGAGGATGGTCCCGAGCGCAATCGGGCGACGTCCCCAGAGGTCTAAGAGGCTTGCGTGCCCACTTCCTTTTTGAGGTTCTCGAGCGTGTCTTCCGAAAGGGGCACGCGAATCACCTTCAAGGGGTGGTGCTGTTCGAATGCCCTCGACATCTGATCGACATCGCCCGTCGCTCCAATGAGCAGCAGCGCCGAGGTGCCTGGAGCCAATTCGGACTTGACTTGATCGACGAGCTTCTCGTCAAGTCCCGATCTCTTCATGGCTTCTCCGATGAGCGCCCCGCCACCAAGACCACCGAGCCATCCGCCCAAGAACCACGCCGGCGGGAACCACCAAAACAGAAACAGTCCGATCAGACCGCCATAGAACGCCCCAAGTGCAGCTGAGCCATGAGGACTGTGAACGGTTACCAGACCGTGCTTGTGCTTTTCGACTATCGCGAGATCGTCGATCCACGCATAGTTCAACTCCTCAAGCGCTCGCACCGATGCCACGGCGGCTTGCGCGCCCTGGGGAGTGTCGAATGTCAGCATTATGAGTTCAGCCATCGGTATTCTCCTCTCTCAGCACCGCGGCATATTGCCAACCGTCTATGTCAGGTCTACCGAGACGCGTCAATTGGAAACATAACGGCGCCATGGTCCGACGTGACAGGCTCTCCTCGCCTCCCGCCGACGGTGCGTGGCGGCATGCGGGGTGGTAGTGATCGTCGCATGAGATTCGCAGTACCGAGGGCGTACGTCGCCCCGCACCTATCGGAGGTGGAGCACTACTCGGTCTTCGTCGATCGGCCCGACGGAGGCTGTGAACTGTCGCCTGACTTTGGGACGTTGTCCGACGCTGTCGCATGGGCGCTTCAACGAACAGACTTTGTAGTTGCGAGGGAGTCATCCGGCCCGTACTACTGGTACGGACGAGGGCTTAGGCCACCGGATGTCGCGGCACCGCCGAGGTGATCCTTAGATCACCCGGACGTTTTGTGCTTCCTCGCCCTTCTTGCCGGGCACGGCGTCGAACTCGACGACCTGGCCCTCTTCGAGGCTCTTGTAACCGTCGCCTTGGATGTTGGAGAAATGTACGAAGACGTCATCACCTTGCTCGCGCGAGATGAAGCCGAATCCCTTTTCTGCATTGAAAAACTTAACTGTACCTTGTGCCACGATCACTCAATTCTCAAAGCGACAGCCCGATCAGTTCGGGTTGCTCGCTACAGAAACCCTACTCGGCCTTTCGCTCCCTTCCCAAAGAGCGCGCCGCAGATCAACATGGCACTGACGATCTCAACCCGTAGTGCCAGATGCCGAACCACTTACGGCGGGGTTTGGTCGGCCCCCGGCTGGGTCGCGGGCGCGACGACCGGACTGCGGCTGAGGATCACGGCGCCAATAAAGATGAGTGCGAAGGACACGATCTCGCCCGTGAGTTCAAGGGGCCCGACGCGAATTCGCTCCCCGAAGACCGTCACACCGAGCAAGGTGGCGACCAGAGGATCGGTGATGGTGAACCCCGGTTGGGAGGCCGCGAGGGATCCGGCGCTAAAGGCGTTCGACTCCAGCACCAAGGCGACCAACCCGGCCCCAACCAAGACGTACGGCGACCAGTTCGTGAATACTCCTTCAAAGCCCTGGCTGAGATGTGAGCTCAACTCTCTGATGACTGCGGCCACAAAACCCCACGTCGCCCCCGTCGCAATCCCGAGCGCGGCGGCGCGGCGTAGGCGAGACGTCTGTCGGCGGCTCCCCCAGTCGTACGCAACGCTAATGGCGACGAGGACGGCGGCACCGACACCGAACCCTGCCCACCACCACGACGACGCCTTCGCGTGCACGTGGCCGTTGGAGGGTGACGCCGAATAGAGAAACAGGCCCAAGCCGACCGCCATCGACACGACAGCGAACCAGTCCCAGCTCGGAATCGCGCGCTTGCCCAGCACGCTCAGGTAGAGGTAGACGAGGATCAATTCGAAGGCGAGCACCGGCTGGACAATGGCAAGGCCGCCGATGCGCAGTGCGGCAACCTGCAGCACGAACCCGACGATCATGCTCGCAATGCCGAGCAGCCAGATCGGACGTCGAACGAGGCGAAGCAGTATGTCGATGTCGAACTTGGGCGAACTCTCCGCGTCGCGCGCACCCAATCGTTGGCACACCGACGACGTCGCGGTGAAAAAGCTGGCGCCCAGGGCGAGAAAAATGGCCTCGAACATGACGCGCTATTTGTACCAGATCAGAACCGTCGATTTCCGCGAGACGACTCGGGCGAGATCAGCCAAAACGATTCGCAAGCGCCTGATAGGCGGAGGGTAGGTTGCACTCGAATCGAGCGGGAAAAGAGCCACGCGGGAAGGACAACGTGGTCCTTGCCGTAGGCGATCGCGTCGACAAACGGTGCATACCGACTCTCAGGCTCCGCGTCGCAACCGCAACTACCGAACTGCCCGCTTACTGCGTCGAGCGATCACTCTCTCGTGCGGGTGGGGGTGAAAGCGCAGCCGAGGTGCTTGATGCCGTTGATGAACGTTGATCGAAGCCGATCGGGTTCACCGACGCTCTCGATGTCCGGCAGTCGCTCGAAGAGCTGACGAAACATCACGTCGATTTCAATTCGAGCGAGCGGTGCGCCGAGGCAGAAGTGCGGTCCAATCGCACCGAAGCCAACGTGCGGATTCGGGCTGCGCCGCGCGTCAAAATCGTACGCGCCGTCAAAGACGTCCTCGTCTCGATTGGCCGAGTTGTAATAGAGCAACACTTTGTCGCCCACCTCAAGCTTTTCTCCCGCAAGGACCGTGGGTTCCCTTACCGTGCGGCGCATCCACACGACGGGCGAGCACCATCGCACCATCTCTTCAACGCCTGTGGGTCCGACCCCTTCGGGGTCGGACCTCCAAAGCGCACGCTGTGCCGGGAACTGGCTCAGCGCAAGCAGTCCATTGCTCATGGTGTTTCGAGCCGTGTCGTTACCCGCGACCACCAGCAAGATGAAAAACGACGCAACCTCCGAGGGGGTCAGCGACTCCCCATCGATGTTGGCGTTGACGAGCGCAGATGTCACGTCATCGGCGGGCGTCCCACGTCGGTATTCGGCGAGCTCGGTCATGAGTGACGTGAGCATCTGCGCCGACTCGAGGAGCGAGGTCAGCACGTCGGGCCCGTCTGGCGTGTACTCGAGGTCACCAGCGCCGATGGCGGCGTTCGTCGTGTTGACGATGACGTTGGACGCATGCAGCACCGACTGATAGTCACTCGGCGAGATGCCCATGAGATCGCAGATGACCTCCAACGGAAGTCGCGCAGCAATGTCGAGAACGAAGTCGCACTCCCCTCGCTCGGCAACGTCGTCGATGATCCCTTCCGCGAGTAGTTCGATTCGATCCGCAATTCTCTTGATGGTTCGGGGGCTAAAGGCCGCCGAGACTATTCGACGTAACTGGGCGTGACGGGGGTCGTCAGTATTGACCAGCGATCCGAAGTACTCCAGGAGCTCTTCGGGCATGTCCTGAATGCTCGTCGCGCCCTTCCCCGAACCGTAGACCTCGGGATGGCGACTCACTGCGCTGACGTCCGCGTGTCTCGTCACGGCCCAGTAGCCGGGGCCTTTTGGAACGAAGAGGGCGACCGTGGGATCAAGCTCCGGCTCCTCGAAGAACGCGAGGGGCCGCTCCCTGCGCAAGAGTCGAAACGCCCCGTCACGCTCTTCATTGGGCCGATCCCAAAAGGCGACGTCCGACAAGTTGATGTCATCCAGCGACAGCACTTCGCGAGGTTCCATGGCGTGCATCGTACTGAAATCACGCCAGGCAGAACCTCCTCAGACTGAGACGTGAGCCACGGCGTTGGTTTTTCGACGGCGGTCGACCTCAACTCTGGGGTTGAGACGATCCCCCTTGGCTCCACCTGGTTGCCTTTGGCTTCGCCATGGCGACGGTGATGACGAAGTCGCGCATGCTCTCCGGCGTGAAGTGAACTTTCGATGATCTGACGAGAAGCGCCTGACCGACGGCGGCCGCGCTCGCCGAGCTGACGAGCGTCCGCGTGTCGATCTCGGCGTCAACCCAGCCGCGAGACTTGGCCGCATCAAAGACCTCAATCCATCGCTCCAGCTGCACGTCCAATGCATCCGAGAATTCGCGCTGCGTCGATTGGTCGCCTGAAATATCGATCAGTAGCTTCATCACACGCCAGCGATCCTCATCAGGCGCCTGTGACCACGCGAGCACGACGTTGTCACCGAAGGCCGTCCAAAACGACTCCTGGTCCTCATCCTGGAGTGCCTTTTCGGCCTTGGTGACGTGCTCGTTAAACGGTTCCATCAGTCGGTAGTAGCTGAACGCCTGCGCCTCGGCAATCAGCTGCGTTCGAGAATCGAAGTGGTAGTAGATGGTTTGCACGCCCACATGAGCGCGCTCTGCGACGTCGGCGAGATGGATGTCAACGCTCGGACTCTGTGCCAGCATTTTCGCGACAGCCTCGATGATGTGTTGTCGTGTACTCACGCCACTCGTCATGAGCTCCTCCCGCGCAAGTGGTATGGCTCAGCGGCAACACGGCACTGCAACGACATTAACGCCCTCTAATCAGTTCTTTCACTACTGGACTAGGCCTAGTCCACGTGGTAGACAAACTAGACGTTGCTCGATATGTAATGAGAATCCAGACCTGATTCGTGGGATTTCGTGTTCGGCCTGACGCAACACGAAATCCCACGCGACCAGGAAGCGCGGGTGAGGGTGACTGCTGAGAGAACTCGCATGTCCAGCCTCCCACGGGTGTGGCGACCACGCCGCGCGACTCGAAACCTCTCCCGTGTTCGAAGCGGAGAGGCTCCTAGTGCTTGGCCACGCCGAGGTTCATGAAGAAGTCCCGGATGCTCTCTGGCGTGTAGTAGATCTTCGACGAGCTGGCGAACAGCGCTTGTCCGACTGATCCGGCCCAACATGACGTGATGAGCGCGTACGTATCGATATCCGGATCAATCCAGCCATGACGCTTGCCGCCTTCAATCACGTTGATCCAACGTTCGAGCTGGACTTCGAGCTTCTCGCTGAAGTCACGCTGCGTCTTTGCGTCCGACGAGATATCGATCAGCAGCTTTGGAATCTTCCAGCGATCCCCACCAAAGCCATAGGCCCACGCCAACATGATGTTCTCGCCCATTGCGGACCAAAAGGTCGCCTCATCGTCGGCGACCAGCGCCGCTTCACAAGAGACCAAGAACTCGTGCAGCGGCTCGGTGAGCTTTTGATAGGTCGCGGCCTGGGCTTCGGCGATGAGTTGGTTGCGCGAATCAAAATGGTAATAGATCGTCTGCACTCCCACGTGGGCCTGCTCGGCGATGTCGGCGAGGTGTATCTCGCCGCTCGGCCGTTCGGCCAACATCGCCTCGGCGACCTCGATGATGTGGCGCCTTGTGCCCACCGCGCCTTTGCTCATGAGCGCCGTTCCTGCGAACCACTAACTCGTGCACGCGCCATCCCTCGGACCCCTTTACCACAGCAGATGAATTGATACGGCCCCAAACTATCCCTCGCCGCCCGGATAGAACCTAGATGGAACTTGGCATGCAATCGCGTTCCAAAACGGCATTACAGGATTCACGGTCGTTGGCACACAAACGTTCGCCATCAGCCGAGAGGCACTACGCAACGAATATAACGGAGCCCGCCATCAATGTGCTCATGTGAACTGACCGCCACATGACTCGTTGCATGAACCCGTAAGGCTAATGACGATCGACAGCCCTCTCAAGCTCTCTCTTGTTCATCTTGGATCGCCCTGGAATATTCATGCGGCGCGCGTCTTCGTACAGCTGCTTGAAGGTTCGACCGCCCGGACCTTTGTGCGAACGAAGACCGCCACGTCGGCCCGAGGAGATGTCGTCGAGCGAGAGGCGACTCGACACTCGTGCCTCGCCGCTGCGGGCTCGCTCCTTGTTGACAGTTCGCGCCGCAATCTCTTCGGCGAGTTTCTCGTTGCGACCCTCTTTTAGTTCGTTCTCTTTGATGAGTTCGTACTGGCGTTCACGCTTTTCGCTCCACGCGCCCTGTGGCATAGCCGCTCCTTTCGAAGATGCACTTTCACTCGGCATCGTAAGCGGCTACTTCCAGGTTCGCCTCGCCGCTGGTCGCGGTCAGTCTTTGTCCTCGTCGAGCGTGATGAACCAATGTTCGTCCACGTCGAGTGTGCAGTCGGGGTCGTCAGAGCAGACGTGGGTCGTGTCGTCGATCACGATGGCCGTTCCGTGACAGTGTCGAAGCTGTGCGTCGCACCACGCGCAACTGACATTCGTTACGGGTTGCAAAGACATAAAACCAAGGTAGAGCGGTGCTGTGACGTTGCGGTGGATTCACGTCAAGGTAGGTTGGCGGCACAGGGTTTCGCCGCTTCGTGACGAGCGCCACGGCCCGGGCAACATTTGCCCTTTCGAAGCAAAATCAACCCGTGGTAAATTCCTGTTGGTTAGTCTCTCGCACCGAGAACGAGGAGAAATGACATGGCACGAGCCACGTGGTCGGGGTTTCTCAGTTTCGGGCTCGTCAGCGTCCCCGTTGGGCTCTATACCGCCACCGCCGATCAGACGATCCACTTCAATCAGCTCCATAAGGGCACCTCGCACCGCGTTCGGTACAAGAAGGTGGACGAAGAGACCGGCGAAGAGCTCTCGAACGAGGACATCGTGAACGGCTATCCGCTCGGCGGCGGGGAGTACGTAGTCGTCACGCGCGAGGAGATGGCCGAAGCCGCCCCGGGCAAGTCCGAGCTGATCGAGATCCAGGACTTCGTCGACTTAGATGAAATCGATCCGATCTTCTTTCGCCAGTCCTACTACCTCGCGCCCAAAGGCAAGGGCGCCGATCGCGCGTACTCGCTGCTGCTTGAAGCAATGCGCCAGACGAAGAAGGTCGGTATCGCGACGCTCGTACTGCGCGACAAGGAGCACCTCGTCGCGATTCGACCGGCTGAGAAGGTGCTCATGCTCGAGACCATGTACTTCGAGGACGAGATCCGTGACCCCGAAGAAGAGCTCGACACGCTGCCCCCCATCGTTGAGCCCAACCCGCGCGAGCTCTCCATCGCGAAAAAGCTCGTCGAGTCCCTGACCGACGAGTGGGACCCCGCCCGCTACAAGAACACCTATCGCGAACGGATCGAAGAGCTCATCGAGCAAAAGCGCGAGGGCCACGCCGTCGTCTTTGGATCCGAGGAACGTCCCAAGTCCAACGTCATCGACCTCATGTCCGCCCTGCAGGCCTCCATTGATCGATCTTCGTCCACTCGTCCGCGCCGCACGGCGGCGAAGGCGACGACCGCGAAGAACAGCTCCAGCATGAAGGTGTCAGAGCATCGTGAACGCCAAGGGCTCGACGCGATGACGAAGGCCGATCTCCTTGAGCGCGCGGCGCGCCTCAAAATCGACGTGAACTCGAAGATGACCAAAGCGGAGCTCGTCCGCGCCGTGGGCACCGCAAAGCCCGCCACGAAGAAATCAGGCCGACGAGTTTCATGACTCGATCTGTTGGCTCTCGAACGGCCCGCACGTCCGCGCCGTCGAGGCTGACGAACTACCGAGCCAAGCGCGACCCGAAGAAGACACCCGAGCCCATGGGTAAAACGACGAAGCCGAACGGTGCGAAGAAGTCCACGCTGCCGACATTCGTGATCCAAGAGCACCACGCGCGAGCATTGCACTGGGATTTTCGCCTCGAACGCGACGGCGTGCTCGTCTCGTGGGCGCTGCCGAAGGGTCTCCCCGTCGATCCCAAGACCAACCACCTCGCCGTGCACGTCGAGGACCATCCTCTTGACTACGGCACCTTCCACGGCAGCATCCCTAAGGGTGAGTACGGCGCGGGCGAGGTCACGATCTGGGATCACGGTACGTACGACACGCTGAAGTGGCGCCCCAACGAGATCATGGTGGTGCTGCACGGCCAGCGCGTCTCGGGTCGCTACGTGCTCTTTTCGACCGGCGAGGACAAGTGGATGATTCATCGCATGGACCCCGCACCCGAGGACTTCGTGGCGATGCCCGAGCACGTCAAGCCGATGCTCGCCCTCGCCGGAGAGCTGCCGGCGCACGACAAGGGGTGGGCGTATGAGTTCAAGTGGGACGGTGTGCGCGCGATGGTGTACGTGGATGGGGGCCGCGTGCACGCCCTCACCCGCAATGACAAGACGCTGACGAACACGTTCCCCGAGCTTCGCGACATCGGCCTTCACCTTGGCTCGCGCTCGGCGATTCTCGACGGGGAGATTGTGGCGCTCGACAAGAACAACCGACCAAGCTTCTCCACGCTGGCGCACCGGCTGCATGTGTCCTCCAAGTCGCAGATCGAGAAGCTCACCCGGTCCATCCCAGTCAGCTTCTTCGCCTTCGACCTCGTCTACCTAGAGGGTCGACTGCTGCTCGACAGTCCCTACGACGAGCGACGCCGGCTCCTCGAGTCGCTCAAGCTTGACGGCGACACCTTCGCGACGCCTCCGTCGATCACGAACGTCAAGGGAAGCGACGTCCTCAAGATCGCTGCGGAACGTCATTTAGAAGGCGTCGTCATCAAGCGGCGCAGCGCGCCGTACTCGCCGGGACTGCGCAACGGCGACTGGATCAAGGTGAAGAACGTCCACGACCAAGAAGTCGTCATCGGCGGCTGGACCGCCGGCAAGGGCGAGCGCGAAGGCAGCCTCGGCGCGCTCCTTCTCGGCATCCCGAGCGACAACGGCCTCACCTACGTCGGCAAGGTCGGAACGGGGTTCTCCGCGGACGAGCGAAGAAAGCTCCTTGACCTGCTGACGCCCCTCGCGCGAAAGACATCGCCGTTTGCGACGCCGCTCAGCCACGCCGAGACTGCGCTCGCTCACTTCGTTCGCCCGGTGATCGTAGGCGAAGTTCGCTATGCGGAGTGGACGAACGACGGCGTCTTACGTCACCCGTCGTGGCGGGGACTGCGCGATGACAAGAACGCGAGCGACGTGGTCCGTGAGTCCTGAACGCGTCCTCACCGAGGTCGACGGACGCGAGCTCTCTCTCTCCAACCTCGACAAGGTTCTCTATCCACAGACGGGATTCACGAAGGGCCAGGTACTCGACTACTACGCGCGGATCGCTGCGGTGATGCTGCCCCACATCGACAACCGCCCTACCACGCTCCGCAGGTACCCGAACGGTGTCGACGGCACGTCATTCTTTGAGAAGCACGCACCGGCCCACCAGCCCGCGTGGATCAAGACGGTCGACGTGCCATCGAAGAGCGGAGAGCACGAACCCATTGAGTACACCATGGTGGCCGATCGTCCAACCTTGCTGTGGGCAGCCAACCTCGCCGCACTCGAGTTCCACGTTCCGCTCTGGCACGTCGCGAAGGGTAAGCCCATCCCCGCGCCACCCGACTATCTGGTGTTTGACCTCGACCCGGGACCGGGGACGTCGATCGTCGAGTGCTGTCGCGTCGCTCGATGGGTAGGCGAGTTGCTCGGCCGCGAAGTCCTGTTTCCAAAGACGAGCGGCTCCAAAGGACTCCAGCTCTACACCAAGGTGCAGCGGCTGACATGGGAGCGCCTCAGCGAACGAGCCCACGACATTGCCATGTTGATGGAACGGGACCACGCCGACGACGTGGTTTCGTCCATGCGAAGGAGTCTCCGCGACGGCAAGGTTCTCATCGACTGGAGTCAGAACAGTTCGTCCAAGACCACCGTCGCCGTCTACTCGCTGCGCGCTCGACCCGAGCCCACCGTGTCAACTCCGGTCACATGGCAAGAGGTCGACAAGTGCGCAAAGAGCGGCAATCCAAACTCACTACGCTTCGAGGCGATCGACGTGGTGCGACGGGTCGACAAGTACGGCGATCTCATGGCGCCTCTCGTCGCGACGAGGTCGCGAACCAAGGCGAAGAACTAGTTGTGGAGCCAAAGCCGCGTCGGGTAGCGAATCTCGCGAGACGAGAGGAAACCATGAGTGGCTCACCCGAACGGACCAGCCGCCGCGGCGTTGTGTGTCGCGAACCCGACGAGGACGAGACGCCCTGGATTCGCGACTTCCACAATCCCGAGTATGAGTTGCGTCGTGTTTTTGCAGAAGCTCTCGGCACATTCTTCTTGGTTCTGGTGACTCTTGGGTCATTCGTCGCCAATATCAAAAGCCACGGCCAGGTCCCTCTCGATGCGCAGGCGGTAGCGCCAGGCCTCGCCATCATGGCGATCATTTATTCCATTGGCAGCGTGAGCGGGGCGCACGTGAACCCCGCCGTAACCTTCTCGTACGCCCTCCGCCGCAACTTCCCGTGGCGTCGCGTGCCTGGTTACTGGTGCGCCCAGTTGATTGGCGGTGTCGCGGCGGTGGCATTCCTGCGACTTACGCTCGGCAATCTCGGCCACCTGGGCGCATCGACCCCCGCCTCAGGCATTTCCGGGCATGTTGCATTCCTCATCGAACTTGTCATCAGCGTGGGTCTTGTTTCGGTCACGCTCGGAACCGCCTCAGGTCAAAACAACGTCGGATCTAACGCCGCGATTGCGCGAGGTGGCTACATGGTGGTGGCGGGATTGTGGGCGGGCCCGTTGACGGGAGCGTCCATGAATCCCGCGCAGTCGCTCTCAGCCTCACTCATCTCTAACGACTGGTCGCACCTGTGGATCTACATCCTCGGACCGTTCGTGGGCGGAGCGATCGCCGTGGCCTTTGCGTGGATCCTTCGCGGCCCTCCAACATCGACTGCGCGCCGTTCGGCGCAAGGAAGTCCGGAGGCCGCAACGAGCGAGCCTACAAAGAGTGAAGGCCAGGACGCCGCGCCCTAGTTCGCCTTCACCGAGTCGAGGCGGAGCGCGACGCCCCGATGAGCCTTCACCTGTGTATTGGAGATTGCGCAGGGCAGCGGGTTTGCGCCGCTCAGCGCAATCGCTATTTCGGTCCTAGCTCTCGTTGTCGCCGTCGTCGTCTTCGTCGTCACCGCCGACGGTGTCGGGCTCGTCGCCTTCGTCATCGCCTCCGACTGCTTCTTCATCGCCCTCATCGACACCACCTACCGTGTCGCTATCTTGAACGTCGGTAGCGTCTACGCCGTTGGCAACGAGCACGTCATTCTCATCAGACCCACGCGTGACATCTTCATCGTCCCGCACCGTTGTCTCTTGCATGATGCCCCTTTCATTGGCAGTGACGAGGCCGTCGGTCGACCAACGCATCACTCGGCTTAGTCTCTGTTGCCCGAGTCGTCATGTCAAGACTCTTTTTCGAGGTGCTCTGAAGCGGACGTGGATATCGCTAACTCGCAAACACGCGCTGGCGCATTGATGTGGGGGTTGCCGCAAATCGTCTCGTCGTTGGTGAGCATCAGGTGAAGTCACGGTCACGATCCGTTGCGACTGGCGATGAGCGCGTGCTCGCCAGGAAGGGAGTGCCCGGCATACTTCATTCACAGAGCTTTGTAATGAGGATGCACGGTGAGCATTCGTAAAATTGAATGGTTGCACCGTGAGATTCACGGGCGCAGCGAACGAAACGACGGAGGCATATGGTTACCCTCGGCGTAGTGTTTCTCCTCATTGGCTTTCTATTGGGCGTTCCCTTCCTTTGGACGATAGGGATGGTGCTCTTGATCGTGGGTCTCGTGCTGTGGATCTTCGGAGCGGTCGGACACGAGATTGGCGGGCGACGCCACTACTACTAGGCAACAGCGGTATACGACGTTGAACAATCGAATGGAGGTTCGAATGGTTGAAAGCACGAAGAAGGCCCAGAAGTCTGTCGCGAAAGCCGCGACACGTGCAAAGAATGCAACCGAAGTGACAAAGGGCCGAGTCAAGGCAGCAGCGGGCAAAGCGGCGGGCAATCGTCGCATGCAAGCAGAAGGCAAGATTGACGAACTCAAAGGCCGAGCGAAGCAGGCCGGCCAACGTGTAAAGAGCTCTCTCGACAAGTAGATCCGAGTTCGTTTCGATTGGAGCATCATGCACCTACGGCAAAGCAGATCCTTGAGCGGCACTTGACGGTAGCTGAAGGTTCTCGAAAGAGCAAACCACGTGCTCGCACGCGCGCCGCACACCAGTCGAGGTCCAGGTCCCAAAGGAAACAGCGTGCCAATACCTCAGCCGCGTGGCTGAGGTATTGGCACGCGTTGGGACCAGGTCTCGTCACGGGTGCCTCGGATGATGACCCCTCCGGGATCGCCACGTACGCCCAGGCCGGCGCGCGTTCAGGCCTGTCGTTTCTTTGGACTGCGCTGTTGACGTTTCCGCTCATGGCTGCGGTGCAAGAGATCTGCGATCGCACCGCCCTCGCGACCGGATGCGGGCTGGGAGAACTGGCGGCAAAGCGCTTCGAGCGTACCGGACGGGCGATCTTAACCATCTTGCTGGTCATACTCATCGTCGCAAACGCGCTCAACGTGTCGGCCGACCTTGTCGCCGTGGGTTCTGGTATGAACCTCCTCCACGCTGGACCGACGTGGATCTGGGCACTCATCGCGGGTGCGCTGATCACATCAGTGCTCGCACTGGACTCCTTTGATCGTCTCGCCATCATCTTCAAAGTGCTCTGTGTGTCTCTGCTCACCTATCTCGTCGTCGCCGTCATGGTCACCCATCAGTGGATCACTCTCCTTGAGAGCACCTTCATCCCCCACATCGAGTTCACGCAGAGCTACCTCGCGCTGATGGTCGCAATCCTGGGCACCACCATCTCGCCCTATCTCTTCTTCTGGCAGAACGCACATCGCCTCGAGGAGATGCGCGAGGAACCAACGGGTGGATCCAAGCCGATGCCTCTCAAATCCGTCTCGCGATCCCAGGCCAACCTCAAGCAACGCACCAGCCGATTGGATGTTTTCTCCGGTATGGCGTTTTCCAACCTGGTCATGTTTGCCATCATCGCGTCGGCTGCGCAAACCTTGCACGCTCATCATCACACGAACATCCAAAGCGCAGCCCAGGCGGCGCAAGCGCTGCAGCCGCTGGCGGGACACTTCGCCAGCCTCGTCTTCGCGCTCGGATTCATCGGGAGCGGGCTGCTCGCGATACCGGTCCTCGCCGGATCGGCCTCGATCGGCATCGCCGATCTTTACGGACAGCGGTGGGGATTCTCTCGATCAATCGCGCGTGCGCCCCTGTTCTACTCGCTCGTGGCGCTCGGCACGATCGGCGGGACACTTCTCAGCCTCGTGCCCGTGAACCCGATCAAGCTTCTCGTCCTCGTTGCGGTCATTAATGGGGTGACGGCCGCGCCATTCCTAGTCGTGGTGATGCGGGTGTCATCCAATCGGGCACTTATGGGGCGCTTCGCCAATGGCAAACTCGCATCGACGATGGGCTGGCTCACTGTCGTCATAATGGCGGGCGCCGCCGTGGCATTGTTCGCCTCAGGCGGGGTCTCGCTGTGATGCAATGTGCGGCCTGCGAAAGTCATAGCTCGTTGCCTGGATTAAATGTATGAAATCTGGTAGACAGACGGGGTTGGCACCATGGGAGGTCCAATAGTGGGAGTCCGCCAGGTCACTGCGCGCCTCCGTCTAGGAAGGGGTCACATGTTCCACGGATCCAAGCGCTTCGCGATGGCTACGCGCGGTCTCCTCGCGGGCGCCACGATGCTGACCGCGCTCACCATCTCACTCGGCGTGGCCGAGACGAGCAGCTCGGGTGCGAGCGCGTTCTGCAACACGATCATCACCTTCTATGAACAAGATGCCAAAGAGATAACACCACCCACGACGATGACGGCGTACCGCGCGTGGGCGGCCGAACTCGTGCCGTTCTACGAGAAGCTCGCTTCAGAAGCTCCGAACGCGGCCTCGAAGACTACGCTGAACGACGTCGTGGTCATTTTGAAGTGGGAGTCCAAGAAGCAGTCGATCTCGTCCCTCGAGGTCTACATCGCCAAAAACCACGCCAAGTTTGAAGCCGGCACAAAGGCACTCGCCAACGCGATCAAATCCTGCGGGTAACTGCGGCTCGAGTCGCCTCTCAAGCGCGATTCAGGCGTACTGGCGCTCAGCCAACGGTGAGCGCCGGTGTGTCGAGCGTTTCACCCGGCGCCAACGTGGGCACTCGAATGACCACCGTTGCGATGATGACCGCGATGAAGGTGATCGCCGCCGAAACGAAGAACGCCGTCGAGTAGCCGTGGGTCGTCGCGATCTCGACCGCCTTGTTCGTTGCGTGGTGCGCGCCACCCAGCCGCGCGTTCGTCGCGTCGATGGCGACCGTCGCGAGCACCGCTAGTCCGATCGCGCCGCCGATCTGCTGCATCGTGTTGAGCAGCGCCGAGGCGAGGCCGGCCTCGTCTGACTGCACACCCGACACCGCCGTCAACGTCAACGGTACGAACGCAAAGCCGAGCCCCAGCGCGATGAGGACGAGCGGGCCAAGAATGTCGGGGTACGTGCTCGACACCGTGATGCGAGTGATCCACAGCATGCCCACGACCGCCAACGCCGGGCCGACGATGAGCGGCAAGCGAATGCCAATCCTTCCCACGAGTCGAGAGGTCAGCCCCGCCGCGATGATGATACCGATCGTCATGGGCAGGAAGCCGACACCGGTGCGGATCGCGCTCCAACCGAGGATGTTCTGGAGGTACAAGGTTAAAAAGTAGAACAGCGAGAACAGCGCGATCCCAATGCAGAGCATGATGGCAAAGCTCGCCGTGCGATTGCGGTTACTGAAGATGCTAAAGGGCATCAGTGGTTCCTTACTGCGGCGCTCGATGAGTCCGAAGACGACGAGCAGGATGGCCGAGCCGGCGAGCGAGATGATCGTCGACAAGCTCGACCAGCTGTGGCTCGACGCGTTCGACAACCCGTAGACGAGCGAGAGCATCGCGCCGGTGGCGGTCACCGCGCCGGGCACGTCGAGGTGGCCTGAGGTGGTGTCCGACTCATTCAGTGCACGCGGCGCGAGGAACAACACCACGGCAGCGATTGGCACATTGACAAAGAAGATCCACCGCCACGAAACGTAGGTCGTGAGCAGTCCGCCAAGGAGAAGGCCAACGGCACCGCCGCCGCCGGACATTGCGGCGTAGACACCCATCGCGCGATTGCGCTCTCGACCCTCTGGAAAGTTCGTCGCGATCAAGGCGAGCGCGGTCGGTGCGGCGATGGCCGCGCCCACTCCCTGCGCGCCGCGGGTGAGGATCAGCCAGAGGTCGTTCGTCGCAAAGCCTCCGAGCAATGACGCTGCCGCGAAGACCGCGATACCAAGCATGAACATCCGACGCTTGCCGAACAGGTCGCCCGTGCGCCCGCCGAACAGGAGCAGCCCACCGAAGGTCAGCGAGTAGGCGGTGATGAGCCACTCGAGGTTTGTGAGCGAGAAGTGGAGCGCGTGGTGAATCGTGGGGATCGCCACGTTGACGACCGTCGCGTCCAGCACGATCATCAGCTGCGCGCACGAGATCACCGCGAGGGCGAGCCCCAGGTGGCGCCCTTCGAGATTGCCGCGAGCGAGTTCCGGTTGTTCCGTCATAGTCATGGGAGGGGGTCTTTCTACTTGAGTGGTGAAGGCCCGACATCGCCTCTTCCCACTTGCACCAGCGGGAGGATCACGTCGTCGATGATGGATAAAAAGAACTGCTCGTCTGGGGGGGTACCCACGACGATGAATCGGTGCATCACGAGCGCCGGCAGGATGGAGACCACCGCATCGAGGTTCTGTACGGGGGCGATCTCTCCTCGAGCGACCGCTCGCTCGAAGACAACCTTCAGTGTTTCGAGGTGGGGATTGATCAGCCGCTCTTGGAAGACGTCGCGAAGTTCGGGGTCGTGCGGCAACGCCGTGACGAGGCCGATCATCACCTCGGTGTCGAGCGGCTGATCCTTGTGAGAATCCGCCTGATGCGCGAGCGCCGTCAGGTCATCGCGTAGATTGCCAGTGTCGGGAGCGTTGAAGTCGCCTTTTTGGCACATCAGCGCGTCGACAACCAGCTCTGCCTTGCCCGACCAACGGCGATAGATCGTCGCCTTGCCCGCCCCGGCGCAGGCAGCAATCTTGTCGACGGTCAACCGGTCGTAGCCGATCTCGGCGAGCAGCGACAACGCCGCTTCGCGCAGTGCGTCGTCGCGCGATGCATCGAGAGGACGTCCCCCGAGGTTTCGTTCCGTTGAACTCGCTTCGTTTGTCACTGTCGTATCGGATGTCACGCGATATACGATACCACATCGTTCCGGAACTGAACCGTTTCGTCTCGAAATGTTTCATGGCCAGGTAAAGGAAATGGGTGTAACGGGTCAGGCGCGAGGGGGTGGCTGGAAGATCTGCCCGCATCGTCGGGGATGCGCCGGGCGCAGGCCCGAAGTGACTAGAAAACCTTGCCGTAGGCGATCGTGGAGGTCGGAACCTTCACGGTGAAGGGCTGATTCCACTTCGTAAATGTTGTGTGGCTATCGCCCGTGGACGTCGACACGGTCTCTTTGAGGGGCACCGTCGAAGAGCCTGAGGAGATCACGAGCACGCTTGTCTCCTTTGGCGAGGTGCTGGTCGCGGCAGTCACCCAGGTGAGCTGGTACCCATTGGTCTTCTTGTCCCGCGCGGCGAGCAACGTCGTGCCCTTTACCGCAGGCAGCAACTGGGAGAACGCCGCCGACGTCAGGTTCGTCTTGAACGTCGAGTACTGGTCGGAGCCCTTCTTCATCTCGATGGACTTCTTACCGACCTTCTTCGCCTCGGCGCTCGTCAGTCCCATCAGCGAGGTGAGACCCGACGGGCTGCCGCTCAAAAAGGCGTACTTCGGCGTCACACTGATCGTGAAGGTCTCTTTGCCCTTTTTGTAGGTTTCGAAGCCGCTGGTTGGGCCGATGTCCGCGACGACGGTACTGACGACCTTGTCGTTGTCAGTGGAGACGGAAATGTGCACACCGACCTGTTTGGCGAGTGACGCTTTGGCCGCCGTAATGATCGAGGTGACGGTCGGCTTGGTGGTCGCCTGCGCCGCGAGCGAGAACCCGCCCCCGAGGGACGCCGCGATTATCGCGAACGCCGAGAGCTGCAGGGACCTACGTCGAAGGATATTCATGGCATCAGCCTAGAGGGCTTCGAGTCGCCCCATCCGCGCGACGTCGCGCCGGAACGCCGCTCACCAGGCTCGACGCTAGAAGCAGGTTGAGAGGTCGAAGAGAAAGTGCTGCATCGTGCGGATGTCATTGAGAAGGTCGGGCGAGCACGACTCGAGCTTCTCGTCGCTCAAGATCCCATTGACCACGGCCGTCGAGCGGAGGGCGACCTGCAAGGTGCTGAGCCACGCCCACGCCTCGGCGTCAGTGAGAAACTGCTCTCGCAGGGTCATGATTGAGAGCTCCGCGTTGGAGGCGATGTCCGTTTCGCGCGCGAGCGTCGCGGCGGGATCGTCGTCGTCGCTACTCGGGTTGATCGGAGCGTGCAGTGACAGGTGCCACTCGTGCTCGGGGTCGCGTTCGGCGGCAAGCACGTGGGCAAAAACCTCTCGGATGATCGCCCGGCCGGCGTCGTTGAGACGAACCTCGATACGGCCGTCTCGTCGACGCACAAAGAGCTTCCCCGACACTACGAGTCCTGCTCCACCGTCGCCTGGAGGCCCGCGACTTGGAGCTTTACGCAGTAGGTCTCGGCCCGTTCACGACGGCCCGTCCACACCACGGCCCGCCCCTCGTGGTGAACGGTCAGCATCAGATGGGTGCACTTGTTGTTCGAGTAGCCAAAGATTCGCTTGAACACGGCAACCACGACGGGCATCGGGGTAACCGGATCGTTCCAGACGACGACGTTCCATGGACGCTCGGTGACGGTTTCGAGCGAACTCTCGAGTTCGCTGTCAAGTTCGCTTTTGGTCGCAGCGTTGCGAGCGGGCAAGAGCGCGGGCACGCCTCCAGCATCGCAGACGCCTGACCAGATTGGAAGCGTCCTAGAGTGAACAGCGACGTGTCGCGGAACCCACTCTCGATTGATCAGTGCCGCGACGCCCTCAGGCGTCGACGATTCGCGGCCGGTATCGCCATCCGGCGATCGGTTGGACTCGACGTCACGCCGCCGCCTCGATGCGACGATCCCGATCTGTCGTACTGCGACGTCAATGGAATTGCGCGCGTCGTCCACCGCGAGCTCCCCTCAATGCTGGTGGGCGGTCTCGGGTCGCTCTTCTTCCAGATGCTGCATCCTCTTGCCATGGCGGGCGTCGCCGACCACTCGCACTATCAAGATGACCCGCTCGCTCGCTTGCTCTCGACGGCGAACTTCATCAGTGCCACGACGTTCGGATCGCGCGACGCCGCCGAAGCCGCAATCGATCGAGTCCTCACTGTCCATCGGTTCATCCACGGCGTCGCCGACGATGGCCGTCCCTACGACGCCAACGATCCGCACCTATTGCTATGGGTCCACTGCGCCGAGATCTACATGTTCCTCACCGCTTTTCGTCGCTTCGGCTCTCGCCGATTGACCAATAGCGATGCGGACCGCTACGTCAGTGAGATGGCCCCACTCGCCGAAGCGCTCGGTGTGGTTCGCGCGCCGCACACCGTCGACGAGCTCACCGCTGCGCTCCTCTCGTTCCGCGGCGAGCTCCGATTGAGCGCTGACGGCGTGGTCGCTCGCGACTTCATCGCCTACGGGTTGATGGAGTCTCGAGCCCAGCGAATGATCTACCGGCTCATGGTGCTGAGCGCGTGGTCGCTGTTGCCTCGCTACGCCCAAGAGGAGCTCGGCGTGCGGCGCAGCTCACTGGTTGATCGCGTCTTCACTCGTCCCGCGACGTCGCTGGTGTGCGCCGCGATGCGCTTCGCGATGCCTGCGCCTCGTCAGGTGAGCGCCAGTCCGCCGTCGACCGCGACGACCTGACCGGTCACATACGAGGACGTCGCCAGCGCGACGATCACGTCGGCGACGTCATCGGGCGTGCCACTGCGACGCAGCGGAGCCGTCCCTTCGACGTAACTGCGAACAGCACTCCAATCCTGAGTCCACGGGGTGTCGATCAGGCCCGGCGCGACCGCGTTCACGCGCACTTCTGGTCCTACGACCTTGGCGAGCAACTCGGTCATGTGATTGAGCGCCGCCTTTGACGCCGCGTAGGGAATCGACGATCCCGTAGGCCGCAACCCCGCGAGTGACGAGACGTTCACGACGGACCCTTTTCGCTGTCGCAGCGAAGGGATCGCCGCGACCGTGAGCTGCCACGTGCCAAAGACGTTGACATCGAAGATCTGCCGCCACACGTCGACACTCGCCGCTGCAAGGTCGTGATGGGGAATGAGCTTGGTCGTGCCCGCATTGTTGATGAGTATGTCAAGGTGCCCGTAGTGCTCGACCACCGTCGACACGAGTCGTTCGCAGTCGTCGGCCTGGGAGATGTCGCCCTGCACGTAGATCGACTCGTAGGTAATGGACGCCAGGTGCTCGCCGGCCTCGACGCTGTGGATCGAGTTAAAGACGACGACGTCACCGCGCTCAGCGAACTTTCGCGCCGTCGCGAGACCGATGCCGCTCGTCGAGCCCGTGACGAGCACGACGTTGCTCACGGTTCGCTCCGGCGAAGGCGCCACGATCCCGCCCAGTGCTGGCCCGGCTCGAGGACGACGACGTCCTTGCCGCTGCGCAGGGCGTCGGGCGGACACGACATGGGCTCGATCGCGACCGAGGTGCGACGCCGGCCCTTTTCGTTGTTGTCGCCGGTGTATACCTGCAAGTACGGAAAGTTTCGATCGGCACTGAGTTGGATCTCGCCGCCGTTCGCGTCTTCGAGCGTCGCCACGGCGAGTCCGGAATCGTCGCGGACCAACTCGGTGTAGGTCACGTCGAGCTCGTGGCCACTGAGCGACTTGCGCTTTGAGAAGTCAAGCGGGTTGCCGGCGAGGGGAAGAATCTCTCCTGTCGGCAGCTGTCGGTCGTTGACCGCGACGTACGCCTTGGCGGGCATCTCGAGCATGGCGCCCTCGATGGTCGGTGTCGTCACGGAGAGATAGGGGTGGAATCCGACGCCAAAGGGAATCGGCACGCCGTCGCAGTTGGTGACCGTGGTGGTCACCGTCAATCCGAGCGAGCCCAGGTGATACGCGAGGCTGACCTCACTCAAGAAGGGGTACTCAGGTGAGGGGTGCAATAAGAGCGACAGGACGCAGCGATTCTGGTTGACCGCCTCGATGCGAAACGGCCGCCATCGCACGAGGCCGTGAATGGCTGTCTTGTGGATGACGTCGTCGATGCGCGGGCGCGCGGTGCGACCAGAGAACCTCCACTCCCCCTCTCCCAAACGGTTCGGCCAGGGATAGAGCACCTGGCCGCGAGCGTTCGTCGGCATCTCCTCACCGGCAAAACCCTCGATCACGCTGACGCCACCCTTGACGTAGGTGCGCAGGGTGGCGCCGACTTCGGTCACGACCGCGCGCTGATCACCGTGAGCGATCGCAATCTGTTCTCCAGAGGGCAGCATCAGGCGAGGACTTTCACGGTTTTCACTGGTACGTAACTTACGACAGTTAAGGTCGGGCCATGCGCCTGCTGCTCACGAACGACGACGGCGTCCTCGCGCCGGGCATGGCCGTACTCGCTCGCAGCGTCGCTGAGTGGATCGAAAAGGCACCGACGGATGAGGTTCGCGAAGCACTGATCGTCGCGCCGAATCGCAACCATTCGGGCATGTCCTCCGCGGTCGGCGACATCTTCGAACGTCCGACGGTGCCCTATCGTCGTCATCGCATCGCCGGCGCGGAGTCGATTCCCACGTACGGTCTCGACGCGCCGCCGGCGCTGTGTGCGATCCTTGGCGCGTTGGGCAGCTTCGACGTTCAACCCGATGTGATCGTCTCAGGCATCAACGCGGGAGCGAACGTCGGACGCAGCGTCCTGCACTCGGGCACGGTCGGTGCCGTATTGACCGCAGCCCAACTCGGCCTCTCGGGTCTCGCCGTCTCCGTGCAGTGGGGCGAGAACGTGCACTACGACACCGCGGCCTCCGTCGCCCTCGAGGTCCTCGACGAGCTCTATCGCGCGCCATCGCGCACGCTGCTCAACCTGAACGTTCCGAATCTTCCGATGAGTGAGCTAAAGGGCGTGCGCCGTGGCCGCATCTCGACGGCCGGCCTCATCAAGGCAGCCGGGCCCTACGCGGGCGGCGAAGCATTGAGTGACGAGGGCGAGCTCCCACTGCGACTCGGGCCTGCGAGCCCCGCACTTGGTGACGTGAGCGATGAAGAGGCTGACGAAGACGGTGCGCTCCTCGTTGCCGGCTACGCCTCACTCACGCCCATTCGCGGACCGCACGAAGACACTGACCCGGCTCTCGATGGCGTGATCGCCAAGGCACTCGAAGCGATGAAGCGCCAGCTCGAGCACTAGAGCAAGCGACCTACTCCTCGACGGGCCGACGCCGCTGCGCTTTGAGGCGTCCTCGTAATTTCTTCTCATCGACACGACGCTCGACGGCGCTGCGCGTGGGCTTGGTCGCTCGACGCGGCGTGCGCGGCGCGAGCGCGGCGGCAAGCTTCTGTGCGAGCTGGTCGAGCGCAGCCTTCCGATTCTGGGTCTGGGAGCGATAGCGACTCGCACTCGAGCGCACGACCGGCCCGAGCGACTCGTAGAGGCGCAGCCTCTCCGGTTCGCTCAGCACGATGGAGTCGTCCACTCGAAACGTCGCGACGACTCTTGTGAGCGATCGATTGGCGTGCTGGCCGCCCGGCCCGCCTGAGGTGGTCACGCGCAGCTCGATCTCATCGGCCGGGATCGTCAGGCGAGGGCGAACCGCGAGGGAGCCGTCGTCGTTGGTCCTGGGACCGAACGACACGCGTCAGCTGCCGCCAGGAAGTCGCACCATCGCGAGCTGCGATGACGAGGCAACGAGGTTCCCCGATTCGTCGAAGAGTTCGCAGCGCTCATCGACGAGTCCCTCGGCGATGACGATCGCCTTCTGTCGCGCCCGCAGCCACTCGCTCGTGGGTGGTCGGCGCACGTAGCTCGTCAGCTGCAGCGTCGGCACCCATCGCGAAGAGCCGAGCGGTAACGTCGCCGGCGGCAGCGCATCACACGCGAACAGGATGTTCCACGCATCCCAGGAGGCTTCTCCGTCGGCTAAACGGAGCCACGCTCGGATCTCGGCCTGGGCTAGGCGTTGGCCGTCCCACCATCCCGACGTGGATGGGTCAATTCGAATGTCCAGCACCTTGGTGATCGCGACTTCGTCGGTCCCTTCCCAGGAGCGACACAGTTCGCGCGCCGCGAGCTCGACGGGACGGGCATCTTGGTAGCGAAGCGGCGAGCCTTCGCGCAAGGTGCCGAGGGTGACGAGCGATTCGAGGGTCACGACGTTGCGCTGATAGAGCATGGCGTGCACGAACGAGACACCACGTCCCACCCGACGAACCTCTGCGCGAAGCTCGCCCGGCCCGACGCTCGGAGGATTCACGAAGTTCGTGGTCACGGCCGTGGCGTTCAGGTGTGCGGCTCCGTCGGCGCTGGCCGCCGCCAAGGCGCCGTTGACCACGAGGCACTGCAGATATCCCCCGTGCGGGTGGTCCATCACGGTGTAGAGGGGCGACAGGGTAACGCCGAATCGTCCCGGAGCGATCGACTCCACGGCTGTCGCACCGCGGAGGGCGCGTCCTTCGTCGGCGGGACACATGGATGCAACTCTAACTGGGGATCACAAAGCGACTATTAGATTGTCGGTCGAAAGAGGTCCGCCATGCACCAGTCTTCCAATCGTGCGCTTCGATGATCGCGAGCGTCAACGCGGTGGCGCACTGGGTGGGCCTCGGTCTTCGCGAGAGTCTCGCCATGGTGTGGATGACATGGTGGCCGCTCGTGCTCGGCTTTTCTCTCGCGGGATTCGTCCAGAGCGCTTCCGCGCGTGACTCACTGCGCCGCGAGCTGGGCCATGACAGTGCCTCGTCGATGGCGAGAGCGTCGCTGCTGGGGGCGCTCTCGTCGTCGTGCAGCTACGCAGCGAGCGCCATGGCGCGCGCGCTCTTCGGGCGCGGTGCCTCGTGGAGGAACTCGGTCGTCTTTATGGTCGCCTCCACCAACCTCGTGATCGAACTCGGCGTGGTGCTCTATCTCATCCTTGGCTGGCGATTCCTCATCGCTCAGTTGGTTGGCGGCATCATCATGATTGGGCTGCTCGGACTGTTCACGCGCGTTCTGTTTCGCCCTGCACGAGTCGCGCAGCTGCGAGATCGAGTGCTCGCTGAAGAACCATCGGCCCCGAACGACGACAACGGCACGTGGCGCACGCGCCTTCGCCGCCGAGAGACGTTCGTGGCGGCCGCGCGCTACACGACGGGCGACCTGACGATGATTCGCACCGAGCTAGTGGCCGGTTTTCTCGTGGCGGGCTTTCTCAGTGCGCACATACCCGCGTCATGGTGGAACCACCTGTTCATCAGCGGTCACGGCGCGTGGACCGTGCTCGAGAACGTCCTGCTGGCGCCGCTCGTCGCCGTCCTCGCGTTCGTCTGCTCGGTCGGCAACATCCCCCTGGCCGCGACGCTCTGGGGACATGGGGTCGCCTTCGGCGCGGTGATCGCCTTCATCTTCGCGGACCTGATCACGCTTCCCTTGCTCGCGATCTACCGACGCTTCTACGGCACCGGCGCCACTGCACGCATGCTGGTGCTGCTCTGGGGGACGGCGAGCCTCGGCGGGCTCGCGGTCGACGGACTCTTTCGCCTCGCGAGCGAGGCGCCACGTACTCATCACGTCGCAATCTTGTCTGGCCACTTCCCCCTCGGCGCAACGCTCGTGCTCAACATCATCGCCGCGCTCATCGTGCTGGTGATCTGGCGGCTCTCGAGATCGCAGGCGAGCGAGCGCCTCGCGACCGACCCGGTCTGTGGCATGAGCGTCGAGAAGTCCTCGGCCGCCGCCGCGGTCGTCCGAGGTTCATCGACCTACTACTTCTGCTCTCCGCGCTGTCGGGAGCACTTTCTCGCCGAGCCACCCGCCGAGGCCACGCCGTCATTCACCGACCCCGTCTGCGGGATGAGCGTCGCGCCGGGCGACCACGTCACCCCGGTCGAGCGCGAAGGCGTGGCCTACTATTTCTGCAGCGCAGGATGCCGCACGATCTTCACCGATGCAGCGTCGCCTAGCCAGCCGATCGAGTGAGGACTACGACGAGTCGATGAGCAGACAACACACCAGCGTGAGGGCTTATGGCGTCTTGGTCCATGATGGGAGCGTCTTGCTCGTGCGTTCGAGCAGCCCTCAGATCGTGCCGCCGCTGTGGTGGCTGCCTGGCGGTGGCATCGACTTCGGCGAGTCGCCGGAAGAGACGCTGTTGCGCGAGTTTCACGAAGAGACCGGGCTCGCGATCAAAGACCCCGTACTGCTCGACGTGGCCAGCGACATTCGCCGTCGCCCGAACGGCGATCGGATCCACACCGTGCGCGTGCTCTACACCGTCTCACTCAACGGTGGCGAGCTGCGCGACGAAGCGCTCGGCACGACGGACCAGGTGCACTGGTTCAAGCTCGATGAGCTCAGCGATGTAAACGTGGCCGAGTACGCGGCGCGTGCGATTCAACTGGCGCTGGAAAAGTAGATCGCGGGCATCTGGCGCTTCATCAGCTTGCCCGCAGGATTCCTCGGCAGCGGCTCCCGCGTGAAGGCGACGCGCGACGGGATCATGTAGGCCGCGATGTGCAGTGCAAGAAATCGCCGCAGCTCGTCGAGCGTCAGGTCCATACCGTCTCGAACCATGACCACAGCTGCCACCTCCTCGCCCAGGCGCTCGTTCGGCAGTCCGAACACCGCGGCCTCGTAGACGGCGGGGTGCTCGTAGATGGCCGATTCGACCTGTGCTGAGTACACGTTCTCTCCCCCGCGCAGAATCATGTCCTTCGCGCGGTCTTCGACGTAGAGGTAGCTCTCTTTGCTGATGCGCCCGAGATCCCCGGTGCGCAACCAGCCGTCCACGATCGTTGCCGCCGTCGCCTCGGGTTTCTCCCAGTACCCGCGAATGAGCGTCGGCGACTTGAGCCAGATCTCTCCGCCCTCGCCGTGGGGCAGCGAGCGCAGGTCGTTGTCGCGAATGTCGACGTCCATCACGATCGTGGGGACATGCCCGGTCGAGTCGGGATGGTTCACGTAGTCATCGCCATAGTTGCCCGGTCCGTACGCGTTGGTCTCGGTCATCCCATAGCCAAGACTCGGACGTCCGCGCTTGAAGGCGTGCTCGACGCGCGCGACGAGCGTCGTGGGTGCGGGCGCGCCCCCGCCACCGACGGCGGTGAGTGACGACGTGTCGTAGTTCGCAAAGTTCGCAGCCTCCATGAGATCCCACGCCTGGGTGGGAACGCCCACGAAGTTCGTCACGCGGTGGCGCTCGATGAGCTCGAGCGCGCGCTCGGGATCCCAGCGATACATCATGACCAGCTTGAAGTGCCACGCGAAGCACGACATCATCACCGGAATGCAGCCGGTGACGTGGAAAAGTGGCACGATCAAGATGAAGCACGGAGGAAGGCCGCTTCCTTCCTCACCCTCCTCGCGGCGGGCAGTTTGCACCTGCGAGCTCGAGACGAAGGCCATGATCGTTTGGCTGATGGCGCCGTGGGTGGACACCGCGCCCTTGGGTACACCCGTCGTGCCCGAGGTGTACAGGATCGTCGCGTCGGTATCGGCGTCGATGTCGACCCTTGGCATCTCGGCCCCGGGGACGACAACATCGTCCCAGCGCTCGACGAGTGATGAGTGGACGTCCCTGGGCTGAAGGCGCACGCCCAGCAATCGCGCGCCGACCTTGGCGCATGCGTCATGTGATCGCTCGACGCGTTCGCGGTCGGCGATCAGGACGCTCAGCCCCGAGTCGGTGATGGCGTAGGCGAGCTCCTCTTCCGTCCACCACGCGTTGAGCGACACCGAGATCGCCCCGACCGAGAGGATCGCGGCAAACGAGATGACCCATTCGGGGTAGTTGCGCATCGCGATGCCCACGCGATCACCGCGCTTCACCCCGTAGTGGTGCACGAGCGCGTAGGCGAGCCCGTCGACATCTTTCATGACCTTGTCGAAGGTCCACTCCTCATCCTCGTAGACGAGGAACGTCGACTCGATGCCTCGCGCAAGGTCGAAGTAGTCGCGAACCGTGGCCGGGGCGTTCTTGAAGACTCGGTTCGTGACACCGTTCTTCTCGACGGTGACAACTTCAAAGGGCTGTCCGGGCGCAGAGACCATCGCGATCGCTTCTTCGTAACTGCGCACTGCTACCCCCGTATTATCGACCGAGTCACCATCCTCTCCAGCCTGCCAGATTGTCGACGGCGCACGTGGCGCGCGCACGGCTCAGGTATGAATTCGCGCGGCAAAACCTACACTTCCCCGTAGCGATTCTGAAAGGACTCTCATGCTTGGCTCAAGCTATCCACTCTTGGATGTATTCGTTTCCACGCTGTACTTGGTGCTGTTTATCTTCTGGCTGATCCTCGCCTACCACGTCTTCTACGATCTCTTTCGCAGTCGTGACCTGAGCGGCGTCGCAAAGACGCTGTGGGTGCTGTTGATCTTGATCTTCCCGCTGGTGGGGTGTCTGCTCTACGTGCTCATCCGCGGTGGCAAGATGCACCAGCACGAGGTCGAAGACGCCTTGGCCTCGCAGAAGGCGTTCGAGGACTACATCCGTCAGATCGCCAACACCAAGGAGTGACTAGCGGCTAGCGCCGATCGGCGTCTTCAGCAAGGACGCCTTGTGCGCCATGCGCTCTACCGATTCAGCGAGCTTGGCCCGTACGTTCACGAGATCGATGCGCGCGACCTCGGCCTCTTTCGTGAGGCCCTTGAGGTGCTCGACGTCCCAGAGTGCGAGCACCGGGGTCAACACATCGCTCAAGTACTGCGTCAGCCCGTAGATGCCCTCTTTGGCGATGCGCACCGCGTGACGCGTGAAGCTCGGAATGCCCGTGCCGGGCATCGCGAATGTGCTCACCTGTTTGGAGACGGCGATCATCATCGCCGAGGGATCGATGGCGAACGCGGCAAGGGTGAGGTCGCGATAGAAGAGGTAGTGCTTGGTCTCGTCGCCGGCGATGAGCCCGAGCACATTACGGCCGATCTTGTCGTCTTTGGGAAGCTTCGACCCCGTGTTGCGGTGGGCGATCTGCGTGGCCCGCTCTTGGAACGAGACGTAGGAGATGAGCTCGGCGAAGTTGGCAGGATGGGGCACCTCGCCCTTTTGCATTTGCACTCGGCGACCGTCCTCAAGCGTCGTCGGGTTGATGCAGCGGCTGATGTGGACCCAGTCGCGCATGACCATCGCGTGGCGGTTCTCTTCCATCGTCCACTGGCACGTCCACTCATGAATCGGGTGACCCTTGGGCGAGTGCTCCAAGATCGAGTCCGTGTAGTAGGGAAGGTTGTCTTCGGTGAGCAGGTTCACGTAGATGGAACTGCGCACGCCCTCGGGAATCGGGTACTGCTCGGCTGACCAAGGATGCTCGCCGAAGTCCTCGCCCTCACCCCAGTTGATCTGCTCGTGGGGATACCACAGGCGCGGGGCCTGCATATGACGGTTGTACAGACGCTCGACGTCGGGGGTGATCTCTTCTAGTAGATCAACGCGGCTCTTCGGCAATCGAGTGCTCAAGTCGTACTACCTCTCTCACAGCGCAGTGCGCCATGCACACAACCCTAACGCTCGGCGTCAATACGAATTATCCATTCACCTTCGTTCATGTGAGCCACCGCACAAAGGCGTGTCGCAGTGCTCAAGTAACCTGGTGACCCTGTGAAACTCGCCAACGCACTCGTTCCGATCGACTTTCGTTCCTCGATACGCGGTCCCTTGCGCCGTTTCTACGCGTGCACGTTCATCGCGTGCATCGGCAATGGACTGACGTTGTCCCTGTTCGTCATCTACCTGCACAACGTGCGTCACTTCTCGACGAGCTTTGCGACACTCCTCCTCGCGCTCTCGGCCGTGGTGGGTCTGGCGAGCGCACCGCTCTGGGGAACCATGACCGACCGCGTTGGTCCGTTGCGCGTCCTACTCTTCGCCTACGCCGCCTACGGCGCGGCCCTCGTCTATTGGGCTCTCGTGCACACACGGCTGCAGGCCATCGTCGCAGCGTTGCTGATCGCCGTCTTCGGCGGCGCGGGCTGGGGACCGATGACGACGATGCTGAGCCGACTCGTCGCTCCCGAGCACCGCCAGCGCGCCTTCGGGGTGAACTTCATGCTCGTCAACCTGGGCATCGGCTTCGGCACGCTCATCTCGGCGAGCGTGGTCGACCTGAAGCGCCCCGACACGTTCTCTGCGCTCTACATCTTCAACGCCGCGGTGATGCTGGTCGCTGCGTCCTTCTACTTGACGATCCGTCGCCACGGTGGACCGATCAAGGAGCATCACGATGATCCCGAAAAGAGCGCCGAGGGCTGGGGCGTGGTCGCTCGTGACCGACGAATGATTCGTTACATCGTGGCGTTGGTCTTTCTCATGATCGGTGGCTATGGATCGCTCGACGCAGGGCTCAGCCTCTTCGTCGTGAACAACCTGAAGCTGAGCGTGCACGCGATCGGCGTCATCTTTTTTTTCAACACGACCACGATCGTGCTGGCTCAGCTGTGGGTGCTCAATCGGATCGACGGACGCTCGCGCACTCGCGTGATGGGCGTGGTCGCCGCGTTCTGGTTCATCTTCTGGATCATCCTCGAATCGACGCTGGCGCTGCCGGCAGCAGCGTCGGTCCCAATGCTCTGTCTCGCCATGGTCGTCTTCGCCGTCGGCGAGACGATGCTCCAACCCGTCGGGTCCGCGATCGTGAACGACATCGCCCCCGAGCACCTGCGAGGTCGCTACAACGCCGCTGCCGGGCTCTCCTGGGGCCTTTCGAGCACCCTCGCGCCAGCGATCACCGCGCTCTACTTCTCGGTGCACCTGGGCAACTGGTGGCCCCTCGGCACCGGGCTCACCGCGCTTCTCGGCGGCGCCATGATGATGGACCTACGCCGCCACGTCAGCGCGAGCGCCGATGGACGCGTCGAAGTCAGCCCACTAGGGAGCTAGCCGATCGGCAGGTGCTTGCCGAGGGAGGCGAACTCCTCGCTCGGCACGTGGATCCAACCCTCGCGTCGAGCGGCCTCGGCCGATTCGCGAGGCACGGGGTACGTCGCGTTCACTCGAGCAGCGAGCGCGACGAGCGCGCTCACGAACGCGTCGAGCACGTGGTCCGAGTCGATCGCCGCGTGACGAAGCTCGGCTGTCACCTTGAGCCATTTGTCACTCTGCTGTTCGATCTCGCGCATGATCCGCTCGCGCTCGGCGCGCTGACTTTCGCGGGGGCCTTCTGCTCCCCCGCCCTTGTAACGCACACCACGGCGAGCGAGCAGTCCCCACGCGCGCAGCGCCGCAGCGGGGTAGGTCTCGACGAGTCGACCACTGCCATCTCGCGATTCGAGGCGCCCCCAGCGCTGCGCCCACGCCGACTGCAGCCACGCGCCGCGCATGGCGACGACGCCGATGAGATCGGACGAGACCGATAGCGGCGTCGAGCCAAGGTCGAGTGATCGAACAAACAGGTCGGTCCTGCGATGACGCAAGCTCTCGCGCATCTTGTCGGTGCTGCGATGCTCGAAGCTCGGCCAGCGTGCGCTCACGCGATGGGCGGTGACAGCCGAGACGAAGTCGTCCGGCCACCCGAGGGGTGAGTCGAGCCCGATGATCGTCCCCCGATCGACCAGCTCGACCAACCCGCGGTCGTCGGCGACAAAGCCCGTCGCGGGCAACGTGGCAACAGCGTGCGCTCCCAGGGGCACCACAATGGCGACGCCGGTGCGCTTGGCCTCCGTCGCAAGGTCGATGCCAACAAAGCGCAGGGGCTCGGGCGCGGTGCCCTCTGCGTCGTCGTCATTGGCGCGATCAGTCGACCGACGAGCGGTCGGTGTGGTGGCGGGTTCGTGGCTTATTTCGCCCAGGGTAGTGCTTCGCCGGTGCTGCGGAAAAGACGCAGCGCGAAGAAGGACTGAACCACCCCGGCGATCAACGCGAGAATGATCCCGATGCGCGGACCGTAGTTGAAAAAGCCCGCAGCGTAGGACCCACGCGGCAGCGACACCCAGCGAATGATCACGAGCACCGTGCCGATCACCGAGAGCCCCAGCGTGATCACGCCCGGTCCATACGAGAACTTCGGCATGTTGGAGCCCGATCGCAGCATCACGATGTATACGCCCGCCGCGATGATGAGCAGCGCGCCCAGCCAGCCGTAGCTGGTGCTGAACCCGCTGACCGAGTAGCTATACCCTGGCCCGCTCGCACCTTCCCAGGGTAAGAACAGCGCGATCAGCGCGATGAGCGACGTGACCGAGATGACACGGTCCGTCGTCGAGAGCTTCTTCCAATCAAATGCTGCCATAGGCCCCTCCGTCCCTACTCGGCACTAGCAATAAAGAGCTTGTGTGTCGACTGTTCAGCGACGCTCCTTCGCCAAGGTCTGAGCAACCCTTAGTTGGTGTTGCGTCGCTGAAAGTAGACGACGAATATATACCACAACCATAGAAACGTTGCTCGAGGAGCATTCCGAGTTAGCGGGATGTGACCCAAACGGCTGAACGGGCACCCCCGTCGGGCGAGACTCGAGCGGCATCCATCGACTGGAGGTCCACGTGCCGAGTGAGCGACCGAGTCGACCGCGGTTGGTGCACGACGTGTGGAAAGGCCTCGTCGACGACGAGCGTCAGGGCTCACTCCCGGGCATCTTGATCGTGCTCACGCTGGTGGCAGGTATCGCTGACGGGACCACCATTCTCCGCCTCGATCACGTCTTCGTCGCGAATATCACCGGCAACATCATCTTCATCGGGCTCGCGCTGGTCGGCGCGCGAGGGTACTCAATCACTGCGCCGTTGATCGTCTTTGCGAGCTTTCTCGCCGGCGCCGCCACGGCCGGCGCGATGGCCCCGCGACCGCTCACCCACCGCGGTCGTGCCGTGCACTACGCCGTCGTGGTGCAGCTCGTCGACCTCGCCCTCGCCACCGCGATCGTCGCGGCGAGCTCCCACCCGGGCGCGGGGATGCGCGATGTGCTGCTCATCGTCCTCGCCCTCGGGATGGGTGCCAAGTCAGCGATCGTGCACGCCATCAACGTGCCCGGACTTACGACGTCCATTTTCACGACCACCTTGACGAGCCTCGCCGCCGGTTCGTTGAAAGGCGACTGGCGAGATCCCAGCTACGCCGTGCGCGTCGTGGCGACCTTCTCGCTGCTCGTGGGCGCGATGATGGGCGCAGTGCTGGCGCTCGATACGCATATCTGGTGCTCGTTCGCGCTCGCCGCGACGGTGCTCGCGGTGACGCTGCGATGGTCGATGCACGCGTCGCACTCGAGGTCTCCGTGGACCGCGCCGTCGTAGTGACTCGCTAGAAGTACGCCTCGTCCGACTGCAGCGCCTCGCGCCCGTAGAGGCGAAAGAGGATCACGAACGCCGGCCCGACGAGCACGATCGTGAGTCCGAACACGATCGCCACGCCGACGAGGGTGGCGAAGGGGGCGGCGCTGTTGTTGATGGTGAGCGGGGTCTTCGGCAAGAGCGTCGGGTACTGCGCGATCCCCCACGCCCACACGATGCACAGGACACCGATCGCCGAGATGGCGCGCAGCCCGCGCACGTGGTTGGTCAAGAGCTTGGCGAGCGCAACCAGTCCGCAGGCGCCCGCCACCACGACGAGGGGCAGCGCTCGATGCGTGAGGCCGTGGTAGAAGGAAGGGTTGGCGACGCGCACCTCGAGCAAGGTCGCGAGCGACAACAGCCCTGCGACGACCGCCGCGACCTCGGCGCGCACCGCAAAGTAGCGGCGCAAGCTGTCGTTGCCGCGGCGGATGGCCTCATGGTTGAGCAGGACCGCGGCCATGTAGGCACAGACCGCCACGAAGAGAAAGCCCATGTCGAGCGATGTGGCGCTCGTCCACGTGGCCAGGTGCGTCTCTTGTGCTCGTGCGGGAACGTTGCCCACGACGATGGCGCCGATCACGGTGCCCATAAAGAATGGCGTCACGAGCGAGGAGAGGGCAAAGGTCGCCCCCAGGAGCCGCTGGTGTTGAAGGGTCTCGACCTCCTTTCGAAAGGCGAAGCCGAAGCCGCGCAGCACGATGCCAAAGACCGCGAGCCAGATCGGCAGCGCCGCCGCGGTCATGACGTCGGCGAAGGCCCTGGGAAAGACCGTCCAAAAGATCACCAGCGAGAAGATGAGCCACATGTGATTCGCTTCCCACACCGGCGTGATCGACTGATCGATCAGCTTGCGCGACGCCATGCCGCGACGGTCGCCTCCGGCGACGAGGTCCCAGAACCCGCCGCCAAAGTCCGCTCCACCTAAGACCGCGTAGAAGCTCACGCTCATGAGCAAGATCGCCGTGATGAAGATGATCACTGGTGCACCTCGCGCTCGGATCCCGCGTAGGGAATCAGATTCTGGGTTGCCTCGTTCTGACGCCAACGGTGCGACAAGACGCGCAGCAGCACGATGGTCGTCACGCCCAGCACGCAGTAGAGCACGATGACGAAGGTCAGGCTGGCGATGACGTCAGGATTCGTCGTCGCGGCCTTGGACGTCGTGAGGAGGTGATAGACGACCCAGGGTTGGCGACCGACCTCGGTGACGATCCATCCGCACTCCATCGCGATGAGCGCGGCGGGACCACAGAGCGCCGCGAGCCACCAGAACGACCACTGTTGAGGCATCGCGCGGCGCTTTCGCCACACGACGAGCGCCCAGAACGCGGCGAGCAACAGCAGAAAGGCAAAGCCGACCATCGCGTCAAAGGACAGATGGATCAGCGTGAGCGCTGGTGGTCGGTCCGACGGCGCGACCGAGTCCAGACCGATGACACGCGTGTGCGGGCTGAACCCGACGAGAAGGGAGTCCACGTCGGGCAGTCGAAGCCCGAAGTAGACGTGGCCGTTCACGAAGAAGCCGCCGAGATACTCCGGCACGCCTCGAGCGGTATGTACCACGTACTCCATGGCGGCGAACTTGACGGGCTGATTGTGCTCGACCGTGCGAGCGGCGGTGTCGCCGACGAGGATCTGGATCGGCGTGAGGATGCCCGCGAGCGTGAAGGGAATGAGGAAGCCCATTCGGTTGTAGCGATCGCGCTGGCCGCGCAAGTAGCCCACGGCGTAGATCGAGGCGACGCCAAAACCCACGACCATGTAGGCGGCGAGAATCATGTGCGGCGTCTCGTACGCGGCGGCGCGATTGAGAAACACCTGCCAGACGTCAACGGCGACCACGCGGCCGTGCGAGAGCGTGAATCCCCCGGGCTGGTTCATCCAGGCGTTGGCGGCGATCACCGCAATCGCGCCGAAGATGCCACTCACGGCGATCGGCACGCCCGACCAGAAGTGGGCCCATGGCGTGAGTCGTCGCCAACCGTAGAGGTAGATGGCGGTGAAGATCGCTTCGAGGAAGAAGAAGATCGCCTCGAACCCGAAGGGCAGCCCGAGCACCGAGCCGTAGCGGCTCATGAGTCCTGGCCAGAGGAGGCCCATCTCGAAGGACAGGACCGTTCCCGTCACGGTGCCCACCGCGACGAGAACTCCCATCGCCTGGGACCAGTGGTGCGCGAGCTTCATGAGCGTCTCGTCGCGCTTGCGAATTGCCAGGTACTCGGTAATCAGGACGACCGTCGGCAGCGCGATGCCGTAGCAGGCAAGGATGATGTGAAAGCCGAGCGTGAAGGCCATCTGCGCTCGCGCCGGAATTACTTCTTTGGTGGTTGCCGCGGCGAGCAGTTTGGGCGCCGACCAGAGCAGTCCGGTTGAGATCACACCTGCCAGCCCGGGCGAAGCACCGCCTTGATCACGCCATCGGCGCGCTGGTCGAACTCAGTAAAGAACGTCGGCGCGTCCTCGAGTCGTCCGTGGTGGGTGATGACGAAGCTCGGTTTCGCTCGCCCGGACGTCACCATGTCGCGCAGCAGCACGGTGTAGCGCCGGTCGTGTGTGCGACCAAAGCCCACCGACACGCCCTTCGAAAAGAGCGTCGCCCATGGGACCTCGAGGTGCCCATCGCTCGTGCCCTCGGGCGCGGGATGCAGGTCCTTTTCCGCGTACACGCCCGCGATGCCGAGGTGACCCGTCGGATTGACGAGTCGGGCCAGGTCGCTGATGACCTGGGTCGGATTCTCCACATCGGGGTTCGAGCGGTCGCGCGCCTGAAAGCCCACGGCGTCGATGCCAACGTTGACGCCATCCATCGCCTCCTCGCCGAGCGGAAGTCCGTGCTCGTGGCGCAGGTCTTTGATCTGCTCCACCGGGTCGCCCTTGGTGAAGTCGATCGGCATCGCGCCGATATCGGCGACTTTGGCGAGGCGATCGGGCACGCGGTCGACCACGTAGATCTCGCTCGCGCCCTTGAGATACGCGCTGTAGGCAGTGAGCAGTCCAATGGCGCCAGCCCCAAACACGGCGACGGTCGAGCCGGGGGTGACCTGGGCGAGCTCGGTCGCGTGCCAGCCCGTGACAAAGGCGTCAGCCAGCAGCACGAGGTCGTCTTCGAGGTCATCACCCGCTTCACCAGGTACGGGGATGCAGTTCGCGTCCGCGAAGGGCACCCGCAGCAGCTCTGCCTGGGCCCCCCGGTAGGGGCCCATCCCGGCATAGCCATAGGCGGCGCCGAAACTCCCCGGACGCACCCGCAGACACGCGGCGGACAGCCCCCTCGCGCAGTTCACGCACACCCCGCAGTACAGGTGGGTCGGGATGACGACCCGGTCGCCAGGTTTCACCATGGCGACGTCCTTTCCGACGAGCTCCACCACCCCGAGCGCTTCGTGGCCTAACACGAGACCTGGTGTCGCACCGGTGCGCCCGTCGTACATGTGCAGGTCGGTGCCGCAGATCGCACTCGACGTGACCCTGATAACCACGTCGCTGGGCTCTTCCACCGTGGCGTCGGGCACCTCTTCGACCTTTACCGATCGAGTGTCTACGAATACGACGGCCTTCACGAATCCACCATTGGAGGGTCCCGTTCACGCGGCGATGGGGTCAGCATATACATCGCTCATAGGACCTTCAAGGGGCATCATCGGTGCGTTTCGCCCAGAGAAATGGACGGCATGTCACAAAACTAGATATTTTGTACATAGACTCTGATCAGGTAGAACAGAATCTCTCTGTTAGAAAACAGACGCCCGCTCGTCACAGGGTCATCACTCCCCGGTTAGGCTCCCACAGGCAGCAACGACTGCTCCCACGTCGCCCCACAGAGTTGTGGAATCGGTGACCGATCGAATATGTGCCCCTTGGTGGGGGGACGACATACAACCCACCGAGTGTCGGGCCAATGCCAGCGAAGCGGCTACGCGGAGCAGGCTGCGGCCCTGGCGCCATTCAAGGAGAAGGAAAGCCGTGCGAAGATTTTTGTTCGCCATGCTGGTTTCACTGGCCGTGCCGGTGGCCCTACTGACGCAGCCCGGCTTCGCTCCACCTGCTGGCGCTGTCGGCAAGGCCAAACCACCCCCACCCTCCGCGCGCCACGCCGAGCTCCTCGCCGACTTCGAGGCCCGAGCGATCGGCGCCGACGCTCGGGCCCGCCGGGTCTCGATCGCTGGACTGCGCAACGAGTGGGAGCACGTCGCGATCTGCGAAGTCGGCGGGAACTGGCGAATGGTCGGTCCGGTCTACTCAGGCATCGGCTTTCGCAACGCGACCTGGGACGAGTACGGGGGCGTTCAGTTCGCCCCTCTCGCCGGCCAGGCGAGTGAGGACGCCCAGATCATCGTGGGCATGCGCGTGACCCGCAACTGGGTACCCGATCAATACGGATGCGATCCTGGCGGGTGGTAGTTCAGCTCGAGAAACCAGATTCGTAAGCGATCACGACGAGCCGGGCGCAAGCGGCAAACTTTGAGAGAAGTCGGCGCCGCTCTTCGTCGCCGCGGTTCGTGCGCAGATCTTTCGCGATGTCCGCGATCAAGCGACCACGCGGCCCCAAACACGACCTCGGTTGTCGCAACGTGACACGATGCAACGACGAGACGCGCAGTATGACCACGTCGAGCTGACGCGAGCATCAGTGAATACTTTGTACATCGTCGCCGTGAACACCGTAGTGGTCATGAGTAGATGCATCGTTGACTTGATGACAACGCATCAAACACTCTTGCGCGGTAATCACACGAGATTGTAAAGCGATTTTTCAAACTTGAGTGATGAGCAAACCTAGGCTCGATTCAAGTGCATGTCCCCCTCTCGAAGTCGGTGGTCGCGGTCGTCGTGGCTGTTGTGGTGTCATTGGCCACGTCATTGGTCGCCTCGGCGATCGGCACGCCCGCCTCGGGGCTGACCGGTTTTGACATCAGCTTTCCCCAGTGCGCAAGTCCGATGCCGAGCGCACCGGGCTTCGGGATCGTCGGCGTCAACGGTGGTGCGGTCTTTACGACCAACAAGTGTCTCGCCTCAGAGCTCACGTGGGCCACCAGCGCGTCGGGTGGTGACGCGGGCTTCTATGCGAACACCGGGAACGGCGGTCCCACGTATGGCGTGGGTTGGCCCTCAAGTCAGCAGACCCCTGACGCATGCTCAGGGGCCAACACGGTGGCGTGTTCCTACGACTACGGATGGAACGCGGCGCGACAGTCCTTCGCGAACGCCGTCGCCGCAGAGAACTCCGACGGCTCGACCAACGCCACGCTAGCCACGCGCGCGGCGCCGTGGTGGCTCGATGTCGAGACCGGTAATGCGTGGGAGACCATTGAATACGGTCGCAACGCCTCGACACAGGCGTATGACACGGCAACGCTCGAAGGCGAAGTCGCATCGTTCACCAACATGGGCGTGACGTCGCTCGGCATTTACTCCACCTCGTCGATGTGGCAGGTCATCACCGGCGCCACGAGCACCGCCTTCTCATCGATCCCTGTGTGGGTCCCGGGATTGGCGGCGTCGCTACCCGCGGCGGAAGCGGCGTGCGCGACGACATCGTTCACAGGCAACCGCGTGGCGATGATCCAGTACCCCTCGCAGGGCTACGACGGCGATTACGTCTGTGGACTCGTCAGCGCGCCGATTTCGACATCAGTGGCCGTCACCGCTTCAGCGACGTTCAGTGACCAGCTGGTCACCACAAACGCCGCAGGCGCTGTGACCTACGTGCAGGTCGGCGGGGCGCCGAGCCTCGTCGTGAGCCCCTCAGGACTCGTGACGACGAGCGGACAACTCGCTCCCGGCAGCTACACCGCAACGGGCACCACCAGTGACGCGCACGCCGACACCGGCACCTTCAGCATCACGGTCGACGTTGGCGAGTTGCTGCAAGGCTCTGCTACCACAGCAAATGTCAAAGTGAGCGGCAGTCAGACCTACTCGATGCAGCTGGCCCTGACCGGGGCAAGTGGCGCGGTCACCTACACACAAACCACCGGTGCGCCGAGCCTCGTCGTTGGTTCCTCGGGGCTCATCACGACCAGCGGAACGCTCAGCGCGGGCACGTACACCGCGACGGGCACCGCCACCGACGCGCTGGGTGACAAAGGAACCTTTACATTCACCTTGAAAGTCGGCGCGCTCGTCCAGAGAACGCCTACGACGGCATCCATCACGACGGCGAACTCGGCGACCTTCAGCCAGCAACTCAGCGTGGGGGCGAATCTCGGCGCAGAGACCTTCGTCCAAACGACGGGCACTCCGAGTCTCCTTGTCAGCACTTCCGGTCTTGTCACGACCAGCGGCACGCTCGCCGCGGGCACGTATAAGGCGAGCGGGACAGTGAGCGACGCAACAGGCGATCAGGGCACCTACACCTTCGCGCTCACTGTCGCGAAACCACCGCCTCCGCCTCCTGCCAAACCAACTGCCACCGTCGTGCGGGGCTATGTCGTCGCGGGACGAACCGTGACGATCGCCATCGACGGCACGGGCTTTATCGGCCAGCCGCACGTCACGAGTCACCGTGGCACGAGCGCCGTCGTCATACGCGACACGGGAAAGGTGCTGATCGTGCACGTCACGTCTGCGGCGCGCTCGCGAAATGGCACCTACACCTTCACGATCACGCTCGCTGATGGCGACACCTGCCAGGTCCGCTACATTCAGCGCTGAGCTGCTCATCGAATCACGCTCGCGATGTGCAGCGGCCGCTCCACGTTCATCACCGACGTCGCATTCTTCGACATCATGTCAAATTGTGACGGCATTCGTAGGTTGATGTCACGCTGCGGCACGAATGTCATGTGTGACACATAACCTAAAAGGGTCATGTTGCTTTCGGCTCCTTGCGCTCACGTCTTCGCACACGCCGCAGGAGTCAGCCAAAAAATAGAGTCTGATCAGTGAAATCGCGGCGCGAATTGACGACGAACGCAACCGTCGACGACGGGTTGGACATCACCAACCGACCCAATCTCGCTCTACTCGTCGTCGTCACAGGCGTCCTCATCACAGCCGTCGACACGACGATCGTGGTACTCGCACTGCCGGAGATTCAACGCACCTTCCACATCGGCCTCGCTTCGGTCATCTGGGTGATCATCGGCTACCTCTTTGTCATCACCCTCGTCTCGACGCAGGTGGGTCGTCTCGGTGACATGTTCGGCCGTGTGTCGATGTACGAGATGGGTTTTGTCATCTTCGTCGTCGCCTCAGCCCTCTGTGCCCTCTCGTGGAATGAGCTGTCCCTCATCATCTTCCGGCTGATCCAAGGAATCGGCGGAGCCTTCATTGCGGCCAACTCAGGGGCGGTCATCGCCGACACCTTTCCGAAGGACAAGCGCGGTCGAGCCTACGGATTCAACGCCATTGGCTATAACACCGGCGCCGTGCTTGGCGTGGTACTGGGCGGCACGATCGTCACCTATATATCGTGGCGCTGGATCTTCTGGATCAACCTGCCCATTGGCATCGCCGCCGTGATGGTCGCGCGAAAGGTTCTGCACGACACCGCCCCGCGCGTCAGCCGGCGCATCGACTGGTGGGGCGCTCTCGCCGTCGGGCTCGGCCTCTTCGGCCTCTTGTGGGCAATGGTCGACCTCATCAGCGAATCCCTTGATCCCACGATTATCGGCTTCTTCGTGGGGGGCGTCGTGTGCTTGCTCGCCTTCTGGCAGATCGAGCGCCACACCGAAGAGCCGCTTCTCAACTTCAAGCTCTTCAAGATTCCCACGATCACGCCCTCGTTCCTCGCTGCCATGATCCAGAGCCTCGCGAGCTTCGCCGTGTTGTTCTTGCTGCTCATGTACCTCCAGGGCGTCCAGCACCTTGACCCGATTCGCGCGGCCCTGCTCCTTGTGCCGGGCTACGTCATCGGCGGCGCCTTCGGTCCCTTCGCCGGCCGCTACGCCGACCGCCACGGGGCGGTGTTGCCCGCGACCTTCGGCCTCGTCCTGCAGATCTTCGCGCTGCTCGCCTACGCCCAACTCGGCGCGCACACCTCACTGTGGGTCGTCGTTATCGCCTACACCGTCAGCGCGATCGGCATGGGCTGCTTCTTCCCCTCCAACAACTCGGCGGTCATGAAGGTCGCACCAAGCAACGCCTTTGGCCTCGCGTCGGGTCTCTTGCGCACGTTCGCGAATGTCGGCATGGTCTTTTCTTTCGCCGTCGCCATCTTGATCGCGTCCGCGTCGATCTCGCGCCACGTGGCGTTTGCTATCTTCGTCGGTTCGAGCTCAATCAGCCCGCACGTTATCGGTGCCTTCGTGACCGGCCTGCACGCGACCTTCTACGCGTCGACGTCGCTCATGGTCGTCGCCGCGATTCTCTCCGCCTCGCGAAAGCGCGTCGCTCGCGTCAGCGTCGCGCCCGCGCTCGACGACGCCAGTTAGACGAAGGGCTGACCTGATCGAAGGCGACGGCGCGTGTCCCACCACACGGCGTTGAGCGGAAACTCTCGAGCGACTCGGGGCATCCAACGCTGAACAGCGACCGCGGATCGCATCAGCGACACAAATCGCCGCTCGCGACGCTGATCCCATGTCAGACCCAGTTCGCTACGAAACGGTTCGGGCAAGAAGCCTGCGGTCACGAACTCGTGCAATGGTCCAAGACCGGCGCGGAGCGGTCGCGGCAGGAACGTGAGACCGACGATGCCACGAAGATACGCACGCGTCACTTCATCCATCTCGACGCGTGCGACCGCGGCTTCCCAGTAGGCGTCAAAGTCCGCTCGCGTCGATGGCCACTGATCGGGGCTCACCTGCAGGGTCGTCGCGAAGCGCGCACAGTGTGCGTAGAGCTCGTCGAGCACCTCTTCGGAGGGCGAGCCGTAGATGAAGAGCATCGCATCAAGCGCCCCGCGGTACATGCATGCGGCGACCCACAGCTGCAGGTCACTGTCAAAGGCGTCATAGCTGACTGCGTCATCGGTGCGGGAACGAACCTCGCCATGTTGACGATTGACTTCGCGGCGCAGCGCCTCTCGGTCGTCGTCACTGCCCAGCAGCGCCACCACGATGTAGCCAAGCGTGGTCCGCGTTCGCTTGATGGGCCGTTTCGTGAGCGCCCCGCTCGCGACACGACTTTCGGCGACGCCGTGCCCCACGGCAAGGTGGGACAGCTGCATCACGACATTCGCACCCGCGGGGGCGAGTGCCAGTCCGTTCATCAACATCGTGCGCAGCTGCGGCGTCACGCCGGCGAGTGAATCGCTCACCTTCACACCCTCGTTCCGTGCACGAGGGCCACATTAAAGGACTGACATACCTGACACCCGGCAGTTCGCGGCGAATTGGTCAGAAAAATTGGATGAGAGTTGGGATAACGTCAACTCGTGAGTGCCGAAGAGGGAGCCGACATCGGCGTCGAGAAGAAGAGCCGAGAACCAGCGTCCCAGACGAAAGGCTCGATACGGTCACACGAGCAGCTGATTGGAATGATCATCCTCTCGGCGGCGTTCATCATCGGATCGTTGTCGGTTGCATCGGGGATCCGAAACCGAAATCAACCGCAGACCAACCAGATCACGATTACCGGTTCTGCGGAACAGGAAGTCACGTCCAACACATTCCAATGGATGGCAAATGTGGCCAGTACGCAGCCGACCACCTCGGCGGCATTGGCGCAATTGAACGGGTGGGCCGCCCAGATTCGCAAGGCGCTTGTCGCCGCCGGAGCTCTCAACGACGAAATCTCATTTGGCACGATAAATGTGCAACCCAACACACTAGAAACCGGTCAGGTGACCAGTTTCACGATGAGCCAAACGGTCACCGTGCAGTCCTCTCGCCTCACCGCCATGCAGCGTGTTCTGGGCGTCAGCAATCTCCTGCTCGCCACCAACGTTCCGTTCATCGCCCAACAACCGCAGTACACCTTCAATGGATTGAAGAAACTTCGACCCGTCCTCACGGCAGAGGCCGCCGCCAACGCTCGACAACGTGCCCAAGCCGCGTTGGGCAAGCAGGTCAAGTTGGGAAAGCCGATCTCGATCAAGGTAGGGCAGGTGTCCGTGGATGCGCCCGGGAACGTCAATTACGGCAGCGGAGACTTCAATACCAGCTCGATTCCCAAGGTCGTCTCGGTGGTGGTGTACGCCACCTACTCAACGTAGAAAGCGGCCCTCACCCTCGCGCGATGAACCGATGGGGTTGGGTTGGTACTGCGAATAGGGCCTAGACCGCCAAGAGCAGGCCGTCCATCTGGCCAATGGCCAGAGTCATGCCCTCTTGCATACCCATGCCAAGCATGACCTCCATCTGCTTGGCGTCGACGAAGTGGGTGACGGCCGTCATTCTCGTACCTGCGCCATGGGGCTCGAAGGTCACGGAACCGGACATGGGCTCGACCCCGGGCACCGGCTCGCCATCATCGCCGGCGAGACCGTTCGCGAAGTCCAGCCGGCGGGGCTCGTCCATCGCGTAGATCCGCCACCAGCCGCGGGACTTCTCGCCGTCGGGGCCGGTCATGAAGTAGCGGGACTCCCCGTCGACAACGAAGTCGTGGCGCGAGAACGTTGCGGGCCACGTGGGCGGTCCCCACCAGCGCTCGAGCAGTCGCGGGTCTTCCCAGAGCTCCCAGACCTGCGCGGGCGTCGCCTCGAAGTCGGCGACCATAATGAGCGTCAGGTGCTCCTCATCCTTGGTGCTGCTGATAACCGTCATGGTTGTTCTCCTCTCTTGCCGGCAAGTACGTCGGCCATTCGGTTGGCTCGTTGAATCCAGAGCTCTTCATAGCTCTCAAGCAGATGTGCGGCCGTCGTCAACGTCGGTTCGTGGCTTCGCACGATCTGCTCGCGACCCCGTCGTTCCTTGGTCACGAGCGCCGCGCGCTCCAACACCGCGACGTGCTTTTGGACCGCAGCAAAACTCATGTCGTAGTGCCGCGCCAGCGATGAGACGGACTGCTCTTGTCGAATGGTGCGCATCAAGATGTCGCGACGGGTCGTGTCGGCGAGGGCTTGGAAGAGGCGATCCACTTCTTCGTCGGATATCTGATCTACAACCATTTGGTTGTACGTTAGCGCGGACGAACCCGGCGCGCAACTCCACTGTCTAGGACTTCCAGATGAGTTCCTCGTGACCCGTGGGCGTGACCTTCGCGATGGCGTTGACGCCTGAGAATCCGTTGTTGGCTTGGGTGTCGAGGAAGACCGCGCCGTCGGGAGCGGTGGCAGTACCTTCGCCGACGGCAAACGTGTTGTTTGGCGATATCAGCTTCGAAAGACCGGGAGCGGCGATCCATGTGATGCGCCCCGACGGATGAAACAGATCGAATCCGTTAATCCCACCGGCGAGCACCACGTTGCCATTCGGCTCCGTCGCCATCGCTCGATAGACCCCGGGCTCGCCACGGTCATTCTGTAGGTAGCGAAGCGATCCCGATGTCGTCACTTCGTAAAGGCCCCACGTCTCGCCGCCGCCCACGAGAAGATCACCGCGACCATCAAAGGCGAGCGTGTCCGCGGGATCGAAATCCTTTTGCGTCGCCGGGTTCATGCCAAATCCCCGAAATCTCCGATTCAACCCCGCCGCGTCGGACCCCACAACCCAACGCAGCACGCCGCCGTCCAGTCGGTAGACGCCATCGGCCGCGACATAGAGCTCGCCGTTTGGACCCACGGCTAGGCCGTTGAGCTCGTCGTCGCTCGCGAAGCGCGCCCTGACAGCAACCACCGGTGCTCTTCGCGGCGACCTGGTGCCTCCCCCGGCGACCGTCTCGATGACGCCGTTGGGCAGGATCTCGCGCACGCGTCCATTGCCGCTGTCCGCGAAGAATACGGTCCCGTCTCGTGCCACGGCGAGGCCACTTTGCGCCCTGACCGAGATCTCCGCCGTGATCGCACGGTGTCCATCGCCCGAGAACCCGCGGCGCCCGTTGCCCGCCACCACCATGAACCTTCCGCCCGCGACCTCTCGCAGAATCTGGTCTCGACCCGCGTCAACGACGTAGAGCACGCCCGACGCGGACTCGGCCATCGCGGCGGGGCTCTTCGGTGTCACGAACTGTCCGGCCGTCCTGGGTCGAGCAACTACGAGTGCGGGGACGATGGGCCAGCTCACGGCCGCCGCGATGAGGCCGACGATGAGTCTTCTCATATCGCGAACGTAACATCAAGAACTTTTCCGCCGGTGACGTTCAGCCGGAACCGCTCACCACATCCTTCGCTTTGAATCGCGACCCTGACCCGATGTGCGAAACAGGATAGCGAGAACCAGGACCACGAGGCAGACAAACAGGATCGCCAGAGCAAGCACGGCGTACGGCGCAAAGCTCTGAGACGAAATAATCGGACGCGAAACGAACACCTGGAACGGGTGCGCGGGCCCGAACCATCGAGGTGGTCGCGGCAGCGTGACACCACGGCCGATCGTGGCGGCGATCGCAACGCCATGACGACCAATTAGAGCGGCGGCCACGGCGAGAGCCGCCAGCAATGCAAAGAGTGACATCGCAACGACCACTGCGAGTCGGCACCAAGGGTGAGGGTTACCAATTGGGTCGATTGGTGTTGGCGCTGGAGTAACGCCTCGAGCGCTCGCCCACGCTGCCGCAAACCGTCGCGGATCGAAGAGACTGTTTCCCAGCACATCTTCGGCGGAGCCACCGTCGGCCTCGGCCTCCTCGATGTCCGCCGAGAGGTCGAGAGCCATTTCGTTGGCGATGGGATCAGGGACACCGAGCCGTTCCCACTCTCGACGACACTCCTCGACGAACTCAATCATGGCTCTTCAGCGCGACGCGATTGAGTTGCAATATTGGCTATCGAGCCCGGAAACTGCCACTGAGGTTCGAGTGCGTAGTGAGATTACGTGTGAAGTTGCATCCGAGATGCAGTCCAAGTTGCATCCGATTCAGCCGTCAATTTTCCAAGATGCACGAATCCCCAACAGCCACTTGGTGTCCCGGGCTCGTAAGGTCCGACTCCATCGACGGAAAACCGCATCGGCAGATACCCCTCGACTCACGGCCGTGATTTCTGCGCCAAATAGCAGGTTGATTAATTTCTACACAGAAACCTGTATAGTTATGGATATGGCAATCCGCACCGCACCTCTTCGGATCTCTATCACCGACGCAGGTAAGCGAGGCGTTTCGAGCCTTGCTCGGGCGGCCGAACTTGGCTCTTCGTTTGTGGTTGAGCGACGCCACACGCCCGTCGCTGCAGTCATTGGAGCCGACAGGTTACTTGAGTACCAGGAGGCGGAGCGCGATCTTCGAGACCTTTCACTTGTAATGGTCAGATTGGTGACGGACAATGGGCACCGAACCTCACTTGATGACGTCTTCGCTCGCTTTGGATTTGATCGGGAGACGTTGCAGCAAGAATTGGATGAGGATCTCGCTGCTGGCCGCGAGTGAATCCTAAACGACGCGAGCCTCCTAGGAAAAGCAACGAATATCCGCAACGGAGGGGCGGGCGGCATCCTCAGGCGACACGTACTGAACTCAGATTTACGGACGACGCCGTTGATGACCTGATGCACTTGCAGAAGAAAAATCGTCCCGCACTCGAATGGGCGATGAAGAAATTCCTCGTCATAGAAAGTAATCCAGATGCAGGAGAATCTCTAGGCGGCGTGCTCAGCGGATTCCGAAAGTTGACGATTAGCAACCGGGACTGGCGTGTTGTGTGGCGAGTAACTTCAGACGACTCTGGGGCCACAATTATTGACATTGGTGAGATCTGGGCCGTAGGAGCACGAAAGGACAGCGAGGTCTACGAGGGGATGCGGAGTCGTCTCAACTCGCTCCCTTTCAATGAACAGACCAAGACACTCACTGAAGTTGTGGACCTCTTAGCAGCGAAGAGGAAGCGCAAGAAAATCGCTGCTAATCCTCTTGACGAACCCGACCAGACACCAGCCGAAGTATGGCAAATTGCTGATCTGGTCAACATCGCTGGATATCCAAAGGCGTTAGCCCGACAGCTCACGAAAGCTGAAGCCACTAAGGCGTGGGAGACGTTCCGCTCAAACGAACTTTGAGACCCTTGATCGACAGCAGCCCTTGAGGAAACAACAATCTGGCGATCACCAAACTTCGTCGTTGATTCTCAGTGGTTTCCTTGCGGACTCCCTTGTACGGGTCTCCGTCTTCTTTTCCGCCCATGAACTCGCCCGTCTCCGCATCGCGCTTCGTCCACGTCTTGGTCACGGGGTTGTAGACCTGACTGCGGTCACGAACTTCGCCTTCGCGGTATCCACGTCCAGTATTCTTAGCCATTGGATTTCACCTCCTTTCGACAGCGATCGATTCTTCTTCAACTGAACTTCGATGAAATCGCACTTAAGTTCGGATGCAACTGCACTGAAGTTCGCGTGAAATTCTCACTGAAGTTCGGATGCAACTGCACTGAAGTTCGCGTGAAATTCTCACTGAAGTTCGAGTGCAATTTGACATCACGAACAGCCGCTCGTTGAACCGCAGCTGGTGCAGACGTAGCACGAGCCCGCGCGCTGCATCGAGTTGCCGCACTGGTAGCACATGGGCGCGTCGCGCTGCTCAGAACGGCTGAGCAACGGCTGGCTCTGCGCCGGCTTGTCACCGAGCTCGAGCAAGGAAGGCTGGACCGGCAAGTTGTGCGTCGGTGTCGCCTGCTCGGCGATCTCGGGGAACGTCGGCTGGAGTCGCTCGCTCGTTGACAGCACACCGAGCTCTTCGCGCTCGCTCGGGTTCAAGTAGTCGAGCGCCAGGCGGCGGAAGATGTAGTCGACCAGTGACGTCGCAATCCGCAGGTCCGGGTCGTCGGTCATGCCCGACGGCTCGAACTTCATGTTCGCGTACTTCTTCACGTACGTGGCGAGCGGCACCCCGTGCTGGAGGCCCAGGCTGATCGAGATAGAGAACGCGTCCATGATGCCCGCGAGGGTCGAACCCTGCTTGGCGACCTTAATAAACACCTCGCCAGGCCGACCGTCTTCGTACTCGCCGACCGTGACGTAGCCTTCGCAGTCCGCGACGCGGAAGGCGAAGGTAGAAGACACCCGACGACGCGGCAGGCGCTCGCGCACCGCACCGACGACGACATGAGCACCTTCGTCGCGAGCATGCTCGAGCGCGGTCTCCAGGCGAGCGATGCGTGCGTAGAGGTCGACAACCTCGGCTGCATCGACGTCGGTGATCGAGATGGGCAGGATCTGGTTCTCGCCATCCTTCTTCGCAGTGGAGAGTGGCTGGCCCACCTTGCAGTTGTCGCGATAGATGGCGACCGCCTTGATGCCAAGTCGCCAGGCGTCGAGGTGGAGGTTCTCCACGTCTTCGACCGTCGCGTCTTCCGGCATGTTCACGGTCTTGGAGATCGCGCCCGAGATGAAGGGCTGTACCGCACCCATCATGCGCACGTGACCCGAGTAGTGGATCGTGTTGTCGCCCATCGAGCAGGCGAAGACGGGCAGGTGCTCGGCCTTCAAGGCCGGAGCCCCGACGATCGTCTTGTGCTCGTCGATGTAGGCGATGATCACGGCGACTTCGTCGTCGCTGTAGCCGAGCTTGGTGAGGGCGCGCGGCACAGTCTGGTTGACGATCGACATGTTGCCGCCACCGACGAGCTTCTTGAACTTGACGAGACCAAGGTCAGGCTCGATGCCCGTCGTGTCACAGTCCATCAACAGACCGATGGTCCCGGTGGGTGCGAGCACCGACGCTTGGGCGTTGCGCACGCCGTGGCGAAGCCCGAGCTCGACCGCCTCTTCCCAGTCGTGCTGGGCGGCTTCGAGGATGTGGCCGGGCGCCAGCTTGGTGTCGATCTGGTACGAGGCGTCGCGGTGCATGCGCAGCACGTTGATCATGGGCTCCGCGTTCTCGGCGAAGCCCTCGTGCGGACCCATCCGTCCGGCCGTGCGCGCGCTCGTCAGGTACGAGTGACCGGTGAGTAGGGCGGTGATCGATGCCGCCCAGGCCCGACCGGCGTCTGAGTCGTAGGCGAGGCCGGAGGCCATGAGCAAGGCCCCCAGGTTCGCGTAGCCAATGCCGAGCTGACGGAACTTGCGCGAGTTCTCAGCAATCTTCTCGGTCGGGTAGTCAGCCGCGCCGACGATGATCTCTTGGGCCGTGAAGAGGACCTCAACGGCTGCCCTGAAGGCGTCGACGTCGAACTCGCCGTCGTTGCCGAGGAACTTCATCAGGTTGATGCTCGCCAAGTTGCACGCCGAGTTGTCGATGTGCATGTACTCAGAGCACGGGTTCGAGCCGTTGATGCGCTCGGTGTTCGATGACGTGTGCCACTTGTTGATCGTCGTGTCGAACTGCAGGCCCGGGTCTGCACACTCCCACGCGGCGAGGGCGATCTGACGCCACAGCTCGCGCGCCTTGACGGTGCGGATGACCTGGTTGCCGTGACGCGAGGTCAAGTTCCAGTCAGCGTCGGCAACGACCGCCTCCATGAACTCATCGGAGACGCGCACCGAGTTGTTCGCGTTCTGGTACTGGATCGAGTTGATGTCGCGCCCATCGAGGTCCATGTCGAAGCCGGCGTCGCGCAGCACGCGGGCCTTCTCCTCTTCGCGGGCCTTACACCAGATGAACTCTTCGATGTCGGGGTGATCGGCGTCGAGGATGACCATCTTCGCCGCACGACGCGTCTTGCCACCGGACTTGATCGTGCCGGCCGACGCGTCGGCGCCGCGCATGAACGACACCGGACCGCTCGCGGTACCACCGCCTTCGAGAGGTTCGGCAGATGAGCGGATCCTCGAGAGGTTGACGCCCGCACCCGAACCGCCCTTGAAGATGATGCCCTCTTCGGTGTACCAGTTGAGGATCGAGCGCATCGAGTCTTCAACGGCCAAGATGAAGCAGGCGCTGCCCTGCTGGGGGACGTCCTTCACGCCGATGTTGAACCAGACGGGAGAGTTGAACGCGGCCTTTTGTGTGATGAGCAGATGCTTCAGCTCGGCGCGAAACGTCTCGGCCTCTTCGTCGTCGACGAAGTAGTCGCTCTCGACGCCCCACGCGGTCACGGTGTCGACGATGCGGTCGACCACCTGCTTGAGCGAGGTCTCGCGCTCGGGCGTGCCGAGGGTGCCGCGGAAGTACTTCTGGGCAAGGATGTTCGTCGCGTTGAACGACCACGTTGAGGGCACCTCGACGTCGAGCTGCTCGAAGGCAACGGTGCCGTCTCGAAAGTTGGTGATGCGAGCTTCGCGAAGGTCCCAGGTCACTTCGTCATAGGGGTGGCGATCTTCAGTGGTGAAGTACCGACGAATTCCAATTCCGAGTCGCTGAGGTGCGATAGCCATATCTTCTCTTCTCTCTTTTCAACCGACATAAGGACATACCGGCTTCGAGGAGTCGGAAAGACAAGGATCTGTGACCCTTGGCCCCCTAGCCACAATATGTAGTGGTCAGCCCACTCCACGTCGCAAGATGCTGTGTCATTACAGCACTGTAATTACACGGTGTCAACTACTTTTTCGAAGACTTTTGGACAATTCCTCTATCTCCAGTCTAGGGGCGGAAAACGCGGTCCCGGCCTGGGTAGCGTTGCCCGGGTGAACCTGGTCCTCGCTCTCGACGCCGGTACGACGGGTGTGCGGACGGTCGCCTTTGGCCCTCGCCTGGAGGCCGTTTTCGAGTCCTATCGAGAGCTCACCCAGTACTTTCCCTCCCCCGGCGAGGTCGAGCATGACCCACTCGAGATCGCCCGCCTTGCCATCTCGACCCTCCGCGAGGTCGCCATTTGTGCCCTCGACGAGGGTCATGAGATCACCGCGATCGGCATCACCAACCAGCGAGAAACAACGGTCGGCTTCGACCGTGAGACGGGCATCCCTTTTGGCCGTGCGATCGTCTGGCAGGACCGTCGCACGGCCGACCGGTGTCAGCAGCTTGAGGCCGAAGGCTACGGACCGCAGGTGCGCGCAACGACGGGTCTTGTTCTCGACTCGTACTTCTCCGCGACCAAGATGCGCTGGATGCTCGACCACGGTGTTGCCGACTCATCACGCCAACCTTCATTTTCGACCGTTGACACGTGGCTGCTCTGGACGCTCACTGGTGGCATCGACGGCGGTGTCATTGCCACGGAGCCATCGAACGCCTCGCGCACGATGCTGATGGACCTCGCGACACTCGATTGGTCGGAGCCCATGATGACGCTCTTTGGCATCGAGCGCTCGACGCTCGCCGACATTCAGGCGTCTGCATCGCGCTTTGGCGCCGTGTCACGAAACGCCGTCGCTGAGCTCGCCGGCGTGCCGATCACCGGCGTGCTGGGCGATCAGCAGTCCGCGCTGTTCGGACAAGCGTGCTTCAGCCCCGGGCTCGTGAAGGCGACCTACGGAACCGGCGCGTTCGTCCTCGCGAACGCGGGCGAAAGTGTGCCCAACGTCGTCGACGGACTTGTAACGACCGTCGCCTGGGACCTCGGCACCACAGGGCCTGTCTCGTATGCCCTCGAGGGATCGGCGTTCGTTGCCGGCGCGGCCGTGCAGTGGCTGCGCGATCTCGGAATCATCGCGTCGTCGAGTGAACTCGAAGCACTCGCGCTGTCGGTGCCGGACTCGGCCGGTGCGCAGTTCGTTCCCGCCTTCACCGGGCTCGGCTCGCCATTCTGGCGGTCCGATGCGCGCGGGGCGATCACAGGATTGAGTCGAGGCGTCGGCAAAGGTCAGATCGCGCGCGCCCTGGTCGAAGCGCTCGCCTACCAAGTACGCGCGATGACGGACGCGTTTCGTGCTGGCGGCGTCGAGGTGCGCGAACTGCGCTGTGACGGCGGCGCGGCTGCGATGGATCTACTGCTCGCGCTGCAGGCGACGAACTCAAAAGTCGCGACGCTGCGCAGCTCGACGCTTGAAGCAACGGCGAGAGGCGCGGCGAGCGTCGCCGGCCTCGAGGTCGGACTCTGGAGCTCGCTCGGTGACCTCGAGGCTGCGTGGCGAAGTGCGTCGCGGTTCGAACCGGAAGAGTCGCTCGTCGTCGAGGCGGGCTATCTCGCCTGGTGTCGCGCCCTCGAGCGCGCCTGAGGTTAAGTTCGCTCTAGCGCATTCCGAGGGGGGCCATGGAGAGCTATCAGGCGCATGCGCTGCGCGACGGACTGACCTTTGGCGAGGCACCTCGCTGGCACGACGGGCGGCTGTGGTACTCGGACTTCTACCGCCACGCCATCTTCTCGACCGACGACGGCGTCGCCGACGAGCGTCTCGAGCTGATCGTACCGAATCAGCCATCGGGGCTCGGGTGGCTGCCCGACGGTGATCTGCTCTTCGTCTCCATGACCGACCAACGCGTCATGCGTCGCCATGACGGCGCGAGCATGCTCTACTGCGACATCTCGCCATACTGCGGGTTCTGGGCGAACGACATGGTCGTCTCCCCTGTCTGGGTATGCCTACGTGGGCAGCTTCGGCTTCGACCTTGACGTCATGATGCGCGAGATCGGACCGGCGGGCATGATGGCTACTCCCCCTCCTACGACGAACATCGTCGTGATCGACCCCACCGGTGCCGTCATTCAGGCCGTTCCCGACATGGCCTTTCCCAATGGCACCGTCATCACGCCTGACGGTGCCACACTGATCGTCGGCGAGACGATCGCCTTTCGCCTCAGCGCTTTTGACATCGCCGCCGATGGGACCCTCTCGAATCGGCGCGTCTGGGCGCAGCTGGACTTCGTCGCGGCTGACGGCATCTGCCTCGACGCTGACGGTCAGGTCTGGGTCGCGAACGCGCTCGCCAAACAGTGCCTGCGCGTTAAAGAGGGCGGGGAGATCACGGGCGTCGTCGAGACGAGCGACTACGCGTACGCCTGCATGCTCGGCGGAAAGGATCGCCGGCGACTCTACGTCATGACCGCGCCGACGAGTGACCGCTTCAAGATCGCGGACGCCTTCACCGGCAAGATCGAAGCCGCCGACGTCGAGGTACGCCGGCGCGGGCTGGCCGTGATCAGTCGAGCTTGGTGAGCGCGCGACGCAGGTTGCGGATCGCCTGACCCGTGCGCAGCTCATTCTCGATGAGGGCAAAGCGCACGTGCCCGTCGCCGCCGTCGCCAAAGCCGACGCCCGGACTCGTTGCGACGTCGGCCTCTTCGATGAGGAACTTCGAGAACTCGAGTGACCCCATCTCGGAGTACGGCTCGGGTATCGGCGCCCAGACGAACATCGAACCACGCGGCGCCACCACATCCCACCCGACGCGATGGAGTCCGTCGATCAGCGTGTCGCGTCGCGACTGATAGATCGTGCGAAGTTGGTCGGGGTAGTCGACGGCCTCGTTCATCGCGACGATCGCGGCGATCTGGACGGGCTGAAAGGTGCCGTAGTCGAGGTAGCTCTTGAGCTTCGTGAGCGCCGCCACGATCTCGGCGTTGCCGACGAGGAATCCCACCCGCCAGCCGGCCATCGAGAAGGACTTGGTCAAGGTGTAGAGCTCGACGCAGCACTCCTTCGCACGCGGAACCTGCAGGATCGACGGCGGACGGTAGCCGTCAAAGCCGAGGTCCGCGTAGGCGAAGTCGTGACAGATCACGACATCGCGTTCGAGGGCGAAGGCGACGAGTCGCTCCATGAAGGCGAGGTCGACGCACGCGCTCGTCGGGTTGTGCGGAAACGAGACGACGATCACCCGAGGCTTGACCTCCGCCCGTTCCCACGCAGCGAGCAGTCCCTCGAAGAAGTCGTCGCCGGGATCGTTCTCGCTCACCCCTGGGTCGTGCATCGCCACGGTGATGACGGTCGCGCCCGCGAAGCCGGGGCCCGCCAAGTGGATCGGATAGCTCGGGGACGGCACGATCGCCGAGTCCCCCGGGCCAAGCATCACCCACATGAGGTGCGTGAAGCCCTCCTTTGCGCCGATGGTCGTGACCACCTCGGTCTCGGGGTCGAGGTCCACATCAAAGAGCAGCTTGTAGCGGTTCGCGATCGCAAGACGGAGGTTCGGAATGCCCCGGCTCGCGCTGTAGCGGTGGTTCTTCGGGTTGTGGGCGGCTTCGGCGAGCTTCTCGACCGCGACGTCGGGGCTCGGCAGGTCGGGGTTCCCGAAGCCGAAGTCGATGACGTCGCGCCCGTGGGCGCGCGCGTCAGCCTTCAGGCCGTTGATCTGAGCGAAGACGTACGGGGGCAGGCCCGTGATGCGGCGGAACTCCATCTGTAAACGTTAGTAAGTCATGCCGGCGCGACGCCACTTGGCGAGCTCGGCGATCAGTGTCGCCGATGAGGCCACGGCCCACGTTGCTCCGGCGTCTCGCAGTTGATCGAGTGTCGTTGCCACGTCGCCTTCGATCGGTCCTGCCCAGTTGACCGGGCCGCGCGCGCCAACCGTTCGCACGCGCGCCACCGTCGCGCCCCAGAGGTTGACGGTGGCGCCGTGAGCGCGCGCGACCTCTTCGGTCGCGGGAAGTCCCGAGCCGCACCAGATGTCGACGTGGCCACGCAACGCTTCCAGTGCGTCGGCGAGGAGCTCCCAGCGCTCTTCGGCCGAGGGATATCCCGTGTCGTAGGCGATCTGTTCGGCCTTCGAGAGCTCATCGCCCGTGCCCAAACCCGCGATGACGCGTCCCGGCGCAAGCGCGTTGAGCGTGAGGAATCGCTCGACGAGCGTGGGCGTGCCCACGAGTGCCATCCGCGCGACGAGCGTGCCGACGCGCAGATGCGTCTGTGCGAGCGGCGACGGCCGCGAGGATGGGCATCGGCGCAAACGACGGACGCGTCGGCGATCCGATGGGCCACAAGTGATCGAACGCGAACACGCCGTCGAGGCCCGCGCGCTCGGCCTCATCAGCGGCAGCGAGCGCCTCGGTCGTGTTATCGCGAAACGTCGGGAGAAGAACGCCGACCTTCACGCGCCGGCAAAGGCGACCAGCGATGCGCCCATCGCTCCCGAGCGGGGGCCGAACATCGATGAGGTGACCGTGATGGTCGGACGCGCCTCGTAGCCTTCGACGAGCTCGGCGAGATAGTCGCGCGCCGCGGGCAGCACGAAGTCCGACGCTTCGGACAGTCCCCCGCCGATCACGAAGTGACCACAGTCGAGGATTGCGACGAGGTTGGCGAGACCGAGCGCGAGCCACCAACCGACTTCGCGCATCAATGCCACTGCTTCTTCGAGACCCTCGGCTGCCGCCGACGAGACGTCCTCGGCGCGCACGGCGCGCGGATCACCACACCGCTCGACGAGGGTGGGAAGACGTCCATCGAGGGCCGCTTCGCGGGTCAATCGCTGCAGGCCGCCGCCCGAGGCGTATCGCTCCCAGCAGCCCTTACCACCGCAGAGGCACGGCGCACCGTGGGCCTCGACCACCATGTGACCAATCTCGCCAGCAAAGCCGCTTCGCCCGCGCACCAGCTGGCCGTCGGCGACGACGCCGCCTCCGATGCCCGTGCCGAGGGTCACCATGACGAAGTCGCGTATGCCGCGCCCCGCGCCCCACTCATGCTCAGCGAGCGCCGCGCAGTTGGCGTCGTTTTCGCAGAACACGCTCGAGTTGCCGAGTGCCGAGCTCAGCAACGCGCCAAGATCGGCGCCCGACGCGGTCTGCAGATTTGGCGCGAAGGCAAGATGCCCGTCGCGGCGCATCATGCCAGGCAACCCGATGCCGATTGGCACGTGCGCGGCATCAAGTCCTTGCCGCTCACAGAGATCGAAACACTTGCTCGGTGACGACTTTCGCGGTCGCCTCGCCGGCGCCGAAACCCTCGTCGTGAGGAGTCTGCGACTTGATCTCGCCGACGATGCGACCGTCGCGGGCCACCATGAGCGCGAGCGCCTTCGTGCCACCGACGTCAATGCCGATGGCGACGTCACTCATGAAGCTGGCGTTCGGCCTGGCGCTTCAGCTCGCGAAGCGCTTGGTCTTGAATGCGATACGCGGCACGCGACTTGATAAATGAGGGAATCGGCACCGACATCTCGACTTCGAGGTCGTAGGTGAGCAGCGTCCCCCCAGGAGCTGGTTCGAAGCGATACTGGCCGTTGAGCGTCGAGGTGAGGTCACCTTCGGTCTGGTGCCAGGAGAGCAGCTCGGGCGCGCGGCTGTAGTCGTAGTGAAGCGTGTAGGTCGTCGAACGCCCGAAGGCCGCCGCACGAAACTCGACCTCGAGTGGTCGGCCCTCCGCGTCACGCTCGAGCACGTCAATCCGCTTCAGATCGCTGACCCAGTCCATGTAGCGCTCGAAGTCGGTGACGACTCGGTACACGACATCGGGCGGAGCGTTGACCAGAGTCGACTCCGTCGCCCGCTGTATCACCTGGCCTCCATCGGTTCCCACCTTAGGTCGGTGTCTGCACCCTCTCGACGCTGTCAAATGGCTCAAGACCCTTTCCCAGAACGTCCGCGAGACGATCCCAGGAGAACTCTCGCAGGGCCACGTCGCGCGCGAGCAGCCCGAAACGGGCGCGACGTTCGGCGTCGTCAAGAAGGGACGACATCGCACCACCGAGTGCAGCAGCGCTATTCGGACGATCCACCACGATGCCCGTCTCACCGTCACTCACGGCGTCGTGACTCCCACCCGAGCGACCAGCAATCTGAGCCACTCCGCACGCTGCCGCCTCGACGAAGACGATACCGAAGCCCTCCTGCTCGAGACCGAACCAGCGATTTCGACAGTCCATGACCATGAGATCGCTCGCGCCTATCCAGGACGGCAAGAGCTCGTCGTCGACGCGACCGAGGAACGTGACCGGCGCCTTCAACTTCTCTGCCAGTCGCTCGAGGCGTCCGCGGTCGCGACCTGCTCCCCCGATTGCCACGCGTAACGCGGGATAGTTCTCGCGCAGCTTGGCGCTCGCACGGATGAGCGTGTCCATGCCCTTGCGCGGTACGAGACGCGAGTAGGAGGCAACGAGTAGGTCATCATCGGAGAATCCCATCGCTGTGCGCACCGCGTGGCGCCCGTCGCCATCGACGGGAACGAATCGATCGGTATCGACGCCGGGAGGAACCTCCACGATGGGGCAGAGGGCGTCGGCCGCACAGCGTCGAGCCTCCTCTGCGGGAAAGGAACCCGCGCAGATCGCTACCTGTGCGCGAGTCAGCACGTAACGAAGCGACGAGGCGACGAGCGGGATGCGACCGGGTATCGTCACCTCGGCGCCGTGCAGCACCACCCCGTAGGGCCGCGAAAGGCGCGGACCGAGCAGTCCAAGCGGCCACGCCGGATCGAGGAGCACGAGTTCAGGTTGGTGTCGCTCGATGGCGTCTTCGATGGCTCGGTACGCGCGCCAGGTCGGCAGGAAGAGCGTCGATGCCGTGATTCGTTCGACGACCAGGTCGCTCGTCGCGTCAAACGCGACGGCGTCTTCGTGCGACGAGGCGGTGAGCACGACGGCACGACCGCTCTCCAATCGACGCCAGAGTTCGTGAAGGTAGACCTGGATACCACCTATCTTCGGTGGATAGTCGTTGGTCACCAAGAGGTGGCGCGCCATACGACCACGCTACTGAAATGGGTTTGCTAGGGGCGAACCCGATCGAACTTGAGCGTTGGCACGAGGCCTTCTGAAGTGAACAGCTCAACGATCTGAGCTTCGGCTTCGGTGAGGACCAGCGCCTCGGGCTCTTCGCCCAGTACGAAGGTCACGAGGCAGTCAGAGCAGTCGGGGGTTCCGCGTCGCACGCAGTCGTGGCAGCTAATGGAAACTTCGATGTCCTTACGCATGGCGTCCCTCTCGCTTCATGGTTCTACCTTCGCAGCACCATGTGACACGTTCAGCGTTCGAGCGCACTCGCGATCTCTGCGACGACTTGGGACGGACCGAACACGACGCCTTCGGTCACTACCCGCTGCGTCGACGGGTCGATGAGGACGTAAAACGGTGCCGATCGAATGTCGAGCTCTTCCATGAATGCGGGACTGATCAGCACCTCATTCTTCGCATCGGGCCATTCGTTGCTCGACGTGGCGCTCACCATCACGACGTCAACGCCGGATAACTCGTCGAGGTTGCCGTTGACGAACTCGCGACAGCCGTCACAGTCAGGCTTGACGGCGACGACGAGGGTCAGCTGGCGGATCTCGACGCGCCGTTCTTCGCCAGTCGGTGTGACGCCGACGAACTCGCGCGGCACAGGGCGCTGGCAGGGAGCGTCAAAGGAACGCGCTTGAAAGTCGCTCACTCGGTCTCGGTATAGGCCTCGACGCCACGCCCGTGTCCGCACCATCGACAGGTCACCGATTCGACGCTGTGAGCGATCACCTCGGGCTCCTCGACGGTGAGCTCACCGCCGACGCTGTAGTGGTGAAACGAGCGCACCGACGTGGTCTCGACCACGTCAAACCGCGTCAGATTGCCGCACGCGGTGCAACGGTATCGGTTTGCCACGGAGTCACCGTACCGGAAATGCCACGCCGTTCATTCGTAGCGACGCCGCTGCCATTCGTCAGGTCGCATCTCGAGTTGGTAGTGGTCTGGGTCGTCATAGGTAAACACGGTGTCCAGCGGAAACGTCGAGTCGTCGCTCCTAAGGCGCTCGGCATCGATGAGACGGCAGAGCGCACCTGGATGCCGCACGAGCCCCACCGGTATCGACGAGCCGAGCGTGTCGAGGTGCACGAAGCCGCGGCGAGCGAGCCGCTCACTTACCCGCTGATCCACCCGGGTGCCGAGCACGTCGCGAAGCTCGACCGCCGTCCGATAGCGGCGAAGCACGCCTCCTTCGATGATCACCCGCTCATTCGTGACGTGCACCTTGTGCGAACGCCAGCGCCACGTTCTCGTGAGCGTCACCGCCAAGAACGGCAAGACCAGCACGACAATGAACCACTCTTCGTAACGGTGCACCCAGACGTATCGCGACGCCCCTTCGACAATGAGCGCGAGCGTCGTGACCGTGAGCAAAAAGGGGCGAACCACACCCCTCGACACCGGGGTGACTGAGATGACACGCACCTCGCCCTCGCGCCAAAGGTCGCGACCACTCATACCTCTAGCGTAAAGAGTTCCTGTGACATTTTCGTGGACGTCTTACAAGGGGCGCGTAGCCTTCGAAGATGTCAGAGCCGACGAGATCGTGGTTGCCCGCGTACCTGGGGACCGGCATCGTCTGGGGGTGCTCGTTCCTCTTCATCAAGCTATCCCTGGGCTTCCTGACGCCCTACGGCGTTGCATTCGTGCGCTGCGCGCTGGGCGCAATCACGCTCGTCCTTATCGCCCGAGTAACCGGGGCCCGATTGCCACGGGAACGAATCGTGTGGCTTCATCTATGGGTGGTCGCGCTTTGTCTCAATATCATCCCGGGGATCCTCTTTCCTCTGGCCGAGACGCGCACGACCTCGATTGTCGCGGGCATCATCAATGCGCTCACGCCACTCACCACCTTGTTCTTCATGCTCGTGGTCTTTCGCGACGAGCCGATGAAGCGCTACCAGCTGGTGGGCCTCGGCGTCGGACTCTGCGGTGTCCTTGTCGTGCTCGGAGTCTGGCAGGGGTTGGGAAGGAACCCGTGGTGGGCGATCGCCGCACTCCTTGGTGCCGTCACGCTGTATGGCGCCTCGTACCCCTACAGCCGGCGATACCTCATTCCGCGGGGGCTCGCACCCGTTTCGCTAGCGAGTGCCCAGCTCATCCTTGCAGCGGCGACGCTGCTGCCCACCTTCTTGATCGACGGAACGAACGGACACGGTGTTACCGCCAAAGCCCTGTGCTCAGCGTTGGCGCTCGGCATCTTTGGCAGCGGGTTCGCCTTCATGTGGAACTTTCGCGTCATCTCGGCCGCCGGTAGCTCTATCGCGAGCACCGTGACCTATATGTCGCCTGTGGTGGCGGTCATCGCAGGCATCATCTTCTTGAATGAGTCCTTGACCTGGTTCGAACCGGTGGGTGGGGCGATCGTGCTGCTCGGCGCCGCAATCGGTCAGGGACGGTTGCGACGACGAACGCTAGGTGTTGCGTAGCTGCGTTGCGGCCATCTGAAAATACGATGTCAGTGACTGGAGCTGCTCGCCGGTCAGCAGCCCGCTCATGGAGTCAAGCGCAGAGTTCATCGCTGCAATCCACGCGTCGCGTGCGCTCTTGGTGATCTCAAAGCGCGCGTGACGCATCCTGAGACGTGGGTGGCCGCGTTCTTCTTGATACGTGCGAGGGCCACCCCAGTACTGGATGAGAAACATCGTGAAATGGGCCTTGGATTCGGTCAAATCCTCGGGATACATGGGGCGCAGGACTGGGTCCCTCTCGACCGCAGCGTAAAACGTGTTAACGAGTTGAATAAAGAATGCTTCCCCGCCGACTTCATCGAAGAGCGTTTCTTCCACCTCGACACGGTAATGGCATCACCTACAATGGATTACTCAGTGTTACTGAAATGCGGGTGTAGCTCAATGGTAGAGCTCCAGCCTTCCAAGCTGGCCATGCCGGTTCGATCCCGGTCACCCGCTCCAACGATTTTTTTCGAAAGTGCAATCCTCACATGCAGTTTCTCTAAACCAACCTTGACCCCCAGTGTCCGCCGTTGCCCTCTGTGAAGTGCCCATAGGTGCCCAACTCGAGTTGCGAGGTGCCCATAGGTGCCCAAAGTCGCGCGCCGAGCCTTCAGATTCGAAGCTCACCGCAGCAGCATCTGGTTAGATGACGGGAATGATGGCGACCACACTGCCGGAGGTAATCGGGGGAGCTGGCGGCCCACGAGGTAACAGCTCGCACCGAAGGCCTCGATGGGTGATCTGGAGCGTTGCGCTGGCCATTGTCACCGCTGGTGGCCTGTGGTACGGATTCTTCCGTACCAGTGGACCGACGTTGAGTGCGACCGTTGCGGCATGCTCACAAGCGCTGGAGGGCTCGACGACTCAGGCGACGAACTTGCAACCCGGCGTCGTCGGACTTGGCAGGGTGGCCTCAATTGCCACTTTTGACACTCCATCAGGATTGCGATGGTGCTTCGACGGGATGGGAGTGGCCACCGGCCCGATCACTCGATACCAGATGCGATCGACGGTCAGTGCACCGGTGGCCGTTGTCGACGGCAACTTGAAGGGCAACGTTCTCATGCTCGTTCATCTCGCCAAGAGCACGAATTCGGTTGTCGTCACTACGGAGGACTCACTCTCAACTGTGCTCGCACGAAGCGATGACTTCGAAGTACTGAACATCACCATGACGAAGTGGCCGCCCTGGCGAGCTCCCTGGACGCGAAGCGCTGTCTCACTCGGTCGAATAATCGGATTCGACAGCGAGGGCCGAGTGACGTCGAGTCAAGCCTTCACGTGGTGTCCGGGGAGCATAGATTCTTTCCCAGGACGTGCGTGCTGAACACCTGCCCGAAGTGTTCAGGATCGCCCGCTACTAGTGGATCCGATGGCTCGGCACTCCAAGTAAATGGAATCAAGGATCAGTTGACTTAGCTAGTTCTCCGAGCGCTTCGGCGATGACTCGATCTCGATCTTGGGTGGCATGTTGATAGCGCATTGCCGCAACGGAAGAGGAGTGTCCGGCCCTGTGCATGAGTTCAACGGTGGTCGCTCCAGTCGCAGCAGCCAGGGTGAGGCCCGTGTGTCGAAGGTCGTGCAGGCGTAAGTCCGAACGACCTGCTGCCTCTCGAGCGCGCTGCCAGGCCGTCTGGAGGACGTTTGGAGTCAGCGGAATTCCGGTAGCGCCCCTAAAGATGAGCTCCTCTCGGTCCGGAGGTGCAAAGCGGTTCAAGTGATCTTCGATTCTCGCAAGAAGGAACGGCGGAATGGCGACGGTCCGGCGACCAGCGGCCGTCTTCGGTTCCTTTGTCAGAGATTGGCCCTTCATTGTGACCGTGCGGCTTTGTTCGATACGAAGCATCCCGCCAACGAGATCCAAGTCTCTTCGCCTGAGACCGAGCAACTCTCCTCGACGCAGTTGACACCACGTCGCCAGGAGCACAATCAGCCGAAGGTGCTCCGGCATCGCAGCCTCAAGAGTCTCCACTTCGGCGATCGTGGCGGTGGGCCGCTCCGTAGGGCGCTCCACGCCTCCCCCACTGACCTTGCAGGGCAAGGCGACGATGTAGCCGTCGGTTACCGCCGTCCTCATGATGGCCGAGAGCAATCGGTATGCCTTCGCCGCCGTCGAAGGATGTGCTTTTGAGAGACCCGCATGCCAACTTCGAATCTTCGACGGCGCCAGCGCGGCGAGCATTGTGTTCCCAAGGGCGGGAAGGATGTGTTGCTCGAGAAGGTAGGAGTAAAGCTCTGCCGTCCGAAAGGCGAGGTCATTGCGTTGAGCGAGCCACTCCACGGCGTAAGCCCGAAGAGTCATTCTGCCGTTGCGCGGATCCACCCAGGCGCCTCGTCGAAGATCTGCCTCAATTGTCGAGAGGTGGACAAGTGCGTCTGTCTTTGAGGAATGCACGCCCGCCGAATACATGCGCCCTTCCACGCGATACACCGCTTGCCAACGTCCAGAAGACCTGCGCCGGACCGTTCCGAAGTGCCGCCTCGAAGTCAACGAGTACTCGCTACTGTCAGTGTCTCTCTCACGCAGCCACAACGGTCGCGTACTCGCTGACATGAGAGTTCTTACGAATGAGTTCGGTTACCGCGGTCAGTATCGGTCAATGGTGGTCAGTCATTGAATTAGACGGCTGGCGGCCATCGGGCGCTTCGCGCCCGCCGTCCAATCAAGAAGTAGCCCTTGAGGGGATGTTCGTGGTCGAAATCTTCTTTACATGGAGCAAGAGTTGGCGACCTCGCCATATAGAGAGGCCATTTCTTATTCAGCGATGCATGCATTGACATATGAGATTCGATTCGCCGAGTCGAACTCATCCAGGCGCCGGTAGAGTGCCGGCAACAGAGTTCGCTCCGGAACATCTATGCTGAACAACGACGGCCACGGGCTTCCTTCGCTTGCACAGCCGATGACCTCAACCTCGCGGCGAAGAGATTGCTGAGCCTCTTGGTCGTGTGAGATCACCCAGATGGTCGAATGTCCGCCGCTCGCGAACTTACGTACGAAGCGCAGCAATCCGCCCTGCCCGGACTTTCCCACTACCACATCATCAACCGCAATATCTCTCACAAAGAAGGGAATGTTGTCGATGCGGAAGTGGCCGTCGCCGAGAGCAGCGACCCAAAGCGTCTCGACTGAAACCGGTGGCCAGTCTGACTCGATCGTAAGAGGAAACTCCATGCGCATAAGCGCAGATCGATCCGTAATCATGGCCATGGAAACTTGCTCCCTTTGGCGAGGTTACATGCACGGCACAGAAGTTGCCCGTTTGCGGCCTTTCCTGCGCCGCCTTGGGACTTCGGTTGAATATGGTCAACCTCACCTTGGTTGGATGGAGGTGTCACGCCCGCCTTAGATTGCTCGGGACGCGAAACTTCGTCGCCACAGTTTGTGCAGGCGTTTACGCCATCGTTAGCGGCCGCATTCACTTCCCACACCTGTTGTTTAGCTGCTTGCGAAAAGTTTGTTCCCCTGGTCGTACCAACATCACTCGGCTCATATCCAGTTGAAGGAACCTGAATCTTTTCGCCGTTCGCCTCTACTTGAAGCACCCCTTCGGGCGTCGATACGCTCGCGGGTTGGGCGGTGGCGGGGCCTACGTCAAAGCCTGTGAGGTCGACCCACTCCAAGCCCAGCGGATCCTCCGCATTCAACGGGTCATCGCCCGTGAAGACATAAGGCTGATGGGTCGCCGCCACATCGGGGTCGACCGAGAGAAACTGATCGGTCGATGGGTCGTAGTACCGGTTAATAAGGTAGATCAGCCCCGTTGGGTCCGTGTACGAACCCTGGAAGCCAAATGGAGTCGCATCCGAACCAGTCGTAATCGTCTGTTTACCGTAGGGAGAGTAGACGGCCAACTCGTCAGTTCCACCCGATGAGCTGTACACGCCCTGAACACCCGTTTGATTCGCGACGAGGAACACCGCCGTCGCGCCGGTGGAGGTTGTCGTGATTTGTTCGATCGGGGCCGTGCCGCCAAAGAGCAGATCACCGTAGATGTAACTGACGTTCGTCGTGGCACTCCCACTCGTAATGGCGTCGTTGATGTTGAGTGGAATCGCTCCACCCGCAACTAGGTCCCAGGTGGAGTCGGTAGTGGTCGAAGACATCGTCGCCGTTGTCCGCAGCCCATCGCCGTTGTACTGATAGCCGGTGCCGCTGGTGGGGGTAGAAGTGCAGGCAGTGGCACTCGTGGCGACATTGCACAGTTCGCCGTACGCGTTCCAGTCGTTGTAAGTCGTCGCACCCGCCGTACCGCTGGTGTAGGGCGTGGCAGTGGAACGCTCGCCATTGGTCGTGTAGGTAAAGTTCGTACCGGTTGACGGATCCGACCCGCACGCCGTCGAGCTCGTCGCCGCATTGCAAAGCTCGTCGCCGCCATTGTACGAGAAGTTTGTCGCCGATCCAGAAGGTGGAGTGTCCTTCGTGATCTCTCCGTTCGCCGCCACCGTGTAGGTGTCGTTGCTGGTAGACAACCCGAGGTTGGTTCCCGCAGTGATCTGATCGTCCGCGTTATATACACTTGACGATGAGCTCGAACCGTTGATTTCGGTGGTGGACTCACGCTGGTCGTTGTCGTAGGTCCAGCTGTCGCTAATCGACGACCCGACGCTCAAGCTCGTGGGCTCGCCGTTGGCACTGTAGCCGTACGCCGCCGTGGCTCCGACGGAGGTAACCGACGTCGGCGTTGTTGGCGTCCAGGCGTCGCCGTACGTGTAGGTCGTGGTGTTGTTCGTGGACATCCAGTCCGTGACCGCATGCAAACGTCCCGCCGAGTCGTAGGCACGCTTCACGATCGTGTTGGTCGGAGAGCCTGTGGCGGGCGACGCGATCGTGCCACAGCCCGTCGAGGCGTCGATTGGGTAGGCCTCGCAGATGACCTGACCGTCGTAGTTGTACAGGTAGGAAACGGTTCTATCATTCGCGTCGGTGGTGCTCTGCAATTCACCATCGGCGTAGGAATACGTCGTCGCGGCGGCTGAGGGGGAGTATGTCGTCGTGGACAGACGATCGTTCGCTCCGTTGTACGTATACGAAATGACGCCCGTGTCACCGGTGCCCGAGCCGCAGCCGTAACTCGTCCCGTTGTCCGACGTGAGGCAGACCCGACTGTCGGCATCGTACGACGTCTTGATTGACGTGCCGTCCGGATTGGTCGTCGTCACCAGCCGGCCGTCCGCGTCGTAGCTGTAGGACGTTTCCGCACTGAGGGCGTTGGTCGTCGAGGTCTCTAGAGCCGGGTACGAGGTGTTGGTGAATGCGTTCGTCGTCGTGTTGTCGCTCGGATCGGTCACCGAAGTCTCGTCGCCAATCGCGTTATAGGTCGTCGACGTGTCGCCTGACACATAGTTGCATTGGGACGTGGTCCCCTGCGCCGAGATGGCGACGTCGCCGGAGACGCAGGCGTTTCCGTCGTCGTCGTACGCGGTGTACTGAATCGCGTCGCCCAGAGAGTCAACGACCTCCGTGGGCGAGTTCGGATACGCCAAATCTCCGTAGTAGTTGGTGGTGATGTGGCCCAATGAATCGGTGGTGGAAGCAACATTGGTGCTACCGGGGACGTAAATCGTTGCTGTCGAGCCCTCCTGAGCGGCACTCGTACACGTCAAGCCGGATCCGGAGCCGCCCACCAGCTGATAGCACGGTCGATTGTCGCCGTCGTAAACGGTAGTGGTCGTCGATGCCGGCCCTGCGCTTGAGACGAGATTGAGCGCCGCGTCGTAGGTGTCTGTGGTGGCCCCCTGACCCGGTGGCGTCACCGTCGAGGGGAGGTTTCCAGGCGTGTACGTGGTGACGGTGGCGTACGGATTCGACGCCGATTGCACCCCCGACTGGCCCACGGGCGGGATAGACCACACTTCGTCGCCCATGTCGTTGTAGCTGGCCGTTGTGGCCTGCGGGTCGGCGCCGGTTGCTGTGTCACCCCAGTCGACGTACGTCCCGGTTATCTCTCCCATGTGGTTGTACGTGTAGGCCGTTTCACCCCACTTGGGCAGCTCGGAAACCTCGTCGCTCCAGGGGGTACCGTCACAGACAGTGGGCGGGAGCGAGATCGTGACGGTTGGTGGCACGACGTAGCACAGTCTGACGTTCGTTTCGAAGTAGTACCCGTAGTAGGTGGTGTTTCCAAGAGGGTTGGTCGCGGACTCGAGTTGATAGTTCAGACTGGGTTCGTTGTACGTATAGACCCACGCGCCCGCGGGTGGGTCGTCGGGTGCGTTCGATGACGCCCCGGGATAGCTCCACAACAGTTCGGGAGCGACGTTGGCGTCAACATCGTTGTACGCCGACGTTGCGACGTCGCCTTCGGCGTTCGTCGTGGAGATGACGTTGCCCGCTGGATCCGAGACGATGGTGGCAGTTGGCGCGGTGCCGCTTAAGGAATCAGGGTAGGTGACGACCTCGGTCGAATTGGCGCTCCCGTCGCCCAGGGTCCAGGCGTACTGCCACGTCTCGTTGTCGGCAGCGTCCGTTGTCGAGCCCAGCGAGGTTTCCGTTTCGAGGCCAGCGGCATAAGTGTCCACTTCGACCGGCGAGACCGCAGTGCAGCTGAGACAGGGAACTTGCGCAGGGTACGTCACGGTGGTCTGTTGAGCGCCCGACGGGCCCACGCATACACCGGTGGAGCAGCCGTCGGCGTAGGTGTAACTCGTGGTCGCTGCGCCCGTCCCGCTCGATAACGGACCATCGGTGACTGAACTCACCATGCCGGTATCGGTGCCGGAGTTGTCGTACGCCACCGCCGTCGAGTGGTACGCGCCGGAGTCGAATGAAGCCGGCGTCGACACTCCCGCGTCAGGGTCGTAGATCTCGGTGAGATCGCCGGTGTTGGGGCTCGGAGCGCCAGTGTCGTAGACGTAGTTCCAGGTACTTGGATTCGTCTGATTGGCAAACTCGGTCACGCTGGTGAGGTCGTCGTGCGAGCTGTAGGTGAACGTGTACGTCACGCCCGACGGATCGATCGCCTCGTAGACTTGCCCAAGGGAGTTAAACGCCTCATCGTAATATCCGGCACCTGACCCGCTGTAGAGCGTGCAGTCGGTCGCCGACTCGGGACAACCGTCCTCTCCCGGCGGAATATCGTAGGAGGGTGCAACTTCCCCGTAACCTGCCTCAGCGGGATATTGGCCAGTGAATTGACCGTCCCACGCAAAGCCGTCGACCGTCTCCGAGTCATCCTGAAGGAAATAGATGGCTTCTTCTGCGTACAAGTCTGACAGCTGCCCCTGCACGTTGTCGAGTGCGCACCACTGCGAATCCGATTGACTGGCGTAAGGGCCCGTGTACTTGCTCGTAGCGGGATAGTCGCCGGAAGGGCACGACGTCCCCGATGATGACTTGTCAAAGTCGATTTCGGAACCATCGCTTTGATTGACCACGATTTGCGTCGTTGTCGTACTGTCGCCCGGAGTCTGGGGGGTCACAGATAGATCCAAGGTGGATGACCACCCGTAGCCCCACTCGCCAGTGGAGCCTCCCGTCACTTCGGATTGAGCGAGCTGCGCGTCGTACGTGAGATCGAGCGCCAAGGGAAGGTTTACCGTCGGAACGCTGAACAGCGAGAGCGAGGTCGAGAAGTCGCCGGTCATCGTGTCAACGCCCGTTCCGCTGTCCAAGGACGAGGAAGGCGGGGCGGAGCCGGTAATGGTTGATGCCTCACATGTGAAACAGACGGCCGTCGGGTTCGAACCTCCGTACAGTTCGCCCGGCGTGTAAACGGCGGGACCCGAGCTCAAAGGGTACGACGACGTATTGGCGACCAACCCCGCCGTGGCGACGCGGGGCACGGGGGACGCAGCGGCCTGGCTTACCCCTTCGCCGAGGTAGATCCCCGTCGCCGCACTCATCACTGCAAGCGCGAGTGACAACTTGAGTAACCCCTCTTCCACTCGACGAAGTACTCGCACAAGTGCGTTGGCGGTCTTGAGGAGAGTCGAGAGTCGGTTCATCACGACGCCGCCGGCGAGTTTGCGGCGAGCGATGCGGCACTCGTTACGGACCCTGACCCTGAACTCGGAGCTTCGCCAAAGACGGCGGAATCGCCTTCGTATCCCGTGAACACGCAGCTCGCGTCGGATTCACAGTTCAGTGAGCCGATTGACGTCACGCCGGTTGGCGGTGGATCGGTCGTCCATGTGCTCCCGTTGTCGGCACTCAGAAACATGGGCGCTGACGTCGTGCTAGAGGAAGGTCCCGCGACCACGCAAGTGGCATCACCCGTACAGGAGATCGAGTTCATCATCCAAAGCCCCGCGGGCATGACGTTCGATTGCCAGGTTGCCCCACCGTCAGATGTCGAGATTTCAAATGCCGCGAGCGTTGTGTTGCTGTAGCCCATCGGATCCGGACCAATCGCCACACAGTCCAATGCCGACGAGCACGACACGGCCCGCAGCACTCCCGTACCTCCGTCCACCGTTCTGGGGCTCCACGACTCTCCCCCATCCGTGCTGACGAGAATTTGAGCTCCCACAGCGACACAAAACGTGGTACTGGGACAGTCCACTGACCCCAGGGCGCCGATGGGCGTCGATGAAGAAGCAGTTGCCCAGGTCAGACCCGCGTTCGACGAATACAGGAGTTGGCCCCCATAGGGTCCCGAATTACCGGGAGTAACTCCGTCGCTAATGCAGAGTGACGTATTCGGACAGCTCACGCCAAGAAGCGTCGTGTTGGGAGTCGGGATGCTCTGCGTGCTCCACGAGACGCCGCCGTCAGAAGTCGTCAATGCGACTCCTTCACCGACCGCCACACAGTCGCTCGCACTTGCGCAATCGATCGCATTCAATTCGGGCACCCCACTTTCCAACGGGCTTGCCGACCACGATGCTCCATCATCATTAGATGTGACCACGACCCCTTCGAGCGATCCACTCGCTCCAACTGCGGCGCAAAACTGTGAAGTTGGACAGTCAACCGCGTTGAACCCGCCGTCGCCATAACTGGCGCCACCGGGCGTTGCAACGAGAGGCGCATTCTGCTCGTCAGACGGAATCGTCCACTGCGAGGTTGAGGTTGTCGCAGCGTTCGCGCTCTTCGATGAATCGTGAGGTGTGGTCGCTTCCCCAGCAGCGATGGACCCGCCAACGAGGATGAACGTTGCGCACATCAGAGCGATCAGCGTCGAACGCCGTTTGAGCGATGCCAGCTTGTAGACGGACAAATTCACATCGACCTCCAGGATCCTGTCGTCACAACGACCGACTCGCCGTTCTTAACATTTCGTCTACGCGGCCGCTCGTCTCCGCGACAACGTTCCGACTACGTTTCAATAAATCGCTAAGAGCCACGACAGTCGAGTGGTCGCGCGTCATCTGGGAGCACCACGGCTCCCACGTTGCGAACCAGCGACCTCTGTGCCGCAACGTCGACGAGCTGTGAAAGCGTCCTTCGATGCGGCTCAGAATTGATACGAAGAATCCACTCCTACGGGAATCTGTCGTTCGCGCGACACATTCAAGGAAAGAGCGCTCTTAAGGAGGTCCGAAGAAGTTTGAGTTAGTGCCCGTAGAGTGCCCAACAAGCGAAGGCCCGAGGATCGGGTGACAAGAATAGGCTTCTGACCAGTATCTTTGTCGACACAAGCGATGGAGCCCATCCACCCTTCCAAGCTGGTCATGCGGGTTCGATTCCCGTCACCCGCTCCAAGATTCTGCCTGGTAGTGGCTGTATTTAATTTCATACTCAATGGCACCTGTCAGACAGCGTGCGCGCTACGTGAGCGATCGCTACACATTCCCGATTGCAGTTCCAGACCAAACTGCGGCTCGTCATGGTTAACTCTCCGCGACTCCCGTCTGGCTCAAACATGGGCTGAGGCGGTTTTAAGGCAGCGAGGTCAGTATGACTGGTCCCGACACGACAGCTATGTTCGGGTTCGATTCGGAAAGGTAGTGACCAAACCATCATTTGCTTTTCTGCACAGTTGGCGGTGCGCAATACTGAACCCCATTACCGCTACCTTCCAATTCTGAGGATGCCGTGGCCCCGGGGCTGACAATCACGAGGCGCGGACTCACCGGCACAAAGATCATTCCGCCGCCACGAATCACTTTGACGGTTCCCTTCTTGTAAGAACTCGGAATGAGGTAAACCTTTGGATAACCCTTGAGGCTGCAGACAACTACACGATTCGCTCAATGGCCACACGCCGAGCGAGCCCCGTGCGCCCGTGCTAGACAACTACAAGACCGCAGCCTGAGTGTCGACGGGCGAGGGGGCCGTTGCGAACTATCTCTGCAATATTGTCCTACTGACTAGGGGGAACCATGAGCGTGCCTCGAAGTGAAGTCGGCACCGTGAAGAAGCTCCCGCGTCGGATATTGATTATCAGCTCAATCATGTTGGCAGCCCTGCTTCTAGCGGCATTCGCGCCCAGCACATTGAGTCACCCGAGGTCGATCGGTTTAACACCCTTGGCTATGAGCACGACTTGGAAGGGGGAGATGGCCCCGCTCGGTAAGTTAGCTCCGGTCCCCTGCGCTGACTGTGGGTTGACCGGGAACGGCTTTGCCCCGGCTGGGGCCGATAACGGCACATCCATCTATAACTTTTCCGGCGCCGAGTCGTGCCCAAGCACCGGTTCGTGTGTCGCCATCGGCTACTATTCCGATACCTCGGGCAATGTCAATGCTGTGATCGAGTCGCTCACCAATGGAAAATGGACGCCAAAGAAGGCCCCGCTACCTCCTGGAGGAAGCGGGATCGTCCTCGATGCCTTGGCTTGCCCGGCTGTAGGCAAGTGCGTCGCAGCGGGACAGTACACCAATTACCTCGCTGAACAAGAGGGCCTCATAGAAACGCTCATAGATGGCAAGTGGAAGCCGACCACCGCCCCACTTCCAGCCAGCGCCGGTACGGGCGCAAATGATGGAGTCCTGCTGGACGGTCTGTCGTGCCCCCGAGTGAGTTCGTGCGTCGCTGTAGGGGGCTTCACTGACAGCGACGGACAACAGGGCCTGATCGAAACCCTATCTAGCGGGAAGTGGGCAGCGACGGAGGCTCCACAAGCGGCCGGCGCCGGCGGGGTGGGAGTCATTCTCGATGGCCTATCGTGCCCGGCTGTGAGTTTTTGCGTCACCGTGGGCGCCGGGGGAGGTCTGGGCACGGCAAGCGGGCTGATTGAGTCCCTTTCCAACGGGAGGTGGACACCTACGACGGCACCATTACCAGCTGGCGCCAACGGCGAAATGGAATCGGGGGCAACCACCGTGTCGTGCTCGGCTGTGAGTTCCTGCGTCGCAGCAGGGTACTACGTCGACACGGCGACCAACTTCACCAGCGTGTTGGTCGAGACCCTTTCTGGAGGGAAATGGGCGCCATCGACGACTCCGCTACCATCCGGTAGTTCTCTCGGAATCAGTCCATCTCTTAGCTTGTCGTGCCCAGCCAACGGCTCGTGTGTAATTGCTGGGGATTACACGAACATCAACGGTAATCAGCTGGGTTTGATCGAGTCCTTCTCCGCCGGGAAGTGGACGTTGACATCGGCGCCACTTCCTCACGGTGCTGCTACCAATCCAATGGCGTCTCTCAACGCTGTGACGTGCCCAGCTGCGGGCTCGTGCGTCGCCGTTGGAAAGAATGCTACGAACGATGGCTCTAACGCCCTAATCGAAACTCTCTCTTCTGGAAAGTGGACGTCGAGCGCGGCGCCACTTCCTCCCAGCGCGTCGGCGAAATTGCATTTCTCGACGACCTAGCGTGCCCGGAGTTCACTCGAGCGTCGCGCTGGGCGAATACGACGTTTCGGGGGACCAAGTAGGTTTGATCGAGACGCTCTCCCCATAACAAATTCATCAGTTAACAAATCCTGCACTGCGCAGCGACGCTTCACTACTGCAGAGTGCGATGATTCGTTGTAGCGTCTGCACATCTGCACTATGCAAGCGTCTTCGAGAGGCTGTTTGGGACCTCTCGGCAGGCAACTTAGGGGGAGGCACGGTCGTGCGGAAGTTCTCTCATTGCCGGCCTCTCACCCTGATCTCATTGATGACCGCACTTCTGACTTTGGCCCTCATCTGGACGCCAGTCGGCGCCTCGACAGCTAAGGCTTCTCACGCCTCGAGTGCCTCATTTTTGTGGACGACCCCGTTACGCATTGACGGGAATTCTTTTGGATTGACGTCAGTTTCTTGTCCGTCGGAATTGTTTTGCGCGGCAGTGGACTACGCGGGCAACATCTTGACATCAACTGATCCAAGTGGCGGAGATGCTGCCTGGACCACCACTCCAGTTGGAACACCGATTGACACCTCAAATGGTGCCTATGTTCCGGGACCCATCATTTCCTGTCCGTCTGCTTCGTTCTGTGTCGCATCGTTTCCTGATACGGATGGTTTTCCGACCGGCCAGATATTTGTCTCTTCCGATCCAACTGGCGGAGCTTCAGCCTGGTCTGCGGTCGTGATTCCGGGCGACACAAATGGATTTGAAGCGCTTTCATGTGAGTCGACCAACTTTTGTATCGGCGTGGATGGTCAAGGGGACATCTTCACGTCTACCGACCCGGCAAGCGCGTGGAATCTAAGTGTCGTGCAACTCAGTGACGTATCCCTTCCGGCAGTGTCTTGCCCGTCGGTGTCGCTCTGTGTGCTGGTATCAAGCGGGCCACTTATTTTTACTCCAGTCTTCACCGGGTATGTGTCCGGAAGCGAGATAACAATTTTGGAGAATCCGTTAGGCACGTCGACTGAGACAACCGTGCCGCTTCCTTCGACTTATCAGACGTCCTGGTCAGCTCTTTCATGCCCTTACACGACACTCTGCGTCGCTGAGATTGGCGGGAATCTCTACACCTCCACCAATCCAACTGGTGGCGCATCATCATGGACGGCGAGCGCCGCGAGTGAGTCAGATTATGGCTGGGTCGCCGTATCTTGCGCGTCCATCACATTCTGCGCCGCGTCCGACCTCCCGCCTCCCACGTCAACCTCACCCTCCTTTCCTCAGGAAGGTAATCTGTTCACGTCTGATGATCCAGAAGATTCATCAGGTTGGCTCACGTTGCTGTCGGATGTAAATGGCATATCTACTGTTCCTGGTGACACAACTTCGGCTATTGATAAGGGCGAGCTCATTGATTCAATATCGTGCCCGTCAGCACTGTTTTGCGCAGCGGTGGATGAGGACGGAAACTTTCTTACCGGTTCAACTCTCAATCTGACTGCACCTTTCCCTGCCGTGCAGCTTGGCTCGCCCAAGCAGTACTGGTACGCGTTGGGCGACTCGTACATCTCAGGAGAAGGTGCTTTCTCTTACTACTCGCCAACCGAAAGCGGAAGTGACTACTGTCATCGTTCGCCCGACTCATACGCTGCACTGTTACACGTGTCCTATGAGCATTTTTTCGCTTGTAGCGGCGCCACAATCGAAGATATGGTGAAGACGTTCCAAACCGAGGCGCCTCAGATTTCACGACTATCGGATTCAGCCAGGATAATTCTGTTGTCGGCCGGGGGTGATTCGCTGGGCTTTGTGAACGTTCTCGATAAATGCGTTAGTCTCGCAATTTTCCATTCAGAAACCCATGGCGACTGCACCGGTGCTATAACCAACGCGGAGAAGCTCATTCCGTCGGTGCTCACACAATTGATCAGTCTCATGGAAACGATTCACAGTGAAGCCCCGAATGCTTGGATCATTTTAGTCGGCTATCCACGTCTCTTTCCTGTTGACCCGTCAAGTGATTGCACGTCCGTTTCGGTTGCCAATCAAGTCTCCCTCAACGCAGCGTCGGTCATCGTCAATGATCAACTCTCGCGAACTGCAGTGTCATTGGCCCAAAAGTTAGGGGTGCCGGCATACTTCGCAAATACCACGAATGCGTTTTCGGGACATCAACTGTGCAACCCGGCCACGCTGTCGTTATTTGGCGCCATGACCGCCATGAATCCGCTCATTGCGGATCCGACAACGTTGGCAGATCTCTATGTGGGTCTTGGTATACCCGAGGATGCCTTCGGTTGCCACCCCGTACCTGGGCCCGGAATCTGCGTCGAGAGTTTTCACCCGACCGCGTATGGGTATATTCAATTGGCAAATTTTGTTTCGGCGTCCCTCAATCAGCTTGAAAAGGACCCTCCCACAAACCCGCTGTCGAGCTCGTCCTAGTTGCTGGAGATGTTCAACTTGAGGGCGACTCTCTGCTTCCAAATGTCCCTACATCAACCGTTTTGAGGGCACTCGAAAGCACGTGTCCGACAGCGTGCGCACTACGTGTGCGATCGCTTCGCGCGCCGTGCTTTTCTAGCGCCACGATGGGTACGACTGGAGCAGCAGCTGCACCGGCAATGAGCGCGTCAAGCCCTGCCGCGATCGCATTGTCCCGCTCGGCCGAGGCGTGCTGATAGATGAGCGCGGCCCGTGCAGTTGAGTGACCAAGCCGAGCCATGATTTCCCGCGTCGTCGCTCCGGTCTGCGCTGCCGTCGTCCCGGCGAAGTGCCTGAGATCATGAAAGTGCAGCCAATCGAGCCCGGCAGATGTGCGCGCTTTGGCGAACTGCGCTGCCCAGTTCGAACGCTCCAGGGGGCCGCCCTTGTCTCCGGTGAACACAAGGGCGTCCGGCGCCGAGCCGACGAAACGGTCCAGGTGATCCTCAAGCACTGCAACGAGAGCAGCCGGGATTGCCACAATGCGGGATCCTGTGTCGACGGGCGAGGGGGCCGTTGCGAACTATCTCTGCAATATTGTCCTACTGACTAGGGGGAACCACGCGGCACTGCCTGATCGGTACAAGGCATCTGCAGCTCGGCTTGCCCTTGAGATTCGCGCCGAGTTCGACGTCGCCAGTGAAGACCCATTCGATCCCTATGAGTTTGCCAGCGAGTACGGCATCCCGGTCGTCGGATTGGGGGATTTAGACGGAGCTGCGCGAGACCACTTCTATTACTCGCCGGACGCGGCTCTTTCTGGCGCACTCATCAAAAGCGGCAATGGTTTCGTGATTCTGATAACGACGCTCATCCGACCACGCGACGACGCGCCACTATGTCTCACGAGATCTCTCACTTTCTGCTGGAGCATGAGTTCGCGGGCGTTCTAAGTCAAAACGAACGTGGCTGCGGAATTGGGGTCGAACAAGAAGATGAGGCAAAGTTCTTGTCGGTAGCTACTCATTCCAACGGAGGGGGCGATCAGACATGCGTTCAGGGACAGGAACGACGAGCAAGTAGCGAGATTTCACGGCGTAAGCGTCGAGTTCGCCCGTTGGAGGATGAACGTGAGCGGGGCTCGACTTATCGCATCCAGATCGCGCGGTGATTCGGCCCAGTGCACTTGCAACATTTAAGACGAGTTCGTTTCGTTTTCGTTCGGTGGTTCGACAGGATCTGTCACTTTCACCTGACGCGTCTGAGCAACGGGCCGACCGAGTCGATCAACAACCTCATCAAGCGCATCAAGCGGACCGGCTTTGGCTTTCGAAACTTCGAGAACTACCGAATCAGAGCGCTGCTCGGCGGTTTCAGGGAGTGAGCGCAACGGTCCTGTGAATCAACGACGATGAGTTGATCTATCAGGAGGTTGTTATGGGTCCGCGAATGACCAACGAGCAGAAGCGAATGGCCTTTCGATTAAAAGCAGAAGGTTTCACCCATCAAGACATCGCTCGTCAGGTCTGTTGTTCACACGGCAGCTTCACTCCGATGTTCCGTGATCACGAGAGGCTCGTCGGTGCGGCGGACACGTGGTCACCTCCACCAAGTCGTTTGCGCGTCGAGGAGCGCGAGCAGATTCTGATCGGCCTTTCTCGGGGTGAGTCAATGAGTTCCTCGCGAGAGCTCTTCACCGCTCCCCGTCGACTGTGACCAGGGAGGTGAAGAACAACGGTGGCCGAGAGAACTACGTGGCCTGGCGGGCGCACGTCAGGCCCACACTCGCCGTGGCAGCGTGGTTCGAACGAGAACACCAACGGTCTACTTCGGCAATATCTGCCAAAGGGCACCGACCTTTCTAAGCAGTCAGCCGCCGACTTGCGGCGCATTCAACGGAGTCTCAATGGACGTCCCCGAGAAACACTTGGCTATCTGACACCATTGGAGAAGTTCACCGAGCTCATTGCGCTCACCATCTGAAGTCACCCTCTACGCCGGCAAACCGAACTGGCGAGTGCTCGGCTCGATCGTGGTCCGATGAAGCTCACCCCACCAGAATCCGATGAGCCTCTTTATGACAAAGTGACCTGGAGCGGTTGGGTTTTGTGTGAATCCCCGTATTCGTCCCGGTGTCTAGTAGTTGAGTGCGCTATCGCGCCGCTCGGGTCACTCACGGCGTGTCGAAGATTACGTGAGTGCCGATGCGACGCCAAATGACGTGAGGCTCGCCTGGAACTTTCGACTCTCCATACTCGAAGGTTGCGCGCCCGTCAGCGGCCCAGGTCATTTCAAAGATTCCCGAGGCGCCCTTAATGCCCTTGACGCGAAGCCCCTTCCGAAAGCGACGATGTCTCTGCAAGTCCTCAACGAACTGAGCGATGGCGATAAGGAAGAGTGCTTGCTGTTCTTGGCTCAGACCATCAAAGTCCTTCCCGAAGCGAGCCACCCATGCGTACGTTGGCAATGCTTCCTACAGCTTCTTCCGCTGAGGTGTCGGCTTTGATCGGTGACGGAGCGAGCCGAGCAACTCTTCGCCGGAAGCGAAGGTCGTGACCCTCTCGGCGGCACGATCGGCGTCGGCATCACGCTCCCCAGCCTGCCAATCGGTCGTCCAGAACCACGCTTGCGTAATGTCGATGACCTTCTGTGGGCGAAGCAGGATTCCTTCAGTCGTGATCTCGGCGTCCAAGAGATCACCCTCCTCCAGGTGCGCTGCGCGACGCACATCATCCGGAAGGGTAATTTGACCCTTCGCTCGCACTGTGGTTCTCGACATAATCCTAATCATATCGTCGGAAAGTGAGAATTTCCAATTTTCTTACTCAAAGCGGACTTGAGCCCTGGTCCCAATTCTCGAGGTTCGTGTTCGACGCATAGACGAGTGCGCTATTCGACGAGCTGGCGCGAGACCCCCGTCGGCTCTCGCCACGCGGCGAGCCATCCAACGACGGCGGCGACAACCGGCATGCCGATGAGCACCAGCAGCAGGTTCGTTACCGGAACAGCCGTCAACGACGACAGACCGTCCAAGGTGTTTGATCGGCTGAAGCCAATGACGGCGACGTACGCCGTCGCAGTCCCTAGTACGGCTCCGATTAGGGCGAGCGCCCCCGCAGTCGATGCCGTCAGATTGCGACGAGTCCTACTGCTCGCGCCCGTCGCGACGATGATCCGGAGGTCCCCGGCGGTCTCGCTTCGGATCAAGCCAATCGACATGGCGAGTATGCCAAGCGCCAGCACGATGCCCACAATGGTGGCCCAATCGGTGATTGTGGCCGACGTCGGGATGCTGGACTTGGTCTCAATGCTCATTCCCGCTGCACCAGCAGTACTGCGGGCGTCGGAGAGTTGCGCTGCGCTAAGTGGTTGCGCAGTCTGGATCAACCAGCCCGCCGTGATGGGCGTGAGACCCAACTTATGCACCGCGTACTCAGTGATCACGGTGTTAGGAGCTGAGGTTCCCGCGGGCAGCGAGGTCTCCTCCTGTATCAACGGGTTTGCGAGGCAGTCGCTCTTGGGGCACGGCCACCCTTGTGGTCCCTTACCGGCGAAGTAGTTGCCATAGACGATCTGCATCTTCGTGAGCGAGGAAAAACCGGGCCGCATCGAGAGAATCTCCGCCGTCGGATCGACGGTTGACTTTTTGATGCCGAAATCCCTCAGGAGTTGTGGCGTTGCCACGTACAGGGGGCCCGAGTAGCTCCGCCCTGGCGCCGCGTGTTGAATGGTCGCGCTCGTCGTCTCAAGGGTGACGACCTTGTCGGCGCCGAGGGCCTTTGCGATCCCGTGCGCGCTCGTTGACATCGAGGCAATCGACTCGGTTGGCGCGCCCGTGCCCGCGCTGGCATTCCCCGGCCCACCCGGGCCATACGGGCCGTTGGGTGTGTAGACCAGCAACTGGGTCGATGAAACATTCGGACCCGCGTAGTCAAGGACGTTGCTAAAGCGCGACGCCGAGGCGATGATGACGACCATCGCGATGAGTATCGCGACACTGATCGCCCCGAGTGCCGCACCGGAACGCGCGCGGTACCGGGCAAGGTCTCGCATGGCCATCCGAATCGAGAACGGCGCGCCGCGCGAAAACCGGGCGAGCACGGTCAGCAGAAACGGCGCCAAAAGGACCACGGCGACGGTGAGCAGCACGAAACCAATGACAAGTTCCCCTGCCCCACCCCCATTACCGCCGCTCGCACCCGCCACGCCGAGAACGAAGAATGCGGCGACGAGCAAGACAAAGCCGGGGAGTGCCGAACGACGCAGCTTCCTTGGCGCTTGAGGGCGGCCGGCGAGCGCCGCCACCACAGAGATTCGTGTCATGGCGCGAGCTGGTCGAGTGGATGCGAAGTACGCAGCCACCACCGACAGCACAACGGCCACGATGATGACCGCCCACGGCAGCTGAAAGATCCCCACGACATGGTGCGCGCTCGACTCCAATGTGGGTCGATACGCCAACCAGGCCGCGAGTCCCACGATCAGTCCGGTTAGTGCGCCAACAAGGCCGACGAACACACCGTTCGCGCTGACCACCAACTTGATGTCCTTATCGGTCGCACCGAGCGCGCCCAGCATGCCAATTGAGCGCAAACGACGCTGGGCCAGCACCGTGAAACCCGCGACGGAGACGAGTGCGATGAGCAGCATGACCATCGTGACGAGCACAATAGAGATGGTCTCGGGGTTGAGCAGGTTGCTTTTCGCCACCGACTGCGGTGTCTGGACATTGGTGCCGAGCTTCTTGAGCGGCGTCCCAGGTGCGTCAAAGAGCACCATGACCTGCGACGGCGCGGTCACCTGACCGGGCGTCACCAGGGCGAACGCGTCGAGAAGGTTCTCGGGGTTCTCGACGATGCCAACGACCGTTCGTGTCACCCCCGCTTCGTGCCAGCTGCCTCCGACGTTCAGGTGAAGCTCGGACGCGACGCCCGAGGTGAGCGCCACTTGATGGGCACCGGTCGGAAAATGACCCGACACGAGCGACAGCAGCGGCTGGGCGTACGAGCTGTGCGGATTCTGAGAACGCAGTTCGAAGGTTTCGATCGATCCTGGCACGGTCAGGGTCTCGTTCTCGATGACGTCGACCTGGCCAAATTTCGCGCGCCAGGAAGCGATCTTGGCTTTCGTTGCCGCACCGTCGTTCTGAAATGTGGCGAGGTCTTTGGCGTTGCCGAATCCGACGTACGGCGACAGAGGCGTGTTGGCAGACACGCCGATGCCCACGGTCGTCGCGGCAACCGCGATCGCGATCAGCGCGAGGATCAGGATCTGTTGACGCCACTCACGACGAAGCAGTCTCCACGCCCACCGAGTGACTGCACGCCGTGCCACCATGCCGCCGTCACTTCGCTCGCGTGCAGATCGATCGAGCGCTACTACGTCGGTCACGACGTCGGACCCTGTCGCAGGAGCTCTTCTAGACTCGGGGGCGGCAGTGTCTCGTCGACCGCCCTACCGTCACGCAGAAAGACCACCCGGTCGGCCCACGACGCGAGTGTCGCGTCGTGGGTGACAACAACGGCGGCAACGCCGCGATGGCACGCCGCGAGAATCATCCTCATCACGGACTCGCCATTCAAAGAGTCCAACGCGCCCGACGGCTCGTCGGCAAGCAGCAGGCTTCTCTCGCCCACGACGGCACGAGCAATCGCCACCCGTTGGCGTTCTCCGCCAGAAAGTTGGTCGGGAAAGCGATCGGCTCGATCCGCGAGACCGAGTTGCTCCAACGCTTCCATCGCGGCCACTCGGGCCTTCTTCATCGCAACGCCGTCGAGCTCAAGGGGCATCGAGACGTTCTCAATGGCGGTCAGTCCGGCAAGGAGGTTGAAGTCCTGAAAAACGAACCCCACGGTGCGCCGTCTCAAACGCGCCTTGTCATTATGCGACATGCCGCTCAGGCTCTTCCCCAGAATCACGACTTCACCGCGAGTTGGCTCCTCGAGGCTCCCGGCGATGGTCAACAGTGTTGACTTCCCAGATCCGCTGGGTCCCATCACCGCGACGAGGGATCCGCGCTCGACGGTGAGATCAATGTCGGTGAGGGCATCGACTTCGGCCGTGCCTTCGCCGTACACCTTTGACACTTTTCGGAGTTCGAGAATGCTCATTGAATCGCTCCAGTCCTTCTTCGAATGCTCGGAAGCCGAGCGGGCTCACTGAGTTCCTGATCAACGCTCGCGCGCTGCAGACGACCCTCAGCCGCGTCGAGCCAACGCACGACAGAGTCCAGCCGAAACAGCTCCGCGTCAACAGCGAGAGCAAAGGCGAGATCGAGGTGCGCTTCGTCCTCTTTGAGGTGCGTCCACTGCTGCATCACCTGGACGATGTAGCGACGGTGCACTTGGATGACTTCGTGAACGTTCACATCGGGGAGGTGAGCCGCGACGAGAATCTTGATGACCAGCTCGTCACGTGGGGGCTCCGAGAGATCGGGCGGGGTGCGGAGCCAACGAGCGAGTTCCTCGTCGCCTTGTGGGGTGATCCGGTAGTTGCGCTGGCGCTCATCAGCGTCGGAGTCATCCGACGCTGCCAAACCGTCGCGCTCCAAGCGCTGGAGGGTGGTGTACACCTGGCCGACATTGAGGGGCCACACGTCCCCCGTGCTTGCTTCAAACTCTTGGCGTAGCTGAAAGCCGTATTTTGGCCCCTCGCTCAGAAGGGCGAGCAACGAGTGGCGAACGCTCATGTAGTCTCCCCGAGGTTATACATACTGAGTATGCTACTCGATATACAGACGCTCGTCAAGGGGTTGGCGACCTATCTCAACGTCACCAGCCCCAATCCGATTACGAACGCCGATTGGGAGAGATAGGGCGACGTGTCGGTCTGGGGACAGGCTGGCCATGACTCAACCTCGTTGATGGTGATGGTCAGATGGAAGGTCCCCGCAATTCCCTTGTACGCGCCCGTTCCCGAGCCGGTGGTGATGGGGGCGAGATCAGTGACCTCGAGCAGTCCTGAGCACGTCGCCAGATTTGTCGGAAAGCCACTGTCGATTGCCTTTACGAGCTCGCTCTCGATGCCCGCGATGTCCAAGCGAAATGAGCCTCTGGTCATCTCCAGTTTGAGCTCGTCGTCTCGGAGCGAGCCGTCAGTCGACATTCGCACAGCGTGGCCGTAGTCGCCGATAGATCCGGTGAGCACCACCGTCGATGTCGGTCCGTCGCTGTTGCTATACGACGTGAGATTCACTGTTCCTCCGCTTTTCGGGACGTGTGGACCTGCGGCGAGCACGAGCTTCGGGTCTTTCGGCGCCGCTGAGGTAGTCACAGCGGATCCCAGGAGACCAAGGGCGAGTCCGATCGCGACGGGAACGAGTGTGATGCTGCGCATTGAGGGCTCCTGAGGAGGCGTCGTTATCAAACGTGCTCTCGAGCCTAAGAAACGATGCATCTTTAGGCCATCGGGGATAACCCCCAGGCGCCGGATCTACGGGTGGTCTGACTCGGGGTTTACCCCGATCCCGCGGCTACTCGTGCGAGATGATGCGGCCGTCGAGCCACCACTCCCACGAGCGGACATCTTTGATCCGAAAGACGCCATTGAGCGTCCAAGGGTCTTGGCTGAAGACCGCCTGCAACTCTGCTTCACTCGAGGCATCAACGGCGAGTAGCGCTATATCGTCGTCGCTACCGCCAATGGGTCCACCGATGATGATGACGCCGCGCTGGACGAGATCATCGGCAAACGCCGCGTGTTCCGCCCAGGCGTCTTGTTCGCGGATCGAGCGATCGCGATCCCAGTTCGGACCCTTCTCGGTGATCACCGCGAAAATGGCCATCACGCTCCCCCGTTCTCGAGACGCTCATCGTACTGTCGCGGTGTCACGCCACTCGACACACGGTGCTCATGAACGATTCGGATTGCAGCTCGTCAAGCACTGACTCGCGTGAACCGACGAGGGCGGGAGCGATGGCGAATTGACTTAAGCGTCGGTTGAGTGTTGCCCACGCACAAACTCGGCGACGTACGGCTCACTCACGTCACCCTTGAACACGCGCACGAAACGCCAACCGGTGCCTCGAAGAATCGAGCGCATCTCCTTTTGAGAGACGAAAAGCCAGGTGAACCACTCGCCGGTGAGCCCTTCATACCGATAGCGCAAGCGAGCGCTGCCCGGCGGTCGCCCGAGGTCTCGGTTGCGTCGGTAGTACGACCGATCAAACCCCGGAGCACCCCCGAAGTACGCGCTGGTGCTCTCAAGGAAGATGCTCGTTTCGGGCTGTGCCCTGCGCGCCCAGCCGCTGAGGACTTCACGAGCGTGAACCGGCGTCTCGAAGAGGCCGAAGTTGTTCCCGAACAGCACGAGAGCGTCGAACTGGGAGACGAGTCGATCGAGGTGGTGAATCGATCCTCTGCGAAGGTTCCTTACGCCACGCAGCCGAGCTGCCTCCACCGCGCGCGGTGACCAATCGAGACCAACCACCTCAGCGCCACGTTTTTGAAGTGCAAGCGCGACACGGCCCGCGCCGCACCCAACGTCGAGCACCCTCCCTCGCACCTGACGAAGCGCCTGTCGCTCTGCAGCGGGCCAGCCGCGCGGCGAGGACAGATAGACCTCAGGACCCGCGCCACTCTGGGTGAAGCCATCCTCGCGCTCGACGATCTCTGGGACTGTCCCGCCGTTCGCCCAGTCGAGGAGCGCGCGCCCAAAGAGGTCGCTCACGTCGCAGTGAGCTCGTCGTACCGAAAACAGCGGGTGAGGTGATCGTTCACCATTCCCGCAGCCTGCATGAATGCATAACAGATGGTCGGTCCGACGAATTTGAATCCGCGCGCCTTCAGCGCCTTGCTCATCGCGTCGGCCTCCTTGCTCGTCGCGGGGATCAGACCGGATCTCTTCCAGCGGTGAACGATGGGCTTGTCGTTGACGAACTGCCACAGATACGCATTCAGCGAACCGAACTCGTCCTGCACGTCAAGCACGCCTCGGGCGTTCACAACGGTCCCTTCGATCTTCTGGCGGTTGCGGATGATGCCGGCGTTTGCCATCAGGCGTTCGACGTCCTTCTCGCGGTACGTCGAGATCTTGGCGACGTCAAAGCCATGCATCGCTCGCTCAAACTCGGCGCGCTTGTAGAGCACGGTTCGCCAGCTGAGTCCCGCCTGCATGGCGTCGAGGACCATGAACTCGAAGAGCTTTTTGTCGTCGTGCAGCGGCACGCCCCACTCGGTGTCGTGGTAGCCCACCATCAACTCGTCGGTTCCCGGCCACTCGCAGCGCTCGATGCTCACCGGCTCAGTCTTACCGAGCGTTGCGACAACTCGTCTCAGTACCCCGACGCGTCGCCCTCTTCGGTAAGGGGAATGCGCAGCCACGAGATCAGTGCGCGCAGCTGCTCGTACGCCGCGAGTCGCGCCTCGTCCTTGTCAGCGAGCTCCGCTCCTTCGATCGGCGCCCAGAGGCGGTGCACCATGGTGGGGCCCAGCTCCAACAGACCGCCGCTGCCGCCGGACGCCCATTTTGCAAGCACGTAGTGAACGAGCGCGCCCTCGGGGACGTCGATCGATTCGCCCAGGCGCCTGATCGTCGTCATCGGGTCGACGTTTGCGTACAAGGCAACATCGGCTTTGAAGTTGGCGTCGGGGTCGTCCTCGGCCCAGGGCCCGCGCCAGCGAGTCAACTCGATCGTCTCGACGTCGTCGACCGCCACACCCGCTCAGTTCGTTGCGGGCAGCCAAGGGGACTGCCAGGGTACGTGGCCGCGCAGCAGCTCGTTCGCGGCTGGCGGACCCCAGGTGCCCTTCGGATAGGCCAACGTCGTGGGCGGATGTTCGATCAGTGGCTGGAGGATTCGCCAGGTCTCTTCGACGGCATCCTCGCGAGTGAACAGCGAGTGGTCGCCATTCAGTGCGTCATGAAACAGACGCTCGTATGGACTGGGCGGCTTGCCCAGCTCTTCGGCGAAGGGCAGATCGAGGTGGACGTCACGCGACCCCATGCCATTTGCGTCCCTCGAGAGAATCATCATCCGAACCCCGGCGTCGGGATCGACGCGCAGAATGATCTGATTCGGATTGGTGTGTTGTGGCGAGTTCAAGAACCCGAGACGCGGTGGGCGCTTTAAGACCACTCGAACCTCGGTGTCGCGCACGGGCATCTCCTTTCCTGCACGAACGAAGAACGGCACGCCGGACCAGCGCCAGTTGTCAATGGCGAGGCGCAGGGCGATGAATGTCTCCGTGTCCGAACCGGGCTGCACTCCCTGGACCCGCTCGTACCCTTCGTACTGTCCGCGCACGCACTGGCTGGGCTCGGCACTCGCCATCGCGCGAAAGACGTCGACCTTCCTATCCCACAGCGCCGTCGGCCCGGTGGCCACGGGAGCCTCCATCGCGATGAGGGCGATGAGCTGAAAGAGGTGATTCTGGACCACGTCGCGCAGCGCGCCGACGTGGTCATAGAACGAACCCCGATCGTCAACCCCGAAGTTCTCTGCCATGGTGACATAGACGCCCGACACATGCTCGCGGTTCCACACTGGCTCGAACACGGTGTTGGCAAAGCGCAGGTGTGTGATGTCCGCAATCGGCTGCTTGCCAAGAAAGTGATCGACGCGCAGTATCTGATCTTCTTTGAGCACTTCGTGTAATTGCTCGTTCAGGGCCCGCGCCGATGCGAGATCGTGACCGAAGGGCTTTTCGATCATGACCGTCGCCCCATCGACGAGGTTCGCTGCTCCGAGCGCGGTGACAACGGGCGCGAACAAGAACGGCGGGATCTCAAGGTAGTAGAGCGGGTGCTTCGCCGAGTTGAGGGCCTTGGCCAGGTCGACATACGTAGCGGCGTCCTTGAAATCGCCGTGCACGTAGCTCACGCGCTTGGCGAGGCGGTCAAAGACCTCGTTCTTGATGTCCGCGCCACTTGCGTGGAGCCCCGCGCGCATGGCGTCGCGCAGTTGATCGGTCGACCAGGGCTCGACCGCGACGCCGATGATCGGACAGTGGAGCTGACCCGTCTCTTCCAGGCTGTAGAGCGCCTGATACGTCATCTTCTTTGCGAGGTCGCCGGTGATGCCGAAGATCACGAGCGCGTCAGCAGCACTCAATTCAGATTCGCCCATAACCCGCCCTCATCTCGCCAACAATGTTCCAAAGCGCACAGTACCTGGACCCGTGGCCCACGCGGCAACGGTATGTAAACCCGCGGGTCACTCCAGGGGAAGCTGTGGGGCACTCGCGAGCGAGAGTCCCACGACCCTCGCACCCTTGCGTGCGCCTAGGGGAAAGATCATGTCGGGGTGAAACGCGCGGCCCTTCGACTCCCCGACACGGCCTCCACGAACCTCAACCCACTCGTCGCCGGTCGACTCATTGCGCACGTGCGCGACAAACGCCCACTGCTGTCGTCGCTCCTTCGCCCCGTTCACCACGACGGGGTCGCCTTCGCTCACTCCATGCCATCTGGTAGTACGCAGGAGCGCCCCGCGGCGCGTCTCCGTTGTCTTCTTTCGCACCCCTCCATTGTTATCGAGCGTGACAGCCCCGGCGTAGCGTTGCACCATGGCCTTCGACCAACCTCTTCCCGCGGCCCTGTCGCCGTCGCGCCTCGCCGACTTTCAGGCCTGCCCTCGCCGCTACCAGCACGCCTCGATCGAGCGAATCCCCCAGCCGGCCTCCTACGCGACCGCCAAGGGCCGGTTTGTCCACTACGTCTTCGAACACCTCTTCCTTCTGCCCGCAGAAGCACGCACCCTCGACGCGGCGCGCGGATTCGTCGAGCCGGCCCAAGACGAGATCCTCACCGAGGCCGTTCGCAGCGAGATCGACCTCGACGACGCAATGCTCGAGCGCCTCCTGAGTGAGACTGAAGCCATCATCGTGCGCTACTTCGAGATGGAGGACCCTTCGAAGGTTGCGAGCGAGGGCGTGGAACTACGCATCGGCGTTGACGTCGCGGGCGCGCCGCTCTTTGGGATCCTCGACCGACTCGACCGTGACGATGATGGAACGCTGACCATCGTCGACTACAAGACGGGCAGCCTCCCCAACCGTAACTATGACACCCAGACCTTCGCCAACACCGAGCTCTACGCGGCGCTGTGCGAAGCGGAGCTCGGTGAGCGTCCGACCTCGATCCGCCTCATGTACGTCGCACACGGCCAGTCCATCGAGCGACCGGTCTCCATCGTGAACGTGAATGCGAGAGCGCGAGCAGCCGTCGGCGCCTGGACGAAGATCAACCGCTACTACGCGGACGGAGAGTTCCCCGCCACACCGTCAAAGCACGCGTGTCGCTTCTGCTCCTTTAAGGACCTTTGCCGTTCGAACGGGGTGGCCGTCGTCGGCGCCTAGGTCAATAGGCTGAGTAGGTGCTGACGTTCCAACTCTCCTACGACTACCGCTGTCCCTTCGCGAAGAACATTCACCTTCACGTCATCGAAGCCCTTCGCTCGGAAGCTGACTTCGACGTCACCTTCGTGCCCTGGACGATGAGCCAGGGGTACCAGGCGAGCGGAGCGCCCGACGTGTGGGACGACCCCGATCGGGACCCTGAGCATCTTGCACTCGCGGTCAGCACCTCAGTGCGAGACTTGCAGCCAGAGCGCTTTCTCGATGTGCATGCGGCGCTCTTTCGCGCTCGACACAACCGGGCAATACGCCTCGTCACCTGGGATGAGATCAAAGTGGCGCTGGCCGGGATCGACATCGACCTCGACTTCGTCGCAGACGACCTCGCCTCGCGCCGTCCCTACAAAGTGATCGGCGAGAGCTTCCGCGAGTTCGAGCGCTACGAAGCCTTCGGCGTACCGACGTTCGTGGTCGGCAATGACGCCACGTTTGTTCGCTACATGAACGAACCCACTGACTCGTCCTCGTCCATCGCGCTGATCGAGTCACTGGTCTCACTCATGAGCAACGAGAGCGCACTCAATGAGTTCAAGCACACGAAAGTGCCGATGTAGTACCCGCAGGCGACGTCTCCTAATGGAGACGAGCGATGAGCTCAACAAGTGCCAGCGATCCGAGGATGAGCGCGGGCGCGATGAGCGTGATGCGGTCAGCGCGGCGAATGTGCACACGCACGGCGAGGATCATCATCACGACAAGCCCGAGGGCGGCGAGCTCGTTCACGAACCCGAGGAACGACGATCGGCTCGCGACCACGCCGATGAGTATCCCGAGGGCGCCCACAATCTCCACCACGCCGATGCGCTGGTAGGCGCGCTTCGTGAAGCCGAGATGCTCGGCGGCTTTGGACATGATCGGGTTGAACACGATCTTCTGAGACCCGATCATCGCGAACGTCACGAACAGCACGATCGACAACAGGGCGGCAAAAACGGACATGGACACACCTCGGTAGACGGACGAGCCTACTTGAGCAGCGCAGCAGCTCCTGGAATGTTGATGCGTCGCGAGTGCCTAGGACCCGCGCTGGTAGTCGATCAACGTCTCGAGCGCCGCTTCGCGCTCGTCTTTCGTTCCCGATGCCGCGCCCGAGAACTCGGTGACGCCCGCGTTCGCCAGTTCGTGCAACTGGTGGAGCACGTGTTCTTTTGAACCAATGAGGCTTACCCCGGCAGGTTCGCTCTCGCCCTCTTTTTCCAGCATCGCGGCGTAGCTCGGCAGCGTCGCGTACAAGGCATACTCGTTGTTGATGCGCTCTCTCGCCCCCTCAAGGTCATTCGTGACGGCGATCGGCAGCGAGCACACGATGCGCGGCTCGCCGCGATTCGCGGCGCTTGCGGCCTCGCGGATCGTTGGCGTGACGTGCGACGCGATGGTGTGTCGCCCGGTCATCCACAGCAGTGTTCCGTCGGCGACCGTGCCCGCGATCTTCAGCATCCGCGAACCGAGCGCGGCGACGAGGAGACTCGGTGTGTCGACGTCCTTTGGTCCCAGTGGCCCGATCGTGACCACTTTCAGCCGTTCGCCTTGGAAGTTCACTGGCTCCCCGCGCAGCATGGGCGCCAGGACGTCCAAGTACTCGCGCATGTAGCTCGCCGGGCGTTCGAAGGACAGCCCCCACATGTCTTCGACGACCATTCGGTGAGAGAGGCCCACGCCGAGCGAGAGTCGAGCGCCGATCGCGTCCTGGACGGTGCGCGCCTGGGCCGCGAGCATCGTCGCGTGGCGCGTTTGGATCGGCACCACGGCGGTCCCGAGGTTGAGCTCGCGAAGCTCGTGACCGACCAGCGCGAGCACCGTCAGCGTGTCAGGACCAAAGATCTGCGAGGACCAGAAGTTGGTGAAGCCACGCTCCGCGAGACGCGCCGCGCGCTCGATGGTCGCCTCGACGGGACCGTTCGTATCAAGACTCACCGCAATGCGCATGTCGACTCCTCGCAGGACCGCTAGCGTTTTTTCGTGCCGGACCCCAAACCTACCGTCTTGCGTCGTGTGGGCGTGGTGGGCGGAGGGCAATTGGCGCACATGATGGGTGAAGCGGCCAGCGCCCTCAACCTCGAACTCACCGTGCTCGCGGCGTCACCAGACGACTCGGCAACCGCCACAGTTGACCAGGTGCTCATCGGCGCGGCCACGGACGTTGGCGCACTGCATCGACTTGCCGAGAGAGTCGACGTCATCACGTTCGATCACGAGCTCGTCGACCTCGAGGTGCTCGACGCACTGGAGGCCAGCGGCGTCGTCCTTCGACCGAGCCCTCGCTCGCTGCGTTACTCGGTCGACAAGGCCTTCCAACGGCGCGCCTTCAGCGAACACGGCCTCCCCATTCCGCGCTTCCTCGTGGTCGATCGCGCAGGCGACGAACGGCTCGAACCGTTCCTCGACACCCTGGCCGCGCCGCCCGTGGTCAAGTCAAGTCGAGGTGGATACGACGGTCGAGGCGTCGTCGTGGCGACATCGCGCGACGAGGCGCTCTCTGCGATCGAGGAGATGGCGAACCATGGCGACGTCGTCGTCGAGGAGCAGATGTCGCTGCGTAGCGAGGTCGCTCAGCTTGTCGGGCGAGCAACCGACGGCACGCTCGTCTTCTATCCTGTGGTCACCACCGTCCAGCGCGATGGCATGTGCGCCGAGGTTCGCTTTCCCAGCGAACTGGACGAACGTACTCTCGCCCGCGCTCACTCGATCAGCGCCAAGATCGCCGATCTCGTCCAAGGCGTCGGGATGATGGCCGTTGAGTACTTCGTCACCGACAATGGGCTGTTCATCAACGAGATCGCTCTTCGCCCGCACAACAGTGGCCACTGGACGATCGAAGGGGCGTCAACCAGTCAGTTCGCCCAGCACCTTCGCGCCGTGAGCGGCGTCCCACTCGGCAATGTCGACGTCCTCGCTCCCTACGCGGTCATGGTCAACGTGGTCGGTGCCGATCGACCCGGATCACTTGTAGCCGCTCAAGATGTCGGTGACGCCTTTGTCCACGACTACGGAAAGTCGTGGCGGCCCGGCCGCAAGCTCGGTCACGTGACCGCGCTCGGTGACGAACCGACCAGTCCTCGCGTGAGAGCATGGGACAGTGCCCGCGCGTACGGGACCGTGACCAAGGAGACGTAGTGCAACCAGTGGTGGGCATCGTGATGGGCTCGTCCTCGGACTTCGAGGTCATGCAAGAGGCCGCCACGGTACTCGAGCGCTTCGGCGTCGAGTACGAGATCCGGGTCGTCTCCGCGCACCGGACGCCCAACGCCATGCTCGAGTACGGCTCGAGTGCGAAGCACCGCGGGTTGAAGGTCCTCATCGCCGGTGCCGGCGGGGCAGCGCACCTGCCCGGTATGCTCGCCGCGTCAACGACGCTTCCCGTGATCGGGGTGCCGGTCGCCCTCGCTCGCCTCGACGGCCTGGACTCGCTGCTGTCGATCGTTCAGATGCCTCGTGGCGTGCCGGTTGCAACGGTCGCGATCAACGGTGCTGCCAACGCGGGACTCTTGGCACTGCGTATTCTCGCGACCGATAGCGACTCGCTGAGCGACCAGCTGGAGACGTATCGCCAGGAGCTTTCCGCCGAAGCGCTCGCTCAGGACACAGATTTACCGAGAAATTAAGAACTGACCTAGGCAAAGCCAACGAAGCTTGAGAACTCCGCGCTACTTCGCCCTAATCTGGTTTCGTAACAAAAGGAGGCCCAAGTGGGCATATTGAAGCGCGCGCAGACGATCTTTCAGGCGAAGGCGAACGACGCCCTGAACAAGGCCGAAGACCCCCGTCAGACGCTCGATCTTTCCTACGAGCAGCAGCTCGAGAATCTCACCAAGGTGAAGCGAGCCGTCGCCGACGTCGCCACCGCGAAAAAGCGCATTGAGATCCAGGCGGAACAGCTGAAGAGCCAAGGCGACAAGCTCGCCGAGCAGGCCAAGGCCGCGCTCGGACAGGGCAACGAACCCCTCGCCCGCGAGGCGCTCACTCGCCGTGAGGCCATTGCCGGCCAGCTGAAGGACCTCGAGGTCCAGCACGCCCAGGTCGACGACCAGCTCCAAAAGCTCGAAGCGACCGCGACAAAGCTCCAGACTCAGATTGAAGCCTTCCGCACGAGGAAAGAGACCATCAAGGCGACCTATACGGCGGCCGAAGCGTCCGCGCACGTGAACGAAGCCGTGAGTGGCATCTCTTCGTCCATGGGCGACGCGGGTGCGGCCATGCAGCGCGCGCAGGACAAGGTTGCTGAGATGCAAGCGCGCAGCGGGGCGCTTGATGAGTTGCTCGACTCGGGGGCGCTCACTGACCTCACGAGCACGAACGACGACATCCAGGCTCAACTCGACAAAGCATCAGCGACTTCGGACATCGACGCGCAGATTGCCGCGTTGAAGGCGACGGGAACGACCACCGAACTGCCTGCAGGCACGAGTGCTCCCGCGGAAGAGCCGACGACCGAAGGAAACTAGCCGTGGCTAAAACCAAGATTGAAACCGACCACAAGCTAAACGTGCGCATGTTCATCACGGGCCTCGCGCTCGTGGCGCTCTACGCGATCATCATCTCCGTCATGTTGAGCTTCGGCGTGTCCGTGGTGCTCGTCATCATCATCGCTGGGGCGCTGATCTTCTCCCAGTACTACTTCTCAGACAAGATCGCAATGTTCTCGATGCAGGCGCACGAGGTCTCTCCGCAACAAGAGCCAAAACTCCATGAGATCGTCGATCGACTGTGCCTGCTCGCCAACATGCAAAAGCCACGTGTGGGCGTCTCGGAGATGGACATGCCGAACGCCTTTGCCACGGGACGCAACCCGAACCACGCGGTCATCTGCGCGACGCGCGGCATCATGCGTCGGCTCAACGACGAGGAGCTTGAGGCTGTCCTCGCTCACGAACTCAGTCACGTCGCTCACCGTGACGTGGCAATCATGACGATCGCATCGGGCGTCGGCATCCTCGCCGGACTCATTGGTCGCATTGCGCTCTTTGGGACGATGTTCGGCGGGGGGGGCCGGGGCCGCGGCGGTCAGAACATCATCTTGTTGGAGCTGGCCACCCTGGTGCTCTCGGTCGTCGTCTACATGGTCGCCTTCCTGCTCACGATGGCGCTCTCTCGCTACCGTGAGCTGGCGGCCGACCGCTCGGGAGCGATCCTCATCGGCAAGCCGAGCGTGCTGGCGAGCGCATTGGTGCACGTGACCGGCGACATGGGACGCATCCCGCGCACGGACCTGCGCAAGGTCGAAGGCATGAACGCCTTCTTCTTCGCACCGGCACTCGCCGGCGGCACCGCAGCCAATCTCTTCTCGTCGCACCCATCGCTTGAAAAGCGCCTCGACCAGCTGAACAAGCTCGAAAAGGAGCTCAACGGCTAGTGGGCTTTCGCGACGCCATGTTCGGACGGACCAAGCAGGCCGCTCCGAACCTCGACAATCTCTTCGCGCTCTCAACGGCGGCACTCACGCTCCAGAGCGAGCTCGACCTCGTGAGCTCGGGCGAGGCCGGCCTCTGCTTCAAAGCCGGCAGTGGTGAGAGCTCGCTCTTGACCGACGACGACATCAAGCAGCTACTCGACTTCGACGAGGTCAACAACAAGGTGACCTTTACCAAGGACGACCTCGGGTTCGAGTGGCTCATCGTCCACGATCCTGACTTCGAAGCCCTCGTGACACGCATCCACTCAGCCGACACCTCCATGGTCGAGCACGGGCTCGGCCCCCGACTCCTGTGCGCCGTCTTTGGCTTCGTGCCGAAGACGCCGCCAGGCGAAGGCTCGGTGCGTCTCGTCTATCTGATGAAGCAAGGCACCTTCTACCCGTTCGCGCCGACGGGACCGTCCCAACGCAACAATGAACTCGAGCTCCGGGTGCGGTCGTTCCTCAGTACGGACCTGCCCATCGAAAAGGACCTCTCACGCTGGATGGCGCTGTGGAACGTCCCGGTCAGCTGAGCGACGTCCCGCATCGTCACGAGGGCAGTAGCGTCGAAGTGACGCCGCGATTGCACGTCGAAAGGAATGCCGTGGACGATGTGACAGAACAAGAGTCATTCTCCGACGACGAGCTGGCCACGCTCGCCCTCGCGGCCGATCCGAACGCTCCGCTCGGTCCCGACGCCGTGTCGTGGAACTTTGGATTGGGACTGAACCCGCTGCCTGAGTGGTACATGCCGCGCCCGATGGCGCGCGGACGGGGTCGAGGAACGCGCATCGTGGTCGCCTCACTCGTCGTGGGCTTCTTGGTGATCGGGGCCTTCGGCCTCTGTATCACTTCAGGCTTCTTGCAGTTCGCCTAAGTACTAGGGATGCGTCATCTCTTCAGGGACGACGGCCGCGTCAAACTCCTCGCCGGTCAGAAATCCGAGCGCGATGGCCGCGGCCCGCAAGGTGGTGCCTTCGCGATGCGCCGTCTTCGCTACCATCGCGGCCTTGTCGTAACCGATGATGGGGTTGAGCGCCGTGACGAGCATGAGCGAGCTGTTGAGGTGGACTTGGATCTGCTCGTAGTTGGGCTCGAGTCCCTCGACGCAGTACTCGCGAAATCGGTCGCAGGCGTCAGTCACTAGATCAATCGATTGGCACACGTTGTAGATGATCACGGGCTTGCACACGTTGAGCTCGAAATTGCCCCGCGAACCGGCGATGCCGACCGCGACGTCATTGCCAAGTACCTGGACGCAGACCATAATCATGGCCTCGCTCTGAGTCGGATTGACCTTGCCCGGCATGATCGAACTGCCGGGCTCATTTTCGGGAAGCTGCAGCTCACCAAGGCCCGCGCGCGGACCGGAGCCGAGCCAACGTAGATCCTCGGCGATCTTCGTCAGGCTCGTCGCCAGCGTCTTGATGGCGCCGTGGGCGAAAACAAGCGCGTCGTGTGCGGCAAGTGCGGCGAACTTGTTCGGCGCGGTGACGAAGGGCTTGCCGGTCAGAGCCGCGATGGCCGCGGCCACTCGTTCACCGAACTCGGGGTGCGTGTTGAGTCCCGTGCCGACGGCCGTGCCACCGGCAGCCAGTTCGTAGAGACCGGGCAACACCATCTCGAGCCGAGCGAGGTCGGCGTCGAGTTGCGACACGTACCCTGAGAACTCCTGTCCGAGGGTCAGCGGCACGGCGTCCATCAGGTGGGTTCGGCCGATCTTCGTGATGTCGGAGAAGGCCATCGCCTTTTCGTCCAGTGCGTCGCGCAGGCGGCGCACCGCGGGAATGAGACGATCGGTGATCTCCATCACGGCGGCAATGTGCATCGCGGTGGGAAACGTGTCGTTGGACGACTGGGACATGTTGACGTCATCGTTGGGATGAACCGGCGTCTTTGATCCCATCACGCCGCCCGCGAGCTCGATCGCCCGATTGGAGATCACCTCGTTCACGTTCATGTTCGTTTGCGTGCCTGAACCCGTCTGCCAGATGCGCAGGGGGAACTCGTCGGCAAGCTCACCGTCGATGACCTCGCTCGCGGCGCGTTCGATCAGCGTTGCCTTTTCTGGGTCAAGCTTCCCGAGCGCCTCATTCACCTGTGCCGACGCCAGCTTGAGTACGCCGAACGCGGTGATCACAGGAGTCGGCATGGTCTCATCGCCGATCGCGAAGTGATGCAGGCTGCGCTCGGTTTGAGCTCCCCAGTAGTGATCCGCAGGCACTTCGATCGGGCCCATCGTGTCTGTCTCGACGCGCACGTTCGTCATGTCCTACCTCTTGGTCGATCGTTTCGCGGTCTTCTTGAGGGCCTTCTTCGTAGCCTTCTTGCTCGCCTTTGACGCCTTCTTGATCGACTTCGCCGCCTTCTTGGCCAACTTCAACTTCTTCGGCGCAGCCTTTTTGGCACTTGCCTTCTTCTTCGACGCGACCTTCGACGCCTTCTTCACCGACTTCTTCGACGCCACTTTTTTCGCGGACTTCTTTGCAGCGGACCTCTTCGCGGCTGCCTTCTTCTTGGACGCGACCTTGCCTGACGACGCGGCCTTCGTGGTCGCTTTCTTCGTGGCAACCTTCTTCGTCGTCTTCTTCACGGTTTTCTTTGCAGCTGCTTTCTTCGCAGCAACTTTCTTCGCGGAGCTCTTCTTGGCCGTCGCCTTCTTCGTCACCGCCTTCGCCGCTTCGGGCGCTGCCGTCTCGGGCGCAGACGTCTTCTTCGCGGCCGTCTTCTTCACCGCCGCCTTCTTCACCGTGACGGGCGCCGGCACGACGAGGGGCAGGAACGATTCCCAGTTCGCGTCGCCGGCGTACAGGGCGATGCCCGCGCCTACGACTTTCTTCGCAACCTCGACGTCGTAGGCGCGCGGACCGTCACCAGTGCCGGGCACCTCGAGGATGAGCGGGAGTTCGCGAATGCGCGGGTGGCCAACGAGTGGCGCAAGCCCCTTGCCGCCAATCGTGCCCTCGCCGATGTTGGCGTGACGGTCTCGGTTTCCACCGAGTTCGATCTTCGAGTCGTTGAGGTGAAAGGCGCGCAGTCGATTCATCCCCACACTGAACTCGATCTCTTCGATGAGTCGCTCGGTACCCGCGATCGTCGAGAAGTCAAAGCCGCTCGCCCACAGGTGCTGGGTGTCGATGCACAGACCGAGACGATCGTCACCGTTGCAGGCGTCGATGAGAAACCGAATCTCTTCGAGTGACCGTCCCACCGTGCCGCCCGAGCCCGCCGCATTCTCGATGAGTATCGGACAGTCGGCTACACCATCGGGTACGAGGTCGGCTCCTGCCAGTGCGCGCTCGAGGCCGTTCGCGATCTGACGCACGACCTGGTCGAAGCCAGCACCATGGTGCGAGCCGACGTGCAAGACGAGACCGGACGAACCCATGCCACGCGCGACCGAGAGATTGTGCGTCAGCGTCTGCACCGATTTCTCATAGAGTTCGGCGTCCGCGGTCGCCAAATTGATGAGATACGTCGCATGGCAGAACGTATTCCTGATCGAGGGAGTCTCGGCTTCGGCTTCGCGGAACGCGGCCAGCACGTCTGGTGCGTACAGCGAAGGCTTCCACATTCGTGGACTCTGGGTGAAAATCTGAATTGACGTCGCGCCCATCTCCACACCCAGTTCGAGCGAGGGAATGAGGTTGCCGCCACCGCGTACGTGTGCACCAATGTTCATTACAGTAAAACTAGTAGCCCCCAGCGACCATGTCACAGGAGAATCGTGCCCGACACCTTTACCCCCGCCTCACGCGCCATCTTCGACAAGAAGGTCCTCGCCCACGTTGCGAGCCTCGACCCCGATGGCTCACCGAACGTCTCGCCCGTGTGGGTGGGACTTGATTGTGACGACATCGTGATCAACACCGCACTCGGCCGCGCAAAGGCTCGCAACCTGGCCAATGACGCCCGCGTGGCCGTCTCCTTGACCGACCCCGACGATCCAGAGGTCTCGATCACCGTGCGCGGCACCGTCGTCGTGTTCACCACCGAGGGCGCCGACGAGGTCATCGACGCGTTTGCAAAGAAGTACACAGGCGCTGAGCATTTCGAAAAGAACTTTCCCGGTGAGATTCGCATCACTGTGAAGATCAGCCCGGATCGGATCTCCCGACAGCCCGACTAACTCAGGCGAAGTAGGTCAGCGCCAGCCCGTCTCGCGATTCGGTCCGCTGGAACCGCAACGTCCCCGCGTCGCTCGTAAGCGTCGCTCCCTCGACGCTCCAGACCGTTATGGGCGTCGGCGGCGCCGGCCGGTTGTACGCACCACGAATGCTCACCAGATCGTTGTGGAAGTTGACCTCGTCGTTGGTTAGCAGCGCTCGCACGATATCGGCATGCTCCGACGAACCGGACTCTGCCTCGATGACGACGTGCGTGAGTAAGACGAGGTGAGAGAGCGTCTTCACGTCACGCGCGCAAAGCTGGGCCTGGTAGCTCGCCGACGCGAAGAGCCACACACCGACACCTGCGGTGATTCGGTCGGCGAGGGATGCGACGGCGATCACGGTGTCGCCATCGCGACACGAGAAGACCGTCGTCGACGCTTCGGCAAGTGCTATCAGCGCGGCGCGATCCGAGAGCGGTGCGTCGAGCCGAACGAGCTCCATGTCAGGGTTGAAGGTCTTCTTTGGGCAGGCGTTCGATGTTGACGTCGCGGAACGTCAGGATCCTCACCGACGGAACGAATCGGGCCGCCCGGTACATGTCCCAGACCCAGGCGTCGTGCAGCGTCACCTCGAGGAGCGTGGGCGTGCCCTCCGAGCGAACCTCGATGGCCACGTCGTTCGCGAGATAGAAGCGGCGGTCAGTCTCGACCGCGAAGTCGAACATCCCGACGACGGCTTTGTACTCCTGGACTAACGCGAGTTCGAGGGTCGACTCGTAGTCGTCGAGCTCTTCTTCGCCCACCAGTGACTACGCGCGCTCGTTGACGCGAAGTTCCTTGATCTTGGCGGCCTTACCGCGCAGATCGCGCAGGTAGTACAGCTTCGCTCGACGGACGTCGCCGTAGGAGTCGACTTCGATTTTGGCGATCGTCGGGGCGTGCACGGGAAAGGTCCGCTCGACACCGACACCGAAGCTGATCTTTCGCACGGTGAACGTCTCTTGGAGACCAGAGCCCTGACGGCGGATGACGACGCCCTGGAACACCTGGACGCGCTGACGGCTGCCCTCAACGACGCGGACGTGGACCTTGACGGTGTCGCCGGGGCGAAAAGCGGGAATATCATCGCGAAGCGAGTCGCGGTCAACGAGGTCGGTGGGGTTCATGAGAGCGGTCCCTTTCGGATCACAGGCTTTAGAAGTTTAGCCGTTTCCCTGGGAGTCATCCATTTCTGGAAATTCGGCGAGAATCGCCTCGTCCAAGGCGCTGAGTCCCCCGCGGCGCTTGATGAGGTCGGGTCGATGCAGCAGAGTCCGGCGCAGCGCTTGTGCCCGGCGCCATCGTGCGATGCGTGCGTGATCGCCTGAGAGCAAGACGTCGGGGACAACCATGCCGCGAACGTCGGCAGGCTTTGTGTACTGCGGGTATTCGAGCAGGCCATCGCTGAAGGACTCATCGACGCTCGAGTCGTCGTTGCCGAGTCCGCCTGGCAGAAGCCGAGCGACTGATTCGATCACACAGAGCGCCGCCAGTTCACCTCCCGCCAGCACGAAGTCGCCGAGTGAGAGCTCCTCGTCGACTACGAGATCGAGGGCCCGCTGGTCGAACCCTTCGTAACGACCACAGAGCAGCGTGAATCCGTCGAGGCTCGCGAGCTCGGCCGCAAGCTCGTGAGTGAACACCCGGCCCGAAGGAGTCAGGGCGATGATCGGCCGTGCGAGCTCCGGCGTCGCCTCGACGGTCGCGATGATCGGTTCTGCTCGCAGCACCATCCCCGCGCCGCCGCCATAGGGGGTATCGTCGACCCTGCGATGTACGTCGGTGGTCGCGTCGCGAAAATCGTGCACGAAGAGCTCGACCACGCCTTGGTCGACCGCACGCCCGAGCACCGACGTCGACGCGTAGCCGGTGATGGCGTCGGGAAAGAGCGTCAGCACGTCGATGCGCAGACTCACTCGAAGAGCCCTTCAGGAGCCTCGATCAGGACTTGCCGATTCGCTTCCACCGAGACGACGAAGGTCAGCGGCACCAGGGAACCGGAGTCGAGCACCATCAGATCGCTCGCCGGATTGGCCTCCACGTCGACGACGACGCCGTGGCGCACGCCGGCAGCGTCGATGACTTCTGCGCCGAACAGCTGATCGATCCAGATCACCGTGTCGTCGTCGATACGAGGCGCCGAGAGCACGACGCCGTGCAAACGCTCGGCCGCTTCTCGAGAGGTGACGCCTTCGAAGGAGACGATGAACCTCGCCTGATGTGGGGCCGACGCCGTCACCACGAGCGGCCCGCGCCCGGTGAGGAGTGTTTCGCCCACCGCCAGTCGTTCGATGCGGTCACTCCATAGGTCGACGAGCACTTGGCCCTTGAGCCCGTGAGCCTTGATGATCCGCCCGACTTCGAGCGTGGCACGCTCGTCGGACACGGTTAGTCGACGATGTCGACGGAGGTGGTGACGCCGTCACGCGCCCCCGCGGCGCCCACCAGCGCGCGAATGGCTTGCGCGGTGCGTCCGCGACGTCCAATGATGCGGCCCATGTCGTCGGCGCCGACGCTCAGCGATAGCACGACCTTGCCCTGACGCTCGCTGACCTCGACGGAGACCGAAGCCGGGTCGTCGGCGAGGGACTTCGCGATGAACTCGAGAGCAGCCGTTGCGGTCACGGCCGTCGGCGCTTCGTGCACGTTGACGTCGTGCTCGTCGAAGTCGCCCTCGGTATCGCTGTCGATCGTGTTGACGTCGCCGGGGACGTAGTCGTCCTGCGGGTCGCTCACTGCGCCGCCTTCGCCGCTTCGAATTCCTCGAGGGCGCCGCTCACCTTCAAGAGCTTCGCGACGCGCTCGGTCGGCTGAGCGCCGTGGCGCAGCCAGTGGAGGACCTTTTCGTTGTCGATCTTCAACACCATGTCCGGCTCAGCGATCGAGATGCCTCGCGGCTGGTAGGTTCCGACGATCTCGAGGAAGGCACCCGAACGGGCGCGACGACTCTCAGCGGCCACGACGCGATAGGTGGGCTGCTTCTTCTTGCCCATTCGCACCAAACGTAGTTTCACAGCCACAACGAAAATCCCTTCGAACCGGTTCGTTCCCTCATCGGAACTGGGCGCTATACCCGAGCGTCAAAGTTTAGCGTTGTTTAGGAGGAGTAACCCTCCCGCCCTTCTTCTTCTTGTTTTTTCCACCGCGACTGGCAGCGGCACTCGCCATGCCGGCGCCGAGCGCTTCGAATCCCGCCGGAAGTTGCTGCTCGCTCTTGGCGGCCTGGCGTGCCGCGAGCCCCGCCATACGGCCGAGCCCTCCGGGCATCTGCGGCGCTCCCCCATTGCCCATCTGGCGCATCATCTTCTTCATCTCGCCGAACTGCTTGAGCAGCTGGTTGACGGCGCTCACGCTCGTGGCCGATCCCCTGGCGATCCGGGTGCGCCGTGACCCGTCGATGATCGAAGGGTCCCGACGCTCCTTGGGGGTCATCGAGCGCACGATCGCCTCGACACGTCCGAGCTCGCCTTCGTCAACGTTGCTGGCGGCGGTGCGCATCTCTTTGGTCACGCCCGGCATGAGCTTCATGATCCCACCGAGCGAGCCCATCTTTCGCACCTGGCCCAGCTGGGCAAGGAAGTCATCCAGCGTGAAAGAACCGCTCATCATGCGGCCCGCAGATTCCGCGACCACGTTCGGATCCATGGTGCGCTCGGCCTGCTCGATCAGTGAGAGGACGTCGCCCATGCCGAGAATCCGCGAGGCCATCCGATCGGGGTAGAAGAGGTCGAAGTCCGATATCTTCTCACCGGTTGACGCAAAGACGACCGGACGTCCCACGACCCCGCGCGCCGAGAGCACCGCGCCGCCACGCGCGTCGTAGTCAAGCTTCGTGACAATGAGTCCGGTCAGCTCGAGCGCGTCGTGAAAGCTTCGAGCAGTGTGGACGGCGTCTTGACCGGTGACGGCGTCGATCACCAAGAAGGTGTAGTGAGGAGAGGTCGCTTCAGAGATCGAGCGCACCTCATCCATGAGGGCTTGATCGATGGCGAGTCGACCGGCCGTGTCGATGATCACGACGTCGCGTCCGAGTCGCGACGCCTCGGCCACTCCCTGGCGAGCCACATCAAGCGGGGTCGAAGGTGACGAATAGACGTCCACGCCGACTTGCGCGCCGAGCACGCGCAGCTGTTCGACCGCCGCCGGGCGCTGGAGGTCGGCCGCGACGAGGTAGGGCTGGCGGCCCTGTTGCTTGAACCACGCCGCCAGCTTCGCGGCGGCCGTCGTCTTGCCGGCGCCTTGGAGACCGGCAAGCAAGACCACCGTTGGAGGACGTGAGGCGTACGTGATCTTGAGCGGCGAGGCGCCGAGCACTTCGATGAGCTGCTCGTGGACCGCCTTGATCACCTGTTGACCCGGAGTGAGGCTCTGGGTGAGGGCCTCTCCACTCAAACGTTCGCGCACCGCGTCAAGGAACGCGCGTACGACGCCCAGCTCAACGTCGGCTTCGAGGAGGGCGGAACGGACGTCGGCGAGGGCCTCATCGAGGTCGGCATCGGACAGGCGCCCGCGCGAGCGCAGCGAGGTGCTCAGGCGTTCGAGGCGTTCGCTTAAGGCATCAAACATGGTTGATTGAGGCTACCGTGTGACTCCCAGCAGCGAATCGACGAACCCCTCGGGATCAAAGACGATCAGGTCGTCTACGCCCTCGCCGATCCCGATGAACTTGACGGGAATCCCGAGGTCGCGCTCGATCGCAATGACGATGCCGCCGCGAGCCGTGCCGTCGAGCTTGGTGAGCACAATGCCGGTGACATTGGCCGCGGCGAGGAACTCTCGTGCCTGGCTGAGCGCGTTTTGACCAGTGGTCGCATCAAGGACCAACAGCGTCTCGAGCACCTGGCCGGGTTCGCGGTCGGCGACCCGGCGCACCTTGGCCAGCTCGTCGAGCAGGTTGGTGCTGTTGGCTCGTCGTCCTGCGGTATCAGCCAGCACGATGTCGAGGCCACGGGCATGCGCCCTTCCAATCGCGTCGTGCACGACTGAGCCGGGGTCTGCGCCCTCACTCGCCCGCACGATCTCTGAGGACGTTCGAGTCGCCCACTGTTCGAGCTGATCGGCGGCGGCCGCGCGAAAGGTGTCGCCCGCGGCGAGCATCACGCTTCGCCCCTCGTCGTGGTGCCGCTTGGCGAGCTTGCCGATCGTGGTCGTCTTGCCCACGCCATTCACCCCGACAAAGAGCCACACCGCGATACGGCCGTCGTCGGCTTTGGTGGCAGTCGACCGGTCGCCGTGGAGCGACGCGAGAAGAATCTCGCGCAGCGCTTCGGTGACACCGTCAGGTGCACCGTGGTCGCGCAGCTCTTCGAGGACGGCCGTCGTGGTCGCGACGCCCACGTCGCTGCGCAACAGCACCTCTTCGACGACATCGAGTTGCTCCCTACCCAGCTCCGCTCCACCGGAGAGGCCACGAACCCGATCGAAGACTCGTCTCGACGAGGCGAGTCGATCATCGAGGGAAACCGCCTCGAGAGAGGGGATGGGCGCTGACTCGCTCACCAGCACCTCAGGCATCGCCGCTCGCGGGGGCGCGGCGATGAGCGCTCTCGCTCCGCGTCGCCGACGCGTGACGACGACGGCCCCTGCGAGCAGCACCACGACCACTGCAATGACCACGTAGAGCGCGATCACGCCGTCTCCACCTCCTTTGGCCGATTGACGCGCTGGCTCACTACCTTCGACGACGCACCGGGCACCATGGTCACGCCGTAGAGGGCGTCGGCCGACTCCATCGTGCGCTTCTGGTGTGTCACGATGAGCAGTTGCGCCTCGTAACGAAACTCGTCGACGAGGCTCAAGAATCGCTGCAGGTTCACGTCGTCAAGGGCCGCTTCGACCTCGTCCATGAGATAGAAGGGTGACGGCCGAGAACGAAAGACAGCGAAGAGAAACGCGAGGGCAGCCATCGATCGCTCCCCTCCGGACAGCAGCGAGATGCGACGCACATTACGGCCCATCGGACGCACCTCAATCTCGACACCCGTGTTGAGGGGATCGTCGGGCTCGCTCATGTTAAGCCGACCCTGGCCGCCGGGAAAGAGCATGGCGATGAGCGAGGAGAAGTGCTCGTTGACGTCGGCGAAGGCCGACGTGAAGGTCTGCATGATCTCCTCGTCGAGTGCGCGCAGCACCTCTTGGAGCTCGCGTCGCGCGTGGCGCACGTCACTGACTTGAGCGTCGAGCTCCTTGTAGCGCTCTTCGAGTTCAGCCAGCTCTTCGAGTGCAAGCGGATTGATCGGACCGAGCGAGGTGATGCGGGCTTCGAGCTCGGCGACGCGCTGTTCGAGCGAGACGCCCTCTCCGAGCTCGATCTTCGGCGCAGGACCCATCTCGTGCGGCTCAACTCCGAGATCGCGGTGCACAATCTCGTGAACGTTCGCCACCTTCACGACGAGTTCTGCCTGTTCGATCTCGTAGCGGCGAACGACTTCGCCGAGCTCGCTCAAGCGTCCGTCAGCATCGTGACGCGCGCGGCGAACCTCTTCGAGGAGCTCGGCGCTCGCGCGCGTCGCTTCCAGCTGCTCGCGATACGTTGAGTCCATCGCCTCTTGGTTGACGCGAATCTCGTGACCAGCTCGTTCCACGAGCACCGCGAGGCGCCCAAGTGCTTCAAGGTCGAACTCAAGGAGCTGACGCTTGGTGGCCGCCGCCTGACGTTCCCCGGATCGGCCCTCAAGACGACGCTCGATCTCTGCTTGGCGCTGTTCGATGAGTCGACGCCGCTCGCCAAACTCCGCCTCACGCCGTGAGAGCAGCGTCGACTCCTCGTCGACCGCGCGACGGCGTACGTCCAGTTCGAGCTTCTCGGCCCCGCGACGTTCCTCGCGCTCGAGACTGACGCGCCACGCCTCTTCGAGCATCGGCAGCTGCTCGCTCACCGCCAGGCGCTCTTCTTCGACCGAGCGGATCTGATCCGATGCGTCGCCGAGATCGCCCTCGAGCGCGACAATGCTCAGGGCAAGCGCGTCGCCCTCTTCTGTAAGTCGCGCCACTTCCGCGTCAAGGCGCTCCACGTCCGCGCGAGCGCCCGCCAGCTCTGACATCGCGATCTTCTGTTCGTCAAGAGCAGTGGCGAGCCGCTTCGTTGCAGCCTCGCGGCGTAGACGCTGTTCGTCGAGCTCGCGGTCGGCGCCGCCTGCCGCCTCATTGGCGTCGTCCACAGTACGCCGCGTGACGACCGCTCGTCCTGACGCAATGCGCCAGCCCAACGAGGAAAATCGATCTCCCTCGCTTGTGACAATCGTGAGATCAGGGTTCGCGAGGGCGATCTCAACGCCTGACTCCCAGTCCTTGGCTACGAACGTACGAAGAAACAGCGCGTCGAGCACTCTGGTCACGTGCTCGGGCGCATCGCGGCGTGCTCGGAGCGCAGCGCGAAGCGCGCGTGTCCCCGACGGCGCCTCAAGGGCTGCGAGATCGGCGTCACCAATAGGCAGGATCAGCCCTGCTCCTCCTTCGCGACGCAACGCCGCAAGAGCGGCGCGCGCCGACCGGCGTCCGTCGACGACCACGGCGCCGAGCGACGCGCCCGCAGCCGACTCGACCGCCCGCTCGTAGCCCGTGTCGATGTCGATGAGGTCGAGGAACGATCCGAGCACGCCCTCAAGATCACCGATGATCGCCCGCCCGCTCGCTCCCGAGAGTTCCTCGAGCGCGCGCGCGAGCGTCTCCGCACGGGCGTGGGCGCGAGACGACGCGTCTGCTGCCGTTTCGTGCGACGCGTCAGCGCCGCGTCGCTCAATCTCGGCGCTCGCTGCCTCCTCGTCCGCGGCAGTAGCGCGCACGGCAGCAGCGTCGAGCGCACTCTTCGCCTCATCGCGCGCACGACTCGTTGCTTCGAGCGTGCCCGCGACCGTCTGCGCCCGGCGGAGCGCGTCGTCCCTTCGTGTGCGCGCGCGCTGTTCGCTGTCGAGCAGGGAGGCGAGTGAGCGTTCGAGCAGCGAGAGCTGTTCGCGTGCGCCGCGCAGTGCAGTCTCGTCGCTCTCAGACGACGCCGCCCACGTCTCATCGAAGTGCGCCTCGGCGTCGACGAAGAGCGCACGCGAACGCGCGAGTGCCTCGCGCAACTCGTGGAGCGATTGCTCGTCATCACGTAACGCGTCGAGGTCGCTCTCGAGCTTCGCGGCGTCGGCTTCGAGCGTGGCGATCACGTTCTCATCCGCTGAGGCAATCAGTGCTTGGCGAACGGACCGTTCTCGCTCTTGAATGATCGAGCTCGTGCCCCGAGCGCGCTCGGCGAGTCCCTGCAGCGTCCCGAGTGTCGATGCGAGGGCTTCCTCGCGGCGTGACGCCATCTCCGCGGCGGCGGCCGTCGCCTTGGCGTCGAGGGCGACCACTTCGCGACGGAGCTCTCGCTCGCGCACTGACGCTTCTTCGAGTGCGTGCTCGAGTTCACGGCGGCGCTCTTCGAAGTGGTGCAGGCGCGTCGCGAACAGCGCGTGGCGTGCTTCACGCAGTTCGGCCTCGACGTCGGAGTAGCTGCGCGCAGAGGCAGCTTGACGCTCGAGCGGGCGCATCTGGCGGCGGACCTCGCGCACGAGGTCGCCGAGTCGCTCGAGGTTTTCCTGGGTTGCGGCGAGTCGCCGCTCGGAGCGTTCCTTGCGGCGGCGGTGCTTCAACACGCCCGCCGCTTCTTCGATCACCGCACGTCGATTCTCGGGATTGGACGACAGTATCGAGTCGAGCTGGCCCTGGCCGATGATCATGTGCTGTTGGCGACCGACCCCGGAGTCGCCAAGGAGCTCCTGGACGTCGAGGAGGCGACATGTCGTGCCGTTGATCGCGTACTCCGAGTCACCGTTTCGAAACAGCGTTCGCGAGATGGTCACCTCGGCGCCGTCGATCGCGAGGCGACCCGAGGAGTTATCGAGCGTGAGGGCCACTTCCGCGCGTCCAAGCGCCGGGCGGTTCGCTGTGCCCATGAAGATCACGTCGTCCATACGCGAGCTGCGCAGCGCCCTCGTGCTCTGGGCTCCCAGCACCCACGTGACGGCATCGACGACATTGGACTTTCCCGAGCCGTTGGGACCGACAACCGCGGTGACGCCGGGCTCAAACTCCAATACGGTGGCGTCAGCGAAGGACTTGAAGCCCTTCATGGTCAATCGCTTAAGAAACACATTGAGACGCTAGCAACGTTGGCGGGGCGCTCTTGGCTCTACGCTTGGCACTTTTCGCAGTAGAACGTCGAGCGCCCGCGCACCGTTTCACGCCGGATCGGCTGACGACACTGGAAGCAGGCGAGCCCTTCGCGGTTATAGACCTGATGGAACTGCTGGTAGTTGCCGGGCTTGCCGTCAGGGTCGACGAACTGCTCGTCATCGAGGGTCGATCCGCCGTGCTTGATCGCCTCGGTGAGGATCTCGGTGATCGATCGATGCAACCGGCGTATCTCGATGGTGGACAGGGACTCTGCTGGTCGGTCGAATCGTAGCCCTGCCGCAAAGAGGATCTCGTCGGCGTAGATGTTGCCGATGCCCGCGAGAATGTCCTGGTCGGTGAGGACGGCCTTCAGCGGCGTGGTGCGGCTGCGGACGATGGCGGCAAAACGGTCCCAGCCGATTTGGTCCTCGAAGGGGTCGAGACCGAGGTGCGCGAGTTCAGGGATCGCCTTGCGCAGGGCCAGTCCCTCGCCGCCGATCGAGAGTCTCGCGAACTTTGAGATCTCGACCGGCGGGTCGCTCTCTGCCGGCGGCTTGGACACGTAGAGCTCCCCGAAGGTTCGCGGATCGACGTAGCGCAGCTCTCCGCCCTGGGCGAAGGTGAACACGGCGTGGGTGTGCTTGGGCTTTAGCTCCTTCGCGCTCTTCGCGCGAAGGAGCTGACCGCTCATCCCGAGGTGGATGATGAGGTGAGTCGAGTTGTCGAGACCAATGATGAGGTTCTTGCCGAGTCGCTCGAGCGAGCGGATCGAATGACCCTCGACCATGGCGCGGAAGTCTCGCGCGGTCTTGTGACGGCGAACGACGCGTCCGTTGGTGACGAGCGCGGACTTCATCTTCTTGCCAATCAGGTCGCGCGAGAGCGAGAGGCGAACCGTCTCCACTTCGGGGAGCTCAGGCATCGGCGTGCTCGCGCCACGCGGCTCGAGCGGCGTCGCCCTCGGCACTCTTCTTCGAGCGGCCCTCGCCGTGCGCGACCAGTTCACCCACGCGCACGGTCGCGTGGTACGTCGACTCGTGCGGCGGGCCGTCGGACGACACCTCGTACCTCGGCGACCCGAGTCCGCTCGCCTCCGCCCATTGGCGCAGCAGCGTCTTGGGGTCCACGTCGCTCGGGGCGAGCGACGCCTCGTCCACCTCGTCGGCGAGGGCGTCATGGACAAAGCCCTTGGCGACCTCATACCCGCGTTCGAAGTAGAGCGCCGCGACGACGGCCTCGAAGGCGTCGGCGAGCAGCGAGGGACGCTCTGCGCCACGCTCTTTCCTCACGCCTCGCCCGACTCGCAAGACGGCGCCTAAATCGAGTTCGCGCGCGGCACGCGCGAGCGCTGCTTCATTCACGACGCGGCTGCGCACCAGCGAACCCGTCCCCTCGTCGAGTTGGGGATAGCGCGTCACGATGAGGTCGGCAATGGCGAGGTCGACGACGGCATCGCCGAGAAACTCGAGTCGCTCGTTGGACTCCACGTCGTGCTCGGCCGCGTAGCTCGAGTGCGTGAGGGCTGTCAGCAGGAGCGGGCTCGTGGGCGACAGGCCCACTCGCTCAGCGAGGGCTGGGAGCGACGTGACCAAAGGATTCGCGTGTTTCGTTAGGCAACCTGCAGCTTGACGGCGACATAATCAACGGCGTCTCGCACCGAGACGAGGCCCTCCAAGTCCTCGTCGTCGATGTGAAAGCCGGCCGCGTAGGCGGCGAGGCTCTCTTCGAGCGCTTCGACCAGCTCGATCAACGCGAGCGAGTCCGCTCCCAGGTCTTCGAACGACTCGTCTTCGGTGATGTCACTCGGGCTCTTTTCAAGGATCTCCGCGAGTTCGTCACGCACCAGTTCCAAGATTGCGGCTCGATCAAGTGGTGTGGCGGTGTCAGCGCACATGACGCCTCCTTGTCAATGTGCCCCAACACTACCGAGCAACGAGAAGGTATTGCCCAGTTACGCAACTTGATCAGGACGAATAGTCGCCGCAAGTTTCGCCACGAGCTGTTCGTCATTTACCTCATTGGCCACGCGGATCGCGTTCATGATCGCCGTTGCGTTCGAGGACCCGTGGCTGATCACACATATCCCGTCGACACCGAGCAACATGGCTCCTCCCTGACTCTCGGGCGTGAGGCGTGAAGCAATGGGCAGCAAGTACTCAAAAAGCACATCGCCCGCAGCCTTGGTCTGGTCATTGGTCCCCACCACCTCGAGGATGGTCGAAAAGACGAACTTGAGCGCACCTTCGAGGGTCTTGAGCGCCACGTTGCCGGTAAAGCCGTCGGTCACGATCACATCGACCGGTGAGGGTATGAAGTCTCGACCCTCGACGTTGCCGACGAAGTTGAGTGTGGACATTCCGTCCAGAAGCACGTGCGTGGCCTTCACGAGCGGCGTCCCCTTGGTGCGCTCTTCGCCGATGGAGAGCAGCCCCACTTTGGGCGACGCGACACCGTAACGGGCACTGACGAACGTGGATGCCATCTGGGCGAACTGCACCAGCATCTCTGGTGAACACTCGGCGTTCGCACCGGCGTCGACCAGGACGACGGGGGTGCGACCCGGATTGGGAATGGGGGTCACGATGCACGGGCGTAGCACCCCGGGCAGGCGCCCCATGCGAAGGAGCGCCGACGCCATGGCGGCACCGGTGTTGCCGGCCGATACCATCGCACTCGCCTTGCCGTCGCGCACGAGCTCGGCCGCGCGCACGAGTGACGAGTCCTTCTTCTTGCGCACGCTCGCGCCGGGATCGTCATCCATGGCGATGACTTCGGTGACGGCGACAACGGAGAGTCCGAGGGTGTCGCCCATGAGCTCGGGCACGCCGACGAGGGTGACGTCCAGTCCCAGCTCATCGACCGCGCGCTTGGCGCCTGCGATGATCTCCTTGGGAGCGAAGTCACCACCCATCGCGTCAACGGCGATGGGCAGCGTCAACTCAGTTGACCTCTACGGCGACGCGACCCTTGTACCAGCCACAGTTCGGGCAGACCACGTGGGGCAGCTTGGAAGTGGAGCACTGGGGACAGACGCTGCGAGCTGGAAGCCCCAAGCGCCAGTTGGCCGCACGGCGGCTGCGGGTCTTGGCTTTGCTGGTCTTGCGCTTGGGTACGGCCATCGTTCTTCTCTTTCACCAGGTACGGGCATATCCGTCTAGCCGTTGGATGCCTCGTCGGGGTCGTCAAATTGGAGTCCGTCCAGTGTAGCCCACCGAGGATCGATTGGCGCCTGGCAGTCACAGGTCCCCTCGTTGAGGTCGATGCCGCAGTAGGCGCACAGCCCCTTGCAGTCGGGGCGACACAGTGGCGCGAGTGGCAGGTCGAGCAGGATCGCGTCGTGCGCGAGAGGGGCCAGATCGACGAAGTTCTGGTCGATGAGGTAAGTCTCTTCGTCTTCGGGCGTGCGCTCGTCGGTGAAACGCTCGTTCACCCGCACCTCGGAGACGCCGAGCACCGGCGCCGAGCAACGTCGACACACGCCGTGCCAGGGGGCCTCCACCCGTCCTCGAGCGCGCAGTCCCCCGCTGAAGCTCTCGAGCTTGAGCTGGACGTGGACGACCGCTTCGGGAAAGACGTCCGTCTCGGCAGGCCCGCGCGGTGAGAACTCGTGCTCTTCGTCAAAGGGGGCCTCGAAGTCCACCTCCATTGTCGAGGGCGCATCGCGCAGGATCCGCGCGACCGGTACGAGGTACGGCGAGGTCACTCTAGAAGGAGTCCTGATCGAAGAAGGAGTCCCCTCGCACCCCCGGTTCGTCGTAGCCACTCGTGGGCGCCGGCGGGGGGCGGGAGCAAGGAACTCCTCGGCTGGCTGGTTCTCGGTGATGAGCGATGTCGGCAGTCCCTGGGCGTTCAGGCGCTCGCGCCCCGACCGCGCGGTCTTCAAGAGCCGTTCGAGGACGATCTCGAAGCCACCGAGCTTGCCGTCGATGAAGTCTTCAGACTGGTTGATCATCTGGCGCGCCTCCGCGTGGGCGTCGGCGACGATCTGTTCGGCTTTCACGCGCGACTGGCGCACAATCTCGGTCTTGTCCACCATGCGCGCCGCCTCGGCGCGGACCTGGTCCATGAGCTGCTGTGCCTTTTGCATCTCGGCGGTCATCAGCTCTTCGCGGTCGCGCAGCGCCCAGCGCGCCTCGCGAATCTCATCGGGCAGACTGTGCAGGGCCTGCTCGAGGAGCGCCATCACCTCGTCGCGCGAGATCAGCGCCGAGTTCGACAACGGCATCTGCTTCGCGTTCGCCACGATGTCCAGCAGGTCACGCAGGTCGGCTTCGATGTCACGTCGCACGTGACGGGCGGGCTCTTCGAACTCGGTGTTCTCGTCGTAGCCGTCAAAGGACGTCATGAGTCACTTCGCGGGAACTTTTCGGCGAGACGCTTGGCGACCGGCTCGGGCACGAAGCTCGTCACATCGCCGCCGTATCGGGCCACCTCACGCAAGAGCCGCGATGCGATGAACGAGTGGTGCGAGCTCGAGGGAAGAAAGAGCGTCTCCACCCCCGACAGGGACCGGTTCATCTGGGCCATCTGGAGCTCGCTCTCGAAGTCCGAGACGGCGCGAAGCCCCTTCACGATGGCCGTGGCGTTGACGTCGCGCGCCACGTTCACGAGCAGCGTCGAGATCGAGACGAGGCGTACGTTGTCGAGGTGTCCCACCGAGTCCGCGATCATCTCACGCCGTTCGTCCAGGTCAAAGAGCGGTTCGGACTTTTGGGGATTGCGAATCGCCGCCACGACGATCTCGTCAAAGATCTGGCTGGCGCGTTCGACAATCTCGAGGTGTCCGTTGTGGAAGGGGTCGAACGAACCGGGAATCAGGCCAACCGTCATTCGTCGTCCCCTTTGGTGGGCTCTAACATCGTTACGAGCGTAGTGCCGTAGCGCTTCGTCTTGGTCACGAACCAGCCGCTCGGCGCTTCCATGTGACGGTCGTTTTCGATGATCACCCGCTCTGCGACGACGTCGTGCAACACGCTCGCGAGGTCGAGTGGCCCGTACGGCGGATCGGCAAGCACGAGATCGAGGTCGTGCGGCGCATGCCACGCCGGGAGGTTCGCGCGCACGAAGACGGCCTCGCCTCCTAGTTGGAGCGGCTCGAGATTCGACCTGGCCGCCGCCAAGCAGGCCGGGTCGGTGTCGACGAAGTACACCTTCTTCGCTCCGCGCGAGAGGGCTTCGATGCCCATCGCGCCCGAGCCACTGTAGAGATCGGCCACCACGAGGTCGCGCAGTCCTCCACGGCTTTCGAGCATCGAAAAGATGGCTTCGCGCGCGTAGTCAGTCGTCGGGCGAACGGTGGAGGGCAGTTTTGCCTTGAGCCGGCGCCCGCGGGCGGTACCACCGATTACTCGCACCCTCTAAATGTACGTCCTAGGACTTGAAGAGGTAGGTAGCTTCATCCTCATCTACGAAGAGGCGCAACTCGTCCTCCATCGCTTCGAGCGCGTCGCCACCTGCGGCCACCATGGACGCTGCCATCTCGTGGGCGCTTTCGAGCAGATCCTGGTCAGATTTGAGCTTCGCGAGCACGAGGTCGCTGCGACCTCGCTGACGAGAGCCGAGCAGCGTGCCCTCGCCGCGCATCTCCAGGTCGACCTCGGCGAGCGCAAACCCGTCGTTGGTCGACACGAGCGCTTCGAGTCGCTGTTCGCCGTCCTCGCTCGGCGGCTCGCCGAGCAGCACGCAGTAGCTCTGGATGTCAGAGCGTCCGACGCGACCTCGCAACTGATGCAGCTGCGCGAGTCCGAATCGCCACGCGTCTTCGATGACGATCACGCTCGCTTCGCGTACGTCGACGCCGACCTCGATGACGACGGTCGCGACCAGGACGCTGATCTCGCCCGCGCGGAACTGGCTCATCACCTCTTCTTTCTCCGCGCTCTTCATCTGTCCGTGCAGCAACCCGACCGACAGACCGCGCAGCTCGTGGGTCGCAAGACGCGTGCGCTCTTCAACGGCACTCGTCGCTTCCACTCGCTCTGATCCCTCGACCAATGGACAGATCACATACGCGCGCCGTCCGGCCGCGACCTCGTCGCGCACGAGCTGCCAGCAGGAGGTCACTTCCTCGTCGCTTCTCGCCCAACCCGTCTTGATAGGGCGGCGCCCTGCCGGCATCTCGTCAAGCACCGACACGTCGAGGTCCCCAAAGAGCACCATCGCCGCGGTTCGGGGGATGGGCGTCGCCGTCATGACGAGCAGGTCGGGGTCGGCGTCCTCGTTGGAGCGCTGTCGCCCTTCATCGCGCAGCTGTGCGCGCTGCTCCACGCCGAAGCGATGCTGCTCGTCGATGACGATGATGCCGAGTGAACGAAATCGCACCTCGTCGCTCAAGAGCGCATGGGTGCCGACGACGATATCGATCCCCCCCGTCTTGAGTCCCGCGAGGACCGATTGGCGATCCTTCGCTCGCACGCGACCGGTGAGGAGTTGCACGCTCAGACCGCGTTCCCCGCCGAGCACCGTCTCGTCGGGCGTCGTCAGCCCCTCAAGGTCTTGACGAAGCGAGGCGAGGTGTTGCTCGGCGAGCACCTCGGTGGGCGCCATGATGACCGCCTGTCGTCCACCGTCGAGCGACGCCAACATCGCGGCAAGGGCAACCATCGTCTTGCCCGAACCGACGTCGCCCTGCAAGAGACGATGCATCGGCAACGGTGACGCCATGTTGTGCGCGATCTCTTCGAGCACTCGATGTTGAGCGTCCGTCAGCGCGAACCGGTGACCGGCAAGAAAGCGCCGCACGAGTGAGTCGGACGCGGCGACCATCGCCCCGGGTTCAACGTCAAGATCGGCGATCGCGAAGGGGTGACGTATACCCGCCGAGGACGCTTCAAGTCGTTGGCGGCGCAGCGCGAGCAGCAGCTGGAGTCGCAGGAACTCGTCAAAGGCGAGGCGCCGACGGGCGGGGGCTGTCTCGGCCAGATCGCCGGGCAGGTGAATCCCCCAGTAGGCGCTGGTTCGGTCAACGAGCTCGAGCGGTGTGCGATCAGATTCTGCGAGCGGATCGAACAAGGGTCCAGCTCTTCGCAGCGACTCTTCGATGAAGCCGCCCATCTCCCAGCTGGTGAGCCCCGCCTTGCCCGACGCCGGGTAGATCGCCACCACGCGACCTACTTTCGAGGCGTCTCGCTCTTCGCCGGAAGCCCCCACGACGACGTCGACGACCGGGTTGGTCATCTGGCGTTGACCCCGATAGTCAGTCACCTTGCCAAAGAAAAGGGCCTGGACACCGAGCGTCAGCTGACGCTCCCGCCAGACCTGGTTGAAGAACACGACCTTCAGCGACTGGTCTCCGTCGCTCACCGTCACGTCGACCATCGCGCGGCCCTGTCGGGTGCGACGCGAGCTCGCTTTGATGACCTCGCCGAAAACCGCGGCTTCGTCGCCGACGTTGAGGTCACTCAAGTCGACCTGGCGCGTGCGATCGATGTAGCGCCGCGGGTACACGGTGAGCAGGTCGAAGACGTTGGCAATGCCGAGTGACTCGAGCGCCGCCGTCCGCTTCTCGCCGACATGGCGAAGCTGACCTACCGACACATCGCCCAACTGGCGAAGTCGCCTCAGCGGCGCGTCACTCACTCGAGGCCGAAGTAGTAGGGGTAGAGGGGCTGGCCGCCGTGGTGCACTTCGACATTGATCTGCGGAAAGGCTTCCGCAAGAAACTCCGTGATCCGCCTCGTATTCGCGGGCGATGACCCGTCGCCCTCGATGATCGTCACGAGCTCGTGCTCTGGACGGATCAGGGCCGCAAGAAGTTGGTTGCTCGCGGCCGCAATCGAGTCAGCAATGGAGATGACGCGCGCGTCGCCGAGCCCGATCCAGTCACCCTCGTGGACCGTCCCCGCCTCGGTTTCAGCGTCGCGCACCGCGCGGGTGACTTCTCCCGCGACGACGTTGCACGCGGAGGCCTTCATCGCCGTGACGTTCGCGTCGATCGACGCGTCGGGATCGTAGGCGAGCAGTGCCGCAAATCCCTCGACGATGGAACTCGTCGCGACCACTGCGACGTCTTGATCGACGAGCCCGTTCACTTGTTCGGCGACGGGAGTGACATTCTTGTTGTTGGGCAGGATGATTACCTGTTGTGCACCGCTCATGCGTACCGCATCGACGAGCTCTGCTGTCGACGGATTCATCGACTGTCCGCCGATGACCAGCTGGCGAACGCCGAGCGAGCGAAAGATGCGTCCGATCCCGTCGCCCACCACGACGGCGACGACGGCGGTGATCGGTGCGGGATCGCGCGCCTCATCGTCGATCGGCGCTTCGAGTGCCCCCGCGCTCGCCTCACGAACCCAGCGCTCCTCGATGACCTGCTCTGCGAGGTCGGTCACGCGAATGTCGCGAGGATGACCCGCGTCAAGGGCCGCTTCAATGGCGGCGCCGACATCGTCAGTGTGAATGTGGCAGTTATACAGTCCGTCGCCACCGACGATGACGATCGAGTCCCCGAGCCCGGCCCAGACCTCTCGGAACGCGTGCATCTTCGTGTCGTCGGCGTCGAGCAAGTACATGACCTCGTAGCGCAGCTCGGCGAAGCCCGCGTCGGCGCTCGGCACTTCGTGCACATGCACCTCGATCGTGTCAAGGCTTGGTGGAATTGGCAGTTCGTCATTCGCGACGACATGGCACAGTGCATCGAAGAACAGCACGAGACCGGCGCCGCCGCTATCGACCACGCCCGCCTGTTTGAGTACGGGCAGCTGTTCGGGAGTCTTGGCGAGCGCCTCGCGCGCGGCGTCGCGCGCTCCGTGCACGAGGTCGCTCATCGAATCTTCGTGTGAACGTGCGCCTGCTGCTCCCGCACGAGCGACCGAAAGGATTGTTCCCTCAACAGGACGAACCACCGCCTGGCGCGCGAGTTCGTCGGCGTGCTGGAGGGCCTCAGCAAACTGGGAGGCCGTCACCTCACTGTTGGGAAGAAACGAGCCCACGAGTCCACGCAAGAGCTGCGAAAGTATGACGCCCGAGTTGCCCCGCGCACCCATGAGCGACCCGTGCGCGATGGCCTGAGCGACCGCGCCCATGGGCGCGTCGACCTCCACCGCGTCGAGCGCGCTGATGACCGACTCGATCGTCAGCGCCATATTGGTTCCGGTGTCGCCATCGGGCACGGGGTACACATTCAGTCGGTTAATGACCTCGCGGTGGGTGCGCAGGAGCTCTCCATAGATGGTCAGCGCCGCCCGCAGGTCGCCCGCCGACAGCGTTGTGGGAGAGGTCATCGGTAGCGATGCTACAATGATCATTCGGTTTCTCCCGGTGGCACAAGGTGCCCGGGACACTAAGGAGAGAGTTCACCATGGCGTCAGTCTGCGAAATCTGCGGCAAGAAGCCGTCCTTCGGCATGAACGTATCCTTCTCGCACCGTCGCACCAAGCGGCGTTGGAATCCGAACATTCAGCGCGTGCGCGCGCTCGTGAACGGCACGACCAAGCGCATGAACGTGTGCACGGGTTGCATTCGCTCGGGCAAGGTCACAAAGCCTTCTCGTTCGAACCTCACCGCCAGCTAGTGGTCCGTCTCACAATTAACTAAGGCCAATTTCGTTCGGCCCCGCTTGACCTTGGTGATGATCTCATCGGCGGGCTTTTTCCAGATGAACGGTGGGGGATCTTCGTTCCAGCGTTCGGTCCAGAGTCCGATGGCGTCCTTCAATTGGGTGACCGATGAGAACGCTCCCTTCTTTACACGACGATTGGTGAGTTGACTGAACCAACTCTCGACGAGGTTGAGCCACGACGAACTGGTGGGCGTGAAGTGCAGATGCCACCTCGCGCGCTGGGGATGAGCGAGCCAGGTCGCGATGGGCGCGGCCTTGTGCGCCGAGAGGTTGTCGAGCACCACGTGGATGTCAAGGTTCTTTGCGACGTGTTGGTCAATGTATTTGAAGAAGTCGAGCACCTCTTTCGACGAGTGTCGTGCCGTGGTGTCGTGCAGCACCTCACCGGTCGCTACGTTCATCGCCGCGAACAGGTCGGTCGTGCCGTGGCGCTTGTAGTCGTGGGTCGTGGTCGCGCCGCGACCCTTCTTCATGGGCAGACTTGGTTGGGTGCGGTCGAGGGCCTGCACCTGGGTTGTTTCGTCGAAACTGAAGACCACGGCTCGTTCGGGCGGGTTCATGTAGAGCCCCACCACGTCGACCAGCTTCTCTTCGAAGAGTGGATCCGTCGAGACTTTGAAGGTGTCGGTCTTCCACGGCTTCAGTCCGTGATCCTTCCAGATGCGCGCCACGGTGACGTGACTGATGTTCATGTGCTTGGCCAACGACCTCGTGCTCCACTGGGTCGAGCCGTCCTCGGGCAGCGTGTTCATCGTGAGGGCCACGACCGTGGCCACCGTGCCCTCGGGCAGGAACGGCTTGCGACCTCGACCCGGCGCAACTTTGCTCAAGCCCTCGAGGCCCTGCTCTTCAAATCGTCGTCGCCACATTCGCACTGAGTTCGGGTTCACGTTTACCCGCTCGGCGATCTCGTTATTGGCCACGCCCTGCGCCGCCAACAGCAACGCGCGAGCGCGCAACACCGTTCGATGCGCCATCGTTCGCGACTTCGCGAACTTCTCGAGCACTGATCGCTCATCGTCGGTCAAGGGCAAGGGTGGCGCGGCCAGCGAGTGGGTCATGGACCCACTTTAGCCCCCTTAGTTATTTAGTTAACGGACCACTAGAGACGGTGCTCGTATCCTCGACGAGTGAGCGGATCGCCGAGTAACGTCCGCCGGGCCGGGTCCGCTTCAACGACGCCAATCGTCAGTGGCGCGCGCAGCCCTCGGTCATAGAAGATCATGCGCAGTCGAGCCGCGTCGTTCGTCGCGATCAAGAGCTCGTAGTCCTCACCCCCGCTGATCGCCTCCTCCTCCGTCGCGCCCTCGGCGACGGGAATGTCGCTCAGCGAGAAGCCAACGTTCGAGGCGTCGGCGAGGCGATGCAGGTCGAGCGCGAGTCCGTCGCTCAGGTCCATCATCGCGTGTACGTGTGCACCGCGCGCCGCCATGCCTTCGGCGAGTCGCGGCCACGGCCGACGATGCGCTTGGACGAGTTCGTCGCTCAGTGGCGCGCCGTCTCGACGGCGTCGCAGACCCGCGGCGGCGCGACCAAGCGGTGCGGTCACGAGCAGCTCGTCACCCGGCTTCGCGCCGCTGCGCAGCACCGCTCCTCGACCGGGACACTCGCCAAAGACGGTGACCGCGACCGTTGTGTCCCGACCGCTCGACAGATCACCACCGACCACCGGCGCGCCAGTCGCCTCGCTGGCTTCGGCGATGCCGGTGTGCAGCTCTTCGAAGTCCGTTCCCGCTGGGGCACTCACGGCGACCACAAGACCGCGCGGCCGCGCGCCCATGGCCGCCAAATCTGAGAGCGCGCTCATGACTGCCTTGTAGCCGAGATCGCGCAGGGAAAACAGTTCGGAATCCAAGTGAACTCCCAAAACTGCAACGTCCGTGCTCACGATTGCCTCGCCCACAAAGGGCTTGAGCACCGCCGCATCATCGCCCACGTGACGTTCTCCGCTGGGAACCACGTCCTGGGTCACGATTTTCGTTATACGCTCCAGTACGTCATCTTCACGCTGACTTCGTTCTTTGGTTGGGTCGGTCGGTGCGCTCATGACGGGGGGTGCTGTACCACGGCGCGACGGGGCGGCGTGTGAAACCTGAATGAGGACGAGGCGATGTACCCAACCAAGAACAAACGTTTAATTGAATGGGTCGAAGAAGTGGCGCGGCTCACTACCCCTGATCGTATCCACTGGTGCGACGGATCAGCCGAGGAGTACGACGAGCTCTGCCAGCAGCTCGTCGACGCGGGCACCTTCTTGCGACTCTCCGACGTGAAGCGCCCGAACAGCTACTACGCAGCGTCCGATCCCAACGACGTCGCGCGGGTCGAAGACCGCACGTTCATCTGCTCCAAAGAAGAGATCGACGCTGGTCCAACGAACAACTGGCGCGAGCCCGGTGAGATGCGCGAGACGCTCAACACCCTCTTCACGGGTTCGATGAAGGGACGCACGATGTACGTGGTGCCCTTTTCCATGGGGCCGCTCGGATCGAAGATCTCCCACATCGGCGTCGAGATCACTGACTCGGCGTACGTCGCGGTGTCAATGCGCATCATGACGCGCATGGGACGCGGCGCGCTGGAGGTGCTTGGCGACGAGGGCGAGTTCGTGCCGTGCCTTCACTCCGTCGGCATGCCGCTCGTCGACGGCAGGACCGACGTGCCCTGGCCGTGCGACGAGGAGAACAAGTACATCGTCCACTTCCCCGAGACCCACGAGATCATCTCGTATGGCTCAGGGTACGGCGGTAACGCCCTGCTCGGCAAGAAGTGCTTCGCGCTGCGCATCGCCTCGGTGCTCGCGCGCGACGACGGCTGGCTCGCCGAGCACATGTTGATATTGAAACTGACGAGTCCGTCCGGTGAGATTCGTTACGTCGCCGGCGCCTTTCCGAGCGCGTGTGGCAAGACGAACCTCGCCATGTTGGTGCCCACCCTGCCCGGATGGAAGGTCGAGACGATCGGCGACGACATCTGCTGGATGAAGCCCGGTCCCGACGGACGCCTCTACGCGATCAATCCCGAAGCCGGCTTCTTCGGCGTAGCGCCCGGAACGAACATGGTGACGAACCCGAATGCCATGTATACCGTCGCGGCGAACGCCATCTTCACCAACACCGCGCGTACGCCCGACGGCGACGTGTGGTGGGAGGGAATGGGCGACCCGCCCGAGGGGCTCATCGACTGGAAGGGCGAGGTCTGGTCGAAGGACCTCGGTACGCCCGCGGCACATCCCAACTCCCGCTTTACGGTTCCCGCCAGCCAGGACCCCGCCATCGCACCGGAGTGGGAAGACCCGGCGGGCGTGCCGATCGACGCGATCCTCCTCGGAGGACGTCGCGCGAGCGTCATCCCGCTCGTCTTTCAGTCGCGCAGCTTCAACCACGGGGTCTTTCTCGGATCGATCATGGCGTCGGAGACGACGGCGGCCGCGACCGGGACCGTAGGGAACTTGCGTCGCGACCCCTTTGCCATGCTCCCCTTCTGCGGGTACAACATGGCCGACTACTTCGGACACTGGCTCACGTTCTCCGAGCGCTTCGACGAAGAGAAGCTCCCCAAGATCTTCTACGTCAACTGGTTCCGCAAGGGCGCCGACGGCCGCTGGCTCTGGCCGGGCTTCGGCGAGAACTCTCGCGTGCTCGAGTGGGTCTTCGAGCGCACGGCCGGTCGCGGCGATGCGCTCGAGACGCCGATCGGCTACGTCCCGACCCACGACTCGATCAACGTCGAGGGCCTCAACGTGTCACCGGTCGACATGGAAGAGCTGCTCAAGGTCGACGTGCACGAGTGGCTGAACGAAGTGCCGATGATGCGCGAGCACTACGCGCAGTTCAACGAGCGCCTGCCGCGCGCCCTCGCCGGCTTCGTCGACGACCTCGAAGCGCGCTTGACTCAGTAGCGACTACTGAGCGGTCTCGGCGTCGGCGACGATGAGCCGCGGGCCCGACTTCCAGTCGAAGTAGCGCCACATCCAGTTCATGATGACGCGGATCTTGTTGCGATACCCGATGAGATACCAAAGGTGCAGCCCGAGCCACGCGAACCAGCCCAAGGTGCCTCGAATCACCGGGCCGTGCGGCAGCGCCGCCACGGCTTCGCGGCGCCCGATGGTCGCCATGATCCCCTTGTCGTGGTAGCGAAAGGGCTCGGTTGTCTCGCCGGCAACCAGTCGCATGATCTGTTCCGCGCAGTGCCTGCCGGACTGGATCGCGACGGGCGCCAGTTGCGGCAGGTAGCTCCCGTTCGCTGCGATCGCCGCAGCGTCGCCAATGCTCCAGACGTTCTCGCTGTCGATAAGACGAAGGTCGGGTGCGACGAGCGCTCGTCCGTTCGGACCGCTGCGACCGTCGATCCCGGCCGCGAGTGTTCCCGCGACGGTGACGCCCGCCGCCCACACGACGGCGGCCGCCTCGAGCCGTTCGCCGTCGGAGAAACGAATCGCGTGAGCCTCCACTTCGACGACGGAACGGCCGAGCTCCACGTCGACGCCCTTGCGCTCGAGCTCGCGTTTCGCGTAGGTCCTCGCCGACTCGGGAAACGCGGTAAGGACTTCAGGCGCGAGGTCGACAAGACGCACGCGGACCTTCGCCGGATCGAGGCGCAGGCCGTCGCGCTTGATGACGATGCCCACGAGCTCGGAGAGCGCTCCCGCCGTCTCGACGCCCGTCGGCCCCCCGCCGACCACGACGAAGTTGACATCGACCGACGCGCGCTCGGCCGACACCTCGGCGTCTTCCAGGGAGCGCAGCAGATGGTTTCGAACGCGCCGCGCATCAGCCAGCGTGTACAACGGCATTGCGTAGTTCTTCGCACCCGGAATGTTGAAGTACGCGGCGGTCGAGCCGGTCGCGACCACGAGGTGGTCGTAGGGCATCTCTTCGTCCTCGTTGAGCACGATCACGTTGCGTGAGCGTTCGATGCTGCTCACGTACGCATGACGTACGCGCACGTTTCTCGCGTGCCCGAAGATCGTGCGGATCGGATAAGCGATGTCCGAGGGCTCGAGGCCGGCGGTCGCCACCTGATAGAGCAGCGGTTGAAAGGTGTTGAAGTTGTGTTGGTCAATGATCGTCACCCGTACCGCCTGATTGGAGAGGTCTTTTACGGCGGCGACGCCGCCGAAGCCGGCGCCGACGACAACTACGTGGGGTAACGACAGATCGTCGAATGAGTACTCCGTGCTCGGTGAGGTCGCCATATCCTCCGCACAGACTACGGGGACTCCTTTTTCCTGGTGCCGCGCCCCCCAATCGGATAGACGACCGACGCGATGAGCATCAACACGGCAAGTAGACGGTCGCCCACGCCGAAGCTGAGGACGATGGCGACAGGTAGCAGGGCGCCGAGCACCCAGAGCAACTGCTGGCGCACGGCAAAGCGCGCGAACGTGCGCCCCTGCGCGCCCGGTGCGACATTGCGTTGGGTGATCGCGTCAAAGCTCGGTTGGGCGATCGCCCCGCTCAGTCCGATCCAACCAGCGAGCAACACCTGGACAAAGAGGACAGGGTGCAGCGACGCGAACAGCGCGCCGAGCCCGGTCGTGAACAGCGCGACCGTGAGCAGCGTCGGCTCGCTCAGCACGTTGCGCATTCGCGTGACGAATGCGAGTCCTCCGAGCGACCCGATACCGCTCAAGCCGAGCGCGAACGCGTACCAACCGAGCCCCGCCGACAGCCGCCGCAGTCCGAACGCGAGGAGGAACGTCGCGAACCCGGCCGAGAACCGCATGAGCGAGGCCGCACCGAGCCCCCACGCGACCTCTTGATCGCCGAGTGGGTTGAGCGCGTTGCGATCACGCTCGGCCTGAGTGAGACCGGTGACCTCGTCGCGCACGACCTTGACCGGTCGCGGCAGTCGAACGCTCGCCACCGTCGCGGCGATGTAGACGAACGACGCGACGATGAGCACGCTCGTCGCGCCGATCCCTTTCAAGATGCCCGCGCCGACCGAGCCCGCGACGAGGCCGACGATTGTGCCGAGCAACGTCAGCTGGGCGTTGAAGCCGGCGAAGCCTTTCTCCTCGCCGGGCTGCTCATTCGGCCACCCGGCATCGCCGACGTGGGCGGCATGCTCACGAAACTGATCGGTTCTCGCCATCTCGGGGACGAGTGCGCCCCGGGTGACGACGTACAGCTTCGAAGAGACGAGGAGCAAAAAGGCGAGCGGGAACAGCCACAGCGAGTTCAAGTGCTCAGCCATGAGCCAACAGAGAACGGCGCGCACGCCGGCCGAGAGTGCGACCAGCACTCGCCGCCCGTTCGCCGAGCGGTCGATGAGAGGTCCCAGCATCGGCGAGACGACCGCGAAGGGGGCGATCGTGAGCAAGAGATAAAGCAGCACCTTGCCTTTGGCCTCGGTGGGCGACACCGAGAAGAACAAGGAGCCTGCGAGCGAGACCGTGACGAGCGTGTCGCCGGCCATCATGATGACGTGCACGAGGGCGAGTCGTCCAAAGGCAGTCTTCTGGTCGAAGAGATCCTGTGCAGACGCTCTCGCCAAAGTGACGAATCCCCGAGCACGCACGTGACGAGCGTAGGTGATTCGTCGCGACGCAGGTACCGAGGTCAGGGCGCGAAACCGGTCAGTTCGAGTTGCAGGCCTTCTCTTCGATGTACGCGGGCAAGAGTCCACCGCCGCAGAAGTTCGCGCGCAGCGCGTTCTCCCACGCGTTTGCCGTCGGGTCGTAGTACAGCAACTCGGTGACGCTCACTTCGGCGGGGGCCGTGCCCACCGTTGCCCAAAGGTAGGCGTAGTCGCCGACGCAGCCAAAACTCGTCACGCTGTCCACATCGTGATACGGCGCGGTGAGATCAGCCGACGTGCAGGGAGCGGGCGTGGGGAACGAGCTCGCGCTCGAGGACGGCTTCGTGACGAGCACAGCCAACGCCGCCACGATCACGACGCACGCCAAGAGACGCAGCCATCTCATACATGGAAGTACACCACACCGCGGGCAGCGCGAAGAGCTACCGCTTCAACAGGTCGACGAACAGCACGCTCGAAGAGAGCTCCCAAGCCTCTTCCTCGATCGGCTCGGCCGATACGTCATCGAGCGCGCGCCCGAAGATGAGGATCTGAAAGAGCACGGCAAGGGCGTGGGGAGGGATGTCATCGCGTAGCCAGCCCTTCTGCTGCGCAGACGAGGTGAGGCGAGTCAGGTCCGCCGTCAGGCGCGCCTGAGTTTCGCCAATTAGCTCTTTCAGCCGGGGTCGAGTGGAGGCAGCAGCGACGATGCGAATGCGCATCGCCCGGCGCGCCTTGCGATCAGGGCCCGAGGAAAGCTTGGTCACGATCGGCTGCATCACTCGGATGTACTCGTCGAGCGTTTCGACGGACTCGTTCACCTGGCGAAACGTGCGGATGTCCTCTTCAACGAGTCGTGAAAAGATCATGTTGTAGGCCGCGTCAATGACGCCTTCACGCGACCCGAAATGGTGATAGACGGACCCATAGTTGACGCCCGTTGCTTCACAGATCTCCGGTATACGAATAAGGAGTTCGTCGCCCGCCATCAGGCGCTCTGCGACTGCGTCCAGGACGGCCTGCATTACGGGGACTGATCGACTCTGTTTCGCCACTTGAACACTTTAATCCGCTAAAACACTAGTTAAACTGTCCAGTTCGGCGGTACGATGCGCCTAGCCGCAAGGAAAAAAATTACTCGCTGAACGTTCGTTCAGGCGTTGACGCGGCTCGGTTGATGGCGCGCCGTACACCGAGTGTTCACCACCACGTCAGAAACATTCTGGTCAGTCGCGCCGTCTACTCGGCGAGCAGTTCGCGAATCCGCGCGGGCCAGTCGAGGTTCTCCGTCGTCGCGCCTTGTTCATGCAGTGCCTGTCGTTCCTCACGCAGCGTCCTCGCGACGTCGTCGAGATTGGCGGGAAGTCGCTCGGCGACGTGCGAACGCACAGCCTGAGCAAGGGCGGGCGCCGCGCCCGACGTGGACACCGCCACGGTCACGTCACCTTGTCGATGCAAGGCCATGAAATAGAAGCTCGAACGCTCGGGGTCATCGACCACATTGAGCCAAATCCGGGCCCTTGTGGCTTCGGCCACGATGAGGTCGTTCGTCTCGGGGTCTCCCGTCGCCGATACCACCAGAAAGTAACCCGCGAGATCTCCCGGCCGGTACCGCCGTTCTTCAACACTCGCAACGCCGTCGGGCATTATCACGCGCACCTCTTCGGCGATGACGCTGACGCGAGCGCCAGCCTCAACCAACTGGACTGCTTTTCGTGCTCCGATGACGCCCGCTCCTACGACGAGTACATCGAGACCGTCCAGCTTGAACGCGAGGGGCAACATCTCAGAGCAGGGCGACGTCGAACAGCTCGAGTGATCGAAGATCGAAACGAGCCACGCCGCCGACAACGATGATCGCCGGTGGACGAACGTCGAAGAGTCCGAGTTCGTCAAGATCTCCTCGAGTCGTTCGCTGCTGACCCGTCCACGCTTGTTCGATCACAGCGACCGGTGTCGCGGGGTCAAGCCCGCCGTCGACGAGTTCTTTGACGATGCGACCGCGATGCTCCACGCCCATCAAGATCACCAGTGAGAGCTCGGCGTTGGCGAGCGATCGAAAGTCAGTCAGCTCACCCCCTGCGCCGCGAGCACTTACGATGGTCACCCCGCGACTGACGCCTCGATGGGTTACGGGAATCCCCGCAGCGAGGGGTCCCGCGAGCGCCGAACTCAGCCCGGGGACGACGACGCACGACACGCCAACGTCGCGAAGCGCAAGCACCTCTTCTCCTCCTCGCCCAAAGACGAAGGGATCGCCACCCTTGAGTCGCACGACTGTCTCGAAGCGATGGGCGAATTCGGCAAGTAGTGCGTTGATCTCGCTCTGGGTCGCGGAGTCGCCGGGCGTCTTGCCAACGTTCACGATCTCCGCGCTCGGGTTCACAAATCCCATGACCGACTCGTCGACCAGCCGGTCGCGCACGACAACATCCGCGTCGCCGAGAATTCGCGCCGCGCGCACCGTCAAGAGGTCAGCCTCCCCCGGTCCCGCGCCCACCAAGTACACGGTCACGAGAGCCCCACTCGTGTCACGAAGTCTCCGAACGTCTCTTCGGCATCACCTTCGCTTGACCACCTGTCGAAGAGCGGTCCGAGGATGTCGGGGATGTCTTCGAGCTTCACCTTCTCGCGATACAACGTCGCGAGCCGGTTACCTCGCGTACCGCCACCGAGATAGAGGTCATAGCTCGACTTGGTACGACCGACCACACCGACTTCGGCGATCGCGGGACGCGCGCACCCGTTAGGGCACCCCGTCATGCGCAGCTGCAGTGGGCGGCGCGCAAGCTGGCGACGAGCGAGCGCGTCTTCGAGTCCACTCACGAGCTCGGGCAGGCGACGTTCGGACTCGGTGAGTGCCTGGCTACACGTCGGCAGCGCGGGGCAGGCGAGCGCGTGGCGCTCGACGTTGCCGAGTTCGCCCTCAAGACGCACGTGGTGCCTGACGAGGAGGTTCGTGACGGCATCGCGGTCAGACGCCGCGATCCCGCTCACGACGAGATCTTGCTGGGGCGTGATGAAGAACGTCACTGGATATTCCGTTGCGATCTCTCTCACGGCGCTGCGCAACGTCGAGGCGGCGGTGTCGCGCACGCGACCCGCGCCCACTCGGATCCCCACCTGCCACGTGCCGTCGGGAAGCTCTCTCCAGCCAAGGTGATCATCGGCATCGAACTCTTCGGGCAGCGCCAGCGGCGCGCGCAGCGCGCGGCCGAGGCGCTGTTCCACCTCACGGCGGAACGCGTCAAGACCCAGGTCGGCGACGACGTACTTCATGCGGGCCCGCTTGCGATCGGTCCGATTGCCGAGATCACGGTACGTCTCGATGATCGCGGCGATGACCTCTTCCACCTCGTCGTTGGTGACAAACGTCAGTGGCTCGGCCAGTCGTGCGAACGTGTCGGCGTTGGCGTAGGAACGTCCGAGCCCTCCGCCGACCAACAACGTGAAGCCCGGACCGAACTGATCGTGCTCGGAAGGAATCAGTCCGACGTCCTGTGCGAACACATCGACGCAGTTGTCATGCGGGTGCGAGACCGCGATCTTGAACTTTCGCGGGAGATAGGTCTCGCCGTAAAAGGCTCGTTCCTCGATCTCTTCGCGGGAAGCGGCCTTCTCGCCGTTGACGAAGATCTCCCAGTGCGCCTCTGACGTGGAGCGAAAGCTCTGGCGCAACTGATGAGCGATGCCCTCGAGGTGCCCGTGGCCGCTTTCTAGGTGCAACGTCGGACAGGTCACGACGTTACGCACCACGTCGCCGCACGCGCCAAACGAAGAGAGGAACTGTCGGTCGAGCGTTCGGGCGAGCCCTCGGAGGTCGCCCTTGACGACCCCGTGATACTGGACAGCTTGGCGAGTGGTGAGGCGAATGGAACCGTCAGCGATCGATCCGGCGATCTCATCGAGACTCAGCCACTGCTCTGTCGACAGTCGGCCACCGGGAATCACGACGCGAATCATGAAGATGTAGTCAAGGCCCTCGCCCGCCTCGGCACGGGCTCGTCGCACGTCGCGATTGTCCTGGGAGTAGATGCCATGGAACTTGAGCAGCTGCTCGCTGTCGTTTGACACGTTCGGAGCGTCGCTCGAGAGGTCTGCGTCGAGGTCCCCGCGCAGATAGTTACTCGCCCGCTTCACCGCTTCGACAGCGCTCTCACTCTTGGTATCGGTCGACACAGCTATCCGCTCCGCTCGTATAGATGACAATTCTTATCTCTTTAGTCATGTATACGCAAGACCCTAAGGGATTACGGAGGAGAAGGTGCCATCACCAGGGAGAAGGGAGAACCGATTCGATCGCAGCGGCGATGGTGGCGTAACCCGCGTCGTCGGGGTGAAAGTCGGGTCCGTAGGGGGCTGTCGCGCACATCCAGGTCAGCTGGCAGATGTGGGCGACGTTGTCGGGTACCGTGCCCACGCCCGACAGGTCAACCGGCGTGCGGTCTCTGCCGTCAAAGAACTCGTCAACGTCGGCCATCGGTACGTTCTCGCTCGAGTAGACGTAGCGAAGGACGCCGTTCAGTCGGTTGATGACGGACTCGCTCTCTCTCGCGAAGTCGATGGCGCCGCCACCGTGGAGCTCGTACGCGAGGTATGGGTCGTAGTGACCGAGGCCAACAAACGTCACGTCTGGCCCTGCGGTTCTCTTCAGGCTCTGAACGATGAGTGGCAAGTCACTACGCACGTCATGGAGCTGTTGCTTCACGCACACCTCATTAACGAAGTGGTGACGCAGGCAGAGGCGCACGTTATTGAAGCCGATATCAATGGTGACGATGCCCTGCTCACTCTGGTGCTCGCTCAAGACGTTCATGGCGGTCGCGAGCTGGGTGTCGACCCCGCCATAACAGTGGTCGTTCCCAGTGAGCATGGTGGTTGTCGTCTCGCCGGGACAGCCCACCTGTGTGAGGTCGAGCGTGATGCCGCGCGCCGCTTCGTAGGTCACGAGGTTGTCGGTGTAGCCCTCGTCAGTTGGTACGCCGTGAGGAGTGTCGGGCGTTGGCTGAAAGCCGAGTGACTCAGACGCACCGATGGCGAGATAGAAGTACGACGGTGTTGGGTCCGCGTTGGCCCGAGTTGAAAGCGCAAGCGTCGACGTCACGAGCGACAAGAGCGCGATAACGATGGGGACGACCGCGGGGGAGGTCCGCGAGGACTTCAACAGGCTCACTTCCCCACTCCACTCGCTCGCCGCTCGTCGATCCGTTCACCAAAGACGACGGTTAGATCGTCGCTCGGTTCGTAGCCGGAGTTTACCGGCCAAGGTTTTCCCAATAATTGGCACATGAATGCAATATCTGGCGCGCACCACGAAACCAGCCGGTTCGTATTCCTTCTCTCTTCGTGCGGCCAGTAATAGGGTCACTGCGTGTCGCGGACATCCTCCTTTGATCGACGCTCGCTCTTTCGTCGCGCGCTCGGCGTCGGCGCGGCGGGGGCGGGGGCGCTCCTCGCGAGCGCCGCGCTTGAGGGCTGCGGGGCGTCGCATCCACCCGCTCCGACAACGACCACGTCCACGACCACGGGGCCGACCTCGCTCGGCCCACCAAGCGCGCGTGAGTGGAGCAACCTCGCGGCCTCTTTGGTCGGCACGCTCGTGCTGCCATCTGACAGCGCGTATGGCGTCGATCGCTTGTTGTACAACGCAAAGTTTGCGGACCCGCGACCCCTCGCGATCGCCTACTGCGAGAGCGCCGACGACGTCGCTCGGTGCGTGGACTTCGCGACCGCGCGCGAGGTACCTCTCGCCGCTCGCTCGGGGGGACACAGTTACGCCGGCTTCTCGACGTGCGACGGACTCGTGATCGACGTGAGCCGCCTCGCGGACATCTCGGTCGACACGGGGTCGAACGTCGCGACGATCGGCGCGGGCGCTCAGCTCATCGATATCTATAACGTCTTAGGGAGCCACGGCCGCTTGTTGCCGGGAGGTTCGTGTCCGACCGTCGGCATCGCGGGCCTCGCGATGGGCGGCGGCATCGGTGTCTTCGGACGCAAATACGGACTCACGCTCGACAACATGCGTGAGGTCTCGCTCGTCACCGCAGACGCTCGTCACCTCCGCGCAGACGAAGGTCGTCACGCTGATCTGTGGTGGGCGACTCGCGGTGGAGGTGGCGGGAACTTTGGCGTAGCGACCTCGTTCGCCTTTGACATTCACCCGATCCCCGAGATCACACTCTTCAGCGTGCAGTACCCGTGGGCAGCAGCGGCCACCATGCTCAACGCCTGGCAGGACTGGGTGATCGACGCACCCGACGAGCTGTGGTCGAACTGTGAGCTGCTCTCCCAGGGCTCCTATGGCTTCCTCGCACAACTTGGTGGCGTGTACTGCGGATCGCCGGGGAGCCTCTCCGCGCTACTCGCGAGACTAGAAACATCGATCGGCACCGCGCCGACGTACCACTTCGTCGGCTCGAACGAGTACCTCAGCGCGATGGAGATTGAGGCCGGTTGCTCAGGACTGACGGTGGCGGCCTGTCACCTTTCAACCCAGCGTCCCTCGGGCACACTCAGCCGCGAGGCCTACTCGGCGAAGTCGAGCTACGTGGACGGGCCGATGGATCACGCGCGCTGTGACGCAATGGTCGATGCCGTCGAACACCTGGCAGCGCTCGCGCCGACCGTCGGTGGAGGTCTCGCCTTCGACTCCTACGGCGGCGCGATCAATCGGGTCGCGAGTGACGAGACCGCGTTCGTGCACCGCGACAAGCTGGCATGCATCCAGGCGACGTATTCATGGTCGAGCTACACCCCCAACACGGTGGTCGAGGCGGGCGCGACGTGGCTCGCCTGGCTCGGCGCGCACATCTTCAACCCCGCGACGGGGGCGTATCAGAACTACATCGACCCGACGCTCGACGATTGGCAACAGGCCTACTACGGCAGCAATCTCGCCCGTCTTGTCAAGGTGAAGCGCAAATACGATCCCGAGGATCACTTCGCCTTTGCCCAGTCGATCCCGCTGGCGCTGGATCGCTGACTAGTTCGGCGTGCCGTGGAACGCGACGACTTGATCGGATGTCGGAACAAGGAGCAACGAGTCGCCAACACTCGGCGTGGGAAAGTGGTTGGCGACCGACCCGACGGTCGCCTGTTGGCGGACCTGACCGTTTGACGGGTTGAGTCCATACAGGACGCCGTTCTGGCCGACCGTCCAGACCAGCCCCGCCGCGTAGATCGGCGGGCCGCCACCTACGCTCGCGCTCCACAGCACCCTGAGCGACGGGGGCGTCACAGTCGCCCGCACCGCGACCGGCCCGCTCAGACACGGCAGATACACGGTCGATCCGATGAAGGCGCTACCCCCATCGATGACGTTGTTGCACACGCCCGTGGCGATCTCTTCAGGGTGGCCGATGCCGCCGAGGTGCGCGCCGTTGAGGAGGTACACACGCGGTGACTTGCCGGCGAGGATGACCTGCCCACTCGAGAGCAAGACAGGCGCGGTCGTCATGTCGTAGTCGCTCGCGTTGTCCTGCGCCCACGTCACCGGCGAGAAGAACTGCTTGAGCTGCATGGTCGGCGTGAGGTCGAGTGCGGCGTCGCTGTCGTCGTAGGGATTCGTGTCGCTATGCACCGACCCATTACCGGTGCTGACCCACACATCACCGTGCGAATCGATGACCGGGGCCGCCCCGCCCATCCACACTGCCCCCTGGTAGTCGCCCGAACGAGCATCCACGCCAAAGAAGAGGGGCGTTGAACCGGCTTCCGCGACGGAGCCGACGCGTCCGCGGTAGTTCGAGCAATCGCCGTAGTTACCGCCCATGGCATAGACCACTCGACCGTCAGTGAGGTTGAGGCCGGTGCGCTGCAGTTGAGCCGCGGGGTCGGAGCCTGGCGGGTCAGCCCGCTCCTTCAGCTCGAGCGCACCCGTCGCGGTGTTGAGCCCGATCAGCCAGTGTTGAGGACTACCGCCGACCAGCTCGTCGGCGACGAAGAAGATCTCATTTCGCGTGGGGTCGATGACGGGCGTACCGGTGACGCCCACCGAGGGCGAAATGTCCCCACACGGAAGGTCCGAGGACGGCACGGGGCTCGCCACATGGCGAGACCAGACGACGCGACCGTTCGTCGCCGAGAGCGCGTAGGCGTAGTCGTTCTCTGTTGCGACATAGACCCGGCCGTCGTAGACAAGTGGTTCGCCGTACAGTTGCCCATTCAGTGGCGGCGATGTCCAGGCGCGACGAGCCGTGTCAACGCTGTGGAGCGCGGTTGACACACCAGTACCGGCGGGGTCGGCATGATAAACGGTCCAGTTGGTGGACGCGAGTGTCGACGCGCTCGCTCCGCTGAAGAGTGCGATGAGTGCGAGCGCAGCGATAACGCTCGCCGTGGTGAGCAAGCGCCTGAGCGCTGACAATGTATGCCGAGACATCGTGACCCCCTGAAAGCTCGCCTACGTGTTCATTGTGCCGCGAGGGCGCGGATACGCGACCGTGCGAGGCCGCACATTTGTGCTCCTCGGTGATAAATAAGTGACCGATATCCCCCGATTCCAGTACTGATTGTCTTAAAATGGGCCTTTATTGGCAGGTAGTTGACGGCATTTTGACGGTGACTGGAAAGACTTGCGCCTATGTCGGGAACCTTTAACCCACAGAGCAGCACCTAGCGGCTGGATCGACGATGACCGTAGCTGAAGAGCGGCGCCACGGCAGCAGAACTCGCATAGGGGTCGGTCACGCCTCGAAATCATCACTCAACGGGAATGGGAATGGCAAGACTCCGGGCCCCCTAAAGCCGACGGTGGTCGTCGAAGAGAGCGAGTCCTACCTTCGCCAACGGAGAGTGATGTGGCTGACCTACGTCGTCCTCGCCCTCCTTCTCGTGGCGTATCTGATCTCGATCGTGGTTCGTGGTAGCGCGGACTGGCTGTGGCTGGACGGATGGACCCTCTCGGGCCTCGAGCTCGTCGCCGCGCTGCTCTGTATATATAAGGGATTCGCCCAGCCCGCGACTCGTACCTTTCCGCTCATCTTGGGCTTCGCCCTTCTGTCGTGGACCATTGGCGACTTCGTGCTCACCGCGGAATCACTGGGCGGTGCGAACCCGCCCACTCCCTCGTACGCCGACATCTTCTATCTCCTCTTCTATCCGTTCGCCTACGTGGCGACCGTCTTGCTCTTGCAAAGGGGCCTTGGCCGCCTGGCTCGTCCCAACTGGCTCGATGGCATTGTCGCCGGACTTGGTGCGGCCGCCCTCTGCGGTGCCTTCGCCTTCCACAGCATCGAGCACGTCGTCGGACTAAATGCGATCGGCACCGCGGTCAATCTGGCCTACCCCATCGGTGACCTCTTTCTCCTCCTCCTCGTCATCGGCGGTACCGTGCTGCTTTCGGGACGCGGATCCTCCCAGTGGTATTTGCTCGGTGTTGGCCTCTCGGTCATCGTCATCGGCGACACCTTCAACCTTTTCCAGTCGTCCTCGGGCCTCGCGTCGCGATTCGGCGGTGACTTCAACCAGATCGCTTGGCCGACCGCGATCCTCCTCATGTCGATTTCGGTCTGGCTGCCCCAGCGACAGCAGGACCCACTTCGACCCCAGCGCGTGTCGGGCTTCTTCTTGCCGGGACTCGCCGCAGCGGCGGGACTCTTCATCCTCGTCTATGGGACGTTGCGCACCGTTGACCGCGTGGCACTGTGGTTGGCGGTTGCCACACTCTTGGCGGTTGGCATTCGCCTCGCGCTCTCTGCGCGGAGCCTTCGGATACTGACCGAAGAGCGCAATCGTCAAGCCCACACCGACGAACTCACCGGCCTTGGCAACCGGCGTCAGCTCTCAATGGTGCTCGACCTCTTCTTCTCAGAGCACGCCACAGAAGACGGCGTCTTGCGCGAGTTGGCCTTCCTCTTTGTCGACCTCAACCACTTCAAGGAGATCAACGACTCCTTTGGGCACCCGGCGGGCGACGAGTTGTTGCGCCAGCTCGGGCCGCGGCTCACCCGTGCGGTGGGCGCTTCGGGTTCGGTCGTTCGACTCGGTGGCGACGAGCTGGCCGTGGTGCTGATGGATGCCGACGCCAGCGACGCCGTGGCGGTTGCCGAGAAGATCCTGCGCGAGATCGAAGAGCCGTTCATCTTGCACAAGATCAGAGCCAGCGTGGGCGCCAGCATTGGCATCGCACTGGTGCCAGCCAACGCGACGGATGGACCGGCGCTGATGTGGTGCGCTGACGTCGCGATGTATCGAGCGAAGCTGGGTCAGATCCCCTATGTCTTCTACGACCAGGAGCTCGACGGCGGCGAGGACCAGCCCGACCTCCTCGATGAGCTCCGCGATGCGGTGAACAACGGCGACTTCGTCTTGCACTATCAGCCCCAGCTCGACCTGCGCACTGGTCAGATCCTCGCGGTAGAAGCGCTCGTGCGCTGGCCGCACCCGACGCTCGGACTCGTCCCCCCGCTCAAGTTCCTCCCCCTTGCCGAAGAGGCGGGACTCATGTGGCCCCTTACCAAGTGGGTGCTCAACGAGGCGTTCTCCCAGTGCGCCGAGTGGCGAGGTTCTCAGCGGTGCCTCGCCGTGTCGGTGAACGTTGCGACCACGGACCTCCTTGAAGAGGGGTTCATCGACCACGTCAAGTCGCTCCTGAGTCGCTACGACCTTCCAGGCGAGGCCATCGTGATCGAAATTACCGAGACGACGATCATCACGGACTTCCTGCGCTCCCAAGCTGTCATCCTTCAACTGCGCGACCTGGGCGTGATCGTGTCGATCGATGACTTTGGCGCGGGCTTCACGTCACTCGCCTACTTGAGCAGTCTCGCGGTGGGCGAACTGAAGCTCGATCGTGCCTTCATCACCGCGCTGAGCGCGGAGGGCAACGGTCGCGAGATGGAACTTGTGCGTGCCACGATCAACCTCGGCCACGACATGGGTCTGCGAGTCGTCGCCGAGGGAATCGAAGACGTAGAGACGCTCGATCTCTTGGGTGATCTCGGTTGTGACCTTGCCCAGGGCTACTTCATCAGTCGCCCGACACCGGCGAGCCGTCTCTCGTTTCAGCCGACCGAGGTCAAGGCGCTCGCGTCGCCCATCACCTGAGGATCCGCCGCAACGCGACGGTGCCCCCGGCGTGAGAACCGTAATACAGAGAGCATCCAAGACTAGGTTTGGTTCGTGATACGACGCGTTACCATCGGCATCAGCCTCCTGGTCGCGGCCGCAGGGATCTACCTCATCACTCGCGTCCATACCTTGAACGCCGACTGTGCGTCCAACGCGAGCCCCCTCACTGGGGCCGGGGTCAAGCCCGACTGCATGAGCTCCGTGTCGCTCTACTTCATTGGCTTCGTTCTGATCATCGCCGCGCTCTTGGTCTTGATGCTCGCTTTCATGTCGATGAGACACCGAGACCGCTCCGACCGGCACGCGAGCGCGAAGCGTGCGACCGAACGCCTCAACCAGCGAGGACCAGGGCACTACCCCCACTAGCACCGCACCATACATTCGCGGCGATGTTACGACTGACCTGCGCGAACACCATGCAGGAATAGGTACACGGAGAGGTCGCGGTGCGGTGGCGCGTTCGCCGAGCACATTGATCGCTCCTATCGATAAGCGAGATCGAGCGCGAACGGACGGACCGTCCACGGCTTTGGACGGAATAACTGAATGCGCGTCGTGAAGTTGCCTGCAGGCTGGTAGCCGTGAGTAGCCCCTCCGACTCGCGTCCCCAACATCCCTACGCGCGAGTGGCGCGCGTGGCGGATCGCCTGCTCACTCCAGTTGCCATAGTGGACCCCGATAGCTCGCTGCGCTACGTCAACGCCGCGGGGGCGAGCTTCTTTGCTTCTGAGCCGGACGAGCTCGTTGGGCGCACGCTGGTCAGCTACGTCCACCCCGATGACCGAGAACGCGTCGCACACGAACTCGCCAGGATCGCTGGTGATGGCCCGGAAGCAGGCTTCACGCAGTTTCGCATCCGCGGCAACGCCTCGCAACCGTGGTTCGTCATCGACAGCTACGCACACAACCTCTCCGACGACCCCGACGTGCGTGGCATCCTCGTATCGTCGACCGACGTCAGCCGTCGCGAGAACCTGAGCCAAGCGCTTCGCACGCTGAGCGAGTGCAACGAGGTGCTCGTACACGCGACCGACGAGGCGTCGCTCATTACCAACATCTGTCGCTCGATCGTCCAGACCAGTGAGTACATGCTCGCGTGGGTGGGCTACGTCGAACAGGACACCGAACAGAGCGTGCGATTCGTCGCCGCCCACGGCGCGACGGAGTTCCTTGCGGGGTTGCGGGTGAGCTGGGGCGATAACGAGTTTGGTCACGGCGTCACGGGCGACGCGATTCGTGAAGGCACGACGCAAGTCATCAACGACATTCGCCATTCCTCGCGCTGTCTCGTCTGGCACCAGCGGATCAGCGAGATGGACGTGCGCGCGGCGTGCGCCTTTCCACTCGTCGTGGGAGGCGTCACCGTCGGCGCGCTGTCCATCTACAGCCGCGACAACGGCACCTTCGACGTCGGCGAAGTTGAGCTCTTGAGCAAGCTTGCCGACAACCTCGCCTATGGCATCGCGCGCATCCGTGACGCAGAGCGTCTCGCCCACAATGAGTCCCATCTTCGCGAGGCGGAACGACTCGCCCAAATGGGTCACTGGGAGTGGGACCTGCGCAACGATGAGTTCACCATCATGGCCGATGAGATGTACGCCCTTTTTGGCATCACGTCCCTGGATTGGCACGGCACCTACCGAGCCTTCCTCGCGACCGTCGACATCGCGAACCTTCAGTCGGTCGAGACCGCCTTTGGCGAAGCACTCGCAAGCGGTAGAGCCGAGGTGCTCTACAAGGTGACTCGTCCAGACGGTGAGCTGCGCTGGGCGCGCACGCACGCGGAGACCAAGTTCGACGAGCACGGACTGCCCGAACGGGTCGTGGGCATCACGCTGGACGTCACTGCCTATGTCGCAGCCAAGCAAGAGCTCTCCCACTCGCGCCAGTTCCTCCTCGCTATCACTGACAACATGACCGAAGGAATGATCGCCACGAATGTCGGTGGCGTCATCACGTTTGCGAACGCAGCCGCCGGACGGCTCTTAGGCCTCGCGCCCGCCGACCTCATCGGTGCGGCCGCCCTCGAGCACTTTCGCGTTCGCCGAGACGAAGGCCATCTGATCGACGCCGAACGAAGACTGAGCGCGGTATGGAAGAACTGCGAGTCACTCAATGTCGAGTACGACATCCTCCTACGCCACGACGGATCGTCATTTCCTGTCGCCTACAACGCCACACCACTGCGTGACGAGGGATTGGCCGGCTGCGTGATCGTCTTTGAGGACATCACCGACCGTGCCACTGCCCAGCTGCGGGTCGAACGCGAGCTCGAGAAGCTGGCCTGGGTGGGACGCGTGCGCGACGCGCTCGACGACGGATCCTTCGTGCTCTACGCGCAACCAATCGTTGACCTCGCGACGCGCGACATCCTTCAACACGAGCTCTTGATCAGAATGCGGAGCGGTGACGGCGGGGTGATTGCGCCCGACGAGTTCCTGCCCGCCGCCGAGGAGTTCGGTCTCATCACCGAGATCGATCGATGGGTCGTGCGCGAGACGATGCGCCTTGCCGCGCTGGGGCACGCCGTCGAGTTCAATCTATCGGCGAAGTCTGTTGCAGACCCTGGGATGCTCGCGCGCATCGCGAGCGCGCTCGAAGAGTTCGGCGCCCCGGCGACCAACGTCGTGTGCGAGATCACCGAAACCGCACTCGTGCGCGACATCAGCGCGGCCGAGGAGTTCGTGCGCGGGCTCAACGACCTCGGCATCAAGGTAGCGCTCGACGACTTCGGCGCGGGCTACGGCGGATTCGCGTACCTGAAGCGACTGCCCGTCTCGTATCTCAAGATCGATCGAGAGTTCGTGAGCGATCTCGTCGAGGAGGTCTCCAGTCAGCACGTGGTGGCGGCGGTCGTCAACCTGGCAAAGGCCTTTGGCATGCACACCATCGCCGAAGGTGCAGAAGATGAGCAGACGCTGGTGCTCTTAGAAGACCTTGGGGTCGATCACGTCCAAGGATTCGCGGTCGGACGTCCACGACCGATCGGCGATGGATTCGGCGATGACCCTGGTATTCCCGATTCAGCCCCTGAATAGATTTTTTATTCATTGCGTCACTGCGGTGCGCTGAGGAAAGCCCGGTCCCAGTGGGCAGTGCGCGAGTGCTCATTCGCCTGATTCATCACTCAGTAGTCACAACGACGAAACAACTCCCTTCAAATTCAAGGAAACCCAGGGGGTAACAATTACGATTTACGGATAAGCCTAAAAAGTACGACTCATCAGAGTGTCGCGCGAGCGCGATCGGAGCCACGGTGTCGGAGTCTCTCATAGAAAGTGTCAGCTTGAGCCCTGAGCAAAAACTCAGCGTCACGTCTGAATTTCTCAACAACATCAGCACTGGCATGGTTCTTCGCGACACCCACGGGATCATCACCGATTGCAACCACGCCGCGGAAGAGATCTTGAAGGTTCCGCGCGAGCAGCTGGTTGGCACCACGGCCGTCGAACTCGAAGCCGGTGCCATCCTCCTCGATGGCACCCGTGTTGAATCCGACGGGTCGTGGTTCCAGCGAGCACTGGACTCGGGCGGAATCGAAGCGATCGTCGTGGGCTTCGAAGTGCCCGGGCGCCTGCGCAGGTGGCTCTCCGTTCGAGCCTGGCCCGCCGTCGTGAACGGCGAGGTCATCGGTCTGATGACGGCATTTGACGACGTGACGAGAGAAGTGAAGGAGCAGCGCTTCCTCAACCTCTTGAATCGCGTCAAGGACACGTCGAGCCTCGGCTCGAGCGAAGACGTGCTGCTCGAACGGATCTGTGACGCGATCATCGAAGAGGGCCGCTTCTCGCTCGCCTGGATTGGCACCGCCTCGGGTGAGGGAGGCGTCGAAATCGTGGCGTCGTCAGGACGGACCGACTATCTCTACGAAGGCATCGTGTCGTGGTGGGGGTCCTCAGAGTCGGGCATGGGCCCCGTCGGCACGGCCTTGCGAACGGCCACCACCCAGGTGGCAAATGATCTCGCAACCCAGCCACTGTTTGGCCCCTGGCGAGATCGAGCGAAGGTCTTTGGACTTTCCTCCCTGATCTCAGTGCCACTGCAGATCGGTGCGCGAAGCGCGGCGGTCTCCATCTACGACGAGCACGCGTTGGCCTTCGACGACCTTTCCGTGAAGGGTCTCGAGACGATCGCGAGAGAGATCGAGTCGGGCGTCGCCGCGTCGATCTCCATTCGTCAGCGGCTGGCCGCCGCCGAAGAGTCGGCCGCGACCGCGAACGCGCTGAAGCGCGCGGAGTTGTCACTGAGCGAATCAGAGCAGTGGTTCCGCACGCTCGTCGCCAAGTCGAGCGACCTCATCATCGTCGTCGATGAAACTGGGGTCTTCACCTACACGAACCCCATCGTCGACAAGCTCTTCGGCTACGAGAAGTACTCCCTCATCGGCCGTAGCATCTTCGACCTCATGCACCCGAGCGATCGCGAGCTCGCCGAACAGGCGTACCTGGAATCACTTGAGCCTGATGGGATGGAGCATCCCGTCGTCATTCGATTCCGCACCGCGGACGGCGAGTGGCGCTTCGTCGAGTGCGTGCTCACGAACTGCATGGGTGACGAAGCGGTGGACGGCATCGTGGGCAACGGCCGCGATGTGACCGATCGCGTGTATCTGACGCGCGCGTTGCAAACCTTGAGCGAGGGCAACCAGGTGCTCGTGCACGCAAGGGACGAGCAAGAGCTCATCGCCGACATCTGCCAGTCCATCGTGACCGTGGGCGACCATCCACTCACCTGGGTCGGCTACCTCAACCATGACAAGGAAAAGACCGTGAGCGTGGCGGCCCAGGCGGGCCGCACCGACATTCTCGATGGGTTGCGCTTCGGTTGGGGCGACGACGAGCTGGGGCTCGGCCCGATCGGCGAGGCCCTGCGCACGGGCGAAGTGCAGATCGTGAACAACATGCTCACGATGCACACTGCGCCCGAACGGTTCCTGCGAGTGCAGGACTACGACCTGCGCTCGATGTGCGCGTTCCCCCTTCAGATCCACGGCGAGATGCTCGGCATGATCGCTATCTACTCCGAACAGCTCAACTACTTCGGTCCGAACGAGTCCGAGACGCTGGCTGAGCTTGCTGCCGAGCTGGCGTACGGCATAGAACGCTTGCGCGACCGAGAGCTGCTCGAGCGGAACGAGACGATCATGCGCGAGGCCGAAGAGCGCTTCCGTCTCGCCTTTGAGTACAACATGGCGCCGATGCTGTTCAGCGACCTCTCGGACCGTGTGATCGCGGTGAACGACTCGTTCTGTCGGATGGTTGGCTTCACGCGCGAAGAGCTCATGGGACACGACTCAAAGCAGTTCACGTACCCCGACGACGTCGGCATCACCGAAGAGACGCTCACTCGACTCAGCTCGGAGCAAGTCGACCAAGTTCGCTACGTCAAGCGCTATCTGCGCAAAGACGGGCGCATCATCATCTCCGAAGTCTCTCGCTCACCCGCTCGTGACGCGTCCGGCAAGATTCTCTACTTTCTCTCCTCCGAGCGCGACATCACCGAAGAGCGAACCCTCGCCGAGCAGCTCTCGCACCAGGCACTGCACGACTCACTCACCGGGCTCGCGAACCGAGCGCTGTTCGAGGACCGACTCAGTCGGGCTCACGGCCGCCTCGCCCGACAGGGGGGCTTCGGCGCCGTCTTGCTGCTCGACCTCGACGACTTCAAAGGCGTGAATGACGCCCACGGGCACCTCGTGGGTGACCAGCTGCTCACCGGGCTCGCGCGTCGATTCGAGTTCGTGACGCGCTCGACTGACACGCTCTCTCGATTCGGCGGCGACGAGTTCTTGTACCTCGCCGAAGGCCTGACATCTGCGATCGAGGCCGAAGAGGTGGCGACTCGGCTCATCGACGTGCTGGCCGAGCCCTTCACCATCAACGGGCTCAACTTGGAACAGCACGCCAGCATCGGCATCGTCGTGTTCGACGGCAAGAGCGAGGACTGCTCGGAACTGATCCAGCGCGCTGACGTCGCGCTCTATGAGGCGAAGCGTCAGAACCGCGGCCGCTTCTCGATGTTCACGGCGAGCATGCACCAGCAGGCGGTGAGCCACTTCGAGCTCGTCCAAGAGCTGCGGCGCGCGCTGCAAAACGGTGAGCTGTCAATGCACTATCAGCCAATCGTCGACCTCCAGTCGACCTGCGTGGTGGGTTTTGAGGCGCTCATGCGCTGGCAGCACCCCGAACGCGGGTGGGTGCCGCCCGACTCGTTCATCCCGCTTGCCGAGCAGAGCGAACTGATCTTGGAGCTCGGACACTTCGCGCTCAGCCACGCGGTCGAGGCCGCGAGCCACTGGCCGGCCACAGGGATCGACGCCGACGCGCCCTACGTCACGGTCAACCTCTCTGCGCATCAGTTCCTCGATCCCGCGCTCGTCGGCAAGATCGAAACCGCGCTGAGCACCAGCGGCCTCGCGCCCGAACGCCTCATCATCGAGATCACCGAGAGCGCGATGCTCCTCAACGTCGCCGAGACGATCAGCGTGATGGAGCGAATCGCAGCCCTGGGCATCGGCTTCGCCCTCGACGACTTCGGGACGGGCTACTCCTCGCTCTCCTACCTCGCGTTGTTGCACCCCACGATCATCAAGATCGACCGTTCCTTCGTCAGTCCGACGCGAGACAGCGCACGCAACGATGCGCTGCTCGAAGCCATCATCTCCCTCGGCCACAAACTCGGCATGACAATGCTCGCCGAAGGCATCGAGACCGAAGCCCAGCTCAAGCGCCTGCACAGCCTCGGCTGCGAGTTCGGCCAGGGCTACTACTGGTCGCCGGCCGTCGCGAACGAGAAGGTCGGCGCGATGCTCAAGCGCCACCGTCGCCGGCGTCACGCGCTCGTCTAGTCCGAATCGACATCCTCGTCCAGTCCGAGTCGCTCGCGAGCAGCGTTGATCTCGCCGCCCACGAGGATGGCCAGGCCGGTGAGATAGAGCCAGAAGATCAAGATGGCGACCCCCGCGAAGGCGCCGTAGGTCTTGCCGTACGACGAGAAGTCTGTCGTGTAGAGGGAGAATCCGTACGAGACAATCGCCCAGAGAACCGTCGCGACCACGGCGCCGGCACTCGTCCACCGAAACCCTCGGGACTTTCGATTCGGCGCGAAGTGATAGAGCATCGAGAACAGCAGATTGATGAGTATCAGCGCGACGATCCAGCGAATGATGTCCCACGCCGCCTCGAACGCCACGCCGCTTACTGGTGCGATGTGTCGTATTGAATCGCCAATGGAGGTGCCAAAGACCGAGAGCGCCGACGCTCCCCCGCCGAGGATGACGCCACCAATGAGAAGGAAGAGCCCCACGCGACGCTTGGCAAGGAACGAGCGATCACGCGGGACACCGTAGGCGATGCCCAGTCCCTGTTCGACAATCACCATCCCCGAGACCGCGCTCCACAGAGCAACGACTGACGCGACGATCGTCGCGGTCAGGTGACGGCTGGTTCGCAGCGTCGCCTGCTTGATCGCTTCGGTGAAGACCTGCGCCGCTCCCGAGGGCAGCGCTCGCTCCGTGCCGTGAATCAACTCAATGGCGAACGAGCGCGGCATCGACAACAGCGACGCCACGCCCAACAGGGCAAGGATCGTCGGGAAGATGGCGAGGAACCACCGAAAGGCGAAGGCGCCCGCCGCGACCGTGACGCGGTCGACTTTCATGTGTCGCATTGCCGAAGCGAGCACCTCGCGCCAACCGGGACTACGAACCTCCTCCTTCAGTTCCGCCACACGGACGCGCGCGTCCGTAGCGAAGGACTGTTCTTTCTCGTGCAACGCGTCACGTCCGGCGCGCGAGCCTTGCCCGCCGGTCGCTTCACACTTCGTGGCGTCGTTCATCGATTCACCCCCGTCAGTAGTCGTCGCATATCACCACACAGACTGTCACGAACGAGCATTGACCCATCAAGCGACTCGCCACGGCGATCACGGTTCGACGCGCAGAAAATACCCCAGTAACTGGCCGCATAAATGGCAAGAGGTAGATTGCTGCTGTGCTGTCTCGTTACCACGCGTCGATCGACCCGAATGAGGAGAACAACTCTCACACCGCAATGTTGCGCATGGTGGGCTTCAACAAGCGGGTGCTCGAGGCAGGGTGTGCCTCGGGACACGTCAGCGAACGCCTGAGCGCTCAAGGCTGCACCGTAGTGGGCGTGGAGATCGAGGCGGACATCGTCGAGCCAGCGACGAAGTGGCTCGAGCGAGTGATCATCGGCAACGTGGAAGATGAGGTGCTCTGGGACCAACTCGGCGACGAGCTCTTCGACGTGATCCTTTTCGGTGACGTGCTCGAGCACTTGAAGGAGCCGCTGTTCACTCTCCGAGAATCAGCGAAGCACCTCGCGCCATCGGGCACGGTCGTGATATCTGCACCCAACATCGCGCACGCCGACGTGAAGATCGCGCTGATCAACGGCGACTTTCCCTACAGCGAAGATGGACTGCTCGATCGAACGCATATCCACTTCTTCACCAAGGACAGCCTGATCGAGCTCATCCGCGAAGCGGGCATGGCGGTCGTCGAGATCAGTCGCATCACCGTGCCCGCGTTCGAAACCGAGCTCAGCGTGGGTCGCGACGACATTGACGCGGCGACGCTGGAGTCGATACTGCGCGATCGCGAGTCAGAGACGTACCAGTTCGTCGTGAAGGCGACGCGCGACGATGCGAACCACTCGATCGACGACCTGTCCTACAAGCTCGTCGAGCTGACTGACCTGCTGCTTGACGAGACGAAGCGAGCCGCACTGCTCAAAGCGGAGAACGACGCACTCATCGGCGAGATCACCGAACTACGTGACCAGCGCGATGAGCATCTTCGAGACCTCGAACAGCTCCGCGGCCAGCGCGAGGCCATCAAGCGCTTACTTCCGGGACCTATCGTCCGTCTTGCGAAGGGAAGATTCGGTGCCACCGGACGGGACTGACGACGCCGCTTCGTCGATCCACGAACTGTCACGTCGACTCCGTCTCGCGTACGAGACAGGCGACCTCGAGCTCTTTGGCGCTCTCCTCGCGCCGAACGTCACCTGGGGTCCCCCGGGGGACCCCTCCCCGCCTTGCCAGTCCAAGCAGCAAGTCCTCGCGTGGTACCAAAAGGGCGCGTACGCCGGCGCGAGCGCGAAAGTTCAGGAGATGACATCCTTCGGCGATCGGCTGCTCGTCGGACTTGTCGTAACGGGCACATCAACGGCGAAGGAGATGGGCGGACAAGGTCAACGGTGGCAAGTGCTCACCATCCAAGGCGCACAGATCGTCGACATCGTCGGCTTCGCTCAGAAGAGAGAGGCCACCGACTGGCTCTCAACGAGTGGCTGATCGTCTCAGGGCAGTTCAGCGCACGAAGGACACGGCGCGCCCTCACTTGGCAGTTGCATCCCGCATGTCGTGCAATGCGTGACAGGGCGGTCCTTTGACCACAATCGTGAAACAGCGCGCGACTTCCCGGCAGCGAATCGCCACACCAGGCGCAGTCTTTGACGCGAGGAGGCCCAGGGCTCGTAGAGCGGGTTGCACTCGCGCTCGGCGCGGCCCGGATCGCCTCGTCGTCAGTTGCGCTTGACGGCAAGCCAGCGTCGCTCTGCCCCGAGGGAGCCGGAGACGGCGAGACTCTGTCAGACGGACGCCGAGGCCTCGGTACGTTTCGTCCGTACTGGGGGGCGCCGCCGGGGGGCGGCGAATTCGTTGGGTCCCGGCTGGTGGACTCAGCCGTCGCCGTCACCGGCCACCGGGTGAAGGCGAACACGAGAAAGAAGACCCATGTCACAAAGATTGAGAGCGCGTCAAGACTCCAGACGACGCCGTCGCCACTGAGTCCTGAGATGAAGACCGTTCCTCCCGCTCCAAACGGCACCCCGAAGGCGAGGCTACGCAGATCGTGATACAGCATGATGATGGCGACGATCGTGAGCACCAGAGGGATGAGCGGCAGCACGATCCAAAGGGGCGAGTACCCCGCTTGGGAGATGATGCGTGTCACGGCCCAATAGTTCAGAACGAGGATCGCCAAATCGACGAGCAACCAGAAAGTTCCCACAGTCCCCCACGCTCCCTCGCCCTGATCCCATCGCAGTCGTTCACAGTCTGCAACAACGATTATTCGATGGGACCAAAGATGTGCAGGCTCACCCTCGCGCTCACTATGGTCAACGACTTGGCTCCGTAACATGAGTTTGGATTCGCTGACGCCGAGTGCGCCCTGCGCTGAACGGTGATCGAACTCGTTAGAAGAAAGAGCTACCTGACGACAGAGCCCACGGAACTATCGTGGCGCCGCGCGAGAGACGGCAGACGCATCCTCCAGTTCTTCTCACGCATCTGCTTGACAATCGAGAACACCAATAGGACCGCAATGACGGCGCCGCCCATCGTGAGTGCGGTCCCCATCAGGTACGACGCCACAGCTCGCGCGCAAAGGGTCGCAACCGCGCCGTGACCAAACTCCCTGTTGTAAGAGCTGCACGCGGCCTCTTGTGCTTGCCCGCGGGTGAGTACCCAGACGCCAACCATGGTGGTAACCAGGCTCAACACGAAGGCGGACTTTTTAATCACGTAACAGGCTTAACGCAAAGACTTCACAAAACAGAAAGAGTTGGGTACAAATTGACAAAAGGTATAACGCTACCTTCGGCTTCTCATCAGCGATTTTCCATACATGACAATGACTTTCATCTACTTTCGTGAAGGGTGCTCGCCCATCATCTGTAGTGATTTGTCGAGGATTTTCTCATCGCATGTCCACCAATGAAAGGCCCGACGGCCCCTTCGTAGACCGCTGCCGTTGTGAATGCGCGGCGATCGAGCGGCAGGTCTACGTAAGGTCGAGCCCCTCGAGATCGTCGATGCTCGATCGGTTCTTCTGGCTCCAATACTCGCGAATGCCCTCGCTACCCTTGCGCGTCGACCACTGATCCATGGTCGGTCGATGCTCCTGCAAGGTCATGATCGGCACGCCATAGCCGCACGAATCCGAGATTCTCGTGACATCGACGATGATGATCGACCTGACGCCCACACCCCCGGCTCCAGGAAAGCGCTCCGCGAGGGGTGCGAAGTCGGGCATGTCAACCGGCACCGCGCGACCGTCGCCGTGGAGTCGAACGATCCGCGGCGGCCCTTCGAACGCACAGAACATGACGACGATTCGTCCGTTCTCGCGCAGGTGCGCGATCGTCTCGACGCCGCTGCCGGTCTGATCGAGGTAGGCGACTGTCTGTGGACCGAGCACCGCAAACTCGTCGCGATTCCGTTTCGGAGAGCAGTTCACCAGTCCACTGCTCGCGAGCGGTGCCGTGGCGACGAAGAAGACCGGCTGGCTCGTCATCCACGTTGCAAGCGGCTCCTCAATCGAATCGAAGACCTTTCCCATCGGACCATTCTTCATCAAGAGTGATGTCGTGCGTGAGGATCAACAGTTTCTGCATCCGATGCGCGTTTCGCTCCGAAGAAGAGGGAAACACATACTTGGAGGTCGTATGGAACCAGTCAGTCGAAGGCAGTTTTTCAAGCACGCCGGCTCTGCCGCAGCAATTGCGGTCGTCGCGGGCGCTGCGACGTCACCGCTCGGCGTCGCTGGAGCGGGAGCGAGCGCGCTCGGCGACCACGAACACGAGTCACCACTGGCGCCCCACGAGGAGCTCACGACCGACGAGAGTCTTGTCGCGCACGTGAAGGACGCTCGCACCGGCGAGATCAGCCTGTTCATCGGTCATCGCGAAGTGACCCTCCACGACCGCAAGGTCGCCGCCCGCCTCATCCGCGCCACTCGATAGGAGTCCACATGTCATCTCACCGTGAAGCACCAGAAATCGCGAAGGATCCCGTTGCCGACAGCACGGACCTCTACGCCTTCGTCAGTCCCGACAAGCCCGGTACTGTCACAATCATCGCCAACTACATCCCGTTGGAGTCACCCGACGGTGGTCCCAACTTCTACGAGTTCGGCGATGACGTTCTCTACGCGATCAACATCGACAACGACGGCGACGGCGTTGCTGATGTCACCTATCAGTTCCAGTTCAACAGCCAGAACACGATTCCCTCGACGTTCCTCTACAACGACGGACCGATCGAGTCGCTGACGAGCGCGAACTGGAACCGGCGTCAGTTCTACAGCGTGACGCGTGTCGACCATCGCGGAAGGTCTGAGGTGCTCGCCACCAGCGTTCCCTGCCCGCCCTGCAACATCGGTCCACTCTCGACGCCGAACTACGCGAGCCTGGCGAGTGCAGCGGTCTATTCACTGCCCGACGGTCGGCAGGTCTTTGCGGGCCAGCGCGCTGAGGCGTTCTTCGTGGACCTCGGGAGCATTTTCGAGTTGGGCACGCTGCGCCCAATCGCCGAGCTGCACGCCACCTTCGGTCTTCCCGGTCTGGCTGCGATGTCCGGCGTGAACTCGACGGCGGCGGTGAACGTCCACAGCATCGCCATTCAGGTGCCGATCACCGACATATCGAAGGGCGGCGCGGTGCCCACGAACTCGGCCTCCGCGTCGTCATGCGTCGGTATCTGGACGACCGCGAGCCGGCGAAAGGCCCGCGTGCTCGAGTCAAAGGGTGGCACGGGCGTGGAGACCGGACCGTATATCCAGGTCTCTCGACTGGGCAACCCGCTCTTCAACGAGGTGCTCGTTCCTCTTTCCCAGAAGGACACGTGGAACGCCCAGCCGCCCAAGGACGACCAGCAGTACGCGAGTGGCGTCGCGCACCCGGAGTTGGCGGGGTTGCTGAACGTCCTGTACCCAGGCGCCTTCACGAACCTCGCGGCATACGCCAAGCCACGAGCGGACCTCGAAGCGATACTGCTGACGGGAATTCCCGCGGGCGTCGTGTCGTCGACCTTCTCGACCTTCACGGGTGCCACTGTTGCGGACATGCTGCGACTCAACCTCGCCATCCCCCCGGCTTCACAACCGAGTGCGCTCGGTGTGCTCGGTGGTGACGTCGCCGGATACCCAAACGGGAGGCGGGTCACCGATGATGTCGTCACGATCGAGCTGCAAGCAGTCGCGGGCGCGACGATTCCACTGGTCGACAAGACGTTCACGCCGGACAAAGCGATTGCTGATGTCAGCGACGGCGTCACCGGCGCCGGTCTCACCTTGCTGTCGAGTTTTCCGTACCTGGGCACGCCCTACAGCGGCTACAGCGTCACGCCCGCGATGGCGACGCCGTGACCGAAACCATCCTTCCCCCCAGCTGGGACGGCAGCGTGGTCCTCGACATCGGGGGCGACGTCGGCGCACTCATCCTGCGCACCTCGTCCGCCTGTTTCGCTCATGAGATCGACCTCGTTCCGGACAACGTGAACGCCACTCACGTGCACAGTGCCGTACGCGAACGACGAACCGCTGAAGGTTCGTCGTTCGCGGCGGTCTACCCACAGCTGAAGGAAGGTTCGTATCGCATCGAAGGAACGGCACAGCGCGTCGCCATCGTTGGCGGACGCGTCGTCGATGTCGAGCTCGAAGAATAGTGACATCGGTCAACAGAACCATCAACTAAGGAGAACGCAATGTTGTTAAGTGAGATATTCGGACCGGACCTGCTGGTCGTGATCATCGCGGGAGCTGTGCTCCTCTTCGGGGGCGCCGCCATTCCAAAGTTCGCTCGCAACTTGGGCCAGTCCAAGAGGGAGTTCGAAAACGGCATGAAATCGGTAAAGGAGGTCACTGAGCCGAGCGTCGCCCCTTCGAACTCGCCTGAGTCGTCCAAGTAGAAGCCGCCTACTCCGCTCGAAGGACCAGAGCCGTGGGCGTTCGCCGAGCGGTCATGCCCGGAAGTACCGCGACAGCGTTCGTGAAGACCAACGCACCGGCTCCGACGAGAAGGACCGAGAGCATCGGCACGGTGGCGTCGGGGACCGCATTGATGCTCTGTGCGAAGAGCGTCCAGAGCTCCCGTCCGACAAGAATCCCGATCGGAAGGCCGAAGAGAATACCGACAATCGCATCAACTGTTGCCTGCCAGGTGATCGCGGCGGTCAACTGGCGCTGGGTGAAGCCGAACGCCTTCAAGAGCGCAAGGTCGCGACGACGCCGACGCACCGACGATCCGAGCGTCAGCCCGAGGGCGATGACAGCGCCGACGGCGAGCCCGACAGCGAGGATGATCGGCGTCGATCCAACACTGCGATAGTTCACAATCTGGGCTGGCCGCTCCACGCCGAGCACGTTCACCCCATTGCCCGACGCGTGCTTGTCATGGGCGAAGACCGCGTTGGCCTCGTTGGCGAGGTACTGCATGTTGGCCCGACCCGCTCGTGCGCTCACTCCCTTCCTCATTCGAACGAAGACCAGCTCGGGACCGTTGAGGTTAGGGTCCGGGCTCTCCATAGTCTTCTGCATCGCCGCGGGCTCAACTCCCATCGGTACGATCGCGCCCGTTCCCATGGAGGTATGTTCCGCGACGAAACTGGAGTAACCAACGGCGGGCAGCGTCGCTGTACCGACGATCAGCATCTTGGTTGGTGGAATCAGATCCGGGGCGTTGCCCGCACCGCCATAGCTGACAACGACGCTCTCACCGACACGCTTCTTCAACAACGCCATCGTGGCCGCTCCGAGAACGATTTCGTTGTTCGCATCGACCGCATGACCGGAGAGAATTGGTGGTGACACCTTTGCATGGACATTGGTCAGGAGTATCGGAAACGTTTCACCGTCAATTTCGATGTCGGTGTAGTCAACTCCCGAGAACGCGGCAACGTCGCGATCGTGTCGAAGGAGAGCCATGGTCGCGGGCGGGACATCGTTCGTCGGGTTGAGCGCGTAGTTCCAGTTCCATCCATAGAGCGGCGGATGCGAAACCAGTGTGCTCAAGCCGCTCGCAAACGTCAGCGTGGCCACGACCATGGTGACCGCGACCACCGTGCCGACGAGGACTGAACGGACCGGTACCGCGGTGCGACCGCTCCCGCTCTCGAGGGCAAAGTGCACCCCCACGACGCCCGCCACGGGCAAGCCGGCCGTCTGGACGACTCTCGCCACGCCCGATCGGCGCGGCGAGGACGTCATCGGTTGGCGTCTTCGGTGCGGTGCCATTCGATACGACTGCCCCACTGCAATGGCGACCAGACCCACCACCAAGACCGCGAAGCCAACGCTCAACACCGTCCAGTCGAACGACACGCCCGGGTACGGATAGAAGGGTCGTACCGGTCCCAGTGGTGCCAACGGCGACAGCGCGATCGCAACACCCGCCGCGATGATCGAGCCCAGGACGATGGCTGCGAGCACGCCGATGAGCCCCTCCGCCGTGGTATCGAGCGGGCTCGCTCCAAGTGCGCGCATGACTTGTCGGTCTTCGTCGGAACGGCGAAGAGAACGAGCGATCGCCTGCGCCGCCAACACCAAACAGGCGAGTGCGGCGATCGCGCCGAAGGCACCAAGGGCGACCGACTCGGGCTTCACCGAGAGCTCCACTTCAGACGTGACGACGGCGAGGACGTGAAACTCGAAGATGTAGTGCTTCGGGACCACGCTGGCGAGTGCGCTCTCAACCGCTGAGACCGAAGCGCCGGGAGCGAGCTGGAGCCCATAGAGTGCCGGACCGGCGTGGCCCGGGGCGGTCTTGAGGGCTTCACGCATGAATGCCCTCGTCACGAAGACGAAGCCGAACGCCTTGTCGACGTCATCTTGGACGACCTCGGAGTCGAGTACCGCGATCCCCGTCACCCTGGCATGGACCAAGATCATCGGGCGCACCCGAGGAGTTCCGAACCCGGGCAGGCCCTCCTGGGCATTCGAGTAGAGGCCCATGGGAATGACCTCGCCCACGTGCACGTCGTAGATGCGCGCAGCGGTCGCGGTGAGCGTGATTTGATTGACCGCCGATTGATTCGCGGCCCGACCGTGAACGAAAGCGAGTCGATCTTGATCGGTCAGCAAGCCGTCGAGACTGCCCACTGCCACGACGCTGCCGAGTGTGTCAAGACGCGGCGCGCCCGAGCGCGTCAGCGGCACGATGGGCGGCGCGAACAGTGTGCGAACTCGTCGCACTCCCTTCACGCGCGACATCGCCGAGGTCAAGTTCGGTGCCGGACCGCCGTTGTTGGTCGCGGAATAGACGGCCATCGTGAGCTGAGACGGATTGATGCTCGACAGAAACGTGGGATACGACGACTGAGTACGTCGAGCCCCAGCGATTGAGGCCATCGCGACGCCACCGACCAACCCGACGATGAGCACCACACTGAGATAGCCGGTGACGTTCCGGCGCATCGTCGCGCGAAAGCGGTAACCCACGAGGTTCAACACCGTTCTCCTCACGATGGAGCGTCGTTCATCGCCCGTCGGAGGTGTCGACCCACGACGCCACGGCCGTGCTGGCTCGTCTGCACACAACGAGCAGTCTCGTCCACGTTGATCTCTCGGCCAAGGCGGTCACCTTTCCTGGTCACGTCGTAGTAGTACTACCGCCGCCCTGTTCGACTCCGAGCGCGTTATCGATGGCGACGAAGATCGCTCAGAACAGTGTTCGCGGCACCGACCCCGCACATCCCATGCACACCACCGCCCGGCGGCGTTGACGCCGAGCCGAGGTAGATCCCGGGCGCACCCGTGCGATAGGAGTTCCATCGAACTGTCGGGCGAAAGAGCGTCTGTCGGAAGGTTGCCGCACCGCCGTTAATGTCACCGCCGACGTAGTTGGGGTCGTGACGCTGCTCATCGACCGCCGTCACCGTGGAGCGCGCCAGTATGAGATCGCGAAAGCCCGGAGCGAAGCGCTCGATCTGTGCTTCGATGCGCGACGTCATGTCAACGTCAGAGCCATTGGGCACATGGCAGTACCCCCAGAGCGTCGCGTGACCTTCGGGGGCGCGCGTGGCGTCGACCACGCTCGCCTGAACGACGAGACAAAACGGCCGCTCGGGATGACGCCCCGCGGCAACTTCCGCTTCGGCGCGCGCGACCTCTTCGTACGTACCTCCCACGTGCACGGTGCCGGCTCGTTGACACACGTCGGCGAGCCAAGGCACCGGGCCCGAGAGCGCCCAGTCGACCTTGCACACACCCGGGCCGTAGCGAAATCTCGAGATCTCTCGGCGATAACGCGCGGGCAGTCGTTCACCGAGGACATCCACCATCGTCGTTGGTGACGTGTCGAAGACCGTCGCTCGCGCCGTCGGTAGGTCACTCGCCTCGTTGATCCAACGCCCCGTGCGCACGACGACACCCGCTTCATCCAGCATCTGCACCAACGCCTCGACGAGGACTCCGCTGCCACCTTCGACCACCGGCCAGCCGCCCGCATGCGCGCTCAGCGTTAAGAAGATACCGAACGACGCGCTCAACGGCGCAGAGAGAGGCAGCATCGCATGCGCCGAGACGCCGGCGAGCAGAGCCTTCGCGTTGTCGGTCGTAAAGCGACGCACCAGATGCGCTGCCGAGGGCACGCCCGCCAGGGCAAATCGAGCCATCGTGAACGGACTGCTCGGCAGTGAGCGCAGCGGCGCGAGCACTGAGTCAACCACGCCCTCGACGTGCGCCTCAAAAGGGCCCATAAGACGCTCGTAGCGGGCGCCGTCGACGCCGAGCCCAGCGGCCGTCTCGGCGACCGTTCCCACCACGGCAGCCGCGCGGCCGCCTTCGAGAGGGTGGGCGAACGCGACCTCTGGCGTGAGGAGTCGCACGCCGCGACCCTCGAGATCCAGATCGGAAAAGAACGGGGAGAGCGAGGCCAGCGACTGAATGGTGGAGCAGGTGTCGTGACGGTAGCCAGGCAGCGTCAGCGCCTCCGTTCGGCACCCGCCGCCGGCGGTCTGTGCACCCTCGAGGACCTCGACACGCAGACCGGCTCGCGCGAGGGTGAGCGCCGCGGCGAGACCATTGGGTCCCGAGCCAACGACCGCAACGTCAATATCGCTCTTGCTCAAAGATCCAGCACCACCGACTGGGCGGCCGTGGTGACGGGTTGGCCCGCGTAGCGTCGAACGATCTCATCGAGCTCGTCGTCAGCGCGGTCCGGTTTGTGATGAAACAACACGACGTTTCGAGCGTCCGCCATTCGAGCGAGCTCGACAGCGTACTCCCCCGCCGAGTGCCCGAAATCTGCTTCGCGCGCGACCTCATCAGCGACGAGTTGCGCGTCGTGGACGAGCACATCGGCGCCACTCGCGAGCGCCATCGCTGCGGGGTGGTACTCGCCCCATCCTTCGGGTCCAGGACCGAGCGCGCTCGGACAGTGATCCGGCATGTAGGTCAGTATTGTGCGCCCGTCGCTCACGCGAAACCCGTAGGTGCGCCCACCCTTGTGAGGGATCTCCAATGTCGTCACTGAAAATCCCTCGATCTCGCGCTCTCCTGGCTCGTGCAGCGCAAAGCTCCACTCGCCGCGCAGCTCGTCAGGCCGCACGGGAAAGTGCGGAGGCGACATGCCGCGCGCGAGTACCGAAACCGCGTCGTCACCATCGAGCGGGTCCGGCACCAAGACGCGCACGCGCGAGTCGTCACGATCGGCACCGCTGAAGAACGGCAGACCGTGGAGGTGGTCCCAGTGGAGATGACTGAGCAAGATCGTGCCCGAAAATGCTTCGCCGTCGAGCAGCGGCGTGCACCTTCGAATCCCCGTGCCGGCGTCGAGCAGCAGCCTCGGTGCCGCGTCTCCGTCATTGGTCAGCGCGAGGCACGACGTATGGCCGCCGTAGCGCACGAACTCAGCACCCGGTGCCGGCGTTGAACCTCGAACACCTAGGAAGTGAACACGCACGCGGTCAGCCCGCGCTCGTGTCTTCGCGTCGGTGCCCCGTAGACAGCTCCTCCAATGACCCACGATCGAGCGCTTCTGCCGGCACTGACGCCACGCGGCACGCGGTCACCGCAATGATGGACGAGGTGCGCTCACCGCCCTCGAGGTAGGCCCGCTCACCGAGCAGCGCCCCGGGGCCATACTCGGCAAGACGCTTGCCGTCGACCTCGATGCGGGCGACGCCGTCGAGAATGAGGTAGACGTAGGACCCCTTCTCGCCCTGGCGAACGATGCTGGTGCCCGCGTCGATTTTCATGATTTTAGGTTTAGCAGCGCCCGACATGAGCTGTCGCGATAGCGAGCGCTCGAGCGCGGTCTCTACGACCGTCACGAACGCCTCGGACTCTTGCTCGCCCCACGGCGTGTGCCGGCCGAACGACTTTCGGTACCAGTCTTGGAAGTCGATGAGGCCCGACTTGCTCGCGAGCTGGCCCGTGTGGTCATAGACCCAGTGGCGCGGGAATCGGCTCGCGCCGGTCATCTGAAAGTCCGCCGTGCCCTGTGCGTGCAGGGTGAGCGTGAGTGTCGTCCAGGCGAGCGGCGCCTGCCACTGGATGAAGGGAGCACGTCGCACGGTGCGAGGCGCGGGCATACCGGTTCGACCCCCAGCGGTCTGACTGAAGCGCACCCAGTCACTGCCGTACTCGGGCGCTCGCTGGATGTCGGGCAACGCGACCGCTTGAAAGACATGACTGAGCCCTCCCACGCGCACGGTGGTGCTGCCGATCTGGCCACCGCCGGAGTATCCCGCGTCGACAATGTTGCCGTTGTCCACCTCGATCCAGGCAGCGAGGTGGTTGGCGAAGCGGAAGCGGTCGGCCTTGCGCAGCGCGTCGAGGCTCTTTAGCTCGTCAGGGGGCGGGGGATCGTAGTGGGCGACGCCCATCTCGAAGGGAACGCGGGTCGTGCCCTCGACGGCTTCGGAAGGAATCCACGAGAGTGAGGTAACAGAGCTTTCATATCGCATGAGGTCATCCTTTCGCCTCGACCGAGTCAAGAACAGGGTGTTGCCCTATGGATCGTGGTGGTCCTGGCACTACCGCCGATCCGGTGTGGTCGCCCCCTTTCTTCGCGGAGCAAAACGGCACAAACTAAGCACGTGAGCGACACGAACGTGACGAACCCTGGTGTAATCACCATCTTCCTGGCTGACGACAATCTCATCGTGCGCGAGGGCGTACGCGCACTGATCAATCGCCGCGACGACCTCGAGGTCGTCGGCGTCGCCGAAGACTACGAGGGCACGGTCGCGGGGGCGACAGAGACCCATCCCCATGTCCTGGTCACCGACATCCGGATGCCGCCTTCATTCCATCGCGAAGGCATTGACGCGGCGAAAGAGGTGCGCAAGCGCCACCCGGGCACGGGCGTCGTAGTCCTGTCCCAGTATGACGATCCCGAATACGCCGTGTCGCTGCTCGCCGAGGGCTCAGCGGGCTACGGCTACCTCTTGAAGGACCACATCGCCGAAGGGGATCAACTCATCGAAGCGATCCGCGCCGTTGCGAGCGGCGGCACCGCGCTCGATCCCGCCATCGTCGAAGCGCTGGTGCGACCCGTCACGTCGAGCGGCGAGCTCCTGGCGAGTGAGGAGGCCCTGCTCGCCCTCGTCGCCGAAGGCAAGCCGATCAAAGCAATCGCTGCCGCGCGGGGCGTACCCGCCGAGGCGGTGGACGCCGAGGTAGAAGCAGTCTTCGTAAAGCTGGCCCAGGGCGTCAGCGCGGGCAACCAGGGGGCGCTGCACCAGCTGCGCCTGCTGCACCAAGCGATCGTCGATCGCGAAGAGCAAGGAGAGACGCTCTCTCGCCTCTTGCCGGGCGGCATCGCAGAAAAGGTGCGGCTCGAAGGTCGCCACATCGGCGAAACTGAGCGAATGAACGTCACGGTCGTCATGAGCGACATTCGTTCGTACTCCGCGATCGCCGAGCACGCCGATCCGAGCCAGCTGGCCGGTCAGCTGAACACGCATCGCGCCGCGATGAACCGAGCAATTCTCGGCGAGGGCGGCACGGTCATGCAGTTCGTCGGCGACGCCGTGATGGCAGTCTTCGGCGCGCCAGTTTCTCAGCCCGACCACGCCGACCGCGCGGTGTGCGCCGCCTTCGACATGCACGCGCTCCAGGCTGAGATCAACGAACGCTGGCTCAAAGAGGGACTACCCGAGTTTGGGCTCGGCCTCGGACTCTCAAGCGGCGACGTCGCGGCAGCGCTCCTCGGATCCGAAGAACGACTCGAGTACACGCTCGTCGGCGACACGGTCAACCTCTCCCAACGCCTTCAGCAGTTGGCGTCGGCCGGGGAGACCGTTTTGTCCGAGCCCACGCTGCGCGGGCTATCGCTCGACGTCGAGACCGTTGCCCTCGACCCGCAGTTGGTGAAGGGTCGAGACACCCCCGTCCTCGCGTTCAAGATCCTCGCCGCCGAGGCGTCGACCGCTCGTCCGACGCGCAACCGCGAAACCGCTACGACATCACCCAGTGAAAGGGCACTTCCATGACCGCAACTACCGAGAGCGTCACGCAACAACTCCTTGAGCGCACCCCCGCGCTCGAAGTCCGCGGCGTACGCAAGACCTTCGAGGCTGAGATCGCGCCGGTGCGAGCACTGCGCGGTGTCGATCTCACGGTGGAGCGCGGAACGTTCCTCGCGCTCATGGGACCCTCGGGGTGTGGGAAGTCGACGCTGCTCAACCTCATCGCTGGCCTCGAGGACGCCGACGAGGGCACCATCGTCGTCGCCGGCGAACCTCTGACCAATGGCACCGAGGACGACCACGCACTTATTCGACGCCGTCACATCGGCATCGTCTTTCAGTTCTTCAACCTGTTGGAGGGCATGACCGTGCTCGAGAACGTGGCGCTGCCCGCGATCATCGCCGGACGCAACCGCAAGGCCGCCGAGACGCGGGCGCGCGACCTCTTGGACCTGCTCGGCATCGGCGACAAGGCCTCCGTGATGCCAGGCGTACTTTCCGGCGGACAGCGTCAGCGTCTTGCGATAGCGCGCGCACTGGCGAATGAACCAACGCTGCTGCTTGCCGACGAGCCCACGGGCGCGCTTGACTCCGAAGGCGGACGAGAGGTCATTGAGCTGATGAGTCGTCTCCACAGCGCCGGTCAGACCATCATCCTCGTCACCCACGACGCCCACGTCGCCGCCGCCGCCGATACCGTCCTCACGATGCGCGACGGACGGATTCTCGACGCACCCGACGCGGACGCGGACGCGCTAATGAGGGATTCGTTCTGATAGAGAACATCACCTCCATCATCGCGAGCGACGATGTGGAATCGAAGAGCTCGACACAGGCCGGGAGGCTGAAGTGGTCGGGGCTGCTCGCCGTGGTGTCGATCGTCCTACTCATCGGGTCGTTCGTGAACACCCCGCACTCGACGCATCTCGCTCTTTGGATCGTCTGCGACGCCGTGATCGCACTGTGGGCGATCACCGGACTCGTGACGAGCGCACTCGCACCGCCACTCGGATGGGTCCTTTCTTCCGGCGCGACGTTTGCGGCACTCGCGGCGAGCGCGGCGCGACTCGCTCAGGCGCACGACCACGGTGCACACGGAACCGCGCAGGCTGTGGCGATCGTGGCGGCGCTCATTGCCATGGCCATCTCGGTGCACGTGTTGTTGTCACTGCCGACGGGTGTCCTCGCGCAACGTTCGCGACAAGTGGCCGCAGGAACCTGGTACGCGGCTGCGCTCATTGGCGCGGGTCTCCTCGCTCCGACGAGGCACGCGTTCGCACCGTGGCCGGTGGACCTCGTCTGGGCGATCGTCGTCGCGATCACTTTGCCCAGCGTCTATTCGCGGTACGCGAGCGCCACCGCACTCGGGCGCCAACGTCTGCAGTGCTTTGCCATCGGCCTCTCGCTGGCCATCATCGTGGCGCTCGTCACCCTCGCCCTGCACTGGCTGGTCGCGTGGCCGGTGGCGGTCGCGCCCACGCTGCTCGTGGCGAGCGCACTGATTCCCATCGGCCTCATGGCTGGCGGGTTGCCGAGCGCGTCGCGCGCCGACCGAGTCCTCGTGCCCGTCCTCATCGCGTTGGGTCTCACCGTCGTGGTGGTGGGCGCCTACCTCGTCGCGCTGCGCGGATTCGGCAAAGCCCCGAAGAACACGTCCGAGCGCGAGCTACTTGGATGGTCGATGGCCGCCGCCGCTGTCGCCGCCGTCATCTACCTCTCCGTGCGAGGCCGATTTCAGCGCGCGGCAACAGGTCTCACGTACGGCGCGCGCGAAGCCCCCGACGAGGTCGTGCGCACGTTCGGCACGCGACTCACGCGGGCGATACCGATGGACGAGCTGTTGTTGCAGTTGGTCGAGTCGCTCCGCAAGACGCTCACGCTCGCGTCTGCCGAGATATTCACCGGCGCCGGCGAAGTGCTCGAACTCACGGTCTCAGTGCCCGACACGCCCAAGCGCTCGATCGTGGTGACCGGCGACGAGCGAACCGTCATCGCTCGCGCCGGCGTCTCAGGCAACGCGTGGGCGTCAGTGTGGCTACCATCGGTCGTCGCCGACCACAAAGGCGGTCCGCTTCGCGTCGCACCGATCAGCCACGCCGGAGAGCTCCTCGGGGTCATCGTCATCGCCCGCTCCGAAGGGGCCGTGAGCTTTCGAGAGGAGGACGATCGTGTGCTCACCGAGCTCGCGCGCCAGGTCGGCCTTGCGATGCACAACGCGCAGCTCGACACCGCACTGCAGAGCTCTCTCGACGAGCTTCGTCGTCAAGCCGATGAGCTTCGCGCGTCACGAGCGCGCATCGTCGCGAGCGGCGACGCCGAGCGGCGCCGGGTCGAGCGAAATCTGCACGACGGAGCACAACAGCACCTCGTCGCGCTCGCCATCAATCTTCGTCTCACCAAGGACGTCGTCGCTGAAGATCCCCAGGCCGCCATCGAGATGCTCGACGGACTGGGCGTCGCGGTTCAAGACACCATCAAGGAGCTGCGCGAGCTCGCCCACGGCATCTACCCTCCGCTGCTCGTCGACAGCGGGCTGACCGAAGCGCTTCGCGCGGTCGCGAATCGCAGTCCGCTCGACGTCGAGCTCATCACCGAGGGCATCGAACGATATGGGCGCGACATCGAAGCCGCCATCTACTTCTGCTGCCTTGAGGCGCTGCAGAACGCGGGGAAGCACGCAACGGACTCCCACGTCACCATTCGCATCTGGGAGGAGCTGGGTGGCTTGCTGTTCGAAGTCAGCGACAACGGTCCAGGCTTTGACGCGTCGCTGGCCCAGCGCGGGCACGGGTACGTGAACATGATGGACCGACTCGGCGCGATCGGTGGTGCAGTGCGCTGGGAGTCACAAGTCGGCGAGGGCACGACCATTCGGGGCTCGGTGCCCATCAGCTAGCTCGCAAAGCTGACGTTGTCGCGCTCGTCCCACAGCCGTTGAATGGTCGCCGCGTCGAGCTGCTCTTTGTGCACATAGGCGCGCGCTCCGCTCGTCTTCGCCTCGGGCGGCAGGTCAGCGACGCCGTAGGTGGAACAGAGGATGACCACCGTGTCGGGCAACTTCGCCATGATCTGTCGCGTTGCTTCGATGCCGCCCATCTCGGGCATGTTGATGTCCATCAGCACGAGGTCCGGGTGCACGTCGGCGGCCAACGTGATGGCTTCGAGCCCGTTACCCGCCTCGCCGACCAATTCGAAACCCTCGGTGCGGCGCAAGACGGCCCGTGCCGCCAGGCGAAACGGTGCCTGATCGTCGACGACGATCACTGAGAGGGCTACGTTTGACACGAATCCAGTATTTCACCAGGTACTCACCAACGAGAGTGAGGTGCCACCGCGGTGACGGTGTGGCTAGCCTCCCGTCTGCGCACTGAGATAGACGAGCACCGCCTTCACGCGCCGATTGAGGTCGCGCTCTTCGGAGAGACCAAGCTTGGAGAAGATGGAGTTGGAGTGCTTCTCGACGGCCCGTTCGGAGACGTTGAGGCACTTGGCGATCGCCACGTTGGACTTGCCCTGGGCCATCTCGCTCAGGATCTCCAACTCGCGGGGGGTCAGCCACTCGAGGTCCGACGTCCGGTGCTTCGCCCGTGCCTGGACCAACATGTCGACCACCAACGGGTCGATCACCGAGCCGCCCGCGGCGACGGCGCGAATGGCCCGCGTCAGCTCGTCGGCCCCGGCAACGCGCTCCTTTAAGAGATAGGCGCGCCCGGCCGAGCCCTCTTCGAGCAATGCCACGGCGTACTGCGGTGCCGTGTACTGGCTGAGCACGACGACACCGACGGAAGGACGATTTGCCCTCAGCCACGCGGCGGCCTCGATGCCCTCGTCCGTGCCCGTAGGCGGCATACGGATGTCGGTGACGACCACGTCGGGATCGTGCTCCTTGACGATCGCAAAGAGGCTGGGCAGGTCCACGGCCACACCCACCAACTCGAGGCCGTGATCTGCCTGAATGAGGCGGGAAATACCCTCGCGCAGCAAGGTGTTGTCCTCGGCCAATACCACCCGGATCGACGTCACTGAGTCGTGAGCGTACCACTCGTTCCGCTCCAGAACTTGATTGGATGTTTACGTTCGAGCCCCGTGATTCGCCTCGTGGCACCGCTCTCGGTTCACCGTGCTATGGCTTATCTCGCGTTGTCGTAAGAAACTCCGACAAGGCGACAGTACGGTGATGACGACGAAGGGGTTGGTCATGAACGGGTGCCGGGCCGCGACGGTAGCAATGGTCTCGCTGGCTGCACTGTTGTCGTTTTCATCCCCCGCATCGAGCGCGGCGTCGAAGCCAGCTCGTCTGATAGTCCCCATCGGTGCGACGGCTCTGTTTTGGGGCTACTCAATGCCCTTGCCTACGGGATCGCACTATGGAACGGTCAAGATCAGTGATCCCACGGTGATCGCTCGCGTCCGAGAGATGATCAACGCCATTCCCGTCTCGGACTATCCAAGGGATGGCGCCTGCCCCGATGACATGATGATCCCGTACGTCATTCGCTTCTCCCACTCGACGGCGGCGGCATCGTTCACGAAGGTGGTGTTCCAACTCGGAGGCTGTCCCGCGGCCACGGTGTATCAACACGGTGTCGCCGAGTCGCCCACGCTCGGAGGCTGGTCGCTCGGCAAGCTGTACGACGCCATCCAGAAGGTCATCTCCCCACGTGGCCAGCCGCTGGCGTAGTCAGGGCCTCGAACACCCGTAGGGATACCATTCACCTTTCGTCGAAGCGTGAGACCAGAGGAGATGATGACGTGCGCAAAGTAGTCGCTTACGAGCTGCTGTCCCTGGACGGCGTGGCCGAGAATCCGGACGCGTATATCAACGACTGGGATGACGCGATGGACGAGAACCTCAGCCGCGTGATTTCCTCACAAGACACCGTCCTGCTCGGGCATCGGACCTACGACGACTGGGCCGCGTTCTGGCCGTTCAGCGATATCGAACCGTTCGCATCCTTCATCAACCCCGTGGAGAAGTTCGTAGCGGCGTCGACGACACCCTCACAGACCTGGTCGAACGTCACGGTCATCGATGGCGACCTTGCGGGTTTCATCACCGACTTGAAGCAGCGGCCCGGCGGTGACATAGGCCTGCACGGAAGCATCGCGTTGGTGCAATCGTTGTTGGCAGCTGGGATGGTCGACGAACTTCGCCTGGTGGTTGCTCCGGCTCTGCAGATGAGCGGGCGCAAGCTATTTGACAAAGCTCAGCCCTCCCGCCTTACCCTCACTCGCCACATCACGTCTCCCGCGGGATACCTGCTGCTTGACTACCACATCGAGAGCTGAGGTCTCGCGCATCGCCTGATTGGCGTGCCGCACCAGATGGCTTCGCGTGCCCCGACCGCCGCGCGGTCACACCGTCGCGATGACAATCACCGTCGACGATGGAAGCTGAAGGTCAAGACGGCCCGAGAGAAAACGATCTTGCAGGTGCTGGCCATCAAGGACTTGAACGCTCGCAAATCCCGCGTTGGACATCGTCTGTTGGACCTCCTCCTTGGTGAAGGTCGCCTTGATCGGCTCGCCCGTCTGTTTGAGGACGCGCGCCGCTGACGTCTGGACCGCCTCACCCAGAGCATCCCTCTCCTCAACGGCGAGTAGGAAATTGGTGACGAGCACCGTTCCAGGACCGGTATCGACGATGCAGCGAAGGACGTCATTGATGTCCGGCTTCGAAAGGTACATCGTCACGCCCAGCCAGTTCCACGTCGCAGTCATCGGCAGATCGACGTTGGCGAGCCTCTTGCTGGTGAGATCTACCGAAATGTAGCGGACATGGGCCATGTCGTCCTTGCCGATTCGCCGTAGCGCTGCTCGCTTCCACTCCTGTGTATTGGGATGGTCGATCTCCCAGACGGTCAACTCGCCCGCGCGCGGGTGACGCCAGGAGAACGAATCGAGTCCGGCGCCAAGGATGACGTAGTCGCGGCGGCCCTCATCGATGCCCCGCACAGCCATGTCCTCTGCCACTCGCGCCCGGACGGCATGAACCAAACGGAAGCCGGCCCGAACCGCCGTGGGCCACTCCCCCATAGAACTGACGATCGCGCGCTCCTGGTGCTCGCTGAGAAGTCGCACCGATTCCGTATCCTCCAAAACCCACGGAGGCGAGTCCTCCCTCACATGTTGCGCGCGAAGCACCGCGCTTCCCATAGCCGAGATGCTGGGACGGCCATCTTCCACGATGTCAAATCCTTTCAACGGTGACGAGTATCTCATTGACGGGGTATCGGACGGGTCCCCGTCCGGCGACGCACTGCGGGAAAGTGGAGATCCCTGGTTGCGTTCGCACAAGTTTCTATTCTGAAGAAGTGAGCTCAATGCCCCGCCAACCTCATGGGAGATCCCATCTCAAATTGAAGATCACGCTGCGTGACACTGATCCAATGGTGTGGCGCCAAGTGCTCGTTCCGGGCGCCATGCCGCTCAACAAGCTTCATTCGGTGATCCAGGCTGCGATGGGTTGGGAGGACACCCACCTTCACGCGTTCGAGATCAAAGGGCAGCGCTACGGCGTCTTGGATCTGGAGTCGGATGAAGAAGATGCGGACCTGGACGAGTACGGCGTTCAAGTGCACGGTCTCGTCAGTGACGCTGATCACTTCACCTATGAATACGATTTCGGTGATGAATGGGTCCACGACATCGAAGTAGAAGCCGTCAACAAAGTAGACGGCCCGGCGAGTGGCGCAACCTGTCTCGACGGTGCGAGAGCGTGTCCCCCTGAGAACTGTGGTGGCACATCTGCCTTCGCTGATTTTGTGGAGATCATGGCGGACCCGACGCACCACGGCCACCACGACATGGTGAGTTGGTTTGGTGGCCCATACGATCCCGAGCTCTTTGATCTGGACGAGACGAACGAAAGGATCCGGGATCTTCGCTGATCCTCGCCATCGAATCGAGAGCATCAGCCCTCCCACCCGAATGACGTTGTCCACCATGGCGTTCGTGCACGCGGGCCAAGCGTAAAATGCAGTGAGTTTGAGGATTCTTTTGCGGCCTAGGGGGCGTTGTGTTTGCAGTCTGGCACTGGATACTGCAAGTCACCGGCGTCGATAACGAAGCCGGAAAGTGGTACGCGTTCTGGAGCGGATTCGGTGCGGATTTTGCCGAAGGCGCCATCTTCTTGAGCATCATCGGCCTCTATCACCGCCACAAGTGCCAGAACTGCTGGCGGCCGTCGCTGAAGGGCGGACTGGGTCGCGTCGCGGGAACGCACTACGAAACCTGCCATAAGCACACCAACAAGTCCGACCACGAAGCGTTGATGAAGCAGCACGCACTCAAACATCCGGAGCTGCACGAACTGCTCAGCAAGGAAAATGCGTGATCGCCTCGACCTTCTTCGACCGTTGGGTCTGGCCGGCCGGCGGTTCGGGCGGGATTCCGGGCGACATCGTGGCAACGCTGATTTGGGTGATTATGGCGGCCATAGCCACTACGATCTTTTACCCCCCGTTACGCAAGGCGATCGAGAAGTTCGTGAAGCGCCACCTTGAGGATGCGACGGCCGAGCTGCACGCCAAGCTCGATCACATCATCGAGCATCATCCGGACATACCGCCGTACGTCTCGAAGAAGAGCGGCGACCAGTCGAGCTCGTCGTCCGGCTCCGGTTGAAGGTCTGCACCTACGACTGAAGCCGCTTCAGCCGACCAAAAATGTCGGCACCGATTCGCAGGCCATCGTCGGCGGACACCGCCGGAGAGATGTCGATGTCAAAGGCGTCGCCCCATTCGAGCTCGAACTCGAATATCGAATCGAAGTTATCAGTGCTGAAGATTGAAACGACCGTGACATCGCTCAACGCTGGCCAGTACTCAGCAATCAGCGTGGCGCCAGCGGGATACTGCCAGGTCGCCCTTCGAGCAAGCGCCTTGTCTCTCTCCGTGCTCGAGACAGATGCGCGAAAGCGGAGCAGTGCAACGTAGTCCATTTCGACCTCCGTTTCAGACGCACCCCCCAGTGCGCCGTTCGCACAGGGTACCTACATTCGATTTTCTGTGCTGAGAGCTCATTTGGTTTGGAGTGGAGCAACTGGTCGTAAACGACGCGTGAACGTCGGTCAGTCCGAGCCGGACTCCGACGGCGTCGGCATCGAAATTACGCGGCCAATCCTCTGGTATAGATTGCTCACGTATTTTGTCTATCCGGGGAGATGAGCAACCGGATTTCCGTGACTCCAGAGAGGGAACGTCATGAACGACTGGACCATGGTCGACGAGGGATGGGGTCGGCGGTCGGTTGAATTCGCCACTTTGAGCGAACCGGCTAACTGCCGAGAGTACGTTGCGCTCCATCAACTGCTCGGCGTGACAAAGGGCGAGCGTCTGTTGGATATTGCCTGTGGGGCGGGTTTGGCAGTGGAGCTGGCGGCGTTACGGGGTGCAGACTGCGCGGGGATTGATGCTTCCGAGCGACTCGTCAACATCGCGCGCGATCGCTCGCCCACTGCGGATCTTCGCGTCGGAGATATGCACGCACTTTCGTGGGATGATGATTCCTTCGACGTCGTCACAAGTTTTCGGGGCATCTGGGGCACCACGCCGGAGGCGTTGGATGAGGCGCGCCGCGTACTGAAGCCAGGGGGCCGGCTGGGGATCACGGTGTGGGGGCACATCAAAGCGTCTCCGGGCGCCTGGGCGCTCTCACCCTTTCTGTTGGCGAGCGAGCCAAAAGTCGAGAACCAGGCCGCGATGGTTTCCCTCGGACGCCCTGGGGTTGGTGAAGCGTTGCTTCTCGACAAAGGATTCGAGGACATCGCCCGCAACGAGATTCCTTGCGTGTGGGAGTTCTCGGATCCAGCGACGTACGCGCGAGCGCTCGCGTCGACGGGTCCCGCATACGAAGCGATCCAAAGCGTCGGAGAAGCGGAGTTTCTTAAGGTCGCCGAAGAGTGCGCACGACAACAGATGCGAGATGGTCTTCCATTGCGCGCCTCGATCGCGATCGTTGGCTACACGGCGAAGAAGCCATCGTCGAGACCTAGTCACCCTCCTGCACTCGACGACGCCCGGCAGCGGGTCGGCTTCCTCGAGATGCCCGACGTTTCCGATGCGGCGCGACGAATATTCGATGAGGATGTCGAAGAACACGGCTTCATCATGAACGCGTCACGTCTTTGGTCCTACGCGCCCGAAGTGCACGAGGGCCTTTTTGACCTATTGGGTGCCGTCACGCGGCTTGGGTCCTTGAGCGTTCGACAACGCGGCATTCTCATCGCGGCTGCGGCGTCAACGCTCGGTGACGCGTACTGCTCCTTGGCCTGGGGATCGAGACTGGCCGACGTCTCCAGCGCCGCTTTCGCGGGCAGCGTGCTGTGTGGAATGGACGATGGACTCGATGATTCCGAGAAAGCGCTGGCCACGTGGGCGCGTCAGGTTGTCTCAGACCCCAACGGAGCCACGGAAAGCAATATCCAACATCTGCGGAGCGCTGGCTTCAGCGACGCACAGATCTTCGCGATAACTGCGTACGTAGCTGGCCGACTTGCTTTCTCCACGATCAATGACGCTCTGGGTGCTCAGCCAGATCGCGAGCTGGCTGAAAGTGTGCCCCCTGAGATTCTTGACGTCGTTCGGTACGGTCGGTCATCGGATGATTCCTAGAGCCCGAGCCACTTAGTTCCCGCCATTTGGGCCGTGCCAATTGTCTTCATGCGAAGAAACGAGCTGGTGACTCGAAGCTTGACAGTGCTATGTGCGTGTCGTCGTCACTATCACCTTCCCAACCCTGGAAGACGTGTTTATCTTGATTGTCATCGGCACTTTCAGCAGCCCCTTCAAAAAGTTCGCGACCACCGACGCCCGCTTCCGAGCCAATGTCGCATCGCGATAGGCATAGCCGGTAATAGTGACGGAATCTCCGGACGTGAGTACTCTCGCGAGCGCACTGAGGACGCTCTTGTCTCTTGCACTCAAACCACTGCCGCTCGTTCCGTACGTCGTTTCGCGAGGAACTGGTACCTGCGCGGCGGATTGAGCCGGTGGTGTCGCACTCGAGCCGCCGCCTCCGGAGCTGCCGCCCGAGCCGCTTGCGCCTGAGCCGCCACTGCCGGAGCTACCGCCGCTGGAACCTCCACCACCGCCCGAACCAGCGCCGCCACCACCGCCACCGCCACCGCCACCACCTCCGCCGGATGCTGCAGCGACGCTGAAAGTCTGCTGGAGTTGGACGGCCGAGCTGTACGCATCGCTCGCCCCAGAACTGGGATCGTTGAAGTCGATGACGCACGTACCAACCGCGGTGAAGCTCACCGCGCCGGCGTTGAGTGCGCAGCCGCTCGACGCAGCGTCGAGGGTTATCTCCACGCGGTCACCTGACGTCGCGGTTGCGCTCGGCGTGTACGGGGCGCCACTGACTACGGCGTCCGTTGGTGCGGCACTGCTCGGTGTGATGACATCGACGATCGACCCCGGCAGAACCAGGCCAACGTTATAAGTCAATGTCCCACCAGCAGCGACGGTCACTGCGCCGGATGCGGGTTGCGGCGAGGCGTACACCGTCGTGACGGTTCCATCGCACGTGGGGTCTACGACCACGTCGTAGGAACCGGCCGCCAATCGCGAGAGGGTGTAGGTGCCAGCGGTCGCCGTGGTCGTGGAACCGCCGCTTCCGCCGTCAGTTGAAGTGGCCGACACGCAGACGCCTGACACATCCGACCCACCGACCGCGGCGATCACTGTCCCGGAGATGCTTCCGCCGACGGGCATCACGGCGTTGATGTCGATAGCGGGTGTCGCCACGGATGTGGAAACCTCTAGCGCGTCACTGGAGTTGAGGGTGCCCGACGCGGTGCCGTTGTACCACTCCGTGACGTAGTTGCCTCCACCGCATGGAGCCGCATCAAACTCAATGGTGTAACCACCTGCCGCGATGCCAGAAATCGTGTACCAGCCGTCGACCGCGGTCGTCGCAGTCTCCGGCGCGCCACCGCCGACCGAATACGCCAACACGCAGATGTTCTCGAGGGCTCCGCCCGCTGGCCCGGTGATCGTCCCCGAGATGCTCGTGCTCACCGACATCGTGGCGTTGGCGCCGATTGCCGGAGAGCCCAGGGTTGTGGCGACGGCCACCGCTCCCGACATGGACGACGCCCCGCTCGGCGTATCGTTGTACCACTGCCCGACGTAGCTGCCTCCGCATGGCCCCGCGGAGAACTCGAGGTAGTAGCTGGCCGGTAAAAGCCCGTCAACCGTGTAGGTTCCGTCGCCCGCACTGGTGGCAGCTGCGCCTGCGCTACTGGTACCGCCAACTGGGTACGCGTTGACGCAGATGCCTGCGAGGGCGCCTCCGCCTACTGCCGCACTCACCGTCCCCGAGATGCTCGTGCCCGCTGACATCACGGCGTTGATGCCGGTTGCCGGAGCGGCCGCGGTGATGGCGATCAGAGCACCCGGCGCCGACTGCGTTCCCGACGCCGTGCCGTCGTACCACTGCGTCGCGAGGTCCCCGGCTCCGCACCCCGGAACGAACTCGACGCCGTAGCTTCCGGGCGCAAGCCCGGACATCGTATAGGTGCCATTGGCAGCGGTGGGAGCCGATGCCGCAAGGTCGGTTCCGTTGAGGAACGCTTCCGCGCAGACATCCGCGAGGTCACCGCCGCCGACCGCCGTGACAATCCCCGAGATGGTCGCGGCGGTCGGGGGCGAGGCGCCGAACCACTCTTGATACGCGTCGAGCGACAGTGGCGTGCTCGTCCCGAGTGCGAGGGCGTTGCCTCCCGCTACATCAAAATAGGTTTCGAAGCCGAAGTCGCCGCTGGCAACCGTTGATCCGATGCCGTCGATGTACCCGGGATCATCGCCGGAAGGAACCGTTGCCAGTCCCCATTCAGGAAAGCTCATCGGTTTTCCTTGTGCGGCTGCGAATGTCTCAAAATCGGTGAGTCCGAAAGGCTCGTTGGCGAGTTGCGAAAAGGTAACGGACGTATTTGGAGTGTTGCTATCTACGTCATAGAGATCGAGTCCCACGATGTCGACGTACGCATTACCGGGATAGAAGTTTTCGTACGGGTACGCTCCCTTACCGGCGTTGGGGTCCCAGTCGATCAGAAAATCCTGTCCGGCCGCCTGGCGCAACGCGGTCACTTCGTTGGCAAAGCACGTGGCCCATAGACTCTGCTCCTGCGCCGTAGTGCCCATAAAGTCGGCCTCCCACGTACCGTTCATTTCTGCGCCGAGGCGAATGACCGAGTTCTGTAGACCGGCGGCGACGAGGTTCGAGCCGAGTTCGGCGGCGTAGGAGTCAAAGTCGCCCGCCGCACACGACTGCTCCCAGCCCAACGGGTCACCTTCGTCTTCGAGACTGTCAGGAATCAGATCCACTTGCAGCACGAGCTGGCGGACGGATGGATTCTCCGCAACCCACGAGGTGTATCCGTACGACGGATCAGTAACCCACGGAGACTCCCAGTCGGCCCACGTCGCCGCACCGTTCAAGTACGTCGAGATGCACGTAACGGTCGAGTCTGTTATCGAATCGAAACTTGTGACTGCGGCCTGAAGGGCTGCGAGCCCGGTGTCATCGAAATCCGGTGCGAGACACTCACTACGTGATGGACCGGCGGTGATAGGCGCTTGCGATGCCACATGACTTGTCGGCGGGCTCACCGTGGCCGCGGCGTAGGGCGTGGCTGGCGGGATGATTGTGAGCGCCAGGACTACCGCAACTGCCCCAAAAGCCATCGTCGCGATCTTGAGAGTCTTCGCCGTCATACCCCGAACAGAACCCCCTGGAAGCCGTCGGGGCATCCTTGCACAATTCGATCGATCGAGGCAGCAAGCTTCCTAGTGGTCCGTCTCACAATTAACTAAGGCCAATTTCGTTCGGCCCCGCTTGACCTTGGTGATGATCTCATCGGCGGGCTCTTTCCAGATGAACGGTGGGGGATCTTCGTTCCAGCGTTCGGTCCAGAGTCCGATGGCGTCCTTCAATTGGGTGACCGATGAGAACGCTCCCTTCTTTACACGACGATTGGTGAGTTGACTGAACCAACTCTCGACGAGGTTGAGCCACGACGAACTGGTGGGCGTGAAGTGCAGATGCCACCTCGCGCGCTGGGGATGAGCGAGCCAGGTCTCGATGGGCGCGGCCTTGTGCGCCGAGAGGTTGTCGAGCACCACGTGGATGTCAAGGTTCTTTGCGACGTGTTGGTCAATGTATTTGAAGAAGTCGAGCACCTCTTTCGACGAGTGTCGTGCCGTGGTGTCGTGCAGCACCTCACCGGTCGCTACGTTCATCGCCGCGAACAGGTCGGTCGTGCCGTGGCGCTTGTAGTCGTGGGTCATGGTCGCGCCGCGACCCTTCTTCATGGGCAGACTTGGTTGGGTGCGGTCGAGGGCCTGCACCTGGGTTGTTTCGTCGAAACTGAAGACCACGGCTCGTTCGGGCGGGTTCATGTAGAGCCCCACCACGTCGACCAGCTTCTCTTCGAAGAGTGGATCCGTCGAGACTTTGAAGGTGTCGGTCTTCCACGGCTTCAGTCCGTGATCCTTCCAGATGCGCGCCACGGTGACGTGACTGATGTTCATGTGCTTGGCCAACGACCTCGTGCTCCACTGGGTCGAGCCGTCCTCGGGCAGCGTGTTCATCGTGAGGGCCACGACCGTGGCCACCGTGCCCTCGGGCAGGAACGGCTTGCGACCTCGACCCGGCGCAACTTTGCTCAAGCCCTCGAGGCCCTGCTCTTCAAATCGTCGTCGCCACATTCGCACTGAGTTCGGGTTCACGTTTACCCGCTCGGCGATCTCGTTATTGGCCACGCCCTGCGCCGCCAACAGCAACGCGCGAGCGCGCAACACCGTTCGATGCGCCATCGTTCGCGACTTCGCGAACTTCTCGAGCACTGATCGCTCATCGTCGGTCAAGGGCAAGGGTGGCGCGGCCAGCGAGTGGGTCATGGACCCACTTTAGCCCCCTTAGTTATTTAGTTAACGGACCACTAGGCTTCGCGAGCCTCGCTGAGAATCTGATCGCGATCTGCCTCGCCCACTTCATGTCCGTGGCTCTTAGCATGGCTGATCACGTTTGACACTAACTCGTCGTCGCTTTCGCCTCTAATTATCTCGCCGCAAGGCGGGCATGTCACTTCTTTCGCCATTTCACTTCCCCCCATTAATCTTCGTTCAAGAGTGAACTTTGCCGGAGTGTATCAACACATCCGGCGACGCGCTCGGTAGCGTCGATAGACGATGAATGGGTCGCCGCCGTGGCCTAACTGGACTCGCACGGCCGTGGATCGACTCGGCACCCCCCAGAACTAGAGCGCCGCCAACTACTGTTCCCGTCATGAAACTCGTTTCGTCCGAGGCGAGAAAGAGCACAACGTTCACGATTTCACGCGGCTCGCCTGGTCGGCCTATCGGTTGAGTTGAACCACTGTTGCGGGTGGCCGCAACCGACTACTGCGCTACAACAACTGGCGAAATCTGACCAACGTTTCCGTCAAGTGCCCTACTGCACGTTTTGGCAAGCAAAATCGCACATCCCACATTGGAGATCGTTTCGGCGAAAAAGAGCACATGGAGCGCGCCCACGATGCTCAAGAGGGCGGCGATACTTCCCAGCATCTGAACCCAGAGAGTAGCCCTGGCCCAGGGGACGTTCGTTAATTGACGAAACAGCCAATAGGCCGCAGCGCTCATGAACACGACGAGTATGGCCCCAAAGCCGTAGTGAATGTACTTCAACACGGCATCAAGGGAGTAGAAGTAGGAGCTGATAAGCACTAAGCAGGAGGCGCCGCTGTAGAACAGGAGAAGCTTGCGCACCTTCTCCGAGCGATCGCCGCGGCCACCACACGCGCGCGCCGCACGCATATTGCCGCCAGCGAGCACCACCCAGGCGAGCGTGTAGAACACCGCAGTCTTGATGTGCACCCCGTACTCACTGATTCCGCCCTCGTGCCGGGCGAGCACATAGCCCGGATGAAGCGCGACACCCACTCCCATAAAAAAGAGAAACGCGACCTCTCCAAAAACAACCCACCGCAGGAGCCTGCTATTCACGTTTACTCATTAGCTCGACGCTAGCGTACGAGATCGCGTCCCGAGGAGGCACCGTTTACCCTGCTTCCGAACTCACGAACTTCCAACCGCTGTCGCACCTTTGCTGTCCGCGCAGTTCAGTAATTACTCCTTGCAGGCCGTGTCTACGGAGTTGGTGGTGTCGTAACGACGCTGGCTCACCCCGTTTTCCGTTATGACGCTTGACGCGGCACCCTTCGCCGCTCCAATTCACCCGGCAATTTCAAGCGAGGGTGTTCATACACAATGTGCAGGCGCAAGGCATCGACCGATGCGAAGGTCCTAATGCAAGTTCCGCAGATGTGACGAGTGGCCTTTGTACGCATATTTGAATCAATCCCGTTTTACCGCGAACTTGGAAGGGAATGGCGCTTTTCGCTGACCGCGAGAATTGGTAGGGCCAGTGGGTATCGAACCCAGGACCGAGAACTGCCGCTTCATTCGTCCGGTGGTGTCGGTTTCGTCGGTGGTGTCGGCCTGGTATGTGGGATGAAACGTGGGATTAATTGGTTGCAGAATCCAGCGATGCTGCGCGGAGTCGTTCGTCAACAGAGCGATGGCGAAAAGACGCCAACTCTGGTACCAGTTCCGCCCAAATTCGTGAAGGTCCGAGCTCGCCATATGTGAAAGGGACGAATGGCCCTATCCGGGGACAATGATCGCGATTGAGACTCAGTCCGTACTTGAGGAATCGGTGTGTTCATGCGAAAGTTCGGGTTCGTAGAGGTTCTAGTAGCGCTCCTCATGGCGTCATCCGTTTTCTTGAATCTGTACAGTGCGAATTCGTCTGCAGCCGCCAAATCCAAGGTCACTGTGGCCACCGGAAGTGTCACGTGTCGGAAGGTCATCGGTACCATCGGTCTTTCGCCGCCACTCCACGCGGGGGGTATTAAGCCCGAAAAGATGGTGTGGAGGATTCACGTGAGCGACTGCACGACGACAAACTCGAATGTCAAGCACGTGGAGGGTGTCAACATGATGTCGATCGTCGAGCGGCCAAACAATGCGTGTGGCGGCGTGGTGTATTCAAAGAGCGTGAGCCCATCCTTCGCGTGGATCCCGAAGTGGGTGCATTCCACCTCGGCGTCGTTCTCGGGCTTCAGTTTCCTAAAGAACAAGGCTGGCAATGAGGGGTTCACCATGCCGAACGTCGGTGGCACCGCGTCTGTAACTGGGTCGTTCGCCGGGAAGGACCGCGGTAAACGATCGGTCATCACGCTCTACACGAATCTGTCGATCGCAACGTTCACTACCGCCCGTCAATCAAAGGCAGGCCTAGCCAGTTATCGGATTGTCAGCGGCACTGCGACGCTTTCGTGAGCCAACATTTCAGTGTCATGTTCATGATTGGCAACTGCCACGGGACTGGAACGCTGGACGTGATTATCTTCTTCCGACCCGCGGCACAGTCCGCTCAAGCCGCACGTGGACTACGGCGTCCGCCTGCGTAGCGTGGTAGCCCCCAGCGCCAAGGCGGCGACGAGGAAAGCCCCCACCACGATCACATCGATGACAAACGTGCCCGTGACGCGGACGTGAGTGCTCAGCTGCTGTGTGGCATCGACAGCGTAGGACATTGGCAACAGATACGAAACCCAATGCAAGACCGTCGGCAGCTCAGAGCGTGGCACAATGATCCCGCTTAGGAGTAGCTGCGGAAGGATGAACGCCGGCATGAACTGCACGGCCTGGAACTCGGTAGCGGCGAGTGCGCTCACCGAAAGACCGAGGGCCGTGCCCAGTAATGCGTCTAGCAGCGCCACAACAACGACCAACCACGGATCGCCGCGCACGGTCATGCCATACAGGCCGAAGCACAGTCCGGAGACCACGAGACCCTGAACGACTGCGACCAACCCGAAGGCAATCGCGTAACCCAGGACGAAGTCGGACTTCCCCATGGGCATGGTCAGCAAGCGCTCAAGCGTTCCATTTGTGCGCTCTCGCAAGGTGGCCACCGAAGTGACCAGGAACATGACGACCAACGGAAAGATGCCGAGCAACTGCGGACCGAAGATGTCGAAGTCGTGGCCGCGGCCATGGAGGATCCAGGCCAACAGCCCCATGAGTACCGCCGGTACCGCCACCAAGAGCGCCACCGTGCGTGGGTCATGGCGCAGTTGGCGCAACACGCGCCCGGCTGTAGCCCACACGCGACGCCAGCTCAAGGCTCTTCCTCGCCAGAATCCGGGGGACCATGCCCACCGAGGGTTCCGCCCTCGATCAGCGCGACGAACGCCGATTCGAAGTCCCCGCTCGCGGTGCTGGCGAGTAGACCTGAGGGGGTGGCGTCAGCGAGGATGCGCCCGTCTCGCATGAGCAGCAACCGCTCGCAACGCGCGGCCTCGTCCATGACGTGGCTGGAGACCAGCAGGGTCACCCCAGTGCTTGCGAGCCGATGAAAGAGCGACCAAAGGCTTCGTCGCAGCAGGGGGTCGAGCCCGACCGTCGGCTCGTCAAGGATGAGGATGCTCGGCGAACCCAAGAGCGCCGTGGCCAGTGAAACGCGCGCTCGTTCGCCCCCTGATAGCCGTCCCACTAGGGAAGCAGCATGGCCAGACAGGTCGACGTCAGCAAGCACGCGCTCGACGGCGTCAAACGACGCACCGAGGATCGTGGCGAAGTACGTCAGGTTCTCTCGCACGGTGAGGTCTCCGTAGACCGACGGCACCTGGGTGACATATCCCACTCGGTCCCGCAGTGGCGACGATCCCGCCGGCTCGCCCAGCAGAGTGATGGTCCCCGAACTCACCACCTGGGTGCCCACCAGAGATCGCATGAGTGTCGTTTTGCCGCAACCGCTCGGTCCGAGAAGGCCGACCAACGATCCACCGCGAAGCTCGAAGCTCACGTCGTCTACCGCACGCGTCCTGCCGCGTACGACCGTCAGATGCTCGACGCGGACGGCTGGGACCGTTGACAATGGAGCCGGGCCGGTCATCAGATAATCCTGGCAGATTGTTGTACAAGGCTCGGGCTCGTAGTGGTAAGTGGCGGAACTATTGACTGCGAGACGACGCGCACCAAGATGACGACCGTGGCGAACTGTAGGCCGCGGATTTTCAGTGTCAAAGACCCGACGGCGCCGGCCCTACTCACCACAGATGTGACATTTTACCCTGGTGCTTCCTAGGGATGCCTACCTACGATCGCATCCGACGCCGTTAGGTTTCGCGAGGCGTCGAAGGGCATGAAGCAGTTACACCAAAAAGGGCGGGTTGCGATCGATAAGCGGGCCGAGCAGGGAGCGAGCCATGACGTCAGCTAGGTCAAGCGCGCGAATCGCGGGGGTGTTATTTATCGTCGCAACTGTTGCCGACCTCGCGAGCGCTGCAGTGCTGAATCCAATTCTCGATAAGACTAACTATCTCACCTCAGTCTCGACGAATGAACATCGAATCGTGACCGGAGCTCTCCTTGCACTGGTTGCCGCCTTCGCGTGCGCCAGCATCGCGATATCGATGTTCAGAGTGCTGCGCACGTATCACGAGGGCTTGGCGCTCGGCTCGGTGGGACTGCGACTCATCGAGGGAACTCTCTACGCCGTGGGCGTCGTAGCCGTCTTCTTGATGCTCACGCTCAGTCGAGACTTCGTCACCAGCGGAGCCACTCACTACGCCTATTTTCACACCTTGAGCAGAATGCTGGCCTCAACACGTAATGACACGTCTGTCGTAGCGTCGGTGGCCTTCTACGTCGGCGCCTCGATGTACTACGCCATCTTCTATCGAGCGAAGCTGATCCCCAGGTGGCTGTCCGGATGGGGCCTCATCGGGACCTCCCTGGGCTTCGTGGGCGCGATGTTGGTATGTTTTCAGGTCACGGCGTTCATGTCGAGCTTAGATGTCACGATGAATGTGCCCATTGCGTTGAACGAAATGGTGCTCGCCGTGTGGCTGATCGTCAAGGGTTTTGCCGTGGACGATGTCGGGGCGATAGGCGTCACGATGTCTCCGCCCAGCACGACCTTGTCGGTGCCGGTGAACCACTAATCAATCGCTTCGGACGCAAGCAACAACTTCCGACGTCGAACCACGGTGGCTGATTCTGTCTTTCGTGTGAACGCCTTCAGCGAATTAGCTCACGAGATTCGGTCCACTGCACGGTCCCGGATTGCCATCAGTGCACGTGGTTGAGGACGTCGTGATCACCCCGGCGAGCGACGCGGCTACAACGAGCGCGCCCGTGAGATTCGCACCGGTGAAGTTCGCATTCGTAAGATCGCCCTGCAGGACCGCGCCGACGAGGTTGGCACCAGTCAAGTTCGCATCGGTGAAATTGATGGGGCTGCCTGGCGGCAGGAACTGCAGGTTCGCGTCAGTGAGATTCGCGCCGGTGAAGTTGATGGGGCCTAGGGGAATCATGCCCTCAAGATTCGCGCCAGTGAGGTTCGCGCCGGTGAAATTGGTGCTCTCCAAGATAAGTGGGCCCATGGTCGCACCCGCCAAGTTCGCGCCAGTGAGGTTTGCGCCGCTCAGGTCCGACAGGCTGCACCCCGCCAGATCGATACCCGGGTACGGCGTCGCCGCGCAGTCGTAGGTGACGCCGTTGGTCCCATTCGTGCCAGCGGGGCCCGTGGGTCCCGCGGTCCCGGGCACGCCGGGAGGTCCGGCGTGACCCTGGAGGCTGCCTTCGGCGACCCAGGCCCCGCTGACGTCCTCGTAGACCTCGCCGTTGGCGAGGTCGAGGAAGAGGTCACCGTTTTGCTGGCCCGTGGTCGAACTGGGCGCCGTGGAGCCGGTGGCCCAGGTCGCGCCCGCAGCCCCTGTCGTGCCTGCCACCCCTGGGGCTCCCGTTGCGCCCCGAGGTCCGGCAGCGTTCCACGTGATCTGCCGCTCGCCCTTGGAGCACGAGGCGCCGGCGTTGATCACGACGTCGGTCAGAGTCTTGGTACTCGCCTGTAGACAGGCGGAGTAGCGGAACCTCGATGATCCGAAGCTCGGTCCGCTGGCACTCGCCACGGCCCCAACCGCGCCAACCAGGACCATGGCCGACGCCACAACACCGAACCGCTTCCAGCGTGTCTTCATGAATCTCTCCTCGCCACCTCCGCGAGAAGTTCGCGAAAGACATTCGGAAAACCCTACTGCCGAAGCGAAGAACTGCCGAGCATTTCCGCGTGGCCTTTCGACAAATTCTTAACGTCGGCTGGCGCGTTCACGAGCCGCGGATCGAGTCGGTTCGCGAAGTTGGATGTCTGCTCTCCATGTCGTAAAGCGCCCGCTTAACACATGAAAAAAGTGGCAGCTGTATAAATGTTGACGCACTCGTGGGGGACGGGTGGGAAACTGGGAGGGCCGATGGGGATCGAACCCACGACCCAGGGATTATGAGAGGCTGGTCGGCGGTATTCCTGGTGCTTTTCGTTCCACGGGTCAGTTTTGGTTCGACCCGAATTCGATCGCGTCCATACAGAATCGTGTCGTCCTTAGATCGTGCTCCTCTCCGTCGACGTATCGCTCGGCGCATTCATATGCGTCAGAGGTACAATTCTTGGCCATGATTGGACGACTACATCATGTTGTCGTCGACTGTCCTGACCCACTCGCGCTAGCTACCTTCTACTCAAAGTTGCTCGGGCTACCAATCACCTTTGACTCGGGTGATTGGGTCGTTATCTCTACGAGCGACACCGCATCGGGCATTGCCTTCCAATCTTGCAGCGAATTCCAAGCTCCGCGTTGGCCAGACCCGAAGTGGCCGCAACAATTTCATCTCGACGTCATGGTCGACGATCTTGACGAAGCAGAGATCCGAGTTATCGAACTAGGGGCGAAGAAACACGCCGAAGGCGATCGAGTTTTCGCCGATCCTGCCGGACATCCATTTTGTCTTGTCAGGCGACCTATCTGGGCGCCACCCATTGAAGCGTGAACGAACGATCGCAGACCCATCGCGATCGTTAACAATGCAAGTAGTTCCGGTGGGGATCGAACCCACGCCGAGGGATTACGAGGTGGGAGCAACCGATCGAACTGGCCTGGTGGTGTCGGATTGGTCCGAGAAACACTGAGTTCTTCGTCCGGTGGTGTGGGGGTTGGTCCGGTGGTGTCGGTTGGGTATGTGGGATGAAACGTGGGATTTGGACGCCACCAGAAGTGCCATTATCTAACTATCCGGAATTGCCAGTGCCCCTGAAGGATCTTGAAATGGTCGATCGGCTCGAAGTTTCCCGCGACGTCGCAACGACGCCCGCGAAGGTCTACGCCGCAATCTCTGACGTCACGCGGATGGGCGAATGGTCCGAGGAGTGCTACGCGTGTGAATGGCACGAGGGCTTCGACGGACCCGTAAAAGGCGCCATCTTTGACGGGCACAACCGAAACGGAGAGCACGAGTGGACGACCCAAGGCTTGGTGATCCAGGCCGATCCCGGTCGCGCGTTCGCATTCGAGTGTTCGATGTTCGAGTTCCACTATTCGACTTGGGGGTACATCATTGAGCCATCAGAGTCGGGCTGCAGGGTCACTGAGTGGTCTGAGGATCTCAGGCCCGAGTCCACTTTGGCGTTCAGCGAGCAAGTCTCGGGGATCACCGATCGAGCGCAGCGCAACCGGGAGACGATGAGCCTCACGCTCGATCGCCTTGCGTACACCTTGGAATGATGACCCTGCGCGAAGTTGACTTGGACGGCTCGACCACTGCTCGGTCAATGGCCTCGCAAGGAATGCCTCATAACTCCCTCTCGGGGGTATTTCCACGAATGAGAACCGTGAGCTAGCCACCTTGGCGCGCTTTCTCGAGACCGCAAACTTGCAAAGAGGACGACAACGTGCCGAACGACGCTTTGCATGAGAAGGGAAATGATGACGAGAGTTGCAAGCTCTGTAAAGCAGTAGAATTTTTTGTAACTCGTAACTTCGTCTTGACCAGGTATTTTACTATGGTAGGGCTGTGAGACTCCGGCTGACGCTTGACGAAATAGCTTCAGGAGTTGTTTGACACTTTCCCGTTATTGATTCTGTCGCCTGCGGTGTGGTTCTGCTCGCTTCTTCCTCACCTCCTTCGTGTTCAATCTCGCAATGGACTTGATGAGCTCGGCGCCGTCCCAGACCTGGAGCAGCGTGGGCAGCACGCGCACGTCGACCAGGTGGCCGCCGCGCATCTTGCCCACGCTGAACATCTGGTTCGCGATCGAGATGGTGCCGCTGATCGAGACCGTGCGACTCACCCAGTCGTCACCGCTGCGATCCTCGTTGAAGGTGCGCAGGTCGAGCGGTGGCGTCGGGACGGTCGAACGAGCTGCGTAGAACCGCTCGGCGGGGGTCGCCATCTTCAAGCTCTGGTGGGGACGACGCAGGTTGTAGTCCTCGATCCACTCGTCGAGCTCGAACTGCGCTCGTTCCAACGTTGAGAACGTGCGGTCACGGAGAAACTCGTCGCGCAACGTCCGGTGGAAGCGCTCGATTTTGCCCGTGGTCGTGGGACTTGCGGGTGCGGTCAATCGATGCACGATGCCGTTGTCACGACAGATCCGATCGAACAACACCTCAGTCGGGGTGAGTCCGAAGCGATTCGTGAAGACCTTGCCGTTGTCCGTCAAGATCTCCTCGGGCACCCCGTATTTCTCGAGTGCGGCGCTGAAGTGCCCGCACACTTGTCGTGCAATGGCTCGGGTCATGACGCCCGCACACACGATGAAGCGTGAGTGGTCGTCGATGCCATCCAATATCTTGCAGTCGGTGCCGTCGTCGAGCAACAGTCCACCCACCACGTCCATCTGCCACAGTTCCATAGCTTTTCCTCTCTCCCAGCGTTTATAAGTCGGTAGTTTTTTGCGCTTGGCGCGCTCTTCAATGAGGCCACTTCGAACCAGTGCGCGATAGATCGCCGACAGCGACGGCAGCGGTTCGACGTGTTGTTTCTCCAGCTGGTGACGGATGTGCATCTGTCCCCAGCTGGGATGATGACGACGCAGCTCAAGCACGCGTGCTTCGACCAGCGCCGGCATCTGATTGGGTGACACCCGGGGCTTGTGCGATCGTTCGCCGAGCGCCTCAAGTCCGCCCTCTTCATAACGTTTGAGCCAAAGGTGGACCGCTTGGCGACTCACGCCAAACTTCTGGGCCACTTCAGTGACACTGAAACCATCTCTTAAGACGCCGAGCACGGCATCATAACGTTGTTCCATCTTGCTTGACTCCCAAAGCATTGGGCCACCTCCTGCTCATGAGAGAGCAAAGGTCAGTGGCGTTCGTGGTGTCAAGCAACTCCCGAAACTGTGTCAAGCATCAGCCGGAGTTGTGTAAAGGATCACCCGAAACTGTTTCGACAACTATCAGTCGGATGTTTACATTACTATGGTAGGGCCGGTGGGGATCGAACCCACGACCGAGGGATTATGAGTCCCCTGCTCTAACCACTGAGCTACGGCCCTTCGACAGAGGTCTTCGCCACTTCCAGATGGCGTCGCATTAGCGCGTACAAAACGTACCAGGAAGTGACGCCAACGTTGGGCAACGCGAAATCTAGTGTCGATGGTTAAAGCCCTTTCCTTGGCACCGTAGTATCGCGGGCTATGGAGATTCGGCGCGTGCACCCCAATGAGTACGACCTCCTAGGTGAGATCACCGTTCGCGCCTACCAAGATCTATTTGGCGGGCGATCCCTCGGTTCGTACGAATCCGAGCTCTTTAACGTTCAACGTCGCGACCAAGACAGCGAGGTCTTCGTCGCCCTCGACCACGAGCATCGAATAGTGGGCGGCGTAACCTATGTGCCAGGTCCTGGACGAACGATGAGTGAGTTCTCCGATCCGTACGCCGCAGGCATACGCATGTTGGCAGTTGATCCGCGCCGTCAGGGTGAAGGCGTCGGTATGGCGCTGACAAACTGGTGCATTGAGCGTGCCAGATCGGCGGGGCGCCAGCGCGTCGCGCTGCACTCAACGCCCGTCATGAAGGTCGCACACAGCATCTATGAACGGCTCGGCTTTGTGCGATCACCCCAGTTCGACGAATGGGTTGAAGAAGGCCCGGACGTCAACGAACCGCTTCACTTGATGTCCTTCACACTCGAGCTTTGAGCAACGAAGTTTCAACTCCGCAAGCGGTGAGGTGTCAAGGGTCAGCCGTTATTTCGTCACGCGTCAGCCGTGACTAGATTGCACTACCTCCGTCATTGATCTATGACGGTTCATCGGATTCTGGTGGGGAGTTCGCGCCTTGAATTGATTCGGCAACTGAAGCGACGAAGGTGCTTCAGTTGTAATTGTGAGAAAACAAATAGAAAACACCTTCGTCCTGTCCGACCCTAGCGAAATCCTCGAGGCCCTCGTCGGCCTGAAGGACGTGCGCGTGCTGCACTACGAGCGCCGGGGTCCTGAGGTGGCTCTCGTGATCGAACAGGTCGTCGAGGACGCCCGGTGTCCTACGTGCCACCGCCCGGCCCAGGTGAAGGATCGTCCTCGCGTGACCTACGTCGACCTACCCGTCTTCGGCGCGCCCATGCGTCTCACCTGGAAGAAACACCGGCTGCGCTGCGTGCACGAGGAGTGTCGTGCCACCACCTGGGTCCTTCGCGATCACCGCATTGCCGCGAAGAACTGCCTGCTCACGACGCGCGCGGCCAAATGGGTGACCGTCCAAGTGGGCACGGGTCGCACGGTTTTAGAGGTCGCCAAAGAGCTCAACTGTGACTGGCATACCGTGAACGACGCCGTCACCACCTACGGCGAGGCACTGCTCGAGGCCGACAAGAAGCGACTCAATCGCACCAGCGCCATTGGCCTGGACGAGACGAGCTTCGTGAAGTTGGGCGGACACCACACCAGCTACGCCACCACCGTCACCGACGTCGAGCACCACCAGATCATCGACATCCTGCCCACGCGCAACTTCGTTGACGTGGCGGGCTTTTTGGACCACCAGAGCGAAGCCTGGAAGTCCCGCGTCACCTACGGCGCCCTCGACATGTCCAACGTCTACGCCGCGGTCTACACGGTGATCTTGCCCAAGGCCGCCCAAGTCGTCGATCCCTTTCACGTGATCTCGTTGGCCAATCGCACCCTCGACGCAGTGCGGCGAAGAGTCCAGAACGAACAGACCGGACACCGCGGACGGCGCGACGACCCGCTCTATCGCGTGCGACGAGCCCTCCTCACCGGCGAAGAAAAACTCGACGAGCGTGCCAGCGAGCGTCTGGCCTCACTGCTGGCCCTCGGCGACCCCAACGCCGAGGTGGCCATTGCCTACCGGGTCAAAGAACGGCTTCGTGACTTCTATCGAACCATCGACGCGGCCGAGGCGAGAACGATGCTTGACGAGCTGCAGGAGCACTGTCGGCGACCGTCGATGCCACCCGAGATCCAAAAGCTCGGACGCACCATTCGCAACTGGTTCGACAAGATCTGCAACTTCCACCTCGCCCGGGTGAGTAACGGACCGACCGAGGCGATCAACAACTTGATCAAGCGCATCAAGCGCGTCGGTTTTGGCTTTCGAAACTTCGAGAACTACCGGATCAGAGCCCTGCTCTACGCCGGCAAACCGAACTGGCGAGTGCTCGGCTCGATCGTGGTCCGATGAAGCTCACCCCACCAGAATCCGATGAGCCTCTATGACAGATCAACCGAGATAGCACAGCGGAATGGCTCCCAGAGCATGGCTCCCATGTGAGACTCCGGCTGACGCTTGACTAAATAGCTTCAGGAGTTGTTTGACACTTTCCCGTTATTGATTCTGTCGCCTGCGGTGTGGTTCTGCTCGCTTCTTCCTCACCTCCTTCGTGTTCAATCTCGCAATGGACTTGATGAGCTCGGCGCCGTCCCAGACCTGGAGCAGCGTGGGCAGCACGCGCACGTCGACCAGGTGGCCGCCGCGCATCTTGCCCACGCTGAACATCTGGTTCGCGATCGAGATGGTGCCGCTGATCGAGACCGTGCGACTCACCCAGTCGTCACCGCTGCGATCCTCGTTGAAGGTGCGCAGGTCGAGCGGTGGCGTCGGGACGGTCGAACGAGCTGCGTAGAACCGCTCGGCGGGGGTCGCCATCTTCAAACTCTGGTGGGGACGACGCAGGTTGTAGTCCTCGATCCACTCGTCGAGCTCGATCTGCGCTCGTTCCAACGTTGAGAACGTGCGGTCACGGAGAAACTCGTCGCGCAACGTCCGGTGGAAGCGCTCGATCTTGCCCGTGGTCGTGGGACTTGCGGGTGCGGTCAATCGATGCACGATGCCGTTGTCACGACAGATCCGATCGAACAACACCTCAGTCGGGGTGAGTCCGAAGCGATTCGTGAAGACCTTGCCGTTGAGTTCTTAAGCGATGTCAAGTCCTATTTTGTGTTGTTCTATCCTCTTTCTTGGGACGAGTCGATCGACGGAGCGCCTGGCGACTCCTTTATTCGACGGCTCGTTCCTTTGTTTAGGGTTCGGCGTTGAATCCGGATGGCTTCGTGGACGCTGTAGTGCTGCGCGACGATCTCGCGTCCTTGTTCCTTGGTGAGTGGGGTGCCGTCGAGGTCACGAATGACGTAGGGCGTGCCTGAGCGCCAACAGCTGATGATGCGGGTGAGCAGAGTTGCGCTCACGTGACAGAGTGCCGAGTTGTGATGCTTGCCTTCGGTCACCATGAGTCGGTGGTAGCGCTGGGCCAAGGTGGGATCGACGCGACGAGCCCAGTCCGCGGCCATGAAGAGCGCCTCGCGTAAGGGCGCGTCGCCGGACTTTGTCGGCCCACCGTGTCGACCGTGCACGCCCGACGCGCTCAGTGACGGCACGAGTCCGCTGTAAGACTTCGCGCCGGCGAGCGAGCGAAAGCGATTGGGATCCCCTAATCGAGCGAGAATCTGCGCCCCGTTCACCGTCGCGACGCCGGGCACCGACGTCATGATGCCCAAGGGGTCCAGGGCCTTGAGCGAGACCGCGATCCGTTCTTCGAGTTCGTGGATCTCGTGACAGAGCGCGAGTGCGAGGCGCGCCTCAACGGCGATGTCGTCGGCCAGTTCGGCGAAGTCGAGTTCACCGTCCCACAGGGCGACGGACTCTTCGGCGGCCGCGAGAATCTGGAGGGCTTCGCTCTCGCCGCACTTGCCGTGCGAGTAGCGCCAGATCAACTTGACCAGCCGAGCGCGTCCGAGGCGTCGTAAGGCGTGGGGATCGGCGTAACCGCCGGCCAGGAGTCGCAGTGACCTGTTGGAGATCAGGTCTCCGGCGAAGGCCGCGTGCCAGCTCGGACCGAGCAACTCGAGGTAGGCATCGAGCCGCGCCGCAATCACGGTGCGGCGCTTCACCAAGGAAGCGCGCAGCTTCGTGATTCTCCGTAACGGGTCGGCCGGTCCGAGACTCTCGAGCGAATGAAGTCCCTCGGGGTGGAGCAGCGGCACCCGCGCCAAGATCCTCGAGTCGAGCCGATCGGACTTCGTGTGCTTGGAGTAGTAGTCACGCAGGTCCGCCGATTGCTCGGGTGGCACCATCACGACCGCAGCACCGCGAAGTTGGAACCAACTCGCCAGCGGCACCCACGCGTTGCGTGTTGGCTCCATCACGACCGTGAGTTCACCATCATCCGGCAGCGACGACCACAGCGATTCGAGGTCCTCCGTCGTCGTTCGAAACCTGCGCGCGCTCCACAAGAACTCACCTCGTTCATCAGTCAGCGTCGCTTGATGGGCGGCTCGACAGGCCACGTCGATTCCCAGTATCAGTCTTGTCATTGCAATCCTTTCCTCGTAGTTGAACCTGACGAACAGCAGCGACGAGGAAGAACCGCACCGGACATTCACTAAGAGGGATCCGAACACCGAAGTGCCGGTCGCCGAGTTCTCAATAGGGCGTGCCTTCCCCGGCGTTGCTCCTATCCGCCCCGAGAACAACAGGCAAGAAGTCGTGCACAGCACACGCTTCGATCGGTCAGTATCAGTGACGGACAGGCGCCGGGCACCCTCGATCTTCACGCAGCCGGCCGGACCGTGTGAAGGGTTGAGGGTCGCTAGTTATCTTGAATGTCCGTCAAGATCTCCTCGGGCACCCCGTATTTCTCGAGTGCGGCGCTGAAGTGCCCGCACACTTGTCGGGCAATGGCTCGGGTCATGACGCCCGCACACACGATGAAGCGTGAGTGGTCGTCGATGCCATCCAATATCTTGCAGTCGGTGCCGTCGTCGAGCAACAGTCCACCCACCACGTCCATCTGCCACAGTTCCATAGCTTTTCCTCTCTCCCAGCGTTTATAAGTCGGTAGTTTTTTGCGCTTGGCGCGCTCTTCAATGAGGCCACTTCGAACCAAGGCGCGATAGATCGCCGACAGCGACGGCAGCGGTTCGACGTGTTGTTTCTCCAGCTGGTGACGGATGTGCATCTGTCCCCAGCTGGGATGATGACGACGCAGCTCAAGCACGCGTGCTTCGACCAGCGCCGGCATCTGATTGGGTGACACCCGGGGCTTGTGCGATCGTTCGCCGAGCGCCTCAAGTCCGCCCTCTTCATAACGTTTGAGCCACAGGTGGACCGCTTGGCGACTCACGCCAAACTTCTGGGCCACTTCAGTGACACTGAAACCATCTCTTAAGACGCCGAGCACGGCATCATAACGTTGTTCCATCTTGCTTGACTCCCAAAGCATTGGGCCACCTCCTGCTCATGAGAGAGCAAAGGTCAGTGGCGTTCGTGGTGTCAAGCAACTCCCGAAACTGTGTCAAGCATCAGCCGGAGTTGTGTAAAGGATCACCCGAAACTGTTTCGACAACTATCAGTCGGATGTTTACAAGAGCATGGCTCCCAGAGCAGGACTCGAACCTGCAACCTAGCGATTAACAGTCGCTTGCTCTGCCAATTGAGCTATCTGGGAATGAAAACAGAAGCCTAGTTACGATATCACCCGACATGGGCCTCACTGTTGGTCGAACCAACGCTGCAGACGCTCGGCATCGGGGCTTTCGCGCACTGCTCTTCGGCTACGGTCGATCCGCTTGGACATCCCTTGACGAGAGATACCGTAGGCGCGAGCGAGCTCTTCCATCGACATCGTGCGAAACGTGTACTGCCAGAACGCATCGAAGTCGTCGCCGGTGAGTCGACGAAGTTCTTCGATCACCCACGCAGGCGCGTCATCTAAGTTGCTCGACGGCCGCGGATCGGCGACGTCCTCAAGCTCGACGGACGCAAATCGGCGCGACTGCAGCTCCCGACTGAGCTGCATGATCTCGTGTGCTTTCACTTGTGAGATCTCCAGCTCCAGCGCGACCTCGCGCTTCGTCAGGCGTCGCTCCGGGTACGTTCGTTCGAGACGCTGGAACTTAATAATGAGTCGCATCTCGGCGTCACTCAAACCAGCTTGCTGTTGCACGGTCTGGTTGACAAGTTTCATAATCCAGTAGTTCGCGTACGTCGCGAATCGATTGCCCTTTGCTGGATCGAAGCGGTGCAGGGCATTCACGAGTCCCTCCACGCCCGCGGCTTCGAGGTCTTCGTCGTAAAAGCGGTAGCCGCGCTCGAGCACACGGGCTCGAACGAGACCGAAGGTCGCCCGCAACAGGGTTGACTCAGCCTCTTGTCCTTCTTGGCGCGCGCGAAGCAGTTGTCGGCGCCGCTGGGGATCAGTCTCGGTGTTCTTGGTGATCTCTTCGGTTGCGCGCCTGCCCGCTTGAATAATCGGATACAGCGCACGCTCCTCTTCGACCTCGAGTGGTGCGGTGATCTCCATCCCGCCAATAAAGCCGCGGGTCCCTTTGCTCACGATGACGTCAAAGAGGCGCGTTCGAGCAGCCAGTCGCGTAGATCGCGCTCGGCCTCGTCGCCCTGAGCAGTTTCGAGGAGTTCGAGCCGCTCTTTGACGTCGCGAGTCGTCGCCATGGCAATCTCGGGCGCGATTCGTCCCTCGCGAAAGTCGCGGTCGAAGTTCTTCAATTCGGCGCTCACTGCGCTCCGCAAAAGTTGGGCGATGACCGCGTTGATGTCTTGAGCGCCGTAGTGATGGTCGAGCTCTTCCACCACGAGTTCGCCTAGTACTTCAGCGGCTTCCTCTTGACCCCGACGCTCGAGGGCATCAATCAACTCCGACTTCGAGCGATCCGCCCCCAGCTCATCAAAGATCTCACGTTGCACCTCGTTAACGAAGTGCTGAGGAATGAATCTCGCCCTCAGTGCTGCGGGTCCGTGCACCAAGAGCCTCAGTGCTTCAAGTCCTGGTCGAGGCATTGGCGAGCGGCGCCGACGCTCTGGCGCGGGTTCGTTCGGAATCTCCCTGGCCACGCGCTCACGCGGATGCTTCGCAAGGTCAGCCACACGAGCTCGCACCGTGGGTAGGTCGATGCGCAGCCGGTCTGCCACTTCCACCATGTAGCCGTCTCGCACCAGATCGCTTGGATGCTCGGCGAGGACATCCATTGCACGCTCAGCGGCACGAGCTCGACCTTCGGCGGTAGCGAGGTTGGCACCGTCGAATACACGATCGAGTCGAAACCGCAGAAACGGAACGGCGTCAGCAATGGCTTGGCGCAGCGCTTCAGGATCACGTTGGGCGAGGTCGGCGGGGTCGGTCCCCTTTGGCAGCTTCGCAACGGCCACGTCGACTTCGTGTTGACGCTCCCACTGATAGACCGATGCGGCTGCGCTCTGTCCTGCGGCATCGGCGTCATAGGCGAGGACGATGCGTTTGGCAAAGTTGCGCATGAGGCGGAAGTGCTCTTCGCCGAGCGCAGTGCCGCACGTTGCCACGGCCCGCGGCATCCCGGCCGTGAAGAAGGCGATCACGTCGGTGTAGCCCTCGCAGACGATGATCTCGCCCGACTTGATGATGTCGTCCTTCGCGAAGTTGAGTGCGTACAGGGTGCGGCGCTTCGAGTAGATCGGCGTTTCAGGACTGTTCTTGTACTTCGCCTCGACGTGCGCGTCGGGTCGTTGGTCGCTTCCAGGAAGGATCCGTCCGCCCACCGCGATGGCCTTGCCTGCTGGATCAAAGATTGGAAAGATGATTCGCGCGCGCAGTGCGTCCTGGCGTCGGCCAGCCTTGTTGAGAAATCCGAGCCCCGTCGCGGCGCACAACTTCTCGTTGAGCTTGAGCGCTCGGGTCAGCCCGTCCCACTCGTCAGGCGCCCAACCGAGCTTGAACTGGCGCGCTACGTCGCCCGAGATGCCGCGCGAGCGCAGGTAGTCCCGAGCCGGACGGGCGTCGGGCGACTCGAGCAAGCGCTCGTGATACCAGCTGACGGCCTTATCCATCGCGGCCATGGCCGCTTGTCGCTCCTTGCGCGCTGGTCCCGCGTGCTCGTCTTCTTTCAGCTCGATGCCTGCGCGGTCAGCCAGCTGGCGAAGCGCATCCATGAAGTCGAGATGCTGAGTCTCGCGCACCCAGGTGATCTGATCGCCGAACACCCGACACCCGAAGCAGTAGTAGCGGCCTTCTTCCGCGTTCACTGAGAACGAGGGCGTCTTTTCTCCGTGAAACGGGCACAGCCCCGTCCAGCGTTGGCCGGTGCGCTTGAGGGCCACGGTTTCGCCAATCAGCGCCACAATGTCGGTCGCGGCACGAACTTGTGCGATCTCGCTCTCCGATATGGCCATAGAAAGAAAGTACCGGGTCCTTGTCGAACTCGCGTCGAGGGTCTACACGCACTACCTAAACTGCTCGCAATGTCCGAATACGCCGTCGAGGCTCTGAATATCGTGCGCACCTACGGCGACCTGCGCGCGTTGGACGACGTCACCCTTCACGTGCCCACGGGCCAGGTCTTCGGACTTCTCGGCCCCAACGGTTCCGGGAAAACCACCATGGTCCGGATTCTGTCGACCATTCTCTCGCCGACCAGTGGACGGGCGATCGTGGCGGGCTTCGACGTGGTGAAGCAGCCCAACCAGGTGCGCCACCACATCGGGCTGGCTGGACAGAACGCCACGGTCGACGAGAACCTCACGGGCTTTGAAAACATACGGATGGTGGGCCTCCTCAACCATCTCAACAAGGCCTATGTCGTGGCAAAGTCCCACCAGCTTCTCGAGAGCTTTGGACTGAGCGACGCGGCGAACAGGATAACGAAGACCTACTCGGGTGGCATGCGCCGCCGACTCGACCTCGCCGCGGCGTTGGTCGCCGAACCGCCCATCCTCTTTCTCGACGAACCGACGACGGGGCTCGACCCGCAAAGTCGCCAGGACCTCTGGGTCATCATCGAGCGACTGGTCGAAGGAGGGACGACGGTGCTGCTTACGACGCAGTACTTGGACGAAGCCGACCGTCTAGCCAAACAGCTGGTCGTCTTGGACCACGGCAAGATCATCGCAGAGGGAACCTCGGCCCAGTTGAAAACACAACTGGGTACGACGGTGCTGTCGCTCACGTTTCCCACGATTGACGACGCGCTGCGCGCAACGCCGCTCATCGCCGATCTTTCAACGCAACCGGTCAATGTCGAAGGAACCGTCCTTGAGATGACGGTCAACAATGGTCCCGCCGTCACCGCCGACGCGCTTCGAAGGATCGACGGTTCGGGCATTACGATCAGCGGCCTCGCGCTGCGCGAGCCGAGTCTCGACGACGTGTTCTTGAACCTCACCGGCCACAAAGCGGAGGACGTGTCGCTCGATGGTGAGACGCCTTCCGAGCGGGGCCCGAAGAGAAAGGCGCGCGCGTGACGACAACCACTTTGCCGCCGGCGGCATCGTCGCACTCTGCGCTTCGCTGGGCGGTCAGTGACGTCTTGACAATGGCTCGACGGAACCTGCTCGCGCTGTTCCGCATTCCCGTGGCGATCGTGTTCATGATCATTCAGCCGATCATGTTCGTCATCTTGTTTCGCTACGTGTTCGGCGGCGTCATCAGAATCCCCGGTGTCTCGTACGTGAACTACCTCATTCCCGGCATCTTGGTGCAGACGACGATCTTCGGTTCCGTGGGCACCGCGATCGGATTGGCCGAAGACCTGCAAAAGGGTCTCATCGAACGTTTTCGTGCGCTTCCCATGGCTCGCCTGGCCGTCCTTGCGGGAAGAACTGTCTCGGACCTCTTTCGCAACGTCCTGATTCTCGCCATCATCACGGGCGTGGGATTCCTCGTGGGGTTCCGTCCTACCGGCGGCTTTATTCCCTACATCCAGGCGTGCCTCTTGATGCTCGTCTTCGCCTACTGCCTCTCGTGGGGTTTCGCGTATGTCGGACTCAGCGCGCCTAACTCCGAAGCTGCGCAGGCCATGACGTTTCCCGTCATCTTTCCCCTCGTCTTCGCCTCCGCGATCTTTGTGCCAGTGGATTCGATGCCTGGATGGCTGCAGCCCTTCGCGATCCATCAGCCCATCAGTCAAACGGCCGATGCCGTGCGCGGTCTCATGCTCGGACAGCCTCATGGCAACTCGACGTGGATCTCGCTCGCCTGGGCCGTAGGGGCGATACTCATCCTCGCCCCACTCGCCGTCAATCGCTATCGCAAAGTCGCCTAGACCATGACGGTGCTGAGCGTCGAGGAGCTCCAACAGATCGTCGTCGACGCGTTCCCCGACTTCGACCTGCCCATCATCGAATCACTCGATGGCGACACCCTCGTTCTCGCACAGACCACCACGTCGCGCCACACCCGCCCCGGCGGCACCCTGTCGGGTCCCACGATGATGGCGCTCGCCGACAACGCCGCATGGCTCGTCATCCTCGCCCAGATCGGGCCAGTGCTGCTCGCGGTCACGACCAGCCTCCACATCGACTTCCTGCGCAAGCCTGACGTCACGGACCTATTAGCTCGCGCACGACTCATCAAGCTCGGAAGTCGCCTCGCCGTCGTCGACGTCGACCTCTTCTCTCGCGGCTCGACGGAGCTGGTCGCCAAAGCGTCGGTGACCTACTCGATCCCACCGCGCGCGTAACTTCAGCGCGGACGGCGTCGCGCGGTCGTGCCTCGCAGCGTCATCGGCAAGACGATCTCGCCGTCGCCAAAGAGCTCACGCAAGCGCACGCGAACCTGATCTTCGAGTGCGCGACGCTCCTCGTCGTCTCGGATGATCGCCCCCGAATAGGTGCCGAAGTTGCCGACCACCTCGTCGATCGTGCGCGGCCAGCTCCAGTCCAGTGAGAAGTCGTGCGCGTCGACGAACGGACCGTCGGGATCCAACACCGCTTGCCATCCTCGCGGCCGACGATTCGGGTCGTCTTCTCGATCACGCATCTTCGTCAGCTCGACCATCCATGGCACATCGCGACTGAACCCGTTCCACCACGCGTTGAGGCGGCCGTCATCGCGCAGCACGCGGGCGAACTCGTTGGTGGCGTCGGGCTGGGTGAACCAGTGCCAGGCAGACGACGAGAAGACGGCGTCAAACGATGCGTCGGGCGACGGCACTGACTCCGCGTGGCCCAAGAGCACGTGTGCTTCTGGGCTTCGTCGCACGAGGACCTTGCGCATCTCATCGTCCGGCTCGATGACGCTCACGTTCGCGCCGAGCCCAAGGAGGAAGCGCGTCAGCTTCCCCGTGCCGGCCCCAACCTCTAAAACCTCAAGGCCCCGCAGATCCCCTGCGATGGCGGCCGCGCTGTCAGGAGGTTCGGGACGAAACGTGTCGTACTGCTCGGCAACGGTGCCGAACTTGAGTCCACGACCATCGTCGGCCAACTCAGTGCGCTCCCATGAGGCCTTGGAGGTGCGCGAGCAGCCCTTCGAGTGGCACGCGCACCTGGCCGGTCGTGTCACGATCGCGCACGGTGACGGCGCGATCGTTCAACGTGTCGAAGTCGACGGTGATGCAGTAGGGCGTACCGACTTCATCCTGACGCCGATAGCGGCGACCGATCGACTGGGTGACGTCATAGTCGCACATGAAGTGTGGCTGCAGCATCTCCAGCACCTCGGTCGAGACTCCTTCGAGCTCGACCTTCTTTGAGAGCGGCAGCACCGCAATCTGATACGGCGCGAGTCGCCAGTCGAGGCGCAGGACGGCGCGCGTCTCGCCTTCGACTTCGTCCTCGTGATAGGCGGCAAGGAGGAAGGCCATCATCGCGCGCGTGGCGCCGGCCGCGGGCTCGATCGTGTAGGGCGTGTAGCGCTCATTCGTCGTCGGGTCGAAGTAGTCGAGCGCGACGCCCGAGTGCTTAGCGTGTTGCGTGAGGTCGTAGTCGCCGCGGTTGGCGATGCCCTCGAGCTCGTCCCAGCCCCAGGGGAAGAAGAACTCGACATCGGTCGTGCCGCGAGAGTAGTGCGAGAGATCCTCGGGCTTGTGGACGTACTTGCGCAACATGCTCTCGGGGATGCCGAGGCCGAGGTACCACTGATAGCGCGTCTCGACCCAGTAGCGATACCATTCGTCCGCTTGGTCGGGCGGGACGAAGTACTCCATCTCCATCTGCTCGAACTCTCTCGTGCGAAAGACGTAGTTCTGCGGGGTGATCTCGTTGCGAAAGGACTTGCCAATCTGCGCAATGCCAAAGGGCGGCTTCTTTCGGGTCGTCGCTAACACGTTCGCGAAGTTGGTGAACATCCCTTGGGCGGTCTCGGGGCGAAGGTAGGCGGTCGAGCCCTCTCCCTCGACGGGACCAGCATGGGTCTTGAACATGAGGTTGAACGCGCGCGGGCTCGTGAACTTCGTCGAGCCGCAGTTCGGACAGACGCCGTCGATCTTGTCCTCGCGCCAGCGTTCCTTACAGTTGAGACAGTCGACCAGCGGGTCGGTGAACGTCTCGAGGTGGCCTGAGGCGGCCCACACGGCCGGCGGCCCGAGGATCGCCGCGTCCAGCCCGACGACGTCACGGCGCGTCTGGACCATGGAGTACCACCAAGCCTGCTTCACGTTGCGCAGCATGTTGACCCCGAGTGGGCCGTAGTCGTAGGTCGAGCGAAAGCCCCCGTAGATCTCGGCCGATTGGAAGATGAATCCGCGCCGTTTGGCCAGATTCGTCACCTTTTCGAGCAGGGCCGGATCAAGTTCAGGCGCGTCAGACATCTCTCAAGGTTACTGGGTCAACCCGCACTCTTTAGCCGGACGATCACCTGGTTCGCGACGAGACGAGCCTTCGGCGCGAGCACCACGTGGCCCCTCTGGACACTGATGAGATGCTTGATCTCTTCCAGTGAGTCGAACGCCTCGAGCGGCACGCCGCGAGCGGTTCGCAACGCGAGTGACTCTCGCTCGAAGCGCTGGCTTCGCTCGTCGACGAACTCCTCGCCACCGAGGGGTGACTCGCCGTGGCCGATGAGCTCGATGTAGCGATCGGGGGTGCGCACGTTCCAGTACCTGCGGCCGTGGTTGTGCGAGTGTGCAGCCGAGCCAAAGCCCGCGTAGTCATCGTGGTCCCAGTAGACGTGGTTGTGACGACACTCATGGCCGGGCTTCGCCCAGTTGGAGATCTCTTCCCACACGTATCCGTGGTCGTCGAGCACCTCGCCAACGAGGTCGTAGGCGTCGGCCGTCGCGTCCTCGTCGGGGTGGCGCGCGGGATCGCGGCCGAGCGGCGTCGCCGGTTCGGGGGTAAGTGCGTAGCAGCTGATGTGCGGGGGCGGGTAGTCCAGCGTCAACAGATCGTCGAGGGTGTGTCGCACGTCGCCGAGGCTTTCGGCGCGCGAACCGACGATGAGGTCCATGTTCCACGTCGCAAAGCCCGCCTCGGTGACCGCTTCTGAGACCTCGCGGTGCGCCATGATCCCGTGGCGACGACCGAGATCGGCCAGGACCGCGCGCTGCGTCGACTGCACGCCGAAGCTCATCCGCGTCACGCCGCCCTCGAGGTACGCGCGCAGTCGATCGAGCGACGCGTCTTCGGGATTGCACTCGACCGTCACTTCGGCGTCATCGGTGCGAGGGATGGCATCAAGGATCGACAGCAGCTGTTCGGCGGGCAGTCGCGACGGCGTGCCGCCACCAAAGAAGACCGATGTCGCGGTCCGAAGCCCGCGCTCGCGCGCCATGGAGATCTCTGTGAGCACCGCATCGACGTAGCCATCCATCAGGTGGTCGCGGTCCGCGTAGGTCGCAAAGGCGCAGTAGTCGCAGCGATGCGCGCAGAATGGCACGTGCACGTAGACGCCGAAGTTCACGTCGACTCGCGCTTTGCGGCAAGTGGCGCCACCGCGCTGGGCGAGCGCAAGCGTCTCCCGAAGTGCACTTCGATCGCGCCTTGTGCAAGGCCCATGACCTCGCCGGCCCCGGGTGGATTCGCCTCGCGCAGCACGTTGCCCAGGTCGCCGCCGAGCACGCGACGCAACAGCGCCACGCCCTCCGGCGAGATCGATGCTCCCTGGCGACAGTGGTCGCACAGCGTGCCTCCGATCTCCGCATCGAAGGCGACGAGCGGACCAGGTCGACCGCAGTTGACGCAGCTGTCGATGACGGGCTCGGACCCGTCGAGCCCGAGCAGACGAAGGTAGAACGATGCCGGCACGAGCGCGGGCTCGTAGGTGTCGTCGTCGAGGGTCAACAGGACGCGAGTCAGCAGATCGAAGATCTCTTCGTCGGGTACGCCGTCGGAGGGAATGGCGTCGACGGCCTCGACCACGGCGTACCCCGCCGAGATGCGCGAATACGAGCCGCGCAGCGTCGCGAGGTGCTCGCGATGAGCGACGTGTCGAGCGATGTAGAACTCCCCGCGCGTCTTCACGAGATCGACGTGCACGTACGCGAGTGTCTCGAGCGTGGCACCAAGTCGGCTCGTGGTCTTGCGCACGCCCTTGGCGAGGACGCGAACCTTCCCGTGCTGGCGGGTCCAGAGGACGACCACCCGGTCCGCCTCTCCGGACTTGTAGGTCCGAAGCACTACGGCGTCGTCGTGCAGCTCGTTCACGGCTTGGGGTCGTCCCCACGATCTCGAAAGTGTTGCTTGTGCGGGGGAATCCCCATGAAGCGCTGCAGTGCGACGCCAAGGGCGATCATGGCGGCCAGGATAAGCGGCACGACGAGCAGAGGAATCATGCCGCTCGCGCCATTGAGCGCGAGCACCCACAAGAAGACGTAGATCGCGACGCCTAGCGCCAGCGTGGCGCGCAGAAAGGTCACTTCTTCACCTCGCCGAAGCGTCGTTCGCGACGCTGGAACTCCTCGATCGCCTTGAAGAGGTCCTCGCGGCGAAAGTCAGGCCAGAGTACGTCGGTGAAGATCAGCTCCGAATAGGCGAGCTCCCAGAGCAGAAAGTTCGACATGCGGTACTCGCCCGAGGTGCGAATGACGAGGTCGGGATCAGGGAGTTCGGGGTGATAGAGACGCTCGCGGATGTGCTTCTCATCGATCTTCTTCGCGGGCACCTTATCGAGCACGAGCTGACGCACGGCGTCGACGATCTCGGCTTGGCCGCCGTAGTTGAAGGCGATGTTGAGGGTCAGCTTCTTGTTGTTCTTGGTGAGCTCTTCTGCCTCTTCCATCCGGGTGAGGACGCCACGGGGGACCCGCCAGTCACGCCGCCCCGAGAACACGATCCGCACGCCGTCGGCGTCGAGCTCGTGCTGGCGTCGATCGAGGAGCCCACGGTTGAAGTTCATCAGGTAACGCACCTCGTCAACGGGGCGACGCCAGTTCTCGGTGGAAAAGGCGAACACCGTGAGAGCTTGCACGCCGATCGCGAGGGCGCCGTACGTGGCATCGACCAGGGAAGCCTCCCCCGCGCCGTGGCCCTCGGTGCGCGGGAGCCCCCGGCGCTGCGCCCAACGGCCGTTTCCGTCCATCACGATCGCCACGTGACGGGGAATACGGTCACGCTCGAGCGACGCGGGAATCGGCGTAGGTCGAGGGTCAGGCACGGCTACGAACCTACCTGGTTCCTCATTCAAAGGACCGAGGACCCTTAATGTCGTCAGGTGAAGAGTTTCGATCCGGACGAGGAGACACCGTACGTCGAGGCCGATCCGGCGACGGGGATCGAGCTCGACGATGACCTCGTGTCGATCGACGCAGAACGGGCCCTCGAGCTCCTCGACGCGATCACCCGAGACCTTCCGGGCGGCGGCGAGAACCGCGAGGGCCAGCGTGACATGGTGCGCTCTGTCGCCTCTGCATTCTCGAGGCGTCGCCACCATCTCATCGAAGCCGGCACCGGGGTCGGCAAGTCGCTCGCGTATCTCGTACCCGCCGTCCTCGCCGGTCAGCGCGTCGTGGTCGCGACGGCCACGAAGAACCTCCAGGACCAGCTCGCGAAAAAAGACGCGCCACAAGTGGCCGCGCACGCCCGTGGCGTGCACGTCGCCGTCTTGAAGGGCAAGCAGAACTACCTCTGCCTCAACCGGGCCCAGAGCTTGGGGGCCGGCGCGCAGCTGAGCTTCGATGACGGCGCGGCGGTGCCGCGCGGCGTCGCCGATCAGATGCGGCGCATCCTGCGCTGGGGCAACGACACGACGACGGGCGACCTCGACGAGCTGCCTTTCGAGGTCGACGCCCGAGCGCGACGAGCGGTCTCGGTCACCCCCCAGGAGTGCCTGCAGCGTTCGAAGTGTCCCCAGGGACAGAACTGCTTCGCCGAGCTCGCGAAGGACCGCGCCAACGAGAGCTCGATCCTGATCGTGAACGCCCACCTCTACGCCTCCCACCTCGCGTCTGGGGCGATGCTCCTCCCCGCGCACGAGTACGTCGTCTTTGACGAGGCGCACGAGATCCTCGACATCTTTGCGACGCTGCTGGGCACCTCACTCAACGCGGCGCGTCTTCGCGCGCTCGCGACCGTGTCGCGCAGCCTGCTCAGCGACGACGATCGCACGGCCGCCGATGAGCTGCTGTCAAGCGCCGACCGCTTCGCGGCGACACTTCTGGCGCAGTACGAGCGCGGCGAGCTGAAGGGCCTCGGCGAGGTGTGCCGCGCCGAGCTCGCTCGGACCAACGAGCTCGTCACCAAGATCGTCGAGCGGCTGCGCGACCTGCCGACGAGCTCGCCTGACGCGGAGTTTCGAAAGGTCCGCGCGCTTGGGCCCGCGATCCATCTTGCGAACGACCTCGCTCGCGTGAACAACGTGAAGGACTCCGAACTGCTGTATCTGTCGCGTCGCGATCGCGAGATCGACATTGAAATCTCTCTCGTTGACGTCGGTCCGCGACTGCGCGACGAGCTCTGGGGCAACGTGACAGCCGTGCTTACGAGCGCTACGATCCCCGACACCCTTGCCAAAAACCTCGGACTCGACGATGCCGTGAGCGAGCACTTCGACAGTCCCTTCGACTACCGCGAGCATGGTCTGCTCTATGTGCCCGAGAACTTCCCCGAGCGCAACGATCCTCGAGCCGAGGCCGCGATCATCGACGAGCTGGTGGCGCTCATTGAAGCCGCGGGGGGACGCACCCTCGCGCTGTTCACGAATCGCTCGGTCATGCAACGAGTCGCTGACGCGGTTGCGCCACGCCTTTCGACCGAAGTGCTCGTGCAAGGTTCGCTCTCGCGCCAGAAGCTCATCGAGGAGTTCCGGCACAGCCACGAGGCGAGCCTCTTTGCCGTGACGAGCTTCTGGCAAGGCATCGACGTGCCTGGCCACTCGCTGAGTCTCGTCACGATCGATCGATTGCCCTTCAGCGTCCCGAACGATCCACTCGCCGAAGCGCGTCGCGAACGTTCGGACCGCCCGTTCTACGAGGTCGATCTCCCCCGCGCGACGATGCTCCTCGCCCAAGGCGTCGGACGCCTCATTCGCACCAAGGACGACCGGGGCGTTGTGGCCGTGCTCGACACGAGACTGGCGACCTCGAGCTATCGCACGGTCATGTTCAAGAAGCTCCCCCCGATGCGGCGAACCCGAAGCCGCGACGAAGTGCACGCGTTCTTGCGAGAGCTCAAGGAGTTCTCGGTCAGTTAACACCGTTCCAACCAGGACGGAGAGTAAACTACTATTTCGCTTGAATTTATTGATCTTCTGGAGCCATGCACCTCGACCTCTATCTCGTTCTCGGCAGCGCCATCGTCGGCCTCCTCGTCGGCCTGACCGGCGTCGGCGGTGGGGCCCTGATGACACCGATGCTCGTGCTGCTCTTTGGCGTCACCCCGACCGCCGCCATCACCTCAGACCTCGTCGCCGCGCTCTTCATGAAGCCCGCGGGCGTCGCCATTCACTGGCGACGCAAGACGGTCAACACCCGCATCGTGCGATATCTCTGTTACGGCTCGCTGCCCGGCGCCTTTGCCGGCACCTACGCACTGCATCTGATGGGCGAAAGCGCCATCGCCGAGCATCGTCTCCAGATACTGCTCGGGGCCGCGCTCGTGATCGGCGCGGTATCGATGCTGTTGCGATCCCTCGTCCCCGCGGGTCGCCACCCGAATGGCGAGGTCGTCGTCAAGCGCGCGTTGACGATCGCCGTCGGTGCGGTCGGCGGTTTCATGGTCGGGCTCACCTCGGTGGGAGCCGGTTCCTTGATCGTCGTGCTGCTCGTCTTCATCTACCCGAACCTGCGCAACGACCAGCTCGTCGGTACCGACCTCGCCCAGTCGGTCCCGCTCACCCTGTCGGCGACGCTGGGGACCTTGGCTTTCAGCCACGTCGACTTCTCGCTCACTTCGTCGATCATCGTCGGCTCCGTGCCGGCCGTGGTGGTGGGGGCACTGCTCTCGTCGCGCTCAAACGGACTCTTGTTGCGACGGGTGATCATGGGCGCAGTCCTCTTGAGCGGTCTCAAGTACGTGGGCTGTTCGACTGACGCACTGGCGGTCGCCGCCGTCGTGGTCGCCGTCGGAGTCACGCTGCTCGCCGCGCGCGACCTTCGCCGAAATAAGGACGAGGGGCTAGTAGCCGAACCGGTCGAGAATGTCGTCGCGCTTCTGCCATCCCGGCTCGACGCGGACTCGTAGCTCGAGGTAGAGGCCTTCGGGCAACTGACGGCGCGCGGCGATGCCGACATCTTTCAACAATTGTCCGCCCTTGCCAATCACCATCCCCTTTTGGCTCTCGCGCTCGACGAGGATCTCGACCGTGACGTGCGGCCACTCGAACTCGCTCACCCGTGTGTGAATCGAGTGCGGCAGCTCTTGCTTCGTCTTGCGCACGAGCTGCTCGCGCACGAGCTCGGCGATCCACGCAGCCTCGGTGACGTCAGAGACCTCCTCATCGGGAAAGAGGAACGGCGAGTCGGGCATCGCGGCCAATAGAAACGAGAGCAGTGCCTTCGTGCCCTCCCCGGTCTTCGCCGAGACCGGGAAGTACTCGACGCTGCCCGCGACGTCGCTTCGTCCCATCTCGCTCGCGACCTCGTCGACGGCCAGCGACGCCTCGAGGAGGTGGGCGGCCACCGCCTCACGGCCCGGACGATCGATCTTGTTCACCACGACCACCAGCGCGGGTCCAGCGACCGGTCGAGCCTGAGCAAGCATGGTTTCAATGACGTGGCGGTCCCCCGGGCCGATCGCCCCCGTGGCGTCGACGACGGCGAGGATAACGTCGACGTCGTCGGCCGCAGAGCGGGCGGTCTCGTTGAGTCGACCGCCGAGTGTGGTGCGCGGGCGATGGAGACCGGGCGTGTCCACGAGCACGATCTGCGTGTCGCCCTCAGTGAGGATGCCGCGCACGGCGTGGCGCGTCGTGTTCGGCGACGCCGCGGTGATGGTCACCTTCGCACCCACGAGCTCATTGACCAGCGTCGACTTGCCGACGTTTGGTCGCCCGAGCACGGCGACGAATCCGGCCTTGCTCACGAGTCTCGCCCGAGTGGTTCGACGAGGACCTCTTCGATTCGACGACCGTCCATTCGCGTCACGGTCAGACGGTAGCGCTCGGTCGTCAGGACGTCGCCCACCTCGGGTACGCCGCCTTTCAGGTCCAAGACGAGGCCGCCGACCGTGTCCCAGCCGTCTTTGGGCAGACTCAGGCCGTACTCGTCGTTCGCGTCATCGATGTTGAGACGACCACTCAGCTCGATGCCGCCTCCGGTGGTGCGCTCGGCGTCGTCTTCGACGGGGTCGGACTCGTCGGTGATCTCTCCCACCAGCTCTTCGAGGACGTCCTCCAAGGTGACGACGCCCGCAGTGCCGCCGTACTCGTCGATCACGATGAACAGGTGGCTCTTCGCCCGACGGATCTCTCGAAGGAGCGACGCGACCCGCTTGGTCTCGGGGACGTAGTGCGCTTCACCCATGTGCCCGCGTATGAGCGCCGTGCCCTGGCCGTCGACGACGAGCTTCGCGAGGTGACGGAGATTTACCATGCCGACCACGTCATCGATCCCATCACCGAGTACGGGCAGGCGCGAGCGCCCGCTGTCGATGGCGAGGTCCAGCGCCTCTCTGACGGTCGCAGTCGCGTCGATGCCGACGATATCGATGCGCGGGACCATCACCTCGCGCACGATGGTGTCGCCGAACTCGATGACCGAGTGGATGAAGTTGCGCTCGTCTGACTCGATCGCCCGATCCTCGTGGGCGACGTCGGCCAACGCGAGGACCTCGGACTCGGTCACGCGCTGCTTGCCTTCACTTCCACCGAACAGTGAGATGACACTGTCGGCGACGGCGAGCAGCACGACGGAGATCCACCGAATCGGCCAGAAGCGCAGGATCCGTCCGACAACGGGTGCGCTCGTGAGCGCCGCCTCATCGGGGTGTTGAATGGCGAAGTTCTTCGGGATGGCTTCAAAGACGACGAAGATGACGATGACTTCGCCCGCCGTCGCGACAAAGACGCCCGCGGCGCCAAAGAGGTGCCCGGCGAGCACACCGACCATCGTGGCCGACACCAGCTGGCAGATGAGGACCAAGAGCAGGAGCGGGTTGAGGAACTTCTCCGGCGCTTCGGTGAGGCCCACGAGCGCCTTGGCGCCGTGGCGTCCTTCTTCACGCAACGAGCGTGCGCGCGATTTGTTCATGCGTGTGAGTGAGGTCTCAGCCATCGCGAAGAATCCCGACAGCAACAACAAGATGGCGACCGAGATGACGAGGTACGTGTCACTTGCCCGCCACATGGCTGCGATCATGATCGGCGAGCGCGGTAGTGGCGAGCGAGCAGCTCTCGTTCGCGCGCCTCCATCCGTTCGGCCTCCTCGTCGATGACGTGATCCCAGCCGCGAAGGTGCAAGACGCCGTGCACGATCAGCAGCGCCAGCTCGTCGTCGAAGCTCACTTCGTGGTCGACAGCGTTGCGCGCGGCCACGGCCGGACAGAGCACGATGTCACCGACGAGCTGGGGAATCTCCGGAGGTGGCGGCTCACCCGGTCCCCCGCCCCCCGCGTCAGGCACCCTGCCCGAGGGTTCGGGCTCGGCGTCGATGGGAAAACTGAGCACATCGGTCGGGCCAGGGCGTCCCATGAACTGCTGGTTGAGGTCCGCGATCGTCGGCTCGTCGGTGAAGATGAGCGAGACCTCGGCCAGACCGCGCACGCCCTCGTCGGTGAGCGCTCCGCGCGCGAGGGTCACCCATCGTTCGAGGTCGATGTCGTGATCGTGCTGCTCATCGGCAGCGTAGATATCGATACTCATGTGGAGCGTTCGTACGCCGCCACGATATCGGCCACGATGCGGTGGCGAACGACGTCCTTCGCGCCGAGGTGAACGAAGCTGATGCCCTCGACCCCCGCCAAGATGCGCTCGATGTCGAGCATGCCGCTGCGCTTGCCGTTGAGGTCGACCTGGGTGACGTCGGCGGTGACGACCGCCTTCGAGTTGAAGCCAGTGCGCGTCAAGAACATCTTCATCTGTTCGGGCGTCGTGTTCTGCGCTTCGTCGAGGATGATGAACGAGTCGTTCAGCGTGCGACCGCGCATGAAGGCGAGCGGTGCCACCTCGATCGTGCCGTTGCCGATGAGGCGCTGGGTGCCTTCGGCACCGACCATGTCGTAGAGCGCGTCATAGAGGGGCCGTAAGTAGGGGTCGACCTTCGCCATGAGGTCCCCGGGCAAGAAGCCGAGGTTCTCTCCCGCTTCAACGGCTGGACGGGTCAGCACGATGCGCTGGATTTGTCGGCGATGCAGCGCCTGAACGGCCTGGGCAACGGCCAGATAGCTCTTGCCAGTACCGGCCGGGCCGATGCCGAAGGTGATGATGTGGTTGTCGATCGCGTCGGTGTAGCGCTTCTGGCCGGCGGTCGAGGGCCGGATCGTCTTTCCCTTCGCGCCACGCACGACCTCGTGACGCAGCACCTCGCTCGGGCGAAGGTCGTCGGCGACCATGTCGATCGTGCGCGAGATCTTCGTCGTGTCGAGGGCCTGGCCGCTCTCGAGCACGAGGACCAACTCGTCAAAGAGACGCAGCACGGTCGAGGCGTCGGGTCCCGTCACCGAGATCTGGTTACCCTGCACGCGGATCTTCGAGTCCGGGAACGAGCGCTCGATGACCCGCAGGTGCTCGTCGCGCGCCCCGAGAAGCCCCGCCATCAGGTGGGTGTTGGGCACATAGGTCGTTGTCGTGAGGGCCTCGTCGGCGGTGGCGTCTGAGGTCATCCCGGGGGCCAGGCCATGCGGCGCCCACCGAGCACGTGCACGTGCAGGTGGTTCACGGTCTGTTGGCCGTCTCCGCCCGAGTTGAAGACGAGTCGGTAGCCGCTCTCCTTGATGCCCTCGAGTCGAGTGACCTCCTGGGCGAGGAACATCAGGTCGTCAAAGACCTCGGGGAACTTCGGGGTGACGTCGTTGACGGCGTCGAAGTGGCGCTTGGGCACGACGAGCACGTGCACCGGAGCCTGCGGGGCGATGTCGTAGAAGGCCAGTGAGTTGTCGGACTCGGCGGCCACCTTCGCGGGGACTTGGCCCGCGACTATTTGGCAAAAGAGGCAGTCACTCATCTAGTGCTCTCATCATTACCCATTTCCCACGTCGTCGAGCGTAAATCCCCAGCCACCAGCCTGAAACGCGAGCAACGCCGCACCGAGGACGCCAGCGGTCTCCGCACGCAGGACGGTCGGGCCGAGCCCGACGCGTCGACGGCGGTCGTCCCACTCATTGGGCGCCCACCCGCCCTCGGGTCCCACGGCGACGCTCGCGACGCCGTGCCAGTCGCCCGACCCGTCGAAGTCGCACACGGCGACGTCGCCGGGTACGTTCGCGACTGCGACGGGCTCGTCGATCACGACGTCGTACGTCCGGCGACATTGGTTCGCCGCCTCGTGGACAAGTCGACGCCAGCGCGCGAGGACCTTCTCGCGGCTCTCGCCCTTCATCTTTACGATGGAGCGTTCACTGAGGAGCGGCACGATGCGACTTACGCCGACTTCGGTCGCCTTGACGACCGCCCAGTCACCGTGATCGCCCTTCAGCGGCGAGAGGTAGAGCGTTGTCGCGGGCGATTCGGGATCGAGTTGCACGTCACTCACTCGCGTGACGCCGTCGCCGTCGACGACGGCGATCGCCCACGAGCCCTGCCCGTTAGTCACGACGACCTCTTCGCCGTCGCGCGCGCGAAGCACCTTGTGGAGGTGGTGAGCCTGTGACGAGTCGAGCGTTGGTGTGTCGAGGTTGGTCACGCGGAACTGTCCGAGCGCGGCCACGCGCCGCGGCCACTCGACGTAGGTCACTTCTTCGCCTTGCGCCGGTGGAAGAAGCCGACCTGGGGTTCGCTGACGGTCTCGTCACGGTGCTCGGCCCACTGACGCAACAGTTGCTCGGACTCATCGTCGAGCTCGGTGGGCACGTCGACGACGAGGTGGACAAAGAGATCGCCCCGTCCGCGTCCGTGCAGGTGTTCGACACCCTCGTGGCGGAGTCGGTGCACCGTGCCATTCGCGCTACCTGCATCGATGTCGATGGCCATGTCCTCCTTCAGCGTCGGGACGGTGATCGTCGCGCCAAGGACCGCCTGGCTAAAGGCGATGTGCGCCTCGTGGTGCAAGTCATCGCCGTGACGCTCGAAGCGCGGGTCGTTCGCGACGCGCAGGTGCACGAACAGGCGGCCGTTCGGACCGCCGCGCACGCCCGCGGGACCGCGGTTGGCGAGGCGCATCGTCGAGCCGTCCTCGACCCCGGCGGGGATCTGCGCACTCAGGGTCACGCTCTGGGGGCGGCGACCCTCACCACGGCAGTCGGGACAGGGCGTCTCAATCCGAGACCCGAAGCCCTGGCAGCGCGGACACGTCTGAGTCGTCACCATCTGTCCGAGGATGGAGTTGCGCACTCGGCGAACTTCCCCGCTCCCGCCGCACTCCTCACACGTGACCGGCGAGGTGCCCGGCGCACAGCCCGAACCGTCACAGGTCGAACAGCGCTGGGGCAGCGTGACGGTGACTTCACGCGTCGCACCGAAGGCCGCCTCCTCCAAGGTGATATCGAGCGACACTTCGGCGTCGGGCCCCGGCTGGGGACCGCGACGCGTCTGTCCTCCTGCGGCCCCACCAAAGAACATGTCGAAGATGTCCTGGACTGAGCCGGCGCCAAAGGGGTTGGCCCCCGCGCCGACGTCCGAGCCGAAGCGGTCGTAGTTCGCGCGACGCTCGGGGTCCGAGAGAATCTCGTAGGCCTGGGAGACTTCCTTGAAGCGGGCCTCGGCCATGGGGTCGTCGGTGTTCGCGTCGGGGTGATACTTGCGCGCGAGACGTCGATAAGAGGCCTTCAGCTCTTCGGACGTGCAGTTCGCGTCGACCTCGAGGATCTCATAGAGGTTCGTGTTAGCCACGCTCGTCGCCCCCGAAGTGCGCGGTCAGGTGCTTCGAGACGGCCTCGGCGGCAGCCATCACCTCGCGATACTTCATGCGCGTGGGGCCAAGCAGCCCGACGGCGCCTACGTTCTCCCCGTCAAGGGACACGGGCGCCACGATGACGGCGCACGACGACAGAGGTTCCAGTCCGTTCTCGGTGCCGATGGCGACCGTCACGCCCTTGTCGAGGATGTCTTCGACCAGCGTCACGACCAGGAGCTCCTGTTCGAGGATGCTGAGCACCTGTCGAACGGTCTCGACACCTTCGAAGACCTCGGCAACGCGAGAGGAGCCGCCAATATAGACCTGTTCGCCCTCGATGGTGGGCTGTTCAGCCTTGAGGACCGAGACGGCCTCGCGCACGAGCTTCGCGACAGTGTCGGCGCGGCTGGGGACCTGGATCTTCGTCTCCAGCGACGTGCCGATCAACAGCGCGTTCAGCTGGCGTGACGCCTCGATGACTTCGGCGTGGCTGGCCTCATAGGAGACGAGCACGCTGTGCTTGGAGACCGACCCGTCGGAAAAGACGGTCACGAGCAGGTGATGACGAGCGTCAAGGTTGACGAGCTGAACGGAGAGAACGCTCGCGTGCGTGCTGGCCGAGCCCACGACGACCGACGTGTAGTTGGTGAGGCGGCTCAGCAGCAGCGACGTCTGTTCCAGCACATCTTCCACCTCGCCACGGACGTGGGCGAAGAACTCGCGGACCTGACGCTGCTGGGCAGGCCCGAGGATCCCGGCTTCGAGGTGGTCGACGAAGTAGCGGTACCCCTTGTCGGTCGGCACCCGCCCGGCCGAGGTGTGGGGCTGGGCGAGGTAGCCCTCGCGCTCGAGGGCGACCATCTCGGTGCGCACGGTCGCGGGCGACACGGCGACGTCGGCGTTGTGGGCGACCGAGCCAGAGCCGACGGGCTGGGCCGTGTCGATGTGCTCGACGACGACGGCCTCGAGGATCGTCGCCTTGCGTGGGTCGAGGTCGTGATGGGGCTGGGGTGGGGTCTTCACGCGCCGGGCCATTGGTCTCCTTGTTAGCACTCGATTTTACCGAGTGCTAACCATTCCGAGGCGCTGTGCTAAAAGTGGCGCCATGGACCTCTTCCTCGCCCCCGAACGACCACACGTCCCCTACTCCGGTGACGAGCGGTCCCAGCTCGATGCATGGCTCGATTTCTATCGGGCGACGCTGCTCAAAAAGTGCGACGGCCTCAACGTCGCCCAGCTCAAGACGCGACCGTCGCCGACTCCAACCTGTCGCTGCTCGGGATCGTGCGCCATATGACCTTCGTCGAGCAGATCTGGTTCGAGACGACCTTCGCGGGTGCGCACACCACCGACTACTACAAGACCGAGGGCGATCGCGACGCCGACTTCAACGACCTGGAGAGCGCCGCGACCGAGACCGTCTTTGACCTCTATGTACAGGTTGTCAAGACGTCCGATGAGCTGGTCGTCGGTCACTCGCTCGATGAGCACGCGGCGGTCGAACGTCGAGGACGTGACGTCGACCTTCGCTGGATCTACGTCCACATGATCGAGGAGTACGCACGACACTGTGGGCACGCCGACATCATCCGCGAGCTGATCGACGGCACCAAGGGCTACTAAAGGACCACATCAGACGGAAGATGGGGGCTGTTGATCTACTCCTCGAGCTTCAAGGCGGCGACGAACGCCTCCTGGGGCACCTCGACCCGACCGAGATTCTTCATGCGCTTCTTGCCCTCTTTCTGCTTTTCCAGCAGCTTGCGCTTTCTCGTGATGTCGCCGCCGTAGCACTTGGCGAGCACGTCCTTCCTGCGCGCACGCACCGTCTCGCGCGCGATGACCCGTCCCCCGATCGCCGCTTGGATCGGCACTTCGAACATCTGGCGCGGGATGAGCTCCTTCAGGCGTTCGGCCATCCGTCGTCCGTAGAACTCGGCATTCGAGCGGTGCACGATGGTCGAGAACGCGTCCACCGGTTCGTGATTGATCAACAGGTCGACGCGCACGACCTGGCTCGTCACGTAGCCGGCCGGCTCGTAGTCGAGTGACGCGTAGCCCTTGGTGCGACTCTTCAGCGCGTCGAAGAAGTCGATCACCACCTCGGCGAGGGGGATGCGGTAGCGCAGCTCCACGCGCTCGGTGGACAGGTACTCCATCTTCACCATCTCGCCGCGACGCGACTGGCCCAGATCCATGACGGCGCCGAGATACTCCGCGGGCGTGATGATCGTGACGTCGAGCATCGGCTCGTCCACGTGATCAAGGCGGCTCGGATCTGGCAGGTCAGTCGGGTTGTCGACCAGCACCTCGGTGCCGTCGGTGAGAAAGGCCCGGTAGACGACCGAGGGCGCCGTCGCGATGATCTCCAGGTTGAACTCTCGCTCCAATCGCTCGCGCACGATCTCCATGTGCAACAGCCCCAAGAACCCGCAGCGGAAGCCGAAGCCGAGCGCGTGGGAGTTCTCGGGCTCGTAGGTGATCGACGCGTCGTTCAGCTTGAGCTTGTCGAGCGCGTCGCGCAGGTTCGCCAAGTCGTCGCCGTCGATCGGATAGATGCCGCAAAAGACCATGGGCTTGGGATCCTGATAGCCCTCGAGTGCGGCGGCGGCGGGACGGTTCGCCTCAGTGATCGTCTCGCCCGAGCGAGCACCGGCGACGTCGCGGATGCCCGCGACGACGTAGCCCACCTCCCCGGGCCCCAGGGCGGCAACCTTCAGCATGTCGGGCGTGCGCATGCCGAGCTCTTCGAGCTCGTGGTTCGTGCCCGCGCGCATCATGCGGATGCGGGTGTCTTCGAGCAGCGTGCCCTCGACCACGCGGATCGAGCTGATCACCCCCCGGTACTGGTCGTAGTAGGAGTCGAAGACCAATGCGCGCAGCGGCACTGTGGGATCGCCCACGGGCGCGGGAATCCGCGCAATGACGGCGTCGAGCAGCTCTGCGACCCCCTGGCCGGTCTTGGCCGAGATCGACAGCACCTCGCTGGCGGGAATGCCAAGGACGCGCTCGAGCTCGTCCTTGCAGCGCTCGGGGTCGGCCGCGGGCAGGTCGATCTTGTTGAGGGCGGCGACGATCTCGAGATTGTGCTCGATGGCCTGGTAGCAGTTGGCGAGCGTCTGGGCTTGAATGCCCTGAGTCGCGTCGACCAGGAGCACCGCGCCCTCGCAGGCGGCCAGCGAGCGCGAGACCTCGTAGCCAAAGTCCACGTGACCCGGGGTGTCGATCAGCTGGATGAGGTGGTCGTGCCAGTGCACCCGGACGTTTTGGGCCTTGATGGTGATGCCCCGCTCGCGCTCGATGTCCATCGAGTCGAGGTACTGGGCGCGCATGAGGCGGGGATCGACGGCGCCGGTCATCTCCAAGATGCGGTCTGACAGGGTCGACTTGCCGTGGTCGATGTGGGCGATGATGCTGAGATTGCGGATGATTCGCGAATCGACGGTTGAGGGATGGATTGCCACGGTCACCAAAGGATAATCGCCCTCGATTTTCGCCCAAGTGGAGCGGTTCGAGTCGCCTCTGGTAGCATCGATAGGCCCGCAGCGAGGTGCTGCACAGAAGAACGAGGTTGTCTTTCGTGGCGAACATCAAGAGCCAGATCAAGCGCAACAAGCAGACGATCGTCCGTCACGAGCGCAACAAGGCCGTGAAGAGCGAACTGCGCACACGCACGAAGAACGCCGTCGCGGCGGTCGGCACCGAGGACGAGGCCACGGCGCTGCGCCTCGCGATCAAGCGCATCGACATGGCCGCCTCCAAGGGCGTCATCCACAAGAACCAGGCCGCCAACAAGAAGAGCGGCCTGATGAAGCGCGTCAACGCGCTGCGCGACGAGGCCTGACTAGCGCCTTCGCGCGCCGAAAGTGAGTCGCGCGAGTCGCGCGACCAGCACCTCGATGACCGTCAGCTCGGTGACGTCGAGATCGCTGTCTAAGTCCTTCCCTCCGTAGCTCACGCCGCCCTTCAAGGCGAGGTCGGCGTCGGTGATCCAGTGCACCGCGGTCGTCAAGCGCTCGGCGCCAAGACGCTCAGACATCTGCGAGCGACTTGCCGGCGGGAAACGGGTTCACCCCGAGCAGCACCGCGGCTTCTTCTTTGGTCCGCACGTCGCTCCCCTCGAGCGCACTCATGTTGAGGTAGTGACGCTGGAGCATCGAGACGATCTGCAAGCCCGCGCGCTTGCGCGACTCGAGCATGCGTCGAGCGACCACGATCGCCTTGGTCGCGTCGCCACGCATCGATGGCGTCGGTGAGGTCCCAGACCGGCACGTCGCCGGCGTCACCGAGGTACGGCTCGACCCGGGCAAAGACGAGCGGCGCAGTGCCGTAGATCGACTGCAGGGTTCGCGCGAGGGCGTCGACCCGCGCGACGTCATCGCCCACCTGCTCGGCCACCTTCTGCGCCGTGGCGTGGTCGATCGTCGACGCCGTACTCGTCCATCTTCGACTTCACGAAGGCGACGCGGTCGGCGGTGCGCGAGCCGACGTTCACCTCGAGCACTTCGTCGGCGGCCTTGACGAGCTTGTTCGACTTGGCGCCCACGACGGCGACGATCAACGTGGTGCCCGGCGCGGGGTGGGCCATCCACTGAAGGAGCTCTGCGACCTCGTCGGCGACCAGCAGCTGCGCGTCGCGCACGACGACGACGCGACGCTCGACGAGGAACGGGGGCGTGTTGAGCGCCTCCATGATGCGCGGCAGCGTCGACTCGCCCGCAGTGAGCGTCACGTCCTTCGCGGTGAAGTCCTGCAGCGCGAACGAGGGGTCGAGGTCGCCCAGCGCCTTCGCGACGGCGTTGTGAACGGCGTCGTAGACCATCGTCGCGTCAGTGCCCACGACACAGACGCTGGCGCTACTCACGGCGCTTCGCAAGAGCCGTTCGATCGTGTCGCGCACTCGAACCGTTCCCGCCACGTCATGAACCCGCACGATACGACACCCCAGTATGATCCCGATCGCCGTCGCGGCGAGTGACGCGCTGGCTCGCTCGCCGACCTCGAGACTGAGCGCCTTGCCAAGAAAAGTCTTGTTCGACGCCGAGAGCAGCAGCGGCGAGCCGAGTGCGGCAAGTTGGTCGGAGTCGCGCAGGAGCTGCAGCGACTGCGCGGCCGTCTTTCCGAGGTCGAGTCCGGCATCGAGGATGACCTGCTCGGGGCCGAGCCCCGCGTCGTACGCCCACTGACGGCGCTCGAGGAGAAAGTCCCTGACGGTGTCGGTCACGTCGTCGTAGTGCGGGTCGGGGTCGGCGACCCGCGGGCGCAGACGAATGTGGGTCGCAACGACCGTCGCGTTCGCACGCGATGCAACCGTGAGGTACTCGGGGTCGGCGAACCCACTGATGTCGTTGCCGACGCAGGCGCCCGCGGCGAAGCTCGCCGCCGCGACCGAGGCACGCCAGGTATCGACACTGACCGGTACGTCGAAGCGATTTGTGCAGCTCGGCAATGACCGGCACGACTCGGTCGAGCTCTTCTTCCTCGCTGACCTCGTCACCGGGCCCCGCCTTCACGCCCCCGACGTCGAGAAGGTCAGCGCCGTCAGCGACGAGACTGTCCGCGCGCGCGAAGAACGCGTCGAGGTCGAAGGTAACGGCGGGCTCGTAGAAGGAGTCCTTCGTGCGGTTGAGGACGCCCATGACGATCGCTCGATGTGGTGACGTCGACGCGCGTTATGCCCGAGGGCCAGCACCAGCGGCCCCACGGGCCGAAAGACCGCGCACTAGTAAAGGCGGCTGGCCAGGCGACGACGATAGGTGACGTAGCGCGGGTCCTCGGGACCGAGCGCGTCGAGCACCTCGAGCAGTTGATCTTTCGAGCTGCTCGTTCGTCGCCGACTGCTCCAGGAGGTGGTCAAGCGTGAGGTCGAGATCGCCGCCAAGGCTCACGCCACTTCGCTGCAGGCGAAGACGAGCGAGGATCGTCTTGGCGGCAACCACGTTCGCGAACGGCTTCAGCACCGCTTCGGCGTCGTCGAGGCGATTCTCGTGGAGCAGAAAGTCACCGAGGGCAACGGCCGCTTCTACGTTGTTCGGGTCAAGCGCCAGCGCTTCGCGAAGCGACGCCTCGTCGCCAGCGCTCACCAACCGGTCGACGGCCGTCGCGCCGGGCGCCAATCGCTCGACGAACTCGCGTACCTGTGCCTCGGGAAGCGCCCCGACGAATGAATCGACGATCTGGCCGTCGTGAATCGCGAAGACCGCGGGAATCGACTGCACGCGAAACGCTTGGGAGATCTGCGGGTTCGCGTCGACGTCAACTTTGACGAGTTCGACGGCGCCATTCGTCTCGTTGACGACCTTCTCGATGATGGGTCCGAGCGTGCGGCACGGTCCACACCACTCCGCCCAGAGATCGATAACGATGGGAACGCTCTTCGAGCGCTCCATAACGTCAGTGGCAAACGTGGCGTCCGTGACATCTTTCACGAGCGTCAGCCTAATGCCGCGTGTGTTCGAAAAGTGAGGCCGAACAACGCTGTTAGCCTCGGCAACTATGGGGATGGTGACGGGAATCGACGAGGTCAACGTCACGGAGTGGATGGTTAAGCACGTCGGCGCGAGCGCTCCACTTTCCTTCGAGCTCATCGCGGGGGGACGCTCCAATCTCACCTTTCGTGTCACCGACGCCGCGGGCCGAAGCTACGCGCTGCGTCGCCCTCCGACGAGCCACGTGCTCCCGACCGCGCACGACATGGTGCGCGAGCACACCATCATCACCGCCCTCTACCCGGCCGGTATTCCCGTCGCCAGGCCGCTCGGACTCTGCGTCGATGCTGAGGTCAACGAGCGACCTTTCTATGTGATGGAGTTCGTCGAAGGCGCGATCCTGCGCGACCGCGCACAAGCCGAAGCAGCCTTTGACGTCGAGACGCGTGGGTCGATCGGCGCGAACCTGGCGGCGACCTTAGCGCAGCTCCACGACATCGACATCGACGAGGTTGGCCTTGGCAACCTGGCGCGCCACGAGGGCTATATCGAGCGCCAGGTGAATCGCTGGCGCACGCAGTTCGAGCAGATGAAGGTCGACGGCGTCGATCATGACACCGTCGTCGACGAGGTGGGTGACGAGCTCGCGAGCTCCATTCCAGTGCAGCAAAGGGTCGCCGTCGTCCACGGTGACTACCGACTCGACAACACGGTCCTCGACGAGAAGGGCGAGGTGCGTGCGATCCTCGACTGGGAGATCTGCACCCTCGGCGATCCGATGGCTGACGTTGGCGTGCTGCTCTGCTACTGGGCGGAGCCGGGCGACGCCACCGAGTCGCTGCTAGGCCTCGCCCCCACCACCGCGCCGGGCTTCGTCAGGCGCGATCAGGTCCTCGAGGCGTACGCCGAGCACTCGAGCTTGGACCTGACACACGTCGCCTATTATCAAGCGTTCGGTTATTGGAAGCTGGCCTGCATCATGCAAGGGGTGTTTGCGCGCTACCGCGCCGGCGCGACCGCGGGTGACCGCGGCAGCGTCGATGCCTACCCGGGATATATCGCGATGCTCGCCGAACTGGCGAAGCAAACTTTGGAGAGGTAAATGGACGACGAGATCTACGACCGCATCATCTTCTTGGCGGACCCCGACCTCAACGAGCCCGTCCTCGTGATCGGCCTGGAAGGCTGGATCGATGCGGGCATCGCCGCGAGCACCGCCATTTCCACGATGCTCGAGACCATTCCGACCGAAGTCCTCGCCACGTTTGACACGGAGTACTTCATCGATCAGCGCGCCCGCCGCCCTCTCGCACGCATCGTCGACGGCGTGACGACCGAGCTCACGTGGCCCGAGATCCAGCTGCGCTACGGACGCGACGGTGACGGTGCAGACGTGCTCTTCCTGGTCGGACCGGAGCCGGACTTTCACTGGAGCGACTTCGTCGATGTCGTCACCGACGCCGCCGGCCGCTTTGACGTGCGCCTCGTCGTCGGGCTGGGCGCCTTTCCGGCGCCCACACCGCACACACGGCCCATACGCGTGATCGGGACCGCACCGGCTGCAAGTGCGCACCTCCTGGCGCCGGTCGGGTCGGTCTCGGGAGAACTGGAGGTCCCCGCCGGCATCGGCACCGCACTTGAGCTCGGCTTCGCCGAAGTCGACATCGACATCATCACGCTGTGGGCGCGGGTGCCCCACTACGTCGCCTCGATGCCGTACCCACAAGCGGCCGCGGCTCTCATCGACGGCCTGGCCCGCATGTCGGGCCTGACGCTCGACGCGGGGCACCTGCGTGCGGCGGCAGACGAAGCGCGCCAGCGCGTTGACGACCTCGTCACGAACAACCCGGAGCACTCCACGATGGTCGAGCGCCTCGAGGCAGCCGCCGACGAGACGGAAGGGACGTCACTCGGTCAAGAGGTGCCGAGCGGCGATGAGCTGGCCGCCGAACTTGAGCGGTTCCTGCGGGGTGAAGCGACCTAACGCGTCGGCGCAGTGTCGACGTCGCCGCCTTCGATCCGCAGTCCCAATCCCAGCGCGTACCCTTCAAGGAAGAGGGCGCTGTCACCTTGGCGAGGATGACGCTCGGCGAGCTCATAGAAGTGCGCGTTGTGGTCGGCCTCTTGCAAGTGGGCGAGCTCGTGGACGAGCACGGCGTCGATCACCCACTCGGGGCACTGACGCAAGCGACTCGAGATCCGAATCTCGCGCGAGCCCGGTGAGCACGACGCCCACCTAGCCTGCTGATTCGAGACCCACCGAACCGACGCGGGCAGCACGCCATCGTTGTAGAGCTCGGCGAGCACGCGAGCGCGTTCTTCGAGCGCACCGTCGCCGCCGGCGTTCTGTGGACGTTGCGTGAGGAGGCGTTCGACAAGTTCGTCGACGAATGCTCGACGCTCTCGCCCACGCACGCGCGCTGGAATTTGCACCACGATGCGACTGCCTGACCAGTGCGCGTTGCCGGTCTTCTTGCGTCTCGTGGATGCGCGAATCTCGACCTCGGGTCGATCGAAGCGGGGCGGCTCGACCGTGACTTCGGTGTGCGACGACGAAGCGGCCATCAGGGAATGATGTTGACGAGGCGCGGTGGCCGCGCGACCACTCGCGTTGGCGCGGCGCCACCCAACAGGGCCGCCACGTGCTCGTCGGCGAGCGCGGCGAGCGTCGCCTCCTCTTCACTGATCGACGGTGGCACCTCGAGTCGTGCCTTCACCTTGCCGTTCACCTGCACCACCATGGTGACCGTCGCTTCCACGACGAGCGCGGGATCAGCAATCGGCCACGGCATGAGGTGCACGCTCGGGCGCTCGGGATGACGCTGCTCCCAGAGCTCGGCGGTGATGTGCGGCGCCATGGGCGCGAGCAACGTGACCAAGATGTCGAGGGACTCCTGGAGGGTTCCTTTCTCGATGCCATGCTCGCCGCGCGCCTGCTTGGAGATCGTGTTGAACAGCTCCATGAGCGCGGCAACCGCCGTGTTGTAGCTCCATCGATCGAAGTCGTTGGTGACGCGCACGATGGTGCGATGGGCCTCTTGGCGCACCGCGACGTCGCTCTCGTCTGGGGTGTCGTGATAGTTCACGTCGTAGTCGTTCCAGAGACGAAAGAGTCGGTCAAGGAATCGAGCGCAGCCTTCGATCACTTCGTCGGTCTGCTCCGTCCAGTCGAGGTCGTCTCCCGGTGGTCCCGCGAAGAGGTGGAAGAGACGAAGCCCGTCCGCGCCGACCGTCTGGTAGTACTCCTCGGGCTCGATGAGATTGCCCTTGGATTTGGACATCTTGGAACCCGAGAGCCGAATCATCCCCTGGGTGAAGAGGCGCTGGAACGGCTCGCGCGGCAGGCCATCCGCCATGCCCACGTCGATCAGCGCCTTTAGGTAGAAGCGCGCGTACAAGAGGTGCAAGATCGCGTGCTCGATCCCACCGATGTACTGATTGACCGGCATCCACTGTCGCGCCATCGCCGGGTCGAAGGGCTCGCCGGGCGTGAAAGGATCGGCGAAGCGAAGGAAGTACCAGGAGGAGTCGGTAAAGGTGTCCATCGTGTCGGTCTCTCGACGTGCGGGCTTGCCGCACTTGGGACACACGGTGTAGAGGAATCCCTCGTGGGTCGCGAGCGGTGACTGACCGCTCCCGTCCATCACCACGTCATCGGGTGCGAGCACCGGAAGCTGATCGAGTGGCACCGGCACGATGCCGTCGTCGTCGCAGTACACGACCGGAATCGGACAGCCCCAGAAGCGCTGTCGCGAGACCAGCCAGTCCCGGAGTCGGTAGTTGACTTTCGCCACGCCGTTGGCGTGCTCGACGAGGTAGTCGGTTGCCTTTTCCTTTGCCTCGGCAACGTCAAGCCCGTTCAAGAAACCAGAGTTGATGTGGATACCGTCACCGTTGAACGCCTCACCGTCGAAGCCATCGGGTGGCTGCACGGTGCGCACAACGGCAAGCCCGTGCATCTTCGCAAACTCATAGTCGCGCTCGTCTTCTCCGGGCACGGCCATGATCGCACCGGTGCCATAGTTGCCGAGCACATAGTCAGCGACGTACACGGGCACGCGCTCGTGGGTGAAGGGATTGATCACGTGGCTGCCGATAAAGGCACCGCGCTTTTCTGCGGCGACACCCTCGGACGACGACGACGTGCGTTCGATCTCACTGATGGACGTCGCGCGAGCGACAATCTCATCGACGCGGAGACGCTCGTCATCGGTCGTGAGCAGCGAGAGCATGGGATGCTCGGGGGCGAGGACGGCGTACGTGACGCCGAAGCCCGTGTCTGGGCGCGTGGTGAAGACGCGGAGCGAATGCGACGGGTCGTACTCAACGGGAAGATCGAACTCGACGCCCTCGCTGCGCCCGATCCAGTTGCGCTGCATGGCCTTCACCCGTTCAGGCCACTCGAGGTCGTCGAGGCTGGTGAGGAGCTCCTCTGCATAGTCCGTGATCTTGAAGAACCACTGTTCGAGGTACCGCCGCGTGACGACGTCACCGGACCGCTCGCATGTGCCGTCGGCGAGGACCTGCTCGTTGGCGAGCACCGTCTTACAGCCCGGACACCAGTTGACCTGGGCTTCTGCGCGATAGGCAAGCCCGGCCTCCAAGAACGCGAGGAATATTGTCTGGGACCACTTGATGTACCCGGGGTCATGGCTATAGACCTCTCGGCGCCAGTCGTAGACGGCGCCAAGACGTCGAACCGACGTCTTGAGCTCGTGCATGCGAGCTTCGGTGAACAAGCGCGGGTGAGAGCCGGCTTTGATGGCCGCGTTCTCGGCAGGTAATCCGAAGGAGTCAAAGCCGTAGGGCGAAAGAACCGCCTTGCCGCGCATGGTCTGATACCGCACCACGAGGTCGCCAAAGGTGTAGTTGCGGATGTGCCCCTGGTGGGCCGCCCCTGAAGGATACGGATACATGCACAGGGCGTAGTAACGCTCGCGCGGGTCGTCGTTATCGACTTCGTAGGTCCCGTCGTCCAGCCATCGGGCTTGCCACTTCTCCTCGATGGCGGTGACGTCAAATGGGCGGTTCATTACGACATTCTATGGAAGAAAGGCCCCTAGCCTCTCTGAACGAGGAGGTGCGAAGCGTGTCTGATGTGACCTACATCTTGGTTCACGGCGGCTGGGGCGGCGCCTGGACGTGGCGCGATGTCGGCAAGGAGCTCACACGTCGAGAGATCCCTTGGACGGCGCTCGATCTGCCGAGCGCGACGCGCGGCGCGCACCCGAACACGTACCTCGCTGATGACGCGCGCGAAGTCGCTGAGGTGGCAAAACTCGACGGACCCGTCGTGCTCGTTGGCCACAGCTACGGCGGTGCGGTCATCACCGAAGCCGCCGAGCAAATCCCCAATCTCGAACGCGTGGTGCACATCGCGGCCCTCGTCCCGGCGCTCGGCCAGAGTGCCACCGAGGCGAAGAGCGAGGTTGAAATCATGACGCGTCTGGACGACGCGATCGAACGTCAGGGCGACTTCCTTGTGCTCAACCCGGTGCTCGCTCACGTGGCCCTCTATCAGGACTGCAAAGAGAAAGTCGCCGCCTCGGCTGTCTCACAGCTCACGCCACAGACGATCGCCAGCTTTCGCAGCCCGAGAAGCTCCTTCGACGTCGACGTACCTTCGCGTTACATCCTTTGCACCAACGACAACGCCCTCGACCCGACCCTGCAAAAGGTGATGTCGCAACGCTGCACCGAAGTGGTCACGCTCGAAAGCGATCACTCCCCGTTCTTGTCGCGTCCTGGCGTACTGACGGACCTCCTTTTGGCGAACACTATTTGAGGGTGTCGGGAGCACAACGTGGAACTCGAAGCAATCGCTGACTTCCTGATGAAGTTTCCAGAGACGACCGAGGAGCAACCGTTCCGCCCTGATGTCGACGTCTACAAGGTCGCGGGAAAGATCTTTGCGATCTTCTCGCCCGAGAATTCACCGCCATCCATCTCGCTCAAGTGCGAGCCCACTCTCGCGCTTGAACTTCGAGAAGAGTATTCCTCCGTTACGCCGGGATATCACCTGAACAAAATGCACTGGAACACCATCTCGCTGGATGGAAGCATTCCTGGCAGTGAACTCAGAAAAATGATCGCTCACTCATTCGAGCAAGTTGTCTCGCGCCTTCCCAAGGCGACTCGATTGATAATCCAATCAGCTAGCAATTCATTCCCGCCTTTCGGATTCGATGACAATCCGTGAAGGGGGCATAGGGCACTCAGAAATCGTCTGTTACAGGCGGAAACAGTCGAGTGAACCATTCGATCCGTGCGATGTGAAAGGTCTTCGAGAATTCTCCTTTTGACACGGCTGCTAACATTGAAATCCGCACCCGGGGGTGTAGCTCAGTTGGTAGAGCACTTGCATGGCATGCAAGGGGTCAGGGGTTCGAATCCCCTCACCTCCACGAAAAATTTCTGGCTACCAGCGCGAGGTCAGAGCGCGGTGGTCGTCACAGTGACTCGGTTTAGCGAACGGCTACTCACCGAGACCACCTTCCAAAAAACCTTGACTCTGGCATAGAGGAAGTCCGCCGTCGAAAGCGCGCGATTCCGCGCGAGACTCGGATCGGAGAGTGCGTAACCCGTGAACGTCACCTTCGCCCCTGGTGTGAGTTTTCTGGCTAGCGCTTGGAGTTGGGTCTTGTCCGACGTGCTGAGCGTAAAGCTCCCTGCCGCAAAACCCAGGTTTAGCGTGGCCGGTATTCTCGGCTGCTTCGTTGGAACGGTGGTGGTAGGACTCGACGTCAATGGCGTGAGTGCGAAGGTCATAGTCGACACCGCACCCGCCGGCTCCGAACCTCCCGTCTGAAGTAAGCAGCACGTCCACGAAGTAGTTGCTCCTCCGCTCCAGTAGCCGTTGTCCAGACTGGTGAATGTGGGAGCCGAGTCTGGCGTGCCGCTCAGAAGATTCATTGAGAAGCCGTTGTTAGCAGGCAACGCCACGATGACATCGACATTCATGTCGGGAACGAGAGAAATGGTCACAACGCACTGGGTCGCGCTCGACGCGACGCACGTGACATCCAATGAACCCTGGGCCGAAGCGGTCGCCACGAACGTAGACGCGCCGATGGCGGTGCTCAAGAGCGCGGCCACAGCCAAGCGCGAGGAAATCCCTTGCCACCTCATGGCGGCATCATAGGTGGCGACCGTGGCGAGCGCCAGGGGTCGAATCCCTTCGCGCACGGCGAGGCTGCACACCACTCTTGAGCGTCTTATTCGTCAGCGCATCGCGACTTCTCGAACCTTTGGTGGCTATTCCATTGACACTGTGTTAACGGCCGATGAAATAGTCGTCTTGTGAGGTCTTCACATGCACTGGCCCAGCACGTCACTGGGCGATGACGCCTAAGGTGGATACGTGAGAGGAAATGGTCCCTCGCTGAGGACGCCAAGTTTGGGACGGACGATCTAGAAGATCGTCGCCCGTTCGGGCTCGACGCCTTCCTTCTGCGAAGGGTAGTTCGTGTTCTTTTCTTGCCCAACACATTTTCGTGATTCATTGCGTTCTATTGATCCAAGGGGTCGAGGTTTTCCGAGTGCGTGACAGATCCATCTCATACGGGTTTCTCAGCAGCGCTCCGCCAACTCGATGCGGGTTGGCGACGTTTACCGCCGCTTTAGGTTCGACGCTCCAAGATCTGGGCGCTGACGTGTCGCTTGTTCGAATTCTCGACGGCCTCGGCGAGCGTTCAACGTCGAGCCTTCGATCCATCGGCGAACTCGTTGCTGGCGACCCATCGTCAATCGGTCGGGCCACGACCGCTCTGAATGGCTGTGACGTGGCTGTCATTCAGCACGAATACGGTCTCTACGGCGGCCGCGATGGAGACGACGTTCTCAAAGTTCTCGATGGGCTCACAGTTCCGAGCATCGCGATACTCCACACCGTGCTCCAGAGGCCAACTCCTCATCAAGTCGAAGTGCTGAACGCCGTGATTGCGGGCGTTGACGTGGCTATCGTCATGACCCAGGGCGCGGCGGCGACCCTGTCTCGCCTTCACCACCTGGGTGACACGCCCGTTGAAGTTATTCCGCACGGCGCCTCGGTCAACGCAGACGACATACAGCACGATGGAGCTCGACCAAAGATTTTGACGTGGGGACTTATCGGCCCCGGCAAAGGCATCGAGTGGGTCATCGATGCCATGGCTCGCTTGAAGGATCTGAAGCCCGCGCCTCTGTACGTCATCGCCGGACAGACGCACCCGAAGGTGCTCGCGAACGAGGGCGATGGGTACCGGAACTCTCTAATACAGCGAGTGGCCGCGAACCACGTGAACGATCTCGTGCACTTTGACAACTCGTACCGAGATCCTCCTTCATTGAAGCGACTGATCAACAGCGCTGACGTGGTCGTGCTGCCGTACGACTCGAAAGACCAGGCGACGTCGGGGGTACTCGTCGACGCCGTCGCCGCAGGGCGCCCGGTTGTAGCGACCGCTTTTCCTCACGCTCAAGAGCTGTTGGCGAGCGGCGCGGGCATCACCGTCGCCCATCAGGACTCGGCGGCTCTCGCTCGCGCCCTCCGGCTCATACTGTGCGACCCGCAGTTGGCCGCGGCCATGGGTGACGAAGCTCGCGTGCTCGCCTCCGGACTGAGCTGGAGAGCGGTCGCGGCTCAGTTCCAAGGTGTGACTAACGGACTCCTTCAGTACGCGGACGCGCACGCGTGACACAGCCTCCCCAACCTGACTTCACCCACCTCCTCTCTTTGAGTGGACCGCACGGAACGTTCGAACACGCCGACCACGCGAACGCTCGAGCTGAGCACGGTTATTGCACCGACGACGTCGCCCGGGTGTTGCTGGTGGCGTCGCGCGAGAGCAATCCGTCACGCGAACTCTGTCAGCTTGCGTGGTCATCGCTCGAGTTCCTGCGCGCCGCTCAATCTCCCAAAGGGCTGTTCACCAATCGACGCGCGACGTCTGGCACGTGGCTCGGCGCCGCGACAAGCGATGACTGTTGGGGCCGAGCCCTCTGGTCCCTGGGCACGGCCATTGCGCGTTCAGGCGACATCGATCTGGTCAACTCGGCGACGCGTCTCTTCAACCGAAGCGTTCGGGTCATCTCCCCTTCCCTTCGCTCCATGTCCTTTGCGGCCTTCGGCGCGGCCGAAGTCCTCACGGTCGACCCCGCGAACGAAGGGGCTCGGACGATGGTGCTCAACGCGTCGACGGTGCTAGACCGCCCCGAGCCGATCGTCGGATGGCACTGGTGCGAAGACCAACTGACGTACGCGAACGCTGCACTGCCCGAAGCAATGATGGTTACCGGGTCCATCGTCGGCAACGAACGCCTGGTTGAAACCGGACTACGTCAGCTGACGTGGCTCCTCGATATGGCGTCATCGGAGGGGCACCTCTCCGTAACCCCCGCGCAAGGGCGACGACCGAACGCCGCGGTCGAAAAGTTCGATCAACAGCCGATCGAGGTCGCGGCGATGTCAGAAGCCTGTCTTCGCGCCCACGCGCTGACTGGAGACGACAGCTGGATCGAAGGTCACGAACTCGCCGTGCGGTGGTTTCTCGGTGAGAACGATATCGGCGCGCCGATGTACTGTGCGGGTACCGGCGGGGGTTACGACGGGCTAACGGCGACCGGGCCGAATCTCAACCAGGGTGCGGAATCGACAATCGCCTTGTTGACCACGCTGCAGCAGGCGCGCCACTTCGAGATGGCTTTCTAGTGCGCGACGCGGGGATTGCGGTGCGGTCACAGATCAGGATTCGCCCCGACCCGTCCAGAGTGATTACAAGGCTCTTCATTCCTGGAAAAGAGCTCGTGGGCGGGAGCGAGTCTCGAACATCAGAAACCATCGCCCGCGTCCTTGCTCTTAACGACGCCGAGGTCGACGATGCGTTGGATGATCTCATCGGTCGATTTTCCAAGCGTCACGAAGATTTGGTGGCGGACTTTGAAAAGAACGCCGAACGCGTCGCGGACTACCTGAGCGCACCACTCTCGTCGAATCGTCGCCTGCTTCTCGGCGCGGCCTTTACCCATGAGTTCTCTCTCGAAGGCGCGTCCGTGTGCAACCCCAGTCTCGTCGCCCATCCCGACCAAGTCGGCGTCCCCGTTGGTGGACTGCGGGTCGTCATGAGCTACCGGTCGATCGGCGAAGGCCACCTCTCGTGTATCTGTTTTCGCGTTGGCGAGATTGACGCGAGCGGCACGCTGCGTTTTGATGAACCCCTTCCCTTTCCCGTCACTGCCCGCACCGCTCACAGTCCCATCCTGCGCGAAGTGTTTCGCGCCAAGCTGCACGGTCTGCTGCTCGACGATGAGGCAGCAGCCCTCGTCTTGAGAGGCTTGGGCGCCAGCTTCTCGAGGGCCGAACTCGACGCTGCTATCTCACGTCTCGCGAGTCATGACGACAGCCGACAAGGCATCGACGAGATGGCCTTTGCCCTGCGCTTCATGAGTGACAGGTTCTACGAGGCGCTGTTCGACGAGGATGTTGACCTCTCACGCCGCGTGTTGTGGCCTTCGATGCACGCAGAGAGCTCGGGGATGGAAGACGCCCGATTCGTCGCGCTGGCCGAGGACGACGTTGTTCGCTACGTCGCGACGTACACGGCCTTCGACGGACGTCACGTGACACAACAGCTGCTCGAAACCAACGATTTCACAACGTTCCTCTCCTCGCCGCTGACTGGTCGCGGAGCGGAGAACAAGGGACTGGCCATATTCCCTCGACGAGTGGGCGGCCGCTTTGTCGCACTTTCTCGATACGACCGTGAATCGAATACCATCGCCTTCTCCTCAGACCTTCATCACTGGGACCAGGTGTCGACGCTGCAGATTCCGTCTGAGCCCTGGGAGATGCTCCAGCTCGGTAACTGCGGATCTCCCATCGAGCTGGCGGAGGGGTGGCTGGCCATCACGCACGGCGTCGGCCCAATGCGGACCTACGGCATCGGAGCTCTTCTCTTGGATCTCGATGACCCTACCAAGGTGCTGGCTCGGCTGACGAAGCCTCTGCTGATTCCCGACACAGAAGAGCAAGACGGCTACGTGCCCAACGTGGTGTATTCGTGTGGATCACTCGTGCACGCCGGAACGCTCTATCTTCCCTACGGCGTGGCCGATCAGTCCATCAGCTACTGCAGCGTGCCCGTGAAGGATCTGCTGGCGTCAATGCGTTGAGATGAGCCGCTCTTGCTGATGAGTAAGAGCGACTCGAGCCCCATTGCTACGACGAGTGCGATGTCAACGGCGCCGTCGGATGCTCAAGACCGACACTCCGTTGGGCGGAGGCGGCGTGAACGCCGAACGGGGGATGGGCCGGCCGAGTGTGCACTCAAAATCCCGCCGCCATCGTCCAGCCCCTGGCGGCGTGCCCCAGACCCATCGATCGGCGACGTGCCACGGCACCACGAGGTCAGCGCGCACGAGTCGGCTGCCGGGAGCAGTGAGGCGACGGAGCACGGCGACGCTGATGGCAAATGGAGGATTCGCGACGACGTGAAATGGACGGCGGGGCAACCGGAGGTCCTGCCCATCAGCGCAAACGACGGTCACGTCGTCATTGACGAATCTCTCTCGCAGCTGCTGTGCTCGAGCCGGGTGCAATTCGAACGCGATGACTCGCGCGCCCCGGTCCACCAAAGCACGCGTCAATACGCCGGTACCAGCCCCGATATCTAGGACGAGCTCGCCAGCAGTGATCTTGGCGTTGCTCACGAGGCGCTCAGCCCATTGGCTATCGAGCCGGTGCCATCCCCATCGTGTCCGTGGCCCGGACACGGCTAACCATCGTGAACATTGTCATGCCCCCACCATAGGAGACCGGCGAACCTCTGGTCGGCACGGGGCATTGTTCGGGGCAGTCGCGAGCGGCACTTAGATGCTTGCCGGCAGGCAACTAATGCTAGAATGGAGACATGGCATCTCGCACAATCCAAGCCAAATCCTCACGAATGCAGGCCGAGGCGGCAGAGCGACTTCGAAAGGTCGTAGGACGACTGGGCCGCTCGTTACGGCTCACTCACGTCGACGGCAACCTGTCGCCGAGCCAGCGCGAAGTGCTGTCGACGATCGCTCGACAGGGGCCCCTGCGACTCTCTGAGCTCGCCAGCACCGAAGGTCTCAACCCGACCATGCTCTCGCGCATCGTCACCAATCTTGAAGTCGCCAAGCTCGTCACTCGCATCGCGGACACCGCCGACGCACGCGTTGTGCATTTGGCCCTCACCGACGCGGGACGCTCACTCTTCGAAGAGATGCGTAATGAGCGGACTGACGCGCTCTCGTTCGCCCTCGGCGAACTCACCGCCGACGAGCGGCGTGTCGTTATTGAAGCATTGCCAGTACTCGAATCGCTGGTGGAAACTCTGAGGAGTCGAAATCAGTGAACGTGCAAGCGTCCGCGCGGCGGACATTCTCATCGCTCTCTAACCGCAACTACCGAAAGTTCTTCTTCGGTCAGACCACCTCGCTGATCGGCACCTGGATGCAGACGACCGCCCAGTCGTGGCTCGTCTACACCTTGACGCATTCGGCAACTGACATCGGTTTCGTCGTCGCGCTGCAAACGCTGCCCATGCTGCTCCTCGGACCGTACGGGGGTGTCATCGCCGATCGGGTCGACAAGCGACGCTTGATGATCGTGCTGCAATCAATGATGGGCCTGCAGGCTGCGGCCCTCGCCGTGCTGTCGATTACCCACGTGGTGACCTACCTCGACGTCTGCATTCTCGCCGTGGTACTCGGACTGAACAACTCCTTTGAGAACCCGTCGCGCCAGGCGTTCGTCCTCGAGATGGTCGGCTCGGACAATCTGCGCAACGCCGTGAGCTTGAACTCCACCATGAACAACGTGGCTCGCGCGGTCGGCCCCGCAATCGCCGGCCTCTTGATCGCTGCGGTGGGAGAAGGATGGTGCTTCGCGTTGAACGCGGCCAGCTTCATCGCCGTGGTCGCCTCACTCGTGTTCATGGACCGCACGAAGTTGAATCCCAGCACCCCCACGCTGCGGGCGAAGGGCCAGCTGCGTGAAGGATTCACATACGTGGCGAGAACCCCGGCGCTGCTGATCCCACTCATCATGATGGGCCTTGTCGGCATGCTCGCCTACGAGTTTCAAGTCACGCTCCCCGTGCTCGCCGGAACGGTGTTCCATGGAAGCTCGGCGATCTACGGCGTCTTGATGGCGGCCATGGGCATTGGTGCGGTCATCGGCGGTCTGTGGACCGCTGCGCGCGGAAGGACCGGCGTGAGGGCAATGATTCGCGCGTCCTTCATCTTCGGTGCGTGCATGACGTTCGCCGGACTGGCGCCACTGCTGGCGATCGAGCTCATCGCCATGGCCCTCGTGGGCTTCGCTAGTGTCTCGTTTCTCTCGATGGCCAACTCGACGCTGCAGCTCACGACTGATCCTCAGATGCGCGGCCGCGTGATGGCGCTCTGGGCAGTCGCGTTCATGGGATCGACGCCCATTGGCGGCCCGCTGATCGGATGGATCACGAGCGTGGCGGGGGCGCGCGTGGGGCTCGGCGTCGGCGCGGCGTCGTGTCTCATCGCCGGGACGATTGGCTGGCTCGCGTTGCGTCGCATTCGCCTGCGAGGAACGCTCCAGGTCACTCCCCAGCCCGTCTCGGTCTATGAGGCACAGGATTAAGGCTCCGGCAACGGACCCAGCAGATCCCACCGGTTGCCGGCGACATCGCGAAAGACCACGACGTGTCCGTACGGCTCCTCGCGGGGCGAGGTGACAAACTCAACTCCCGCGCTCTTCATACGCTCGTAGGCGCCGAAGAAATCACTCACCCGTAAGAAGAAGCCGACGCGACCTCCGGTCTGATTCCCGACCGCATCGAGCTGCTGTTCGCCGTCGGCCTGGGCGAGCAGCAATCCGGCGCCGCCATCAGGCGGGCGCACGACGACCCAGCGCTTCGCCGCGCCGTCGTTGGTCACCGCGGGCGAGTCTTCGACGAGCGCGAAACCGAGGACGTCTACGAAAAAATCGATCGCCTCGTCGTAGTTGCGAACGACGAGGGCCACCAGTTCAATGGACATTGCACGAGCGTAGCGAGAGTGCGTGCGCGAGCTCGGTCTGCTCCCGCGAATGCAATGCCTAGGTCGCCGCGAATCGGTGCACCGTGTGACAGAAGGAGCCCTTGGCGAACGCGAACACCTTTGACGGCGCGACCGAATACGCGAGCACCTCGAAGTCTCCAGGATGGAACATGTGCCCGTCGCGAGCCGTGAACCCCCACGTCGACCCGTCCCACTTGGTCGCCCAGACCGCACACATGCGCTCGAGGGCGGCCTGGTCCGTCGCCAAGACTGCCTCACCCTCGACCACGACATCGACGCCGCCCTCCCAACCGTTGCATCCGGTCGTCAATGCGACGTGCGGGTTCGATCGTATGTTGACCGCCTTTTGTTCGTTGTCACCGGTCGTAAAGTGCAGCGCGTCATCGACCCAGACCGCCACCAGTGGCGTGACGTTCGGTTGGCCACTGGGGCGTACCGTGCTGATCCAAAAGAGCTCGGCGGATTCCAGCACCGCGAGCGTGTCACTCCAGCTCACGGGCGCCGCTCCGGCGGCGCTAAAGCGCTCATCCACTGTGGTTGTCGGTATCTTCATAGGTTCTCCTGTCTTGATAAGTGTCACAGCAACGTTGCGATCACTGCGGATCATTCAGTCGAGCGTTGAGCACTGCTCGCTCTGCCTCGTTTGCGGTCAGCTCCAACGCCCTTCGGTCAGCGACTGCCGCCTCCTCCGGCCGGCCCATCCGGCGCAGAAGATCCGCCTTGATCGCAAATAAATACTGATAGTTCGAGAGGGTGCCGTCTCTTGCTAGCCGGTCCACTTCGTCGAGCGCAGAGGCGGGCCCAAGCACCATTGAAATCACGACGGCGCGATTCAACTCCACAACGGGCGTGGGCCACGCGCACCGGAGCTGATCGTAGAGGTCAAGGATTTGTAGCCAGTCCGTGTCCTCGTACGTCGGCGCGTTCGCGTGAGCGAGCGCGATCGCGGCCTGCAGGACGTAAGGACCGGGCTGCTCGCTGGACTTGACATCACTGAGAATCTGACTCGCTTCGCCGATTGCCGCGCGATCCCAGCGAGTGCGGTCTTGCCGCGAAAGCGGAACAATGTCACCTGCGGCGTCTGTGCGAGTGGCTCGCCGAGCGTCGGTAGCCAACACCAACGCGAGCAATCCGCCAACTTCAACTTCTTGAGGCATGAGATCGCGCAGCACTCGACAGAGATGTTCTGATTCCTCAGTGAGCTCGCAGCGCATCAACGTCGAGCCCGATGGAGCGGTGTGGCCCATGGTGAACAGGAGATGAATGACGCCCAGTACGCCTTGGAGTCGCGCGGGTAGATCAGCGGCGTGAGGCACCCGCACCGGGATACGAGCCTTCGCTATCTTGTGTTTCGCGCGAGTGATGCGCGCCGCCATCGTGGACTCCGAAACGAGAAAGAGCCGGGCGATATCAGCGGTCGACGCACCACGAACTAACCGCAAGGTGAGCGCGACTTGTGACTCGGGCGCGAGTGCGGGGTGACAGCACATGAAGATGAGGCGCAACTGCTCGTCCGCGACATCGGAAGCTGGCGCCGCACTCACCTTCTCGGCCGTTTCGTCCGTCTCATCGCTCATCACAAGCAGGGGCAGCTTCGATTGCAGTGTCGTACGACGTCGCAGCGCATCGAAGGCGCGCCGCTTGGCGGTCGTCGTCAGCCACGCGGAGGGATTCTCTGGGACCCCGTCGCGCACCCAACTGACGAGCGCTGCAGCGTACGCCTCCTGCACACTCTCCTCGGCAAGATCGAGATCGCACACCGCGAATGTGGTCGCGGCAAGCACCGTGCCCCAATCGCGTCGGTGTGCTTCGGCGAGAGCCCGCTCGACGGCGAAGTTACTGGACACCGATCAATACTGACCCAGCGACCGGGCGCACCTCGAGACCGCCCCCTTGTTGGAGAATTGGGTTCCGCCTGGCGATCGCGAGCGCGGCGTCGAGATCGGGCGCCTCGACGATGCAGAAGCCCAGCACCACTTCCTTGGCTTCGATGAAGGGACCGTCGCTGACCGTCATGCCACGTAACAATGTCGCTGTGGCGGGAGATTCCAGTGCGAACGCGGCCACCATGACGCCCTCTCGTTGAAGATCCTCGGAGTAGCGGTCGTGCGCGGCGTAGCCCTCAGGAGACCCTTCTTCGTCGTCGTCGGGGTCATACGGTGCGATCAGCGTGATGGCATATTGCGTCATAGTTGTTCTCCTTGTTCGTACATCACTACACCTACACGTCGAACGACTTCGAGATATTCGACAACATTTATTCAGCCCTGGCCCGAGCGTCACGCGCGCAACTGTGAAAGGCTCGATGTCGTGGCAACACCGGCAACCGTGCGACTCTCGAGGCGAGGCCGGAACATCAACAGCGCCCCGAGCAAGCGTGCGTGGCAGGTTCTTATCGACGGAACAACGGTCGCAACCCTGTCGGATGGAGAAACCATCAAGCTTCCCGTTGAATCGGGAACACACACACTTCGTGTGGCATCAACGCCGCTCCTGCGGAGCGCGGACCTGACCTTTGACGTCACCGAGGGGGGTGTCGATGGGTTCTCGTGCCGCCCACGATCGCCCAATCCGATTCACGCCAGCCGCTGGTTCTTCTGGATGCTTTTCTCGCTCGTTCGACCTGGGCTGTGGATTGGGCTCGAACCCGACGACGTCTCCGCTGTCGACTCACTCGATCGCGCTACGGTCGCTGGCGCATCGTCGCTCGCGAATGGCTCTTCCGCCGCGGTGTCGTCACGCGCGACCTTGACGCCCGAGGTTCGCAAAGCCGTCATCACGAACATGGCAGCCCAGCAACGCCCCACCGGCCCCCTGGTGCTCGAAGTCCAGCACCTCACCAAGCGCTTTGGTAATCGCACCGCCTTCACGGACGTGTCGTTCGAGGTGGGCTACGGCGAGGTCTTCGGTTTCCTCGGACCCAACGGCGCCGGCAAGACGACGACGGTGCGCACGCTCGGGACGTTGATCGCACCCACATCGGGCTCAGCGACCGTCGCGGGAATCCCCCTGCTGCCGGAGAATGGCGTCGCGATCCGACAAAAGATTGCCATCATGCCCGAGTCACCGGGCCTCTATCTACGACTGAGCGTGCGCGAGAATCTCGAGTACTTCGCGGGGCTCTATGGACTGCGCGACGCGAACCAGCGCATCGTCGAGGCGCTCGACTCGGTGAACCTGGCCGATCGCGCCAACGACCTGTGCGGCGGCCTCTCCAAGGGGCTTCGCCAGCGAGTTGGTCTCGCACGGACGCTCCTGAGCGAACCCGAGCTGATGTTTCTCGACGAGCCGACGTCAGGACTCGATCCCGTAGCATCGCTCGAGGTTCTGAACTTGATTCTCGCCCTCAAGGCGAAGGGCGTCACCATCTTTCTGACGACGCACCGACTCGATGAGGCAGAACGGCTGTGCGACCGCGTCGCGATCATGAACACCAAGCTTCGCACCGTCGGTCGCACCGACGAGCTACGAGAACAACTCTTCAAGCGGTCGTTGCTCGTACGGACCGTCGCACCTCTGAGCGATGCGGGTCAACTTTTCTCACATGTAGCGGACGTCGAAGAATGGCACGTCGACGGTGACGGCACGTACGAGCTGACGGTGACCGATCCCAGGGTGGCCGCACCGGAGGTGACTCGCGCCCTCGTCGGCGCGGGTGCGGACGTGCTCTCGATTGCCGAGTCGCAACACTCGCTCGAAGACGTCTACCTCGAGCTCATCGCCGATGACGCGGAGGCGCCGACGTCATGAAGAATCTGGATCTCACCCGGGTAGTCGCCGTCGTTCGTAAGGAGCTCTTGGACTATCGACGTAAGCGCTCCATCGTCGTGTCCATGCTGATCTTTCCGATTGTCTTTCTCGTTGAACCGGTGGTTGAGATCTTCGTTGCACCGCCTACGGGATCGCCCGCGTCGATCGAAAAGGCGGTCATCGTTCCGATTCTCTACATGCTGCTGATAGCGGTCGTCACACCAAGCACCCTCGCGGCGTACAGCATCGTTGGTGAACGCGAACAGGGGACACTTGAGCCACTGCTCACGACCCCGCTTCGCCAGCAAGAGCTGGTGATTGGCAAAGCCGGGGCGGTGATGATCCCATCGGTGGCGCTCGCATACCTCGTGTACGGAGTGTTCCTCATCTGCGTCGCCCTCTTTGCTCGTCACGACATCTCCTCAGCGATATTTCACGACGGGCCCACGCTGCTCGCTCTGTTCCTCTTCGCACCACTCGTCGCCGGATGGGCGGTCGTCGTTGGGATGGCTGTCTCGGTACGAGCGTCGGAAGTCCGCGTAGCTCAACAGCTCGGCATGTTGGCAAGCTTTCCGATGATCGGCGTGATCGTTTTGCTGATCAGCGGGGTCATCCATACAACGTTCTCGTCCGCCATCGAGTTCGGAGTGGGACTGCTCGTCGTCGATCTCCTCGCCCTGCGCCTCGTGTCACGAATGTTCGATCGCGAGCGACTCGTCACGGGAACAAAAGCTTCGACATGATGGGGGCGGAGTCAAATCAAGGAGACGCGAACATGATCTACCTGTACGAAAGTTGATCCGACTGTTCAAGACCCGACGCGCCAGCCGCTGAACGTCTTCGCGCGGCGAGTCTACGAAAGTGGCGTCGAACTTCTTCGCGCGTCGAACGCCTTCATTGATTGGTCTGATCGTTACGGCCCTCGGATGCCGATTCGCTCCGACCCGCCATGATGTCGCCTACCTCGCTGCGCCCCACCTCATCGTGTGAGCCGTAGATCGAGAGGCCGAGCAGATACGACACTCCGGCTGCGCTGGCGATGACATCCGCCTGCCAGTAGCTGTCATCGAGGGCTACGGATATCACTGCGCAGACGAACGCAGCCGCTAGTGCGACGATCAACGCCAACCTCGACGCACTCATACGCACCATCTGTTGACGTTCATCGGAGCGCTGGCCGTAGATCGCGCCGATGTCGGTATCGGTTCCGGTGAGGAGGTAGTAGCCAGTCGCGGCAACCAAGGTCACAATCTCCGCAATGAGGGCATCACCCCAAGTGTGGCCAATCGCGACGGCCCCCGCGATGACCGAACCGACGATCAGCGTGCAACCTGGTGCGTAGAGTCGCGAGCCCTTGATCTTTCTCATGCTCCTGCCTCCTCTTGTTCTGGGTCGAACAGCTTGTCGACCGGCGCATCGAAGAATCGTGCGATCCGAAATGCCAAGGGCAACGAGGGCGAGTACTTCCCACTTTCGATCGCGATCACCGTCTGACGAGAAACGCCCAGCGCCGACGCGAGATCTGCTTGCGACAGGCCGCGCTGCACACGCTGTCCTCGAATGTCGTTCTTCACGATGTAAAGGGTACTTGACATTCCTCTTGATGTCAAGTGTCCTTTACATCACTCATCTTGCTCGTCGGGCGAACGAAGGAACTCCGGTCGGTGCGATGCATCGTTCGAAACTCGCACATTGCTTACGGAAAGTCAGCCCAGCCTGGACCGTATAGTCGGGGCATGCTGAGCATGATCGTCGGGCCTGACCTCGTCGTCGTGTTCGTATTCCTGGTCGTCATCTTCGGGCTGCTTGCCATGTCGATATTCACCATCATCGATATTTCGTCGCACTCGAGGCAAGACTTCTATATTGCGGGCTATTCGAAGACGGCATGGATGCTCGTCATTGCCATCGCTACCCTCTGCACTGGCTTCGGCGCGCTCATCTCCGCGTACTACTTGATTGCGGCGCGCCCGAAGGTTCTCCGCGTTGAAGCGGCTGGGCGGAGGTATGCAGTACCCGGGGCACATCGGCCCGGCGGGACTGGCTCGTTTTGTTCGAGCTGTGGGGCCGTCGCTACTGGCGCAGGAAGATTCTGCTCGAGTTGCGGCACTCCAATCTCGGCGTGACGGAGCTGTCGAACAGCAGAGTGGTCACCTCACTTTGAATCGAGACCACCTCGATGACCGCCAACGCACCGCTGGTAGAACGGAGAACGCGACATCGCAACGTTGATAGTGGAGGCATGATGGAACTGCGGATTTTCACTGAACCACAGCAGGGCGCCACGTACGACGACATACTCGCCGTCGCGCTCGCTGCCGAAGAAGACGGCTTTGGCGCGTTCTTCCGCTCCGACCACTACTTGAAGATGGGCAACGTCTCTGGACTACCCGGACCGACCGATGCATGGATCACTCTCGCTGGACTCGCTCGTGACACGACGACGGTGCGACTCGGCACGTTGCTCAGCGCCGCCACGTTCCGTTACCCCGGGGTGCTCGCCATCTCCGTCGCCGAAGTTGACGCCATGAGCGGCGGACGCGTCGAGCTCGGATTGGGCGCTGGCTGGTACGACGAGGAACACAGTGCCTACGGCATCGAGTTTCCGCCACTCAAGGAGCGCTTTGACAAGCTCGAAGAGCAGTTCGAGATCCTTGACGGTCTGTGGACGACCGATATCGGCTCCACCTACAACTTTTCCGGGCAGCACTACAGCCTGAAGAACAGCCCCGCGTTGCCCAAGCCCGTCCAGTCTCCTCGTCCTCCGCTCATTGTGGGCGGGCATGGAGCCAAGCGCACACCCCGACTCGCTGCGCGCTTCGCTGACGAATTCAACGTCCCATTCTCCTCGCACGAAGCGTCTAAGAAGCAGTTCGACCTCGTCGACGGCGCCTGCCACGCCATCGACCGCGATCCGAAGTCCGTTCTTCGCTCCGTCGCCCAGGTCGTCTGCTGTGGCGCCAACGACGCGGAGGTCGCTCGACGGGCTGCCAATATCGGACGCGAGGTAGACGAGCTCAAGGCCAACGGACTGGCCGGCACCCCGGCCGAGGTCATTGACATGATCCACGAGTGGGGCGAACTCGGACTCGCTCGCCTGTACCTCCAGGTACTCGACATGAAGGACCTCGACCACGTGCACCTCATCGCGAACGACGTGATGCCGGCCGTCGCCACGATCGCGGGTCGTTCGTAGTCGACGCTGAGCGCCGTCGACCTAGTTCATGCGCGGCGACGCAGCGTCCGGTGTGGCAAATGCCCAGATCACGTCCCCCAGTTGCTGTGGTGTTTCGAGCTGGGGCAGGTGCCCACTTTGGCTGATCACGTGCAAGCGCGCTGTGGGTATCGCCTCGGCGAACGCGCGGCCGTAGTCGACATCGACGATCCGGTCGCTGTCGCCCCACACCACCAGCACGGGCACGGTGATCTCTGACAGGCGTTCCTCAAGCGTCGCGTCGATCATCGACGTGCCTGCGTAGGTCGAGAGCGACGCACGATTCCCGGCTTGAACCGATACAACCTCCGGTGGCAGCGTCGCTGGGTCGAAGATGAACGGCGCAGGATTGAAGTAGCTCAGGTCGAAGACTTCGTTCAAGGTGAGCGAAAAATAGTCGGCAACGGGATGTCCGGGGACCTCTATCCCCACCGCGTCAACGAGGACCACGCCGCTCACTCGCGGCGACGCCAGCAGCGCGATCTCGGCGGCAATCCACCCACCGATCGAGTTGCCGATCACGGTGACATCAGTCGCACCGACCTCGTCGAGAAGGGCTACGTACAACGAGGCGAGCTGGCGCACGGTGCGGAAGTTCTCGGGCCGCGCGGTGCCCCCAAAACCCGGGTGAACGGGGACAAGGACTCGCACGCCGTGGGACGCTGCAAATGACTGTGCGAACGCGGTGACGGTCGTCGGTCCCCCGCCTCCGTGCAGCACGATGAAGGTCCGGCCCTCGCCGAACTCGTCGACGGTGAGGTCGACGTGGCCGACGTCGACGAGGTCAAGTTGATAAGTGGTCATGAATTCTCCTTTGCAGGTTGGCAACTACACATCGGTGGCCGGTGTGGTGTCATATCGACTCATCACCGACAGAATCTCATCTGGTCCTACGACGTTGCCCGACGCGAAGAGTTCACCAAGATCCCTGAAGTATTGGACGTACAGGTCGGGCGTAAACGTGTTGAGCAACACGGCGACCTCGCTCGTCCTATTGGCGAAGGAGTGCGGTACTCCGGGCGGGATCATGACGAGTGTTCCCGCGGCGGCGTCGTAGTGCTGGTCACCGACGCTGAAGCGCGCCTCGCCGGTCACGACGTAGAACCCTTCGTCGTGGCGGCCATGCCGATGCTGTGGCGGCCCGTCAGTGTGGGGCGGGAGCGTGATTTCGGCCATGCCCAGCCGGTGGTCGGTCGTGGCTCCGTCTTCGAGGATTCGCAGAGCGATCGGCCCCAGCGACAGGCGCTCGCCGTCATCTGGACCGACGACTGAAACGTTTGCCATATCAGCACCCCTTCATGAGAGTTAACTCTCATTACGCTAAACCATCCGCCCCCATAATGCAAGTCAAGAACCGTAACGAGAGTGAACTATCATTAGGACCAGGAGGTTTGCCGTGGATTCACCGTACGAGCGCACCAATCAGAAGCTGCGGACCCGCGCAGCAATCGTCGAGGCCTGTCGAGAACTGGTTCGAACCGGACAGGAGATTTCGATGCCAGAGATAGCTCACACGGCGATGGTCTCCGAAGCGACGGCGTATCGGTACTTTTCTGATCTCGTGTCGCTCGTCGCTGAAGCGTACGTGGGCCTGTGGGAGAGCCCCGAAGTTGCACTCGCGCCGGTCGCGATGCTGGACGACCCAGTGGCACGAGTCGCGTTCGCCACCGACTACCTCATGCGTGTCGTCCTCTCGTACCAGGGCGCAGCTCGCGCCATGATTTCCGGCACGATCAACAAACCTGATGCAGCAATCAAGCGACCCGGCATTCGATTTGGGTTGATCGACTTCGCCCTGGCCCCTCTCGAAGATTCACCCACAGTGATCACATCGGACCGGCTCGGGCAACTCAAGCGAGACCTTGCGTTGGTCATGAGCGCGGAGGCACTCTTCATCCTCATTGACAGCTGCGGTCTCAATGGGGACGACGCCGTCGCGAGCGCAATTCGCACTGCGATCACGCTCACGAGGGCGGCTGTCACTTCTCCGACGGACTAACTCGATCGAGAGACGCCAAAGAGAAAGAGTCATGTCCGGTGAGGCCGTACTTCAGCAGGCGTCGGGCAACTCCTACGAGTTGACTCCCTCGTCGTACACGTCGGGCCGACGAAGTTCGAGGACTGCAATCTGAGAACGGCGTGCTTCAACCTGGTCTAAGTCGATCGTCGTGATGAGGACGTCCTCATCGTCGAACCCTGACTCCGCAAGGACCTCGCCCCATGGGTCGACGATCATCGAATGTCCATACGAGGACACGCCTTCTGACGTCGTGCCGGCTTGGGCGGCGGCGATCACGAACGCGTGATTCTCGATGGCGCGGGCCACGAGCAGCGTGGTCCAGTGCACGCGGCCGGTCGCCACGGCAAAGGAGGACGGCACGGCGAGTACCGTCGCGCCGGCGAGGCTGAGTTCGCGATAGAGCTCAGGAAAGCGCAGATCGAAACAGATGGACATCCCGAGAGTGAAGCCGTCGACGTGAGCAACAACGAGCTGGTCGCCCGGTGCGATGTGTTTTGACTCACGGTGCTCGATGCCTCCGGGAACGTTGACGTCAAAGAGGTGGACCTTGCGATACGTTGCAGTGATCTCACCGCTCGGAGCGAGCACGACACTCGTGTTGTACGCCTTATCCGGTTCGTCCGCTCGCTCGAAGAGGCTGCCCACGTGCACGGTGATCCCGAGATCGCGAGCGAGTTCGCCGAGACGCTTCGTCGTCGGCCCGGGAATGGATTCGGCGACCGAGGAGTAGCGCGAGGTCGGGCCGCGGTAGTTGAAGTACTCAGGAAGCTGGACGTAACTCGCCCCTTCGTCGGCGGCGCGACGAATGAGGCCGACGGCGTCGTCGACGTTCTGCTCGGGATGGGGCCCCGACGTCATCTGCACCGCCCCGACGCGTACTTCTCGTGCCATAGATCACCTCGAGTCCATACTTTCACGTCGGCTGCGAACGTCGCGAGGCGATCCAGATCTGCCCACTAAGTTGATCGCGCGCGGCGTTGCTGGCCCCGCTGCGGCGGCGCTGCATCGACATTGGAGGATCGACGTGCTCCCCATTCCGACTCGACGACTCTCTGAGGGACGCGCCATTCCGGCGCTCGGACTGGGAACCCACCCAATGGATGACTCCGAAGCTGAGATCGCCGTCGCGACCGCGCTCGATCTCGGCTACCGACTTGTTGATACGGCGTCGGCATATCGCAACGAGGTCGGCGTCGGTCGGGGCGTCTCTCGTTCGGGCGTCGACCGCTCCGAGGTCTTCGTCACGACCAAGCTGCGCGGGGCCGATCAGGGCTTCGGCCAGACGATCGCGGGGCTCAGGGGATCCCTCGAACGCCTCGGCCTCGACTACGTGGACCTCTACTTGATCCACTGGCCGTTGCCTCGGGTCGATAAATATGTCGATTCGTGGCGAGCCATGATCCAGCTGCGCAACGAAGGGCTCACGCGCTCCATTGGCGTGAGCAACTTCACCGAGGCGTACCTCGATCGACTGAAAGATGAGACCGGCGTCGTGCCGGTCGTCAACCAGATCGAGCTGAACCCGGTCTGGAATCAGTCCGCCATGCGCGACGTCGACGCGCGCGACGACATCATCACCGAGAGTTGGAGTCCCCTTGGTCGCGGTCTGCCGTTGCACCGCTACCGAGCGATCGCTGAGGCGGCGCGCAATCACGCCAAAACGCCCACCCAAGTCGTGCTGCGATGGCACCTTCAGCTCGGCGCACTCCCCATTCCGAAGGCGTCGTCGATCGAACATCAGCGAGAGAACCTCGACGTGTTCAGCTTCAACCTCTCGAACGAGGAGATGGCCGAGCTGTCAGCGATCGACCAATCGCCCCCTAGTCAGGACCCAGCAACGCACGAGGAGTTCTGAGCGTCTTAGGTCAGCAGCACGATCTTTCCGTGAGCGTGACCGGCTTGCAGTTCACGATGGGCCGCCTGCACCTCAGGCAGTGGATAGGTCGAGGCGATGACGACGCGGAGAGAGCCCTCTTCGATTCGACGAAGAAGCTCGAAGCGCGCGGCGGCGCGGATCTCGGTGCCCGGATCGGCGCCCGGCCCTCCGCCAATCCTCTTGATATCAAGTTCGATGGCGCGAGGCGAGGAGACGATCGTGACAATCCGGCTGCGATCCCTGACGACGGCTAGCGAGACCTCGATTGCCTCCGCAGTGCCGACGCAGTCGAGGGCGGCGTCGACTCCGTTGGGGGCGAGAGCCTGGACTCGCTCGAGCAGTCCGTCGCCGTAGGCCACGGGCTCGGCACCCATGCTCGCCAACAGATCGTGCTCGGTCTCTCGCGCAGTGGCGATAACGCGGGCGCCTCCGCCAAACGCCAGTTGGACCGCCATCAGGCCAACGCCCCCCGCTGCGCCATGGATCAGGACGGTATCGCCCGAAGTGACGCCGGCCGCTTGAAGTCCATGCACCGCCGTGGTCCCGGTGAGCATGAGGCCGCTCGCCTCCTCGAAGGACATCTGCGGCGGTTTCGCCAGGATGCTCGTCGCCGGCTCGATGAGCGCGCTCGCGTAGGCGCCGGTCGCGCGCCAGACGATGACTTCGTCTCCCTCACGGATGCGCCCGGTTGGTCCATCAACGTCGCCGCCGGTGGCGAGTACGACACCCGCTGCTTCGAGGCCGAGTCGCATCGGCAGTCGCGACGCGTCATTGCCCATGCTGCCGCTGTAGAGCTTGAGGTCGATGGGATTCGTCGCGGCGGCGCGCACATCGACCAGGACCTCACCGGATTTGGGCTCACCGAGTTCTACGTCGATGAGCTTGAGCACCTCGGGCCCGCCGTAGGCGGTCGCAACAACGGCTGATGTCTCCATACCGCGAAGATTAGGGGTCCACCCGCGAGACCGTTACGCCCGACTCTTCACGATCTCTTCCACGCCTTCGACGAGACGGTCGACGTCGTCCCGGTTCGTATACGGCGCCAGTCCTGCACGCACCGCACCGTCCTCGCCAAGGCCAAGGGAGCGCGACGCTTCCAGCGCGTAGAAGCTGCCTTCAGGAGCGTTGACGCCGAACGCCGCGAGCTGCGCAGAGGCGGCCGCGTTCTCCACCCCTTCGATCGCAAAGAGGGCGGTGGGCGTGCGAACCGCGGCACGTCCGTACAGCGTGACGCCGTCAATCTTGGTGAGGCGCGCTTCAAGATCACTGAAGAGGTCCTGCTCGTGTGCCTCGAGTGCTTCCATCGACGCAATGAGGCGCTCTCGGCGGGTTGACCTCGAAGGACCAGCGATCGATGCGAGAAACTCGATGGCGGCGGTCGTACCCGCGAGCAGCTCGAAGGGAAGAGTGCCGAACTCAAATCGCTCCGGCACCACGTTGCTCGATGGTAGGAGCTTGTCCGGAGCCAGCGTCTCAAGAAGCTCTGGACGAGCGACCAGCACACCGCAGTGCGGGCCGAGGAACTTATAGGGCGAACAGACATAGAAGTCTGCACCGAGGGTCGTGACATCGATCGAGGCATGCGGGGTCAGGTGCACCCCGTCCACATAGAGGAGCGCTCCCGCGTCGTGCACAAGCCGCGCACTCGCGCCGACGTTGGGCCGAGTCCCGACGAGATTTGACGCACCCGTCACAGCGACAAGCCTCGTGGTGTCGCGCAGCTGCGCCTCGAGGCTCGCCACCTCGAGCTCCGCGGTCGCAGGATCGACGTCAATCCAACGAACGGTCGCACCGCGTGCCTCAGCTGCCTGCAGCCACGGACGCACGTTGGCGTCGTGATCGAGGCGGCTCACGACGATCTCGTCGCCAACCGACCACTCCTTGGCGAGCGTTCGCGAAAAGTCGTAGGTCAGCTGGGTCATTGATCGTCCGAAGACGACCCCGACCGATTCGGCGCCCAGGAGGTCGGCGACAGCCGACCTTGCCGCGAGCACGACGTCGTCCGCGTGTCGAGCAGACGCAGCCACGGAGCCACGATTGGAGATCGCGGAGATGAGCGTCTCACGTACGGCGTCGCCGACGACGTCGGGGACCTGGCTTCCGCCGGGTCCATCGAAGTACGCCACTCCCTCGTCCAGAGAGGGAAAGTGGCGTCGAAGGGATTCCACGTCGTAGGTCACCGGTGACCATCCTTTGAGCGAGCGACTCTTCGATGGTACTGAACGAACTGTTCGAGCGGATTACGAGTTCGAACGCGTCGTGGTCTTCGCTTCACCGCGAGACCAATCTCGGTCTCTGCGATAGAGCCGTTCGAGCTGGCCCGACCGTGCTTGGTAGAGCGCCGCCGATGCAGAGGGCTGAAACATTCGCCCACGCGGTACCGGATCCGCAAGGGTTCGACGTTTCAAGGCGATTGATGCGAGCAACGCCGCCCCGCGCAGTTGTGCCAGCAAGGGTTGGGGCACCTGTTCCACCTCGCGATCGAGCATGTCCGCGTACAGCTGGCACCACAGTGTTGACTGTGCACCGCCGCCGAGCAAGCGCACTGGCGAGAGTGTCGCTCCCGTGAACTTCTCGACGTAGCGAAAGAGCCACGCGCTGTTTGCGGCGACCCCTTCCATGACCGCACGCACGAGATCAGCCCTGGTGGTCGTGATGGCGAGGCCGGTGAAACCGCCTCGGATCTTCTTGTTGTCGATCGGCGAGCGCTCCCCGGCAAGCCAGGGCGTGAACACCGCCCCATAGGCGCCGGCTGGCGAGGTCGCCGCAAGCTCTGTCATCTCGCTAAAGCTGAGCCCGACGCCACCGGCGGCGAGCACGTCACGAAGCCACTCGAGCGACCTCGCACCGGTGTTTTGGCTGTCGATGACGACGTAGGAGTCGTTCGTCAAGCCGGGCACGGACGCGATCGAATGGTTGATGTCGGTCTTCTTCTTCGCGACGGGACAGCTGATCCACGACGTCGTCGAGAGGGCCAGGTGCGTGTCGAAGATGCCAGTTGCGCCCGCGCCGAGCGCGGCGGCGTGCAAGTCAGGTATGCCCGTGACGACCACCGCGTCGCTGGAAAGTCCGAGCTCTTCGGCCGCGGCGTTCGTCACCATCCCGACGATGGACCCAAAGGGCACCAGCGAAGGTAGCTTGGCGGCGTCAAGACCCATCGTGGAGAGCAGCGCCTCATCGAAGCGATAGTCGTCGAGGTGTCGGTTGTCGGTGATCCACCACGCGAGCATCGATGCGTGCGTCGCGGTCGCGAGACCGGTGAGGCGCATGGTGAGATAGTCGATCGGCTCTAAGTACCAGCGCGTCGCCGTGACGACGTCAGGCCGCTCGTGCTCGAGATAGAGGATCTGGCCGAGGGGATCGTCTCCCGCTGTCGAAGGCGCGCCACCTGTCTTTCGAATGAATGGGAGCACCTTTCGCGGGTTGTAACCCTGGAACCAGCCACCGATGGCTCTGCGCGCGTACGGTGCCCCACGGGTATCGAGCCACGTGAGACACGGACCCGTTGGTCGCCCGTTCGCGTCGACCGGCACCGTGCAGGCGTACATGCCCGTCACTGCGACCGCCCTCACCGACGTCGGTGAACCAATCGACTCGATCATTCGACGAGTTGCGGCGACGACGATCGACCACCACTCTTCTGCATCCTGCGTCGCGGCGCCGTCGTCCCCAAAGGTGGTCGCGACGTGGTGAACCTCGTGACGGAGGATCTCACCATCGAGGGTGACGAGCGCGACCTTCGGGCCGCCGCTACCCAAATCGATGCTGAGGCAGAGGTCGGTCTCGGCCATTACGACGGGACGGCGGACTGCTGATCCATCATTTCGGCCATGAAGAACCTAATGAATCCATCGGCCTCTTCCGTCATGCCCCCCGCGACGCCGCCATAGATGGCGCCCGATTTCGCCGCTTCGTCTCGATGCTCCTGCGCGTAGGCGACGGCGTCGGCGAGGTCACCTCGCCATCGCTCCACGACACCGGGTTGTGTCTGTGGACGCGTGACGGCCATGTGCAGCGCGTTCGGATACTGCTGACCGTTCATTCTCCATCCGCGCTGTCGCAAGAAGTCGTTCACAAGATAGATGTCGAACTCGTCGGACGTGAACGAGAAGAGAAACGTGGGCTTACCCATGAGCCGCAGTGATGGGTGCTCGCGTACCGCTTCCTGCATGGCTGCCGACGTCGCAAAGATCTGTTCGGCGTAGCGCCGGTAGCCCGAGCGACCGAGGTGCACCATGGCCGCCCAGGTCGCAGCCAGCAGCCCTCCCGAGCGTGACCCATCCATGCCCGGCGAGCAGTACTTCCCGCCCGACCAGTCGGTCAGGTAAAAGTACTGATCGTTGCGCAACGCCTTGTCGCCAAAGCACAGCACGCTGGTCCCCTTCAACGCGTACCCATATTTATGAGTGTCAGCAGAGATCGTCGTCACGCCGGGAACCGCGAAGTCGAAGGGCTCAATGTCGTAGCCCAGCTCGCGACCGAAGGGCAGGATGAAACCGCCGAGACAGCCGTCGACGTGCAGACCAACTCCGCGTTCAAGGGCGATCTGGCCCAGCTCGGTGATCGGATCGAGCGTTCCGTAGCCGTAGTTGCATGCAGACCCCACCAGCGCCACCGTGTTCTCATCGATCTTCGCTCTCACCCAATCGAGATCGACCTGTGTCGTCATTGGATCGACCGGTGCTACTTTCACCTCGACGCCAAAGAGATGACCGGCCTTTGCGAACGCGGGATGCGCCGTTTCCGGCTTGATGATGTTCGGACGCCCAGGCGTCGGGTGATGCTCGCGATACGCGAGGACGGCGTGCGCGATCGAACCTGACCCGCCCGATGTCACGAGCCCCACAGGTGTCGTATCGGTCAGAGCCTTCGCGCCAAGAAGGTCGAGCGTCATCGCGATGACCTCAGCTTCAAACTTCGTGTTGCTTGGACAGAGATCGCGCTGTAGAGAGTTGACGTACGAGAAGTAGGAGAACGCCTCGTTCAAGAAGTCGTAGTGATCGTGGTCACCGCAGTACATCGTGCCCGAGACCCGACCGGTCTCCCAGGCGGGATTCTCGGCATCGGACATCGTCGCGAGCATCGCGAGCACCACCTCTTTGTCGGTGCCCTCTTCGGGAAGCGTTCGATGCACCTCGAACTTGTCTTGGTAGGGAAATCCGCCCATGCCACCTCCATCGCTCTATTGAGCGTAAACGAGGGCGACGAGCGCTTCGGACTTGGCGTCAGTCCTGGATCGATGCGCGGGCCACATTGCCAACGGCCTCGGCCACGGCGCCCATGACGCTCGGGTTAAAGACCGTCGGCACGATGTAGTCAGCAGAGAGCTCGCTCTCCTTCACCACCCCGGCGATCGCCTCTCCCGCCGCGATCTCGATCTCCTCAGTGATCTTGGACGCCCCGACGTCGAGGAGACCTCGGAAGATGCCAGGGAAGGCCAGCACGTTGTTGATCTGGTTCGGCTCGTCACTGCGACCGGTCGCGACAATGGCCGCATGCCGGCGCGCGATCATCGGGTCGATCTCGGGAACGGGGTTGGCCAAGGCAAAGATGATCGAGTCCTTCGCCATGAGCTTGACGTGCGCTTCTTCAACGATGTTCGGGCCGGAGACGCCGATAAATACGTCTGCACCCATCATGGCGTCACTCAGTGTGCCAGTACGCTTCTCGCGGTTGGTGTGCTCGGCGAGCCAGCGGCGCTCCGCATCGAGTCCCGGATCGAGCTCGTCGAGGATGCCGACGCGATTGACACCGATGACGTCGCCGACGCCCACGGAGAGCAGCAGTTTGCTGATCGCGACGCCCGCAGCGCCGACGCCGAGGACGACGACCCGAATTTCGCTCATCTGCTTCTTGACGACGCGCAGCGCGTTGATCAGCGCCGCGTAGACGACCGTCGCGGTGCCGTGCTGGTCGTCGTGGAAGACCGGGATGTCGAGGAGCTCGCGGAGGCGCGCTTCGATCTCGAAGCAACGGGGCGCGGAGATGTCCTCGAGGTTGATCCCGCCATACACCGGAGCGAGACATTGGACGATGCGAACGATCTCGTCGGTGTCTTGCGTGTCGAGACAGACCGGCCACGCGTCGATGTTGGCGAAGCGCTTGAATAAGAGGGCCTTCCCCTCCATGACGGGCAACGCCGCTTCGGGTCCGATGTTCCCGAGCCCAAGCACGGCCGAGCCGTCAGTGACAACCGCCACCGTATTGCGCTTGATGGTGAGTTTGCGCGCGAGCGAGTGATCCTTTGCTATCGCGCTACAGATGCGAGCGACCCCGGGCGTGTACGCCATCGAAAGATCATCGCGGGTCTTGAGAGGGACCTTCGGCTCCATCGCAATCGTGCCGCCGAGGTGCATGAGGAACGTCCGGTCGCTAATCGCGTGAACGTGCGCACCGTTTACCGCCTCGACCGATGAGCCAATCAGTTCGGCGTGCTGCTCGTCGGTGGCGTTGCAGGTCACGTCGATGACCATTCGTCCGTCGATCGGCTCTACGACGTCAAGCGCGGTCACGAGCCCCCCTGCCTCGCTGACCGCGGTGGCGATCGTGGGGATCTCCGAGGCGCTCGCGAGGGCGACACGCATCGTGATGGAATACGAAGCACTTGGGATACTCATTGCGTGTTCGTGCCTTTCGGGTGGTGATTTCGAGGTTACCGCTGGCGTTACGGCAGCACAAAACGACCGGTCGTCTTGCACGGCCATCATGTAGCGTCCCAGTGAGTCCCTCGTGGCTCGCAAGAGGAGGCATCGTGACCGACGAACAGACCAGCGGCAGCGCGCCGGGCGGCGCGCAGTTTCCGATCACCACAGCGCTTCAGTTTCCCGATCGATCAGTCGACAAAAGCCTCGGGATGGTCTTTGGCGTTGTGGTGCGTTCTATGGGTTTGGCGCGTGGCATTGGCGCGGCCGTGAAGTCGCTCGCCGGTGGCGAAATCAAGCAGTACACGCGCCTCGTCGAGGACAGTCGTCGACATGCCCTGGACCGCATGATCGAGAACGCAAAACTGCTGGGCGCCGACGGCATCATCTCCATGCGATTCGACTCGTCTGAGATGGGTCAGTCGCTGACCGAGATCGTCGCCTACGGCACGGCGGTCACCTTGTCCAACCGCTCGTAGAACATGGGCATCGTCGTTGCGATCATTGTCGTCGTCGTGGTGATCTGTTTCATCGTGAGCATCTTCATCAAGCGCTACGGTCAGACGGATCGACCGCACTCCGACTGGCGGCGCACGGATGAGGTCTTCAACGATCCCTCAACCAACCGCGTGATGAGAGTGTGGCTCGATCCGGTCGGTGAACGGCACTACGTGCCCGAAGGCAAATAGCTTCGGACGAAAGGTGGGCTAGATGGACGTGAAGGAGCTACTGGACAAGGTTGGAGACCACCTCTCGGTGGGTCGAGCATTTGGACCGGCGTACGAGAAAGATGGCACTCTTGTCATCCCCGTCGCGTTCGTCGCGGGCGGCGGTGGCGGGGGCGGAAGTGATGCGCCCTCCGAAGGGACTTTGCCTGACGGCGACTCGACAACGGAGTCGAACTCGCGCGTCACAGGATCGGGCGGAGGTTTTGGCGGCGTCGTGCTGCCCGTCGGTGTGTATGTGGTGAACGGAGAACGCGTCCGTTGGATGCCTGCCGTCAATGTCACGTGGATCGCGCTGTCAGTGCTGAGCCTCGTGGGAGTCTTCGCGCGCTCGAGAGCGCGTCGGCACCGCTAGTACGTCATCGGCCCGAGTCGACCGAACTCAGTTGCTCGGCGCGCTGACGCTGCCCTGTCCCTCAATCGCCTTGCGCAAAAGGTGGGCGAGCGTCGACCGCTCCTCTTTGCTCAGCGCCACCAGCATCTCGTCCTCGAGCGTCTGTTGCGCGGCTTCGGCTTGCTCAAGCGCCTTGCTGCCCTCTTCGGTCATCGAGACAATGTGCCGGCGACGGTCGGAAGGATCGCGACGGCGCTCAACGAGCCCGCTGTCTTCCAAGTCGTTCAGCAGCAACACACCGTAGTTGGCGTCAATGCACAAGCCTTCAACCAGCGCTTGCTGAGTCGTTTCGTTGTAGTCACGCAAGTAGGAAAGCGCACTGAGTTCCTTCAGAGTCTGTCCGAGCAGTTCAGGGGTGCTTCGTCGGTTGATCAGACGCGCTAATTGCGTCAGCAACAGGATCGGTCCAGTGGACGAATTTTCATCCATCGGCGTCAATGGTAGCGAAGTGTCGATATTCATGCTATCATGATTATACCGCTTAAACGATCATACCGAATCGTTATTAAGTGCCTCCACCTTACCCACCAAGGACTCTCACGATGACAGATACGCTTACCTTCTCACCAGGTATTACATCGAGACGCCGCTGGATCGCACTCATTGTGGTCTGCCTCGCCATGCTTATGAATGCCCTCGACTCGTCCATCGTCAACGTGGCGCTTCCCTCCATTCAGCGCGACCTTCACTTCTCCCAAGCGAATCTGACCTGGGTCGTTGACGCATACTTGATCGCCTTTGGCAGCTTCTTGCTGCTCGCGGGGCGCCTCGGCGACCTGCTCGGAAGAAAGAAGGTGTTCCTCAGCGGCGTTGCACTGTTCACACTGTCGTCATTCATCTGCTCGCTCGCCCAAAACCAGGCGACGCTGATCACGGCCCGCTTCTTCCAAGGCATTGGCGGTGCGATCTCAACGTCAGTCATTGTGGCGATCATCGTCACCGAGTTCTCCGGCGCGGCCGAGCGCGCGAAGGCCATGAGCGCCTATATGTTCGTGGCTGTCGGTGGCGGCTCGATCGGGCTTCTCGTCGGTGGTCTTCTCACCCAGGCAGTCAACTGGCATTGGATCTTCGTCATCAACGTGCCGATCGGCATCGCCACGCTCGTTCTCGGCTCGATACTCATCAAAGAGAATGAGGGCCTCGGTGTTCGACAGGGTCTTGACATCAAGGGTTCGCTGCTGATGACCTCGTCGCTGATCATTGGGATCTACGGGATTGTCACGGCCTCCACCTACGGATGGCTGTCGGCGCACACGCTCGGCTTTGTCGCCGGTTCAGCCGTGTTGATGACGGCATTCTTCTACCTCGAGTCTCAGATCGCCAAGCCCATCATGCCGATGCGCATCTTGAAGTTGCGCAGTCTTACGACCTCAAGTGTCGTGCGAGGACTCTCCTTTACCGCGATGTACGCCGTCCTCTTCTTCGGCGCCCTGTACCTCGAGCGCGTCATGGGCTATGACCCGTTGCGCACCGGTATCGCGTTTCTACCCCTCACGCTCTCGATGGCGATCATGTCCCTCGGCGTGACGAGTCGTCTGCTCGCCCGCTTCGGTGCCATGAAGCTGCTCATTCCCGGCATGACTGCGATCATCATCGGACTGCTCGTGCTCTCGCGGGCGGACAGCCACGCGGTGTACGCGACATCGATATTGCCCGCGTTCTTGCTGCTCGGCGTCGGGATGAGCGTCTCTGCCGTGCCGCTGCTCACGATTGCGATGGCCGACGTGCCTCGCAGTGACGCGGGCGTTGCCTCAGGACTGGTGAACGTCTCGATGTGGCTCGCCTCGTCGACCGGTCTCGCAGTCTTTGGGACCCTCGCGGCCAGCCGTTCCGCGTCGCTGCTCAAGGGCGGCAGCTCGACGACCAACGCGCTCGTCGGTGGCTACCACGAGACCTTTTTCATCGGAGCCATCCTCGCCGCGCTCGCACTGCTGGTGACAGTCGTCGTGCTTCGCAGCTCGGCCCACGACGCCGTCGCCGCTCCGACTGGCGCCTCGGTGTCCGAAGAGGCTGAGTCCGGCCAGTTCGAGGTTGTCTCGGAGTTCTAAGTGCTCGACCGCGACGTCTCGGCAAAGACTGCTGAGACGTCGCGGTCGCCCAATCCATCGTCAAGCGCACGTTGCCACGTGTCGACGAACGATTCACTGACCCGCAGACGCACACCTCGGGCGTGGGCCGTCTCGATCGAGAGGTCGACGTCCTTCAGTGCGTGCTTCAACGCAAAGCTCGGCGCAAAGTCCCCCGCGAGCATCTGGCGAGCCTTCGCAACACCGTAGGGAGAGCCGATCGGCAAACCCTCCAGCAAGTCGACAACGACGTGAGGGTCGAGTCCGAGCGCTTCGCTGAAGCGAATCATCTCGACTGTCGTTTCGACGATGTCGGCAAGCCAGTTATTGAGGACGAGCTTCGCCGCACTCCCGGCGCCAATGTCGCCAAGCCAGACGATTCGGCCCAACGCTTCGAACACCGGGGCCGATCGTGCGCGAAGCTTCGACGGACCGCTCGCGAGAATGACCAGCGTCCCATTCGTTGCGGGCGCGACACTGCCTGAGACTGGCGCGTCCAAAAAGTCAACACCGTTATCCTCGGCGAGACGGTGCAGCGTCGACATCCAGTCGACGCCGACCGTGCTCATCTGCAACCAGAGCGCACCCTGCGGCAACGATCCCAGCGCTCCCTGCTCGCCGGACATGACCGACTCAACTATCGCTCCGTCAGGGAGCATCGTGATCACGAAATCTGCGCCCTTCGCGGCTTCAGCCGGCGTTGATGCAGGCTTTGCCCCCTCGTCGGCCAGCGACGCAGCATGCTCCTGGGTTTGGTCCCACACTTGCAGCGAGAACCCCGCGCCGATCAATCGCTTCGCCATTGGCGTGCCCATCTGACCAATCCCCAAAAACGCCACCGTTTGACCAGAAGTCTGCGTCACGGCCACCTCCTTGTTGTCTTCTCACCCCGGTACTAATGGAGAGTCCTCGCCTTCGTGACACCGAGGACTCTGTAGCGTTACCTGGGTGAGGCTCGACGTGTACCGAAGCTGTTCGCGACAGGAGAAACGCGAAGTCCTCGAGGCGTTCTGGCGCACGAGCGCCCACCCGTCGAGCCGTATTCGTCATGCGGCGTATCAATACGGCCCGTACGCGGTGCTGTGCCTCCTCGCGGTTGCGGTCGAGCTGCTCGTCGTCATCCTCGTGTCAATCGATCGAGCGGTGGTGATCGGGATCCTCGCTGCACTGGTGGAGGCGTTCGTCCTCTGGTCGCTTTGGTGGGCGATCGTCCGGTTCCGAGCGATCAAGCACGAGGCTTCCGCTTCCGCGAGCATGGATTGAGGGGCCCTCCACCTACGATTCGGTGATGCCCTCGGACGCAGCGACGAAGAGTTCCGTCGGCCGCTCGATGTGGACCCTCCTCATCGGCCGCCCGCTTCCCACGAGAGAAGCCTCCAAGGAGCAGATCACGCCCTTTGAGGGACTCTCCGCGCTGTCACTTGACGCTCTGACGTCCGTCGCGTACGGGCCTGAGGCGATCATCGTCGTCCTCGCCGTTGCCGGGGCAGGCGCGTTGCACTTCATCTTGCCCATCACGCTCGCCATCATCGTGCTGCTCGCGATACTCGTGGTCTCCTATCGCCAGGTCATCGATGCCTACCCGGGCGGCGGCGGCGCCTACGCCGTCTCGAGGGCCAACCTCGGCGTCAACGCCAGCCTTGTCGCGGGCGCATCACTGGTCGTGGACTACACATTGACCGTCGCCGTCTCCATCGCCGCGGGCGTGGCGAGTCTTACGTCAGCGTTTCCGAGTCTCAGTCGCTCCACTGTTCCTATCTGTCTCGGCGTGCTCGCGGTCATCACCCTTCTCAACTTGCGAGGACTCGGTGACAGTGCTCGAGCCTTCTTGCTGCCGACGTTCATGTTCATCGTCGGCTTGCTTGCCATCATCGTGGTCGGACTGGTGCACCCTCTCGGCCTGCACCAACCACAGCCTGGCCGCTCGTTGCTCTCAACTCACGGCCTGCAGGTCGTCTCGGTGCTCCTCATCTTGAAGGCATTCTCGGCAGGATGCAGCGCGCTGACGGGTGTCGAGGCAATCGCGAATGGTGTGCCACTCTTCAAGCAGCCCCGCGTGCAGCGCGCAAAGCGCACCGAACTGATGTTGGGACTTGTGCTCGGTGCGATGTTGCTCGGCCTCGCCGTGCTCGCGCACCGCTGGCACATTGGACCGCGCAGCGAGGAGACGGTGCTGAGCCAGATCATGGGCATGGCGGTCGGACGACACTGGGCGTACTACCTCGTCTCGATCACCATCACGCTGGTGCTCGCGCTCGCGGCAAACACGTCCTTCGGCGGCCTGCCCCTCCTCGGGAGCCTTCTTGCGCGCGACAATTTCCTGCCCCACCTCTTCGGGCTTCGTGGCGACCGCCAGGTCTTCAACAGCGGCATCTGGGCGCTCGCGGGCATGTCCGCGCTGTTGCTCATTGCCGTCGGCGGTAACACGAACGAGCTGATACCGCTGTTCGCCATCGGCGTCTTTACGGGCTTCACGCTCTCCCAGTCGGGCCTGGTCGTGCACTGGTGGCGTGAGCGCCCACCGCACTGGCGGTATCGGGCGGTCGTCAACGCCACGGGCGCCATCGTCACGGGAGCCTCCACTGTCATCTTTCTCATTACGAAGTTCGCTGAAGGCGCTTGGATCGTGGTTGTCGCCGTGCCGAGCTTCATCCTCTTGTTCAAGCGCATTCACGCGTACTACTCCCGCGTGTCGGCCGCCATCGGCATTGGCGAGATTCCGAGGGCTCCGAGGGAGAAGCGGACAGTTGTCGTCGTCCCTATCGCCAACGTGTCAGAACTTACGCGCTTCGCCATCGGCGAAGCGCTCTCACTCAGCCACGACGTCGTCGCCATCTCCGTGGTGCTCGAAGAGGGCGACGAGGATCACAAGCACTGCAACAGCCTCGCCCTGGAGTGGCGACAGTGGAATCCGGGACCCGAGCTCCAGATACTGCACACCGAGTACACCTCGGTCGTGACCCCCATCTCAGAGTTCATCGATAGGGAGCGGCACAAGCACCGCGAACAGATCGTGGTACTCATCCCCGTACTCGCGCCGAGCAAGTGGCGCTATCGGATTCTCCACAACCAGATCGACCTTCCGCTCAGCGCAGAGCTTCGCAAGCGCACCGACGTCGTGGTGGCGCGCGTCAAGATGCCCATTCCCACGAAGCCCCCAGTTCGAACCCGAGCGCCTTCGACGCCCCGTTCGCACTAGCGACGTCTCAGTCCTCGATCGCGCCTTGGGTGTCGATGTCAAAGAAGTGGAGTCGCTCTGGGTAGACGGCGAAGGCGGCCTTGTCGCCGGCGGCGACCACCGCGCGCGGCTGCACCCGAGCGATGCCCTCTCCCACAATGTTGATCGGCACGTCGGCCGTGAAGTCATCCGATGACTCATCGATCGCTCCGTCCGGCGATACCCTCGTCGCATCGATCGAAAAGTGCACGAGCAACTCTGAGCCCAGCGCCTCAACCGCTTCGACATTGCCGTACAAGACCGGACCGTACTGCGAGTCGCCCTCGGCGACCGGGAGGTCTTCGGCCCGAATGCCCATGACGATGCGCTTGCCGCGATAGCGAGCGAGGCCTTCTCGACGCTGGACCGATTCATTCAGAGCAATCGTCTGCGAGCCGAGCGTGAGCGATGATCCGTCGCTGCTCAGCGTCGCCTCGAAGAGGTTCATGGCCGGCGAGCCGATGAACGCGGCGACGAAGAGATTGCGCGGCTTGCTGTAGAGATCGTTCGGCTTGTCGCACTGTTGCAGCACACCCGCGCGCATCACGGCGACGCGGTCCCCCATGGTCATAGCCTCAGTCTGGTCGTGGGTCACGTAGAGCGTCGCGACGCCGATGCGCTGCTGGATGCGGCGAACCTCGGTGCGCATCTGCACGCGCAGCTTGGCGTCCAAGTTCGACAGCGGCTCGTCCATCAAGAACACCGAGGGGCTTCGCACGATCGCGCGCCCCATCGCGACTCGCTGGCGTTGACCGCCCGAGAGCTGACCGGGTCGGCGGTTGAGATACTGCGTGAGCCCGAGCATGGCTGCTGCTTCGCTCACCTTGGTCTTGACTTCCCCCTTGGGCATCTTCCGCAGGCCGAGCGCGAAGCCAATGTTCTCCGCCACCGTCATGTGTGGATAGAGCGCGTAGTTCTGAAAGACCATGGCGATGTCGCGGTCCTTTGAGGTCACGTCGTTCACGACGCGCTCACCAATCCTGAGCGTGCCCGATGAAATGGCTTCGAGGCCCGCGACCATGCGAAGCGCGGTTGTCTTGCCGCAGCCCGAGGGACCGACGATCACCATGAACTCACCGTCACTCACCGTGAGGTCGAGGTCGTGCACTGCCTGGAAGCCGTTCGGATAGAGCTTCGATACCTTCTCTAATGCAATTGACGCCATACTTTGTTAGCTTTCCTTCTCTGCGTAGTTGCCGCGCTGCACGGCGCCGCGGCGCAGCGCGCGACCACCTCTTACAGTGACCATTGAGTCGAGGTTCGACCTCACTATAACCAGCGCACAAATGGTGAGAACACCGTTCCAGTAGTCGGAACGCTTACATCGTGGCGACGTTGATGTCGAGCAGAGGCGTGCACCACGACTACTCCTTAGAGCCTTTCGTCGCTTCGACTGCGCGCTGCGCGCGTTCGAAGATACCCTTGACCTCTCCCGACATTGGGACCAGATTCGAGCCCATTGCTACTGCGACCGCGCCCGCGTCGAACCATTCATGCGCGTTGTCCGCACTCACGCCACCGGTGGGCACGAACCTCACCCGCGGAAATGGACCGCGAAGGCTTCGCAGATAGCCAACGCCGACGCTCGCGGGGAAGAGCTTCACGAAACGGGCGCCAAGAGACGATGCCGTCGCCACCTCCGTCGCGCTGAACGCGCCCGGCAGTGCCAACACGCCACGCTCGTGCGCTGCTGCAATGACAGAGGGATCGGTGTGTGGCGAGACAATGAACCGTGCGCCGAGCTCCGCGACGCGTCGAGCGTCCTCGGCCGTCAGCACCGTTCCGGCCCCGATCAGCGCGCGATCGCCGTGCATCGAGAGGACGCGCTCAAGCGAGGCGAAGCCCTCAGGCCGTTCGATCGTCACTTCGAGGAACTCGACCCCCGCGTTGCAGAGGGCGTCGACGATTTCGATGACGTTGCGATGATCCTCGAGGCGAACGATCGCTACGAGACGCGCTCGAAGCAGACGGGCTTGCATCTCGTCTAACGTCATCAGCGCACCACCCTTCTCGACGTCTGATACCCGTCGCTCAAGTCATGCACTGTCCCGCTCCACGTATCACCAGGAATGGTGAGCATCCGCGCGTAGGCCCGGGCGCACCGCTCCGCGCTCACCGCGATCTTGTCGCCGAGAAGCGCCGAGGCGAGGAATGCGCCCGCTGCGGCGTCGCCCGCACCCAGCTCATCGACGACGATCCCGCTCGACTCGCTCACGCTGTCGTCCTCGCCAAACACCTTGACGGTGACCCCCAGCTCGTGTGGCGAGATTTCGCGTCGCTCGCGAATCACGAGCGTCTTCGTTCCGTAGTTGGACGCCACCTGCTCGGCCAGATGCTCCGTGTCGTCTTGGGTCTCACAGAGCAGGGCAATGTCCCTCGGAGCGACGAACAGCGTGTCGACGAGCGGGAGCACGCGTCGAAATGCGGCGAGCGCTTCGGTCGTCTCCCAGAGCAACGACCGGTAGTTCATGTCAAAGCTCGTCATCACACCGACCCGGCGGGCGCTTTCGAGGAACGTGATCGTCGCGGCGTAGGGGCCCTCGCCGAGCGCGCAGGTGATACCGCTCACGTGCGCGCACGCCGCGCCACGAAGCACCTCGTCCCACTCGAACTCGTCGGCGTTCATATGGCTGGCCGCCGAATCGACGCGGTCGTAGAGGACGCTCGAAGGGCGAGGCGGCGCACCGGATTCGAGGAAGAAGAGTCCTGCCCGGGCGCCCGCCTCCTCGCGCGCGACCACGTCGACACCGTTCTCGGCGGCGTGTCGACGCATCATGACCCCGAACTCGTTGGTGGGCAGTCGCGTGAGCCATCTGGCCGACGTTCCGAGTGCGCGAGCCGTCACGAGCAAGTTGAGCTCTGAACCCGCGACGGCGACGTCGAGTTCTCGCGCCACGCGCAACGGGGTCTTTCCCTGCGTGCTCAGTCGAATCATGGCTTCGCCCAGACCTACCACGAGGGGTTCGTTCGGACCATGGCTGTCGTCGGTGAACGGTGTCATCTTCTATCTCGTTTCTCGCACTGTCGGCCGATAGGGCAGGATGGGAAGACCAGCGATGCCGATGTCGGCGCAGAACAGGCGTCCCGCGTCATGCTCTGCTGCAAGGACGACGTCGGACATGTCTTCGCGCGCGGTCGTGACATAGAGGGTCGTGCCATTGACACCACCGATTGCGCAACACGACGGCTGCGCGGTCGACACCATGACTCGTGCGATCAGCTCCCCACTCGGTGAGTAGCGTCGCACTTGGTATCCGCCCCAGATAGCGACCCAGATGGCGCCTTCTGCGTCGATGCAGAGACCATCGGGAGTGCCTTCTTCTTTGACGTTGAGCTGCGCCACCAGTCGTCGGCCGGCTATCTCCCCGTGACGGTCGACGTCAAAGGCACTGATCGTTCCCGGGCCTGAGTCGACGTAGTACATGGTGCGTTCGTCAGGGCTCCACCCCATGCCGTTGGAGATGGTCACGTCGCCAAAGACCGTTTCGGTGCCCGTCGACTCGTGAAAGCGATAGAGACTGCCTCGCCCCTTTTCGCCGCTGAACGCCATTGAGCCAATCCAGAATCGGCCCCACGGGTCCCCGGCGCCATCGTTCATGCGCACCTCACTCGCCTGATGGCCCTCGGGGCTCGCGAGTTCGCGGACCTGTCCGGATTCATCGAGATGTGCGATCGACTGGTTCATCGCGGCTATCCATCCGTCGCTGCGATCTTCGTACGGCGCGAGTGCGGTGAGAACGCCTGGAACTTGGTACTGAGCGACGATGTCGACCTGAGCGCCGTCCCCCTTCGCGCGAAAGAATCGGCCCGACAGCACGTCGACCCAGGACAACTCCTCTCGAACCTCGTCCCAACGACAGCACTCGCCCAGTTCGTAGAGCTCAGTCGTACACGGCGCCGCTACGAATTCGCGCATGAACCGCCTCCTTCATCAATCTCGACCTTCACCCACCACGTCACGCGCTCTCCCGGGTTGAACACACCGACGAAGCCTGAATCGTGGGCACGCGCCAAGTCGTCGAAGAATCCGTTGGTCGGCTCGATCGCCACGGCGCGACCACTGGTGTGACGCCCATAGTCCATCCATATGCCGAGGTACGGCGCAAAGACGTGGTCCCAGGTAAGCCGCAAGGTCGATCCATCCACGTCGACGATTCGCGCCTCGGCGATCCCGTCGCCCGGGGTGACGTAGATCATGCGGTCGCTGCCCGCTGCAACGTCGCGTTCCACCACCAGATCGCCGCCCCACTCGACGGAACGCACCGAAGCTGGGTCGCTGGTATCGAGTACGGAGCTACCCACTCCTGATAGCTCCAATCGCGAACCGTCGCGCATGGCGAACTGAGGATGGAGCGCCCAGAGCAGTGGCAGGGGCCGACGCACGGAACGGTCGACGACGCACGCGTAGTTGGCGTGCAGCGTCGATCCGTCGAGGACAATGTCGCGTTGAAACGTGTAGGCAAACGAGTCGCTCGTGGCACGCTGAACGAGCGTCGTCGACGTCGCTTCGAGTGTCTCCCAGATTGTGGTCCAGAGCTCGCCGTGATCGACGACCTCGGCGCCGACAAACGGTTCCACGGGGAAGACGCACGCGTCGACGCTCGGGAACATCTCATCCCATCCGAAGTGATCGGTGTCGGTGAAACGAGCGCCGCGAGCGGAAGCGCACCTCGCCACGCCGATCGCTTGGGTGAGCCACTCTCGCTCGTTGCCTCGGCCCTTGAGGCTCGTGATCCTCGCGCCACGCGTCGCGACTTCGACACTGACCTGGTCATTCCTCAACTTGACGAGTCGATTGTCTTGCTGCAGCGGCGCGTTCATCGCGCTCCCGGCGGTATCTGGAAGGGCCGGAACTGACCGTCGCGCTGATAGTCGTCGGCGGCTCGTGCGAATGCGTCATCGTCGATCTCGACGCCGAGGCCCGGTTCACTTGGCAGCCCCCACGCGGGACCGTCCCTGATCGGCAGCCGTCCCTTCACGACATCGCCCACCATGTGCGCAGCGGTCTGCTGATTGCCCTCGACGATCCCTGGCAAGGTCAACATGACATGGTGTGATGCGGCGGCGGCGACACCCAGTTCGCCGTGAGTGTGCTTGCAGACGAGCCCGCCGTGCTCGTAGACGAGATGTCCCAGCCGTTGAAATCCACGGAGCGATCCCACCCAGTAGGGACTGAAGCAATAGACGTCGGCGACGCGCGCTTCGATGCGCTCCGTCGCCTGCTCCTCCGTCCACAGACCTTCATTCGCGGCGACCGGCGTTTGCACGAGACGACGCAGATCGCCGAGCAAGTCGCGAGGTACCTGACGAACGGGTTGCTCGACGAAATCGAGATGGGCGCCGTCGAGGAGAGCGAGCAGTCGTCGCGCTTGCGCGAAGCTCCACGCGCCATTCGCGTCGATGCGCAGATTGCGCGTCTCACCGATGTGTCGACGCACCGCGTAGACACGTGCGACGTCGGCCTCGTCATCGCGGCCGACCTTCAGATAAAACGACCGGTACCCTCGCTCGAGGCCGACGGTGGCATAGGCCAGGAGTTCGTCAAGGTCGTCACCGCTCAAGTACCAGAAGTAGTCCACGCCCTCACGCATCGCACCGCCGAGAAGGGCGTGCGCGGGCACCCCGGCCTGCTTCCCGCTGAGGTCCGTCAAGGCCATATCGATGCCAGCCCAGGCGAAGTTACCTGTCCCTTCGCGGAACTGCCAGAGTCCGTGGTGCCAGGCTTCGCGTTTCATCGCCTCGGCGCGCCACGGATCCATTCCGAGGATGAACGGCTTCATGGCGCACACGGCGTCCAGCACCGACTCCATGTCGGCGCCCGCGCACACTTCGCCCCAGCCGATCAGGCCATCGTCGGTCTCCAGCCGCACGATGCCCGCCGTGACACCGTCGCGCTCCACCTGCGCGCTTATCTCGCGGTGCTCGTATGCAACATTCACCGGAGTCACGTCGCAGCGGATGACCTTCATGAGTTACCGCCCCGCTAGTTGTTGTAGCTCAGCGGCGGTCCCGATGGCAGACCCGCCATCAAACCACCGTCGACCGAGACGAGTGAACCGGTGATGAACTCAGCGAGCGGCGACGCGAGAAACAGCGCGAGGTTCGCCACCTCCTCGGGCCTGCCGAGACGATTGAGCGGGTGCGTTGCCGCCATCAAGACCATCTGCTGTTCGGGATCCTTCGCCGCCTGCGCCTCACGACGAACCATCGGCGTGTCGATCGTGCCGGGAATGATCCCGTTCACTCTCACCTGGTACGGAGCGCCCTCGAGCGCGAGCGCCCGCACGAGAGCGCTCACGCCACCCTTCGACGCGGCGTACGCAACGGCGTCGGGAACGGTCGCCACCGCGTGCGGCGACGAGGTCACGACAATGGAGCCCTTGGACGCATCGCACATGCGAAGCATGGCCGCACGAGTGACCAGAAAGACACCGGTTAAGTTGACGTCGATCACGCGCTGCCACTCCGCGAGCGACGTGTGTCGAATGTCCTTGGTCCATTCGATGGCCGCATTCGCGTACACCACGTCGAGGACCCCGTACGTCGCGTCGACATAACGAAAGACCTCCGTGACTTCCTCTTCGCTGCTGACGTCGCAGTGACGGTAGACCACGTGGCCGCCGTTCGCGGTGAGTGCCGCGGCCAGCTGCGTGCCAACGTCGTCGGCGACGTCAGCCACCACGACCTTTGCGCCGGCTTCCGCGAAGCCCGTTACGGCCGCCGCGCCGATGCCCGTCGATCCTCCCCCGACGACGACCGTCTTTCCGTCAAAGTACTCACGCCACATCGCTCTTCTCCTCCGCGTTCGTTCGCTGATCAATTGATTGCAATGCCGCATGCAGTCGTTCAAGAACGATCACCGCCTCGCCGTCATTGAGCGTGTCCGGTGTCACGAAGATCCGACGTTCACCCCCTGCCAATACGGCGATGCGCGGATCGTCCGCCCAGAGCCGGTCGACCACCTCCCCCGCGTCCACCCCCGCAACCTCGGGATCAATCGTGAGCTCGAGGCGCACGACCGGCTGGCCTGCTTCATTCAACGCGAGTCGCCTCGCCTCAACGCCAGGCACGGCGCTCAAGCTGGCCCGCCACAGTTCGACGGTCGCTTCCCATGTGGCGGCGATGCGGGCATGATCGAGCGCGACGTAGCGCTCAACGGCTGCGACCAGCCCGCAGATCTCTTCCTTGCCCACCTTCATCGCTCTCGCGAGGCGCTGGAGGGGTGACGCGTTCGCACGAACCGCGTCGAGGAGCGACACCTTCCCAACGATGAGGCCGCTCGCCTGGGGACCTTGGAGCGCCTTGCCGCCACTGAAGAGCGCGAGGTCAGCCCCACATTGGGTGGTGAAGCGCCAGAGATTTTCCATCGGCGGCAGCTGCGCGGCGGCGTCCACGATCACCGCCACACCACGCTCGTGGGCGATTTCCACGGTCTCTTCAAGCGACAGCGTCGTCTGAGGGAGATGGCTTCCCGCGACCCACACGACCGCGACCGTCTGCTCATCGAGTGCGGCCTCGAGCTCCCAGGGGAAGGTCTGGATGATGTTGCCGATCTCGACGAGGTGTCCGCCGCCCAGCTCGACGGCTCTGTCGTAGGGGATGCGATGAGCGCGGTGGATGACCACATTGCGTGCGAGGTGCTCGTCGTAGGGCAGCCGCGCGATGAGTTCTGCGCTGCCGTGCGTGATGCACGCGAGGATGCTGAGCGCGATCCCAGCGGCGCACCCCGAGGTCACATAGGCGTCCTCGTTGCGCGTCAACTGCGCCAGCCGACGGCTCGCCGCTGCTTGAAGTTCGTCGATGGAGACGCACGACTGTGACGCGGCGGCCATGGCGTCAACGACTTCCTCAGGGAGCACCGTGCCGCCGAGGGCCGTCAATGTCGTCGCCGCGTTGATTACGCGGCGAACGCCGAGCTTGTCGTAGACGTCGCGCACGATAGGTCAGTTCTTCACAGCGAGCGCGGTGATCTCGACCTTCATGCCGGGAGGAAGCTCAACCCCGACGGTCGTGCGTGTGGGATACGGCGCAGAGAACACCGACGCGTAGCGCTCGTTCATCGCGGCAAAGTCCGACAACGTCGAGAGAAAGACGTCCACGCGAATGACGTCGTCAAGCGTCGCGCCGGCCGACGCCAAGATCGCTTCGATGTTCTTGAACGTCTGCACCGTCTGGGCGCCCACGTCGGAGCCAGCCAGTTGGCCGGTCGCCGGGTCGAAGCCCGCCTGACCCGCGACAGAGACGATCGAGCCGATCGTGACGGCCTGGGAGTACGACGCGACCGGAACAGGGGCCTGGTCGGTGCGTCCTTCAATTCGTGCCATTCACTTCTCCTTTGCTTGAGTCGGACTCACGCCCGACTGTTGGATCGATCGCTTACTTGCCGATGCCCGCCGTCAGGCCGCGCACGAAGAATCGCTGACCGAAGATGTAGAGCACCATGAGCGGGAGAATCGAAAGAAAGGCTGCGGCCATCAGTAACGGCTCATTGGTCACGTAGCGGCCCTGGTAGAGCGCCAGCCCGGCCATCAGCGTTCGTGACGTGTTGCTCTGCAGGAACACGAGTGCGATTAGCAGCTCGTTCCACACGAAGATCGCGTTCACGATGACCAGCGTGATCGTCGATGCGCCGGAGATCGGCAGGATCACCTTCCGAAGGATCTTTCGATGGGGAGCTCCGTCCATATAGGCAGCTTCGACGAGCTCCAGCGGGATCTCGCGAAAGAAGTTGACAAAGAAGAAGACCGAGAAGGGCACGAGCAGCCCGGAGTAGAAGATCATCACCGACGGCAGGTTGTTGATGAGGTGCAGCATCACCATCAACGTGTACATGGGAATGAGGAGCGCCACGGGTGGTATGGCCATGAGGGCAATGTTCGATCGAAAGAGCGTCTCGCGCCCAAATCCGCGGCCAAACACGATCGCAAAGGCCGCCATGATCGAGATGATGGTCGACACGAGGACGGAGATGATGGTCACGATGAGGCTGTTGCGCATCCACGTCAAGATCGGCCAGTTCCTCAGCACCGAGAAGAAGTTGCCGAGCGTCATGTGATGGGGAAAGCCCGTCGGATTGAGTGTGTAGTAGTGGGGCGACTTGAGCGCTGTCGACAGCATGAACCAGACCGGATAGAGCGAGATGACCGCGATGGCGATCAACAGAACCTGGCGACCGATGTTGCGGACGTGCTGCATCAGTCGAGGCCCTTCGCTGCTCTCGTGCGGGCCCAGAGATAGAACGCGATGAAGACGCTCGCGATCGCGAGTAGCACCACGGCCGCGGCCGACGCGATGCCGATCGAGCCATTCTCAAAACCGTTCTGGTAGATGAAGAACTCCATGACGCTGGACGAATATGCCGGCCCGCCTCCGGTGAGGACGTATACGTAGGTGAAGACCGACGAGAGAACGATGATCGCTTCGAGGATGACGAAGAACTCGATGATGCGTCGAATCTGAGGAATCAGAATCTTCCACTGCACGACCCACCAGTTCGCGCCGTCGATGCGGGCAGCTTCGATCGTCTCGCCCGGAACGGCCAACAGGGCGGCCGAGAAGACGACCACGCCGAAGCCGAACTGCTGCCACACGATGACGCCGCCGATGCTGAACATCACCCAACTTGGCGAACCGAGCCAGTCGTGAATGAGGAACGAGAGATGAACGGCCTTCAAGACCGCGTCAAGCACGCCATTGCCTTGCAAGAGGTAGGAGAACGACAGACCCATCGCCGTCGCCGGCAAGATGTAGGGCAAGAAGACGATCGCCCGATACTGGCGCACGCCCCGAAAGGTCGTGTTGATCCCGAGCGCCAGCGCGAGAGCCAGCACCGTGACGATCGGCACCACCAGCAACAACTTGAAGTTGTTGAACATCGACGTGATGAACTGCGGATCCTGGAACAGCTCCTTATAGTTCGCCGTGCCGACGTAGGTCAGCTGTCCCACGCTGCCCGCGTAGAAGCTGTAGCGGACAACTTCGACGAATGAGTAGCCAAAGACCAGACCGAGTGCCACGAGCACTGGCGCCATGTACCCGTAGGGCCAGAGCTGGCGCCGGCGCCAGGCAGCTTTGATGCCTGACGCCGGTCGCTCGTCTGTTTCCAAACTGCGCTCGACCCAGGTGGAAGAACTCACCGTCACTTTCTATCCACTGCTGGTGTCCTGCGCGTCATCGACTCTCGATCTGGCGCTTACGCGCCCCCCGCCCAGGTCGAGAACTCCTTGAACTGCGTTGGCTGCTGGGTCTGCCATAACGAGATCTGCTGCTTCCACAGCGCCACGGCTTGGGTCGGTGTGCCCGACCCCGAAGTGATCAATTGGCCCGCGGGCAGGTCGGCGTCGGAGTCGATCTGGGGCGGAATGTAGTTCTCCAACCAGATGGACTTGCCCGAGGTGTCGAGCATGTCGAGCGAGCGTGCAAGCGGGTCCGTGATGTCCTTCACCGGGAACTGATTGTCCGCGGGGAAGGCGCCAGTTTCCTTGTTGAGCGCCACCATGTTCGTGGGCTCGTGTAGCCACTCGAGGAAGTTGGCATCGGCCTGCTTGTTTGCCGACCACGACGTGATGAACTCGTCCGAGGACTGCGTCACGTCGTAGGTGGACGCCAGCGAGCCCGTTCCCCAGATCGGAGGACGTCCCACCCCGACGTTGGCCTCGCCGACTGACTTCGCCCACGAAAGGACGTTGCCATCGGTGGTGAAGGACATTGCCGCCTTGCTCTCTGGAAACAGCTGCCATCCTTGGTCGAGCGTCAACGACTCCACGTTCGAGTTCACGTAGCCGTCCTTGATGAGACCCTGGAACATCGTGTACATGTTCTTCAGCGAGGCGAGCATCTTCGTCTCAGCGCCGCTCTTGCCGGCGACTCCCTCCGTCAACTGCGTCAGGCTGTCGAGCTGCTGCTTCTCGTAGATGGCGAACATCCACGCGCCGAAGTATCCGTCCTTGTTGCCCATTCCGATCGGCGTGATGCCCTTTGCCTTCAGCGCCTTGCAGTCAGCGAGGAACTCGGCCCACGTCGTGGGTCCAACGTTCGGGTTGAGTCCTGCTTCCTTGAAGAGCTTCTTGTTCCAGACCAGTGGCACGCCGATCATGTAGAGCGGCATGGCGTAGATCTTGCCGTCGTAGGTGTTCTCGTTCGTGCTGAGCCAGTGCGAGGTGTCGCTCGCGGGCAGATAGTTCGAGATCGGCGTCACGTCGCCACTCAGTGCCGGCAGCAAGGTGGGCAACGTCGCCCACTGCGTGTCGAGGTCCGGGCCGGTCTTGCTCTGTGCCGCAAGCGTGAAGCTCGGAATGATGGTCGTGTTCGACTGAGGAACGAGCGAGATCTTCACGTCCGGATTCGACTGCTCGTACGTGGCGATGCGCTGCTGCATCCACTTGGTAATACCAGGAATGTCGCTCTCCCCCCAGAACCAGTACGTGATGTCAGTCTTCTTCGAGGCTGCATTCGCCGTGCTTGATAGAGGTAGCGACGCCACCGTGAGGACCATCGAGCTCACGCAGACAATCGACAGCAGCTTTCTCGTCAAGTGCTTTTTCAGTGACGACTTCATTCGAACGGTCTTCGACGGTGCGTCACTCACAAAAACATCTCTGTTCATTTCTCTCCCCTGAGTTTTCGCGCTATTGCAAGTGTCAACAACATAGCCAAGTTGCACTCGACGAAACTGCGCGGCAACGCGTCAACCTCGTCGATTTTTTGATCGAGATTCTTTTCGCAGCCGAGGCGTTCTAATAGTCGGAACAATGTCAACGATGGTGCTCACCACGCGAGTTTCACAACACGCTTCTGATGAGGACTATCCAGTTCACGACTGCGTTCGCGTTCCTGGAGGTGCGTACGTGAGGCGCGTCCTTCATCCTTGACAACTCGTGTCACGACTGTTCTAGATATCGGAACACAATTGTTCGACGGAAATCGTGCGCGTCGATGCGACGACGAGACGTCATTGTGCAGCATGCGCGAGTACGTGTCGAGGTGTCATCTCACATCACTCACATTGTGACGAACCTGTAGCGTGAGGAGGCGTCGCACCGATTGGGAGGAAGTACATGAAGGCTCTGGTGTTCACCGCACTGAACGTCGTAGAAGTGAAAGACGTCGACGAAGTCGTTGCGGGTGACGACGAAGCAATCGTGCACGTCGTGCGCGCGGGCATCTGCGGGAGTGAGCTGCACGGCATCACTGCTCCCAGCTTTCGGGTTCCTCCGCTCATCATGGGACACGAGTTCGTCGGCACCACCGACGACGGACGCCGAGTCGCGGTGAATCCCCTCATCTCCTGTGGAGAGTGTGAGCTCTGTCGACGTGGCGAGACCCAGCTGTGCCGAACGCGCGTCCTGCTGGGAGCACACAAAGCGGGTGGCTTTGCCGAGCGCGTTGTCGTGCCGCGTTTGCTCATGCACGATCTTCCTGTGGACCTCGACTGGGATAGTGCGGGACTGATCGAACCTCTCGCAAATGCGGTGCACGCGTGGAATCTCGCGGGAAGGCCTATCGGCGCACGGGTCGGCATCATCGGATGCGGCCCGATTGGTCTCGCGTGTCTTCAGGTTGCTCGTCATTACGGAGCCTCCGTCGTATCGTGCGCGGACCTATCAGAAGATCGACGCGAGGTCGCCTCGTCGCTTGGCGCGAGCATCGTCTCGTCGTCGCTCGAGGGCGAGTTCGATGTGATCTTCGATGCGGTCGGCACCTCGGCGACGCGCGGCGCATCCCTCGACCATCTGGTTCCCGGAGGAACCGCGGTCTGGCTCGGCCTCGCCACTCCCGGTTCCGACTTTGACGCCGCCGCCGCCGTTCGCTTCGAAAAGACGATTCGTGGATCCTTCGCGTACACAGATGATGAGTTCGTCACAGCCATCGAGTTGGCGCCGCACCTTGACCTATCGTGGTCCACGACATATCCGCTCGACGAGGGAGCCCAGATCTTTACCGCACTGATGAATGGGCAATCAACGCCAATTAAGGCGCTCCTCGAGCCGTGAAGACCTACGACCTCGACACACCTGCACTTGTCATTGACCTCGATCTCGTCGAGGCCAACGTCAACGAGATGGCTGATCGCGCGAAGTCAAGCGGGGTTCGTCTGCGCCCGCATACCAAAACTCACAAGATGCCCGAGATCGCTCGGCTCCAAGTCGACGCGGGAGCCTCGGGGATCACGTGCGCGAAGGTTGGCGAAGCCGAGGTCATGGTGGCTGCCGGATTCGACGACGTGCTTATCGCCTATCCGATCTACGGCGAAGAAAAGCTCGCTCGTCTGAAGGCACTGCGCGAGAAGGCGAGGATCATCGTCAGCCTTGATTCGGTGGAGGTCGGGCAAGGCCTCGGTCGACTCGGCGCGAGCAGTGGACAGCCGATCGAGATCTACATCGAAGTCGACACCGGTCAGCACCGCATGGGCCGAGCGCCTGGTGCGCCGACGGTCGAGCTGATCAAGCAAATCGCCGACATCAACGGCGTCACGATCATCGGTCTGATGACGCACGCGGGCCACACCTACGCCGCCGTTTCGACGAGCGATCGTGATCTCGTAGTCGACCGTGAGGTGGCCGACCTGGTCATGACGAGGGAGATGGCCGCCGACGCGGGTGTCTCTTTGAGCGAGATCAGCGTCGGTTCCACTCCCTCAGCACGCAGTGAGTTGCGTCATGAAGGCGTCACTGAGGTGCGACCAGGCACCTACGTCTTCAATGACACCGCAATGATGAGTCTCGGCGTGGCGACGCAGGGCACCTGTGCCGCGCGCGTGCTGGCCACCGTCGTCGGCCGACCGGCCGAGGATCGTTTCGTCATCGATGCTGGCACGAAGTGCTTTACGTCAGACGGGGTGGGACGTCCTGGATGGATCCAAGCCGTTGGGCGTGCCGACCTCACGATGAGCTTTACGACCGAAGAACACGGTGTGGGTACCATCGACCTCGCCCAAGGCGGCCAGCTCAAGATCGGCGACAAGCTTGAACTTATCCCGAGTCACATCTGCCCCGTCGTGAATCTCTTTGACTCCGTGTACGCGACGCGACGCGGTGAGGTGGTCGAAGAGCTTCGCGTCGCCGGCCGAGGGAAAGTTCGCTAGGGGATCGGCCTGGTTGGCACAAGTTCACGCTTGGGCGAGCGTGTTGCGCTGGGTGCCGAGCTCATCGGCGGAGAGCTCGAGGACATCACCTGCCTGCAGAAACGGAACGTCATCGTGTCCAAGCGACACTCCGGCGGGCGTTCCCGTGTTCACCAGGTCACCTGGCTCAAGAACCATGAACTGGCTGACGTACCAAATGAGATAGTTCACGCCAAAGATCATGTCGCGTGTCGTTCCGTGTTGGCGTGACGTACCGTTCACACTCAGGCGGAGCGCAAGATCCTGCGGGTCAGCGATCTCATCTGCCGTCACCACCCACGGTCCGAGCGGATTGAACGTCTCGCAGCTCTTTCCCTTCACCCACTGACCGCCGCGCTCCAACTGGAACGCTCGCTCGGAGACGTCGTCGGAAAGGCAGTAGCCCGCGATAACCCCCGGGGCATCCTCGGGACTATCGAGATAGCGAGCGCGCGAGCCGATCACGACGCCCAATTCGACCTCCCAATCCATCTTGTGAGAAGTGCGTGGGACGAGCACCTGGTCGTTCGGGCCAACGATGCAGTTGGGAGCTTTCATGAAGATGATCGGTTCAGTGGGAATCGCGGCCTTGGCTTCCTCGGCGTGATCGCGGTAGTTCAGCCCGATGCAGACAATCTTTTCGGGCTTCGCGATTGGTGCGCCGATGCGAACCGGCTCGGTGACGGTTTCGGTGAGCTCGCCCGCATCCAAGAGACGCCGCACCTCCGACGCGCCACCGCGCGCCCAGAATTCAGCGTCGATGTCGCCCAGCGAACTCGGGAGACGAAGCATCTCGCCAGCCCTGCCGAGCACCGCCGGTACCTCACTGCCCACTTCACCTACGCGCAACAACTTCATGCTCGTTACCTTTCACTATTGAGACACTTGGCGTCGACGACGCCACGCCACTTAGAGGCGAGACAACTAAAGATCCATGTGAGGCAGCTAGGCCATGACCTCGCCCAGGTGATCGTGAATCACCTTTCGCGCGTGATCGATCGACGCCTCGAGCTTCTTCAGCGGAAATCGCTGGGCCACTGCGGTGACGCTGACCGCACCGTCGGGGACTGACTTCGACGTCAAAAAAAGCGGAAGGGCAAGACAGTTGATGCCCGGCTCGTGCTCCTCGCGATCAAGCGCGTACCCGTCTTCTCGGATCTTGGCGAACTCCTGGTGAAGCTCGTCGGGGTCGGTCATGGTGCGGCTCGTGTGACGAATGATCGTCGACTCGTGTTCGAGCACCCACTGCTCAACGTCTTGACGAGTCGTCAACATGTACGCCAGGATGGATTTGCCCACGCCGGTGCAATACGCCGGGTTGCGCCCGCCGATCACCGACGTCATCTGATAGCGCGAACGTGCGGGTTGGACCTTCGCGAGGTACATGACCTCCGCCTGGTCGAGCACCGCGTAGTGGGTCGTCTCTCCGAATTTTTGAGCAAGCGCCGAAAGCACCGGGCGAATTCGTCCGATCTCGTCGAGCTCTTCGTAGTACGAGAAGGCAAGCTTCAAGAGTCCGTAACCAAGGCGATATCGACTGTCGCGGTCCTGTTCGATGAGGTTCGCGCGGCGAAGTGCGCCGAGCGCCCGGTGCACGCTTGAGCGCGGCGAGTTGACGAGGCGCGCGAGCTCGTTGAGGCCGATGCCGTCGGGAAATGACCCGAGAACATTCAAGATGGCCAGCACGCGATCCGAGCCATTTAATACCTTGGACTCAGGCTCGTCGGCCGTCGTTTCGGTATGCAAGAGGTCTACGGTCACTTTGTCCCCCTTTTCGAGGCCCGTAAAACCCGTAACTATAGTGAAGTTTCGACGTGTGGGAACAGTGTTCCATTTATCGGAACATCGCCCGAAGAACGTCCCATGGGGCATGAGTCAACCTTCACGGGGACGAATGAGGCCCTCGCCGAGTGGAGCGCTACGGCGGGGGCTGTCGCGCGGCGACATGAGCGTCGCAAAGAATTTTTGTGTTGAAGATTCGATGACCGTCATTACGATTCGAGCATGCCTAACTACTCCCCCGCTGATAACCGTTACGACGTCATGACCTATCGCAGATGCGGCCGAAGTGGCATCCTGCTCCCCGCGATATCGCTCGGTCTGTGGCATAACTTCGGAGACGACCGTCCCGTCGACACGCAGCGCGCGATACTTCGTCGAGCGTTCGACCGCGGCGTCACTCACTTCGACCTCGCGAACAACTACGGGCCGCCGTACGGGAGCGCGGAGATCAACTTTGGACGAATTCTCCACGAGGACTTCTCAACGCTTCGTGACGAGCTCGTCATCTCAACCAAAGCTGGATGGGACATGTGGCCCGGCCCGTACGGCGACCTCGGTTCGCGCAAATACCTGCTCACGAGCCTCGATCAGAGCCTGAAGCGAATGGGCCTTGACTACGTCGACATTTTCTACCACCATCACTTCGACCCCACGACGCCACTCGAAGAGACCATGGGCGCGCTCGATCACGCCGTTCGCCAGGGCAAGGCGCTCTACGTCGGCATCTCGTCCTACTCCGCGGAGCGCACCCAAGAGGCGGTCAACATTCTGCGCGGTCTTGGCACGCCGCTCTTGATCCACCAGCCGTCGTACTCGATGTTCAACCGCTGGATAGAAGGCGGTCTGCTTGACGTGCTCGCGGACGACGGTGTCGGGTGCATCGCCTTCTCGCCGCTCGCCCAGGGTCTTCTCACCGATCGTTATCTCAATGGTGTGCCAGATGGGTCGCGTGCGACGAAAAATGACTCCCTCGAGATGTCGATGCTCAGCGACGAGAACCTCAGTCACGCGCGCGCGCTGAACGACATCGCCAAAGAGCGAGGTCAGACCCTCGCCCAGCTCGCCCTCGCTTGGGTGCTGCGCGATCCGCGCGTCACGAGTGCGCTCATCGGCGCCTCGAGCGTCGATCAATTGGACGACAACCTCGACGCGCTTCACAACCTCGCCTTCACCGATGACGAAATGGCGCGCATCGATAAGTACGCCGTCGACGGCAACATTGACCTCTGGCGCGGTCCAGCAACGAGTTGAGCTACGCCGTAGCCGGTCCTGCTGTCACCCGAGCCAGCGCTTCGACGAAATCGAGGTCGTAAGGACCGAGTTGCGTCATTAACCAGGTCGCCCCGCTGTTCGCCCACTCGGACGCGTCATCGCCATCCTTGCGAAGCATCACGATGTCGAAGTGGTCAAGGTCCGCGCCGGCCCCTACCAGCCGCTGCTTCAGTTTGGTCATCTCGGTGGGGTCCGGCATCTGGATCACCACCACGCCTTGGTATTTCGCGGCGCGCCGAAGTGGCGCGGGATGCGGCCACCGTGCGGCGAGCCAGATCGGGATGCCACCTTCTCGCGCCGGCGTCGGGCGGAAGGCCACGTCGGCCGCACGATAGAACTCTCCGTCGTGATTGACCGGACTGCCAGAGAGCAACTGGGTGAGCACTTCGAGGCCCTCGCTCAGCATCCGTCCTCTGATGGGGGCTTCAACCGTGTCACGAAAGGACGAGAGCTCACCGGCGCCGTCGTCACCGATGCCAAGACCCAAGACGAGACGTCCGTGCGAGAGAAGATCGAGCGTCACTGCCTGGCGAGCAAGCACGGCCGGTCGACGTCGTACGAGCGGCGTCACCATCGGCCCGAGCTCGATGGTCGAGGTGGCAGACGCTGCTGCGGCGAGACATATATATGGATCGAGGATGTCGCGCACGCGGGTGCCGTACAGAAGGTGGTCCCAGAGGAAGAAGCCGTCCCAGCCGGACGCCTCGGCGGCGACGGCGAGTTCGACCACCCGCTCGGGATCAGCGAGGCCGTCAAAGGCGGGTAGGAACAACGCGTGGCGCACCCGTCGCCTCCTTCAGCTTCTCCGTCAGCAGCGATCGTACGCTAGTAGCCCGCCTCCGGGTCGTACAGATTGCGCAACGACTCCCCACGACGCCAGTGGCCGAGATTCTCGAGAAACAGCTCGACCAGATCTTCATTTTCCGTCTGCAGGGTCGAGGCGGAATGCGGCGAAAGGATCACATTGTCGAGTTCCCACAGAGGGCTCGATGCAGGGAGCGGCTCTTCGGCGAATACGTCGAGACACGCTCCCCCGATGTTGCCCGAGCGAAGTGCCTCGATCAGCGCTGCCTCATCGATGAGCGAGCCTCTCGACACGTTGATGACCAACGCGCCGAGGGGCAGGCGCGCGAGTTGGTTCGCGCCGATGATTCCACGCGTCTCACTCGTAAGCGGCGCCGTCAAAATGACGATGTCCATCTCACCGAGCGTGTCGTCGAGTTCCGACCGACCGATGAATCTCGTCACTCCCTCAACTTCGTAGCTACGTCCCTCGCGCCCGAGACCGGTGACGTCGACTCCTATGGCAGCAAACACGCGCGCCACCTCGCGCCCGATGCCACCGAGGCCGATCACGAGCGCGCGAAGACCTCGCAGCTGGACCGTCGTGTACCGCTGCCAGTGACGATGCTCCTTGAGGTCGTTCAGGAACGGCACTCCCTTCACAAAGTACAGCGCCCCCATGAGGGCGAACTCCGCAAGCGGGACTGCGTGTATCCCCGCGGCCGTCGTCGCGATGATGCTCGTGCGGTCCAATCCGCTTCGCTGCATGACGCCACCGATGCCCGCACTCGTGCCTTGAATCCACTTCAGGTTCGAGCACCGCTCGGCCATGGTCGCAGGATCAAGCCAATCGAAATCGAAGAAGACGTCGGCCAACGCCGCGAGCGACTTCCACTCATCGACTTGCTCGGCGGTCAGCTCGCGAGCGGGCGCCGAGTGATCGCAGGCGTAGCGCGGCACCGGAAGCAGGTCAGGACGATAATGCACCACCAGATCGTCGCTCGAGGATGCGATGCGTTCGACGAGCTCGGGCTCGAGGTACGAGCCAATGACGATGTTGATCGTCACGCCTCGACCCCTCCTCTTTCAGTGAATGCGGAGGTGCAAACGTCGCGCCGAGGGGGTCGAAGCACGAATCGAAGTTACCAGTCGGCGCGTCGTCGCCACGGTGCTCATCAGTCGTTATGAGCGTGCGCTACAGATCCTTTGGATCTCGACGGCGAGACGCGCGAGTGCGTGGTGCGTGCGATGTCCCCACCAGAACAGGTCCTTGCCGTCGACGAAGTACGTCGGTGCGACGAGCTCAAGCTCGGGCAGCTGACGAGCGGAGAAGGGATAGGGCTCGCTGGGCGCGAGGACCACGTCGGGGTGTCGCTCGCAGACCTCCTCGAGCTCGACCGCCGGGTAAGGGCCGTCACCGTCATAGACGTTCTTGACTCCGAGGTAGGCGAGCAGTGAACTCCCGTAGGTCGGCGAGCCAAGCGCCATCCACGGACGTCGCCAGATGGGGATGAACGCGCGCAGTCGATTTGGCGCGGGACGCTCGAGTTGAATCGTTCGCCACGTCACGTCCACCCGAGCCGCGAGGTCCTCCATGGACGAGTTGACGTCACTCAAGGAGCGAATGTGCAACCCGCAGACCGGGACATCGCGCTCGATGAGCGCGTCGTAGTCTTCGCGACGATTCTCTTCGGCATCCATCACCACCAGGTCGGGTTGAAGCGCCACGATGCGCTCGACGTCGGGGTCTTTGGTGCCCCCCACGTGTTCAAGGTCGGGACGCTCGCAGAATCTCGTACAGGCAATCGGCACTCGATCCCAGGCCGTCAGCGTTTCGGTGACCGATGGAATGAGACTGACTATCCTCACACCCACATCTTGGACGAGAACGTCAGTCCTGGCTTAGAGATTCCTCTCTAACTCTTCGAGGACCGCGACACGGTCTTCCTTCGCAGGCAGGTCGTAGTAGGGATTCCCCTTGGCCCAGTAGTAAGCCATCGGAATGAGGCCCAGTGCCATGGCGCCAAGACCGACCCATAGCGTCGCCGCGTTCAGCTGGGGAATGTTCTCGACGAAGAGATAGGCCATGAACACGGCGCCGACAAGCGGCCACAGCCCCATCAACAAACAGTTCGACGCTGATTTGAAGAGCTGCTTGCGATAGAGCACCACGACCGCAAGGCCCGCCAGCGAGTAGTAGATGCAGATCTGTAGACCAATCGCGTTGATGGCGTCGGTCATGATCGAGCCGATCGAACCCACGTACTGCGAACCGACGAACAGACCGAGCGAGATGATGGTGACGACCACCGTCGCGACAAGTGGCGTCTGGCGCTTGCGGTGCACGGTACCGAGAATCTTCGGGAGCGTGTTATCGCGCCCCATTGCGAACATGGTGCGCGTCACCTGGATGAGCGTGGTCTCGAGCGTCGCGACGGTCGACAGCACCACCGCGAGCACGATGAACTTGCCCCCCGTTCCGTGCCAGACCTGTTGGCCCAGTACGCCAAGGACGTCGGCGGTGTTGTTGCTGATCTGATGCGTCGTGAGGACCATGTTCGTGGCGACGGTGAACACTTCGAAGAGCAAGAAGACGACCACGATGCCGATGATGGCGCCGAGTCCGGGCGTCCTCTTGGCGCCCTTGGTCTCTTCGTTTAGGTTCGCGGTGACGTCCCAGCCCCAGTAGTAGAAGGCGGCGACTAAGGCACCCGCGACGAATCCCTTCTGGCCGTGGAAGATTCCCGGCGAGAACCAGTGCCAGCTGAAGTTGTGCACGTGGTGGCCGTGAAAGATCGCGAGCGCGGCGAAGAGCAGCAGTAAAAAGAGCTCGATGCACGACATGACGATCTGTACGCCGACCGTGATAGTGATGCCGGCCGCGACCGCGCCGACCATCAACATGAAGAAGATCGCTCCGACCAGCGTCACTTCAGCCGTATTCTGCGCCGCAGATGTCGAGAAGAGCCCAAGGATGTAGGAGCCAGCCGGAACGGTGGCCGCGACCATGAAGATCAGCGCTGACACGATGAGGGCCCAGCCCGAGAGGAACCCCAACGCCGGGTGCAGCGCGCGGCGTACCCAGCTGTAGCTGGCGCCCGCATTGGTCTCGACCCGCCCGAGATAGCTGAAGGCGAACACGATGCCGAACATCGCGATGCCGCAGTACAGCAGTGCAGCGGCGCCGCCAAGGAGCACGGCCCCAAAGAGGACGGCTGTCGATGCCGCCAGGGAGTACGCCGGCGCCACGCCCGCGACGCCCATAATCACCGAGTCGAATAGTCCAAGCACGCCGGCGCGCAGACCTTGCTGCGATGCGGCTGACTCGGGGGCCTCCAGGGTTTCGGTCATAACTGCTGCACTCCTTTGTCGGATATCACCTTCTGTAAATTTTTTGGTCCCGCAATGTAACACGATCCGATGCGGCGCCTATATATAGGTGAGGCTCGACCGCGTCAACCCCGACGATATCCGCAGCCCTCGCGCCGAGCCGTGAATACGGCGTCGAAGGAGCCGGGGCGATGAGAAAGGTAACGTTGAGCGGGTGATTGCTCCCTTTCGGCGCGTTGGCATGTCGCGAGTACATTCATCGAGGACGATCCGCTCGTCCGGGCGCGCGTAGAGAGAGACTTCAGAACTTGCCACTGCTGCAGCGATTCGACGACGACGCCATGCCCGCGCTCACGCCCGAGGAGCTCAAGGCTCGCTGGGTCGCCTTCCACCAAGAGATTCGACGTATGGCGGGCACTCCCGTGCAGCGAATCGCGGGGCGCATGCTCGGTGAGGACACACGCCGGTATCGCCTCGCGCGACTCGTCTTCCGCCCGGCGTTGCAGGCGTGGCGCAATCTACGAAAGCTCGAGAAGAAGAAGGCCCCTCTCGTCTCTGTAGGGAATGCCCCTGAGGTCTATCCCATCAACTACCGCCCGCGCGTCATTGACTTCGCCGCATTCGCTGCTCTCAACGTCGATCTCAGCGACGTGAACATCGTCGAGGTCGACGAGGAGGGCACCTCTCCGAGTGAATTCATCGCCCGCCTCAACGACACGTTGAACGAAACGGCCGCCGAGTGGCTCTTCCTCTGTGATCCGTCGACATCGATCGAAAGCCGCCGCTACTCGGCATCGAAGCTGCTCGCTGGGGCGACGCCGGATGACGACGTGGTCTTTGGTGACGAGGCGGGGCTCAACCAGTTCGCGCCGCTCTTGAAGAGTCCCGCCGTCGGACCCCACACGCTGTTGAGCTACAACGCGGTCGGCAGACCCGCGCTCTTGCGAGTGGAGACACTGTTCGCCCTCGGGGGCTTCTCGCCGGACGCGGGCTTTGCGTACGAGCATGACGCGTACCTGCGCCTGAGCGAAGCCAAGGCCCGATTCCGACACGTGCCACGCGTTCTTCCCGCCGGGCGCACCGAGCGACACTTCGACGCTGGGCGTCTCAACAACGACACGTGCTCAGTCGTCCAGGCCGCGCTCGAGCGTCGCGGCTGGTACGGCGTCGCCACGCCCGGGGTGCTGCCAGGACTCGTCAACTGGTCGCTCGAGTCACCCTCTCCCGCGCCCTCGATCGACATCATCATCCCGACGCGGGACCGTATCGAACTCGTTCGTCAGTGCATCGACGCCATCGAGGAGAAGACGACGTACCCGAACTACGACATCATCATCCTCGACAACGACTCGATCGAACCCGAATCCCTTGCCTACTTCAATGAGACGAAGTACGCGGTCGTCCCCTGCCCGGGGCCCTTCAACTACGCGAAGATCGTCAATCGCGGGGTCAACCACTCGACGGCCGACTACGTGGTCACGCTCAACAACGACACGATCGTCGTCACACCCGACTGGCTCGAGCAGATGATCTCGCTCTGCTCGCTCGCCGACGTGGGCATCGTCGGCGCCTCCCTGCTCGACGAGGCCGGTCGCAAGGAGCACGAGAGCATCGTGATCGCTCCATATCCCCAGCACCTGCGTACCGATTCGAACTACCCCCACGTCGACTACTTCTCACTCGCCGTGCGCGATGTGGCCGCGGTCACCGGGGCCGTTCAGATGGTCAACCGAGAGTTCTGGCAGTCGCTCGGAGGCATGGACGAACAGTTGAAGGTGGTGATGAACGACGTCGACATCTGTCTGCGGAGCCAGATGGAAGGCCAGTATGTGGTTTATACGCCGAATGTGAAGCTCTTCCATCACGTCGGCTCATCGCGAGGCGACTTGGACCCCCTCGATGATCGCAATCGCTTTATCCGTCGTTGGGACATCTTTGGCACGTTCCGTGATCCCTACTTCCCCGAGTCACTGATCTTGCTCGGCGAGAAGATGTACTTCATCGTCCGATGAGCGTTGCCGATTCTCCCTGTTCGGCACTTGTAGCCTGAGATGGTGCGTTCGACCGGTGACCGATTGATCACGCTCTATCGTCGGTTGCCGCCTTCGGCAGTTGCCATTGGCATCATCGTCATCATCGTGCTGCTCGCGAACGGGATGTACGTCTTTGGGCTAGCGAACAACGATCCAATCTCCTGGACAGCGGGCATCTCCCATCACTTGTGTCGCATCACGTGTGGACGTCCTGCCATCGACCCGAACGTTGGCTTCGTCACCCAGACGCTTGGCCACCAAGCAGCGATGGACATCCTCCACGGTCACTTTCCGTGGTGGAACTACTTCCAGGGTCTCGGTCAGCCGCTGGCCGGTGAGATGCAGTCCTCCGCGTTGTTACCGCTGACGCTCCTCTTTGCGCTGCCCTCAGGCCTTGTGTGGTTCCACATAGTCCTCGAAGTGATCGCGGGGATCTCGACGTACTTCCTGGCTCGACGACTCTCGATACCGATCTTCTTTGCCACGTTCGCGGGAATGCTCTTTGCGCTCAACGGCACCTACGCCTGGCTCGGGAACTCTGTCTTGAATCCGGTCGCCTTCTTGCCGATGCTCGTGCTCGGTATCGAGATGATCCTCGACAGCTCGTCGAGCTCCTCCAAACGCGGCTGGTACATCGCGGCGATCGCGCTCGCGCTTTCGCTCTACGCGGGGTTTCCTGAGGTCGCGTACATGGACGGATTGTTCGCCGGAGCGTGGGCGATCGTACGTCTCTTCCACGTGCCGCGCCTGCAGCGTCCGCGCGCACTGCGGCGCCTCGGGCTCGGCGGTGTGATGGGCGTCATCCTGGCGCTGCCCATACTCATCCCCTTCGACGACTACCTGAAGGTCGGATTCATTGGAGGGCACACTGCCGCGGTCGACGGGGCGCTTCGTCTGCCCAACGAATCCCTTGCCACGTTCTTTGACCCGTACGTCTTTGGGACGATATTCTCCAACACCGTCGTGGACTCGATGTGGGGTGAGATCGGCGGCTACTTCGGCGCCGGCATCTGCGTACTCGCGTTAGTCGGCCTTTTCGGCTCGAAACTGCGACCCTTACGAATCTTCCTCGCCGCGTGGACCGCGGTCGGCCTCGCGGGGGCCTTCGACTTCCTCGGGACAAAGTTTCTGTGGAACCTCATTCCCTTCGTCAGCGCATCGTCCTATCCCCGCTACATCATGCCGAGCTGCGAGCTCGCCGTCGTGGTCTTGGCGGCGCTCGGACTCTGGGATTTCACACTGAGCACACGTGCCAAGCGTCTCTTTACGACGGCCGGAATCTTCATGGTGCTCGTCTTGCTCTGGTGCCTCAACGAAGCCCGACCGTACAACAAGGGCATGACCTTCAGTTCCTCGAAGGTCCACATCGTCTTCATCGGGCTCCAGTTTCTGCCGTTCATCGCGATCGTGTTGCTCCTCGTGCTGGGCCGTTTGCACCGCTTTCGATGGGCCCCTTTTCTCATTGCTGCGGTCATCGTCGGCGAGTCGCTGCTCTACTTCTTCGTGCCGACGGCGGAATCGCCCAAGCAGATCACCATCGACTACGCCCCGATCACGTACCTGCAGACGAATCAGGGCCAGTACCGGTTCTTGGACTTCGCCGTCCTGTACCCGAACTGGGGCACGTACTTCGGCATCAATGAGTTCAGCGACATCGACCTGCCCTTTCCCCGATCATTCAAGAACCTGCTCGAGGACCAGCTCGATCCAGGACTCACTCCGGGCAATCAGTTCGTGGTGAAGGGCGGCATGATCGGCGTGAAGCACCTCGAGTACGAGCTCGCCAACCGCTTCCAGGCCTATGAGAACGCGTCGGTGAAATACCTCCTCATGCCGAGCTCCGTCGTCCTCAACACCCGTCTCGTGAAAGATGGCGTGACACAAGTCTTTAGGGATTCGCTCGCGACGATCTACGAGCTGCCGCATCCTCGTGCGTTCTTCTCGACAACGAACTCGTCGTGCACGGTCACGAGCACGACCGATGACAAGGCGATAGTGGACTGTCCGACCCCAACCAAGCTGATTCGAACGGAACTCTCGATGAAGGGCTGGAAGGCGTTCGTCAACGGCAAGCAAGAGACGATCGTCACGAAGGACCACGTGTATCAACAGGTCTTGGTGCCGGCCGGCACGTCGACGGTGACGTACAGCTTCTCCCCGCCCCACGAGCGCGACGCGCTCATTGTCGGCTTCCTCGGTGGGCTCTTCCTCATCGGATCGTTCGTCAACGAGCGCTACCGCTTTGTGCCGGCGCGACGTCGTCCGCAGCACGGGCCGAAGGCAACGCTCTAGCCGTCGGCTACGTTGAGGCAGGAAGCCAACCAGTCCGGACGGAGCTGCATGAACCGCGTCGATGACATCGATCTCACGAAGTCCATGGGCAAAGAGGAGTCGGACACGCGCGTAGCCAAAGCCCAAAAGAGAATCACACAGCTCCGTCTCTTCAGCGCGGGACTGCTGGGACAGGCGCCCGGGCCGGGCCTCATCGTGCTCTTCGAGGGCTTTGACGCAGCGGGCAAGGGCGGTGCAATCCGCCGCCTCACCGCGAGCCTCGATCCACGCCACGTGCTCGTCCGCCCTGTGGGCCCCCCCACACCAGAAGAGCTGCGCCACCACTTCCTCTGGCGCTTCCAAGAGCCGCTGCCCGGCACGGGTGGGATGACCGTCTTTGACCGTTCTTGGTACGGGCGGCTCCTCGTCGAACGTGTCGAGCATCTCATCGATGAGAGGTTGGTCGAACGCTCCGCCAAAGAGATCGTCGAGTTCGAGCGCATGCTCACCGACGACGGAACGACGTTGGTGAAGTTCTGGCTGCACATCTCGGACAAAGAACAGCTCAAGCGCTTCGAAGAGCGTCAGGACAACCCGGTCAAGCGCTGGAAGCTCACGCCGGATGACTGGCGAAACCGCGAGAAGCGTGCCAGCTATCTGGCCGCCCTACGCTACATGGTCGACACGACCGATGAGAAGCACGGCCACTGGAACCTCATCCCCGCAGAAAGCAAGTACTACGCGCGCGTGGCGGTCCTCGAGACACTGATCGATCGGTGGGTCCACGATTTGGAGCGGCACGGTCTGGAGGTCCCCGCAGCGACCGGCGGCGACTATCTCTGAGCCTGGGCAAGATCCCCCAGCGATCTGGAACACTTAGGCCATGACATCTCGCTACGGCATCACGATTCCCTTCGACGGCGTGACGCTGCTCGAGCACCGAGACTGGTTCCACCGACTCGCGGATCTCGGTTATACCGACGTATGGTCAGCCGAAGTCGACGGTGCCGACGGCTTCACCCCTTTGACGGTGGCGGCACTCACCGAGACGCGGCTCAACCTCGGCGTCGCCGTGACGCCGGTCTTCACTCGCGGCGCGGGACTGCTCGCGATGAGCGTCGCCGCCATGGCGGAAGTCGCCGGTGGCCGGTTCACGATGGGTCTCGGCGCCTCGAGTGAGCCGGTCGTCGAACGCTGGAACGGCATTGCCTACGAGCACCCCTTCGCGAGGACGCGCGACACGTTGCGCTTCTTGAGGCGCGCCCTCAACGGGGAGAAAATCGACGAGGTCTATGAGACGTTCGAAATACATGGCTTCAAGCTGTCGCGGCCCGTCGTCGAACGACCGCCCATCCTGCTCGGCGCGCTTCGTCCAGGAATGTTGCGACTCGCGGGCCGCGAGGCGGACGGTGCCATCCTCAACTGGCTCGCCGCGACGGATGTCGCGCAGTGTCGAAAGGAAGTCGGCGCCGACAAGATGATCGCGGCACGGCTCTTCGTCATCCCCTCCGCGGACGTCGACACCGCTCGCTTCATCGCTCGCAGGATGATCTCTTCCTACTTGAACGTGCACGCCTACGCCGAGTTTCATCGCTGGCTTGGCCGTGGCGACGCGCTCACTCCGATGTGGGCGGCATGGGCAGGCGGCGATCGCAAACTCGCCAACGAGCTGATCCCCGATGCCATCGTCGACGAGCTCGTCATTCACGGTTCCTACGAAGCCTGCCGCGAGCACGTTCAGCGCTACATCGACGCGGGGGTTCAGATCCCTTCGGTCGCCATCGTCCCTTTTGGGATCGATCTCACCGAAGCTGTCGAAGGCCTCGCGCCGCGTTAGACGGCGTTGGCTTCGAGGAACTCGAGCACCTGGGCGAACTTGAGTCGCGCCGCGGTCGCGCGCGTCGGCACGTGGTCGGTCGGCACCTCGTGGGGCTCATAGTTCTTCAGGGCGTGGCGCGCCACGGTCTGCTTGTGCACTTCGTCGGGGCCGTCGTAGATGCGCGCCGCTCGAGCGGCGCGGTACATCGACTCGAGTGGCATGTCGCTCGAGTAGCCGAGCGAACCGTAGGTCTGTATCGCGCGATCGATCACGTTGTGCAGCACGCTCGCGCCGTAGTACTTGATCATGGCGATCTCGTCCCTCGAAGCCGACGCGCCTACTTGATCCATCTTCCAGGCGGCGTGCAGTGTCATGAGTCGTGCCGCGTGCATCTCCGCCTTCGAGTCGGCGATCCAGTTCTGCACCGTCTGCTTGTCGGCAAGCAGCGAGCCGTGGGTGTAGCGGCTGAGCGCTCGCTCGCACAGCATGTCAAAGGCCCGCTGGGACTGGCCGAGCCAGCGCATGCAGTGATGGATGCGCCCCGGGCCGAGACGCGTCTGGGCGAGCAGGAAACCCGAGCCTTCCGGCCCGATGAGATGATCGAAGGGAACGCGCACGTCCTCGTAGAGGATCTCCGCGTGGTTCCCAAACTGCCCGTAGATGACGTCGGGGTGATCCATGGCGCCGACGTCGCGCAAGATCGTGACACCGGGTGTGTCGACCGGCACCACGAACATCGAAGACCCTTGATAGGGATGCACTTCGGGGTTCGTCACGGCCATCACGATCAAGATGTCGGCCACCGAGCCGTTGGTCGTGTACCACTTGTGGCCATTGATGACCCACTCGTCGCCGTCTCGCTCGGCGCGGGACTTGAGCAACCGAGGATCGCTGCCGGCGGTATCAGGCTCGGTCATCGAAAAGCCCGAGCGCAGGGTCCCCGCGAGCAGTGGCGCCAGCCAGCGCTCTCTGATGTCCTCGCGCCCCGTCATCTCCATGCCCGCGGCCAACAACTCTGCGTTGCCGCTGTCGGGTGCGTTGTTGCCAAAGACCACCGGCCCGTACATCGACTGGCCGAGGATCTCGTGCATCAGCCCGAGCTTCACCTGACCAAATCCCATGCCGCCAAGCTCGGGCGGCAGGTGCGCGGCCCACAGTCCTCGATCCTTCACCTGCTGTTGCAGGGGTCGCATGACGGTGAGGAGCTGCTCGTGGCTGAGCGTCAGCACCTCTAGGGGCATGACCTCCTCGCGCACGAAGCCGCGCATCCAGGCCAGCTGCTCTTCATACGCCTCGTCGGTTGAAAAGTCCCACGCCACCTGTCCCCCTTGACGTGCCCACTCTAGGACAGTTGAAAAATCGCCTCGGGTGACGAGTAGACCATCTGTCTTACACTGTTCACGGATTGGAGTGCCATGGCAAAGAAGAAGAAGAAGAAGGCTGACGCGAAGGTGTTGATCGGTGTGGTGGACACCATGTTCGCCCGCTACGACATGGGCGCGACGGCGCGCAAGGAGCTCGCGAGCTGCCCCGGGTACGGGACGACCTTCGAGGTGATCTCCGCGACGGTTCCGGGCTTCAAGGATCTCGCCGTCGCGGCAAAGAAGATGATCGAAAAGGAGGGCGCGTCGATCGTCCTCGCCATGGGCATGCCGGGATCTGCGGAGATCGACAAGCAGTGCGCGCACGAAGCCTCACAGGGCCTCATGACGGCGCAGCTGTTGACCTCAACGCCGATCCTCGAAGTCTTCGTGCACGAAGAGGAGTCCGACGACGAAAAGGTGCTTGCGTCGGTCTTCGAGAACCGCTCGCGCGACCACGCGCGCAACGCCTACTGGATGATCTTCGAGCCCGAACAGCTCGCCAAGCGCGCGGGACAGGGCATCCGTCAAGGCTTCGCCAACGCGGGTTCTATAAAGAAGAGTTAGTCCGAGCACCTCGTCGTCGCTCGCTATGCTCGCCAGGGTCAAGTAGGAGGACTCCATGCCCGAAGCCGTTATCGTCGCCACCGCTCGCACCCCTATCGGCAGAGCGTTCAAAGGCTCGCTCGTCGACATGCGGCCCGACGACTTGACGGTCATCATTGTTCGCGCGCTCTTGGAGAAGGTGCCCGAGCTCGACCCTCACAGTATCGAAGACCTCATCCTCGGCTGTGGACAGCCAGCCGGTGAATCAGGCTTTAACATCGCGCGCGTTGTGGCCGTTCTGGCGGGCCTTGAGGATGTGCCGGGCGTCACCGTCAATCGCTACTGCTCGTCCTCGCTGCAGACCATTCGAATGGCCGCCCACGCGATCCGCGCCGGCGAGGGGGACATCTTCCTCGCGGCCGGCGTCGAGACCGTGTCACGCTTTGGCAGTGGAGCGTCGGACAGCGGGCACAACATGAACCCTCTCTTTCACGACGCGCTCGAGCGTACGAAGGAACGTTCGGTCAAGTACACAGCACCGTGGACACCCGAGCCGGGGCTTCCTGACATCTACATCGCCATGGGACAGACCGCCGAGAACGTGGCCGAGTTCGAGCGAGTCTCGCGCGAAGAGATGGACGAGTACGCGCTGCGTAGCCAAGAGCTCGCCGTCGCCAGCCAAGAGAACGGATTCTTCGAGCGTGAGATCATTCCAGTCACACTCCCCGACGGCACAGTCGTTACGAACGACGACGGACCACGCGCGGGCACCACGCTCGAAAAGCTCGCAAGCCTGAAGCCGGTGTTCAGGGAGGGCGGCACTGTGACGGCTGGCAACGCCTGTCCGCTGAACGACGGTGCAGCCGGCGTCATCGTCATGAGCGACACAAGGGCGAGGGACCTTGGCATCAAGCCCCTGGCGCGCATCGTGGCGAGCGGCGTCAGCGCGCTCAACCCCGAGATCATGGGACTGGGTCCCATCGAGGCCTGTCGTCAGACCCTCGCCCGCGCGAACATGACGATCGACGACATCGACCTCGTCGAGATCAACGAGGCCTTTGCGGCACAGGTGATCCCGAGCGCGAAGCACCTCGAGATCCCGCTCGAGAAGCTCAACATACGCGGCGGGGCCATCGCCCTCGGCCATCCCTTTGGGATGACCGGAGCTCGCATCATGACGACCTTGCTCAACTCGCTGGAAGACGCCGACAAGCGCTTCGGTCTCGAAAGCATGTGTGTCGGTGGCGGCCAAGGTATGGCCATGATCGTCGAGCGGCTGGACTAGTCCGTGGCGACGCCGGTCGAAGAGCTCGACCTGGCAACGCTTGACGCGCGCTTCGGCGAGGACCCCGAGCGCGACATGGCAGCACTGGGGGGCGCCTCGAGTCATGGATGGATCGCGAAGTTTGCCTTCGGCTACGTCGTACTGCCCTACGACGACGTCGCAACGCTCTTGCGCGACAGCCACCTGCACCAGGCCTCCCAACTCGTCGCCCAGCTCTTTACCGGGGCGGGCACCGAGCTCGACGAGCTCGACCGCGAAGGACTGCTGAGTGCCGAAGGAGGGCGCCACGCGCGACTCCGGCGGCTCGTGGCGGCGCCCTTCGCGCCCCGCGCCGTCGACCGGCTGCGCCCTTTCATGCGCGAGTATGCCGGAGAGCTCGCCGACGCACTCGACGAGGGCCGCGAGGCCTTCGTCGTCGACGCGCCCAAGGCGCTCTGGCGCTACCCGATCGCCGTCATCTGCCACCACCTCAACGTCGAGCGGGCCGACTGGGATCTCTTCTCTCGATGGGCGGAGACGACGTTCCTGATCTTCTCTTCCGAGGTGAAGGGGAACGAGGAGCGCATCGTTCGCGAATCGAGAGAGTTCTCGCGCTACATCACTGCGCTCATCGACGAGCGGCGCAACAACCTTGGCGACGATCTGATCAGCTCGCTGATTCTCGCCGAGCAAGAGGGCGACCGCCTGAGCACGAGAGAGATGGTCAGCCTCATCCAGGGCATCATCGCGGCTGGCACCGACACCACGCGCAACCAGCTTTCGACGTCGCTCGCGCTGCTCTCGCGGCGTCCCGAGCTCTGGTACGCGCTCGAGGGCGACGACGAGCTCGTCATGGGCGTCGTCGAAGAATCACTTCGCTACTTGAACCCGATCCGCTTCGTCATTCGCCAGGTGCACGAACGGATCGAGTATCGAGACGTCTCCTTCAGCCCCGGTACACTGATCGCCTTCAGCCTCGCCGGAGCCAACCGAGACGAGGAGCACTTTCCCGAACCCAACGTCTTCGACCCGCGCCGCGACGGAGCTCGCGAGCACCTCACGTTCTCGTCGGGCATTCACCACTGTCTCGGCGCGGCGCTCGCGCGCGCTGAGCTCTACGAGGCGCTGTGCGCACTTCGGGCGCGCTGGGCACGCATCGAACCCGCGGGAGAAGTCGTCTGGAAAGACGCCGCCCTCGCGGTGTGGGGGGCCGAGTCGGTACCGCTGATGGTGACGACGGCCTAGATCGAGGGACCGGTCAGGCGAGCGTTCGTGTCCTCACTGAACAGCCGCTCCTCATCCTCGCTCACCGGACGAGACTCGTCGGGCAACATCACCGGAATCGAGTCGCGTACTTCGTAGGCCACGTGCAAGCGGGGGTTGTAGAGGACGTCTCTCGATGGCACGTAAAGCAGCGTCCCGTGGTCGACGGGGTCTTCAAGAAGATCGAGCAGAAAATCGTCGAGCGCCATCAGTCAAGCTCCTTTAGCAGTGCGAGCACTTCATCCACGTGCTGGTGCAGCGACTCGTCGTCCTTCGCTTCGACGTTGAGCCGAAGCAGCGGCTCAGTGTTCGACGGACGCAGGTTGAACCACCACGTCCCGTAGTCGGCCGTGAGTCCGTCGAGCTCGTCGACGGCGACGCCCTCGGCCTCCAGCTTCGCTCGGGCACGTTCCACGGTGCGCTTCGGGTCTCGCACTTGCGTATTGATCTCACCCGAGTCGGCGTAGCGCCGGAAGGGCCGAGTGAGCTCCGAAAGCGGCAGATCGGAGGTGCTCATCAGCTCCAAGACAATGAGGGCCGTGATGATCCCCGAGTCGGCGCGATAGTTGTCGCGATAGTAGTAGTGCCCCGAGTGCTCGCCCGCGAAGATGGCACCGGTCTCGGCCATGGTTTGCTTGATAAAGCTGTGACCGACGCGCGTTCGCACGCCGATCCCGCCCTCTTCGGCGATCACTTCGGGGACGGCTTTGGAGCAGATCAGGTTGTAGAGCACCGTCGCTCCGGGGTGTCGACGCAGCATCACTGACGCCACCATCGCCGTTGTGGTCGAACCACTCACAGGCTGGGCCTTCTCGTCGATCAAAAAGACCCGGTCGGCGTCACCGTCAAAGGCCAGGCCCACGTCGGCGCCGGATTCCAGGACTCGGCGCTGCAGGTCCACCAGGTTTTCGGGATTGAGCGGGTCGGCCGGGTGATTGGGGAACGTGCCGTCGAGGTCGCCGTAGAGAATCTCGAGGTCGAAGGGCGTCCCCGCGAAGACGAGCGGAGCGACGAACCCGCCCATGCCGTTCGCCGTGTCGGCCACGATCTTGAGGGGTCGAAAGCTCGCCATGTCGACGAAGGAGCGGACGTGTTCGACCCATTCCTTGGTGAGATCGAGCGTCGAGTACGCGGCAAGCTCGCCATGAGCCGGCGCGTCATAGAACTGGTTGGTCATCGCTTCGATCTCGACGAGCCCCGATTCGCCGCCGATCGGCTTCGCGCCGGCGAGCGTCAGCTTGATCCCGTTGTACCGGGCGGGATTATGCGACGCGGTGAACATCGCGCCCGGCACGCCGAGATAGCCGGTCGCAAAGTAGAGGAAGTCGGTCGAGGCGAGACCGAGGTCGACCACCTCGACACCGACGGCGCGCGCTCCTTGGGCGAACGCGCTCGAGAGCGTCTCGCCCGAGGTGCGCATGTCGCGCGCGATGACCACTTGGGGGGCCTTGACGAAGGCGCCGAAGGCGGAGCCGACGGCTTCGGCGACACGCTCATCGAGCTGATCAGGGTAGGTGCCGCGAATGTCATAGGCCTTGAAGATCGCAGAAGTGTCCACAGAGGCGCAGTCTACCGACGGGCCATCCGACGCCTACGAAGCAAAAGAACCAGCGTGACCAGGCCCGCGATGACGGTGAGGTCGCTCAGCACGTTGCCAAGCGTCACGATCGGCGTCGCACCGTAGACAAGCGACACGCTCTTTGAGGTGGGCACCACGACCATTAGGTTGGGGCTCACGCGATAGGGACCGGTCGCTCCGCTGACCTGCCAGCGGGGGTAGTAGGAGATCTTCACCAGCATCGGCACACCCACTTTGTTCACGTGGAACGAGAGTGACTGCAGGCCCACCTTCACGTTCGTGACGGTGACTGAGGGAAGTCGCGCCGACGCCGTCATCGTTGACACACTCGTTGCTCGCGGCCACGACGACGGCCCGGACTCGGCGAGGTAGATGGGCCACAGCGATGGCGTCAGCCACCAGGTCTGGTTCGCGTTGAGCCAGTTGGCCATGCCCGTCGCGTTTGCAACGACGTTGGGCGTGTGGGTGAGCGCTTCGACCATCGGACTGTTCTTGATGAGATAGACACGCCACTGTGCGCCAGGCGCGGGCCACGTCTTGGTTTCGGCAACGAGCTTCAACTCGGGATCGCGTGCCGCTTGCGCGAAGACCTCCGGCGAGAAGGCGAGAAAGTACTTCACGCCGAGGATCTGCAGGTGCTCGACGCCCTCAGCGACGTTGAGCGGTCCGTAGTCGAGACCGACCTGCGGGTCGCTCGGTGCGACGCTGAGCTCTGCCTGATCGAGATAGTGATACGGCGTCGTCGGCGACGACTCCATCAAGAGTCCCTCCATCGAGTCGACGCAGTTGTCGGTCCAGTAGGGCAGGAGCATCAGCGCTTCGGGCGTGCCGAAACGGTTCTCCGAGGAGTTGTACTCCCACATGGCGCGTCCGCATCCGTAGCGCTTGGCGACCGATGACATGGTCGTGATGATGTCGTGATACTCGGGCCACGAGGCTTTGCCTTGATAGCCCGAGTAGTTCCACTGCGCCCAGCTGCTTACCTGGTTGCCGCCCGTCGCGAGGTGCAAGTCGGTGGCGAGTGGCGTAATGAGCCCGGGCAGTGTCGAGAGGAGACCGAGCACGGCGACCACGCTCGTGGCGCGGATGATCCTGGAGCGGCGCCAGAACGGATCTTTCGTCACGTCGATCGACTCGACGCGAGGAGCCTCGCGAACGAACCCATCGTCGCTCGCAGCGGCAGCGACCGGTTCGCCGTGGGCGCCATCGCCCGAAAGGGCGTCGCTTCGCGCCCCCAGCTCTTCGGAGGAGCCGATGTCGTTGCCCTGTATATAGAACGGGACTCGTCGATAGCGCCGGGGCACCCGATTCGCCCACCGCCAGGCGAGATACCCCACGAGCCAACCCGCGACGAGGTGGATCGTGATGAACCAGAACGGGATGAGCCGCTGGTTCCAGATCGCGCTCTGCGGGTCGAGCACGAAGGCCCAGAACGACAAGATCGTCAGGGTTGCGAGCACCATGCCGAGTCGATCGCGCACGGCAAAGGCGACCGCAATGGCGATGGCCCCGAGCACGATGACCCACCGGTCCCCCGCGGCACCACCCGTCGCGTTGAACCAGCCAAGCGTCGAGAAGATCGCGCGCAGGTTCGACACGTCCACATTCGTGTAACCCAACGAATCCGAGAGCGACTGACTCGTCGCAAACGGGAACAACCACCACGCCGAGAGCCCAAGTGAGAGCACGCCGGCACCGATGGCAAAGCGCAGCGGTCGCGAGTAGTCGCCGAGCCCTTCAGGGCGCGGGCGGGTGTCGTCGCCTCGGCGAAGGAACAACTCAAAGGCGATCATGGCGAGAATCGCGGCGAACGAGAAGCGAAGCGCGACGAACAGCGACGCGACCGTGGCGATCGCTCCGAAGGCGACGAGCCAGTAGCCCCGGCGCGAGTAGTAGGACTGCCAGGCGCGCGCGAGCGTAAAGAGCGCGAGCAGCACGCTAAACAAGACCGAGTAAGTGGCCTCGCGAGTCGAGAGAAAGCCCGTTGAGTTGGTGGAAGCGGCCCTATCGAAGAAGAATGGGATGAACGCGAGGCACAGCAATCCGACGCCCACGGCAACCGGATTCGGTCGACCCTCGTCGGCGCGGCGCTTGTCGAAGGGCTCGCCCACGCCCCGTCGGTACATGAGCTCGAAGACGACGATCACTGCCACCGCCCCGAGGGAGAACAGCCACGGCAGCACGTGCGACGCGAGCGTCAGACTCAGACAGATCGCAGCGAGCCAGTAGCCCTTGCCCGTGCGCACGCCGCGCGCGAACAGGCCGATCGTGAGGAGCGCGAGGGCCAGTGACAACGAGAACGCATACTCTCCGGCCATCGTCGAAAAGAGGTTGCCGCCGTCAATCGTGAACGTTGCGTCGAACAAAAACGGCAACGTCGCCATGGCGAGCGCGATCGGAATCGGCCGCGGCGCGCGAAAGAGGCGCCCCATCGCGTACGCGGCGATCGGCATGAGCACCGAACCGAGCACCGTCGCGAGCTTGAACGCGAGCGCGAAGCCAATGACATAGCTCGCTAACGACGCCAGCACGTCAGGCAGGACGAAGTAGTAGGTGTAGGCGGGAAAACCCGCGAACCACCCAGGATCCCAGGGAGTGAAGTTAAAGACGTTGTTGGTCGTCTTCAGGTACGCGGGAACCGCCAGGTGCGAGCCCGTGTCGCCGCCGGTGAGCAGCGACGACGAGAAGACGAGATTCGGGTGAAGTGACCAGATCGTGATCACGATCACCGACGCGACGAGCGCGGCGTCAAGGACGCGCAGCGGTGTCCAAAATGCTCGGAATCGACTCACCAATGGCCTGCTCGCTGATGGATGATTGCGACGACGGCCGTCGCGTTGAACGATGCGTGCGTGACGTAGCTCGGCACGAGACGCTTTGTGCGATAGACGAGCAGCGCGAGCACGACGCCGAGACCGGCGAGCCCAAAGAACTGGAGCGGTTCACCGTGCGCGAGGCCGAACAGCACCGCGCTCGTCACTACCCCCGTGACGACGGCGGTACGTCGACTGACGTTCGTCAGGCCCTCGGCGAGCGTGCGATACAGCACGCCACGAAAGAGCCACTCTTCGAAAAACGGCGCGAGCAACGTCGTCATCAGTGCGATGAGCACGAAACCGGGTCCGTGGGCCGACTTGAAGAGATGGTTCTCAGGCTTGTTGAGCGACTTGAAGTGGAACGGGTAGTAGGCCAGATCAACGGCGAACTGACAGGCAACGCCAAGCAGGACGTAGAGGACGTCACTCGGGCGCGGTCGCCACTGATCAGGCAGCGCTCGCAGATGCCCTTCTCGGTGCGCGAAGTAGATGGCGCCAACAAAGCCGATCCAAAGTCCGACGAGGCTGATCCCGGTCGCCCAAGCGGGTGGATTCGCGGCTTTGTCGAGCGCATCAACGCCTCCTGGATAGTGCGTGACAGCGACGCCGATCGCTTCGAAACCGATCGCGAGGATCTGTCCGGCTAAGAATCCAATAAATCCCGCAACCAGGATCGGCACGACGCGTGGCCGATCGGCCTGTTCTGCAAGGAAAGGAGAACTCAAGGGGAAACGCTTTCGACTCGGGGTTATACACAGGCCCAAACGACTTGCCGCTAATCACCTCTAGATTAGATACGTGGCCGAAGCACCAAATGATCAGAACGGATACAAAAAGTTTCTCCCTAACGGGGAGCGGCCCATGGTGCCCCAAATGCGTCGTCGCGTCATAACGATAGCAATCATCGCCTTCATCCTGGGTCTGTTGATTATCAACTCCCTATTTTCGCACGACAATGTGAAGACCATTTCTTACTCGACGCTGCTTCGAGACGCGAAGTCCCAGTCGGTGGTATCGGCGACCATCAACAACTCCAACGGCGTCATCAGCGGCCAGCTCAGCAACGGCACGAACTACACGGCGAACGGTCCGATCCCCGCGCTCTCATCCGAGGTGAATACCCTGAAGGGCGACGACGTCTCCGTGACCTTCGCCAACCCCTCAAGCCTCGTCTCATACCTCCCCTACCTCATCTGGATTCTCATCTTCGTGGGCTTCTTCTACTACGCGAGCCGTCAGGCCCGCGGCCAGATGAACGGCATGATGTCGGTCGGACGCTCCAAGGCCAAGCAGTTCAATGAAGACCGTCCAAAGACGACGTTCGCTGACGTCGCCGGCTACCTCGGCGTCAAGCAAGAGATCAGCGAAGTCGTCGAGTTCTTGAAGAACCCCGCTCGCTACAAAACGATCGGCGCCTCGATTCCCAAGGGCATCCTGCTCGTAGGTCCACCTGGCACCGGAAAGACGATGCTGGCGCGCGCCGTCGCGGGCGAAGCCGGTGTGCCTTTCTTCTCCGTGTCGGGTTCGGATTTCATGGAGATGTTCGTCGGCGTGGGCGCAAGCCGCGTGCGCGACCTCTTCAACACCGCGCGCAAGCAGGCCCCCGCCATCGTCTTCGTCGACGAGATCGACTCCATCGGCCGCAAGCGCGGCGCCGGACTCGGTGGCGGTCACGACGAGCGCGAACAGACCCTCAACCAGATGCTGAGCGAGATGGACGGGTTCGAGCCCACCGAGGGCGTCGTTGTAATCGCGGCAACGAACCGACCCGACGTGCTGGACCCGGCGTTGCTGCGACCGGGACGCTTCGACCGTCAGATCGTCGTTCCGCTGCCTGACCTCGAAGAGCGCCTCCCAATCCTCGAAGTCCACTCGAAGGGTAAACCGCTCGACCCTTCGGTCGACCTCACGCTGGTCGCTCGAGGCACCCCGGGCATGAGCGGGGCGGACCTTGCGAACCTCGTCAACGAGGCGGCGCTGCACGCCGTGCGCCGTAACTCGGCCACCATCAGCATGGAAGACTTCGAGTCGTCACGCGACCGAGTGCTCATGGGCCAAGAGCGCGACACGATGGTGATCCAAGATGACGAGCGCGAGCGCATCGCCTTCCACGAGAGCGGCCACGCCTTGCTCGCCTACGTCCTCGACAAGACCGATCCGCTGCACAAGATCACGATCATCCCGCGCGGCATGGCTCTCGGTGTGACGATGACGTTGCCCGAAGAGGACCGTCACATCATGTCTCGAGAGCATCTCGAGGACTCGCTCTGCATGCGCATGGGTGGCCGCGTGGCCGAACTGCTCGTCTACGGTGACCTTTCAACTGGTGCGGCGGACGACCTCCAGCGCAACACCGAACTCGCTCGGCGCATGGTTCGCGAGTGGGGCATGTCCAAAGAGATCGGGCCGATGGCCTGGGGTTCGAACAACCAAGTCTTCCTCGGCGAGGACCTGATGCACACCCGTGACTACTCGGACCACACGTCAAAGGTCATCGACGATGAGATCGAGCGCATCTTGCGCGAGCAGGAGTCTCGCGCGATCGAGGTCTTGACACTGCACCGCCGCGGACTCGAAGCCTTGACGCGAGCCTTGCTCGAACACGAGACCATCGATGGCGCCGAAGCCGCCCGGCTGATCGACGAGGCGAACGGTGAGCCCGTCCACCCCGCCGGTACGAAGACCGTGAGCGCCCTCAACGGCGTCGGCAAGGCTGCCGCGTCGAAGGAGCCGACGCCTGTCGCTTCGGCACCGGCACCGGCACCTAACTGGCAGCCGCCTTCGCTACCTGCCGTCTAGGGTCGACACGACATAGAGCCCCCTCGGGCGGCTCGGGATCGTCAGGGACAGCACGAGCACCGGCTTGGCCGTCGAGATGACGTAGGTATCGCTCGGCTCCTTCATGAACGAGGCGATGAGCGTGGCCAGCTTCACTGTCGCACCACCGGCGATCTTCACGCCAGTTACGGTAAAGACGCCCTTCTTCGATGGATCGAAGAAAGTGATCGATAGCTCCGCGCTACGCGATGACGTGTTGGTGACGGTCGCCGCGTCAAAGCCGAGTCCGCTGAAGTTGCGAACAAGATACGCGCTGCTCGGAGTCTGCGGCGACGTCAGCGCGACCCAATCGCCCGTTCCCGTCGCGAGCCCGCTCACGACCGGCACGTTGGAATGCAGTGTGAGGCTCGCGTAGCCGTCGACGGGAATCGCCGAGTTCGGGGTGATCGTGACCGTGCCGGTGCTGTAGGGGTTGATCGTCGTGGTCTGCGGGGGCACCTTGTACTTACCGAGCCCGACGTCGACGGTCACGTTGGCGGTCCGGTCAGTGGGGTTCGCGATGCGAATCTGGGCCGTCGCGGACTCGGCCGTCGTCACGCTCGGATACCACGCGGTCCGTGCGGTGGCGTAGAGACCCTGCTCAAAGGAGAGTGCGCCGAAGGAGTCCTGGACCCCGACAATCTCGAGCGCACCGCGCAGCACCTTGACGCTGACGCCGATGTTCGTGGTGTTCACCACCTCACGCGCGAGGTTGATGTCAATCTCCGCGTGCGAAGGCACCGACAGACCTTGGAATGCCTCGGGCGCCGAGAAGCCGCTCGCAGTGAAGACCGAGAGGTTCATCACGGCCGCCGTGCCAGTCGGGTTATACACACTGACCTCGCCGCTCGAGCCAACGGTGGTGTCAAAGCCCGTCGCGTACCAGCGCGTCGTCCCGGCCGAGGCGCAGGGCACCTCGGCGTCGCCGTGCGCCGCGACCTCTTCGGCGACCACGCCACCGCCTGATATTTCGACCCCGATGCCGTAGGTCACGACGTAGGGGACTTTGGCCTTGAGACGCAACGGTGGCTTCTCGAGCACGCTCGGAATCAGCGCTTGTGCGCCGTGTGGCGCCAAGGTGACGGTCGATCTCCATGTCTGGCCGCGACTCGACACAATGGTCACGCTCAAGGTTCGAGCCTGCGTTGCCGTGTTGTAGAAGGACACGTGACCAGGTGCGGGGCCACTTGACAGACCGGTGCAGTAGAGAGCCGTTGACTCCGCGTTGACTGATACCGACAGCCCACTCGGCAGCGCAGAGGGGTTGCTCGGGTGATGCCACGTTGTGGCGAGACCCGTCGCGACCAGCGCGATGACGAGGACGGCGAGCAGGGGAACTCGGCGACCGCTATTCATCGCGTTCCTTCTGTCGCCGCGGCGTCGCACGGCGTCGCCGACCGGTGAAGAGCCACTCGACACGTTGGATCCAACCAAAGCCCAACCAGACGATCACCCAGATCGCGAGCGTGATAAACGCGAGCAGTCCGTTGAACGGGATGCGATGCAGCACGATCGTCGCCGTGGGAGCAGCAGGACTCTGCGGCACAGCAAAGTACGGCGTCCAGGTGCCCAGCGTCGTGCGCGGGGTGGCCCGGCCGTCCACAATGAGCGAGAAGGCGCTCGCGGGGGCCAGTCCAGCGACCACCGTCGATCCGGCGGCCACCGATCCGGAGGCTTTGGTAGAGCTAAAGACCGGCGTGAGCGTCGTCGAGCCGGGTTTCGATTCTGCGTAGATGCCGTGGAACTCCGAGTTCGAAAACACTTCAACCGAGGACGTCTGCAGCTCGAGTGAGAGGTCGCTCTGGCTTGACAGCGCGCTCATGAGCATGCCCGGGACGTGGCGCGTCGGCGAGCTCTCGACGCCCGAGAGCTCGGGTGCGGCGGCGTTCATGACGACGATCGTCGATATCCCTGCCGGGGCAAGGAGTGATCCGAGCTGCACGGTGTGGCCCGTCATAGCGCTCTCGACAGCTTCGATGATCACCCCACTCGCGCCAGCGTCGGGCGGGCTGAAGAGCGTCGCGCCCGCGGGCAGACCGTTCATGGACGTCGCGGCCTCGAGCCCAGGCGCGACGGACCAGCCCGCGAGCGGCAGGACGGACGGATCACCCAGCCAGAGCACGCGATACCCGCCGCTCGTGCTCGGCGCCAGAGCACTCAACGACTGCGCCACGCTCGTCGTCGGCAGGTCGAAGCGGCCCGAGCCAAGACTCTGGAAGAAGGGCAGGATCGCCACGATGAGCGTCGCGACCGAGAAGACCGCGGCGACCTGGCGCCAGCCGAATCCCGCCTCGCGCAGGTCGTGCTCGAGTGCACCCACGCCAAGACCGATCAGGGACGCGAGGGCGACCGCGTAGAGCACGAGGACGACGTCCAGGTCGGGGGCGAAGGTGCCGAGCCAGTGGCGTGAGGCGAGGGTGACGAGCACGAGGCTCAGCGTCGCAATCGCCGCCAACTTCGTCGCGACGCGGCGGCGATCGCCGCGACACAGGACCAGCGCGAACAGCGCGGCGAGCGGCAACAACCATCCCCACCACGCCGCACCGAAGCTCCCATCTACGTCACGGAGAAGGAATGAGAATGACGGCACCGACCACGGACCTCGCGCCAATCCGAAGATCTCAGGCGCTTGACGGCCCGCGAGCAGCGTGGCGATGGTCATGGGCAAGAGGAAGATCGCCACGTTGAAGACGAGCGAACCGAGGAGGCGCCACGTCCCGCGAAACGTGCTCGCCGAATCGGGTTCGAACAGACGAGAGAGTCCCACGCCGAGAACGACGAGCGCGACGAGCACCAGTGTCGCGGGCGCCATAGCCGTGACGAGCGCGGTCATCATGATGAGCAGCATGCGCTGACCCGCCTGGGTCGTGCGCCACCCACGCTGTCCGAACGGCACCGGCTCGCTGTAGGGGCGAGTGCGAAAGCCGGGAACGTCCATCACTTCGAAGATTCGCCGCACGATGAAGGGCAGACCGGCAACGACCACGAGGACGTCGACTCGACCCTGGCCGATGGCGTTCATCCCGATGGGCATCGCGGCGTACGCCAGCGCGCCGACCAGCCGTGCGCGGTTCGACGCGCGATCCTTGAGCAGCCGTCCCACGCCGATAGCCCCGATCGGCACCGCAAAAATCAGCGCGAGGCGCGGCAGAATGCCCATTCGTCCAAGCACGAATGTGCCCGCGACACCCAGCACTCCATAGCCCGGCATCCCCGGCGATCCGGTGCCCACGCCGTTTGCCGACCATGAGGCGAAGAAGTGTCGCCACATCGACCACCACGAGTCAAGCGGCGCGAGCCGGCCTACCAGTGGTAGGTGCATCGCGACGAGGTTGCGCGACCCAATGGCCCACAAGATGACCGCGATGACGACAATTGTCGCTTGAGCGCGAAACGACGTCATAATCCGCGACGGACGCGATCGCAGCTCGAGCTGCTCGCTCTCGGCGATCTCGTCGAACTCCTCGTCCTCGGAGAAGGCCGCGGCGAAGCCCACTCCCGCCTCGACCGGATCGGCGAAGCGCTCCGTCTCTTCCGTCTCGCGCGGCAAGATGCCCCGGGCCCTGTCGTAGCCTTCGCGCAACAGCGTCACGAAGAAGTGGCGCAAGCGAACCGCGCCCCCAATCTGGAGCCGATGCAGCTCGGCATCCGACAGCACGCGCTGGGCCTGGAGCTCTCGTCGACGTTGGCGCGCCCGGCGACGGTGCTTGAGGAGCCAGCGCCAGGACCCAAGAATCGCGCCCGCTCGGTCGGTGTCGCCGCCCACGAGTGAGATGCCGGTCTCGAAGATGTCGAGGACGAACAGCGCGGTGAGCGTCCACCAGCTCGAGCGTCGACTCCAACCGGTCGCGACGACAAGTAGCTGGTGGCGACGCTGCAGGTCCTGTCGACTGGCTCGTCGGGTACCCACCGCGGCGTAGGAGCGCTCGTCTCGAGCGATCGTCTCTTCGTGAGCGACCTTCGCGAGCGGCGCGACGATGATTCGGGCGCCCGCGACTTGCGCGCGCCAGCAGAGGTCGAGGTCCTCGCCCAACAGCGTGATGAGCGGGTCGAATCCGCGAAGGGTCGCAAAGAGGTCGGCGCGCACGAGCGTGACGCCTCCCGGGGCGACGAACACATCGCGCTCGAGGTCTTGCTGTCCGTGGTCGATCTCGCCGAGTTCGACGCGCTCACGAACGACGCCGAAGCGATCCGACGTCTGTCCGACGTGCAACAAGACAAGTGGGTCTTCATAGGCAACGAACTTCGGCGTCACGATGCCAGCGTTCGCTCGAAAGGCCGCCTCGACCATCAATTGGACGGCGTCGGGTTCGAGTCGCACGTCGTCGTGACAGAAGAGAAAGAAGGCGGATCCCTGGACCATGAGAGCGCCCTCATTACAGGCCGCACCAAAGCCACGATTCTCTTCGAGTATGCGCACGAACGCGTTCGGCGCGACCGACGCCACACGCTCAGCGACGCGCGGGGCGTCTCCGTTTGCCAGGACGAGCAGGCTGAGTTCCTCGTAGTTCTGCGCCGCCAGAGAGGCTGTTGCAACTTCGAGTCCCGGCCCGGCGCCGGTAGTGACGACGACGGCCACAACGGCCGGAGCACGAGAGTCCATCAGTTAGTAAAGGCTAGTTGGCGCCAACAGACACATTGGTCTGCGAGACGCCCTTCAACACACGGCCGTCGAGAAATTAGCGGCGATGTCGTCGCTCAACGAGGTCAGCGACGACATCCGCAAGCGACGTGTCGAGTGTGATATGAGGCGACCAGCCGGTGGCGACGTTCAGCTTCTCGTAGCTTCCGCGAAAGACCGGCACGTCGTTCGGACGTAGGAGTGCGGGATCGACCACGAGCGTGACGTCGGGCGCGATCCGTTCGACGAGTCGCGCTGCGATGTCGCTCAGCGCCACGTCGTGACCCGACGCGACGTTGTACACCTCACCGGCGACGCCGAATTCAGCGAGTAGCCGGTACGCGCGAACAACGTCGCGCACATCACTGAAGTCCCGTCGCGTCGAGAGGTCGCCCACGGGAATCTCGGCCGCGCCGCGCTCCTTCGCCTCGAGCAAGCGCGTCGCCAGTGCGGGGACGACGAACGTCGCCGACTGACCGGGTCCGACGTGATTGAAGGGACGAGCGATCATCACTCGCTGGCGTCGCGCCATCCACGCATCGCGCGCGACACGCTCAGCTTCGACCTTGCTCGACGAGTAAGGGTTCGCCGGCGCTACGCGAAACGTCTCACGCAGAGGTTGGTCCGCCTCGCTCACGACGCCATACACCTCTGATGAGCTCACGACAATCGTCGTCGAGTTCGCGACGGTGTCGAACGCGGCGTCGAGCACTCGCTGCGTTCCCACGACGTTCACGCGAGTGAACTCCTCTGCGTGCTGCCACGAGTCGCCGACGTGCGTGAGGGCTGCGAGATGATAGGTGACGTCGGGGCGAAACGACGCGAACACCTCGTGCACGCTCGCTTCGTCGGTGACGTCGCGGTCGCGATCGAAGCCGAAGACCTCGTCGCCGCGTTCGCGGAGATGCTCGACGAGATGGGTGCCGACAAAGCCGCTCGCACCGGTCACCAAGGCTCGCATCATGCCTCCGTGGCCATGTCGTACGCGACAAGGTGCTGGTCAACGCACTCGTTCCACGTGAAGTGTTCGGCGCGGGCTCGGGCACGATTCGACCACTCGGATCGCACGCCGCTGTCCGCGTGGATCGCCCCCGTGAGCGCGCTCGCGAGCGCAGTTGCGTCACCAACGGGCACCAAACTTGCGGCGGCGCCCGCGACCTCGGCCATGACGGTGTCTTGGGTCGTGACGACACGAGCGCCACAGGCCATTGCTTCCAGCACCGGCAGTCCGAACCCCTCGCCGCGCGAGGGATAGGCGACGACCGCCGCGCCGCGGTAGAGAGCGGCGAGAAGTTCGTCGCTCACGTAGCCAAGCCGGCGAATCCTGTCGCGGAAAGGATGCGATGCGATCGCTGACTCGATGGGACCCTCTCCCCAACCAGCCTGACCCGCGAGCCACAGTTCGATTGAGGATTCCCCGCGAGCCACGTAGGAGAAGGCATCAAGCAAGACGTCGAGTCCCTTGCGAGGCTCAACGGTGCCCACGAAAAAAATGTAGGGAACGGAACCGCTCAACCCTTGATTGGCGAACGTCTCGGAATCGTTGGCCCGATTCGTAGTGAACCTATCAAGTTCAACGCCCAGTGGGGCCACAACTACCGGGGCGTGGGCGGGCAGGATCTCCTCGAGCAGTCGAGCGGTGTAGTCGCTCACGCTGATGAGCACGCGGGCGTGCGCAGCCGAGTACGTGATGGCTCGACGAAAGAACACGACCTTCGAGCGCTCGTGCCACTCGGGGTTCGTAAAGAAGGTGAGGTCGTGCACGGTGACCACCGTCGGGGCCGCACTCCCGTGCGGCATCGTGTAGTGCGGACCGTGCCAGACGTTCGTCGTGCGCGCCGTTGAGCTACGGCCCAACAGGATCGCCTCGGTCGCCAGGCGCGAGACCCGTCCTGTGGGCACGATCGGCGCCAAGGCCGCCTTTGGCGAGAGTGCGCGCCAGCGCTCAGTGTCGTCGCGACGTGTGACGAGCGTCGTCTCGACCGCGCGTTCGGGCAGTCGGCGAGCGATCTCAACGATGTAGCGACCTGCGCCGGCCACTTTCTCGGGAACGGCCGAGACATCGAGGGCGACCTTCATCGTTGCCAGCTCGCCAAGTGATCGAGCGCCACGTTTCTCCACGTGAGCTCGGCAACGCTCGCTCGACGCCGTTGTCGTGCTGGCTCATCATCGGGCAGCGTGAGCGCCGTCACGAGCCCCGCGGCTATGGCCGATATGTCGAGCGGATCCACGAGGACCACTTCTGGGTTCTCGAGCGCGCTCGGTGTGGTCACGCTCGCGACCACGCGCGCTCCCTCATAGAGCGCCTCCACGGGGGGCAGCCCCCAGCCCTCTGCGCGCGGCACGTAGGCCATCACCGCGGCATCACGGTAGAGGCCCTTCAACATCGCTCGCGACACCGTCCCCACCACAACCGCGTCGCCAAGCTCGACGCCGCCCCACCCCGATGGCCCCGCGATCACGAGGGGCCCGAGCTCGGGAACCGAAGCGCGCGCCAACGCGTGCGCCTCGCGCAGACGCTCAAGGTTCTTCCTCGGTTCGCGCGTGCCGACGTACAGCGTGAATGGTCCGACTACGCCGCGCTCGGCCAGCAGTGCGCGAACGTTGACGTCGCTCTCGGGCGTCGTCCGGTCGTCGTCAACGCCGAGTCTCACTTCGTGGAGGCGACGGGGATCGAACCCGTCGTCGACGAGCCGTGTTGCCAAGCCCGGCGCGGTCAGGATGACGCGCACGTCGCTTCGCCGCTTTAACATCTGCAAACGGTGTTCGTGAAAACGAATGCCTCGAGGCGTGCTGGCGCTCGGCTCATCGCGCCAGAGAAGATCATGCACCGCCACCGAGTGCACGGCGCCGCGCGCACCGCCCCGATACGGTCCCGCGACGGACGTCGCGTGCACAACGTCACTCGCTGCAGGCACGCCAAGGGGCCAGCGCGCCCACACTCTCGTAAGCACCTGCACGGGCGCCTTCGCGCTCATTGGCTCGAGCGCAAGGCCTGCTGTCGTTTGGGCGGGCGTGCCCGTCGGGGCGATGCCGACCACGCGCAGTGACTCGTCGTGTAGGGATGCCAGTCCGCTGACGAGTCCGCGCACGTAGGTCGCAATACCCCCTGGTTGGGGCCGATAGAACTGATCCAAGGTGATGCTGACGACTCGTGTCACGTCGCTAGCCTCGCACGACTTCGCGATAGAGGGCGACGTAGGCGCGCGCTGCGGTGGCGGGTGCGAAGTCCTGCGCTCGGGATCTTCCGGCGGCGACCATGATCGCTCGACGGGCAGGACTATCCCAGATCAGTTCAAGCAACGGGAGGACCTCGTCGTCACTCTGGGTCAACGTCGCTGCGCCGTTCAGCAGCTCACGATTGATGGCCGTCGCGCGGGCGATGGTGGGCACGCCCGCGGCCAGTGCCGCGATCGCGAAGGAAGGGAAGCGTGCACCGTCGGAGATATGCAGGACGATGCGGGCGTCGCTGAGAGCACCACGCGCTTCACTGCGCGGGCGAAGCCGCACGTCAAGTCCGCGCGCGCGAATACGTTGGGCGACCTTCGTACTCGCGACCGCTTCGACCTGTGCGCCGTGTTGTTGTGCGAAGCTGACGAGCTCGGGGGCCATCTTGAGGAACGGTTCGACCACGCCGGTCAGGTTGACGACCAGCGCGGTGCCGTCCACGGTCGGCTGCACCAGCGGCACCGCCGGGTGCACCACCACGACCTGGGGCCGATCGACGCCGAGCACTCGCAACACCTCATGGCTCGCGCTGCGCGATGACGCAACGAGCAGCGCGCCGTGCTCGACAGCCCGGCGGAGCTGAGCGACACGCTGGTGCTCGCGTGACTCGCCACGAAGGGGTCGCAAGTCATCGACAGAGATGAGTAGCGGCGTAGATTTCGTCGGAGGTGTTGCCCGACCGGCGACGTGCACCACATCGAGCGGTCCGAGCATTCGATCGATCGAGATCCCCAGACCGCGTCGCCACAACGGCGCCCAGAGGGGCCGCAGCCAGAGGCGCGCTTCGCCGGGGGCTTGCCGACCCTCGCTCGTATGGAAACGCACGAGCTCGATGTCGTGGGTGGCGTCGAGGGCATCAGCGAGATCGGTCATGGAGTTGCCGAGCGACTCGAGTGAACCGTCGAGATCGAGACCGACCCGCGGTAATTCGGAGCTCACGAACCGAGCGCGACCGAGCGTGCCGCGCTCGTCCAATGCGGCCACAGCGACCGAGCCCAGGGACCAAAGTCTTCGGTCGTGGTCGCCACCACGCCGATGCCCTCTTCGAGATTGAGGAGCATCAGCGAGCCGCTCATGCCGAAGTGGCCAAAGCTGGTGGGCAGCCAGTCGCCCATCCAGTGGTGCTTCTCGCCTCTGATCTCTGGTCCCATTCCCCAGGTACATGGAGTGAAGCGTCCAAACCCCGGCACGACCCCCGCGAGGTCGGGCAGGTACGGCCGAATCATTCGATCCCTGGTCGTGGTGCCGAGAACGTCGGGTCGAAGCCACGCGACCGCGAGCTTTTCCATATCTTCCGTCGACCCGCTGACGCCGCTTGCCGGACGGTCGATCAACGCCGTCGACTCCATGCCGAGCGGCACGAACACTCGATCGTCGAGCCACTCGGCGGCGGGATTGTCGCCGACGATCGCCGCGACCGCGTAGTCGAAGCCATAGTTCGAATACACCCGCTTCGTGCCCACCGGCACCACGGGATCACCTTCTTCAAGCCCGAGTCCGCTCGAGTGCGACAGAAGGTTCGCGAAGTTCGCTCCACGAGGCCCCACCATCTCTGTGTAGGCGTGCAGCCCCCAGTCCATCTCGACGCCAAAGGCCATCGCCACAGCCATCTTCGACACCGAGGCCCACGCTCGAACGGCCCAGATGTCGCCGTACTCGGCGGCTCGCTCGACCGCGCCTCCTCGTAGGCGAAAGATGATGTACGCGAGTGAGCCGCGCCAGTCGCCGTCGAGAGTGCTCACAGCACTCGATGTTACCCAGGCCCCTCTAAGGTCTCGGGGGTGATTACCGTTCTCAGCGGCGGCGTCGGCGCCGCTCGCCTGCTTCGCGCCCTCAGCGATGTCGTCGATCCCCATGAACTCGTCGCCGTCGTGAACGTCGGCGACGACCTCGTCTTGCACGGGCTGACGATCTGTCCCGACCTCGATACCATCACGTACACGCTCGCGGGCCTCAACAACGATGAGTTTGGGTGGGGATTGCGCGGTGAGTCGTGGCGCGTGATGGAAGAGCTCGAAGCATTAGGCGGTGAAGCGTGGTTCCGCTTGGGCGATCGCGACCTCGCGACGCACCTGTATCGAAGTGAGCGCCTGCGCCAAGGGGCGACCAAAACGCAGGTTGCCAAAGAGCTCGCGGAGCACGCCAACATTGCGGTCACGCTGCTGCCAGTCAGCGATGATCCCATCGCCACTGAGTTCCTCACGCCCGAAGGCCGACTGACGTTCCAGGACTACTTCGTTCGACGTCACCACGACGTGGTGGTCTCTTCCATCGAATTCGTCGGAGCGGCGAACGCGTCGATGACGAACGAGGCGAAAGCTGCCATCGAGGGCGCGTCTCGTCTCGTCATCGCCCCCTCGAATCCGCTGATCTCGATTGAGCCCATTCTCCAGGTGCCCGGCGTACGAGAGCTCGTTCGCGAACGCGCGGCCGACGTCATCGCCGTCTCGCCACTGATCAACGGCGAAGCTCTCAAGGGTCCTGCGGATCGGCTGATGCGCGAGCTCGGGTACGAGTCCTCCGTGCTCGGCGTCGCCGACTTCTACGGGGACCTCGTGGGGACCTGGGTCATTGACGAAGCCGACCGGGCGCTCGCTGAAGACCTTCGGTCCCGTGGCATCAATGTGGAAGTGACGACGACGATCATGGCTGACCGCGAGAACGCGCGTCGACTCGCCAAGGTGGTCGCGTCGTGAGCGAGCTGCGCGTCGTCGCGCTCGCCTCGAGCGTCAAGGTGCAGCGGGACGACGATCTCGTGTCGATGCTCCTCGAGTCGCTCACCCAATCGGGTGAAGAGCTTCGCCACCACGACCTCGTGGTCGTCACGAGCAAGGTCGTCTCGAAGTCTGAAGGTCAGGTCGTCGACTACGACGGCACCGACGAACACAAGGTAGCGATCGTCGAAGGCGAATCAACTCGCATACTTCGGCGCCGAGGAACGTTGCGAATCACCGAGACCCGCCACGGCTTCATCAACGCGAACGCCGGCGTCGACCTTTCGAACGCGGATGACGGCACCGCGGTGTTGCTCCCGAAAGATCCCGATCGTTCGGCGCGGCGCATTCGTGCGGGACTGCTCCAGCGAGTGGGCGTGAACGTCGCGGTGGTCATTACCGACACCTTCGGTCGCGTGTGGCGACGCGGCGTCACGGACGTGGCACTCGGATCGGCGGGGCTGACACCAGTGCTTGACCTTCGAGGCACATACGACGCGAACGGTCGACTGCTCGAAGCAACAGAAGTGGCGATCATCGACGAGATCGCGGGAGCAGCCAACCTAGTGCTGCACAAGGCGGCGGGTACGCCGTTCGCTCTGCTACGCGGCCTTGATGAGTCGTTCTTTGGAGCGGGATCCGTACAGGAGGACGTCGTGCGTCTGAAGCACGACGATCTTTTTCGCTGACTAGACCCCGCCGAGACGCACGTCGCCCGAGAGCTGCGAATCGGCAGCGACGTGCTCTTTCGCCCCGACCACGCACGTCGGTCCCAGGATGGAGCCCGATCCGATCACCGCCTCTGGTCCGATGATGGAAGAGCGAATCTGGCTGCCGCTCTGCACGACGGCTCCAGGCAAGAGCACTGAGCCCTCGAGCACGACGTCGGCACCCACCACGCAGTCGACATCGACAACAGAGTTGAGAATCGTTGCCGAGGAATCGATCGTCGACGTCTTCGCCCGCCAGGCGCCGTCGACGATGTTGGTGAACTCGTGTTGGGAGTTGCGTCCCTTCAAGATATCGACGTTCGCCTGCAGATAGAGCCGTGGTGTGCCCGTGTCCAGCCAGTACGCGTGGTCAGCCATGGCAAAGAGCGTGCCCGCCGCCGCGAGGGTCGGAAAGGTCTCGCGCTCGACGCTGACGCGACCTTCGGCAGCGATCCGATCGAGAGCTCGAGGTTCGAACACGTAGGTGCCGGCATTAATGAGATTCGTTGGCGCTTCGTGGGCCGGGGGCTTTTCGACGAACGCAATCACCCGTCCGTCTTCATGCGTCGGCACGACACCAAAGTGCGAGGGGTCCTCAACTGGGTGAAGGGCGATTGTCACTTCCGCTCCGTGCTCGCGGTGGAAGTCGAGCAGGGAGGTCACGTCAAGATCAGTGAGGACGTCGCCGTTGACGACGAGAAAGGTCTCCGCGACGTCCGAACAGCTCGCCGCGAAGCGGATGGCGCCGGCGGTATCGAGCGGCTCTGACTCCACGGCGTAGGTCACGCGAACACCTGCGATGAGGTTCGACGGGTACGCCTCGGTGAAACGGTCGGGCAGGTAGCCGAGCGCGAGGACGGCGTCGGTGACACCGTGTCGTGCGAGCGCTTCGAGCACGCACTCGATCATGGGCACGCCCACGAGCGGCAGCATCTGCTTCGGCGTTTCGAACGTGAGCGGTCGAAGTCTCGTTCCCTTGCCCCCGACCAGAATGATGGCCTGCATCAGCCCTTCGTGGTGGTGGTCGTCCCCGAAGGCGACGTAGTGGTGGTCGTGGCTGGACCGACGGTCGTCGTCGTGGCCGGGACAGTGGTCGTGGTCGTCGAGCTCGTCGTGGCGTGCAGCGTCATCTGGTCGACGGTCGTTGCGGACGGGAGGCTCGGGGTCACCCCAGAGGGCTCAAAGGCCATCGTCAGTTCCAGATTTCTCGTGAATTTGATCTTCGCGGGGTTGGTGGTGAGTGTCGGCTTCTTCTGGTCAAACGAGGTCCAGTAGGCGTAGACGACTTTGCCCTTCTCACCTGGGTACTTCGTCTTCGGTCCGCACACGTCGCCGTTCTTGAACGTCGTCGCGGGATTGGCGACGCCCTCGCCCTTGGGCACGGCGAGCTCATTCGACGTTGCGACGAGTCCCGGGTACTCACTGGCAAACGTCTTGACGGTGGCGTTGTTCCCCGCCTCCGCGGCTGAAACAGGCGACACTTGGATGACATCGTCGGGCTCGACGATAAATCCCCCCTTGTAGGTGGGGTCTGACGTCAGGTAAGGCAGCGTCACGCCGCAGTCTTGCAGGGAGAGCGCGGCAAACTGTGTCGTCCCAATAGCCGGTTCGATCACGACTTTCTTCGCGGGATGCTGGTACTCGTAGCGCGAATACACGACCAGGGCGAGTCCGACCACGACAATCAGCACCAAGATCGCGTAGAAGCTGCTCGGACGAGCTTTGGTGTAGGTTTTGCCACCGCCTGCCGAACCGACGCGACTGACCCATTTTCCTGAAGTGCTTTTAGCCACCCTACAACGCTACTAAAGAATCGAAAGGGCCCACGCTGTGTAGGGGCGAAGGGACTCGAACCCTCACTGGAGGCGGTTTAAGCGCCCTGCCTCTGCCAATTGGGCTACGCCCCCAACGCAGCGTCGTCGCGTCGTAACGCTAATGCAATTTTTGAAATGAACCGAAACGACCCGTTTTCTCATGTGGGCTCAGTAGGCTTGAAATCATGTTGCGCGTGCGTCGTCGGGGCACGATTCGAAGTTTCGCTCTTGTCCTTTTGGCCACGTTGAGCGCCTCGTGGCTCGTGGTGCCCGCCATCGCGGACGCTGGTTCGATTAGTCAGACCCAAACGGCGATCGCCGACCTCTCTGCCGCCCTGAGTCGTCAAGAGCAGCGCAGCGAGATTTCGGCCAGCGAGTACGACAACGACGAGGCAAACCTCGCCTCGATCAACACCGACATCGACCGCCTCCAACTCCAAGAGGCCAAAACGCGCAACAAGATAAAGGTCACGACGAAGAAGCTCGTGACCGACGTGGTGCGCGCCTTTGTCCTCGGTGCCTCGAGCCAACAGCTCACGTCGCTCTTCGATCAGAACGTCACGCGCAGCGACGCCCGGACGGTCTACGAGAACGAAGCCATCGGCAACCTCAATCTGTTGAAGGCGCAGCTACAGCGCGAGAAGCACAGCCTGGACCTGACAGTAGCGAAGGTCGCGAATCAGCGCGCGAGGGCCCAGACCGCGGCATACAACATGAAGGCGCTGCTTGAAGCCAACGTCGAGCTGCAAAACCAAACGCAAGCAACACTGTCGACTGTCAAGGGCAGGCTCAAGGTCGAGATCATCAACTATGAGATCCAAGCGGGCGCCGCCGCGGCACGAGCGAGCAACACCGCAGCCGAACAAAAGGCGATCAGAGCGGCGACGGCCGTCGGCGGACAGAGCGCCGCAAACCAGGTGATCGAGGCGGAACAAGCAGCGACCCCGTCCAGCGGAACAGTGGCCATCGCCGAGGTCGGCAGCACTGCGCAAGGGCTTGCGGCCGTCAAGTACGCCGAGTCCCAGATTGGCGTTCCGTATGTCTGGGGCGGGGAGACGCCGGGCGTCGGATTTGACTGCTCGGGGCTCGTCCAGTGGGCTTGGGGCAAGACGGGCATCTCGATCCCACGAACCACCGAGACGCAGTGGCCGTCACTGCTGCACGTCTCTCTGACCGACCTCCAGCCCGGCGACCTGCTCTTTTACTACAACCTCGACGGAGACGACGAGGTCGATCACGTCGTGATGTACGTCGGATCTGGACCATGGGGCGTCGACACGACGATCGCGGCGCCGTACACCGGCACAAACGTTTCGCTTGCTCCCCTCTTCACTTCTGGGCTCGAAGGGGCTGCTCGGCCCTAGCCCGTGACCGTAGAACTCTCCATCGTCATCCCAGCGTTCAACGAGAGTGATCGACTGGCCGCCGGTTACGAGCGGCTCGCGCCACTGATTGAGTCGCTCGAGCCCTCGTCACTCGAGGTCATCATCGTCGACGACGGCTCAACCGACGCAACGATGGTACGCGCGCACGAGGTCTACGGGCACCTCGAGCACACGCGTTATGTGCAACAGCCCGCAAACTTCGGCAAAGGGGCAGCGCTGCGTCTTGGACTCTCGCTCGCGAACGGCGTGAGTGTCATCACGGCCGACGCCGACATGTCGATCGATCCGATGCAGTTCTCGTTGTTCGTGACCGCGCTTCGCGAGAGCGACTTCGTGCCCGGCTCGAGAGCGGTCGCGGGACATATCAACTACAACTCCCGCTTGCGCACCGCAAGCGGCCATGTGTTCAACTCCGTCGTGCGCCACTACACGCACATACGCGTGCGCGACACGCAGTGCGGCTGCAAGGCGCTGCGGCTTGGCCCTGCGCGACTCCTGGCGAAGCTCGCCATGATCGACGGATTCGCCTTTGACGTCGAGCTGTTCTACCTCGCCGATCAACTCAACCTCGCCGTCAAGCCGCTGCTCGTCACGTGGGAGGACGTCACTGGATCATCAGTGCATCCCGGCAAGGTCGCACGGTCGATGCTTCGCGACATTCGCGACATCCCCAAGACTCGATACGAGAACCTCGCCATTGAACTTCCGGCCGACGCCTCGATCGACACCATCGCCCCTCTTGCCCGCGAAGCACGGCTAACGGGTCTGGTGCTCGCACGAGGCGGCCATGACGCGCTGCTCCTTGTTGGTCGCGACGGCGGACTTGGAGGTGTCGGCATCGCCGAGGCGCTCGGCGGCTCGCTTCGTCCGACGACGCTCGGCGAACTGCGCGGACGCTCATACGAGGCTGTCTAATCGCGTTGCGGCAAGAGCCAGTTCGTCACGAGCTCGGGTGCGCGATCGTTCCACTCTTCAGCCGTGATGGCATAGCGAGCGTGGTCCTCCCAGGCGCCGTCGATTTCCAAGTAGCGCTCCGAAATTCCCTCGAATCGTAAACCCAGCTTCTCGACGACTCGACGCGACGCGGCGTTGCGCGGAATGATGTTGATCTCGACACGGTGCAGCCGCAACGATTCGAAGGCGTACTGGAGCATCGTGACCACCGCCTCGGGCATGAGCCCCTGACCCGCGACGGCCTCGTCGATCCAGTAACCGATGTATGCGGACTGAAGGGGGCCGCGCTGAATCGATGACAGCGTGATCTCACCGACGAACCGACCATCGACGAAGATCCCAAAGCCAAACCCCGTGCCGATCTGGCGCTCGCGCTCTCTGATGGCGCATCGGCTCACGAAACTGCGATGGTCCTCGGCCAGGTGGGCGGAGTGAGCTGAGCGGGGCTCCCACTTGAGCAGCCACTCGTGACAGCGCGTGCGGACCTCGTACCAGGCGTCGTAGTCCTGATCGGTCATCGTGCGCAGCATGATCCGCCGCCCGTGCAGGGTTATCGGCGAATACACAGCGCTTCGAGTCGTCACCATCAGAGAGGCCTCACTCCTCTATCGTTACAGGCCACGGTAATGGGTGCAATTATCGGCGAAGCGTCGCAATAATTCCGTCCAGAATGTCGCTCTCTGAACTGATGAGCGACTCGACGCCAAAGCGTCCCATGACAGCGTCGAGCACGTAGAACCCCGCGACCAGCACGTCCTCGCGGCCGACGACCATGCCCGGATGCCGCAAACGCTGCTCAGGTGTCTCGCCTGCGAGCACGTCGCGCCAGTGCTGGACGGTTGCTCGAGAGAGAACTCGGTGGTGTACGACGTCGCGGTCGTAGTGCGTGATCCTGGCGTCGAGCTGGGCCAATGTGGCGACCGTGCCCGCAAGACCGACGAGGCGCACCACGCCCACCACGCGCGCGAAGTCTGGTTCTGCCGAGAATGCCGCGTCGAGTTGCGCGTCGATCATGTCTCGTGCGGCGACATCGCTCGCGGGTGTGACCACTCCTCGACCGAGTGCTCGCTCGGCCACACGCACGCTGCCGAGCTGCATCGAGTGGCTAATGAGTCGCCCATCGAGCCCGACGGCGAGCTCGGTCGACCCTCCGCCAACATCCACGATCATCGTCGGCACCGCCGTCGGTTCGAGGTCGCTGGTCGCCCCCGCATACGACAGCTCGGCCTCTTCGTGGCCGTCAATGATCCTTGCGTCACACCGAGAGATCTCTCGAGCGGTCGCAAGGAACTCGGCGCCGTTTACGGCGTCGCGCACGGCCGAGGTGGCGACGAGGAGCCCTCTCACTACTCGTGCGTCGTCGCATTCGCGTCGGTAGCCGCGAAGCACGCCGAAGGTTCGCTCCATCGCAACAGGCAGCAGTTCGCGTGACGCGTCAACGCCTTCGCTGAGGCGCGTGATCTTCATCTCGCGGCGCAGGGCTACGCCATCGGCGTCGGCGATGAGCAATCGCGTCGAGTTGCTGCCACAGTCGAAGGCCGCGAGGGCGTCAGGCACGGACGTCGTCGATTACAAATGTGCCGGCGTCGATCGAAGTAGCGACGAGCTCACCCACGGGATCAGCGTTGCCCGCGAGATAGTTGGCGAGATGTGCGTGGAGGCACTTGACACCGACGCGTGTCCCCCCCACGCCGCCGTCAGCTTGAACGAGGTCGGTGCGCACGGTTGCCAAGGACCGTCGCCGCGCGTAGTCGTCGTGAGCTCGCTGCAGCTCTTCGGCGTCGACGAGCGCTTCGAAGCGATGCACGCCTCCTTCGCTCTCGAGTCGACTGACGGCGTCGTGCAGATCGCGGTCGACCAGCCAGTACAGAGTCGGCATCGGGGTACCGTCGCGCAAGTGTGGTTCGTTCTCGATGACGACGGGTCGCCCATCCTCTGTGCGAACCACGACCGCGAAGCGCCCGGCAAGCGGATGACCTACGAGCGATGCAACACGTTGTTGGTCGTCAAGGGACGCGTCCTTAAACGTCAACGCCAAAACTCAAGGGTGCGCGCAAGGCGCGAGACAAAGCCAGCATGGTGGCTCGCCTTCACGTGCGGTGTCGATCCGGCGAGGGGCGCAGCGTCCGACGGCGCGACGAGCGGCTGAAATCCGGGATCGGCCGAGCTCGCCGTGACTTGACCCGCCGAGTTCTCGGGCAGGACCTGAATGAGACTCTGACCCGGCGCCACCAGCTGATACTGCTCGCGGGCGAGTTGAATGGCCGCAGCCTTTGAGTCGATTGCCTTCGACTCCTGCTTGAGCGACTGCTCCTGGTTTTCGATCGCCTTGATCTGGGTCGCGGTCGAGTCGATCTGGGCTTGCTGATGCCAGAGCGCACTTGCGGGGAACCATACCGCCACGATGACGACAGCCGTCACGAGGGCGAGGGGCACCATCCAGCGATTGTGCTGGCGAGTTGTGACGCTATGAGTTGCTGACACCTACCGCTCCCGACAATGATCGTGCACCCAAAAACCGCGCTTGGTCACCGAGCTGTTCTTCGATTCTCAACAACTGATTGTACTTCGCCACTCGGTCGGTGCGTGCCGGCGCGCCAGTCTTTATCTGGCCCGCGTTGGTCGCCACGGCGACATCGGCAATCGTCACGTCTTCGGTCTCGCCCGAACGGTGCGAAATCACGACGCTGTAGCTGTTGAGGTTGGCAAGACGCACCGCGTCAAGCGTCTCGGTCAACGTACCGATCTGATTGAGTTTGATGAGCACCGAGTTCGCCACGTGTTGGTCAATGCCCTTTTGCAGCAGCGTCGTGTTGGTGACGAAGATGTCGTCGCCAACGAGCTGAATATTCTCACCAAGGCGGCTCGTGAGCGTCGCCCAGCCGTCCCAATCCTCTTCGGCCATGCCGTCTTCCAGTGACACGATCGGGTAGCGACCACACAGATCGACCCAATAGTCGACCAGCTCGTCGCTGCTGAGGACGCGGCCTTCGCCGTCGAGGTGGTACGCACCGTCGCGATAGAACTCGCTCGCCGCGGGATCCATCGCGATGGCGAGGTCGACACCGGGCTTGCGACCCGTTGATTCGATCGCCTCAACGAGAAGTTTGACGGCGGACTCGTTGTCGGGAAGGTCGGGTGCGAAGCCACCCTCGTCCCCAACCGCCGTGTTCAGCCCGCGCTGGTCCAACAGGCGCTTTAGCGCGTGATAGGTCTCGACGCCCCACCGAAGTGCCTCGCTAAACGACGCGGCGCCTATGGGCATGACCATGAACTCTTGAAAGTCGATGGTGTTCTTCGCGTGCGCCCCACCGTTGACGACGTTCATCATCGGTACCGGCAGTACGTGGGCGTTCACGCCGCCCACGTACTGATAGAGCGGTAGATCGCTCTCGATGGCAGCCGCCTTCGCCGTCGCAAGTGAGACGGCGAGAATCGCGTTTGCTCCAAGGCGACCCTTGTTGTCGGTGCCGTCCAGATCGATCATCGCGAAGTCAACGGCGCGTTGGTCTTCCGCCTCGTAACCTTCGAGAGCGTCAGAGATCTCACCATTCACGAAGCCCACGGCCGTCGTGACGCCCTTGCCGCCGAACGCTTCATCGCCATCGCGCAGCTCCACGGCCTCGTGGATGCCCGTCGAGGCGCCTGAGGGCGCCACCGCTCGCCCGATTGCGCCGGACTCCAAGTGGACCTCGGCCTCGACGGTGGGATTACCCCTTGAATCAAAGATCTGGCGGCCTAGGACGACTTCAATCGCGCTCATGTGCGTCTCCTCAGTTTCGAGTCAACGTTACTCCGCCGGTTTTGACACTAGGTTCGCTCTTCAGCCTCACGAATCTTGTCACGCAGCGTCGCCGCGCGTTCACGCAACACACCCTCGAGATCGACGCCCGCGAAGCGCGCCGCCACGACCAACGCGCTCAACGCATCTCCCCACGCAGCTGCGACGTCTGACGTTGAGGCCGCGTCGCCCACGGACTCATCGTCAAGAGGTAGCGACGCGAGCGCAGCCAGCGCACGTGCGCGGGCCGCTTCGCCTGATTCGAGACCGATGTCGACGAGGGCCGCTTTGCGCAAGAGCTTCGTATAGAGCGTGAGCGCTGGGAGCTGCCACGCGATGCCGTCGGTGACGCTCTCCCGCCCCTTTTCGATGCGCTTGAGATCTTCCCAGCGCGACGCGACCTCGTCGGCACCGCTGACCGTTACGTCGCCGAACACATGGGGATGGCGACCGGTGAGCTTGTCACGAACGCCGTCAGCGATGGTGGCGAAGTTGAAGTTGCCCTCTTCGTCACCGAGCTCCGCATGAAAGACGATCTGAAAGAGGAGATCACCGAGCTCTTCTTCGACGTGGTCGATCACGTCATCGCTGAGCTCGCCACGCGCCGAGGCGCGCTCGAGCCTCTCCAAGGCGTCGATCGCTTCATAGGCCTCTTCGAGCAGATGACGCGTGAGCGACGCGTGCGTCTGCTCTTGATCCCAGGGACACTCCGCACGCAGGCGCTTCATGAAGTCCACGAGGTCGTTCATTGCCTCACCCCCGTCACGGAGCCCCTCCACCCACAGTGAGGTCAGATGATCGACGCTGCCAAACGTGACGAGGTCGCCCGCATCAAGCGTCGTCACGAGTTGGTCGTCGAGCCCAAGGTGATGCAGCACCGTCACCTCACTCTCTTCAGGCAGCCGATCGGCCACGCTCGCGAGCACCTCGCGGGAGTAGGTCTGAAGGATAAGGAGTGGACCGGGGCCACGAAAGTTACCGTTCGAAGCGAGCGCGTCGACGACGCGAAGTCCAACGGTCATCGGATCGCGTTCCAACACCGCACACGCCACGTCGATCACCGACACCGCGGGCTCGATGACGGTCGTCACATCGTCGCGCAGTCGCAACAGCTCAACCGTTCGCTCTGCGACGACTGGCGAACCAGGTACGACGTACAGCACTTCGTGATTGGCCGCATCGTGAGCGAGACCGACCAAATCGTCGACGATAGCGTCGTAGAGCTCGTCGAAGGAGTCAGCGCGCTCATACAGATCGTCATAGCTCGCGACACTGGGAAATGCGTCCGCGTTCGGGTGCACGCGTGTACGAAATCGCACGATGGGCGACGTTTCAATCAGCTGCGCGGTCCGCTGGGTAACGTCACCTCGCGCGCCGGGCCCGAGGCCGACCACGCGTACGACCGGCGTCACTTATACGACGTAGTCGCCGCGCCGGCCAGCTGCGAGGCACCTGACACGCCGCTCTTCTGCGGTGCCGTGGTTGCCAGGATTGCGGGTCCCGTCTTGGACGTGCCCCAACGCCCGAAGGCGGGATCGACGTACACGGCGGCGTCTTCCAGCAAGTGATTCTTTTCGCTCGACGCGGCGGCCGCGTTCAGCGTCTGAAGATCGCTGAGCACTGCCTGGGCGGCCTGCGCGTAGGGCGTCACGGTGCGCTTCGTGACTGCGACATAGAGCGCGTACTCCGTGCCGTTGTAATCGGTGTACTCAGGCGTGGTGGGAAAGACATCCAGTCTCTCGGTACCGATAGCTGCGCGCACGCCACTGTAGGACGTGCTCGTGGGCGCGAAGCAACCGTACGCTCCGCCCTTCGCGGCTGAGGGGTCCTGGGAGTACTTCTTTGCCAGTTGCGCCACGCTCAGTCCCGCGGCTTGGGACTGAGCGAACGCCGTGACGTCGGCGGGTGGAACGAGGGCGATCGACACGCACAGCGTGTCGTAATCGTCGGTGTGCTCGTTGTAGAACGTCTTCATCGCGCTCGCGGTGAGCGGTATCGCCGCCTTTACCTTGTTGACCAAGTACTGCGACGTCGCCTCTGACTGGATCTCCGCGGTGCGCATCTCGCCTGGCATCTCCGCGACCGCGTCCGCAGCCGTACCGGGACAGTCAAGCGAGTCCGTCTTGGCCTGATCTGTCATCTCGTTCTCGAGCAACACCTTTGCGTTCGCGAGCGCCGCGGCGTCGGGTACGTAGTGATAGGTCGTCGTCACGTACCGATTGATCGCGAGACCCTCGACGCGAAGATTGGCCCACGCGGCGGCCCCTTCGGCCTTAATCGAGTAACCGCCCGCGCCGGGCCCGTAGTTCGTGGGGTTGAGGGCCGTCACGAAGCAGTCCAGCGAATCGTTGTGCGAGATCGCCGCCAGTTCTGCGCGCAGCGTCGAGCCGGAGACACTGTTGTGGTTCACGCTGACCCCTGACGATTGACCGCTCAGTCCGTAGAGGGCGGCACCCACAAGGGCAAGAACGAACAGGGCTACGAGGCGGCGCACCCTGCAATGCTACCGACTCACTACGTGGCCTCTGTCGTCGGCGCGAGCAGCTCTTCGAGCAACGTGACGATCGAAAGTGGCGTCGCATCCTTTGGCGACAGCTCGATCCGCAGCTCTTTTGTCGACTCGTTGTAGGCGCTCGAGCCGTACTTGCGGCGCGCTCGAACTTGCTGGCTGAACGAGAGTGCGAGGGGTCCAAGCCGGAGCACCGGCTTCGAGCGCACCCCGACGCGCGCCGGCATGACCACGACCGACGTCACACCGATGTCGAGACAGACGAGACGCAGCTGCGCGAGTTCGAGCAGTCCTCGCGTCGCCGCCGGGAGCGCCCCGTAGCGGTCGATCCACTCGTTCCTCAAGTCCTCGAGCTCGGCCATTGATGTGACACCCGCGAGTCGGCGATAGGCCTCGAGTCGCGCGTCGTCTGCTTCGACGTAGTCCTTAGGGAGGTGCGCCTCGCCGGGCACGTCGAGGTTGATCGGCGTGACCTCGGGTATGTGGAAGCCCTTCGCGTCGGCGACCGCTTCGGCGACGAGCTGCACGTAGAGGTCGTAGCCCACGGCTGCCACCGGACCGGACTGGTCGTGACCGAGCAGGTTGCCGGCCCCGCGGATCTCGAGATCGCGCATGGCGATCTTGAACCCGCTGCCGAGGGCTGTGTTATCACCAATCGTGCGCAGCCGCTCGTACGCGGTCTCAGAGAGCACCTGGTCAGCGGGGTGAAAGAGGTAGGCGTACGCACGCTGGCCGCTGCGCCCGACCCGCCCGCGCAGCTGGTGGAGCTGGCCCAGACCGAGGCGTTCGGCGCGGTCGACGATGAGCGTGTTCACCGACGGCAGGTCGATGCCGGACTCGACGATCGTCGTGCAGACGAGGACGTCGAAGCGCCGCTCCCAGAAGTCGATCATCACCCGCTCGAGCGAGCCCTCGTCCATCTGTCCGTGCGCGACAGCGATGCGTGCGTCGGGGACCAACTGGCCGAGACGCCGAGCGACCTGATCGATATCGGTGACTCGATTGTGCACGTAAAAGGTCTGGCCCTCGCGCAGCAGCTCGCGCCGAATGGCTTCGACGACGGCGGGCTCGCTGAACTCGCCCACGTGCGTGAGGATCGGACGGCGATCGGCCGGTGGCGTGGTGATCATTGAGAGGTCGCGTATGCCGGTAAAGGCCATCTCGAGTGTGCGCGGTATCGGACTCGCGCTCAGCGTCAACACGTCGATGCCGACGGAACGGCTCTTGATCGCCTCTTTGTGCTGCACGCCGAAGCGCTGCTCCTCGTCGACGACGAGGAGGCCGAGCTTCTTGAATGCGACGACGTCACCCAAGAGTCGATGCGTGCCGATCACGACGTCGATGGTCCCGTCCGCAAGTCCTTCGAGCGTTGCCTTGGTCTCGACATCGTCGACGAACCGACTGAGAAGTGCGACCTTCACCGGAAAGCCGGCGAATCGTTCGGCGAAGGTTGCAAAGTGCTGGCTCGCGAGCAGCGTCGTCGGCACGAGAATCGCCGCTTGGTAGTTGTCTTGGACCGCTTTAAAGACCGCCCGCAGCGCGACCTCCGTCTTGCCGAATCCCACGTCGGCACACACGAGTCGGTCCATCGGTCGCGGTGATTCCATGTCCGCTTTGACATCGCGTATCGCCTGCGCCTGATCTGCCGTCAAGGTGTAGGGGAAGAGCTCTTCCATCTCGCGTTGCCACGCCGTGTCGGGACTGAAGGCGTGGCCCTCGGCAACCGTGCGCAGACGATAAAGGTCGACAAGCTCCTGGGCGACGAGAAACGCCGCCGCGCGAGCCTTCGCGCGCGTCCTTTGCCACTCCGCCCCACCCATGCGCGAGAGCGCTGGCCCGTCGCCGCCGGTGTAGGGCGTCAACGCATCGATCTGTTCGGTCGGCCAGTAGCTACGGCCGTCTTTGAACTCAAGGATCAGGTAGTCGCGCGTGACCCCATTGATGGCCCGCGTCGTCGTTCCCGAGAACCTCGCGACGCCGTGCTGGCGGTGCACGACGTAGCTACCTACCGCCAGGTCGTCGAAGAACCCATCGACGTTTCTCGTGCGCGTGCGCGCGACGCGGCGCTGGCTGCGCCGGCCGGTGAGGTCGCTCTCGCTCCACACGACGATCTCGGGCTCGTCGAAGTAGAAGCCGTTCGGCAGTGAGCTCTCGAGGACGCTCAGACGTGCGTCGAGCACGCGAGCGGGATCGGTCGTGACATCGAGGCCTTCGCCGCGCAGCTGCTCGGCCATGCGATCGATCGCCGCGGGCGTCGAGGTGAGAATGATGCCGCGACGGCCCTTTGCCCAGCCCCGCACGTGCGCGGCGATGCGCGCCGCGTCGCCTTGCACCACCGGGGGCGAGGAGAGCAGCGTGTTAGCCGACGCCGCGTTCGTCTCGAGGGGCACGTCGATGCGGACTGCGAGCACTTCGTCGTAGCCAAGATGCAGGAGGGGCACGTCGCTGCTCGCTCGCCAGGTGGCGGCGACCACGTCGGTCAACTCGCGCTCTTCTCCCAGCAGCTCTTCCAGGCGGGCACGCACGCGACTCGGTTCAACGGCAATGACCGTGGCGTTCGCTGCTTCGTCGAGAAACGTGCGCGGTGCATCAATGAAGAGCCCCATCCAACCTTCCATGCCGTCGAAGAGCTGTCCGGTCGCGAGGCGATCGAAGGTCTCACTCGCCCACGGGGCACTCAGTGCTAGCTCCTCGGCACGCAACCGCGTGAGCTCCCCCGGCAGCCACTCTCGCGCGGGGGCGATGAGCGCCTCATCCACGTCATGGGTCGAACGTTGGGTCGCGATGTCAAAGACCGTGAGCCGCTCGACCTCGTCGCCGAAGAAATCCAAACGGAGCGGCTCATCGCCTTGCGCGGGCCAGACATCGACGATCCCGCCCCGCACGGCGAGCTCCGCGCGGTGCTCGACAAGGTGCTCACGCCGATAGCCCATGTCGACCAGTCCGGCGACAAAGCGGTCGCGGTCCACCTCGGCCCCTCGGCGAAGCACGAACGGAGGCTGAAGTGGCTCGGGCGAGAGCACCTGGGCGATCGAACGAGCCGACGCGACGACGACGCGGGGCGCTCGACCTTCGCGAAGCCGCCAGCGAAGCAATGAGCGCATGGCCATCACTTGGCTGTCCGGGCTCACGCGCTCGAGCGGGTGCGTGTCCCACCCCGGCCACAGCGCCACCTCATCGTCGCCGAGCCAGGCCTTCAGCGCATCGGTCGTATGTTCGGCGTCGCTCGACGTCGCCGTCACCGCAACGATGAGCTCTTCATCCAGTGACAACGCGGCGATGGCGAGCGGCGTCGCGTAGCTCGAGGCGACAAATGAACCCGCTGCAACCGATTCGCGCATCGCGGGCGCGAGTCGCTCGAGAATCCGTCGGAGCCCGGTGTCGCTCACGATCCGTTGACGCGCTGTTGCGCCTCTTCAAAGCCGTAGTCGAGCAGCGTCTCGATGGCGTCAGCAGCGAGCGCCACGTCGAGGGCGATCGACTCGCGAAGCTTCCCTGTCGGGCGCTTCAAGACGTAGTCGGCGCCTTGCTCTTTTCGCGGCGGCTTACCGATACCGATGCGCAGTCGCCCGAAGTCTTGGGTGCCTAGCGTCTGAGCGATCGAGCGAAGCCCATTGTGCCCTGCGAGGCCGCCACCGAGTTTCAGCTGCACGCGGCCAGGCTCCAGGTCAAGCTCGTCGTGCACGATCACGAGGTTCGAGTAGTCGTCGATGGACGTGCGCCGCAACAGCGGCGACAGCGCGGACCCCGACTCGTTCATAAATGTCGTGGGCACCGCCAGCGTGACCGGACCGAGGGATGTGTGCAGTGTCGTGCTTTCGGCGCGTTGCCGTCGCTCGAGTGCGAGTCGTCCCCCGCGTCGAGCAACCACTTCTCGAACGGCATCGCCGCCCACGTTGTGACGCGATCCCTCATATTCCGAACCAGGGTTGGCGAGTCCGACGATGAGCAGCACACTGCGCTCGCCGCGTCGGTCGTTCTCACGAGTGCGCCGAAGCGCCATGGCGAACTACTCCGGGGTGTCTGCGGCGTCGACGGCGGCACCGGGGATCTTTGGCGCCGTGCGTCCCGCGTGAGTGGCAACGACTGCCACCGAGGGGTCGCCCGCGGCCTCCACTCCTTTGGGCAGCACGAGGTCGCCCAGGCGGATCGCGCCGCCGGCCGTGAGTCCAGAGATGTCGACCTCGACGAAGTTGGGAATCTGGTCGGGACGGGCGTTCACTTCGATGCTGAACATCTGCTGGTCGACTTCCCAGTCAGCGTGGCGCACTTCCACCGCGTCGCCGACGAGGTGCAGCGGCACTTCGGCAACAACCGTCTGCTTGGGGTCGACGACCTGAAAGTCGACGTGCGAGACGGTGCCACGAACCGGGTGACGCTGAATCTCGCGCGCCATGACCGTGTACTTGGTGCCGTCGGCGTCGAGCGTGATGAGCGCGTTCAATCCGTGCTCGCCCGAGACGGCCGTGCGGAACTCCTTCGCGTTGACGGCAACCGGCACGGGCGCGACGCCGTGTCCGTAGACCACACCGGGGATCGCGCCCTCGTGACGAAGGCGCCGGGAGTTGGCCGAACCCTGCGCGCGGCTCGCCGACGCGTGCAATGTGACCTGTGGCATGGGAGCTCCTCTACGAAATCGCTGGCGGCCCTAGGGCAACGCACAGGATTAACAGTCTACTCTGCGGGGGCTCGCGTTCTCCACTTGGAGAAAACGGCCTTTCGTCCCCGTCCCGCCACCCGCGCGGGTTTTACGACAGTTGGACCTTATTCGACGCCGAGACGATCCCACGCTGGGCGAGTCGAGCGCCTGGGTCAACCGATCGCACGTAACGCGCCACGAGAAGGGTTCGCGCATCGGCCAGCTTCGCGGTCGTACCGTAGCCCACGCAGTGGACGAGCGTCGCTGACGAAAGCCCTTTGGCGAACGCGCGCAGGGCTCTTTCCTGGGCGCCGTTCAAGGCGACGGCGTTTTTGGCAAATCCGACGACGAGCGGTACGAGCGTGCCCGAGACGAAGGGCGAGACCGTAAAGACGTCGTCGCCAGTCGCGCTCGTTCCGCCGGGGTTGGTCACCGTGACGTCACTCGCGCCAACCCTCGCCGTCGAAGAGATTGTGATGTGGGCACTCAACGCGTCCGCGGAAACCAACGTCGTCGAAGTCGCTGTTATCCCGGGACTCGAGAAGACAATCGCGGCGCCGCTCTCAAAGCCACTGCCTGAGATCGTGACGACCTGGTCGCTACCCTGGCCCAGCACCGTCGGTGTCACCGAGGAGACCGTCATTGTCGTCAGTGTTTCGTTGACCATCGCGAACGCGACCGGCGAGGTGTTGCCGCCCAGTGACGCGTTCACCACGTAGCCACCGGGCGTGTCGTTGGCGTAGAAGGCAGGTGAGATCGCCACGCCCTTGGCGTCGGTGACCACGACTGCATCGGCTGACCCGCCCGCGAAGGTCCCGGTCGCTCCCGACGAGGGAGCGTAGAAGGTCACGGGCAGTTCGGCCACCGGATTCCCATTGCCATCGTCAACCGTCACTGCCAGCGGCAGCGCAAATGCTGTTCCAATGTTCGTCGACTGATATGCGGCGACGTCCGGGGTCAACGTATCAGACTGAAGGCTGCTGTTCGTGAGGGAGAACGTCACACTCGAACTTGACGATCCGGCGGTTGCCGGTGACGTCGCGATGACGCTGTAGCTGCCCGCGACGTCGTTCGCCGTCGCCGACACCGACACGAAGCCCGTCGTCGTGGTGATCGGACCCGTGTCAAAGGACGCCGATGCGCTCGACGTACCGATGAGCGCGAAGCTCACGCTGTTGGTGGACGTGTCGGGCGTCGGTGAGCCACACGCGGTCGTGCTGATCTCGACCTCTAGGGGATCGGCGAAGGCCGTCGACTCCGTCGTGGTCTGCATCGCGCTGCCGACGATGCAGAGATAGTCGTTGGGTGATGCTGCCGAGGACTCCTGCACCGAGGAGGCGAGCACCGCGAGGGTCGCGCCGCACACCAGCGCGCTGGAGGCCAGCGCGCGCGCCAACGTTCGCGCACTCACGACGCGGTGCGTTCGAGCTCGTTCATTGTGACGAGAGGCCATGAGAGACAACTCCTGTTCTTTCGAGAGAGCAAGACATATCGATCATTCGCTTCTCAGCGCGTCGATCGGAGCGAGCCGTGCGGCGCGAGCAGCGGGATAGACGCCAAAGCCAAGTCCGATCACCATGGCCACGCCAATAGATCCGGCGACGGCCCACCACACAATGTCAATGTGCGCCGTCGACGCGAACTTGGGGATGACGACCGCGCCCAGCAGGCCAAGACCCGCCCCGAGCACTCCCCCGCTTAACCCCAGCGTGGTGGCCTCGACCAGGAACTGTCGTCGAATCACCGCGGGCGTCGCGCCAAGAGCTTTGCGCAGCCCGATCTCTCGCACCCGCTCGGTCACTGAGACGAGCATGATGTTCATCACGCCGATTCCGCCGACCAGCAAGGAGATGGCCGCGATGCCGGCGAGGAGGATCGTCAGGGCGTCGTTGACCGAACTTGCCGTGTTCTCGAGCGTCGACTGCGCGGTAATCGTGTAGTCGGCATCCTTCGGATTGGTGATCTGGTGCAGCGCCAAAAGCTCGTTGTTGGCTTCGCTGTACGCCGCCCCGAGCACGCCCTGCGACTGTGCTTCCAGATAGATCGTCGACACGGACTGCGAACCGGTGATGAGGCTCTGCGCGACGGTGATGGGCACCAGCACCATGTCGTCTTCATCGATCCCGCTCGAGTCTCCGGCAGTGTTGAGCACGCCGATCACCGTCAGCTGCACGCTGTTGATGGTGATCGTCTGGCCGAGGGCAAACGCGCCGAGTCCGAGTTCCTGGGCGGTCGTCGAGCCGATAACCGCGACGTCGGCGTCGGTGTTGACCTGAGCCGGTGTGAAGAATGCTCCCTCCACAACCGATCGGTCGCGCACGCGTAGCCAGGAGGCGGTCGTGCCCACGATCTGGGTCGTCCAGTTCTTCGTACCGGCGGTGACGTTGTCGAACGTCGTCGCCGTGGGCGCGACCGCCACGACATTGGGGCAGACCAAGCGCGACGCGAGGTCTTGTGCGTCGGCGTAGGTCAGCGTCGCCGCTGAACCGAAGCCCCCTTGAACGCCCCCCGACGACGTAGAGCTGCCCGGCGTCACGATGAGCAAGTTGGTGCCGAGCGACGAGATCGCCGTGTCCACTTGGTTGCTCGCACCTTCGCCGAATCCAACGGTGAGGATCACCGCCGCGATGCCGATGAGGATGCCGAGCACCGTAAGGGTTGAGCGAAGTCGGTGAGACCAGATCGCTTCCAGCGCCGAGCGGATCGTCTCAAAAACGCTCACGACGCCGTCTTCTCGTCGGACTGGATCTCACCGTCTCTGATCCGCACGACACGCTGTGCGCGGTGAGCGGTCTCCACGTCGTGGGTAATGAGGACGACGGTGCGTCCCGAGACGTTCAGCTCGCCGAGCAGGCCGAGCACGTCGGCGGCGGACGCTGAGTCGAGGTTGCCGGTCGGCTCGTCGGCGAGGACCAGGGACGGTTCGTTCACCAATGCTCGAGCCACCGCAACGCGTTGTTGCTGGCCCCCGGAGAGCTCATTCGGGTGATGGTCCACTCGGTCGCCAAGGTTGACCCGATCGAGGGAGCGAAGGGCTCGCTGCTTTCGATCGGCGCGCCCGACTCCCGCGTAGATGAGCGGCAGTTCGACGTTTCGCCACGCCGAGAGGGTTGCGAGGAGGTTGAACTGCTGGAAGACGAAGCCAACCCTTGCGTTGCGCACATGGGCGAGACCGGTCTCGTCCATCTCGCTGACGTCGACGCCGTCCAGCTCGTAGACACCCGACGTGGCCAAGTCAAGGCATCCCAAGATGTGCATGAGCGTCGACTTGCCCGACCCGGATGGCCCGATGATGGCGAGGTACTCCCCTTCTTCGATGCGCAGGTTCACGCCCCGCAGCGCCTCTACGGTCTGGGAACCAAGTCGGTACTCCTTTTTGAGGTCGACCAGCTCAACGATCGGGCGTTTCGTTGTCGACATCAAGGTCCGCCTGCGCTGCCTTTTTGGACGATGACACCATTCCCGCCGCCGGGGCCGATGAAGTGAATGTTGCCGCTAGGAAATTGGCTGTTCGACTTCTGCCCGGGCAATGAAGCAGACAGGTTGGCGATGACCACTTTTTCACCCGGCGTGAGACCGGACTTGATCTGGGTCAGCACACCACCGACCGCACCAACGACCACCGGTCGCATCACCTCTTTGCCGTGGGAGAGGACGCCGACGAAGCTCCTCGTGCCAATGGTCTCCACGGCGCTGGACGGCACGGTGAGCACATTCCTCACGTTCAAAAAGACCGCCGTAAGGTCGGCCGTCGCCCCGACATACATGTCGGTGGGCTTGCCGGTCACGCCAATCACAACGGGAAACGTGGCGACCCCGTTGCTGATCGAAGGGATAGTGCTGATGGACACGACGGTGCCCGACGAGGGCGCCGTCGCTCCCGTCGGTACGACGACCACCTGGTCGCCGACCTTCAACTCTGAGATCTGTCGGGTGCTCGCGCTCGCATTGACCTCGAAGGTTGATGGGTTCTCGACCTCGATGTCGGGCCCCGTCGAAGTACCGCCCGCGCTATCACCGGCCGCCACGTTCACCTCAGTGACCACTCCGCTGATCGGTGAGATCAGGTTCGCGTCGGCGAGGTTCTGCTCCGCGGTTGTGACGGCGTTCTTCGCCGAGTCGACGGCCAACTTGTCGGCGCCCACTTGATCGGCGTAGAGGCCGTCCTCGGCGTCGCTCAGCGCACTCAATGCCTTTTCGAGTTGCGCCGTACCGGTCGCCACCTGCTGTTCATCCTGTCGACTGGTCTGAGCGTTCTTCATCTGAGTCTCAGTGAGCGAGGTCTCGGCTGACTGCACATCCGACTCCTCGCTGGACATGCTCGTCTCGCTCTGGCTGAGCTGACTCTGATCACTTGCGACGGTCGTTTGGTCGCTCGAACACGTCGGGGTTGCGATGCCGTCGCCCGCACAGTCAGCTGCCTCTTTCGCCTGCGCCGCCTCCAGCATCGACTGATCGTCGCTCAGCTGTGTTGCCGCAGTGGTGTCGACACTCTGGGCCGACGACACCGCCTCCTGCGCGCTCGTGAGCCCGAGCTCGTCGGTCGTCGCGTCGTTCTTCATCGTGATCTCGTCATTGGCAAGGGTCGTGCGGTCCGCGCTCACGATCGCTTGGTCGCTCGAGATGAGCGAGCTCGAGGGTGACTCGTCCGTGGCGAGCGTGGACTCGGCGTTGTCGAGTGACGCTTCGCTCTGATCGACCTGTGAGCTCAAGCTGGCGGTCTGGAGCGTGGCGACCACTTCACCCGCCTTCACCTTGTCACCCACCTTCACCGGCACCGTGGCCACCGTCCCGGTGGTCGCAAAGTTGAGATCGGCATGGGTCACCGGTTCGATGGTGCCCGTCAGCGACGTGCTCTGGGACACGTTCCCGATGACCGCCGGAGCGGTCACGTACTGATCCTTGGTCGACGACGTGAGCGCCAGGCCAAGAAGGGTGCCTCCTACGACGACAGCGACCACCACCACGACGACCGCAATGCGCTTCGGTGTGAAGCGCGACCATCCCGTCTTTCGAGTCACCATGGTCGACCCCTCAAGGAAGCTGCGCCAGCCACAACATCGAACACGGCATTGCCTCCAACCATCAATGGATCCGACCCCACGTCGACCCTTGGAGAAACCATATGAAGTCACAAGAACGTGCGTCGTCACTCAAAAGCGCCATTTCTCCTCCCGTCACTTGATACGAAAGGCGCAGCGACGCGCGGCGAGTCATACCTGGGTATGACAACCTGGGCGCGATGACACGGTCGCGCGCAGTGACGTACCGTAAGGACATGAGCCGGACGTCCGATCTTTTTGCAAGCTCCCGCCTGCTGTCAGAAACTCACGCAGTAGGCGCGGGAGCCGCCGAAGTGATCGTCGGTGCGGATCCGGCCGTGAGATGTCGATCGCCTCGGATGAATCGCGTCGCAACCATTGCGACGTTCATCGGTGCGGTGGTGGTGATCGCTGCGATCGCGGGCATCATCGTGTCGCTGCGCGTTCCGATAGGCCCTGTCGTCAGCCGGGCGTTCGCGACAAAGATCGCTTCACCGCGACTGTTCAAGGTCGCGCAACAGAGCTTCGGCAATGCATCTGTCAACACGACGGTCAAGTTCGGCGCCGCCGGCTCAGGGACGCTTTTCAAGTGGTCCGCATTCGGGCTAATCGGACTCGGCCCGCTCTTTTTGGCGTGGCGCTTTCCGCTCTTCGCCTGGCGAGTGGGCTACCTCGCGGCGCTCATCATCCCCGCCACCACGCTGCGGCCGTTCGCGGCGCTGCCCCCCAACTTGCGGTTGCCACCTGAGGAACTCTTGTTGCTCGTCGCGGTCCTGTGCGTCGCCGGGTTCCGCCACAGTCGCGCGGCGCTGTGGTGGATGTGGGCATTGATGGCGCTTCCCGCGTGGATCTGGCTTGGTCCGGGACTCCTCAAACCGCTCGCAGCGGAAGCAGCGCTCATGGTTATCGTCGTCGCGCTCGACGCAACGGGCGCCTCGCAGCGCGCCCGTCGTGCACTCGCCGACCAGTTCGAGCGCACCGAGCTCGAAGAGGCTCGACGGGCCGTGCTCGAAGAGCGCACGCGCATCGCACGCGAGATGCACGACGTCGTCGCGCACCATATGTCGCTTATCGCCGTTCAAGCCGAGACGGCTCCTTATCGACTGTCCGAGCTCACCGACTCAGCACTCGACGAGTTTTCCTCGCTCAGCGCTCACGCCCGCGAGGCGTTGTCGGACATGCGCCGACTCCTGGGCGCGCTGCGGAATGAGGGACCCGCGGAGCGCACGCCCCAACCGAATCTCGGCGACGTCCCCGATCTCGTCGCGGCGAGTCAGCGCGCCGGCGTGGACGTCAGCCTCACCATGCCCGACATCGACGCGGCGACATCACCGGGCGTGGAGCTCTGTGCGTACCGGATCGTGCAAGAAGCGCTCGCGAACGCCAACCGACATGCCCTCGGATCCGAGGTCTCTGTTGTCGTTGAGGGCGATGACGACGCGCTGCGCTTGCGCGTGCGAAACGGACCAGGACTTAGCCGGACTGCAACTACGAACGTTGGTCGAGCGGGCCACGGACTTGCCGGCATGAGCGAACGAGTCGCGATTCTCGGCGGGGAGCTGGTGACGGGAGAGGATCCAGAGGGCGGCTTCGTGGTTGCGGCAGTGTTGCCGCTGCACTCCACCCTTGTCTCACCGGTGTCGTGACCATTACATGCCTCGTCGTCGACGATCAGGCGATGGTGCGCGAAGGCTTCGGTGCCATCCTCAACGCCCAGCACGACATGAGCGTGGTGGGTCAAGCAGCCAATGGCGCCGAGGCGGTGGCGATGTGCCAGGAGCATCGTCCAGACGTGATCTTGATGGACGTGCGAATGCCCGTCATGGACGGCCTCGAAGCGACCCGTCAGATCCTCGCGAAGCACGGGGCAGATCAAGCCGTCCGTGTGCTAATCCTCACCACGTTCGATCTCGATGAGTACGTCTACGAAGCCCTTCGCTCGGGTGCGAGCGGGTTTCTGCTGAAAGACGCGCCTGCGGCGGAGCTTGTGCACGCGGTGCGCGTGGTCGCCGCGGGCGACGCGTTACTCGCGCCGTCAGTGACCCGGCGCCTGATCGCCGACTTTTCGCGCCAGCGCCCGAGCGCCCCGCGCGCCGTCGAGGTGGAAGAGCTCACGCCGCGCGAGAACGAGATCCTCCAACTTGTGGCCCAAGGTCTCTCCAACAAGGAGATCAGTGAATCGTTGTTCATCGCGGAGCAGACGACCAAGACCCACGTGGGAAGGATTCTCTTCAAGCTGGGGCTGCGCGACCGTGCTCAGGCGGTTGTCTTCGCCTACGAGTCAGGCTTGGTGAGCCCCGGAGAGTAGGGCGAGTACTAGGGCTTGTCTTGTAAGAGGTCACGCCGTGCGCGGTAGTCCTCGGCGTCGATCTCGCCGCGGGCGAACCGCTCGTCCAAGATGCGCAGCGCGTCAGTGGACGAGGAGTGCCACGTGCGAAGCGGAACCGGCGCGGTGCCCGCAAAGCGATGCGCAAAGCGGCTTCGGCGAATGAGGAGTGTGATGAGCAGCGCAACCAGCGCAATGACCACGACGAACAACACCAAGGCGAGCACGGCCGCGAACGGTCCGTTGGACCCGAAGGGACCAGGGCCGAAGGGTCCGCCGATCCGTACGATGCGCATCGGTCCACCGGGAGTGAAAAATGGCGAATGCGAGATTTTGACGTGGATCATGACACTCCTTGCGACGTCAACTGAACTCTAGACGCGCTGTGAGACCTTCACCTCAGAGAAGGTTCTCACCGGCGAAGATGTCCGACACCGAGGTGTCGTCGAAGATTGCCGAGATGGCGTTGGCAAGTATCGGCGCGATAGACAGCACTTCGAGCTTTTCGAAGCGCTTTTCCGGTCCAAGTGGCAGCGTGTCGGTCACGATGACGCGGCTGATCGGCGCGTTGAACAGACGATCGACCGCAGGTGGTGAGAACACGGCGTGGGTCGCCATCACCCAGATGTCGTTCGCACCGTGGGACTTGAGAAGGTCGCAGGCGGCGACAATCGTCCCCGCGGTGTCGATCATGTCGTCGATCAGCACGCAGTGTCGACCGTCGACGTCACCCACGATGTGTCGAGCCTCGACGACGTTGAGGGCGCCGCGAGGTCGCGTCTTGTGCACGAGGGCGAGGTCACAGCCAAGGTGCTGGGCGTAGCGCTCGGCGACTTTCACACGTCCGGCGTCCGGTGCGACGACCACGAGTTCGTGCGGGTTGGCATTGGCCTTCAGGTAGCCCTCCAGCACGGGGGCCGCGACCAGGTGATCCACCGGGATATCGAAAAAGCCTTGAATCTGCCCTGAGTGAAAGTCGACCGACAGCACGCGTGAGGCGCCCGCCGTTTGGAGCATGTCCGCGATGAGCTTGGCGGTGATCGGCTCTCGACCTGCAGTCTTGCGATCCTGACGGGCATAGCCATAGTTGGGCACGACGGCCGTAATGCTCTTTGCCGACGCACGCTTCGCCGCGTCGATCATGATCAGCTGCTCCATCACGGAGTCATTCACGGGCGACGCATGGGTCTGCATGATGAACACGTGCGCACCGCGAATCGATTCGTCGATGCGACAGTGGATCTCGCCGTCGGCGAACTCTCGCAGGTTCGCTTCGGTGAGCTCGACGCCGAGCTTGTCGGCGACGTCTTGGGCGAGTGCGGGATGGCACCGGCCCGTGACGAGGACGAGGCGGCGCTTTGCGAGGGTCTCCACCGCGCCAGCGTACCCGCGAACGCGACTGCTCAGTGGAGGTGCGGGGTCGACGACGTGATCATCTCACCCGCCGCGACGTCGGTCCCGGGATTGAGAACGACGAACGACGCAACGCGCGCGTCCGCGCCAATGCGAACGTGGGCGGCTTCGACGGCACCGACGATCGCGTTCTCGCCCACCTCGACATCATCGAGCAGCGCGTTCGGACCAATCTGGGCGCCGCGGGCCACGAGGCAATGCCCCTTCAAGACCGTGCCTGGCAACAACGAAACCTCGGGAGCGAGATCGACGTCGGCGTCGACGTAGGTGGCGTCGGGATTCCACATCGTGACGCCCCGCGCCATCCACTCTTGATTGATCCGCCCGCGCAGCACCTTCTCGGCGTGGGCGAGCTGGCGACGGTCATTGATACCGATGGCCTCGTCGGCGTCTTCGAGCATCCACGACGTTGTGAGGTGACCCATGTCGTGCAACACGGCGATCAGGTCGGTCAGGTAGTACTCGTGCTGGGCGTTGTAACGATCGATACGTCGCAGCGCCGGTCCCAGCAGGCTCTGGCGAACGACCATGATCGACGTGTTGACCTCGTCGATCTGGCGCTCTTCGAACGAGGCGTCGCGCTCTTCGACGATGCGCTCGAGCGCGCCGTCCTTTGCGTGCACGAGTCGGCCGTAGCCGGTCGGGTCGTCGAGGCGCGCGCTGAGCACCGTCAGCGCGGCGTGGCGCTCGCGGTGGCGCTCCAGCAGCTGCCACACGCTCGAGCGCCGCAGCAGCGGCGTGTCACTCGGCAAGATGACGACGTCACCGTCGGTGTCGCCGATCGCGTCGTCGATCGCGCTGAGCGCGACGGACACGGCATGGCCAGTGCCAAGCTGCTCGCGCTGCTCGACGAAGCTGATCGCTCGACCGGGGTGCACACCCTCGCTCAGCTCCTTTTCGATCCAGGTGGCTTGACGCCCCACGACGACGATCGTCGAGCGAACGTCTTCTTGCACCGAGGCGTCGAGCACGTAGCGAACCATCGCGCGACCACAGAGGTGGTGCAGCGGTTTCGGGCGCGTCGAACGCATCCGCGTTCCCTCGCCCGCGGCGAGTACGACGACACACGTTGGACGACTCACCCACATATCTCTACCAGCCATCTCCTACGCTGAGGTGCGTGGCGAACAATTCTTACGACGAATTCTCACTTTTTCACGAAAATCTCGACGAGTGGGGCCTGGACGTTGAGATTCCGGTCGTACAGCGCTTCTATGTGGCGGTCGATGGGCTTCGCCAGTTGAGTGGACTGCGCTGGGGCCTGGAAGACCCTGAATTGGTCCTCGTCCATGGCGGAGCGCAGAACGCGCACACCTTCGACACGGTCGCGCTTGCGCTCGGGCGACCGCTCGTCGCACTCGATCTCCCGGGCCACGGCCACTCGGATCCTTCGCCCTATCCGGCGTCAGCGATCTCGAGCCACGCGAAGGACCTCGCGCGCGCCATTGAACAGATCACCACGACCGCAGTGCCGCTTGTGGGCATGTCGCTCGGCGGACTCAGCTCCATCCTCGTCGCAGCGCGTCGCCCCGATCTCGTAAAGGCGCTCGTCTTGATCGACGTCACGCCGGGCGTCAACGCAGTCAAGGCCCGTCATATCACCGACTTCGTCAACGGGCCGCGAACCTTCGACAGCTTTGACGAGCTCTTGGCTCGCACCATCGAGCACAATCCAACGAGATCAGTGTCGTCGCTGCGTCGAGGCATCCTGCACAACGCCATCGAACAGCCCGATGGTACGTGGGTGTGGCGCCACCAACGACATGCCCCGTCGGCGCTGGCGGCGCCCGACGCCGGGGATCTCTGGGAGCAGCTGGGCGCGTTGGAGATGTCCGTCGCCCTCATTCGCGGCATGGCCGCGGGCTCGGTCGTCGATGACGACGACGAGGCCGAGCTGCTCGCTCGTCAGCCGAACGCCACCGTGGTCCACGTGGAGGGAGCGGGCCACTCGATTCAGGGCGACCAGCCCGTCGTTCTCGCACAGGTGCTTGAAGAGCTGTGCTTCTAGCCCCGAGCCCACGACCCGAGATGCGGGAGATTGTTGGTGGCTGGCGGGGGAGGGCTCGAACCTCCAACCTACGGATTCAAAGTCCGTCGTTCTGCCAATTGAACTACCCGCCACTACTCAAATGCCCTGATATGCGGCAATCTTCCGAGATTCTTAAAGTATGTAGGAAGACACTTAATACCAAGCAACCACACTAGATGCTGAAAGAATCCACTACGAAAGTCGCTTCGTGACTACCGCACCAGCTCCCAACTCCTACGTCGCCATCGTGGACGACGACTCTGCGATCCGCTCTGCGCTGGGTCGCGCGCTGCGCATGGAGAACTACGACGTCGAACTCTTCGAAGACGGCGCCACCGCGCTCAGGTCGATCCAGCTTCGTGCCCCCGATGCGGTCGTGCTGGACCTGCAGCTGCCAGACATCGATGGTCTCGAAGTGTGTCGACGCATTCGACGCTCCGGTGACACCACGCCGATCTTGATGCTGACGGCCCGTAATGCCGTCAACGACCGCGTCGAGGGCCTCGACGTCGGCGCGGACGACTACCTCGTCAAGCCCTTCGACCTCGCCGAACTGCTCGCGCGCCTACGCGCGCTCCTGCGACGCCACAACGCAGCGATGTCGACGGCACGGTCCTTCGTTTCGAGGACCTCACCCTCAATCCCCAGACCCGCGAAGTGCACCGGGGCACTCGCCTGATCGAACTGACCAAGATTGAGTTCGATCTGCTCGAGCTCTTCTTGCACCACCCCCGCCAGGTGCTCACTCGGGACCAGATCTTGGACCTCGTGTGGGGCTACAACTTCGATTCGGGTACGAACTCGCTCGCCGTCTACATCGGCTACCTGCGCCGCAAGCTCGAAGAGGACAACAAACCGCGTCTCATCCAGACGGTACGCGGGGTAGGTTACGCCCTTCGAACCTCGTGACGTTTCGCATCCGCGTCATCACCGCCACGATTGCCGCTGCCGCGATCGCCGTCATCATCGCCTGCTTCGCCTCGTACTTCACGACGCGCACGGCATTGTTTCACTCGGTGGACGCATCCTTGATCGCTGCCTCCGATCAGCCCCTCAACTCCCACTACGACGACCGAGTCACCGGTTCCTACTCTGAGATCGTCCTCCCCAACCGAGACACGCTCCCCCCTTCCGACGTGCCGATCGATTCGACCATCATGAGCGTGGCCAAGGGCAAGAGCCCCCGGATCATTCGCACCGTCTCATTCAGCGGCCAGGACTATCGCGAGCTGATCGTTCCCCTGGCCGCCGACTCGTTCGTTGGCACGCCCGACGGGATCGAGCAGATCACGACGACCGCGGCGGATCTCTATGTGGTCGACGTCACGGGCCAGGTCTCAGAGCTCAGCCATCTCGTCAACACCCTCATGCTCGTCGCCGCCGGTGGCCTGCTCCTCGCCCTCGGTCTCGGCCTCTTTCTCGCCCGCCAAGCGCTGCACCCGTTAGAAGAGATCACTGACGAGATCGAAGCGGTCGCGACGACCAACGACCTGCAGTACCGCTTGGTCGAAGGGGACGAGGACGAGCTCGGACGACTCCGACGAGTCTTCAACCGCTTGCTACGTTCGGTCGAGAACAGTCAGTCGCTGCAACGACAGCTGGTCGTCGACGCGAGCCACGAGCTGCGCACTCCGCTGACCTCGCTTCGCACCAACGCGCAGGTGCTCTCACGCGCCAATGAGCTGAGCGACGACGAGGTCACACAGATCACCAACGACATGGTGACCCAGGTCGATGAGCTCGCCGCCCTTGTGACTGACCTCGGAGAGCTCGCGCGGGGCGAGCGATCCGAGGGCGCGCTCGAGATCTTGCGACTCGACGACTGCGTGGACGAGAGCGTCGAGACCGCGCGTACGTACGCGCGAACGCGCCACATCACGATCGACGTCGACATTCAACCCTCGTTCGTGAAAGCTCGTCACGACCGGCTTAATCGCGCCGTCTCCAACCTGCTCACCAATGCGGTGAAGTTCACCCCCGAGGGCGGTCGAATCTCGGTCACCTCAGCGCACGGCGTCATCACGGTGTCCGACAGCGGTCCGGGCATTGCCGACGACGACCGTCAGTTCATCTTCGACCGGTTCTGGCGCTCGCCGTCAGCCCGCTCGCTGCCCGGTTCGGGCCTTGGGCTCTCGATCGTCGCCCAGGTGGTCGCCGAATTTGACGGTACGGTCGCCGTCGATCGAGACCCGCTCCTCGGCGGGGCGCGGTTCACCATACGGCTACCGGAATCAACCAAATAGTCGACACTTCCCGCAATTCTTATTGGTTCCACGGCTGACCTTAAAGAATCTCCACAAGACTGGGCGGTAAGGATTCCATGAACCCCACCCCCCGCACCCGTCACCGGCGCGACCGCCAACTCGCCCGCGTCAGACGCGTCTCTCGTGGCGTCCTGGTTGGGTCGGGGCTCTCTTCGGCGGCCCTCGTCGGCCTCTTTGCGACCACGGCCAAGCCCCACCTCGCCACCCGCGAGACCGATTCGACTGCGACCACCACGACCACAACGACGACCACACCAACCACACCGACCACACCGACCACCGTCGTACCGACGAAGACCACGTCCCCCTCGAGGTCACAAGACACCACAACGACGCGTCCTGCGCCCACGACGACGACGACCGTACCGGCGACGACGACCACCGCTCCGACGTGCTACACGACCCCCTCAGGCATTCAGAGCTGCAGCTGATTCATGAAATTCGAGATCTGGGGCATGAGCGGTACTCTCGCCACTGAGCGCGAGGATCAACGCGCCTTCGCTCAAGAGCGGCTCTGGCACTGGCTGCGGGCGATCGACGAGTCGTGCAATCGATTTCGCCGGGACTCGGAGTTGAGCCGACTCAACGCACACGGCGAGGCCATGGTCAGCGCCACCTTCGAGCGAGCATTGCGCGTGGCCCTCGACTCCTACGAGGTGACCGGCGGTCTGTGTGATCCGACGGTGCTGCCCGCACTCATGGCGCTCGGCTACGACGTCGACTACGAGGAACTCGCGGCACGCGAGGACATCAGAGTGAGCGGCCAGGGCAAGCCGCCGGTCCCGAGCGTCGGATCCCCAGGCATCTCGCTCGACGGCGCGTCGCATCACGTGAGGCTCGTTCGAGGTTGCCAGGTCGACCTCGGGGCAAGCGCAAAAGCGCTCGTGGCCGACCTCGTCGCTGAGGACGTCTCACCCAGCGGAGGGGTCCTCGTCGAGATCGGCGGCGACGTCGCCGCGCGCGGACGGGGTCCAACGGGCCCGTGGGCCATCGGGGTGAGCGACGTTCTCGAGATCACCGGCGACGAGCCGCGCGTCACGATCGCAAACGGCGGCGTTGCGACTTCCTCGGCCGCTGTGCGCACGTGGCGCGCCGAGGGACGTTCGATGCATCACATTGTCGATCCGCGAAGCGGCACGTGCGCGCAGGGTCCGTACGTGACAGCGACTGTCTCGGCCGAGAGCTGCGTGCGGGCGAACGCCTTTGCCGTGGCGGCTCTGCTCTGGGGCGAGGACGCCGGCTACCACGTGGCGCAAGGCGGGTGCGCGGGCCGTCTTGTGCGCGTCGACGGGAGCATCGACTTCGTCGGGGGATGGCCCGAGGACGGCGCCACGTGATCGCTCTCACCTCCCCCTACCTCTGGTACACCTCGCGCGCGACGGGGATCGTCGCCTTGGTGCTCTTCACCGCAGTGGTCGCCCTCGGCACGAGCGTCACCACTCGCGTGGGAGGAAACAGAGTCGGCCGCTTCGAGTTCAATGAGCTGCACCGCTCCCTGTCGATCGTTGCCATGGTGTTTCTTGCTCTCCACGTCGTGACGACGGTCGTGGACACCTACGCGCCGACCGGATGGCTCTCGGCCATTGTGCCCTTTGCGTCGCGTTACGACCGCGTCGGCGTCGCGATGGGTGCCATCGCCCTCGATCTCATGCTTGCCGTGTGGTTTACGAGCATGGTGAAAGCGAGGGTAAAGCCCCAATCGTGGCGATTCATTCACTGGTTCAGCTGGGTCGCCTATTTGAGTGCCCTCGCGCATTCGTACCTGAGCGGCGCCGACACCAGGAGTGGCGTCGGGCTCGGGCTCGTGGCTGCGTGCACTGGCGTCGTGCTCGCCGCCTCCGTGTGGCGTTTTGTCGCACGTCCGCCGCGTCCGAGCGGAGGCACCGCACTGTCGCCGCTCGCACCGACGGAGGCTCCCGTTCGCTCGGCTCGCGATCGAGCGCAAGGAAGTCGATGATCGACTCGGCAACAGCGGTTCGGCTCCTTCGTGGCACACCGGGCACTCCCCTCACCCTCGCGCAACACGAGGCGACGTTTCCTGGGACCATGCACACTGCATCGCTGCTCGCCGAGCTTGGCACATCGGGGCTCACCGGCCGCGGCGGTGCGTCCTTTCCCACGGCCGACAAGGCACGCCTGCTGGCTGGCCAGAAGCATCGGGTCATGTCTGTCGTGGTGAATGCCATGGAAGGTGAGCCGGCGTCGCGCAAGGACGCAACGTTGCTCAACACCAATCCGCATTTGGTGCTTGACGGAGCCGAGGCGCTCGGCTGGATCGTCGGGACAGACGACGTCATTATCTGCATTGCCCGTGGCCAGCGAGCTGTCATCGATCGTGTGCAGCGCGCCGTCGATGAACGACGGCGACGCGACGCTCACGGTGCCCGCTTCGTCATCCAAACCCCGCCGGGGCGATACGTCGCTGGCGAAGAGTCGGCCTTAACGCACTGGCTCGGCGAGCACGAATCGCTCCCCCTCTATCGTCCGCACCGACCCAGCGTCCCCACGGTTCGCCAGCGGCCGGTGCTCGTTGACAACGCAGAAACGTGCGCACACGTGGGTCTGATTGCTCGTTACGGCGCCGAGTGGTTTCGCGCCGTCGGGACCGAGTCAAGCCCGGGCAGCACGCTCGTTACCGTGAGCGGGGCGGTTGAACACCCGGCCGTGATCGAAGTCGCACTCGGCACGCCCCTTCGCCACATTCTCGACATGTCGAACCCCACCGCCGTGCTCCTCGGGGGATATGGCGGCTCGTGGCTCGATGGGTCGCTCCTTGACCTCCCATACGCCAACGAGTCTCTGGGGGCGTTCGGCGCATCGGTAGGCGCTGGCGTCATTGTCGCGCTTGGGGATCAGGGCTGTGGCATCGCCGAGACCGCGCGCATCACGAAGTGGATGGCCGCGCAGAATGCTCGCCAGTGCGGGCCATGCACCTTCGGACTGCCCGCGCTTGCAGCCGACCTCGGGGCGCTCGTGAGCGGTTCGCCGAATGCGAGCGGCGCCCTCGCGCGGCTCGAGGAGCGATGTGAAGTCATCGCCGGCCGCGGCGCCTGCCGTCACCCCGATGGCGTCGTGCGACTCGTGCGTTCCGCTCTCGAGGTGTTTCGCGACGACGCAACGGACCATGCTAACGGTAGGCCCTGTTACGGAGCGTCATCGAACCGTCATTACGCACGAGTCCCCGCCATCGAGCGCGCAAAGAGGACAGCGTGAGTCGCCACGAGACGGGGTTCTTCCTGCGCGTCGATCCGATCCTCTGTGACGGCTTCGGGCACTGCCACGAGTTGGCGCCCGAGCTGGTGACAACCGACGAGTGGGGCTACCCGATCGTGAAGACTGAAGCCACCTCACTCGATGACCGCGAAGCCCTGCGGTCAGCCCGCTACGCCGTTCGCGGGTGTCCACGCCTGGCGCTGCGCATCGAACGAACGAGCAGGCGCCAGCGCCATTGATCGATCAGTCCGGTTCGGTTCCTAGGGTTCGCTCGGTACCACGGCCGACCGCATGAAGAAACCCTTGCAGAAATGGGCGATGCTCGTCACGTAGTAGTGTTCTACGAGCCATGGGATCACTAATCAAGAAGCGGCGCAAGCGAATGCGCAAGAAAAAGCACAAGAAGATGCTGAAGCGCACGCGCTTCCAGCGTCGCGCCGCCGGTAAATAGTCTTCTAGGGCGCCTCCTTCGGCGTCGTGGTGGTCTGGCGAAACTGCACCACGCCTTCGGGGCCCATCACATCCCAGATATCGATGCCCGACTCGAGGTGGCCCTCGACAAAGAGCGTCGACCCCGATCCCGCGAGGTGCACGCGGTCCTCGAGCGTCGCGCTCAGCCAGTCCATCGTTGCGGCCAAACGGGGCTCGACGAGTCGTGCGGCGCCCTCTAGGTGATTGCGCCCAACCGGCCGATCCCCACTCGCGACTAATTCGTCATACGCCTGATAGCAGGCAGCCGTATTGACGCCAAAGCTCGGAAGGACGAGGGTAACCTCGCGACGCTCGAACTCCAGCTCGTCGATTCGCTCGCCGACGCCCTCCACCAAGGCGCGTCCGCCGACCTGGCAGAACGGCACGTCGCCACCGAGGGTGGCCGCGCCGTCAGCGCTCACCCCGCCCGCCCATCGAAGGATCGCTCCGGCGTCGGCACTTCCGCCGCCCAGTCCTCCGCCGGGAGGAATCTCCTTGTGCAGGCGAACGCCGGCGCGTCGGTTGACAAGTCGAAGTGCGCGAGTGACCAGATTGTCCTCGTCGGCGAGCACCGCCGAGAACGGCCCCTCGAGAACCAGGAAGTCCGCGTCGGGATCAATCGACAGTCGGTCGACGAAGTCGACCGTCACCATCTCTGCGCGTAGGTCGTGCATGCCGTTTTCGCGCTGACCCGTGATTTCGAGGAACCAGGTCAACTTGGCCGGAGCAGAGAGCTCGATCATCGTGCCGCCGCCAGTGCGGCAAACTCTTCAATGGTGAGCTCCTCGGGGCGGCGCGTCTCGGCGACGCCGGCCCGTTCGAAGACGCCATCAGTTCGCCAGTCGGAAAGGGAGCGCCGGAGCATCTTTCGCCGCTGGCCAAAAGCGGTGCGGATGACGGTAAACAGCTCGTCTTCGCTCACGAGGCTGGGATCGACACGGACGTGTGGTCGACGAGCGATCGACACGAGCGCCGACTCGACGTTCGGCCGGGGCACGAAGACGGTCGGTGACACCTTGCCGACCACCTTCGCGTCTGCGAAGTACTGCACACGAAGCGATACCGCGCCATAGGCCTCGTCGCGAGCGTGCGCAGCCAAACGGTCACCCACCTCTTTCTGCACCATGACCAGCATGCGCGTGACGAGCGGCTGCGTCTCGAGCAGGTGGAGCACTACGGGCGTCGCGACGTTGTAGGGCAGATTGGCCACGACGACTGCGGGTTCACTGCCAAGGATCTCGTCGTAGTTCGCGTGCAGCGCATCGGCGTGATGGACGCTCACCCCATGTGGCTCGACGACCTCGCGAAGCGGTCCGACCAGATAGCGGTCGACCTCGACGGCGCGCACCTTCGCGCCGGTCTCAGCCAGGGCGAGGGTGAGCGACCCGAGCCCTGCGCCGATCTCCAATACCTGATCACCGGGGCCAACGCCCGCGAGGCGCGCGATGCGGCGCACCGTGTTGGGATCGACCACGAAGTTCTGACCGAGGGCACGCGAAGGCTTGAGCCCGTGGGCGTTGAGGATCGCAACGAGTTCAGTTCGAGTGTGGGTCACCAAGAGACTTTGACACTAATCACACCCCTCCACAGCGGTTCCAGCTGGCTGAACTGCGATTCAGAGAGATCGACCACGTGGTTGTACTCGTGCGCCTCGCGATCAGTGATGACGCACGTGATCGTGCGTCCCGTGATGAGATCTCGCACGGTGATCCTCGTGCCCTTGGGCAGGTACCACGTCGCGCAGTCGCCGGGCGTGTAGTCGTACCAGGTGGCGATGCCGACTTTGTAGTTCGTGCCGCTGATGACGACGCCCGTCGCGGCGACTGGGGTCGTCGTGGTCGTGACCGGGCGCTTGGGCGCAGGCCGGGTCATGGCCACGTGGACGGTGATCTCGGCGTGCCAGGCGACCTTCGTCCCCGCCGGAGGCGACTGGCTCAGCGCGACGACCCACCGTCCACTCGAACTACCTGGTCCGACGGTGCGAAAGAATAGATCGGTTCGACTCATGGCGGCGTAGACGCCAGCTCGAGAGAGCCCGATCACTCGGGGCACCGCGCGATCGGCATGGGGCGCGACGGTCGACACCGTCAAGACCGCCTCGCCGTGCCAAGCGATCGACGCCCCAGGTCGCGGCGACTGTGCGGCGACGGCGGCCCAGTGATCGTTCGCGCTCCCCGGTCCGCGCGTTACGAAGTAGAGACCGTCGTGGCGCATCGTTCGATAGACGGCGAGTCGCGAGCGCCCCAGAAGGTCGGGCATGCGCACGGGCGCGTGACCGCTCGCGTTGGAGACCGCGGGCGTCAGCAGAATCAGTGACGCAACCACGACTGCGATCGCAGTACGAAGTATCCGGGAGCACCGCAGCGCCCCTCGTCGTAGTCTTCTCAGTAGTCGCCCTCCGCCAGGACTGGGAACGTCGGCAATTCCCGCCCTCTTACGCTAGAAGAGGTCACCTTCGAGGGCAAACGACTACAAAATGTCCCTTAAATTATGGGCTCTCGACCCTCAGGACGGGATGTTGAAGAGTCGAGCGGAGTTGGCCGAGGTCGCCACTCTCACGGCCTCCACCTCCTCGCCTCGCAGGTGGGCGACGTACTCGCCCACCATCGCGACCCACGCGGGCTCGTTCTTCTTCCCGCGGTTCGGCACCGGCGCCAAGAACGGGCTGTCGGTTTCGACGTGCAGTCGCTCGAGCGGCACGAGTTGTGCGGCAACGCGCAGCTCGTCAGCGTTCTTGAACGTGACGATGCCCGAGATGGAGATGTCGCATCCGAGTTCGAGACAGCACTCGGCCTCGGCGGGCGTCCCGGTGAAGCAGTGGATGACGGTGCGAGGCGGCACACCCTCGCTGCGAAAGATGGCAAAAAGGTCATCGAACGCTCCGCGGGCGTGCACGACAAGGGCGAGATCGAGCTCCTTGGCGAGGGCGACCTGGGCCGAAAAGGCTTGTCGTTGCTGGTCTCTGGGCGAGTGCTCGTAGTAGTAGTCGAGCCCGCACTCGCCGATGGCGACCAGTCGATCACTGCCCGCCCGCGCAAGCTCGGCGACCGGCGCGAGGTCGTCTTTCGCATCGTGGGGGTGCAGTCCGACGGTCGCGTAGAGCTCGACGGGGCTCTCGAGCGTCGCGAGCTCGAGCGCTTCGTACGAGCTGGCTCCTCCGGTGCCGACGATGACGACGCGACTAACGCCCGCGTCGTAAGCGCGCTGCAGCGTCGCTGTGACCTCGGCGGGCGTGTTCACTCCCGCGTCAAAGAACTCATCTTGAAGGTGGCAGTGCGAGTCGGTCCAGGCGCTCATTCGTCGCTCTTGATGCGCGGAAAGAGCGGCTCTCCCTTTTCAACCGTGCCGCCCGGGTACTGGCCCCAGGTCGCGACTTGCGCCAACGGCACCGCGTCAGGGGCGCCGGCGAGCCCGATTCTCCGCCAGATCTCTCGAGCGATACTCGGCATGGCCGGCGATATCAGTATCGCCACCAGGCGTATCGCTTCGAGCGCGTCGCCCATCACCGCGTCGACCTCGCTCCCCGGTTCCATCTTCCAGGGGGCGTGGACCTCGAGGTAGGCGTTCGTCGCCCCGACGAGATCGAAGGTCACCTCGAGTGCGCGCTGTGGGGCGAACTGCTCCCAGGCGGCAGCCGTCTTGTCGACGGTGACCATCGCGGCGTCCTTCAGATCAGATTCAGGCTCCGGCAGTGGCCCCATCGCGCCGCACTTCGACGCGACGACCGCCGCAACGCGCGCGACCAGGTTCCCAAGGTTGTTCGCGAGATCGGTGTTGTAGCGCGCGGCGATTCCCTCCAGGGAGAACTCGCCATCGTTGCCGAGGGCCGTCTCGCGCAGCAGGTAGTAGCGCAGCGCGTCGACGCCGAACTCCTCGGTGAGACCGATTGGCTCGATGTCAGTGAGCTTGACGCCGCCTTCGGCCGCCATGGTCTTGCCGAGCTTCTCTCCGCCGACGAGGAGCCATCCGTTCACGTGGACGTGATGGACCGGCTCGAGGCCGGCCGCCATGCACATCGCGGGCCACCAGACACAGTGAAAACGGATGATCTCCTTTCCGATCAGGTGGTTCGAGACGGGCCACCACTTCGCCACCTCGTCCTCGTCGCGTCCGTAACCGATCGCGGTCAGGTAGTTGATGAGCGCGTCGTACCAGACGTAGAACACGTGGCGCTCGTCCCAGGGAACCGGCACGCCCCACGTCAGCGAGGTGCGGGTGATCGAGATGTCGCGGAGTCCGCCCTTCACGAACGAGTACGCCTCGTTGCGCTTGGTCTCGGGGGTGACGAAACCCGGGTGGGTGTCGTAGTACTCGGCGAGCCGGTCTTCAAAGGCGCTCAGCTGAAAGAACCAGTTCTCTTCTTCCATCTCAGTGAGAGCACTGTGGTGGATCGGACACATGCCGCTGTCGCTCGCTTCGATGGTGTAGTAATCCTCGCAGCTCACGCAGTACAGGCCCTTGTAGACGTCCTTGTAGATGTAGCCGTTCTCGTAGATGACCGAGAGGAACTTCTGCACCGACTCGTAGTGACGCGGCTCCGTGGTGCGGATGAAGTCGTCGTAGCTGATGTCAAGCACCGCCCAGGCCTCGCGGAACCGGTCGGACACCTGATCGGTCCACTCTTGGGGCGTCGCGCCGTGCTTTCGCGCGGCGTCGGCCATCTTCTGGCCGTGCTCATCCGTTCCGGTCAGGAACTTCACCTCGTCGCCGACGAGACGGTGCCAGCGCGCGATGGCATCCGCGTTGACGGTGGTGTAGGCCGAGCCGACGTGCGGGGCGTCATTGGCGTAGTAAATGGGTGTCGTTATGTAGAAGCGGCCCATCGGAACAGGATACTTACGGGGAGGACTCATCCTTTCGGGCCTCAAGCGCCAGTCGGTAGACGTCTCGGCGGCTGACACCGAGCGCCTCGGCGACGTAGTCGACAGCGTCGCGCGTCGTGGCGCCGTCGTCCCACTGCTCGAACAGCGCCGCGACGATCACCTCATCGCTCGATTGAAGTGGGTCCTTTGACGCTCCTTCGAGCACGACCACGATCTCGCCCAGCACGTCGCGGTTCGCGAGCAACGCGGCCACATCGCCAACCGTGCCGCGAACGACCTCTTCGTGAAGCTTCGTGAGCTCTCGCACGACCGCCACCCGGCGCTCGGGCAACACGTCCGCGAGCTCACCAAGCGTCGCAGCGACGCGCTGAGGCGACTCGTAGAAGACGATCGTGCGCACTTCGCGTGCCCATTCGGCATATCGCTGAGACCGTTCACCCGCCTTTCGGGGCACGAACCCCTCCATGACGAACCGGTCGCTTGGCAGCCCGCTGATCGAGAGCGCAGCAACCACGGCCGAGGGGCCCGGCGCGGTCGACACGCGCAGACCAGCTGCCACCACCGCTTCGACGGCCCGGGCTCCCGGGTCCGAGATGCCCGGGGTGCCCGCGTCGGTGATGAGCACCACGAGCTCGCCGTTGCGCACCCGTTCGACGATCTTGACGCTTTGAGCGACCTCGTTGTGCTCGTGCAACGACTCCAGACGGCCGCCCGTAGGGATGTCGTTGGCGCTGAAGAGAACCCTCGAATGGCGCGTGTCTTCGCAGTAGACGACGTTCGCAGAGCGAAAGAGCTCAAGGGCGCGAGCCGACAGATCGCCGAGATTCCCGAGCGGCGTTGCCACGAGCATCAACTCTCCCGCCTGTGTCTCATCCATAGGAATCCTCGTTTGGCTGACGGACCGCTCCACCCATTAACATTGTCACCTATGTCAAAGCGGACCGTGAAGCGCAAACTACGCGCCAAGAAGAAGGCCAACCACGGCAAGAAGCCGAACTGCGGCCGAGGTTAGTGACCGGCCAGTTGGCCGTCCCACCCACAGTCACGCTCTGCAAGTAGTTCGGCAAGCACCGTCGGGCGATCGCTCACTATGCCGTCCACGCCAAGGTCAATCAGTCGAGCCATCTCTTCTGCCTCATTGATCGTCCACACGTGCACGGCGACGCCCGCGTCGTGCGCCGCCGCGACGAGCGATTCGGTCACGACATCGACGTCGCCGAAGCGCGGTGGAATCTGGAGGGCCGCGACGGGCGGCAAGGCCGGAGTCCCCGCCAAGAACGAGACGTAGAACGCCACCGTCTCATCGGTCGCCCCCGACGTCGCGACGTTGGGGGCGTGCGCGCGAAATCGTCGCATGGCGTCGTCGTGGAACGAGGCAACGATCACTGAGTCAGTCGATGTCGAGGCGGTGTAACTCGTTCGCGAGGAGATCTTCGTAGGGCTCGACGAACGGGTCGGTCCCTTTGATGTCCAAGTTGAGCAGGACACCGGGAAAGGTCGTCGCCACCTCTTCTAAGGTGGCAACCGCATGCGTTCGGTCAGCGGGCGCTCGACCACGCAACAGGTACTCCTCGGGCGTGCGGCCCGCGGTGACGACATCGCCCTCAATCCACCAGTACGCGTTGTCCACCTCGGAGAGCTCTTCGAGCGTCATCGACGCGATCGCGCCACGGTGATTGGACGTACGATCGATCGTTGCGTCGTGACAGACGACGAGGTGGCGGTCCTTGGTGGCGTGAACGTCGAGTTCGATCGCGGTCGCGCCGACATCCAGCGCGTGGGCGATCGCGCCGATGGTCGAGGAAGGTCCTTCGAATGACCCGCCCTGGTGCGCGAACGCGATGACGCGCCGCGCCAGCCATTCACTCATTTAGCCGGCAGACCCCGTGGATAGAGCTTCAGGCGCATGCGGTGCTCGAGGTAGAAGGCGAGGCCAGGCACGAATCCGGCGAAGAGCATGATGCCGATGTAGAAGACGGGCAGGCGGAACTTCATGACGAGGTTGAAGCACATGATCATGTAGATCGGATAGAGGACTATGCCGTGCCCGATACCCACCACATCCACGAAGAGGTGGATATGGTCCCAGGCCTTCAGGTCGACCGTGTGCAGAAACAGCGTGCAGAAGAGGATGATCAGCGTGGTCCCAGTGATATATGACATCGCTCGATAGCGACGGAACGTACCTTCCACCTAGTGGCCCCAGAGACGCTTTTTTGGTGAGTGCGAGAGCTGGGCGAGGTGGTCGTTGTAGGCGGCGAGCTGGGGATCTTCTTCGTTTCGAGTGCGTTCACGTTCGGCGAGCGCGTCGGCGCGCATCTTCTCTTCGTACTCTCTTCGGGCGCGCTCTTTGTGTTCGCTGATCTTTTCCGAGTTGAGCAGTGAGTACCAGCCAACCACACCCAAGATGCCGATCAGCGGCCATTCGATGGAGTAGAGATAGCTAAGCGAGTTGCCCTGGATCGCGGCGCCAACCTGCCACCACGCAGCGAAGGCGCAGCCGAGGACCCAGAAGATCATTGCGAAGTGCAACCCGATCGCGCGTGGAGTGAAATACTTTCGTCGCACGCGCTCATCCTACTGACAGAATTCTCAGAATCGAATGGGGCCCTAGAATGGATGGGTGCCGTCCATGAAGATCATGCCGTTTTCCTGGCATCATCTCAATCACTGGGACGTCGGAGTACTGCCGTTTCTTCTATTGGTCGGCGCGGGTCTCCTGTACTTCTACTGGGGGGTACGCCGAGCGGGATCCTGGCCCCGCGTGCGCAGCGTCTGCTTCCTCCTCGGACTGCTCATTACCTTTCTCGCCACCGAGTCCTTCATCGGCACCTACGACATGGAGTACTTCAGCGACCACATGGTCCAGCACCTGTTGTTGATCATGGTCGCCGCGCCGCTGTTCGCGCTGAGTGCTCCGCTCGATCTCGCCTACAAGAGCGGCAATGCCGCGATCCGTCGATTTCTCGACAGCAAGTTCATGGAGGTGGTGACGCATCCGCTCTTCGCGTTTGCCCTGTACTTCGCGTTCATTCCCTTCACGCACCTGACGGGCTTCATGAACTTGATGATGAACCACATGTGGATTCACCATCTTGAGCAGATCGGATTCCTCGTCGTCGGGTACCTCTTCTTTCGTGCCGCCTTCGGCCTCGAGCGCGGCTACAAGATCCACCCCGGGCTGCGCCTGGTCTACGTGATGGCGGCCGTGCCCGTCGACACGTTCACCGGGCTCGTGCTCTCGATGTCCTCGCGCAATCCCTTCTCGAGCTACCCGGCGATGGCCCCGACGGGAGCGTCCAAGGCCTGGATACTCTCGAACATCAAGCTCGGGGGTGGCATCATGTGGATTGGCGGCGACGCCCTCATGCTGCTCGCCCTGATACCCATCGCCTTCATGTGGGTGAAGTGGGAGACCGAGCGTACGAAGGAGCTCGACAAGATCCTCGACGCGCAGGGGATCTAGCTAGCTAGAGGAGTCCCGCTTCGATGCCGAGCTCTTCGAGGTCGGATTCGGGCCGTGCGCCGAGGTGCGTGATGATCTCACCCGCGCAGATCGACCCAAGCTCGGCCGCTTCCACCGGGTCAGCGCCGAGCGCGAGTCCGTAGAGGAAGCCCGACGCGAACATGTCGCCCGCGCCGTTTTGGTCGATGACGTGCTCCACTTCGACCGCCGGCACGCTCACGACGCCGGACACGGTCGCGACGTCGGCACCCTTCGGCCCGCGCGTGACAACCGCGAGCACCCCAAGTTCATCGAGCGCTCCAAAGGCTCGCTCCAGCTCGTCGTACTGAAAGAGCGACAGTATCTCGGCCTCATTCGCGAGCAGCACGTCGACGTCGCTGGTCACAAGATCAAGGAAGTCTCGACGGTGCCGGGTGACACAGAACATGTCCGACAGCGAGAGCGCGACCATGGAGTCGTGCTCGTGGGCGAAATTGACGACCTTTCGAATCGACTCCATCGCCGGAGGCAGGTCAAAGAGGTAGCCCTCGACGTAGGTGATCTCCGATCGTGCGATGAGATCCCCTTTGATGTCGTCCGGGTTCAGCTGATTGGACGCGCCGAGGTAGGTCGCCATCGTGCGCTGGGCGTCCGGCGTGATGAAGACGTGGCATCGTCCCGTCGCGCCCTCGCCGGGACGAGCGATCGCGAGCTCGAGCTCAACGCCAAGGGAGCTGAGGTCGTGGCGAAAGCGCTCGCCGCACTCGTCGTCGGCAACCTTGCCGATGTAGCCGCAGGTTCCCCCGAGATTCGCAATGCCCGAGATCGAGTTGGCGACCGATCCCCCTGACATCTCGATGGTCGGCCCCATCGCGCGATAGAAGGTGTCGAGCTGGTCTTGCGCGATGAGCGACATGGCACCTTTGACGAGACCGAGCTCTCTGTAGGCGTCGTGTGTGTCTTGGGTGATGATGTCGAGCATGGCGTTGCCGATGCCCGTCACTGCGAGTCGGTTCGGCCCCGGTTTCTGCCGCAACGCGACACGGGTGGGCGGGTTTGTCACTTAGCGATCGTAGGAGATTTGGTCGTAATGTAGCCAACTATGAGCTCTCCTTCCAACCCCTATCGTCTCGCGCGCACGGTCATCCCTTCCGCGTATCGCATCTTTCTCACCCCTGATCTCGACGCGTTCACCTTCTCTGGACGTGTCGAAATTGACGTCGAGATCAAAGGTTCCATCACCGAGCTGAAGATGAACGCACTCGAGCTCGAATTGGGTGCGGCCACCATAAGCGCTGACGGCACGAGCTATCGCTCCCTCGAGCACCACCTCGACGACACCTATGAAACCGTCACGTTCGTCTTCGACCGCGAGATACCGGCGGGACCGGCCGTCATCGAGATCGCCTTTGACGGCGTCTTGAGCGACCAACTCCACGGCTTTTACCGCTCGACCTACACCGATGACGCCGGGGTGGAGCACGTCATCGCGACGACACAGTTCGAGAACACCGATGCGCGTCGGGCCTTCCCGTGCTTTGACGAGCCCGACTTCAAGGCGACCTTCCAAGTCAACCTCACCGTGCCGAGTGATCTCGCGGCGTACTCGAACTCACCGATCGAAACCGAGACGAATCTCGGCAACGGCCAGCGCACCGTGAGCTACAAGCCGACCATGGTGATGTCCACGTACCTGGTCGCCTTCGTGGTTGGGCCCTTTGAAGAGACGCCTGCCCTCGACGTTGGCGGCGTCCCACTTCGGGTGATCTATCCGATCGGCAAGGGACATCTCACCGACCTGGCGATGGAGGCGGGGGCATTCGCGCTGCGCTTCTTCTCGGCGTACTTCGACATCCCCTATCCGGGCGAGAAGCTCGACATGATCGCCGTGCCCGACTTCGCCGCGGGAGCCATGGAGAACCTCGGCCTCATCACGTATCGCGAAAACGCGCTCCTCGTCGACCCCGACACCGCGTCGCAGCCCGAAAAGGAGCGCGTCGCCCAGGTCGTCCACCACGAGATCGCCCACATGTGGTTCGGCGACCTCGTGACGATGGCGTGGTGGGAGGGAATCTGGCTCAACGAGGCCTTCGCCACGTTCATGCAGTTGATCTGCACCAACGCCTTTCGCCCGCAGTGGCGGATCTGGGCAACCCAGCTCACCTACCGCGACCTCGCCATGCAGGTCGACGCGCTGCACACGACGCGTGCGATCGAGTACGAAGTCCTCTCGCCCACCGATACCCACGCGATGTTCGACGTGCTGACGTACGAGAAGGGCGGCTCGGTGCTGCGCATGCTCGAGCAGTACCTCGGTGAAACGGTCTTTCGCGACGGCATTCGCCTGTACCTGAAGAAGCACCGCTACGCGAACGCGACGACGAGTGACCTGTGGGACGCACTCGAAGAGAACTCTGGACAGCCGGTGCGCACGATGATGGACACCTGGATCCTCCAAGGCGGCTTTCCGCTCGTTACCCTTGACGCTGGACACCTCACCCAGCGGCCCTTCAGCTATGGCCCTGCGAAGGGCACGAGCGCCATCGGCGATCACTGGCTCGTGCCAGTGCTCACCCGTTCGCTCGAGGGCGGCGAACCGTCACACCACCTCCTCGGCTCCGATGCGATCGAGGTCGCTGACCCCTTGCCGGTTGTCGTCAACGCCGGCGGCTCGGGGTTCTTTCGCTCGCGCTACGGCGCCAAAGAGCTCGCGGCCCTCGCACCGCGCGTCACCGACCTCGAAGAGCTCGAGCGCGCGACGTTGCTCTCGGACTACGCGGCGGCCCTGTTTGCCAATGCGATCACCTGGCAGGAGTTCCTCACGATCGCGCGTGGGCTCGGCAGTCAGGACGAACCGAACCCATGGGAGTCCGTGGCCTTCGCCTTTGACATGGTGAATCGCGCGTTGGACGAGGCCCAGCGCGAGACGGTGCGGCGCGAGCTACGCGAGCTCTTTGTTCCCCAGCTTGAGCGGCTCGGCTGGGACCCCAAGCCCGGCGAGGGCGAGCTCGCCCCACAGCTCCGCTCGATCGTCATCTTGACCCTAGGAACGATCGGCCAGGACGAAGATGTGCGCAAGGAGGCCGTACGCCGCTTCGAAGCCGATGAAATGGACGGCGACATCGCCCAGTCGATCCTGCGGGTAGTCGCGAGCCAAGACCGTCCCGGAGACTACGAGACGTATCTCGAGCGTCACCGCCACGCAGCAACACCCCAGGAGGACATGCGCTATCTCACCGCCCTGGGAGGATTCAGCGACGAGGCGGTCGCCCTCGACGCCGCCGAGAAGTGCCTCATCGAGTTCCGCAGCCAGGACGCGCCGCTCGTCATCCCTGCGCTCATGCGCAACATCACGACGGGACCGGCGGTGTGGCGCTACATCACGGACCACTGGGACCAGGCCACAACTCGCATCTCGAAGAACCACCACAACCGTCTCGCGCTCGCGGTCACCACCTTCATCAACGACCCGATCTTCGCCGACGAGGTCGAAACCTTCCACACCGCCCACCCGGTGCCCGGTGGCTACCCCGCATCGGTGGAACAGCAGCTCGAGCGCATGCGGGTCGGACTGGAGTTCGCCTCAACCATTCGCACCCAGTTCTAGGCCGATGACCGTCGGGGCGTTTCTCGGCATCTTTGCCCTGCTCTTCGCCCTCGAGCTTCCCGACAAGACGATGATCGCGACGATCGTCATGAGCACGCGCGCGCGACCCTCGTCGATCGTCATCGGCGCGTCGGCCGGCTTCGTCGTCCAGATGGGCATCGCAGTCGGCGCGGGAGGCCTCTTGACGCTGCTGCCGCAACACGCCAAGGATGTCATCGTCGCCGTGCTCTTCCTCGGCGGGGCGGCCTACTTGTTCCTCTCGCGAGAGGAGAAACAAGAGAGCGTCGGCGAGGAGAAGGCGATGTCCGAACGGTCGGCGACGCGACTGAAAGAGATTTCGACGGCCTTCGTCGTCATCTTTCTGGCCGAGTTCGGCGACCTCACGCAAATCCAAGCGGCGAACTTCACGATAAGGACGCATCAACCTCTTGAAGTCTTCCTCGCTGGTTCGCTCGCGCTGATCTGTGTCTCGTTTCTCGGCGCCTACGGCGGCAAGTTCCTCCAGCGCTACGTGCCGCTTCGCTGGATCCGCTACGGCGGCGGGCTGGTCTTCCTCGGACTCGGGATCTATACCCTCGTCAACCTGGCGACCTCATGAACCGCACCGAGGAGCTCTTGGCCCTCGCCGACGAGGCGAAGGGCTTCATGCCTCGCCCCGAGGGCCTCGCCCTCTACGAGTACGCGCTCGAAATGGGCGAACGGGTGAACGACAGCACCTGGCTCGAGGTCGGCGCGTGGTGCGGCAAGTCTGCGCTCTACCTCGGCGCCGCCGCCGAAGCGACCGGTAGCGTCCTTTTCTCCCTCGACCACCACCACGGCAGCGAGGAGAACCAGGCGGGATGGGAGCACTTCGACCCCGAGCTGGTCGATCCGATCGACGGGCGCCTCAACACGCTCCCCTACTGGCAGCGCACCATCGCGGACGCGGCGCTGGAAGCGACCGTGATCGGCCTCGTTGGTCCGTCGACGGTGGTCGCCGCGCACTTCGACCAACCGCTGGATCTGTTGTTCATCGACGGTGGTCATGCGAGCGAGGTCGCGTGGGCCGACTATCGCGCGTGGGCACCGAAAGTGGTAGCGGGCGGACTGCTGTTCATCCACGATGTCTTTCCCAACCCGGCAGACGGGGGCCGACCGCCGTATGAGATCTACCTCGCCGCGCTCGAAGAGGCGTTCGTCAAACGCGCGGACGTGGGATCGCTGCGAGTGCTCGAGCGCCGCTAGCGAAGCGGGCAGCCCGGCTCGGCGAGATCGAGGGGCGCAGCCAGCCCGTCGTGGCGAAAGATCCCTGACGCACCACTCGACAAGGTGATGGCGTCGGCCGCAAGGATGACCGCCGCCGCGGTGTAGGACGTGGTCTCCTTGTCGGGAAAGGTCACGCAGTCGGGGTAGGCGATGCCCGTCCAGTACGCGCCGTCGCTGCGCCGATGGATGGCCGTGCAGGAGAAGAGCTCGAGCGCCCGACTGGTCAGCCCGAGCGCGTCAAGAGCAAGCACGCACTCGGCGGTCTCGGCGGCGGTGACCCAGTCGTTGGTCGAGACGCAGCGCACCCCAAGGCCGTCCATGACGTGTCGTTCGTAGCCGTCGTCGATGCGCCGTGCGCCTGCTGCGCCCCGCAGCGCACCCGAGAAGATCGGGTAGTACCAGTCCATGGCGAACTCGTTCTTGGGCGCAAACGCGCCCGGGTGGTGCGCGACCGCGTGTCCGAGCCGTCCCGCGGCGAGCTCCCACTCCGGTCGCGACAGGTCGAGCCGTTCGGCCAGGGCGACCCCACAGCACAGCGAGTGGAAGATCGACGACGAGCCCGTGAGCAGCGCGTACGACTCGGGCCGACCCTGCGCGTCGAGTGACCAGCGGATCGTGCCGTCGCTGAGCTGCCACCGCAGCACGAAGTTGAGGGCGCGTTCGACCACCGGCCACAGTTCGACCGCGGCGTCGGCGTCGCCGGTAACGAGCAAGTAGTGGTAGACGCCGGCCGCCACATAGGCGCACACGTTGGTGTCGAGTCGAATGTCTTTCACCCGCGTACCGACGTAGTAGTTGAACCAGCTGCCGTCGCCGAGCTGGTTCTCCGCGAGCCAACGGTAGGCGGCGCGCGCCTCGTCGAGATAGCCCGCCACCGTGAGGGCCATGGCGACTTCGACGTGGTTCCACGGATCACTGTGGCCACCATCGAACCAGGGAATGAGCCCGTTGGGACGCTGGAGGCGAGCGAGGTGACCGGCCGTCGTCGCGAGCTCCTCGGCGCTCACCACGCCCGGCACGCCGTCAAGCGTGTTCGTCTGCGAGCTCATGGCTTCTTCAGGTAGACGACGATGGACTTGCCCATGAGAGGCGACAGCACCGACTCGGCGTAGCGGGTGATGCGGGGCTTCTTCATGATGTCCCACACGAGCAGGCGGTGGTAGAGCTTGACGAGCCGGTGCTCCTCGTTGGTCGTGCCGACGAGGCACTTGAGCCACCAGTACGGGCTGTGCAGGCCGTGCGCGTAGTGGTGACCGGTCTCGACGAGTCCGGTCGAGGTGAGACGTTGCGTGAGCACTCGTTTGCGATAAATACGGATATGACCGCCCGGCACGTTGTGGTACTCGTCGGACAACGCCCAGTTGATCAGCTCGGGCGCGAATCGAGGCACCGTGATCGCCATGGTGCCGCCCGGTCGCAGCACGCGCGCCAGCTCTCGCATCGCGTCGAGATCCTCGGGGATGTGCTCGAGCACCTCCGAGCAGATCACGCGATCAAACGTGCCGTCGGAAAAAGGCAGATGCAGCGCGTCGCCCTGGACGACGTGGGCGTGGCTCGAGCCCACCTTGAGCTCGCCCGCTTCAACCATGGCGCAGAACATGCCGGCGACGCCCTCTACTTCGCTGCGCCCCGCATCGAGGGCGATCACGCTCGCGCCGCGCCGCGCCGCTTCAAAGGCGTGGCGACCGAAGCCGCATCCGAGGTCGAGGATCTTGTCGTGCTCGCGAAGTCCGAGCCGCTCATACTTGGCAGTCAGCATCAGTCGAAGAGCACCGAATCTGGCAGCGGGCGACCGTTCAATATGGCGTCGTAGCAAGCAGCCGTCCCACGGGCCGTCACCTGCCACGTGAAGCGCTCCATCACCCGGCGTCGGCCGTTCCTGCCAAGACGATCGCGCAGCTCGGCGTCATCGAGGAGCCGACGAATCGCGTCGACGAGTGCCTCGGGGTTGTTGGGCTGAACAAGCAGCCCGGTCTCTCCGCTCGTGCCGACTACCTCTGGCAACGCACCTCCGGTCGTGGCGACCACGGGCACCTCACAGCTCATCGCCTCGATGGCAGGCAGGGAGAAGCCTTCATAGAGGCTCGGCACAATCGCGACTTCGGCCTCGCCGTAGAGTCGGGCGAGCTCCTCGTCGCTCACGCCGCTGATGGTGGACACGATGTCAGTGAGCCCAAGTCGCTCCAAGGCAAGGGCGACGCGGCCTTTCGGACGCGGCTGGCCAATCACGATGAGGTCGATGTCACGTTCCACACGCAACTTCGCGATGGCTTCGAGCAGCGGAACGAGCCCCTTCATCGGCACGTCGCTACTCGACGTGACCATAAGACGCCCCTTCTTCTTGACGACGTCGTCGTAGGGCTTGAAGACCTTGTGATCGACTCCTACGGGCACGACCGTAAGCCGCTCGAGGGCGACACCCATCTGTTCGTGGATGTCCGCCTTGGAATTGTGCGAGACGGTGAGTACCGCCGGGAGCCGCTTGACGACGCGAACCTGCATGCGAAGGAACCCAAACCAGCGTTTGGTTGCGAGTCGCTTGCCGGGCGTGTCGGCGTGATCGAGTGCGATCGAGCGGTCGACGGTGATGGGGTGGTGCAGGGTCTCGAGCAGTGGCCAGCCCCGTCGGTGCAACTGCAGGATTCCCGGACCGATGCACTGGTCGTCGTGGACGATGTCGAAGTCGCCCCGACGATCCTTCAGCACCTTGGCGATGCGCATCGAGTACGCGAGCGGTTCTCCGAAGCCGGCTGTCAACATGACCGCAAACTCCGCGACGTCAGGGAGCGACGTGAACTCCGATGGCGCGGGCATGCGGAAGGGATCCGGGTCACGGTAGAGGTCGAGACTGCGAATGGGAGTAAAGCCCACCCCCTCATCGAGCTCGGGCCAGGGAGGTCCGGCAAAGACCTCGACGCTGTGGCCGAGTGCCACGAGCTCACGGGTCAGGTGACGGGTGTAGACGCCCTGGCCGCCGCAGCGCGGGTTGCCCCGATAGACAAGGAAGGCAACGCGCAGCTTGCCAGGTTCGGCGGGGCGAGCGGGGACCCGCGGGGGAAGGGCGATGGTCTTGCTGAGCGCCGCTGAGGCTTTCGTCGCGGCAATGGTTTCTCTGATCGAGCGAGACACGACACCACTTTCTTAAACACGACGGTCTGCCATTCTCGCCTACTTCCCCGCGAGGCACAAATATAAGGTTCTTGAGTATCCTGCCCGTATGGACCTGACGTACCCCTCAGAAGCCGAGTTGTTTCGCAAGGAAATACGAGCCTGGCTCGAAGAGAACCTGCCTGAGGGTTGGTTCGAACCGGGCTTTTCGATGAGCCGCGAGGAGCGTCAGCGCTTCAACGAGACGTGGACCCAGACGCTCTTCGACGGCGGCTGGATCTGTGCCGGCTGGCCGGTGAAATACGGCGGCAAGGGGCTGAGCCTCATGGACCAAGTCGTCCTCAACGAGGAGTTCGCCAAGGCGAACGCCCCTATGCGGGCGGACTTCTTCGGCGACACACTGGTGGGGCCGACGATCCTTCAGTGGGGCACCGACGCCCAAAAGCAAGAGTTCATCCCCGGGATCCTGCACGGAACGATCGCGTGGTGCCAGGGTTTTTCAGAGCCCAACTCTGGCTCGGACCTGGCGAGCCTCAAGACCTCTGCGGTGCTCGACGGCGACGAGTGGGTCATCAACGGACAGAAGGTCTGGACGACCCAGGCCCAGCACGCCGACTACGTCTTCTTGCTCACTCGCACCGATCCCAACGCGCCCCAGCACGCCGGGATCAGCTACCTCCTCGTGCCCATGCATCAAGAAGGCGTTGAGGTGCGTCCGATCACGCAAGTTGACGGCTCGGCCGAATTCAACGAGGTGTTCTTCACGAACGCGCGCTGCCCCAAAGACAACGTCGTTGGCGGCGTCAACAACGGGTGGAAGGTCGCCATGACGACGCTTGGCTTCGAACGGGGCTCGTCGTCGACGACGGGATACCGGCGGTTCCTCAAGGAGTGGGATCACATTGTCGCCGAGTCACAGCGCGTGCACAAGAGCGACGACGACTTGGTCCGCGATCAGCTCGTGCGCTCGTGGTCCAAGATCAAGATCATGGAGATCAACGGCTACCGCACGCTCACCGACGCGCTGAACGGCACTCACAACGCCGCGCAGCTGGGCGCGTGCAACAAGATGTTCTGGTCGGAGGCCCATCGCGCCTCGACCGATCTCGCGATCGACATCTTGGGCATGGAGGGTCAGATCCTGACGGGCACTGGCGGCGTCGAGCGTGCATCGGGTTCGACGCTCCGCGGCCGAACCGACTACCCCGTTTCCGAATTACAGGAGGCATTCTTCTTCGCTCGATCGGAGACGATTTGGGGTGGCACGGCTGAGATCCAGCGCAACATCATCGGCGAGCGGGCCCTCGGCCTGCCGAAAGAGCCAAAGGTCAACAGCTAAGACGCTCGCAGCTCAAGAGCGGGTTACGTTGAGCGTTCTGCTTGACTGAGTAAATGTCGAGTGTCGCCGTCACCATCTACGGCGTCTGTGCCGTCTCTTTCATGATGACGATGTACGCCCTCGAGAAGCGCAACCGTCGATTCATCCTCCTCTTTGCTCTGGGATGCCTGCTGTCGAGCGCGTACGGCTTCTTATCGGGCGCCTGGCCCTTCGGGGTCGTCGAGTTCATCTGGTCCGGCATTGCGCTTCGCCGCTACCGGGCAACGATGGTGCGGCGCGAATAGGCCCATACGCTCGCGTGAGCGAAAGGAAATCGTGTATCAAGTCCCGAGTCAGCGCGGCAAGCTGATCGTCGTCACCGGCGCCAACAGCGGCACCGGCAAAGAGGTCACCCGTCGCCTGACCGGCGCCGGTGCCGAGGTCGTCATGGCCGTGCGTAACGTCGCCAAGGGCGAAGACGCGAAGAGCGAGTTGCTCGCTGCCCAACCCCACGCTCGTGTGAATGTTCGCGTCCTCGATCTCGCTGACCTCGCGTCGGTCAAGAGGTTTGCCGAGACGCTCCGCGACGAGGGACGCCCACTTGACGCGCTCGTCAATAACGCAGGTGTCATGGTCCCTCCGAAGCGTTTTGAGACGGTTGACGGCTTCGAGCTACAGCTGGGCACGAACTTCCTCGGACCCTTCGCGCTCACCTTGCAGCTGTTGCCCCTGCTGGAGGGGCCTGACGCTCGCGTATGCACCGTGAGCAGCACGGCCGCCATTATCGGACGCCTTCACTTCGACGACCCGCAGTGGCACACTCGCTATCGTCCGTCGGCCGCGTACGCGCAGTCCAAGCTTGCCGACCTCGTCTTTGCCTTGCATCTCGCCGAGATCGCCCGCGAGCGCAATTGGGCTCTCATGAGCAACGCCGCGCACCCGGGCTACACGCGCACGAACCTCATGACGGCGGGAGCGAGCCTCGGGCACGATCGAACGCGTCGCCGGTGGGTCAACGGGGCGGCCTTCCTTGTCTCGCAGTCCGTCCAGAGCGGGGCCGAGCCCATCCTCTACGCCACCGCGAGCCCAGACGCGTTCAGCGGTGCCTACTACGGACCAAATCGCGTCATCGTGGGAACGACAACCCTCGCACGACCACCGAGGTCTGCGCGTTCACCAGAACTCGGCCGGCGTCTGTTCGCGCTCGCCGAAGAACTCACGGGCGTGTCGCTGCCGGGTTAGAGCGAGCGGTAGCGCGGCACGTACCCGCCGGTGCCGAGCAGTGATGACTCTTCAGGGTCCATCGAATCGTCGACGTCGCCGAGCACTTCAGTGACCCACGCGAGACGATCCTTCAAGATCCGCGTGACGCCACCTTGAATGGTGTCCGTAGAGATCGCGCAACTCGAGCACGCGCCCTGCAGCTGCACCTCAATGACTCCGGTTTCCACGTCAGCGCGAATCAAGACGAGGTCGCCACCGTCGGCTTGCACCGAAGGCCGCATGAGATCCATCAGCGCCATCAGCGCGGAGAGTCGACTCGCTCGTTCTTGTTCGCTGAGTTCCACCTCCCCAGTCTGCCGTGAAATGGCGTAGGTGTGCCCAACCACTTCAGTACGATGAGCCAATGACCGACCAGGGCCCCCTTTCTGTAGACGAGATCGACCTCTCCGACGTTGCCTTTTGGCAGCGTTCGTATCGAGAGCGTGCCGACGCGTTCCGCTTGCTGCGCCACGAGCGGCCGATCAGTCACTACGGAGAGCCCGAACTGGTCAACTCTGCGATCGAGTTCCCCAAGGGCAACGGCTACTACGCCGTGACCCGCTACGCGGACGTCGCAGAAGTGACGCGACGTCCCGACGTCTTTCTCTCGGGTCACGGCGCGGTGACCATGTTCGATCTGCCTCCGGAGATGGCCGAGTACTTCTCGGGCATGATCTCGACCGACGATCCCAAGCACACACGGCTTCGCCGTATCGTTTCGAACGCGTTCAACCCGCGCAACGTCCGCGCCATCGAAGAGTCGATCGAACGCGTCGCCGCAGAGACCGTGACGCGCGCCCTAAACGACGGCACCGGGGACTTCGTCGTCGACATCGCCTCGCCGTACCCGAGCGAGATTATCTGTCAGATGATGGGCGTGCCCAAGAGCGAGTACGAGACGGTCATACGGTGTGCGAGCGTCGTGCTCTCGAACGGCGACGAAGAGATCATCGGCGTCGGCGCGGACCCCGTCGTCGCGCTCCTCGAGGCCGGCGCCACGTTGATCGGCATCATGGAAGAGCTCGGTAAGTACCGGATCGATCAACCGATCGACGACGTGACGAGCGCACTCGTGAACGCCGAGATCGAATCGGAGCGACTCACCCAGCAGGAACTCTCATCGTTCTTCGTGTTGTTGACAATCGCCGGCAGCGAGACGACACGCACCGCGCTCAGTCACGCACTGCACTACTTCGGCGAGTTCCCCGATCAAAAGCAGCGACTCACGCGCGACTTCGACGCACTCGCCAAGACGGCAGTCGACGAGATCGTGCGCTACTCCGCGCCGATTGGCTGGACACGACGCACGCTCGCGAGCGACTACACGCTCGCTGGTGTCGACCTCAAGGCCGGTGAGCACGTGGTGCAGTTCTACGGGTCCGCGAACCGCGACGAGACTGTCTTCGTCGACCCCGAAGTCTTTGACGTTGGCCGCACGCCGAACGATCACTTTGGCTTCGGCGCGCCGGGTCCGCACTTCTGTCTCGGGGCGCACCTGGCACGCCGAGAGATCACCGTCATGTGGCGAGAGCTGCTCACGCGCACGCCGAACATTCACGCGACCTCTCAGCCGGACCAGCTCGCCTCAAGCTTCGTGAACGGCATCAAACACCTCAACTACAGCTTCGAATAACCACCACTCAGTGTTTGTCGTGCGCGGCAGCGGCTTCGTCGAAGACGCGAAGCGCCCGAGGTCCCCAGACGGTGCCCGGTCCCCCGTTCATCGAGATCGCCACACCCAGGGCCTCGGCGACTTGTTGACGCGTCACACCCGCGCGCAGTGCGCCGCGTGCGTGAGCCACCATGCACCCGTCGCACTCTCGCGTGACAGCTATGACGAGGGCCAAGAGCTCTTTCGTCGCGCTCGACAACTCACCTTCGGCCATCGCGGCGGTAGATAATGATGTGTAGTTTCTCATGACGTCGGGAATCAGTTTGTGCAGTTCTATCGACGGCTGACGAAGCTCTTCACGTATGTCTTCCATGCTGTCCATAAGTTCACCTCCACAGGGAGCGTAGCGAGCGACAACGACGCGTCGAATGGATTGATGGCGCGACGCCAATTTCATAAGATGACCCCGTGACCGCCATTGACGACGTACTTGAGAACAACCGCCGCTCACTCGAGGAGCACGGACACCAGGTGCTACCGACAGAGCCCAAGCTGCGCATAGCGATTCTCACGTGCATGGACTCTCGCATCAACCTGTTTGCCATGCTGGGCCTTCAAAGCGGCGACGCGCACCTCGTGCGGAACGCCGGCGGCATCGCGAGTGACGATGCGATCCGCTCACTCCTGCTCAGTCAGTGGTTGCTCGGCACGAGATCGATCATGGCGATCCACCACACGCGTTGTGGACTCGAGACGTTTGAAGAGCAGAAGCTCAACGAGGAGATCACGGCTGAACTCAGAGCGAAGCCGCCGTTTCGTCTCGGTGCGTTCAAAGACGTCGAAGAAGACACGCGAGCAACGGTGCGCGCTCTACGCGAAAGCCCCTTCCTCAGCGACACGGAGATTCGTGGTTTCGTCTTTGACGTCGACGACGGATCGCTGCGCGAAGTCAGAGTGCCTTACAGCAACTTCTTGAAGCCCTGACTCGTCGCCACGTAGCCGTTGGCCTCGTAGAAGCGATGCGCGTCGGTGCGTACGTTTCGACTTGTGAGCTGTATTCGATAGCAGCCTTCTCGCCGAGCGATCTCGTCAGCTGCCACAAGGAGTGCGGCGCCGACACCGCGACTTCGCCAGTCGTCGCGAACATGGACGCTTTCAACCTCGCCGCACCACCCGCCCGTGTGTTGGAAGTGGGGAAACACCATCACTTGCGCAAAGCCGATGACCTCGCCGTCGGCGTCAGCGACGAGCACGTCGCCGCGCCGCCGCCGGGTTTCTTCGATCGCTTCCCAGTATGCGTCGACGTCGCGCTCGTGCTCGGACTCGGGCGTCATCGAGCCGCCTTGCACGACGAGTGACGCAGCGGTGATGTCGTCGTATTCGATGGGACGAATGATGAAGTCCACGCCTATACCCGCGGGTCGACGGGCGTGAGCACGCCGACACTCTGTTCAATGGCTTCGGCCGCGTTCAAACACAGGTCCTCGCGGAAGAGATCGCCGATCACTTGCACGCCGGTTGGAAAGCCGTTCACGACACCAGTTGGCACGCAGGCGGCAGGAAGGCCGAGCAGATTCGCTGGCAAGACGAACCGAAACATCTCGAGCACCCTGAGCGCGCTCTCGACGTCGATGAGGTCAAATCCCAGTTCAAAGGGCGGCTGGGTCGCGGTCGGACCAACAATGAGGGGATACGTCTCAAAGAACTCCCGCCAGGCCCGCGCGACTCGCGTCCGGTTGTCGAACATCTGGGCGATTGACGCTGCGGTTGCGGGCGGAAACTCGATGTGCGTAAGCTCGAGGAACCGCCGCCCGCCCTCGCCCATGAGTGGTTGGATCAGGGGCTCGACGACGTCGAAGCTCCGCACCATGAGCTCACTCCAGGCGAAGTAGGCCTCAAAGAGCATGGGCGGTTCGATCTCTTCGACTTCGTAGCCGGCCGCTTCGAGCGCTCGACCCGCCACGCGCACTCCTTCAGCCACGTCCGCGGCAGTCTCGCCTCCGGATGGTTCAGCGACCAGCGCCACTCGCTTGGAGACCGGCGGTCCGTGAAGCGGCACGTCGACCGACTGGGGATCGCGACGATGCGCGCCCATGATGACTTCCAGTCCCCGTCGCACATCGCCGACGTGACGGGCGAGCACGCCCTCGGCGTACATGAGTTGGGAGTGGATCTGCTGTTCGATGAGCGCACTCGGGTTGCCGTGTGCCACCCGGCCGCGAGAGGGCTTGATAGACGCGATGCCGCAGCAGGAGGCCGGGTTGCGCAGAGAGCCGCCGATATCGTTCCCTAAGCCGATAGGGCTCATTCCTGTAGCGATGCTCGCGGCTTCTCCGCCTGAGGAGCCTGCCGCCGTATAGCCCCGCTTCCAGGGGTTGTTCGTCGAGCCAAAGAGCGACGATTCGGTGTTCATTCGTAGCCCGAAGTCGGGCATGTTCGTTCGTGCGAGCATCACGGCGCCGGCGGCACGCATCTTTTCGACGGTCGGCGCGTCCTCGGTCGCAACGAAGTCCTTGAGCGCTGCGACCCCTTCACTCGTCGCATAGCCAGCGACATCGAGGTTGATCTTCACTGTGAAGGGCACACCGTGGAGAGCGCCGAGCGGCTCGCCCGCCTTGAGGGCAGCGTCAGCGGCGTCAGCGTCGGCGAGGACCTCGTCGGGCCGCACCTCGACCACGGCGTTGACCTCGTCATTGACAAGCTCGATGCGCTCGAGGTGTGAGGTAACGACCTCGCGCGAGGTGACCTCGCCCGCTCGAATGAGTTTTGCCAGCGAGGACGCCGACTTCCGCCACAGTTCATCTGACACGCGTCAACCCCCGCTCGTACTCGGGTAAGTCTGCCACGTCGACGCGGCAGGTCGGCTCAGCCGAAGCGGCCGAGCGTGTAGTCGAGCGTGCGCGGGTCGTCAGGGTTGTTGAAGATCTTCTCCGTCGTGTCGAACTCGATGAGCTCGCCCGCCCGGTCCTCGCCCATCAGCAAGAACGCGCAGTCGTCAGAGATGCGTGCTGCCTGTTGCATGTTGTGCGTGACGATGATCACCGTCACCCGGCTCTTCAGCGTCTTCATGAGCTCTTCGATGTGCAGGGTCGCGATGGGGTCAAGCGCCGACGTGGGTTCGTCCATCAGGAGCACCTCGGGGTCGAGTGCCAGAGCGCGTGCGATGCAGAGACGCTGTTGCTCACCACCCGAAAGGTTCGACGCCGCAACCTTGAGACGACTGGACACTGAGTCCCACAGCGCTGCTGAGCGAAGCGACGATTCCGCCGACTCGTCGAGCAGTGCCTTCTTTTTGATGCCGTTGAAGCGAAGACCGGAGACGACGTTGTCGTAGATCGACATCGTCGGGAACGGGTTCGGACGCTGGAACACCATGCCGACGCGTGTGCGAAGTTCGGTGACCGTCACGTTCCCGCGATAGATGTCGGTGCCTTCGAGGGTGATCTTGCCACTGACCTTCGCACCAGGCGTCAGGTCGTGCAGTCGATTGAGCGCGCGCAGCAGGGTCGTCTTGCCCGAACCGGACGGACCGATCAGACTCGTGACGCGATTCTTTGTTACGTCGAACGTGCAGTCGCGTACCGCGACGCGCCCGTGGAACGCAACGGCAACGTCTTTTAGTTGCATCGCGCTTGGACCACGCTCAGCGGGGGACGAAATTGGAACTTCGGTCTTAATCTCGGTCATGGCCTCTATCTCTTGTTCCATGGTTAGTTTCTAACCTGCTGCTTTCTCGAAGCCCAAATCCGGGCGGTAAGGCTAACGATGAATATGAATACGACCAGGACCAATGCGATTCCCCAGACCTGGGCGCGTTGGGCGGGCCACTCGGACTTTGCATTCTCGTAGATCGCGAGTGGCATCGCCGAGACCGGATCGAATGGCTTCCATGAGTTCGTGTACCCGCCGCCGATCACGAGTAGCACCGGTGCGGTTTCACCAACTGCGCGCGAGAGAGCGAGAATGACCCCGGTCACGATGCCGGTGAGCGCCGAGGGGAGCACGACGCGAAGCGATACTTTGTGAGGTTTCGCGCCAAGGGCGAGACCGGCCTCGCGCAACGTGAGCGGGACATTGCGCACCGCGATCTCTGTGGAAATGATGATGACCGGCAGCATCAACACCGCCAACGCGAAGGACCCGGCGATCGAGGAGAACCCCACGTTGAGATCGTGGACGATGAGGGAAAAGGCGAAGAGTCCCATGAGGATTGACGGGGCGCCTGCCATGGTTTGTGACACCACGCGAAGCGTGGTCGCTAACTTGGACTCCGTCTCGGCGAGATACACACCGACGAGCACGCCCACCGGAATGGCGAGGATCGATGCGTAGACGTTGAGAGCGATCGTGCCAATGATGTCGTTGGAGATGCCACCGGTCGCGGTCGGATCAAGCAAAGTTGGCGTCGTGGGGAGCGTCGTAAAGAACTTCCAGTCGATCTGACTGGCACCCTGTTTGAACAGCTGGAAGATCAAGAGCACGAGTGGCACCGCTGCGATGACGAGAGCCACCGAGCAGAGCACGACCATGATGCGAGACGTCACCTGACGGCGAGCGCGGGCCTGCTCAGAGGTCTTGCGTATCTCCTCTCGCATGTCGTTCTCGTGCCCGGTGTTGCGCGGTTCGAGATCGAGGAGGTCGCTCATACGCGGGCCAATGCTCGACGCTGACGGGTAACGAGGGAACGGCTGATGAGCGCGAGGCACACGTTCAAGACCATGAGAATGACGCCGAGCGCCATGAGCGCGGAGACCTCGTTACCCTGGGCCTCACCGAACTCAGTGGCAATCCAGGCCGCAATCGACGTACCGGGATAGAGCAGGTGGAACTGGACGTTCGCCACGCTGCCCGCGACGAGCGCCACTGCAACGGTCTCGCCGGTCGCACGGGCGAGCGCAAGGAAGGTGGCACCGAACAGCCCGATCTTTGCCGTCGGCAGGACGACTTCGCGAATCATCTGCCAGCGAGTCGCCCCCAGCGAGAGACTGGCCTCCATGAGGTCTTGAGGGACGACTGCGATCACTTCGCGGCTGATCGCGACGAATGTCGGAAGGATCATGATGCCCAGCACGATGGACGCGAGCAGGAGCGACGTGCCGAACTCCTGACCGGAGTTGCCAAAGATCTCTTTCGCGAACGGCCAACTATTCAGCCATGGGTTGACCGTCGTCTGCATCCACGGCGCGATCACGAGGAGGCCCCAGAGGCCGTAGACAACGCTGGGAATCGCGGCGAGCAGCTCGACGAGGGTCGCCACGATCACGCGAAAGCGGCGCGGGATAAAGAACACAATGGAAATCGACGTGCCAAGCCCGATGATCACCGCGAGGACCAGCGCGATAATGGACGTCTCGAAGGTTCCGGTGATCATCGCGAGACCGCCGAATGGCCCATTCGGCGACGTCCAACCTTTGCCGGTGAGGAGCGTCGCCGCGTGGTGAACCCACGTCGCCCACGAACTCCAAAAAATCGTCCCTACGAAACCAACGCTGATGGCAGTGAACAGCAGCGCTGCCGCGACGAGGACGTAGTGATACCACGTACGAGAGATGGAGGAGGAAACTGGTCCCTCCTCCATCTCTTCGAACTCGAGTAGGCCAACGACTGGCGACTGCGACATCTCGTTTCAACCGTTCCCTTGCTCTCGTGATAACTGCGTTAATTTACGACTTTTGGGTCACACAGACTGTGCCATTCGCCGTCACTGTCTCAAGCTGCGCACGAGCGTACGCGCGCGTTGCCGTTGGCAGCGGAACGTAACCCTCGGTGGTGGCGTCGGCGTTCTGCGCGTAGTGCGTTTCCCAGTCGAGGTACTTCGTTATGGCTTCACAGGTCGCTTCGCTCGTCTCGGCCTTCGGCACAATCGCCCAGCTGTACGTTGCGAAGGGCCAGACGTCGTTGCCCGGCTCGTCGGTGATCGCAAAGTTGTCAGGTGTCACGGCAGATCCACCGGCCGCAGCAGCGGCAGCGATGTTCGTGAGACTCGGCTCCAGCCATTGGCCGTTCTTATCCTGCAGCTGAGCCACCTGAATGGCGTCGTTGCCCGGGATCAAGATGTAGCTGTACTCGACGTAGCCGATTGCACCGAGCGTGTTGTCGATCCCTTGGGCCATCGCCGCGTTGTTCGCTACACCGTCAATGTTGGTCGCCTTCCACGCACCGCCCGAGCCTTCCATCACGGCGCCGCCGCTTGGAGCGATGCCTGAGTTACCGGCCTGGTAGAGCCAGTACGTGAACGCCTCGGTGGTGCCGGAGCTTGCCGCTCGGTAGAGAACCTTGATCGTGTTGCGAGGCTCGCTGTTGGTACCGAGCGCCGTGAGTGCCTTACCGACCGTGGTGGACGCGCCTCCGTTGGTCGCGACGATCTGCGAGTTGGACCACGTCGTGATCGTGCCGTTGTAGATGTCGGCCACTTCGGCAGCGGTGAGCTTGAGGTTGTCAAAGCCCTCGCCAAGGTTGTAGCCGATGACGGCTCCGCCGAGCAGGTAGGGAACCTGGACGTAGTTCGCCTCGGTCACGCCGCTGGGCAAGGTCTGCGCCCCGGCGGTCATTGGAACGTCGGAGAAGCCGATCTGCAGCGAACCGTTGGTGATGCCGGTACGACCCGCGCCTGAACCAGCAGCCGGGTAGGAGCTGAAGGTCACCTTGCCACCGGCTGAGTAAGCACCGGAGCCAGAGGTCGTCACGCCGACGAGCGGCGCGTCGAAGGACGAGCCGTTGATCGCGAGAGAGACCGCACTAGGTACGTTGAGGTCAGTGTCGCCCGAGAGACCTGAGCCCATGAGGCTGGGCTTGGTTCGGGACCAACCCGCGGGGCACGTCCTGACGAAGGACCTGTGCTTCAGCGCGGTTGTCGTGAGTTGGTAGCACGTGACGTGCTTCACCGGGGGCTTCTTAGCCTTGGCAGCACTCGCCGGCAACGAAGCCACGGCCAAGAGACCAGTCGCGGCAAGCGTAAGCGCCGTGAGCAGTCGGAGTGAATTTCTCATGCTGAACTTTCCTCCTAAAGAAGAGATAGTGACTCCCGTTCGTCGGTCGAACGTTTAGCCACCAGCAACCTAGAAACGGAAAGTAAACGGCAGGTGACATCGCGTCACGTGGCAAGTGAAATGAAAGAGAATTCGAAAGGTTTACTAAGAAATGTGATTCAATCGCAACAACTGTCGCGCCATCCGCAATTCCGGCAGCGAAAGTGCGCGTGTTCGGCGCTCAACGCCGAACCACAGTGGGGACATTCAGTGAAGATGGCCCATGGAGTTGGACAAGCGACCTCCTGGCGACGTTGGGGCGCGGGATCCGGCGGCATTCGATCATCTTGACCCATGTGACCAGCGACTGCAGTGACCTCCAGCAACCCGGGAAGACAAAGGCTGTATATATATGTCTCCTACGGACTGCTCGTCGCGAGAGCGCTGAGTTGTCCAAGCCGGTAGTGGCGTCGACAGAGCACCTGATAGTGAACCGTGCCTGCTGTCACGTCGCCCGTGACGAACTGCGTCCCCTCGCGGGCGACGACCCCGCCCACCACCCGCGCATTGCAGCGCCCCTTTCGTCCGCACCAGCACGATGCCGTCAGCGGAAGCTCGTGCGCCCAGTCCGCCGTCGCAAAGAGTCGCGCGGACGCAGGAAACACGTTGAGGAGAAAATCGGCCGCCAGCCCGAAGGCGTGTACATCGACGTCGTGCTCATCGACCAGTTCCGCGAGCTGGTCGACTTGGGTGCAGGTTGCGAACTGCACCTCGTCGATCACGAGAATCTTGATGCCGCGGCGAAGAAGTTCTTGCACGTACACGCCAAGCGCGACGCCTGGTTCAATCGCTTCGGCCGCCGCTTCGATACCAATTCGACTCGTCACCATGCCGTCGGCGCTTCGATCGCCAAAGGTCCACAGGGCGACGTCACTGCGACCCTCACGCAATTGCCAGCACAGCTGCAGGGCGAGCGTCGACTTTCCAGAAGCCATGGTCCCGTATGTAAACGTCAGTTCTGCCATCGCGCTCCTCGGACGTTCCACGATATCGCTCAGCGCATCGAGAACCCATTGCCACTCGTTAGATTGGTCTTCGTGGAAGCGGTCATGCGAACCATCGCCTTCGTGCGCAACGAGCGACGCGACATGGTCGACGACAACTGGGACGACTTTGTTTCCACCATCGAACTGGCCGACGATGTGCCCGACTCATCGCTTCGCGGTCTCGCCGAGTTCTCCCACGTCGAGGTCGTGTTCTTTGCCGCGCTTGCCGAAGACGTGCCGCCAGGTCCGTGGCATCGTCACCCACGGGGCAACGACGAATGGCCCGACGTCGGCATCTTCGCACAGCGCAACAAGGACCGGCCCAACCGGCTCATGCTCTCGGTCGTCGCCCTTGAGCGGGTCGACAAGCGATCTCTCGTCGTTCGAGGCCTCGACGCGATCAACGACACCCAAGTCCTTGACATCAAACCCGTCTACTCCTGGAGCGGCCCGCGCGGCGAACTGCGCGTTGCGCCCTGGAGCGAAGAGCTCGGCAAGAACTACTTCTAGTTGCGAGTCGTCGAAGACTCGATGAATGCCGCCACCTCCTCGCGGGATGGAGACGTCGCGGGTCCACGTCGACTCACCGCGATGGCGGCCGCGGCGTTTGCCCAGCGCGCCGCCGCAAGCGCGTCGTGGTCACTCGCGAGCTCGGCGATGAAGACGCCGTTGTGTACGTCGCCGGCGCCATTGGTGTCAACGACATTGGTGAGGAAGCCTTCGACTGCGATCGCGGCCGCGTGGTTGAGCGCAACGAAACAACCGTCGGCGCCTTGTCGAACGACCACGTTCACCCGGTCGTTCGTTGCGGCAAGCGCCTCCGCGGCCGCACCGAAATCGTCGATTTCCGCGAGCAGCGCAGCCTCATCGGCGTTGCAGAGAAGCCACGTGGCTCTGTCGATTATGACATCGAGATTCGATCGCGGAATATCACTCACTCGTGTTGCCGGGTCGAACAACACCAACGTGTTTGCCGATAGCGTGCCGAGCCAATCGAGCACTATCTCTGCGCCACTCGAATACATGACGTTGTAGCCCGACACCAACACGTAGTCGTCTTCACCCACGTCAAGCGACGCGAGGTCAGACGCGCGCAAGGTGCCTTCAGCCCCGGACGTGGTAATGAAGGTGCGTTCACCGTCCGGCTCCACGAGCACGACACAGATGCCCGTGTCGAGCTCGCCGTACCGTTCGATCGGCATGCCGATGCCTTCGTTGGCGAGCGACGCTACAGCGATCTCGGAGAAGGGCCCGGTGCCAAGTCGGCCCGCGTAGTCCGCATGCAAGTGGTGACGGGATGCAGCGCTCATGGCGTTGAATCCTCCACCGGTCGTCACGAGCTGCTCAAGCGCGCGAACGTCGCCGGCGTGGGGTGGGAACGCCGATACTCGGAGCTCGACATCGACGAGCACCGTGTCGAGACACACCAGGCGGGATACACCAGACATGTCCAAACCATAGAACGGGCGTTACGTCGATAACGACGTCGCGTCACTCGTGAACGCTGCGCCTCCTACAATCGATGCGAGCGGCGCATCCGTGGTCGCAAGGAGGTCACGGTGAGCGAAGACGTAGCGGAGATCCTGGGGACCGGCACCGCGCGTGCGCTTCGCATCGAAGAGAACGGCGTCAATGTCATCGCCGAAGATGAGCGCAAAGGACAACCGCGCGAGCTGTTTTGGCCGTGGTTCGGGGCGAACGTCTCCGTCCTCGGACTGAGCTATGGATCGTGGGTACTCGCCTTTCACATCTCCTTCGTCCAGGCCATCGTCGTCGGTTCGATTGGCATCGTCGTCAGCTTCTGGCTCTGTGGCGTGATTGCGACGGCGGGCAAGCGCGGGTCGGCGCCCACGATGATGCTCTCGCGGGCCGCCTACGGGATACGCGGTAACCGCCTGCCATCGGCGATCTCCTGGCTGCTGTGCGTTGGCTGGGAGACCGCGCTGACGGTGATAGCCGTCCTTGCGACGTCAACGATCTTCGCCCGACTCGGACTGCACGGGGGTGACGGTCTCAAGGTCATCGCGATGCTCGTCGTCGCGGCACTCATCATCGTCGGCGGCGTGATGGGCTTTGACCTCATTATGCGCATGCAGGCAGTGATCACCGTGGTGACCGCCGTCTTGACCGTCGTCTTCATCGCGCTCACGATCCATCACATCAAATGGCACGTGGTCTCTCATGTCGCAAGCGGCAGTGCGCAGTCAACGATCGGCGCGCTCGTGTTCTTGATGACAGGATTCGGTCTCGGCTGGGTGAACGTCGCGGCCGATTATTCGCGCTATCTTCCCCGCGGCGCCTCGACGAGGGGCGTCGTATGGTGGACCACCTTCGGCGGATCGGTTGCCCCGTTGATCTTGCTGTTCTTCGGGCTCTTGCTGGCTGGTTCGTCGACGTCGCTGAGCACCGCCGTAGGAGCCGACCCGGTCGGCGCGCTGGCGAACCTGCTGCCGACGTGGTTCCTCGTGCCGTTCGTGATCGTCGCCCTGCTCGGACTCATCGGTGGGGCGGTGCTCGACATCTACTCGTCGGGTCTCGCGCTGCTCTCGGCCGGCCTGCGCATTCCTCGCTACGCGGCCGCGGGCGTTGACGGGGTCATCATGTTGATCGGGACTATCTATATCGTCTTCGTTGCTAAGAACTTCCTACCCCAGTTTGAGGGTTTTCTCACGACCGTTGGCGTCCTCATCGCTGCCTGGTGCGGCGTATTCCTCGGCGACCTCGCATTGCGACGGGGTAACTACGTCGATGCCGATCTCTCTCGAGCAGATGGTCGTTACGGTGACCTTCGAGTGATACCGATCGCGACCACCATCATCGCGAGCTTTCTCGGCTGGGGACTCGTGACGAACTCCGCGGCGTCGTGGCTCACCTGGCAGGGTTATCTCCTCAACATCTTCGGGCTCGGCGGCAAGACGGGTGCGTGGGCGTACTCCAACCTTGGCGTGCTGGTGGCGCTCGTGGTGAGTTTCCTCGTCACGGTCGTCTTCACTCGAAAGGACGTCGTTCGTGAGGAAGCGTTCAGGTAAAGCGCACCGGCGTTCCCAAACCCGTCACGGATCGACCGTAGAATGACTGCGGGTCTGGTGAAGGAGATTGTGTGCGCATCGGTGTTCTCACCGCGGGCGGCGACGCACCTGGTCTGAACGCGGCCATACGCGCCATCGGCGGGTTGGCGATGCGAGATGGTCACGAGGTCATCGGGATCGCGAACGGCTGGGCCGGGCTCGTGGGCGAGTTTGAAGGCACCGCCCTCACCGCCAAGGACCTGCGAGGTGTCATTGGCCAAGGCGGCACGTTGCTCGGCACCGCGCGATACGACCTCGACCAACCACCTGGTGGGCGCGAGCGCGTGCTCGCCGCGATCGAAGAGCACCTCGACGCGCTCATCGCCATCGGTGGCGATGGAACCCAACAGATCTCCTACTGGCTCGCTCAACACGGCGCCAGCGTCGTCGGCGTACCAAAGACGCTGGACAACGATCTGCCCGGCACCGACTACTGCATCGGCTTTGACACGGCGATCAGCATCGTCGCCGAGTCACTTGACCGCCTCCATACGACGGCCGCGTCGCACCATCGCGTCATCGTGGTCGAGACGATGGGTCGCGCCACGGGTTGGGTTGCCGCGCTCGGCGGTCTCGCGGGCGGCGCCGACATGATCGTCATCCCGGAGTTCCCCATCACGATGGATGACATCGTCGCCCACATCAACACGCGTCGCGAAGCGGGCCTCATCTTTTCGATGGTCGTGGTCGCCGAGGGCATCGATATCGCGTTCCTCTGCGGCGACAAGCCCCACGAAGAGACCGCTGAGGGCGCACGTCGCATCCGCTACGCGTCGCGTGGAGTCGGTCCGTTCGTCGCAGGCAAGATCGAAGAGCGCGGCTTTGAGGTTCGAACGACGGTGCTCGGCCACCTGCAACGCGGCGGCAGCCCAACCGCGTATGACCGCATCTTTGCGACGCGCGTTGGTGCCGCCGCTTACGACGCGGTTATCGCGGGCAAGTTCGGCATGATCCCGGTCGTGCGCGACGGCACCGTCGTGCTCGCAGACCTCTCAACCGTGGCGGTCGGCCAACGCAAAGTGCCCCGCGAGCTCTACGACCTCTGCGCGGCGTTCTTCTAATAGGAGTGGACAGTCATTCTCACATGAGAGAGGCTACCCACCGAGCCACTGACTGGTGAGCACTTCACTTTCTCAGAGCCTTGAGCTCTATAGCTAGACCGTGCCCCAGTCAGGTGGTGAGGTTGACGGAGAAGGCTGGAGGGGTGTCGTGCCAGGAGCACTGAGCTATTAGGTCGCCGCCGTTGCCTCGGGCTCATTGAACCGATTAGCTCAATGGAGGTGACCACATGATTTTTGTTGGAGTGGACTGGGCGGAATCCCACCACGACGTTTGCGTCCTCGACGAGGCGGGAACTGTTCTTGCGAAAAAGAAGATCCCGGACACGCTCGAGGGTGTGCGAGCGCTACACGAGATGCTCGCGCCACACGCCGAAGAACCGGACGAGGTGATCGTGGGCATCGAAAAGGACCGGGGGCTCATTGTGACGGCCATGCTCGGCGCCAACTACCGCGTCTACGCCCTGAACCCGCTGTCAGTCGCGCCTATCGCGAACGACACGTCACCTCGGGTTCCAAGTCGGACCCCGGTGACGCCAAGGTGTTGGCCGACGTCGTGCGCACCGATCGCCACAACCACCGTGAAGCGGCCGGCGACAGCGAGGGCGCCGACGCCCTCAAGGTGCTCGCGCGAGCTCACCAGAGTGCGATCTGGAGCCGCCAGCGCGAGAAGAACGCCCTGCGCAACGCCCTGAAGGACTACTACCCGGGCGCGCTCAACGCCTTTGGCACCGAACTTGGCGAAGGTGACGCGGTCGAAGTCCTCGCCATCGCCCCGACGCCAGCACTTGGAACCCAGCTCTCGCTGGCGGAGATCACCTCGGCCCTTCGCCGCGGTGGTCGCCACCGCAACTTTGAGCGCACCGCGAAGAGGATCCAACATGCCCTACGCGAAGAGCAGCTCCACGAGCGGCCCCGGGTCGAAGCGGCCTTCGGCAAGATCACGAGCGCCCATGTGGCGATGATCCGCGCCTACAGCGAAACGATCGTTGAGCTCGAAGCAGCGCTCGCCGAGGATTTTGAACAGCACCCGGACGCGAAGATCATCCGCTCCCTGCCAGGACTAGGGATGGTCCTCGGCGCCCGGGTGCTGGGCGAGTTCGGGGACGACCCGAACCGCTACGCCGATGCCAAGTCTCGCAAAAACTACGCGGGCACGTCGCCGGTGACCAAGGCGTCAGGCAAATCCAGGGTTGTGCTCGCTCGTTACTCGCGCAACCGACACCTTTCCGCCGCCGCCGATCAATGGGCCTTCTGCTCGCTCACCAAGTCACCGGGTGCTCGCGCCTACTACGACGAACTACGAGCTCGTGGCAAGACCTACCGCCAGGCCATTCGTCAACTCGCCAATCGATGGATCGGCATTATGCACGCCTGTCTCGATCAACGAGTCCAATACGACGAGAATCTCGCCTGGAAAGACCGCACAGACATCGCCTCTTGACGCCTCGGGTCAAGGGGTGTCTAGCTGGACGTGACTGATCCCCGGAGGGGAATGTGGGCGGCCGCATAGCGCAGCCCGAGCATCAGCGCACCGAGGAACCCGAGGGCTACCAGGATGAAGGGGAACGCCGTACCTTGACCGGCCCACACGCGAAGCATCATTCCCGCTCCCACAGTGCAGAGCCAGATCGCAACGCCACTCGCCAACGTCGACGCGTCGCGACGTCCTAGCTCGACGCACACCCAACCGATGGCGAGCCCCGCAATGAAGGGCCACGCGGTGGAGACCATCCCCGACAGGGTCATCGCGTGATGATGAGCAGTGCGACCGATACCCACAAAGAGCAGAACAACGAGCGTATCGATGATCAGCCAGATGCGTCTCATAACGGTGCACCTTATCGACAAACTGGCAGTACGGCTACTTTCGTCCCCAACGCATCAGATACCGATTTGCAGCGTGTGATCAAGATGCTCGAGCACCCTCGGCCACGCGTCCAGATGTCGATCTCGTGCGGCGTCATCGTAAAAGCCACTGTGGCGAAGGGCGAGCGCCGTGCCCGTTTCCGTTGCTAACAGCTCGACGCGTACGACGGTTTCGGCGCCGTCGGTGCCATAGCGTCCGGTGACCCACGTCATCTCAATCACACTCGGTTCATCAAGTAGGAGAAAGCGTCCGTAGTGCGAGTGTCGCGCACCTTCATGCTCGGCGGCAAACCAGAAAGGAACGAGTTCGTCACGCATGGAGATCGATCCGGGCGCCGCGAACCACGTATCAAGGTGACGAACCCACGCGTCGTAGATCTGCTGCGGCGTCGCCACCATCGCGCGCTTGACGGACAGTGACCAGTCGTCGTCATTGGACATGACCGGCAAACTATCTGAAACGCTCAGGCGCTTCACGGTGCGCGCTGCCCAGATAGATTGACGTTCGATCGAGCGGCGTAGGAGGGTGAGTGAGCACTGACAATGGACCCGGTCCGATCGCGCTCGTAGGCTCGGGCGAGTACCTGCCCCAGATGGCGCCGATCGAAGCGGCTTTGATCGAAGGGCGCGCGCCCCGGTATGTGCAACTCGCCACTGCAGCCGTGCAAGATGGCCCTTCGGTTGTCGAACACTGGCACCAGCTCGGCATCGCACAGGCCGAGCGTCTCGGCGTCGACCCCGTCATCGTTCCCGTGAACGATCACCACGACGCGAACAACGAGATGTTCGCCAATATGATTCCCGGCGCCGGTCTTATCTACCTCTCGGGTGGAGATCCCCACTACCTCGCCGAAACGCTGCGCGGGACGCGAGTGTGGGCTGCCATCGAAGAGACCTGGCGCGGCGGCGCGGCGCTCGCTGGATGCAGCGCGGGAGCGATGGCGCTCGGATCGTGGATTCCGTCGCTTCGACACCCACGACGTGGCAGCACGCCAGGCCTCGGTCTGCTCGAGACGATGGGCGTCCTGCCTCACTTCGACGCGTTCGCCGCGAGAGTGCCAGACCTGCTCACGCGATTCGTCTTGCCCGACGAATCAGCGATCTCGGTGTTTGGCATCGACGAGGAGACCGCGCTCGTGGGTGGTCCCAAAGAGTGGATCGTGCAGGGTCGCTCGAGCGTGTGGCGCCTCACCTCGAAGGGCCGCGAGCAGTATCGCGGGGGCGACGCGGTGACCACGAGGGGCTGATCGTCTACTTCGCGGCCGTCTTGTCGAGTTCGTAGCGAATCTGAATTGACGCAGCGGCACCCTCGCCCACGGCTGACGCGAGCTGCTTGGTCGAGCCTTGGCGCACGTCACCGGCAACGAACACGCCGCGCGCGCTGGTCCGAAACTGCTCATCGCTGACGACGAAACCGTTGTCATCGAGGTCGAGCGTGCCCTTGAGGAACGCCGTATTGGGATCGAGTCCGATGAAGACAAAGGCGGCCGACGCGTCGTGTCGCCGACGCTCGCCAGTCGCGCGGTCTTCTAGTTCGACGTAGTTGAGCTTGCCGTTCTCGCCGCCGTGAAAGCTCACCACCTTGGTGTTCGTCAGCACCGTCATCTGGGGATGATGGCGAACCTTGTCCTGCAACAAGCGACTGCCCTTCAGCTCCTCGTTGTACTCGACCACCGTCACGTGCTTGGCAAACTGCGTCAAGAAGAGTCCCTCTTCGAGCCCGCTGTTGCCGCCGCCAAGGACGAGCACCTCGTCGACGCCGCGATAGAACGGGCCGTCACACGTGGCACAGAAGTGGACGCCCGCACCGATGAGTTCACTTTCACCTTCGGCGCCAGTGCGCCGATACATCGAGCCGGTCGCGACGAGGACGGCGCGCGCCGAGTAGGTCTCACCCGTCGCCGTCAAGACCTCCACGCCGCCTTCGGTCGGAGTAATCGACGATACGGCGACCGCCTGCAGGATTTCGACGCCATAGCGTTCGGCCTGCCGTCGCATGCGATCGGCGAGCTCATGTCCCGGCACGCCATCAGGAAACCCGGGATAGTTATCGAGACACTCGGTGACACCGGCCTGTCCACCGGCCGCGGACTTCTCCACGATCAGGACCTTCTGATTCTCGCGAGCAGCGTAAATGGCGGCAGTCAATCCCGTCGGCCCGCCGCCCACGATGATGAGGTCGTACACCGTCATCTTCGCCGATCGGCTGAGACCGAGCTTCTCCGCTAGCTCGTCGTTGCCGGGCTCGCTGAGATGCGATCCGTCGGGAAAGATGATGGTGGGAATCACTCGACCGCCATTGTTGTAGCGCTCGACGATCTCGGTGGCTTCGGGATGCTCTTCGAGATTGACCCAGTCGAAGGCGACGCGCTGATCGGCGAGGAAGGTCTTCGCCCGTCGACAGTCAGGACACCACGGAGCGCCGATGACCGTAATCACGTCGGGGTTGATCTGCATTGCTTCTCCTTGAGTACTTGCCTGCGAGGTTCTGTCTCGCATCCCCCCGCTGGCGTTACGCGGACCTTAACGAGGCTTACGCCGATACGTTGCCACAACGACCCCCTCGCCGGTCGAGGTCACGTCAAAGAGATGCCACACGGCAGGGTTGAGGCCCTCGAAGAGGCGAAGCCCCGAACCGAGAATGACCGGATGGAACCAAAGTCGGTATTCGTCAACCAGGTCATGCTGGTGCAAGAACTGCGCAAGCGTGCGACTGCCGATGAGCAGGAGTCCGTTGCCGGGCTTTTCTTTGAGCTGTGCCACGTTCAGCACGACGTCCCCGGTGAGAAGGGTGGCGTTCCACCCCACTTCGTGCAGCGTTGTGGACGCCACGTACTTCGGCATCTCGTTCATTCGCTGAGCGAGCCCGGTGTCGTCGTGCTGGAGCGGCCAGGCCGCGGCCAAGGTCTCGTAGGTCTTTCGCCCCAGGAGCAGCGCGTCCGCTTCGGTCATCTGGTGGACCATCAGCATCATGTGATCGTCGCCGACGAACGCATGCTGCCATCCACCAGCCTCGAACTCCTCCTCGTCGCCAGGCCCGGGCATCACGCCGTCGAGTGACACGAACTCTTGCACGATGACTGGTCTCACGAGCTCCACCTCCCCTGCGCGACCGCCGACCTAGGTTGACGATATGCATCACTCGCGTTCGTGTTACGCGATGACTCCGATCATGGCACCTCGGGGCACTCGCGCGTCAGCACTGGACGGCGCCGAATGCCCGCGAGGATCGACGCTTTGGTGAACAAGGAGAAACTCGGCTCTCCGGTTCCAGCGCGCGACGTGGCGTGGGGCCAGATTTGCTTTGCCGTCTTCATCGGCGTCTGCGTCGCACTCCATCCAGGCTTCGTCCTCAAGGCGAACGAAGGCGGCATCAGTGACTACGGCGTGCACGCGAGAACGCTTGTGCCCTATACATTGGCGCTCGGCCTGCCGGGCGTGCTGACTTACTTCGCTGCCCGGCGCCTTGCCGTCGTCAGTTCCGACACGCGACGGTTGCGGGCGGTTCTGTTCGCGTACGCCGCGCTCATCGCACTGACCCTGCTGAGCACCTATCCCTACACGCTGAACCGAACGCTCGCCGACGTGCATATCGCCGTCGGCGCCGTGGTCACCGTGTTCGAATCCGGTGCTTCTCTGTGGATGTACCGGACGGTGCATCGCTATGGAACGGTGCTCGTCGCGCAGCTGGTGGGGCTTGTGCTCGGAGGGCTCACGATCGTTGGCGTGCTGCATGTCCTGTTCGCGAGCGAAGTGATCTCCGGCGTCGCGTTCGCCTACCTACTGGTGCGCACGACGCAACTCGAGAGTTGACCGATCAGAGAAAGGGACTTGGCGACGATGAGCCGTCACTCGGCCCAAGCCCCGCGCGTTCGCGCACGAGGCGTTCCACCGTGTCAGGATCATCGGGCGTGATGAACGGCTTGACCGACTTGCCGAGATCGAGAATGAGACCGACCTTCTTCGACGGGCGTTTGGTGTCGAGACTGGCCCAGTAGTTGAGGTTGCTGGTGCCCCAGATGCGATACTTACCGCGCAGCGCCCCCATGTCCACTCGCTGCACACCCTTTATCGCCCTGTAGGGAATCACCTTCGTCCCCCACGGGAAGTAGTACTTGTGAATGCGCAGGTCGTTCGCGTCACACTCGATGTTGCCGTCGTTGTAGTCCGCCATGAAAGGATCCTATGTCTGAGACTCTCGTCACTCCATGATTGAGATCAGGGAAACGTTGCGTTCGTCGCGACCACGTAGGTAGTGGGCTTGGCGATGGTGAGCTTCTCACCCCACTTGGAGAAGACGAGCTCATCGCTCACCTTCTCTCCGTCCTCGGTGGTCTTTGCCTCAACCGCGATCGGCAGATACGGCGCCGTCGTCGACACGAAGAACGTCTCGGTGCCGCTCGCGCCCGCGTTGCCGCGAATCTCGAGTGCGGTCTTGCCGTTGACGCTCCCGACACCGATCTTTTTGAGGTGGTCGACGTCGACGAGCTGCTGCAACACCGAGGGCACAAGGATCGCCGACGAGATGTTCGCGTAGTTCTTGTTGGTTGAAGGCACCAGCACCCACTCGTCGGCAAGCGTTGTCTTCTTCACCCCGAAGTCGACCGCGTAGGCCTTGGCGTTCGCGTACATGTAGAGGGTCTTTCCGAAGAGGCGCGTGGTCTCGACACCCCCGTCGAGAATCTGGATTTGGTCGCCTTCGGTGAGCGCGCTGTTGGTCGACAGCGCGATCTCCACGTGTCCCCCGAACGACGCGGTCGAATCGTAGTGAAAGCTTCCCTCTGAGCGCATTGCAGAGACGCTCAGCTGCAGAATCTTTGCCGCAGACTTTGTCGTGCCGGATGCGGCTGAGGCGAACAAGGAGCTGGCTACCAACACGGCGATGACGGAAAGTGACGAAAGACGTCGCATGAAGACTCCAAAACAGCGAACGGGGATGAGGGCGAATGGTAGCACCGCCCTCGCCGTAATTCGCCCGCACGCAGCACAGTCATGGAGCCAAAATGGCGTGGGGCAAGCGCGAAGTAAGGTCATGTAATGAGGATGTCGGGTTCTCAAGGGTCTGTCAGCTGCGCGGGCGCGGCTCATTTGTGGCGCCCATCACGTAGGGGACTTAGGGCGCTAGGAAGATTGTCGTGAGCAAGAAGGGCACCTCACTCATGGCGAGGGCCGACGACACCGACGCCGAGCGCGAGATCACCAAATCCTTCACGCGCGAACTACTCAACATGGCCGAGAGCGACATCAAGCTCGCCGACTTCATCGTGCGCAACAACCGACGCGAGGGGATCCCCGACGACCCTGAGTCGACACGCAAACTACGACTCTCGTTTCGACGGGTGCAGTATCGACTCAAGACGATGGCCGACATCGAAGCGACACTCGGCGCTGAGCCTCTGATCGGTCGTCTTCGCGAAGTTGGCAAGCCGTTCGGGCGCCTCCGCGATGCCGAGATTCTCGAATCGAGCGTCATCAGGGCGCTCGGCCAGCGCGTGGCAACGCCCCAGGGTCGTCAGCTCATGGAACTCGCGGCACACGCCCGGCGAGCAGAACAGCGCGTCACCGACGACCTGCTCAACTCCGACGCGTACCAAAAGACACTCGGCGAGGTAAGCGAATTCCGCGCCGCGTTGCCGTCACGGCACGCCTCTTCCGAGATGCTTCGCCCGATGGCCCAGCGAGCGATGCACCTCTCGTGGCGTGAGCTTGAGCGCTCTGCCAAGAAGGCGAAGCGCGCACCCACTAACAACAACCTGCATCGAACCCGCATCGCCGCAAAGAGGACGCTCTACGCTGCCCAAGCGCTTTCAGACGTCCTCGGGCCGCCGGTCGAGGAGTTCGCCCGACGTGTTGACGCGTTCCAGAAGTTCCTCGGCAAGCAGCACGACCTCGTGATCGCGACGGCGTGGTTCCGCGAGGTGGCAAGAACCTATCCCGGGCTTCGCAAGCTCGCCAAAACCCTCGCCGTCGAGGAAGAAAAGCGTGCGAACAAACGAGTGAAGCGCTGGCGCCACTACTGGAACTCCGTGCAAGTCCTCCACCCCGGCAAGCTCTGGTAGTCCGACCCGCTCGGTCGACGTGAGAGACTAGGCCGAATGCACCACGGCTCGGGCGGCAACGCCATCTATATCGTCCTCGTGATCCTTGTCGTGATCATGGTCCTTCGGCGCCGAGGCATCAGCCAGACTCCTCAAGGCTCCCTCAACAGAGGCGAGCGGCAACGGCCGATACTCATCACATGGCTCGACCCTCTCGTCAGCATCTTGTTCGTGGGCTCGGTGCTGTGGGGACTGATGACTCGAAACTACGCGCACACCGGAGCCGCCATCATTGGGGCGCTCGTGGGCGTACCGATCGGACTCGCGCGCGCTCGCGTGATGTACGTGCGCGCGGTGCGCGAGGCGAAGTGCATCATCCTTCGTCGAAGTGCAGCCGAGTACGCGCTGCTGGCGATGCTCCTAGCCATTCGCCTTTCCGCGAACTCAATCGCGAACTTGCACAACAGCTTCGCGACGTACGCACTCACGGCAGTCCTCGCCCTTGGCATCGCCGAGTCCGTGGCCCGTGCGAGTGCCATCGTGTGGCGATATCACCGCGAAGTGCCGGCCGGAGAAGTGGCCTAACTCGAGCACAGGCGGTCAAAGTGAAGCTTGACTCGACCTTCGAGCGCGTTGTCGATCTGTCGATCACACCTGGCCGATGATGCCCTTCCGGTAAGCCTCGATGGTCGCATCAGGATTGTCGTGCATGAGGTACAGCGAGAATTGATCGACACCGGACTCGGCGAGTTCGCTTAGGCGCTCACGATGCTGTTCCACTGGACCGAGTAGACAGAAACGGTCGATGACCTCGTCGGGCACGAACTCGGTATCGGGGTTCCCGGCCTGGCCATGATGGCGGTAGTCGTACCCTTGGCGACCCTTGATGTACTCAGTGAGAGCAGCGGGAACGGGAGCCTCCGATCCGTAGCGTTCGACGATGTCGGCGACGTGATTGCCGACCATGCCGCCGAACCAGCGCACCTGATCTCGCTGATGGGCGAGGTCGTCGCCGACGTACGCGGGTGCCGCCACGCAGACCTTGTACGAAGGAACGTCACGGTCCGCAGCGAGGCGTGATGCTCGGGCCGCGTCGATGGCCCACTGCACAATAAAAGGGTCAGCGAGCTGAATGATGAGCCCGTCAGCGTCGCGACCGGCGACCGCAAGCGCCTTGGGGCCATAGGCAGCCATCCACACCTCAAAGCTGCCCTCATCGACCCAGGGGAACGTGACCGTTCGATCGTTCACGATCGTCTCACGACCTTCCACCAGATCCTTGATAGTCCTCATGCACTGCGAGAGCGTGTCGAGCGACGCTGGTGTGCGACCGGTGACGCGCAATGCGGAGTCGCCGCGGCCGATCCCACAGATAGTGCGCGGACCGAACATCTCGTTGAGCGTCGCAAAGAGCGACGCCGTCACCGTCCAGTCGCGGGTGATGGGATTCGTGACCATCGGCCCGACCGTGATGTGCGACGTGCTCCCAAGGATCTGGGAGTAGATCACAAACGGCTCTTGCCAGAGCACGCAGGAGTCGAAGGTCCAAAAATGCGTGAAGCCGGCGTCCTCGGCCCGCTTCGCGAGCTCGACCACGTCCATCGCCGGCGGATTTGTCTGGGCGACGAGACCGAAGTCCATCATCGGCCACCCGGTGAAGGTGTGCTCACCGCAAGCATCCGTTCAACCCGCGACGAAGGAACTGGCCCGAACCCGGTCGGCCGACGTAGTCCCCGTGGTCGATGATCACCTCACCACGAGAAAGCACGGTCTTCACCTGACCCGTGATCGACATACCCTCGTAGGCCGAGTAATCGACATTCATGTGATGGCTCTTGGCGGACAGCGTCTGAGAAGCCCTTGGGTCATAGAGCACGAGGTCGGCGTCCGAGCCGGGGGCGACGATACCCTTCTTTGGAAACAGCCCGAACATGCGAGCGGGCGTCGTCGCGATGATCTCGATCCAACGAGCAAGGGAGATCTCTCCTTGGTCGACGCCCTGATAGATGAGATCGACACGGTGCTCGACACCGGGTATCCCGTTCGGGATCTTTGAGAAATCGCCGAGACCGAGCTCTTTTTGCTCCTTGAAGCAGAACGGGCAGTGGTCCGTCGAGACGACGCTGAGGTCATCGGTGCGCAGCCCGCGCCAGAGATCAGCGTGGTGAGACTCGGCGCGCAACGGGGGCGAGCAGACGAACTTCGCGCCCTCGAATCCCTCGCGCGCAAGGTCCGCCTCGGACAGAAACAGATACTGCGGGCAGGTCTCGGCGAAGACGTTCTGTCCGCGGTCCCTCGCGGCCACCACCTCCGCGAGCGCTTCTGCGGCCGAAAGGTGCACGATGTACAGCGGCGCGCCGGCAACGCGCGCGAGTTGGATCGCCCGATGCGTTGCCTCACCTTCGAACAGCGCCGGACGCGTCGCGCCGTGAAAGCGAGGGTCGCCCTCACCCCGCGCGAGCGATTGGGCGACGAGGACGTCGATCGCGATGCCATTTTCTGCGTGCATCATGATCGTCGCCCCGTTACCCGACGCCTGCTGCATGGCCTGGAGGATTTGGCCGTCGTTCGAGTAGAAGACGCCGGGATAGGCCATGAACAACTTGAAGCTGCTGACGCCCTCATCGACGACCAGGTCCATCTCCTTCAGCGATGATTCGGTGACGTCAGAGACGATCATGTGAAAGCCGTAGTCGATGGCGCACTGCCCGTCAGCCTTCGCGTGCCAGGCGTCAAGACCCTCTCGAAGGCTCTTGCCTTTTGACTGAATCGCGAAGTCGATGATCGTGGTCGTGCCACCAAAGGCCGCGGCGCGAGTCCCCGTCTCGAAAGTGTCGACCGAGTGAGTACCGCCAAACGGCATCTCCATATGGGTGTGGCCGTCGATCGCGCCCGGCAGCACGTAGAGACCGCTTGCGTCGATCACCCGATCCGAACTTTCGCGCCACGTCGCCGCCACCGTTGAACCCGATTCGGCAAGTCCCGTGATCGTCTCTCCCTCGATGAGCACGTCGGCGGCAAGCGGCCCGCTCGCGTTAATCACCGTTCCTCCGCTAATGACCGTCTTCATCGGTTCATCGCTTTCTCTCCTGTGGCGTCCTTCATGGCGCAACCAATTCGCCGTAGCTGTCGGGACGACGGTCTCGATAGAACGCCCAGGTCTGGCGCACGTCCTTCAAGACGCTCATGTCGAGGTCGCGCACGATCACCTCGTCCTCGCTGTCGGACGCAGCCTCGCCGATCATTTGACCCCTTGGGCTCACGAAGTATGAGGAACCATAGAAGTTGTTGTCGCCCAGCTCTTCGACGCCGACTCGATTGATCGCTCCGACGAAGTACTCGTTGGCGACGGCCGCGGCGGGCTGTTCGAGGTTCCACAGGTACGCCGAGAGCCCGCGGCTGGTGGCGGAGGGATTGAAGACGATTCTCGCTCCGGCGAGTCCGAGCGCGCGCCAGCCTTCGGGAAAGTGACGGTCGTAACAGATGTAGACGCCGATGGGACCGACGGCCGTCTGAAAGACCGGATAGCCAAGGTTGCCGGGGCGAAAGTAGTACTTCTCCCAGAAGCCCTTCACCTGAGGAATATGGTGCTTGCGGTACTTTCCGAGATAGGTGCCGTCGGCGTCGATCACGACGGCGGTGTTATAGAAGACGCCCTCTTGCTCGACTTCGTAGATCGGCACCACGAGCACCATGTGGGTCTCGCGCGCGAGCTTCTGCATGAGCTCGGTGGTCGGCCCCGGAATCGACTCGGTGTAGGCGAAGTACTCGGGATCCTGGACCTGGCAGAAGTACGGACCATAGAACAACTCCTGAAAGCAGAGCGCCTGGGCACCGTCATCGGCCGCCCGTCGCGCGAGCGCCACGTTCGCCTCGATCATCGAGTCTTTGTCGCCGGTCCACTTCGACTGAACGAGGGCGGCTCGAACGATCTCGTTCTCAGGTTCATGTGATGATGGGCTCATATCAACCGCCTCTGCTCGATGCCGCGCGTAGGACAGTGGTCACGTCCTGCGCCCCAGTACTTTTTGGTCAGAGTCGGATACTAGACCTGCTCTTCAGGCGCAGGTAAAACGGCAACGAGAGGAGATCGACCGTCCCTCTGTTCGACGTGTCTCGACTGCTTTCGAAAGTGCCCCCGGCAGGATTCGAACCTGCGCTCACGGTTTAGGAAACCGATGCTCTATCCCCTGAGCTACGGGAGCTATGTGCACCATTCTTGCTCATCGCGGTGGGCCGTCCACCTACAACTGGCCTTTCGCCTTTACCGAATCTTCTTCTGAAAGTGGTCGGCCGTTCGTCGAGGGTGAGTCGAGCCTCGGGACTACCGTCTAAGGGACGAGCAGCTTGCTGAACGGAGAACCATGTTCGAGCGATTCACCGACCGATCCCGCCGAGTCCTCGTGTTGGCCCAGGAAGAAGCGCGTGAACTGAACCATGACTTCATCGGAACTGAACATATTCTGCTCGGGCTAATCCGTGAGCATGATGGGATCGCCGCCAAGGCGCTCGACGCGTCGGGAGTTGCCTACACAGCAGCGCGCGCGAAGGTCGAGGAGATCAAGGGCATCGGTGATGAGTCGCCGGGTGCGCCGCCCTTCACACCACGAGCGAAGCACGTCTTGGAGGGGGCGTTGCGCGAAGCACTCCAGTTCGGCCACACATACATCGGAACCGAGCACTTGCTGCTTGGAATCGTTCGAGTGGGCGAGGGCGGAGCGATCACAGTACTTCTGGACCTCGGCGTCGACCCATCCGATCTCCACGGGAAGGTCATCGAATTGATGTCGAGAGGTGGCGAGGTCGATAGCACTCCCGCTCAAGCACCGCCCCTCACTAGCGCGGTGCTTCGCGGGGTCGTGCGCGCTGCCGGTCAACAACTTCGTCCCGACCTCGATGCAGCCACTCTCGAAGAAAGGGCGTCACGAATCGCCGACGATCTCTTCGACCAGCTTCGCCAGAGTTGGGCCGAGGAGGACGGTCCAACATGACTCAGGACCTCCTTCGGCCGCCCTCTTCCTAGATCTTCACGGAGACGTGCAATTCAAGACGAGTTCTCCTGGGAAGCTCATTGTTGCGCCCAGCGAATCGCGCGTGGCCTTGGCAAAGAACGCGCGAGATGTGCGACACTTAAGCGAACACGCGCCACACCAATCGGGCGGTTCAGATGAACGCAGTCACTGCTGTCGATTCGAAGAGCACAGGTGTCATTACTGGACTTGTCGTGAACTGCGTCGAAGTAGCAGGCCTGGGGGTCACGGCCTGGATCACGGGGTCCACGGCGCTTCGCGCCCAGACCGCGGTGAACGTTGCCGAAGTCGCGGTGGTTGTCTTTCTGCTCGTGGGCGTCCGGAACAGTCTCCGTGCACCAGACGAGCGCCATCCATTGGGGCACGGCCGAGAGCGGTACTTCTGGTCGCTCTTCGCCGCTCTCGGTCTCTTCTTCGGGGGCGGGGGCCTCGCCATCGACGAGGCCATTCAGTCCGGACTGCATCCATCGCCGGTTCACTCGTACGCGCTTGGTTACATCGTTCTGGCCGCCACCTCCGTACTTGACGCGTACTCGGCGCTGGTAGGGCTTCGTCCGATTCGTGAGCAGGCGACCGTTCGCCACATCTCGTCGCGGTCGTATCTGCGCATCAGCACCGACCCCGCCTCGGTCACGGTGACGATAGCGGGAAGTGCGGCGGTGATTGGCGCATTCGTCGCTGCCGCCGGACTCCTGGGCAGCCAGCTCTCGGGAAGCTCATTGCCCGACACGATCGCGAGCGGCCTCATCGGGGTCATGCTCTTTGTGGCGTCTGGCTTCCTCTTGCAGATCAACCGAGATCTCATTGGAGGACGGGGCGTAGGACCGGCACTGCTCAAGGAGATGCGCTCGGTCGTCTCGTCGCAACCGGGCGTCGTCGACGTCTCCGACCTGTTCGCCGTAGTCGTTGGGCCTTCTAGTTTGGTCGTGGATGGAAACGTGATCTTCTCTGACGAGCTCGCCATCTCGGTCGTCGAGCAGACCATCATCCAGACCAACCAAGAGCTCCGGCGGAGATGGCCAATGATCAAATTCATCTACCTCACGCCCGTGCCCCCGCCGCCGTTGCGGCAGGGAGTCGGTCGATCCTCGAAAAAGAAATGAGCGATGGGCATCGCGGCTCTCGATCCCAACGTGTTGTCCCTGCAGGTGAACTCGACGCGCGCGGCCATCAATCATTAACGGCAGGCAGCCACTTGTTCGTCACGCTCACGCGCGAGAGGAGTTCGTCGAGCAGTCAATGGGCGCGCCGCGAGTCGTTAACGTGGACACCGCATGACCATCTTGATCGACCTCGAACACGTCGTCCTCAACGGCGCGGAGCGAGCGATCTTGGGGGATCTCACCCTCACCGTCTCATCGGGAGACAAGATCGGCGTCGTTGGCATCAATGGCGTGGGCAAGACCACGCTGCTGAGAATCGTCGCTGGATCCCTGGCACCAGACGCTGGCCAGATCCGACGCAGTCGAGACGTGCGCGTGAGCTACCTCGAGCAGATCCCCACCCTGCCTCGAGGCACGGTTCGTGAAGCCCTCGGGTCAGGATGGAAGGTCGAGGCAGCGCTTGATCGCCTGGGCATGCTCGAAGCGTTCGACTCCGACACCAGCGCGCTCTCGGGCGGGCAGTTAAAGCGCGTCGCGCTCGCGCGTGCCTTCATCGAGCCGAGCGACGCACTCATCCTTGACGAGCCGACCAACCACCTAGACCTCGGCGCCATCCGATGGCTCGAACAGCAGATCCTTGCCTATGCCGGCGCGGTCGTGATGGTCAGTCACGACCGCTACCTGCTCGACGAAGTCACGAACCGCATGGTCGAAATCGATCGAGGAGCAACGTATCTCCATTCGGGCGGCTACAAGAAGCTGCTCGAGGCGCAAGCCGAGCGCGAGGCGGCGGCTGCTACCGCTGAGCAAGTGCGGCGCAATCTCGCCAGGACCGAACTCGCCTGGCTCCGACGCGGGGCCAAGGCCCGTTCGACCAAGCCGCAGGCCCGCGTCAACGCCGCACAGAAACTGCTCGCGACGCGACCGCAAGCCGCAGCTCGCAGCGACTCGATCGGGTTCGACAAGGGCACACGCCGGCTCGGCACCTCGGTCATCAAAGCCCACCACGTGAGCTTCTCCTACGACGTCGACCATCACGTCCTACACGACGTCAACCTCGAACTTGGTCCAGGCGAACGAGTAGGCATCGTCGGCGCCAACGGCTCGGGAAAGTCGACGCTCGTCGGCTTACTCGCCCACCGCCTCCTTCCATCGACGGGGACGGTAAAGACGGGTCCCACCGTGGTGCTGTCGTACCTCGATCAAGGAGGCGGCACCTTCGACGAGGAGGCAACGGTGCAAGAGCTCGTCGCGGGACCTCAGGGAGTCCCGGGATCTCTGGAAGACGTGGCCCTAATGAAGCGGTTCTGGTTTACCGGTGCGTTGCCCATGACCAAGGCGAAGGATCTGTCGGGGGGTGAGCGCCGTCGTCTGCAACTGCTCCTCGCGCTGTCGACACGACCGAACGTTCTCTTTTTGGACGAGCCCACGAACGATTTGGACCTGGAGACGATTCGACTCCTCGAAGAGTTCTTGAGCAGGTGGCCCGGCACGCTCGTTGTCGTCTCACACGACCGAACGTTCCTCAGTCGAGCGACCGACCGTCTCTTGGAAGTCACTGATGGCACCATCGTCGACGTTCCCGGCGGCATCGACGCGTGGGTCGCGCGAGCGTCCACAACGGGGGCAGCCCTCAAAATTCCTGAAGTGGATGTCGGTGCGGCGCCGCGGGGTCGTCAACTGCGTGACGCCGAAAAAGAGATGGCTCGACTCGAGCGGCGCAAGGCAACCCTCACCAAGAAGCTCCTCGCGTCAACGGAACACACCGACCAAAGCCGCCTCGGCGCCGAGCTCAACGGTGTTCAGTCGGCGCTGAGCGCGGCCGAGGAGCATTGGTTGAGTCTGATCGAGTAATCGGACCACACTCCGACGACACTTTTCGCTACTCGAAGACCATGCTCATCTCTGTCACTCGGTCGCGGTGGGCGATCCACAGATAGACGAGGTACACGATGCCAACAATGAACCAGGCGATGACGACCGGTCCGGCCACATTGATGGGGTACGGCAACGGCGAAACGAACTTGAAAAGCGACGAACCGACGCCGAGCGCGGAGAAGAGCACCGGGATGAGGATCAACGAGCTCACGATCGGGATGACGAAGTGCACGATCCAGTTGAACTCCGCTCGCTGGCGGCGGAAGTAGTACCCGAAGCTCGAGATGTTGACCACGATGTAGATGCAGATCATCACGGCCGAAAGGATCGTCGCGAGTAACTCAAAGGCGTCGACCGGTCCGTACTCGATCGCGAGTGGCAGCGCGATCGCGAGCGTCGCGAGGCCCTGCACGGCGATGCCCACCACGGGTGAGGCGTAGCGCTTGTGCGTCCGCTCGAACGCAGCCGGGAAGATCCTGATGCGACCCATGGCGTACCAGGTCCTCGTCGAGGCGACGAGGGCCGAGTTGCCGTTCGCAAAGAACGAATTGACGACAGCGATGAAGACGACCACCCAGCCGACGCCCCAGAGCTTTCGCGCGAACCCGATCCACGGGCTACCGCCATCGAGTCCGCCGTAGGAGGCAAAGTGCGCCGAGCCCACGAACGCCGCGGCGGCGTAGGTCGTAAAGACGTAGAAGATACCCACGATGACGCACGACAGGATGATCGCGCGCGGGACGTTGCGCCGGGGATTGCGAGCCTCTTCGGCGAGCGGGCCCGCCGCCTCAAAGCCCACGAAGGCAAGCATCACGAACACTCCACCGGCGACGACCCCCGAGAGCCCGTGATAGCCCTTGATGGTGGCGTACTTCAGCGTGAAGACCTCGAGCGTATTGCCACCGGGGGCGGCGTGTGCGATGAGCCATATGGAGAGCGCAATGAAGACCAACATCTCGAATGCGCCCAAGACGACGCCGAACCACGTGCTCAGTCGCACGCCCCGGTACCCAATCAGCGAAGTGAGCACCATCGCGGCAAGCATGAATCCGATCCAGCACGCTCGGTAGTCCCATCCGAACTCCTCATTGAGGATGGTGCCGACGAAGTAACCGATGAGCAGGTTCACGATTGGCCCCACGAGACCCGTGATCATCGCGTAGCCCCAGCCCACGAGAAAGCCAATCGTTGGATGGAGGCCCTGGGAGGGATAGGTGTAGATGCTGCCCGCCGAGGGCAGATGGCGCGCGAGCTGGGCCATGGAGATAGCGACGAGGACCGCGGCGATCAAGGTGAGGAGAACTGAGAGCGGCAGCGCGCCGCCCGCGTACATGGCACCCACAGCGAGCGACGTCGCCACTGCCCCACCCGGCGCCATGAAGGTGACCGACTGGAACAGCACGCCCGGCAGTCCGACGACATGCCTGGCGAGGGTGGTTCGCTCGCCGCTCTCCTTCGAAGCGGGGGATGATTCAACAGAGCTGTCGCTGTGCGTCATTGCTCCTCCTTCGTCGGGCCCGAGCCCTCGTTCAATGTGTCCTTGTCTCGTTTGCTGCTCGCTGCACCTCGACTGCCTCATCCGGAAACTTGTCCACGACGAGGTACTCGACGGTGCCGCCGTGTTCGACCGTGCGAGAGACCGTGCAGAGCACGTCGGCCGTCAGTCGGCGCGCCACTTCGATATCCTCCGCATCGATGTCGGCATCCTCCGGAAGGACGTAGCGGACCTCGATGGTGTCGAGCCGCTCGTCGGTGGCGCGATGACCGCGCACCTCAATATCAAGTCCGCTCAGTGGGTGTCCTCGACGAGCCAGCACGGTCGTGAAGTCAACGGCAGCGCAGCCGCCGATGGCGACGAGCAGCATCTCGATGGGGTTGGAGTCCTCTCCCTCCCAGCCCGTCCCGATCGCTAACTCGCCACCGCGAGTGTTGCGCGCCGAAATCGTGCCGTCTGCCGCGACCGTCACCCGAATCGGCAACACGGCGTGACGCTGGTGGCCGCTGGTGCTCGCACGCTGCGCATCTTCTGAAGGCTTGGCGTCCACTCTGTGTGGCCTCCCCGACTTGACGATGGGTCATTCCAGACTTAATCCGTCAAGTTAGTGGTGGTCGTCGCCACTTCGTTCACCTCAACGGGCAAGAACCTCCGTATCGCTAGGGCGAGCGACGATGGAAGAACGAAGGATGGCGTTTCGGAGGCTCTGCCATAGACGACGTGCTGGCCGACGGCGCTCGACGCGCTCGAGCGAGGTAGCCGTTCACCTCGCGGTCGCTCACCTGAGCGAAGTGCTCGTAGCTCGATCCGACAGAAAAAGGCCCGCGCATGAGCTTGAGGGCAACGAACTGATCGACGATGCGAGCAAGCTCGCGTGCCGAGGCAGCGCTCGCGACCGGGGTGGCGAACCCCACCCGCGCGGCACGTCGAGATCGTGCGCACGCGATCGCCGCGCGTGCGGTCGCCCCAGTCGCCACGCCGTCGTCGACGATGAGGACGCTCTGACCGGCGAGGTCGAACGCGGGAACACGTTGGCGGAGTCGCTCAGATCGGCGCTCAAGCTCCAGACGCTCGAGCGCCGCCGCGCGCTGAAACTGGTCTTCAGAGATCCTCAATTCATCACAGACGTCGCTCTCCTTGACGACGACGTCTCCCTCGGCGAGTGCGCCCATGGCGAGCTCTCGTTGTGACGGGACGCCAATTTTGCGCACGACGATGAGATCGAGGGGCGACCTCAACACCCTGGCGACTTCGTAGGCGACGACCACGCCTCCTCGCGGAAGCCCCAGCACAATGGGCGCGCCCCCGCTGAAGTCGCCGCTGAGACGAATGCCCAACTGGCGTCCAGCCTCGGAACGATCAAGAAAGCGTTTCACCTCTTCGTCCTACTCGCCAATGGGCATGGGCACAACACGGCCCGCGAAGCAGCCCTCGTGGCTAGTCGAGACTCTCGAGGAAGGTCTCGACCACGTGAAGGTAGCGGTCGGGCTCTTCGACGAAAGGCATGTGGCTCGACGCTTCGAAGATCTCCCAACGAACGTCAGGGATGTGGTCGAAGAAGGGCTGCACGGTCGCGGGCGTGGCCTCGTCGTACCGACCAGAGAGTAAAAGCGTGGGTGCCGTGATGGCGCGCACTCGGTCAACCACGCTCCATGAGCGCAGGGTCCCCACGCAGAAGAACTCGTTGGGCCCGTTCATCGAGTGGTACACGGTGGGATCTTGCGCCAGCATCTCGAAGGTTCGCACGACCTCGGGTGGATTGGGCACCACACGACAGACGTGCTCGTCGTAGTACGCCTGCGTGGCGGCCAGGTACTCGGGGTCATCCACTGTGTCGTTCGCCTCGCAGCGATCGAGGGCGGCCTCTACCTCGGGTGGCAGCTGACCGCGCAAGATCTTCGCCTCGCTCGACCACAGGTCCATTGATGCGGGCGAGTTACTGATGATGAGACCCCGCAGACCCGCCGGTTTGCGAATGGCATGTTCGGCCGCCAGCATGCCGCCCCAGGACTGGCCAAGCACGTAGTAGCGATCCTTGATCCCGACATGTTCGAGCAGGTTGTCAAGCTCGGCGAGAAACAGGTCGACTGTCCAAAAGTCGGGTCCTTCTTCGGGAAGGTGCGTCGAGCGTCCGCCGCCCACCTGGTCGTAGAGCACCACCGCTCTTTCCGAGTCGGCGATAGCGCTCAGCCCTTCGAGATAGTCGTGCGAGCAACCCGGTCCGCCGTGGGCCACAACAAGTGGCGCCTTCGCGGCGTGCACGTCGCCGATGACGCGATACCACGTCTCGTAGTCGCCGAACTTCGCTCTGCCCTCAACCACCGTGATGTCATCCACGCACTCGACTGTAGGACACGCGATTAACACGGCGTCAATTCTTAGATCGGTCTTAGTCGTAATTCCATTGGCGTTATCACTCAGCGTGAAGGATGATCGTCGACTTCTGAAAGGAACTATGTGAATTCACTTCGTCGGGGCGTCCGCAACGCGTTTCGAAACTCGATGCGCTCGATCGGCGTCGTTTTCATCCTGGCCGTGGCCATCGCCCTATCCATCTCGATGCTGATCGCTCGCGACGCCGTCACCGCAAAGATCAACTCGGTGCGTGCCTCGACGGGCAACACCGTCACCGTATCCCCCAAGGGATTTTTCGGATTTCAGGGCGGTGGCACGCCGCTCACCGCGACAGAGGTCAACGGACTACTCGGCCTCAAGAACGTGACCGCCGTCCAGGAGTCACTCAGCGAAGAGCTGAAATCAACCCAGACGTCGCTCAAGTCGCCCACCCCGACCGGTTCGCTGGGCCAGCAGTTTGGCGGCGTTGGTGGCGGAGCTGGGAGCGGCAGCGGCACCACCTTCACCATTCCGGTGCGCGTCATCGGCACGAACTCTCCGGGCAACGCAGTCGTAGGCGGAGCGAACGGCGGAGGCACGGAGAAGCTCACGTCGGGCTCGTCCTTCAGTCCTACCTCAACGTCGGACGTGGCGCTCGTGGGCGCCACGATGGCCTCCAAGAATAACCTCAAGGTCGGCTCCACCTTCACCGCCTACGGCAAGACCATCACGGTGGTCGGCATCTACAACGCCGGCTCAACCTTCGCGAACGCCGATGTGCTCATGCCGCTCGCCACCGTGCAGAAGCTGGCCTCGGCGAGCGGCGAGATCACCAATGCGACCGTCGTCGTCAACAACGTCAACAACGTGTCGAGCGTCGTGAAAGCGATTGACGCCAAAATCGGCTCGAAGGCCGACGTGACGTCCACCCAGGCCACGACCGAAGCCTCGCTCGCGCCGCTCAACTCCGTGAAGACCATCTCGACGTACACGCTGTTCGGTGCCGTGATCGGTGCCGCGATCATCTTGTTGCTCTCAATGCTCATGATCGTGCGCGAGCGTCGCCGCGAGGTCGGCGTGCTCAAGGCCCTCGGCGCGCCCAATAAGTCCATCGTTGCCCAGTTCATTGCCGAGTCGACGACATTCACGGTGCTCGGCGCCATCGTGGGCTTCATCGGCGGGGCCTTGCTCAGCAGCCCCATCGCCTCGGCGCTGGTCAGTTCAACCAGCAACACCACCTCCTCACCCGGCGGCTTCGTTCGTGCCGGCGGAGGCGGCTTCGGCGGAGGCGGGAACGGTTTCACGCCACCGTCGGGCACCGGCCGCCTGGCGAGCGGCAACTTCCGCTTCGGTGGCTTCCACAACACGCTCACCACGTTGCACACGTCGGTCGGGTGGTCGACCCTCACGTTTGCGTTGCTCTTTGCCATCGTGATCGCCGCCGTTGGCTCAACGGTCGCTGTCGCCACCATCGTTCGTATTCGTCCAGCCGAAGTACTGAGGAGTGAGTAATGCTAAAAGTTGAGAACCTGAGCAAGACGTTTCATACCGGGGCCGGCGACGTGCGCGCGGTCCAGGACGTCACCTTCAGCGCCAAAGACGGCGAGATGGTGGCCATTATCGGGGCGAGCGGCAGCGGCAAGTCGACGCTGCTCGCGCTGCTCGGCTTGCTCGACGCACCCGACAAGGGCAGCATTGACCTCGACGGCGTGGAGCTCGCCAACCTCGACTCGAGCGGTCGCACCAAGTACCGCTCGCATCAGGTGGGCTTTGTCTTCCAGCAGTTCAACCTGATTCCCAATCTCACGGCACGCCAGAACGTCATGCTCCCCCTCGAGTACGCGCGCTGGCCGAAAGACGAGCGCGAGAAGCGAGCTGACGAGATGCTTGCGCTCGTGGGCCTCACCGGAGAGAAGAGCGATCGCCGTCCGGCGCGGCTCTCGGGAGGCGAACAGCAGCGAGTGGCGATCGCGCGAGCCTTCGCCGCCAAACCGCAGCTCATCCTCGCCGACGAACCTACGGGCAGCCTCGACAAGTCAACCGGCCAGAAGATCGTCCAGCTACTGCGCAACGCGGCGTCGTCCCAGGGTGCCACGGTGCTCGTCGTCACGCACGACGAGAAGGTAGCTAGCCAAGCCGACCGGCGCATGGAGATTGACGACGGACTGCTCGCTGAGATCGCCTGACCACTCACTCACAACGAACGCCGGGCAACTAGCCTGGACACTCTTATGAGCCTCTCGATTGGCATCGTTGGACTGCCCAACGTCGGAAAATCAACGCTGTTCAACGCCCTCACGAAGAACCACGTGCTCGCCGCGAACTACCCGTTCGCCACCATCGAGCCCAATGTGGGCGTGGTCGCCGTGCCTGACGAACGTTTGAATGTCCTGGCTGAGATGTTCCACTCCGAGAAGATCATCCACGCCACCGTGACTTTCGTCGATATCGCAGGCATCGTGCGCGGTGCCTCGACCGGTGAGGGACTCGGTAACCAGTTCTTGGCCGCGATTCGAGAGTCCGACGCGATCTGTGAGGTCGTGCGGGTGTTCGAAGACGACGACGTCATCCACGTCGATGGTCGCATCGATCCCGCGAGTGACGTCGCGACGATCGAAACCGAGCTCATACTCGCGGACCTCCAGACCGTCGAAAAGACCGTCGCACGCCTTGAACGAGAGTCCAAGCGCGGCGGCGAGGCCGCGATCAAGCTCGCCGAGGTCAAAAAAGCGCAGGCGGCTCTCAACGAGGGACGGGTGATCAGCCAGCTCGGTCCCAAAGAGGTCGACCGATCTCAGCTCTACGACCTGCATCTGCTCACCGACAAGCCGTTCATCTACGTCTTCAACGTCGACGAAGACGCACTCGGCGACGAAGAGCGCCAGCGCGAGCTGCGTGAGTCGGTCGCACCCGCGCCGAGCGTGATGCTCTGTGCGAAGGTGGAAGCCGAGCTCGCCGAGCTCGACGACGACGAGGCGCTTGAGCTCCTTGAGTCCTACGGCCAGCACGAGTCCGGGCTCGCCCAGCTCTCCAAGGTCGGCTTTGCGACGCTCGGCCTGCAGACGTTCTTGACGGCGGGACCGAAAGAGGCGCGTGCTTGGACCATTCATCAAGGCGAGACTGCGCCCGAGGCCGCGGGCGAGATCCACACCGACTTCCAAAAGCACTTCATCAAAGCCGAGGTCGTGTCCTACGACGACCTGATCGCGGGGGGTTCGATGGCCGCGGTCAAGGCGGCGGGTAGGGCGCGCATAGAAGGCAAGGAGTACGTCATGCGCGACGGCGACGTCGTCGAGTTTCGAGTGGGTGTCTGAGCACGTCTCGCGGTACCATGGGTGAAGGCGACTGCGGCAGAGGTCGGCGCCTGGAAAACTCATACTCCAAGGAGAACCATGACCTCTGACGTCTTTGACTACAAAGTTGCCGACCTTTCCCTGGCGGAGTTCGGTCGAGCCGAAATCAAGCTGGCTGAGCACGAGATGCCCGGCCTCATGGCGATGCGCGCGGAATTCGGTGAATCGAAGCCGCTGCGCGGCGCTCGCATCGCGGGCTCGTTGCACATGACCATCCAGACGGCCGTCTTGATCGAGACCCTCGTCGCGCTCGGCGCCGACGTGCGCTGGGTGAGCTGCAACATCTTTTCAACGCAGGATCACGCGGCGGCGGCGATTGTCGTCGGTCCCGACGGCACGCCCGACGCACCGCGCGGGGTGCCCGTGTTCGCCTGGAAGGGCGAGACGCTCGAGGAGTACTGGTGGTGCACCGAGCAGCTGTTGCGCTGGCCGGGCGCCGACGGTCCCACGATGATCTTGGACGACGGCGGCGATGCCACGCTCTTCGTGCACAAGGGACTCGAGTTCGAGCGTGCCGGTTTCGTCCCGGCGCCCGAGTCGGCCGACTCCGAGGAGTACCGCGTCATCTTGTCGCTGCTCGATTCGATTGTCGCCACCGGCGAGAAGGTCTTTGAGCCCATGGCCGAGAGCATCATCGGTGTCTCGGAGGAGACGACAACGGGCGTGCACCGCCTCTACGAGATGGAGCGCGATGGGACGTTGCTCTTTCCTGCTATCAACGTCAATGACGCCGTGACCAAGTCGAAGTTTGACAACAAGTACGGCGTGCGCCATTCGCTCATCGACGGGATCAATCGCGCGACGGATATCTTGATCGGCGGCAAGGTCGCGATCGTCTGCGGGTACGGCGACGTTGGCAAGGGATCGGCCGAGTCGCTGCGCGGTCAAGGCGCGCGCGTCATCGTCACCGAAGTCGACCCGATCTGCGCTTTGCAAGCAGCCATGGACGGCTTTCAGGTCACGACGCTCGAAGACGCGATTCACGAGGCGGACTTCGTCATCACCACGACGGGCAACCGCGACATCGTCACGGTCGATCACATGCAATCAATGAAGCACTTGGCGGTACTGGGCAATATTGGCCACTTCGACAACGAGATCGACATGGCGGCATTGACCGACCTGCCCGGCGTGACGCGTGAGACGATCAAGCCTCAGGTCGACAAGTGGACCTTTGCGAACGGAAAGTCCATCATCGTGCTCTCCGAGGGACGTCTCCTCAACCTCGGCAACGCGACCGGGCATCCGAGCTTCGTCATGAGCAACTCGTTCACCAACCAGACGATGGCTCAGATCGAGCTCTTCGTCAACAACGGTGACTACGAGAAGAAGGTCTACGTCTTGCCGAAGCACCTCGACGAGAAGGTGGCCCGACTCCATCTCGACGCGCTAGGTGTGAAGCTGACGACACTGACCAAGCGTCAGGCCGACTACATCGGGGTCCCTGTCGAGGGTCCCTACAAGCCCGACACGTATCGCTACTAGTCAGCGATAGCCGGCGAAGATGTCGGTGACGGTGCCCGAGAGTCCCTTCGGGTTGGTCACCCGGACAAACCACTCGGTGCCCATCGCCTTTTTGAACTCCTCGCGGCTCATCTTCATCCAGAAGGACTCGCCGACCTGGGAGTGATGGGCGGCGAGCGCGTCGTACTTGGCGTCGGTCACCGAACTGACGTCGATCGCGGCACCGATCTGGTCGTCGGGCGTGCCCATCTCGACGATGTCCTCTTCGCTCATCTCGCGCTCGGCGGGTCGTTCGATGCCCTTTTCGGCATCAGCTTCGCGCTGCTCGCGCTCTTCTCGCTCCCACCGCTCGCGCATGATCGCCATCACCGAGTCAGGAATCGCGTTGTAATACAGCGTGGGCTCGTAGTCGATGAGCGACAGCGCCGACACGGTGATGCGGTGCGCCTGGATGTGGTCGGGGTGACCATAGAAGCCGTGCTGGTTGTAGGTAACGACGACCTGGGGGCGCTCTTCCATGAGGATGAGCGCGAGACGTTCGGCCGCTTCGTTGACGGGCGTCGCCCAGAACGACGCGGGGTCCTCGTTCTGGGGCCAGCCCATCATGCCCGAGTCGCGATAGCCGAGTCGCACTGATCGATTGATGCCAAGGATCTCGACCGCCTTGTCGAGCTCCTCCTGGCGGAGCTCGGCGACATCGTCAGCGTCGTGGCCCTCCTCTTCGGGCTTGATGCCACCGGGCGCGTCGCCGAACTCGCCGCGCGTGCACGTCACGAGTACCGTGCGGACCCGCTGGTTCGCGAGCAGGCGGAACAGCCCGCCCGTCGAGCTCGCCTCGTCGTCGGGGTGCGCGTGAACCGCGAGAAACGTCAATGCCATCAGAGCCCTCCCATTAAGTCGGTGCGGTCGCCACTCGTATCGTGGCGACTCCATGCGCGTTGGTAGTACTCGGTGCTAAAGAGTAGCGAGAAAAGGTCGTCGTTCATCTCGACAAGGTCTTCGTTGTCGATCTGGGTGGCGTGTGCCGCCATCGAGTCGTGCTTCACCCGTATGTACTGGCTCACGTCGAGGGTCGTTGAGACGAGCTCGTCGCTCACGTGCGTGCTCGCGTCGGTGACCCAGTGCGGCAACGAGAGACCGAGCTTCGTCGCGCCCTCGACCAGTGAGGTCATGATCCCCTCGGCCACGACCGAGTAGTAGAGACGCTCCACGGTGCTCGACCGCGCCACTGCGGCTCGGGTCACTTCGTTGGCCATGATGTGGTCGGGGTGTCCGTAGAACCCGCTTTCGTCGTAGGTGACCACGACCGCTGCGTCCTCTTCGTCGAGAATCGAAGCGATCGTTCGCCCAACGGCACTCACGTCCGCGTTCATGAACGCACTCGGCGCGTCGTTCTCTGGCCAGCCCTTCATGCCCGAATCGTTGTAGCCCAGTGTGACAACGCGCGCAATGCCAAGAATCTCCGCGGAGCGCTGCAGTTCGGCCGCGCGAGTCGCCTTGGTCTCTGGCGCGTCGTGTCCAGGCTGATCGCCGGACCTGCCGCTACCGTCGAAACCGAGCTGTCCCACCGTGCACGTGATGAGCACGACGCGGTAACCGAGGGACGAGTAGTGCGCGATCGCCCCGCTACCGAAGAAGCTCTCATCGTCGGGGTGAGCGTGGACGCACACGAGGGTAGGTAGAGATGCCATCACGAGAGACTACGAGGTCGCGAGTTGGATGATCCGCACGATCAACAAGATGCCCGCAGCGAAAAGGTAGGCGCTCTGGGCGCCCATCAAGATCCTTCGCGGCTTCGACGTCGGCATCGGTGCAAGGAGGGCGAGTCGCGGCGTGCGCCAGTCGCGCTTGTCGATGTCGTAGGTCCGTGGGGGCGCCATTCGACGCAGTCCCACGGGCAGGCCCACGGCGAGCCCGATCACGGCAATGAACGCGAGCACTCCGAGCATGAACAGAACATCGACCGACGTGAACAGCGTCGAGATCATCAACGCGAGCGAGAGCACGACGAGCGTCACCACGATGACTACCGCGACAACATTCAGCCAGCGGCTGTTCTTCCATGGCCCCATCAGCTCCGCATCGTTTGCGAGCATCAAGACGATGATCGTCGTACTGGGCAACATGAGACCACAGAGCGCCTGCACCGCGAGGGTGATCACACCGAGCGGTGCCCCGGGGATGACGGCGACCGTGCCCGCCACCACCAACAGCGCGGCGAATCCCCCGTAGAACGCCTTCGCCTCCCAGAGCCGTGCGTTCAGCCCCTGGTGCCCTGACGACAGGTCACCCAGGGCGTAGGAGCTGGCCAGGGTCACCACGGCCGCACCGATAATCGAGGCGTTGAGCAACAGCACCGCGAAGATCGTGCCCACGTCGTGTCCGACATACCGGTTGAGTCCGCGCGCCACGCCGAGGGCGTTGGAGTAGGAGTTGGTTCCACCGTGCGCCGCGAGGCCTGCCGCGCATACCGCGACCAACGCCGAGGCGACGATGACCACGATGAACGAACCGATGACCGTATCAACTCGCTCGTAGTTCAGCCAGCGAGGCGAAATTCGCTTGTCGACAATGTTGGACTCCTGGAAGAACAGCTGCCAGGGTGCCACCGTCGTGCCGATAATCGAGATGATGAGCAGGACCGAGCTTGAGGAGGCGCCCCCTCGAATGTGCGGGAGAAAGGCGGCGTGAGCGATGGAGCCCGCGGACGGATGCGCCAGTATGACCAGGGGAACGATGAGAAAGTTCACCGCGATGAAGAGCATCATGAACCGTTCCCAGCGACGAAACGAGCCCGACGCAGTGACCGCGAAGAGTACGACGACCGCGACCGGCACCGACACGTACGCGTGAACCCCGAAGTAGTTCATCGAGAGCGAGATCCCGATGAACTCCGTGATGATGATGAGAAAGTTCAGTATCAGGATCGAGAAGATCGAAAGGTTGCCCCAGTAGCGACCAAAGCGTTCGCGTATCAGTCGTCCGTGACCGACGCCAGTGACGGCCCCCAGGCGCGCCACCATCTCTTGGATCACGATCAGCACCGGGATGAGCAGCGGCAGTGTCCACAGGAGCGAGTACCCGAAGTTTTGGCCCGCTTGCGCGTAGGTAGAGACTCCGCCGGCGTCGTTGTCGCCGACCATGACGATGAGCCCCGGCCCAATGATGGCGATCAGGGTGAGGATGCGCGCCCGAAGTCCCCGACGGCGTTCGTCGTCGTGTTCGCGGATGGAGCCGAAGGCGCCCGCGATCTGTGGTTCGTTCGACGTTTCGCGCTGCACGCGCTATCTCCTTTCTTCTCGCAGTGGTCGTTGGGCGAAACAACCACGCGGAATATGGGGAGCTAGCGGCTCCTTCTCGTGAGGCGAGGTTGCATCGGTACGTCGTTGGCCGTGGGGCCGGTACTAGGGGGTTTCAGACAAACCTCCTTAGAACGTGACCTTGGCGAGCGCGCATCTACTCCTCCGCCGCGCTTGGCCCGAACTCGGCACGCCAGCCCTGAGGCAGCAGCTCTTCGAGCAGGTCATCGACCGTCACCACACCAATCATCTTGGAATGCTCATCATCGAGCACCGGCAAGACGGTCAGGTTGAAGTCGCTCATCTTTCTGGACACCCGCAAGACGTCCCAGTGCGGGTGCACGTGGGCGAGCTGGGTTCGAGCGGCCGAGAGGGCCAGATCGCTGGGACGGGCTCGAACGAGCGGCGCAATCGACGCGGCTCCGATCGGTTGACCGCTGTCGTCAACGATGAACACCGCCTGCAGCGACTCTGCCGGTACTTGCGAGGTTCGAATCGCTTCGAGTGCTTCGGCGACCGTGGCTGTGGGCGGTACCGACACGAAGTCGGGGTTCATCAATCCGCCGGCGGTGTCTGCATTGTAGGAGAGGAGCTGGCGGACTTTCGCCTGCTGCTCGTGAGGCAGCAGCTCGAGAATTGGGAGACGTCGTTCTTGATCAATCTCAGTGATGAGATCAGCGGCATTGTCTGGTTCCATGCGCGACAGGAGTCGGGCAGACTCCGCGTCAGAGCGCGACTCGAGAAACTCGAGCTGGTGGGTCGTGTCGAGCTCTTCGAACACGTCCGCTTCGAGCTCGCGGTCAAGACCGACGGCCTCGATGATCTCCTCGCCCTCTTCGTGGCTCGACTGCTCGACGAGGTCAGCGATCTGCGCTGGATGGAGCTTGGCGAGCTTGCGATAGGGAATGTGGAGCCTCGCCGACGGAACGTGAGAGACGAAGGGCTCAATCGACGCGAAATCGACAATGCGATCGGACTGGACGCGAGAGCCGATCCTGCGTCCCAGCACGCGGCGGAAGAAGGAGCGACGACCGGGATCGACGCCGACGACTTCCCAGCGTCCGTCGATCTGGGCGATTTCGATCTCGTTGGCGATGATGATGCGCCCGCGCACCAGGTTGATGAGGTGACGAGCGAGCAAGTCCTCGGCGAGCAGGATCTCTCCGGGGCGACGCTCGAAGCGGCGAAGGTCGACACGTCGACCCTCGAACGTCATGCGCCCTTCAGCCAGTCCACCGATCTTTTTGATCGACATGAAGAGATCGCGACCCTCGATTCGGATTACGGCGCCGACAATCGGGGGGTGCGGATCGTCGCCGAGCTTCGCGACCAGGTCTTGGACGCGTCCAATCTTGTCGCCGTGCGAGTCGTAGATCGGACGGTGCAAGAACGTTGAGAGGTGGAGAATCTCGGTCACTGTACGGCTTTCAGCGACCCACAGCCTACCCGTATGCGGTCGTGCCGGTCTTTGGTGGTCTCTAGGACGCGCGAAAGCGCGCGAGCACGCCTGCGACGTACTCGACGTCATCGTCGTTGATGCCCGCGTGGGTGACGAATCGCGCTCTGTTTGGCGACACCGTGCCACCTTCGACGCCTAGTGAGCCGAGCTGCTCGACGACCCGGCGGGCCTCGGGGTGATTGAAAGCGACAATGTTCGTTCGACAGGTCGACGGGTCGTAGCTCGACTCGGGGAACGCGCCCGAGAATGAGTCGGCAAGTTGGCGCGCGCGCACGTGGTCGTCCTTGAGTCGCTCCACCATCGTGTCGAGCGCGACGAGACCCGCCGCGGCGAGGAAGCCGGCCTGACGCATCGCCCCACCGAGACGCTTGCGTTCGATGCGAGCGCGTTCCATCAACGTCGCCGGTCCGGCGAGGAGCGAGCCCACGGGCGCACAGAGCCCCTTGGTCAGCGCGGTCATGACCGTGGTCGCGGGAGCCGCCGTGTCAGCAGCACTCGCGCCCGTTGCAACGACCGCGTTGAAGAGCCGCGCACCGTCCAGGTGCAGCGGGCGGTTCCCGATTGCGCTCGCCAGTCTGCGCAGCTCCTCGACGTCCCACGGCACACCGCCCGCGTACATGTGAGTGTCTTCGACCGTGACGAGTCCAACGTGGGGCTGGTGGTCGTTCTCGGCATCGATGATCGCTTCGACGCTCGCGACATCGAGCACACCGCTCATGTCGTCGACCGTCGAGAACTGGATGCCTGAATTGCGTGCCGCGGCTCCCATCTCGAAGCTGACCAGGTGCTGATGCGCCCCCGCGATCACCAAATCGCCTGGTTGCGCGAGCACCCGCACCGCGATCTGATTGGCCATGACGCCCGAGACCACGAAGACGGCGGCCTCTTTTCCTACGAGTTCGGCGAAGCGTCGCTCGATCTCATTGATCGTTGGGTCTTCGCCGTATCCGTCGTCGCCGACGGTCGCGCTGGCCATCGCCTCGCGCATCTGCTCGGTGGGCTGGGTGACGGTGTCGCTGCGCAGGTCGACGCGTCGAGTCATGGACGAAGGTTACCGGCTCCCTACACTGGCTCCATGAGCGACAACCCACTCAGTGCCTTCAATCTGCCGAACGTGAACGAACAGCTCGGTATCGAAACGGTGAGCATCTCGCCCGATGAAGTCGTCCTTCGAGTAGAAGTCGGACCGAAGGTGCACCAGCCCTTTGGCATCTTGCACGGCGGCGTCTCTGCACTCATGGCCGAGACCGCCGCCTCGATCGGCGGATTCGTGAGTGTTGCGCCCGAGCAGATCGTGGTCGGCACCGAGCTCAACTGCTCGCACCTTCGATCGATGAGCGAGGGCACGCTCACCGCTGTCGCGACACCGTTTCGTAAGGGCCGCAACGTGCATGTGTGGGGCATCGAGCTGCGTGACGACAAGGATCGTCTCATCGCGGTGGCGCGCTGTACTTTGCAGGTATTGCCGGCACCAGCGGCCCAGTAAGGCCGGGATCTAGACTTTTCAACAAGACGAAAGGGCTGGCACATGGGCGCTCGATTTACTGGCTGGGGAGTCGCAGTACCCGACAGGGTTGTCACGAACGACGAGCTCTCGCTCACCCTTGACACAACTGACGAGTGGATCGCCGAGCGCACCGGCATTCGCGAGCGGCGCATCGGCGGCACCGCGAAGAGCTTGGGCGTACTCGCGGGACGCCGCGCCATGGACGACGCCGGCGTCGAACCAAAGGACATCGACTTCCTCATACTCGCCACGACGACCCCGGACCGCCTGATTCCCGCGACGTCCACCCTGATCGCCGACGAGCTCGACCTCGACTGTGCGGCGATGGACCTCAACGCTGCCTGCAGCGGCTTCATGTATGCGGTCCGCACGGCCTACGGGTTGCTCGAGACCGGTTCCAAGCGCGTGCTCGTCATCGGCGCAGAGAACCTTTCTCGTTGGGTCGACTGGACCGACCGCAACATGGCTGTCCTCCTCGCCGACGGCGGCGGCGCGACCGTCCTTGAGTACGACCCCACCGAGAATGACCTGCTGTCGTTCTCTCTGGGCGCCGAAGGCGCCGACGCGGACCTTCTTACCTGTGAGCACGGGGGCTTCATCCAGATGGACGGCAAGGAGGTCTTTCGTCGAGCGGTGCGCGTCGTCGTGGACTCGGCCGAGAAGGCGCTCGCCATGGCGAACATCACTTCCGACGACCTCAGCCTGGTGATCCCCCACCAAGCCAACATCCGCATCATCCAAGCGGCGTGCCAGCGGCTCAACATCGAAATGGACCGTGCGGTCATCTCACTCGATCGCTACGGCAACACGTCGAGCGCGTCGATTCCACTGGCCTTTGACGACGCGCGGCAGAATGACCGCATCCATAAGGGCGACTACGCGCTGCTCACTGGCTTCGGCGCCGGCATGACGTGGGCCTCGGCCGTCGTGAAGTGGTCCAAATGAGCGGACCCTCCCTGGTCATCCTCGCCGCCGGACGAGCACGCCGCTACGGCGGCGTCAAGCAACTCGCGCCTGTGGGCATGCACGGTGAAGGGGTCATCGACCTCATCGCCTCCGACGCATTTGCGGCCGGGTTTGACGACATCGTCATTGTGATTAACCCCGACACGGGTCCCGAGATAGTTGACCACGTGGCGACCTTCTGGCCGAAGATCCATCGCGTCAGCTTCACGCACCAAACCGAACTGCGCGGCACCGTCGACGCCGTCCTCGCGGCAGAATCTTCACTCGATCTCAGTCGTCCCTTTGCCGTGTCCAACGCCGACGATCTCTATGGTCGCGAGTCGTTTCAGCTCCTCGGACAGCACCTAGCGACGAGTCCGAACAACTGCCTGGTTGGCTTCGAGCTCGAGCGCGCACTCGTTGGCGAGCTACCGGTGTCGCGCGGGACGTGCGTCGTCGTGAACGGCCATCTGACCGACATCGTCGAACGGCGCAACGTATCGGCGACGCTCGAGGGCTATGCGGCCGACGATGGCCTTGAACCAAAGATGTTGCATCCCCAGACGACGGTCTCGATGAACCTCTGGGGCTTTCAGCCTGCCATCTTCCCTCTCATGCACAAGGTCCTCGATCAGCACGATTTCGCGAAGGAGAAGGAGATTCAGCTCTCGACCTTCGTGGGCCAGATCCTTCACCACACGCCGCTGCGCTTTGACGTGATGAAGACGTCATCGCGCTGCATCGGCGTCACGCACGCCGAAGATCTCCCGCTCGCACAGATTCTTGTGCGCGAGGAGATCGAGCGCGGCGAGCGCCCAGAGTTCGCCTTCGTCAGCTAAAGCAACTGCGACGGTCGTCGCTGCGCCAGATCGCGCTTGGACAACTAGTCTCACGATTGTTCACCGCCTCGACGCTTGCGAGGAGGCACCATGGCAGAACGAACTGAGCAGGTGAGTCTCGGTTTCACTCCCGAGCGCTTCCCTCCGGGTATACACGTCTGCGATATGTTCTGCGACGAGGTCGATCGTCGCAGCGTGATCCACCCGTTCGTACGGGCTGGGCTGCAGGAAAACGACGATGTCTCCTACTTTGCCGACGCTCTCGTGACCGAGTTCTTGGAGCGAGCACTCGACGAGCGAAGTGCCGCGTCGTTGTCGCGCGAACAACTGGGGCGACTCACCATCACCAGCGCCGAGGACGCCTACTTTCCGTCGGGGACGTTCATCCCCGACGAGACGATCGACTGTCTCCATCGGCTCTACAAGGATAGCTTCGACGACGGGGCGTCTGGTTGTCGAGTGACCGGCGAGATGGGCTGGGCCCTTCGCGGCGTGCCAGGTTCGGATCGCCTCGTCGAGTACGAATCAGACATCAACGCGCTCGTTCGCACCACGCCGATGACGGTGCTCTGTCAATACGACACGGAGCAGTTCGATGGCGAATCGCTCTTTCGCATCATCTCGGTGCACCCGCTCATGATCGTGCGCGGCCAGATCATGTTCAACCCGTGCTACCTCGAGCCCGAAGAGAAGGCAGCGCGCAGCCAGCAAGCAAAGGTCCTCGCGCGGCTGTACTTTGTCCAGCTCGCGATGATCGCACTTCCTGACGAGAAGCGCGTCGCGGAGTTCGTGCACTGCGCCTTCCTCCAAGTGCCCGGCGTCGAGAGCGTGCACATCTGCGTTACGGGAGTGGTGATACCGCCCGATGAGCGATTCGCGCACATTGCCGCCCAGTGCGCGCACGACGACGCCAAACCGAACTCGATCGATATCGCCGGGTTGGAAGCGGAGACCGGTGCCGAGGTCTTTGTCTTGCGCACGACGTCGCGACTCTTCGGCGTCGTATTGATCAATGTGAAGGACGCTGACGCCTTCGCGCCGTATCGCGACGTCCTCGCCAACTTCGCCAACGCCATCGCGATCACGTTGGAGTCCCGGCGAAGCCTAGCCGAGGCGCATGTCTGGGCCGAGCGGGTCGCGAACCTCGAGCGTCGACTGTGGCGCATCGCTCGCGAGTTCGAAGGTGCGGGAGTCCTCTCCAACGTCGCGGGCGTCGCCGATCCCTACGAGACGCCTGGCGTCGCCGAGCTGTCGCCGCGACAGTGGGAGGTGCTCACGCGCCTGCTGCATGGCGAGCGCGTGCCGCGCATCGCCGAGGAGCTCTTCTTAAGTCAAAGCACGGTACGCAATCACCTCGCCGACATGTTCAAGAAGATGGGCGTGCACTCCCAAGAGGAGCTGCTCGACGTCTTTCGCACCAAACAGGTCGACAGCTAGTGCCAGTCGCGCGATGACGGCGCAGTCGCTCCGAGAGTAAGGGGCTCGACGAACTCCGCGACAAGGGTCACGATCCCCTGACCGCGCTCCAGCGAGCCACGGATCACGAGCGCCGGTGCGATACCGGCCACCATCGACCAGCGCGTCCACGCGCCCTTGGAGAAGATCACGTTCACGTGTCCGGTCTCGTCTTCGAGGTTGACGAACACCGCGCCATTGGCGGTCTCGGGGTGCTGACGGTGCGTCACGACCCCCGCGACGGCGACGCGCGTCGCCTCGACCGACGCGAGCGCGCCCGCGCGCGTCACCCCACGCGCGTTGAGTTCGGGGCGTATGAGCTCCATCGCCGTCGCCTCGGTGGTAAGACCCATCGCCCAGAGGTCGTCTGCAACGCGCTCAAGCTCACTCACTGCGGGTAGCGCTGGAGCGACCTCACCGGTGACAACGCCAGGCAGGCGATCGGGCAGTGCCTGTGCGGCCGCAGCGGCCGACCAGGTGAGGGCTCGACGGCTCGCACCAAAGCCATCGAGCGCGCCCGCGGCGGCGAGCGCTTCGAGGTGGTGCTGTTGAGCACCCGCGCGGCGCACGAGGTCTGCGCTGTTGGCCCAAGGCGCGCCCGCCACGATGCGCTCGGCCAGCTCGCTGCCCACCCCGCGCACGTCGCCGAGTCCAAGGCGCACGCGGGGCTGTGCTCGCGGCCCCTCGAGCGAGGCCCCGACTTGGGACGCGTTGACGTCGGGGCGGCACACCTCGACGCCGTGGCGCTGCGCGTCGGCGACGAGGCTCTGGGTCGACCAGAAGCCCATGGGCTGGGCGTTCAACAATGAGACGAGAAAGGCGCCCGGGTAGTGCACCTTGATCCACGCCGAGCAGTAGACGAGGTGAGCGAAGGAGACCGAGTGTGACTCGGGAAAGCCGAAGTTGGCAAAGGCCGCAAGCGCGTCGAAGAGCTGGTCGGCCGGCTCACCGGTGATGCCGTTGGCGGCCATGCCCGCGTAGAAGCGACTCTTCAGCTTCATCATGCGCAACTCTGAGCGCTTGGCCGCCATGGCTTGGCGCAGCTCGTCGGACTCGGCCGGAGAGAAGCCCGCGATGGCAACAGCCATCTCCATCAGCTGCTCTTGGAAGATCGGTACTCCGAGGGTGCGTCGCAGGATCGGCTCGAGACGAGGGTGCAGGTAGGTCACTCGCTCGTCGCCGCGGCGGCGGCGGATGTAGGGGTTGACGGCACGACCCTGGATGGGACCCGGACGAATGATCGCGACTTCGATAACGAGGTCGTAGAAGCAGCGCGGCTGCACGCGCGGCAGGGTCGCCATTTGAGCGCGCGACTCGACTTGGAACACCCCGACGGTGTCGGCCTCGCACAACATGTCATAGACCGCGTCCTCTTGTGGGAGCATCGCGAGGTCGAGGTCGACGTCGTGAAACTCCTTCACGGTGTCAACGGCGCGGTGCAGCGCCTCGAGCATGCCGAGTCCGAGCAGGTCGAACTTCACGAGCCCGATCGCTGCGCAGTCGTCCTTGTCCCACTGGAGCACGCTGCGCCCGGGCATGCGCCCCCACTCAACGGGACAGACCTCGAGCACGGGTCGATCACAGAGCACCATGCCCGCCGAGTGGATGCCGAGATGACGCGGCCGATTCAAGAGCTCGGTCGCCATCGACGTGAGCAGCTCGGACACCGCCGGATCCTTTGCGGTCATCGTCTCTCGATCGACGTGGTCGCGGATGTAGTTGGCCTCTTCTTCGCTGTGGCCGAGGGCGCGCGCGACGTCGCGCAGTGCCGACTTTGACCGGTAGGTGATCACGGCCGCCACCTGGGCGGCGTGGTGGCGCCCGTAGCGCTCGTAGACGTACTGGATCACCTCTTCGCGTCGGCCCGACTCGATGTCGACGTCGATGTCGGGAGGACCATCGCGCGCCGGTGAGAGGAATCGCTCGAAGAACAAGTTGAGCGCGACGGCGTCGGCATTGGTGATGCCGAGCGAGTAGCACACCGCCGAGTTCGCGGCCGACCCTCGGCCCTGGCAGTAGATGTCGTGGGTGCGACAGAACTCCGTGATGTCCCAGACCGTGAGGAAGTAGCCGGCAAAGCCGAGCGTCTTGATGACCGAGAGCTCATGGTCGATCTGACGCCAGGCGCCCACGACGCGCTCGCTTCCTCGGGGTCCGTAGCGCTGCGTGGCGCCCTTGGCCACGATCTCTTCTAGGTACGACTGCTCGTCGTGCCCCTCGGGGGTCGCAAACGCCGGCAGATTGGGCGCCACGAGACGAAGGTCGAAGGCAAGCTCGGCGATGAGCTCTCCCGCGCGGTCGACGACCCCGGGCCAGCGCGCAAAGCGCCGACGCTGTTCGGCGTCGCTGCGCAGGTGCGCGAGCGGCGACGCGCTGAGCCAGCCCTCCATTTCTTCGAGGCTGCGCCGAGCACGGATGGCGGCGAGCACGCTCGCGCGCGGAAAGTCGCGTGGCGTGGCGTAGTGCACGTTGTTGGTTGCCACGACCGCCACGTCGGCGCGCACCGCGATCTCGGCCAGCGCGTCGTTGCGCGCCACGTCGTCGGGCTGACCGTGGTCCCAGATCTCTACCGCCACGTTCTCGCGACCGAAGCGCTCGATGAGCTGGGTGAGACGCCGGCCCGCGGCGCGCGGACCTTCGTCAAGAAGTGCACGCGTGAGAGGACCCTTCCGACATCCCGTCAGCACCAGCCACTCCCCTGCGGCACCCGCGACCTGATCCAACGTGAAGCGCGGCGAGCCCTTTTCGCCCCGCTCGAGGTGCGCGAGCGCGAGCATGCGCGAGAGCCCCGCGTATCCCTCGGGCGAACGCGCGAGCAGCACGAGGTGCTCACCGGAGGGGTCCGAGACCCCGACGCGATCGTCGGTGGCGTCGAGGGTGACTTCGCTGCCAAAGACACTCGCGAGCCCGAGGGCGCGCGCCGCTTCGGCAAAGCGCACCACGCCGTAGAGGCCGTGGTGATCGCTGAGCGCGAGGCCCGAGAGACCTAAGCGCGTCGCCTCGACGACGAGCTCTTCGGGATCACTCGCGCCGTCGAGGAAGCTAAAGCCTGAGTGTGCGTGCAGCTCTCCGTAGGTCGCCATCAGTCATAGATTCCAACGAGCCACCACCGACTCGCTTCGGCGACCACGAGCAGCGCCTCGCCGCTCGCGAGCACCATCTGCAGATGCGCACGACGCCGACGACGTGACCACCAGCGTTCGACGATCGGCCAGGGGCCCGCGTGCCAGATGATCTCGCGACGTAGCGGCGAGGAGAAGATGACGGCGGTCGGTTCGGCGCTCAGCACACCACGCCCGTTCAAGACAACGGGTCGGTTCGCGCCGTCGCGCAGCTGCAGTGGCACGGGGTGAGCAAGCGTGGTCGCCGGCGAGGGTGCGGCAAGTCGTCCCGGCCACGGCGCGACGTCACGCTCGTTCGCGCTCGGCGAGCCCCACGGCACGAGTGTCGCTCGGTCCTCGGGCCCACGCCCACCCCGAAGGTTCGCCACCACGATGGACTCGGCGCCGAGGCGGCGACGCACACGGTGCGCGGCGGCTTCGGCCCGGTCGTCTTCGGCGCCTCGCTGACCGAAGAACCCCTGTTGCTCTTCGAAGAGCATCTCTTCACCGCGCAGCTGGGCGAGACGACGCACAAGGTGCGCGTCGCGCTGTGCGTCGAGTTCGCTCAGCTCGCCTCGAGCCACCCGATGAAGATGGAGCGCGTGGCGGTTGAAACGTTCGGCCACCCGCGCGGGCGCCAGGTCCGCGAACGCACCGAGCGTGTACAGCCCGAGACGCTGACACGTGGTCGTTAAGTCCTTGCGACCCAGTACCTCGAGGGGCTGGGCACGGCGAAACTCGTCGCTGCCACCGCGGGGCACGACGATCTCTCGGTGTGCCGCGAGCTCCGCACAGAACAGCCCCTCGGCGACCCCGAGCTTGGGCTCGACACCGACGATGTCGAGCACGCATTGGCGCACCATGCCCAGTACCACGTCGTCGCCACCGAAGAACCGACTCGGCCCGCGCAACGGCAGCACGTAGAGCCCAAGACGAATCACCTCGGTGAAGGGGCACATCGCTTCGAGCGCGTCGAGCAACGCACTCGTGTCGCGCAGCGTCGAACCGTCAGGCTGTTCGATCGCGAGCGACTCCACCCAGATGGCGAGCAGCTGTTCCATCACTTCGCCTCCGCGCCGCCACGACGATTCGGAATCACCACGACGTGCTCGGCACCGCGCACGAGCGCTCCGCGACCACTCACGTGCACGGTGAGATAGCGCGCGTCGAGCCGTGACGAGGCGACCCACTCGGCCTGGGTAACGCGAAAGAAGAGGTCGGCGGGCAGTGGCCACGGGGCGCGGGGCTCACTGAGCGTGATCAAGACGGTGCCGCGTTCTCTCACTCGATCCATCAAGCGACGCGCGGACCCGTGTCCGGGTCGCGACGGAGGACGCACGAGCACGAGATCGACGCCGTCAAGCAGGTCGGCCGTCGACTCTGCCCACGCGCCTCTCGGACGCGGCACGAAGAGCACGCGGCGAAGATCGATCCCGAGTTCGACCATCGCCACGACACCGGGGTCATCGACCCCCACGACGGCTGCCCAGTGACCCCGCGTGCTCGCCTCACTCACGAGGCTGAGCGCGAGGCTGAGACCACCGAGACCGATAGGCGCTTCGACGACCACCGTTGAACCACGCCGTAAACCCCCCTCGGGGATGAGTGCCCGCCAGGGGTCCCCGAGGGGGACGATACGGCTCTTGGCGAGTGACACGGGGCGAACGCTCGCGAGTAGTTCAGGAGAGAGGGAGGGTCGAGCAGGTGAAAAAGCGAACATATGTTCGTAACAGTAGCCACTCCTCGCGACACGCGCCAGAGCCAGAAATTCCCGGCAAAATAGACCTCATGTGTGGTCGAATTGCCCTCTTCACGCCGCCGGCGCACCTCGCTCGGTTCCTCGACGCCGCCCTCGCAGCCGGCATCGATCCCGACGAGCCGAGCTGGAACGTCGGACCCCAGCGCACGCTCTTTGCCGCCACCGAGCGTGACGAGACACGCGTCCTCGATCGCTATCGCTGGGGACTCGTGCCGAGCTGGTCGAAGGACACGTCGATCGGCAACCGACTCTTCAACGCGCGCGCAGAGACCGTCGCCGAGAAGCCGACATTTCGCAACGCCTTCGCCAAGCGCCCCTGCGTGATCCCCGTCGACGGCTTTTACGAATGGGACCATCGCCCGGGTCGCAACCGTCAACCGCACTACTTCACGCGCGTCGACGAAGAGCCGCTGCTCTTCGCCGGACTCTATGAGTACTGGCGCGACGCCACCATCCCAAACGCCGAGCTCCTCAAGACGTGCACCATCATCACGACCACACCGGGCGAGGATCTCGAAGAGCTGCACGATCGCATGCCTGTCGTGCTCGAGCGTGACGATATCGAGACGTGGCTCAACGTCATCGAGCATGGACCTGATGAACGCCAGCTGCTCCTGCGTCCGGCGCCTCGGGGCACGCTGACGCACTATGGCGTCGACCCCGCCGTCGGCTCGGTGAAGAACGACGGACCAGAGCTGTGCGCGCCGTTCGAGCCGCAGTCGCTGTTTTGATCTGTAACACCGTCACAAAAGCAGGCATCAGGGCTCCCATTATTCTGAATCGATGCCGCTGCGACTGCGTCCGTATGAGCTGACCGACGAATCGGCGGCCGTCGCGATACACGTCGCGATGCTGCCCGAGGATTTTCACTTCTTGCTCGGCTGGGAGCCGAGCATGTCGTGGCCGTCGTTTCTGGCGTTCCTTGAGAACGAGCGCCTAGGTGTGAACATCGCGCCTCCTCGAGTTCGCGGCTACCAGCTCGCAGCCGATGTCAACGGCGAGATCGTCGGGCGTGTGGCGCTTCGCTTCGAGCTCAACGAATACCTGCTCGAACGCGGCGGCCACGTCGGCTACGGCGTGGCGCCCGCGCATCGGCGCAAAGGCTACGCCAGTGAGATCTTGCGACAGGCGCTCGTGGTCATCCGCGCAGAGGGCGTCGAGGCGGTACTCGTGACGTGTGACGAGAACAACGTTGCGTCCGCGCGCGCGATTGAGCAAAACGGTGGCGTCCTCGAGTCAATCGCGCCCCCCAACTACGGCGAGCTCGTAAGCGTTCGTCGCTACTGGATCAAATAACGATTTACCCTTAGACGGCCGAAAACCCCGAGTGACCAGTGAGCCGAAACTCACCCGCCCCTCGGGGTTTCCGAGGCACGCCAACTATGTTCCGTGTCGGACAGAACATCTTTGACGGCAGGCACTTCACGTCATCACCAGTTCCGTGCAGCGGACCGAACTCCGCTGCCCGTCGGAAGGAATCCGTTCCTCTTGCGAGGCCCCTCATCCCCCCGCTTCTTTCTCACCTTGCGGTTCGTCAGATCGTTGGTAGGTACTACGTGAACTACGAGTGATACTGTGCCAGACTTTTTTCTCTTCACCAAGGCCGAAGAGGGAAATCAAAAACTTATACCCAGATTTGGGATAGTTATCCACCAAAATTGACGCAGGGCGTTCACATACCAACCACTTAGTCGCATCTTTTCCACAGTGGGATTTGGATTCCGCGGCGAAATCGGGGGGCTCGAACAGCGAACTACGAAACTGTAGTTTGCTCTAACCACCGTCCGTGGGCGTGACACCAACCCCAAACGACGGGAGCCGAACTCGGACGCATCAATACTACCTGGGACGCCGCGCGGTGATGCGCGGCCTCGTCAACATCGATGCCCGGCCACTTCACCATCGTCGACTCCATCGAGATCCACGCAACGTTGCTCTGGGCACCTCGGCGAGCGAGCTCGGCGAAGTAAGCAGTGCGCTCCTCGGGCGAAAAGTAAAACGCGCTCCACGTGTTCATGACGACCGTCATCACGTCGCGGTCACACAATGCAAACGCGTCATCTAAGCGCTCGGTCGCACTCCCCTTCAACATCGTCACGTGCGGCCACGAGCGATGCGCGTCAACAATTGCGTCAAAGCGTTCGTGCCGCCGTCGCTGCTCGGGCCACAGGCACGCCTTGAGCCACAGTCGATCGTGTTCGTTGTCAAGATCAAGCGGTTCCGGATCGATGCCGACGCGAGACCTCACGGCGGGCATTGATCGCGAGCGGTCGATGGGCGTGAGGTCTTCGCACACGAGCGTCAGTGCCTTGTGATCGTCGCTCGCGCGCACCGGAAACTGATCGAAATAGAGGTTGATCCCGGCCGACGCGCCGACTTCGATGAGATTGATCTCGCCGACATCTCGAGCGATATCGCCCACCACCGCTTGAATGACGGCGCTGCGACCGGGTTCGTTCGTTTGCGTTGAGCGCCAGAGTTGGGCGCGCACGATGTCGGGATCAGATCGAACGACGCCCATGACGTCCCGCGCCGCGCCCTTTGGATCTTCGAGCGTGCCGTGTCGCGCGTCGTCATAGATCGGTCCGAGCACGTCGTGGCCGTTCAGTGCGGAGAGGTGGAGGGCGGCGAGCACGAGCATTGGATTGCGCTGCTGCGCACGCACGCTCGCGAGCAGTTCGAGCGTGAGCTGCTCGTTTTCGAACTCATGCAAGAGCGCTGTGTAGAAGGGCAGACGTTCGTAGTCCTCGGGCGCCAGCGCGAAGTGGTAGTGCTTGCGCGCTTGATCCAGATCGAGCTCTTCGGTCACCGAACGTCGATCCTAGGGTCGCGGATTCGACTGAAGCCAATGCAGCCCGACCTCTCTTCACCTTGGCGATGATCTCCTCTGCCGGCTTCTTCCAGACGAAAGGTTTGGGATCGTCGTTCCAATGCTCGGCCCAGAGTCTCGATCTCGACGACGAAGTGGTCGACCGAGGTGAAGGCACCCCGGCGAAGTCGGCGCTCGGTGAGGATGGAGAACCAGCTCTCGACGAGGTTCAGCCACGACGAGCTGGTGGGCGTGAAGTGCAGGTGCCAGCGCGCCCGCTTGGGGTCGGCCAGCCAATTCGCCACCGGTGGTGCCTTGTGAGCACTCAGGTTGTCGAGGACGACGTGGATGTCGAGGTCCTTGGCGCACGTGGAGGTCGATGAACTTGAAGAACGCGAGCACGTCGGTGGCTTTTGTGCGACGTGCGGGTGTCGTAGAGGACCTCGCCGGTGGCGACGTTCATGGCGGCGAAGAGATCGGTGGTGCCGTGGCGCTTGTAGTCATGGGTCATGGTCCCGGCCCGTCCGGGCTTGAGAGGAAGAGAGGGCTGGGTGCGGTCGAGTGCTTGGACCTGGGTCTTCTCGTCGAAGCTGAAGACGATGGCCCGTTCGGGCGGGTTCATGTAGAGCCCGACCACGTCGACGAGCTTCTCTTCGAAGTCCGGGTCGTTCGAGACTTTGAAGGTCACGACGTTCCAGGGTCGCAGGTTGTGGTCCCGCCAGATCCGGGCCACGGTGTCCTTGCCGATCCCGTGTCGCTCGGCCAGCGTCCTGAGTGGACCACTGCGTCGAGCCATCGTCAGGGAGTTCTTTCATCGTGCGTGCACACTACCTCGGCCACGGTGCCTTCGGGCAACCACGACGCCGGCCCCGTCCCGGTGCAATCGTGCCGACCCAGTCGGTCCCGCTCTTCTTCGAAACGCCGTCTCCACTGACGCACCGAGTTCGAGGCCACGTCCAAACTGCCGTGCGATTTCGTAGTTGGCCTCGCCATCGGCGGCGAGCAACAACGCCTTGGCCTGCACCACCGATCGGTGCGGCTGGGACGACGAACGTGCGATGCGCTCGAAGTTCTTCGCGTTGTTTGTCGGTCATGCGAAGGGACGGGGCCGCCAGTATTGGTCATCATGCCAGCATTCTAACTACTTCAGCTATATCAGCGACGGACCACTAGGATCACTGATTCCACGGTGGAACGATCCGTGCGTCGCCCGCTCTCCAATCAGTGCGTCGGGGGCGAAGCACTGACAAGACGGCTGAAGACCACGATGTTGGACTCGTAGTGACCTGTCTCGTGGTCGAACGTTCCTCCGCACGTGACGAGCTGTAGCGACCGGATGCCGTGCGGCCCGTAGACGAGCTGGTCCGGAAATGCCACCTTCGAGTACTGAACGACGCCGGTCACGACGAAGTGTTCGACCGCGCCGTCAGCCAACGTAACGATGATGGAATTGCCGGACTTCATGTTTTTCAGGTTGAAGAACGTGCCAGGTCCGAGGTACGAGTCGACGTGACCGAGAATGACGGCAGAGCCCACCTGTCCAGGGGTTGGGCCATCGTCGTACCACCCCACCACATGGGTGCTCGTGGGCACCATCACTTGATGATCCGGTTGCAGCCCCAGCGTGCCGACCTTCGTGTGTATGCCGAGCACCGGAATCGTCAGCGTCACCGGACGTGAGCGGGCGATGCTCAAGGTCTTAGCGCTCGCCACCACCTTCGGCGTTGACGTCGCACGGGACAGCACGAGCGTCGCGGGGTCGCTTTTCGGCAGCGTTCCCATGAATGCGGTCACGCCGATGGCGAGCGCGACGGCCGCGACGCACCACCACACTCGTCGTCGCAGTCGCGTGTTCGGTCCCATCGTCGTCGCCCCTTGCGTCATGGTCGCTCTAGCGACGACGTCGAAGGCGAAGCGCGACCGAGCCAGCGCCCACGGAGGTCGCTAGTGCTCCAAGAGCGATCAGGCCCAGCGGCGAGAAGCTCGAGACGGAACTGCCTTCGCCGGTGGCGGGGGCGCCGACCGGGATGATCGTCCCTGACGGGCCGGACGTTGTACCTTTGTGCCCCGTAGTGACCGGGTGCCCGCCGCCCTTGGGCTTCGTCGTCGGAGGAACAATCGGGGCAACAGTCGTGGTCGTCACGGGAGCCGTCGTGGTGGTCGTCGTGGTAGTGGTCGTGGTTGTCGTGGTGACGGGGCCCGGCGCCGGCGCGGCCGAACAGGTGGCGACGGTGACGTCATTATCGTCGAGGGTCACCGCGCCCGTTTGGGCGAACAGACCGCCTTCTTCGCTCGCTCCCGTGTTCAACGTGATTGACGTCAGCGCAAGAATCGTGCCCGCGAACGCGGTCGTCGTACCGATTGTGGCGGAGCTGCCAACTTGCCAAAAGACGTTGCAGGCTTGGGCCCCGTTTTCGAAGACGACGTTGCTGTTGGAGGCAGTGATAAGGGTCGAGCCGGCCTGGAAGATGAAGATCGCATTCGGGTTGCCTTCGCCGTCCAAGGTGACGGTACCGGTGAGCTGCATCGCGCTCGATGCTTGATAGACGCCCGGCACATAGGTATTGCCACCGATCGTGCCACTTGGAACGGTGGTGAAGGGGGTCTCACCGGCGGCAACGAGATAGGCGGCCGTCGCCGAGTTTTGAGCGTCGAGTGCCACCGCGTCATTGGCGTCAGTCGTGCCCGAAGCGACACCAGGGGGAAAGCCTACGATCGCCGTGCCCGGTGACAGACCCATGTCGCCTGTGATAACGGTGTTCCCGGTGTTCGTGATGGTCGAGCCCGCGATGACCGCGTACGGCGTGGCCGATCCGAGGTTGATGGGAGTGATCGCGAAGGCGGGCGTACCCGTCACGGCGACGATCGTGATGATGCCAAGCAGGCCAACACCAAGCGCCTTCACGCCACTTCGGGCGCTGAAGAGATTACGCCACCTGGGAAAGGCTGCGAAAAGTTGGGAGAAGGCTCCGAAGAAGGAGAAGGAACGGTTTGTTGCAGGGGTCGTACGCATACGAACACCAGCTCTCGAGACCGAATTAAGTTCAACTTCCACGAGGCTGAAAACCGGCTTCTGTTAAAAATAATACACCCGAATAAAATTTTATGCAGCGACCAAGACTTGATCGGGCCAGCGTCGTGAACAGCACTTACACCGTAGAAACCAGTAAATTACTAGGCTTTACGCCGCGTCTCCTGAGACAGAGTCGTGTATGTAACGAGATCATCACCAACTCTCACAAGGGCTAATGAGATTTTTCTCATGTTCTACCCAACGCAGGGACAACTCTTGCGGCTTCTCCTGATGACTGGACAGCAAGGCCGCCACGGCGTAGAAGTCGGGGTCGCTTTACTCCTTGGGGTTGAGCTCGGCCTTGTGACGACGCTGCTGCCGCCGAATAGAAAGACGGAGCTGTGCCACACGGCCTATGCCAACGGCCACCACGACGATCGCCCCTGACAGCGCTGCTACGAGCAGCGCGACGGCGACAGGTATGCGGGCGCTCGCGGAGAAGAAGTCGACGCGCACGTCGCGAGTGTTCTGAGCAATGAAGTCGATCAGACCGACGCCAAAGACGATGGCCACGACCACGCCAACCCATGCAGCTGACGTGCGCGTGTGGCGAAAGTGCTCTTCGGGACGCTTCTTGCTGACGTTGTTGGCCGATGTATCTAAGCCCTCTGCAGGAACTAACGGCGTCTCGCCCGCGGACTCTCGGTCATCGCTCTCGCTCACGTTGACCCCGTTCTCTCTTCGAGTATGCGCCCATTCGCATAGGACTTCTTCTGCGACGGCATGACTCACGCCTCTTGCCTGCACGATACCGCAGTCAGTATTAAGAGTGACGCGGGAGGGTCACCGCGACGAGGCGACTGAAGACAACGACGTTCGAAAGATAATGACCGGTCGCGTGATCGAAGTCGCCCCCGCACGTCACGAGCTGCAGTGACCGACTCGTGCTGTGCGCGCCGTACACGAGCCGATCTGGAAACGCAGTCTTTAGATATTGGACGACCTCGGTGACGACGAATCGAGTCCGTGCGCCGTCGGCCAAGGTCAGGTCGAGTGCGTCGCCAGCCTTGAGCGTCTTCAGTTCGAAGAAGACGCCCGGACCAAGATACGAGTCGACGTGGCCAAGTATCACCGCAGAGCCGATTTGCCCGGGTGTGACGCCGTAGCGGTACCAGCCCACGACGCGGGTCGTCGTAGGCACTTGGACTTGGCCGTCGGCTTGGAGGCCCAGTTCGCCGACACTCGTGTCAATACCTAGCTAGCGACGGGATCTCGAGTGCGACCGGGCGCGACGCTGGAACGTTCCAGCGAGGCGCTGGTTCTGTCATTGGTGCTGAGCCAATCGAGAGAATGTCGACAGCCGGGGATCGAGTTGATGACATTGCGCCCGAGATGACGACTGACCCCGAGCCGAGCGCGACGATGGCGATGGTCCAACACATCCATTCGCGCACGACGCGTCGAGGAGGGATGACTACATCAGCGCGAAGAGTCTCAGCCACGTTGGAGGCGACGAGTCCGAATAGCGAAACTTCCTGCGCACACCGCAAGCACGAAGGCGCCGAGGACGAGGAGAGCGAGGTCGAGACTGGCTCCCGCCGCGCCGCCAAATCCGGTCTGTGGTGCACCCACCGGGATCTTCGAACCTTTGGCCGAGGCGGTCGTGGTCGACTTAGCGTGGGATGTCGACCCCGAGCTGTTCGCCGAAGGGCTCCTCTTCACTTGTGGATGCACCAACGTGCCGGGACTGGTCGTTGTTGACGGCCCCGAGCTCAGCCGTGGCAACGTTACGCCGGGAGTCGTGAGGGTGGGCAGCATGAGCGACGGGAGGGAGAGCCCGCTCGACGGCGACGACAACCGAGGAAGTGATATCCCGCTGAGCGGGAAGCGGGAGTGGGTTGGACGTAGGCGCACTCGACGAGGAGTTCGAGGGCGCGAGTGGCAGGCAACGCGACACCGGACGGCGCTGACGATGGCAACGTGAGCGCCGGCAACGATATTCCACTCACGGAAGGTGAGGCGTCCTTGCGGGCGCAGATGTCGAAGTTGGCGGTGTCAACGAGGGCACGCCTATCAGCGACAAGAAGTCGAGGAGGGAGTCGGCACGCCCGCCAACGGCAACGTGGGCAGGCCAGTCGTCGGCGCGCTCGTCCCACTTGTCGGCGCGCTCGTACCTAACGATGCAACGCCGGGCACTTGAAGCGTTGGGGGCAGTCGGTGGGTAGTCCCGCCCCGATGCCAGTCAGCGGAATGAACAGGTTCGTGAGTGGTGCGACAGCGCCCGAACTTGGCAGCGCGGACCCAACGGATGGCAAGGTCGGTATCTCGAGTTCAGGTACGTCGATGGCTGACAGCGGTATGAAAGGAAGCGCAGCGGGCACGGCGACAGAGGCGCTGGCTGATGTCGATGATCCCACCGTGGGGACATCTGTCAGTGCCTGCGTCAACGTCGTGAGGGGGTGAAGCGCTGCAAGTGGCAGCGAGACGAGCGCGCCAGCAGCGACGCCGCGCGCGTCGGCCACACCCGTTGCGCGCACTGCGAGCTTCGTTGCACTGACCACAGCACTACCGGCGCCATTGACTACGGCACCTACAGGAGGAACGCTGATCGAGTCGCTGTCGAGGTTGACGCCACCCGTTAATGACATGGCGCGGCCAATCAGTTTGGACCCCGACCCGAGCGTGATCGATCCATTCGAGAGGATCGTTCCGACGAATGATGTCATGGCCGAAAGGGACGAGGTGCCGCCAACCTGCCACAGCACGTTGCTCGCTTGAACGCCGGTGCCGAGAAGCACCCGCGCGCCCAACGCGGCAGTGAGGTTGGAGGGAACCTGAAAGATGAACTCAGGACTCGCGGATTCGCGCGCGTTAAGGAGCAGTCGTCCGACGAGTTCGAGTGGACCGGAAACGGCGTACACACCGGGGGTGAGCGTCGCGCCGTTAAGAACGGATCCAGAGATGACGTGAGTGGGAGTCTCGTTCGCGACCGCTTGATACGCGCTCGCGGCGGCCCCCTCGGCCGCAGACGCCGCGTCGCGACTCACGATCGTCGCGCCAGTTGCGCTGCCAAGAAGTGATCCGGCAAGCGTCCCCACGCCTGACAAGAGCCCACCGCCGAGAAGACCAGAGCCAGGGGACGCCGGGGACGATGACGCTCCGGCGGAGGTTGACGCGCTCAATGCGATGCCAACGTCACCAGTGATGTTCGAGAGACCAGTGCTGGTGCCTGGCAACACACCCAGCACTGCGTACGGCGCCGCTGCGCCCAGCCGCGGTACGAAGCCTGCCGCGTACGCGCCGGAGCTCGCGAACAATGCGAGTGTCGTAACGCAGAGCAGCGACGCGATGAACGTGCGCCCTCCGACGCGGCGAACGCTCTTCGCGCGCGATGCTTGTGGTGAACCGTCGACTACGCGGTTCCCTGCTAGTAGTGACGCTGTCACCATGATCGAACCTCCGCTTCGAAGACGCCCAAAGCAAATGCTTTCGAGCGTTGACATCGAGGCAGAGATTACGAACGAACAAGTTCAATTCAGCCAACTCAAAAACAACAACTGGTGGAGCGGGCCATTCACATTCAAACTTGAGGCTTCTCACATCTTGCTTTGAACTGGCTCACACCTCTCTCACAAGCGCGATGAATCGAGTGCTCTGTCTTCACTTTGGGACGCGGCCAAGACCGGCGAACAGCACGACATCGCCAACGTCGTGTGATGTCCTGCCGGGCCCGCTCGCTGGATCAACGACCAAGTTATCTACGTGAATGGCGGGTTGGTCTAGACCGCCCCACACCCATCTCGCACCCTCACGAGCGTTGGCGTGGGATCAAGGTCATTCGGTGGAGGTGATGGGATTCGAACCCACTGCCTCTACATTGCGAACGTAGCGCTCTACCAATTGAGCTACACCCCCGAAGAGGTGTCCACTTTATCCCAATGCGCGACGACGCTCGGGCTCGCGATACCACGCCGCAACAAGGTCTGGTTCGTAGACGTCGGTGGCCACCTCGTCTTCAAAGTCGCCGTAAGCGTCATCGGCGTCTCGATACAGCGGCTGCACCGGGGCGAGGGATCGACGTTGAGGCAGGCGCGGCTTCAGCGCGGCGTCGTCCAGGTAGCCCTGGCTCACCGCATAGAGAGCCAGCGCGACAAAGACGACGACCGCGAACCACGCGATCGCCGCGACATCGATCACGGGCGAGTAGCCAGTGAAGAACGCGACGATCGTGAGCAGCGCGGCGCCGAGTACGAGACGAGAAAACATGACGCGACGCTGTGCGCGCATCGTGCGCCTGCGAATCGGCGGCTCATACACCGTTGTCACGTCCACGTCACGTGGGTGCGTGGAGTAGGCACGCGCGTAGTGGTTCGGTGACGTTCGAACCGACGGCTCTTCGTCGTACTCGTAGTCCTCGCTCCACTCATCCCAGGATGTGCGTGATTCGATCTCGGCAAAGGTGTCGTCGGGGTGCACGACGGTGAGGCGAGGACGACGATCGCCCGTCGATTCTCTTATCGGCACCTGATCAGGTTCTTCGAGGCGATGCGCAGGGACGATGGTGTAGTCCTGGCGACTCAAGACCTCGTGCTCGGCGTGAAAGGACTGAATGGATTTCTCTGCACCACCCTCTCGGAGTCGTCGAATCACCACCGGGGCCAGGAGAGCGACCCAGATAAGAGCGAGGACTATCAGAAGCATCCGACGTGCTCCTTGAGGTGTCGCCGTAGCATTGCGACAAATTTACAGTCGTACCTTGATTTTTTGGTGGATGTCTAGGCCTCGTGCAGCCCGCACTCGTCTTTGTCAAGACCAACCCAACGACCTGATCGCCGATCTCCCGGCACCAGGGGCTTCACCGTCATCGGCTCACATCCGATCGAGGCGTAGCCCTCGGCCCACAGCGGATGCTCAGGCAGCTCGTGACTCTTCAAGTAGTACGCGACGTCGTCATCGGTCCACGTGGCGAGCGGATTTACCTTGACGAGATCGAATTTCTCATCCCACATCAGGGTTTTCATAGAAGCCCTGGTCACAGCGTCCACGCGCTTGACCGAAGTAATCCACGCGGCACGGCCCCGAAGAGCGCGACCGAGAGGCTCGACTTTTCTGAGCTCGCAGCATCGATCCGTCCCGCACGGCCACGCATCAGCATCGCTTCCTGGATGAGTGCGAGTGAGGCTCAACCTCCAGCTCTTCTCCAGCTGGGCCGCGAACTCGAGCGTTGCTGCGAAGTGCCCACCCGTATCGAGAAAGATGATCTCTGTCGAAGGCCGAAGTTCGTGGACCATGTGCAAGAGTGCGACGTCTTCGAAGGAACACGCCATCGCGACGTCATCGTCGAAGCGATCGAACGTCCACTGGAGGATCTCTTTCGGGGTCGCTCGCTCAAATCGCTCGTTCACTTCATCGAGTTCGCTCAAGAGCGCGCTGGTCGGGGTAATCACTGGCATTATCGCGGCAGCCTTACTTTCTCTAGTGCATTACTAGAATACAATCCATCCAAAGAGATCATGACAACGACCTTGCACACCCCACACGCCACTGACCACCTCGATGTTCTCGAGTCGCACGCGTTGTTTATTCTGCGCGAGGTCGTCGCCGAGTGCGAGCGTCCCGTCCTGCTCTTTTCCGGCGGCAAGGACTCTGCGGTTCTGTTGCACCTTGCCGCGAAGGCGTTCGCGCCCCAGCAGCTCCCTTTCCCGGTGCTCCACATCGACACCGGCCAGAACTTCGACGAGGTGCTCGAGTTTCGCGACCGCGCGGTCGAGGCCGCAAAGGCGCGGCTCATCGTCGCGCGAGTGCAAGACACGATCGACCAAGGCAAGGTGGTTGACCCCGGCCCACTCGGATCGCGCAACCGCCTCCAGACAGTGACGCTGCTAGATGCGATCACGGATCATCGCTTTGACGCCGCTTTCGGTGGGGCTCGCCGCGACGAAGACAAAGCTCGCGCCAAAGAGCGCATCTTGAGCTTCCGCGATGCCTTCGGTCAGTGGGACCCGCGTCAGCAGCGCCCCGAGCTCTGGCAGCTCTACCAGGGCAAGGTGAACCCGGGAGAGAGCCTGCGCGCGTTCCCGCTGTCCGACTGGACTGAGCTCGACGTCTGGCAGTACATCGGACGCGAGCGGATGGACCTTCCTTCGATCTACTACGCCCACGAGCGCGATGTTGTCGAGCGTGACGGGATGTGGCTCGCCGTCGGACAGTTCGTCGAACCGAGCGCGAGCGAGACCGTGACGCGAAAGCTGGTGCGCTTTCGCACGGTGGGCGATGCCAACTGCACCGGCGCGGTGCTTTCCTCCGCCGCGACGATCGAAGCCATCATCGATGAAGTCGCGGTCGCCAACGTCTCCGAACGCGGCGCCACTCGTGGCGACGACAAGTTTTCTGAGACGGCGATGGAAGACCGCAAGCGAGAGGGCTACTTCTAAGTGGAGCTCGCAACCAAAGACTTACTGCGCCTCGCCACCATCGGCTCGGTCGATGACGGAAAGTCGACCTTGATCGGCCGGCTCCTCGTCGACACACGCCAGCTCTTCGACGACCAGCTCGATGCCGTCGCGGCCGCGTCGGAAAAGCGCGGCATCGGCGACCTAGACCTCAGCTTCGTAACCGACGGCCTTCGAGCGGAGCGCGAGCAAGGCATCACCATCGACGTGGCGTACCGCTACGCGACGACGCCGACTCGGAAGTTCATCATCGCCGACTGCCCCGGCCACGTTCGCTACACGAGGAACATGGCGACGGGCGCGTCGACCGCGGACCTCGCCCTTGCCGTCATCGATGTCGCGAGCGGGCTCAAGGAGCAAACAAGACGGCACCTCTGCATCGCTGCGCTGCTCGGCGTGCGCTCGGTGATCGTGGCCGTCAACAAGATGGACACGGTCGCGTGGTCGCAGTTGGCGTTCCAGCGCGTCGTCGATCAGATCGAAACGCTTTCTCGCGAGCTGGGCTTTTCGTCAACACTTGCGATTCCAGTGTCGGCGCTGCTCGGTGACAACGTGGCAACGAACTCCGACAACTCTCCCTGGTACGACGGGCCGTCGGTCCTCGACGCGCTCGAGCAGTCCGAGGCCGGCTCATGGGAGACCGCCCAGGGAGCACGACTGCCCGTCCAATGGGTGCTGCGCCAGCCGGGTGGCGGTCGCACTTACGCCGGCATGGTAAGCGGCGAAGCGTTTCACGTGGGTGACCGCGTCACCCTGCTCCCGGCGAACATCGAGACCACCATTCGCGCCATCAACTTTGGCGGTGAGCCGCGTCTTGAAGCGACCGTCGGTCTCGCCGCGGACATCGACCTCACCGACGAGACGGACGCGGGCCGCGGCGACCTCATCGCGAGAGAACCACTGCCACGCGTGACAAAGGAGCTCGAAGCGACCATCTGCTGGTTCGGAGAGAAGCCGCTATCGGTCAACGGTCAGCGCCTGCGACTCAAGCACACGACAAAGTCCACGCCCGTGCGGGTCCAATCGATAACCGGCGTGATCGACATCGAGTCGCTTTCGATCAACGAGGCCGAATTGCTTGCGACCAACGAGATCGGCCTCGCCACGCTCGCAACCGCCGACGCGCTCGTCGTCGACGACTACAGCGAAGACCGCGTCACCGGAAGCTTCGTGCTCATCGACGAAGTCACCAACGCGACGGTGGCGGCGGGCATGGTCGGCCACGCTCAGTTTCTCTGAGCGGCCTCGCGCTTCGCGATCGGGCGGATGGCACACCGGCCGTAACGAGCTCACGGAGATGGTGGTTCGCTTCGAGCAATGATGTAGGCAGGCATCGAGAGGGGACGCCGATTCATGGAATGGGACGAATCTGAAGCCGACCACTCGATGTGGCGCAATGGAATAACGAATCTCGATGCGAAGGAGCACGTCGCGCGTCACATGGCAGCTCGACTCCGCGACGGCGACGTGGTCGGCGTCGGAAGCGGCTCCACGAGCTTGCTCGCACTTCACGCGCTTGCCCACCAGGCGGATGAGAAGGGCTGGCAGTTCACCGCCATCACGACGTCAATCGAGCTCGAGATGGCCTGCGCGGATCTACGTGTCAGAACCTCGAGCCTCGTCGAGCTTCGCCCTGACTGGTCATTCGACGGTGCTGACGAAATAGACGCTGAGCTCAACATGATCAAGGGGCGTGGCGGAGCGATGCTGCGAGAAAAGCTGATCATGGCAAGCTCGCCCGAGCGCTACGTCCTTGCTGATGAGTCAAAACTCGTCGAGCAACTCGGTCTGAGATTTCCAATTCCGCTTGAGCTCGTTCCGGAGTCCTTGCAACTCGTCCGAGCCGAACTGCTCGAACATTTCGAGGTGCGCGAGATCGACCTCCGCATGGCAGTTGGCAAAGACGGGCCCGTCATCACCGAGAACCGCAATCTCATTCTCGACGTCAGGTTCGACCACGTGACGCCCGACCTCGATCCCCAACTCAACTCAGTGCCAGGAATCGTCGGCACGGGCCTCTTCGTGGGCTTTCATCCGACGCTGATCACCGCGTAGCCGAACTCATCTACTCGTCGGCGACGATGGAGCCCACGCGGTCGCCGATGCCCGGATCACGGCTGCACAGGAACGTCGCGTAGACCACCGCGAGGACAATAACGCCAAGGGCGATGTACGGGTACCAGTTGTATGGCGTCGCCTGGCCCGGCTTCGCCAGGTAGTAGAGCGGCACGAGGATCCATAGGACGCCGATCGTGGGCAACACCGCGTGGCGGAACGGGTTGAAGAGTTCCGGGTGGTTCTTTCGGTAGTAGAAGGGCAGCGCCACGCTGCTCAGTCCATACACGATGAGGATCAAAATCGTGCCGAACGTCGAGGATTCGTCGAACATCGTGAGCGGGCTCATAGTGCCCGAGGTCGCGTGCCCGCCAATGATGTGGCCGAGCCCCCAAACACCGATGATGAGAAGCCCCAGTCCAAGGAACGTGAAGAGTGCGTAAATCGGCGTGCGGCGTGTTGAGTGCACGCGACCGATGAACGATGGCAGAAGCCCTTCTCGACCCGCGTTGAAGATGAGACGGGCTTGAGAGTTCGTGCCCGCGATGAGAGCCCCCAGTGTCGAGGTCATGCCGGCGAGGAACGCGAAGAACAGACCCACCGCAAAGGTTTCCTTCGCGACCGAGATGAACGGGATGGCCGAACCGGTCAAGAGAGCATTGTTTCCCTTGAAGCCAACGACGGTCGAGAACGCAAAGAACGTGTACATCACCAACATGACGCAGATGGACATGAAGACGGCCTTCGGCACGTTCTTGCGAGGATTGTCGGTCTCTTCGGCAAGCGCGGCCGAGTTCTCCCACCCGATGAAGAGGTAGATGGCGAGCGGAAAGCCGGCCGCAAGACCAGAGATCCCATTCTTGATGTGACTTGGCTCGAACGGCATGAAGTTGATGTGAGAGTGGAACTTCGCGAGGGAGATGATGCTGATGATGATCATGATCGTGATCTCGAAGGCGAAGAAGAATCCAGCCAACTTGGTCGAGATCGAGATGCCCCGAGCCATCATGAACGCTGCGAAGGCGAGGAAGATGACCATCCACACGCCCCATGGGACGCTTTGGAGGCCCGAGACGTGATAGTTCTGCAGGATGATCTGAAAGAAGCCACCGACAATGGCGATCACTGACGCCATCGCCGCGATGTAGCCCGCGCCAGTGAGGATCGCCGTCGTCACCGCTGTTCGACCGCCGAAGGTCTTGCCGATGAACGAAATGAACCCGCCAGTCGAAGGAAGGACTTTGGTGAACTCCGACAGCGTGTTGCCCAGAAACAGGATCGCGACACCGGCGGCGATGATCGTGAGCGGCGATGCCAGACCCGCCGTGTACGCGAGGTAGCCGAAACCGAAATAGAAGCTCATCGCCGGCCCGATGTTTGCCATCGTGGCCGTCGAGATATCGAACAGACCTAGTACGCCCTGTCGCAGGCGCTCGTGCTCTCCCGGCGACGTCGGCAGTTTCGTGCCGAGCGACTCTGGCGTGAATCCTTCACTCATCACATCCCCCTTGAAATGAAAGGCACGACCCTGGTGGCAACGCCGCGACCTGCGTTCTTACGAACAACAAGAAAATTAGCGGAGTGGACGCCACAGCGCGGGCTTTCCTCGTTATTCGATGTTCAAAACCCTTTGGGACAGGGGTCCTCCTCTTCGCCGATTCCTCCACGATTGAATCGACGCAGGTCAGCCCTGCTATGCCGCCTCCGGCAACTCGACCGCCCCCATCGGTCACTCCTTCGGGGGCTCCATTCGTTCAGCGACGATTCGCTCACCGAGCGATCCCTCCGAAAATTTCTCTCGCACATTCACCCGATCGATCTCAGGACGGTTCTGTGACAGTTTTTCTTTTCCTTCAATCGACTTCACTTGGATCTCGATCCCCACGATGGCATTGAGCTGCCCCTCTCGGTACTTCGGGTCGAGATCGTCGGCTCGCCATGGCGGGTCAAAGCCGCGTTCGAAGTGCTCAGTGACGAGGCCGGTCTGGCGCCACTTCCACTCGAGGTCGTCGTGGATCGTTGCCGTGCCGCGAATCTCCACCGCGACGTAGTTCCATGTGGGAACCACGTTGGGACTCTCCAGTCGGCTCGGATAGTACAGAGGAGTGACGTAGGCGCTTGCCGCGAGAAAGAGGGCGAGCACCTCGGTGCCCTCTCCCACCGACTTCCACCACGGGTTCGCGCGAGCGACATGGGTCGCCAGTATCGTGCGGTCGCCGTTGACGAGGATCGGGACGTACACGCTCGCGAGGCCTTCGGGAGTGTCGATGACGAGCATGGCGGCTCCGGCATCCCCGACGATCTTCCACGCTTCATCGTCATCGACCGCAAACTTGGGAGGCACGTACATGGTCCCATTGTTCCACGATCCGATCGCCCCGATCTGGCGTTATGTCCGCCCGAGGACGAGCGACTTAACGATCGAGCAAGTTGTCGGCCCTGAGCAAGGGGAGCCTGAGTCGCCGGAGCGGTAACGATGCTCGCGACATCGGACGCTCTGCTTCAAGACGTTCGTCGAGCGCGATCCTTTGGGCTGTGTGAGTAAGGATGCACGCAAAACCGGTGTTCGCGAGCATCTCGGCGAGGAAGAGAAAGTGCAGCACACCTACGATGGTCACAAGCGCGAGAAGAGCGCCGACGATCTGCGTCGCGAGATAAATGCTGTCGAGGACGCGCCGCCGGGAGTGCAGGAGCATCCATATGGCGGCGAATGACTCGAAGGTGATGAGCATCGTGCCAAAGCCGATGTGGATGTCGCGCAACACATGGTTGAGCGAGTAGGCGTAGGTGCTGAACAGCATCACGATAACGATCACGCTGTAGGCAGTGAGCACTCGACGGAGCCCTCGAGTGACGGGATCGCTCTTGGAGTAGAGTACGGCGGCTCTACGGCTGTAGATCGCGAGCAGCGCCAGCGCCAGCGTGTAGGGAAGGGCAGTCTTGAGGTGGATGCCGTAGTTGCTCACGCCTCCTTCGTTCCACTTCAGGACGATGCCCGGATGAAGGGCGACGCACACACCGATGAACACGACGAAGAAGATTTGCCCGCACACGATGTAGGTCACGGCACGGCTCTTGGGGGATTCGGCGTCGCTCATCGGATCTCTCTCGTCCTGTCACACCCACCAGTAGATCGAAATTTGACTTCATACTACGGTGAGGTTCAGTCGGTGATAACACCTGACAACTGAGGAAATACCCTGAATCCCGGATGAATGGATTCAACAGGTCAGGGGTTACCTCAGGGATCTCCCCTACCTCAATCGGACGTAGGCCAACGCAAGCGCGAGTGACGCCCCAGCCCAGCAGAGCGTTTGCAATGCTCCCTCGAGCGGGCGCAAAATCACTTCACGATTGAGATCGACGACCGAGCCATCAGAACGAACAACCGTTCCTTCGACCGATGTCGTGCGCCGGCGTAGATCGCGCGCTGGCGTGGAAAGCAGACGTTGGATCTGGGTGATCAGCGCGCCGAACACTGCCGCAACGCACGCCGCTACACCGAGGCGTCCGTGCTGGGCGAAATAGCCGGTCAGCACGGGAAAGGCGCCCCATCCAAGGACGAACACGAGGCTCGTGTGCAGTCGCCCGTGGAAAAGTTCCAGATTGTAGGCAATAGCGATGAACGCTCCCACGACGATGAATATGGCGAGGTAGAAGTTCACGAGGAACAAGCCAAGGATGCCTAGCCCGATCGCCCCGCCAACGCCGATGACCGACGCCAGGACCAGTTGCCAATCTCGAATCACGGTCTTGAGCGGTCGACCGTTCAGCTCGTCGAGTGAGTGCGCACCCACGCCGACCGCAAGGAAGAAGGCGAGCAACGTCAGCAGCAACCGATTCGAGTTGACCGGACCGACGAGACAGGCGCCAATCGTGACGAGGGCGAGATGCAGCATCGTGTAGGGAGGATGAAGCACGGTCCACCAGTCCTGCATCCATCGACGTCGCAGCACCCGTGGGCGCGCGTAGAAGGAAGGCCCGGCCGACTGGGTGTCGCGGCTCGCGCTCTCGCTCACGTCGCCGACCGGTATCCCCACATGACGAGACCGCCACCGAGGCTCATCGTTTGATACTCGACATGTTCGATGCCGGCGCGGCGCCACGCGTCGACGGTCCAGGCGACCGAATAGTCGCGGTAGTGACGCGAGATGCTCGGACCGAGGAATCTTCCGACATCCCACCATGCCCGGCCGCCGGTCAGATATCCGGCGACGGGCAGCACCGCGCGCGTGTACAGCCACCACGACGCCCACCAGATCGGTCGCTGGGGCACCGCGAACTCAAGGCTCGCGATGCGCCCTCCCGGCTTGACGACACGCGCGAGCTCACGGATCGTTGCCTGCGGATCCTCGACGTAGCGCAAGAGATACGTGAAGGTGAGCGCATCAAAGCTCGCATCGGCGAAGGGGAGCTGCTCGCCGCGCCCGAGCACCAGCGCCACCCGGTCGTCGAGGTGGGCGTGATGAACGTTTCGTTGCCCTTCGCGCAGCATCGCCTCGGTCAGATCGATGCCAACGATCTGCGCCGACGTGCGCTTCGCGAGTCTCCTGGTTACCGCACATGGTCCGCACGCGACGTCAAGTATCAACGAGGGCGCGCTCGCGGCGACTCGGCCCACGATGGCCGAGCGCCACCGGCCGTCCTGGCGGAATGAGAGGAGCGCCGCGAGACGGTTGTAGCGCCGGGGCAGCGGATCAAAGAGTCGCTCAGCGAACTGATTGGGAATCTGGCGGGACGCGGTAACGCTTCTACTTCTCATCATGATCGGCTCACCTCGTCGTGGACCTGACATTATCTGACGCCCCCGCGCGCGTTAAGGCGCTCGACGTGATCAGCCGCCGGATATCGGCGGGAGCACGGCAACCTCATCGTTCGACGTCAGGCGATCGTCGAGGTTGGCGACGTCTCCGTTCACCCACACCTGACTGGTTGCCAGCACGTTGGCGAAGTCAGCGCCATAGCGCGAGACGGCGAGATCGAGCGCTTCGGCGACTGTTGCTGCATCGATCTCGTCGCTGCGAACCCCCGCTGCCTCACGAGCAGGTCCGAGCAGGAGAAGACGCGCCATTCGCCGCTATCTCACTTCGCTGACTCGGCTCGATCCGAGGCTGTCAGCATTCACGATGATGGCCGGCACCGCGTCGCCGGCGTCGAACCCATCGCCGTCCGGCACCATGATGAGAGCATTCGCACCCGCGACGGCACTGATGAGGTGCGAGCCCGGACGGACCGTGCTCTCAATGTGCACTCGACCGTCGTCATGGACATGCGCGAACGCGTGCACGACATGCAACTTGCCATCCTTCGTGCGCGGGTGTGCAGCGTCCAGTACCGCATTGACGGTGAGTCGTTCGATCTCGCGATGCCCGCCTAGTCGTCGCAGCGATGGCCGAACGAAGAGTTCGAAGCTCACTCGAGTTGAAACGGGGTTGCCCGGCAGCCCGAAGGTTGGGACGCTTCGCGAGCCAATGCGACCGAAGGCGAAAGGCTTGCCGGGTCGCACTGCCACTTGCATCGACCGGGCGGTGTCGCCACCCAGCTCGGTGATCACGCCCTTCACGTGATCCACATCACCCACGCTGACGCCACCGGTAGAGATGATTGCGTCGCACTCTTCCGCGACGCGTTCGAACGTGGAGCGAATCACCTCGTACTCATCGCGAATCGATCCGACATCGATCGGTGTGAAGCCCGCCTCACGAAGCAGGCCCAGCAGCGTCGGGCGATTGCTGTCACGAATCTCCCCGTGGCGGAGCGCACCTCCCGAACTCACGAGCTCGTTGCCCGTGGAGATCACCGCGACGCGGGGACGAGGCACGGCTGCGACCGTCGCAAACCCCTGTGCAGCGAGCACGCCGAGAACGACCGCGTCAAGCTCGTCACGCGGACTGACGAGCGATTGACCCACCTTCACGTCTTCGCCTGGGTATCGAACGTTGTCGCCCGCGACGAGACTTCGGGCGATCCCGACCGTCCCCGCCGCGGCGTCAACCACCGTTTCTTCGATCATGCAGACGCAGTCGGCCCCCTCGGGCAGGGGCGCGCCCGTCATGATGCGCACGGCGTGACCCGGTTCGACCCGCGCTGACGGCGCGTCACCCGCGAGCAGCGAACCGACGATGACCAGCGTCGAAGAGCCCTCGGTCGTGTCGTCAGCTCGCAGCGCGAAGCCGTCCATCGAGGAGTTCGCGAAGCCGGGGACGTCCTCTCGAGCGAGCACTTCCGCACCGGCGACGCATCCAAGGGCGTCGGCAAGTGACAGCTCGAGCGGCGCAAGTGCGGTGAGGCCGTCCAGCACAAAACGCTTGGCGTCATCGACGCCGATCACGAGACTCCTCGAACCGCCATAAACGTCGTCACACGTCGTCGACTCGAAGAATGGGCTTGGCCTCCTCGCTCCACGCAGACCCGCCCTCCCAGACCTCTCGTTTCCACATCGGTACGCAGCGCTTGACCGCGTCGATACAGAACTGGGCCGCTTCGAACGCCTCTTGTCGATGAGGCGAGGACACGACCACAACGACCGCCGGCTGACTCAGCTCCACCACGCCGACACGATGATGCACGGCGACATTGCCGATCTCTGGCCAGCGCGTGCGGGCCGACGCGACGACTTCGGCGATGCGATCTTCGGCGAGCTCCGTGCTGGTCTCGTACTCGAGCGCTTGGATGTCATGGCCGGTCGTCGACGAGCTGCGCGCCGTGCCGCAAAAGGTGACCACGGCGCCGCAGTCCGGTCGAACCGCCCACGCGGCGAGCTCGTCGGGCGACAGCGGCAGCGACGTTACGCTTACCCAATCCGCGGTTGACGTGAGGGTCACGACCTCACCCTACTTTCGCCGATGAGGAACTCCAACGGCCGCCGACTCAACCGCCGATCATCGACATCGAACGCACGGGGTGCAAGAAACCCGGTTCGTTGATGGCGTGACCGGGGAACTTCGCCCACGCAGCCTGACGAAGCAGCATCGCGAGCTCCTCATCGCTGCCGCCACGGCGCATGAGATCACGAACCTCGTGCTCGTCGTCAGAGAAAAGGCAGTTGCGAATCGCTCCGTCGGCCGTGAGACGAAGCCGGTTGCAGGTCCCACAGAACGGCTGAGTGACCGACGAGATGAGACCGATCTCGCCGTTGCCGTCTCGAAATCGAAAACGTTCTGCGGGAGCGGGTCCAGTGTCGCCAATCGCCTCGAGCGGCCAGACCGCGTTGATCGTCGTGAAGACGTCGCTGCCCGAGACGAGCTGTTCGCGTCCCCAGTGTCCCTCCGCGTCGAGCGGCATGAACTCAATAAATCGAACGATGCGGCCCGTCTCGCGCGCGAACGTCGCGAAGTCAAGGATCTCATCATCGTTCGTACCGCGGATCAGCACGACATTCACCTTGAGTGGACGTAGTCCTGCGTCTTCCGCCACGTCCATCGCGGCGAGCACAGTGGCGAGATCGCCGCGCCGACGAATCGCGGCGAATCGCTGGGGGCGCAACGAGTCACAGCTGACATTCACGCGCGTCAGCCCAGCGTCGATCAGACTCATCGCGAGGCCGCCCAGCAGCATCGCGTTGGTAGTGAGGGCGATGTCCTCGAAGCCGATCGCAGCCAGCATCGCCACCAGAGAGGGCAGATTTCTGCGAACGAGCGGTTCGCCACCCGTCAAGCGCATTGACGTGACGCCGAGATCGTGAGCCACTCGCGCGACGCGCGTGATCTCTTCGAAGCTCAGCACTTGGGAACGAGGTAGAAACGTCATCCCCTCTTCGGCCATGCAGTACACGCAGCGCAAGTTGCAGCGATCCGTGACCGAGATACGCATATCCGTATGCACGCGCCCGTAGCGGTCGACCAGTGGGCCCTCGGTCGGCATCACGGTTGTGTGCACATCATCGCGCGACGAAGGGTGAGGGCGCACCGAGATCGACACCGCCGAAGTACCGTTCGTAGACAATGGCCGATTGTCAGCGTCCGGCACCGCGCCGACATGCACGTCTCTACCTTCGCTCGCCAACTCCATAGGCTCCAATCCCACTCGACGCCATCGCCGAGAACGCCGTAACTGGATGCTATCGGCGCTGACTTTTGAGGGATCCGTTTAGATCTAGGCGCTCGAGCCCTTCGAGCGGTCCATGTAAAGTGGCTCGCAGAATCACGTGGTTCGCTACTCAACCTTCGGCGGTGCTGCAACGGGGGAGGCAATGAAAGAGTCCAAGCCCTTCACGCACGTAGATGCTGCGGGGAAGCTGCGGATGGTCGACGTGTCCGAGAAGCCCGCCTCGCGACGCACCTCGCACGCAAGCTGCCTCGTCGTCACCGACGTTGATCTCTTTTCGCGACACTCGAGCGAGGTCAACCCAGTTCACGCTTCGCGCATCGCAGGGATACTCGCGGCGAAGCAGACTGCGACGCTGATCCCCCTCTGCCATCCCCTCAACATCAGTGACGTGCAGGTTGACGTGACGCCGGCGCCGGCTGGCCTCGAGATCCACGCGAAGGTCGTCACCGTCGACCAGACCGGCGTGGAGATGGAAGCACTGGTCGCATGCGCGATGACCGCCCTGAGCATCGTGAGTGCTCTGCTCGAACAGGATCCGGCGGCCCGCGTCGACGACCTCGTGCTCTTGGAGAAGTCGGGTGGCAAGTCGGGTGACTGGGGACGGCTGGTCCCTCCCACGCCGTAACCCCAACGATTATCGGGTTGGTGGCCGACGTTGTAACGCGATTGCTCGCACAAAGACTGCAACAGGGACGAAGTAGTCCGAAGGCGCGGCTTTGGCCGCCTGATGCATGGAGGAACCTATGAGGAAACTGTTTGCCGCTCTGGTCGTACCGACCCTCGCTGTCGCGACACTCGGCGTCGCGATCACTGCTCCCGCCAGCGCCGCCGAGCGCAGTCACGCCGCGATGGCCCGGACCTGGCACGGCACCGTGGAAAAGCTCAACCCAGCGATGGGCACCACGGAGTCGTTCACAGTGAAGGTCGGAAAGGACCTCTACACCGTCCACTACGACGCAATGACGCACTGGACCATGGGTTCAAAGAAGGATCTCAAGGCGGGTGCCATGATTTCGGTGAGGGGGACCATCAAGGGGATGACCATCGCCGCGACGTCGTTAAGCCTTTAACAACTTCTTAGTCACTGCGATGCGTCGCCCAAGCGCCACTTTTAGGATGGGACGAGAGGAACTGCGATGAATTTTATGAGGGCGTGGTGCGAGGCGCTTCGTGTTCGCGCCGACGGCGTCGCCGCGGTGAACATCGACGCTGACGCACCGGTATACGGCACATGACGATCGCACCTGAAAACTCGCCGCGTCCTGCCAAGCGCGTAGCTGTGGGCCGGCGCGTGTTTCTCGGCGTCACTGGGCTCGGCGCGCTCGGCGTCATCTTCGGGGCGAGTATCCAGAACTTCCTTGGCAGCGTCTTTGGCTCGGGCCTCGGAGGACTCCTTCCCGGTGGTGATCGATTCCGCATTTACTCCATCACCGGCAAGTACCCGAAGATTCGCGATAGCGACTACCGACTCAAGGTGAGCGGGCTGGTCGATCGACCGATGACCTTCACGCTCGATGACCTCCAAAGCATGCCCGCGACAATGCTCGATCTCGACTTTCAGTGCGTCACCGGGTGGCGGGTGCCCAACGTGCACTGGGAGGGCGTTCTTCTCTCGCACATCTTGAAGACGGTGGGCGTGAAGTCGAGCGCGGTGGCCCTCACCTTCGAGTCCTATGACGGAGCCGACTCAGAAAGCCTCACCATCGATCAGGCGCACCTGCCCGACGTCATCGTCGCCTATCGGATGCTCGACGCGCCGATCACGACCGAGCACGGAGGACCTGTTCGTCTCTACGTGGCGCCAATGTTCGGCTACAAATCTCTGAAGTGGCTCTCGGCCATCAAGGTGGTCAACGAGGTGCGGCCGGGCTTCTGGGAGCAGAATGGCTATCCGGTCAACGGCTGGCTCGATGGCACGACGGGCCCGACCAATCCCAATCCAGGACTCACCTAGCCATGACGATCACGCAGACGTCGCGCGACGTAATCAAGATCCTGCGCTTTGATCGCGTGCAACGCGCAGCGCACTGGACGAACGCAGGGCTCTTCGGGATCCTCATGTTCACGGCGATCCCCCTGTACTTCGGTTCGTTCTTCGGCATCGTGCTCCCCCGTCACCTCATCGCACAGATTCATCTGTGGACGGGGCTGGCGCTTCCCTTACCCGTCATCGTCTCCATGCTTGGTCCCTGGGGGCGTCAGATGCGCCGCGACGTTCGACGCTTCAGCTACTGGACTCGCGCCGAGATCCGCTGGCTGCGGTCGATGGGTCGAACCTCTTTGGAGGCCGACAAGTTCAACCCGGGTCAGAAGTTGAACGCTCTATTCATCGGCGCCGTGATCGTCGTCATGGTGGCGACCGGGTCAATGCTGCAGTGGTTCCGCTTCTTTCCGGTGCCGTGGCGCCAAGGGGCGACCTTCGTGCACGACACCTTCGCGCTACTCATCTTCATCGTGGTGTTTGGGCACATCTACATGGCCCTCACCCACCGCGACTCGCTGCGATCGGTCTTCAAGGGCTGGGTGAGCGAGAAGTGGGCGGCGACCCACGCCGCCGCATGGTTGAAAGAGGTTCAGTCCGTCGGCGATGCAGGTGAACATACCTAGCCTGTGATCGGTAGTCGTCTATCGAAGAGTGTCGAGGAGATGGAATGGCCGGATTATCTCGGGTGGTTTTCGGAGCATTGCTGAGCGTGGTGGGTGTCGTGTGGATCTTGCAAGGCGCTGACGTGATCCACGGTTCCGGGATGAGCGGGCACGGCAGCTACGCAGCGCTGGGCGCCGTTCTTGTCGTCGTTGGCGCAGCACTTCTCGGATGGGAGTGGCGTCGACGCAGTGCTACCTGAAGATCGTTGACTTCCAAGGTCAACCGTTGGTCGCAGTTAGAGCCCGTTCAGCACTTCGCGGAGATACATCTCGAAGGGCTCGTAGTTCCATGAACCGTCGTAGCGGTCGCCGTTGATGAAGAAGGTGGGCGTGCCATTGGCACCGCTTCGGATCGCGCTTTCGAAGTCAGCCTCGACACGCCGACGCGGCGCGCCTTCGGCAATATCCTTTCGAACCTTGTCGACGTCGGCCCCCACGTCCTTCGCGTAGCCGTACAAGGCATCTTCGCCAAGCGCGTGCTGGTGCTCGTAGAGCATGTCGTGGATCGCCCAGAACCTCTCGTCACCTTGGAGCCCGACCGCTTCAGCCATCTCGGCTGCCTGTTCAGCGTGGGGGTGCGCTTCGGCGATCGGCAAGTTGCGAAAGACGAAACGCAGCGAGTCGCCGAAGGTGCTGCGAATCTTTTCGACGATGGGAAACGCCTGGCCGCAGTACGGGCACTCGTAGTCGCCGTACTCAACCAGCGTGATCTTCGCGTCAAGCGGTCCTTCTGAGTGATCTTTGTCGCTCACGGGAACTGAAAGTCTGGCTTCGGTCATGACAACTCCTCTACGGCTTTGAGGGCACCGTCGGCGCCCGGATTTACGCCCATCGGCGCCACATAGCTCCACGCGACCTTGCGGTCGCGGTCGATGACGAACAACGCGCGCTCGCACACTCCTTCTGCGTCCCGATAGACCCCGTAGGCGCGCGCGACCTCGCCTTTTGGCTCGAAGTCCGACAGCAGCGGGAACTCGATCTTGTGGTCCGCCCGGAAGGCCTGATGGCTCCAGACGCCGTCAACCGAGATGCCGAGCAGCTGAGCATCGCGGTCGCGAAACAGCTTGCTGGCAGCTTGAAACATCGTCAGCTCGTCGCCACACACCGGACTCCAGTCCGCGGGATAGAAGATCAGCACGACCGGCTCATCCAACTCCGAGAGACTAAGGCTTTGATCAGGAGTGGCGAGCAGTTTGAAATCAGGGGCCATTTCGCCCGGCGCTAATGCCATGGGTGCTCCTCTCCACGGTGGGGGGATTCGGTGAGTCTATGTTTCGTCGACGATTTCTGACCCGGACCGAATATTCGCTCGCACCCGTATAATGGATTACCCCGATTTCGAGTTCACCGGCACGGAACCAGCACTTTCACCGCGAGCTCGGTGGGAAGGCTGGTGGCAAGAGCCACCTCGAAAGAAGGATGAAACGTGGCTGAATCAAAAGTGACCTTGCCGCTACTGCCCCTCACATCGGGAGTGGTGCTCCCGGGCATGGTCTTCACTATGGCCCTCGAATCAGACGAGGCCCGCGTCGCTGTTGAGGCGGCCCGCTCGGCGGGAGGACGACTCCTGCTCGTTCCCCACATTGAGGGTCGTTACGCCAGCGTCGGCGTCATCGCCGAGGTGATGGAAGAAGGGGCTCTACCAGGGGGATTGCCAGCGGTTGCCGTGCGCGGTGACCAGCGTGCCTCCATCGGCACCGGCGTGCCGGGCACGGGAGCCGCGCTGTGGGTTGAGGCCGAACCCCTCGCAGATGGCGAGGCGACGCCCGCCGCTTCGGAGGTCGCGCGCGAGTATCGCGCGGTCCTGGAGAACATCTTGTTGAGCCGTGGTGCGCGCCAGGTCGCCGCACAGCTGCGCGAGATCACTGAACCCGGACAGCTCGCCGACGTGGCGGGCTACTCACCCGATCTCACATTGACCCAGAAGGTCCAAGTTCTCGAGACGATCGACGTGGAGACGCGTCTGCGCCTCGTGCTCGGTTGGGCGCGCGACACGTTGGCGGACCTCGCACTTCGCGAGCGGATCAAGACCGACGTCGAAGAGGGTATGGAGAAGACGCAGCGCGAGTTCCTGCTTCGTCGCCAGCTCGAAGCGATCAAAAAGGAGCTCGGCCAGTTGGGTGATGGCGATGAGTCTGACCCCGACGACTACCGCACGAAGATCGCAGACCGCGATCTTCCCGAGAACGTTCGCACCGCCGTCGTTCGCGAGATCGACAAGCTGGAGCGCACGAGCGACCAGAGCCCAGAGACCGGATGGATCCGCACGTGGCTCGATACGGTACTCGAGCTTCCCTGGGGCGAAGAGTCGGAAGATCGCCTCGATGTCGCTGAGGCGGCGAGAATTCTCGACGCCGACCACGATGGTCTCGAAGACGTCAAAGAGCGCATTCTCGAGCACCTCGCGGTGAAGAAGCTGCAAGCCGAGCGCGGGCTCGTCCCCGTCGACGGCCGCGGCTCGGGTGCGATCCTCGCACTCGTTGGGCCCCCGGGTGTCGGCAAGACGTCACTCGGTCAGTCCATTGCGACTGCTCTGGGACGCAAGTTCGTGCGCGTGTCGCTCGGCGGCGTGCGTGACGAGGCTGAGATTCGCGGACACCGCAGAACCTACGTGGGTGCACAACCCGGACGTCTGGTGCGCGCGCTTCGCGAAGCGGGCACGATGAACCCGGTGATCGTCCTCGACGAGGTCGACAAGATCGGCTCTGACTTCCGTGGCGACCCCTCCTCCGCGCTGCTCGAAGTCCTCGACCCCGCTCAGAACCACACGTTCCGCGACCACTACCTCGAAGTCGACCTCGACCTGTCGCGCGTGATGTTCGTCGCGACGGCGAACGTCATCGACACGATCCCCGGACCGCTGCTCGACCGCATGGAGATCATTCGACTCGACGGCTACACCGAGACCGAGAAGGTCTCGATCGCTCGCCACCACCTGGTTGGTCGCCAGCTGGAGCGGGCCGCGCTGCGCGAGGACGAAGTCGTCATCAGCGACGACGCGCTACGCACCATCGCGGCCGACTACACGCGCGAGGCCGGCGTTCGCTCCCTCGAGCGTGAGATTGGTCGACTCCTACGGAAGTTGGCGACGAAGCTCGCCGCCGGCGAGCGCGAGGCGCCCATCACGGTGAACGCCGACGATGTGCGCGAGTGGCTCGGGCGACCCCGCTTCTACTTCGAACCGGCGGATCGCACCAGCGTGCCCGGCGTCGCGACCGGACTCGCAGTCACCGGCGCGGGCGGCGACGTCTTGTTCATCGAAGCGAGCGTGTCGCCGGGTCCTGAGGGACTCACCTTGACCGGCCAACTCGGCGACGTCATGAAAGAATCAGCCGAGATCGCCATGTCGTACGTGCGCTCGCACGCAACAGAGCTCGGCATCGACGCCGCAGCGTTCAAGGGGCGTCGCTTCCACCTCCACGTGCCCGCGGGTGCAGTGCCAAAGGATGGTCCTTCCGCGGGTGTCACCATGACGACCGCGATCGTGAGTCTCCTTCGAGGAGAGCCCGTGCGACCAGTTGTTGGCATGACCGGTGAGGTCACGCTGCAGGGGCGGGTGCTCCCCATCGGCGGCGTCAAGCAGAAGGTTCTCGCTGCGCACCGGGCTGGCCTCACGGAGGTTGTCCTGCCGGAGCGCAACGGGCCAGACCTCGAAGACGTCCCAGAGGAGGTTCGTCAGCAGATGACGTTCCATCTCGCAGCGTCAGTCGACGACGTGCTCAAGGCCGCGTTTGCCAACGCGGGCAGCGAGGCGGTTGCGGCCGCATAAAGAACTGTCGAGCCCCCGCCACGTGTGGATCGTCGCACTGGCGAGGCTCGATAGCGTTCGATTCGCCGAAGTGGCACGCGATCAGGTCCGCCCGGTTCAAGAACTAAGTGGTCCTCTCATGGTCGGCAATCAACTGAAGTCGACGGAACCGACACATTGCGATCGATTGAGCACCAACGAGACTCTGTTCAAATGGAGTTCAGTTCGGCGACGTCCTCATCGGTCAGTTTCAATTCTGCCGCTGCGACGTTCTCGCGCAAATGGGCAAGCGATGATGTACCCGAGATGACGAGGATGTTGGGAGATCGCTGCAGCAACCACGCTTGTGCCACGGCATGCGGCGTGGCGCCGATGCGGGTCGCCACTGCATTCAGCGTGTCGGACTGCAGAGGACTGAATCCGCCGAGCGGAAAATAGGGCACATACGCGATTCCCTGGGCGGCTAACGAATCGACGAGCTCGTCGTCGCATCGATGCGCGACGTTGTAGTGATTTTGCACACAGACGACTGGTGCAATCGCTTGAGCTTCGACAATCTGTCGGGCGGACACCGTGCTCACACCGAGATGCTTGATGAGTCCCTCTTGTTGCAGAAGCGCGAGCTCCTCGAAGGGCTCGGCGAGAGAGTCGTCGGCCTGCGAGCGTCCGTCCGACCCGCCCCCCATGCGCAAGTTCACGACGTCGAGTGCGTCAAGGCCGAGATTGATCAGGTTGTCGTGTACTGCTTGACGCAACTGTTCGGGCGTTCGTGCGTGGAGCCACGCACCACGAAAGTCGCGGTACGCGCCAACCTTAGTGACGATGTGAAGGGACTCAGAATAGGGGTACAGAGCTTCTTTGATGAGCAGATTCGTCACTCGCGGACCGTAGTAGTCGCTCGTATCGATGTGGGTGACTCCCAGCGCTACGGCTTTTCGCAATACGGCGATGGCTTCATCGTGCTTCAGCGGCGGCCCAAATACGCCTGGGCCAGCGAGCTGCATGGCGCCGAAGCCAACGCGAGTAACGCTCAGCCCTTCGGCCATAGTGAAGGCACCGCCGGGAGCTGGTGCACTTGCCATGTGTTCTTCCTTCGAAGACGATCCGGAGCCGAAAATGCGCCGGGTTTTCGACTCTAAACGTCGCAGCAGCGGCTGTGTCGCCGATCTGATTGCCCCCCTAGGCGTTGGCGCCAACGCGGACGGTTTTGCCCGTGATAGTGATGAGAACGTGACGATTAACAGTCAAGAAGAACTCGAAGGACTCCGTCGGGTCAGTCGCGTCGTTGCCGAAGCGCGCGACTCGATGGTCGCCGCACTGCGACCGGGCGTCTCGACGGGTGAGCTGGACGCCATTGGGCGCGACACGATGCGCCGACATGGTGCTCGTTCGGCCCCGCGCGTAACGTACAACTTTCCCGGCTTCACGTGCATCAGCATCAACGATGAGGCGGCTCATGGCATTCCGTCGCTCACTCGTCACGTGCACGACGGAGACCTGGTGAACATCGACGTCTCGGCGGAGCTCGACGGCTTCTGGTCGGACACCGGCATCAGCACCGCAGTCGGTACCGTCCCTGGCGTGACCACGAAGCTACTCGAAGCAACATCCATCGCAAGTCGCGACGCGATGGACGCAGCTCGCGCGGGCGAGCGCATCGGCAACATCGGTCGTGTCGTCTACACGCGAGCACGACGCTACGGCTTTCGCACCATCAAGAACCTCTGCGGTCACGGTGTTGGCAGCGCGCTGCATCAACACCCGTCAATTCCGAACTACGACGACGGACAGCGGGCCCGACTCCACGAAGGCCTCGTGCTTGCGGTCGAACCATTTCTCTCCGTGTCGGCGCAAGTAGTTGTCGAGGACGCAGATGGTTGGACCTTGCGCACGAGTGACGGGAGCCTCGTCGCGCAGTGCGAGCACACGATGGTGGTGATGGCGGGAGCACCGATGGTCCTGACGGCGTAACACCGTCAGAGACTCCAGCGGACCCGTGATAAAAGTGTCGGGTGGCCTACTCCTACGACCCGGAGCTCGCTCGCGCCGTGCCACTCCTTTCGCCGGTCGACATCACGGACGTGAGTGCTGCGAGAGCGAGTCTCGAGCAGATGCTGGTGACGACCCCAACCGCGGTCGACGAGTCTTCCCTCAACATTGTGGACTACACCGTTCCTGGTCACGGTGGGGATCCCATGGTGGCAGTGCGGGTGTTCCGATCGCGGCGGACAGCCGATGCCGCGCCCGCACTCCTTTACATTCATGGAGGAGGATTCGTCGTTGGCAGCATCTCTTCCGAGCACGACAACGCCGCCACGCTTGCGTCGGCGCTTGACATCGTCGTCGCGTCTGTGGAGTACCGCTTAGCCCCCGAGCACCCCTTCCCCGCAGGCCTGCACGACTGCTTCGCCGCGTTGAACTGGCTGTGCGAGCACGCCGGTGAACTTGGTGTCGACCTGTCTCGAGTGGGCGTCTATGGACAGTCCGCTGGTGGTGGCTTAGCGGCGGCTCTGGCTCTCTACTGTCGAGATCACGCAGGGCCGCGTCTGTGCGTTCAGTTCCTGGGCATGCCGGTCGTTGACGACCGACTCGAGACGCACAGCATGCAGTCGTTTGTCGACACGCCAGAGTGGAATCGGCCCAGCGCGGAGTTGAGTTGGCGCTACTACCTCGGGGACTCAGCATCGGCGGAAGTGTCTCCCTATGCGGCGCCCGCCCGCGCTGATGACTTGCGGAATCTGCCACCCGCCTACGTGTCGACGATGGAGTTCGATCCGCTACGCGACGAAGGCATCCTCTACGCGTTGGCATTGCTCGACGCGGGCGTTCCCGTTGAGCTCCACTCGTACCCGGGGACATATCACGGTTCCTCGAAGGTGACGACGGCCGAGGTATCGCGTCGAATGACAGACGAACAGATGCACGTCCTGCGACGGGCGTTGGGTAACACCTCGGCCGACTGACAGCGGTCAGGTCCTCAATTGCAAGCGGCGATGGTTAGGCTGGCCGCCGACGATGAGTCGAGTTGACAGAGGAGCAGTGGTGCGCGAAGGACACGACGAACGCGAAACGCTCGCGGGCGCGACGGCCCACGCGCGTCACTCGTCGTCGCGAGTCCCATTACTCAGTTCGGCGGCCTGCCCCACGGTGCGCCCGTGACCGACCGGCCAGTTCTCGTCCGCGACGCAATTTTGGCTGTCGACATCGGCGCCACGACCACGAAGTTTGCGGCAGTGGACGACGAAGGTCGGCTGGTCGAAGAAGTCCTTCGCGAGCCGACGCCGTATCCCTGCACCCCTGAGCGCCTCGTCGACTTCGTGCTCCACCACGTGGAGCGAAGCGGATGCGCTCGGATCGGGGTGGGGTTTCCCGGCGACTTGCGTGACGGGCGGGTCCTCGAACCCGGCAACCTCTCGCGACCCGGCGGCTTCACCTCGCCAATCGACCCGGCGCTGCACGAGGAGTGGCGGGGCACCGACTTGGAGCGCGCGCTCCGAGAGGCGAGCGGCCTCGACGTTCGTGTCGTCAACGACGCCACGTTGGCCGCCCTCGGATGCTGCGAGGGTCGAGGTCGAGAGCTCGTCTTCACGTTAGGAACCGGTTTTGGCATCGCCCTGGTGGTGGACGACGCGAACGTTCGGATTCGCGATGTGGGCGACGAGATCTTTCTCGAAGGCATCTCGTACGACGGGTTGCTCGGTGACCACGCTCGCTCTCGTGACGAGGGGCTCTGGAACGACCGGCTCCTGATCGCGGTGACGAATTTCGTGGCGGAGTTCTCGGCCGATGTCGCCCATCTCGGCGGGGGAAATTCGCGGCGCGTCGACGTCGCTCGCTACCGGGGCCAGCCCTGGCGCGTGGTCGTGAACGACAACGCGGCCACGCTTCGCGGAGCCGCCAAACTTTTCCGCTAACCGGTACGGCGACCGACCCCACTACGCTACGGGCGTACTGAAGCGTCGATGGGGAGCAATGACGACACGCTTTGAGCAAGAGATCCGTTCTCAAGGATCGATCCTGCGCGAGCGCGCTGAGCGAGGGCGCGAACAGGCGAGGCTCGTGGCCGAGTCATGGCGAGGCACGTCGTACGTGCTCGCCGCTGCTCGGGGGTCTTCCGACAACGCGGCCCTCTTCTTCCAGTATCTGGCCGGCGAAAAGCTTGGGCTCTTAGTCGCTCTCGCCACGCCATCGCTGTACGAAGGCGACACAGCCATCGGTCTCGACGGTGCCGCGGTGCTCGCAATTTCTCAGTCGGGTCGAACGCCAAGCCTTCTCGCGGTCGTCGAGTGCGCTCGTGCCCAAGGTCGACCCAATGCTGTCATCACCAATGACCAACTGTCGCCCCTCGCAGCGGTGGCCGAGCACGTCATCGAGCTCGGTGCCGGACCGGAACTGGCAGTCGCCGCCTCCAAGACGTTCTCATCGACGTGGCACGCGCTCGCACAGTTGGTAGAAGCCTTACAGGGCACCGCGCTCGAGGGACTTGAGGGACTGCCCGATCTTGTGGAACGGACCGCGACCTGGGCGCTCGGAACCAGCTTGCCGGTCGCAGCGTTGAACGTTGCCGGAGGACTCACGGTTGTCGGCCGGGGCATCGGCCAGTCGGTGGCCGCAGAGATTGCTCTCAAGATTCGCGAGGTAGCGGGAATCCGATCGGAGTCCTTTGCCGCGCCGGACTTCCTACACGGACCCATAGGAGCGGCCGGCGAGGGCTCAACGCTCCTGCTGATCGCCACCGATGAGTTGAGCGACGCCGTCGCTGACGAGCTGTTGACCGAGAGCCACCGGGCCGGCATGCGCACCGTGGTGGTGCGCACTCACGAGCGTGCCGGTCTCGCCGGCGACGAAGAGATCGTGATCGACGAGTCCGCGCCGAACTGGAGTATTGGACTGGCTCAGGTTGTCGTGGGGCAAGTGCTGGCGCTTCGCCTCGGCGAACTGCGTGGACGGCCCATCGATACTGCCGAGGGGCTGAACAAGATCACACTCTCCGCCTAAGACGGCTCAGGGGCAACCCAACAGGACCCCACTCGCTCGCAACGACTGTCCTCCACAATGAACGCGTTCGCTACCATCAGGACACCACATCGTGATCTCGACGCGACGCGAATTCGCACACTGCCGTCGAGGAGAGTAGAACAGCGCAATGCAACACGACGACGAGCCCTCGAACCTGCCGCAAGTACTGGCGGCCCGTCCGAGCCTCATGCGAGCACTCAACGAGCAGCTGCTCCTTGAGCAGATTCGAAAGTTCGAGAGTGTCTCGCGCAGCGAATTGTCAACAGTGTCAGGGCTGTCTAAGCCCACAGTGGCCGTGGCGCTCGCCACGCTCGAACACGAAGGACTGATCCGCGTGGCCGGGCGGATCTCCGGCCGTCGTGGGCGGGCGCCCGCGCTCTATCAGCTTCGCCCCGAGGCCGGCTTCGTTCTCGGTCTCGACGTCGGGCGCGAATATGTCCGCGGCGCCATCGCCGATCTGTCAGGCGCGGTGAGGGGGCGCGGCCAGCGACGAGTGCACCCATCGAGCAGCGCCGGTCGAGTATCAGAGTTGGTGAAACTCGCGGACGAGCTCGTGGCCACCGTGAAGATCAAGAGGTCCTCCATCACCCAGACTGTGATCGGCAGCCCTGGCATCTACGACCGTCGTCGCGACGCTCTCTTCATGGCGCGAGGTCTGCCCGGTTGGCAACGTCCTCAGGTGCTCGCCGAGCTGCGCCGCGCATTCGGCGAGGACATGGTCGTCGAAAATGACATCAACCTCGCGGCGCTCGCCGAACGCGACGTGGGAACGGCACAAGGTGTGCAGAACTTCGGCTTCGTGTCGGTCGGAACGGGCATTGGTCTCGGCCTCATCCTCGATGGCAAGCTCCACAGGGGTTCGCACGGCGGCGCGGGTGAGATTGGTTTCATGACGCTCGGCAGCGACAGCGGCGTTGACCCGAAAGACGCGAGGCTTCGCGGATGGCTCGAGGCAGCGGCGTCCGCGGCTGGCGTGGTGCGCGCCGCAAAGCAGGCCAAGATGAGTGGCGCCGTGACAGCCCGAAGAATTTTCGCCGCCGCCGAGCAAGGCGACAAGCTGTGCGCTCGAATCGTCGCCGACGAAGCGAACCTCATTGCTCGGTCGATCGCTTCGATCACTGCCGTCGTCGACCTCGACCTGGTTGTTCTCGGCGGAGGGATCGGACAGGCCGAATACTTCGTTGAGCTGGTCAAGCGCGAGTTGCGCCCACTGGTCAGACTGCCGCTCGCGGTGCGCGCGAGTGCGCTCGGCGAAGACGCGATCGTCCAAGGCGGTCTCGCGGTCGGCGCCGAGCACGCGTGGCAACGGGTAATGAAGCGTTAGCCCGAGTCGCCTAGATGTGAGGGGGCCCTGCAAGTGGTCGGAAGTTCACGCCCATTGCCGTGAGTCGCTCAAGGTGCTCCTCCAGACGTCCTTCGAACTCTTCGAAGGACCTCGGGCGTTCGGGGGTCTGGACCGTCCACGCGGTTTCGGCAAAGGCGCAGAGGCGGGGGAAGTATTGGTATTCCGCCGCGCTCGGCGTTGATACGAACTCCGTCCACAGCTGGCACTGTGCTCCGAGCACGTGGTGGCGATCCTCGGCTGGTATCGACGCCGGCACCAGATCGTGACCGTAGACCATCTCGAGGGTCGTCACCGCGGGAAAGCCCGCGGGCTCATCGGGGTCAGCCGACTCCGGGCGGTCGAAGTACAACCACTCTTGTGGCACCATCACGACGTCGTGGCCAGCCGCAATCGCGGCGACGCCGCTAGCCTCGTTCTGCCACGCCATCAAGATCGCGTCGTGCGGCGCGCCGACTTCAAGTACGTCGTCCCAGCAGACGACTCGGCGACGGCGCCGGGCAAGATGGTCTGCGATGCGCGCGGTGAACCAGCCTTGGAGCTGTCGCTCATCCCTGTATCCCTCGTCGCGCATGATGGTTTGAGCCCGTGCATTCGTCGTCCACTCGGTCGTCGGGCACTCGTCGCCGCCGACGTGAACGTACGCTCCTGAAAAGATTTGAACGACCTCATCGAGGACATCGGTGCAGAAGCGAAGCGTGTCGTCCTCGAGGTTGAGAACGTGACTCGAGACCCCCCACGTGGGCCCCACGGTCAGCTGCTCATCGGTGTTGCCCAACGCCGGGTAGGCGGCGATGGCCGCCACCACGTGCCCGGGCATGTCGATCTCGGGCAGCACCCGCACGTGCCGCTCGGCTGCGAACGCGACGATCTCTTCGAGATCTTTGCGACTGAAGTAACCGCCCTGCAACGATTCGTCCGCTCCGGCGTCCGTGGCGCCAGAAGCGGGCGACTCGCGGCGCCAGGCCCCGACGTCGGTGAGGCGAGGATAGGCCTTGATCTCGAGGCGCCAGCCCTGATCATCGGTGAGGTGGAGGTGGAGGACGTTGCACTTGTGAAGGGCGAGGAGGTCGATCAGCTCAAGGATGAACGTCTTGGGCATGAAGTGGCGCGCGACGTCAAGAAGAACGCCGCGCCACGCGAGCAGGGGGGCATCAACAATCTCCAACTGGGAAATCGAGATCGGCTCTGACCACCCGGCGCGTCGAAACGTCGCATTCGGCAATAGTTGGCGAAGGGTCTGCAGCGCGTAGAAGGTTCCCTCTGTCCCCCGTGATGTGATCACAACTCGTCCGTTGGTGCACGTGAGTCGATAGGCCGCGTCGAGCATGCCGTCGTGCGCGCTGGCGGCAACGTCGGGCGGGAGCTCGATCGTCGAGGCGAGATTGAGCTCGATTGAGGCGTTGTGCGCGGATTCGCGCGGGACGAGTTGGACGAGCCACCCCGTGCCCGCTTCGAGCACTTGCTGGAACCATCGTGCTTCTCGAACGACTTCTGGCGCGTAGGAGATCACGAGGCCATCGTTGAGCACACAGCCGTTGGCATCGGGTGGACCAAGTGTGACGCTCAGTGGATGAGGAACGATGGCGATCGTTGAACTCACGTGTGCGCGACTCGAGCAATCGACGGAGTCGTCGCACCGCCTTCGATCATCGAACTGAATGGGTTCGCGAGGTTCGCCGATGGCCGGTTCGACCAGTGTCGTGGGCACATCACGAGCCCATCGTAGAGCGACTGCGACGTGGCACCGAGACTCCGCGACGGCGTCATCCGTCTATCACGTGAGGTTCACTCGTGAGTTCGGCGCCGTCGTCCTTGACGGGTCGATCGACGTGTTGTAGTGTGCGGTGAATTAGGGCAATGATGTTTCTTTAATAGACTTACGCGGCGATGTAAGGTGATCGCACGCGTTCGAACCGAAGCGGCGAGAACGCGCGCGTTACACCAAAGGGGGAGACAAATGACCACCACGACATGGGCACGACGGTTGGCGGTGATCGGCAGTACGGTCGCCCTCGGCCTCGGCTTATCAACCGCCGCCTTTGGCTCGGGCAACTCTTCGACGGTCTCGATCTCCGATGAATACGGGGTCGCGTGGAACTGCCAGTTCAATCCCTACAGCGCCGCCGACCAATTCGCCTCGTTCGGACCGGTCTACGAAGAGCTCGTGTACATGGACTCACTCAAGAACGGAGCGACAACCCCGTGGCTAGCCAGCGCGTGGGCATGGTCCAATGGCAACAAGACGCTCACCTTCACGATTCGAAGCGGCGTGAAGTGGTCTGACGGAACCGCCTTCAGCGCAAAGGACGTGCTCTACTCGTTCGACCTGTTGAAGAAGTACCCGGCGCTCGACCTCAACGGCGACTGGTCAGTGCTCAGCAGCGTGACTGCCAAGGGATCGAGCCAGGTCGTCTTTCAGTTCACCAAGCCCTCGGTGACGTACTTCTACTACATCGCCGACGAGACGCCCATCGTGCCTCAGCACATCTGGTCGAAGATCAAGAACCCGGTCACCTACCTCGACGCGGACCCGATCGGCACTGGGCCCTACACGATGCACACGTGCAGCAGCGCCAACATCCAGTACACGAAGAACGCCAGCTACTGGCAGCCGGGGCTTCCCCACATCGAAACGGTGAACTTCCCGTCCTATCTCTCGAACAACGCCGCGAACGCCGACCTGGCGAGTGGCGTCGACCAGTGGGGTTCGCAGTACATCCCGAACATCAAGGCCTACTACCTGTCAAAGAACCCGGACTACCACATCTGGTTCGAGCCGACGTACAACGTCAACATCTACATCAACCTGAAGAACTCGATTCTGTCAAACCTGGCCGTCCGTCAGGCGATGTCCTACGCCATCGACCGCTCGGCGGTTTCCAAGATCGGTGAGTCCGGTTACGAGCCGCCGTCGAATCAGACCAGCATCGTGCAACCGACGTACTCCGGCTGGTACGACTCGTCCCAGGCCGCCCAATACGGCAATGCCTATTCCTACGACCCGGCCAAGGCGATCTCCATCTTGAAGGCAGCGGGCTACAAGAAGGGCGCCAACGGGATCTTCGCGAAGGACGGTAAGCAGCTCTCCTTCACGATCATCAACAACGGCGGCTACTCCGACTGGGTGGCGTCAGTGAACGTCATCGAGACGGACCTCAAGGCGGTCGGCATCTCGGTCACGCCCGACAACCTCTCAGGAACCACCTGGGAGTCCGACCTTGACACCGGTCAGTTCCAGCTCGCCTACAGCTGGGACTCTGGCGGCCCCACGCCGTACTACGAGCTGCGAGCCATTCTCGACTCCGTGAACACGGCCCCGATCGGCAAGTCCGCCTCGGACGACTGGGAGCGTTACAGCAACCCCTCGACCGACGCGCTCTTTGCGACCTACGCCTCTACCACGAGCACCGCGGTTCAGCACACGGTCATCGATGAACTGCAAAAGGTCATGCTCAGTGACGTGCCCGTCATCCCGGTCACTGAGGCCGTCGACTGGTACCAGTACGACACCCAGAACATCACGGGTTGGGTGACGCCGAGCGACCCGTACGCGCAACCCAATCAGTACGCCGTGCCAGACTGGGGCGTTGTCCTCTTGCACTTGCGCGAAAAATAAGGTGCCGGCTCTAGTCCGAGCCGGAAGGAAGCCCGAATGAGAGCGATCGGCCGAAGGCTGGCCTTCTTCGTCGTCACGGTCTGGGCCGCGGTGACGTTGAACTTCCTGCTGCCCCGCCTCATGCCGGGCAACCCGGCTGAAGCCCTTCTCTCTCAGTACCCTCACATCACGCCGCAGGCCTTCCGTGCGCTCACGACCCTCCTAGGGGGTGGACAGCACCAGAGCGTGATCGTGCAGTACGGCGAGTACTGGAAGCGGGTGGTGACGCTCAACTTCGGCATCTCGATCACGACGAGCTTCGGGACTCCCGTGCGGACGATGGTGATGAACGCTCTGCCTTGGACCCTCGGTCTGGTTGGCGTGACGACCGTGCTCGCCTTTGTCCTCGGGACCTTCATCGGACTATTGAGCGCGTGGCGGCGCGGTACGTGGCTCGACAACATACTGCCGCCGATGGCCGTCATCGGCTTCGCGCTTCCCTACTTCTGGGTTGGGTTGCTGCTCGTCTATATCTTTAGCGTCACGCTCGGATGGCTGCCCTACGAGGACGCGTACAACATCCTCACTGACGTCCCCGCCTGGAACCTGACGTACATCGGCGACGTGCTCCGCCACGCCATCCTTCCGGGCATGACGATCATCATCACCCAAATCGGCTTGTGGATCCTTTTCATGCGGAACAACACGATTACCGTGCTCGCCGAGGACTACGTCCGCATGGCCCGAGCGAAAGGGCTCAAGCCGTGGCGCGTCATGTGGGCGTACGCCGGACGGAACGCCATCCTCCCCAATCTGACGGGCTTCGCTATGGCGCTCGGCTTTGTGGTGTCAGGAGCCATCCTGGTCGAGTACGTCTTCAACTACCCCGGACTAGGCGGTCTCTTGTTGCGAGCGGTCGAAGGCCTCGACTACCCGCTCATGCAAGCGCTCTTCCTTCTCATCACGCTCGCGGTGCTGTTCAGCCTGCTCATCTGCGACGTGCTCACGGCGATCCTTGACCCACGAACGAGAGAGTCGTCGTAGCTGCCATGTCAAACTCACACCGCCCGGACGACACCTTGCCAGAAGATGTGACGGTCGTCATCGCCCACCAGGATGGCAACGCCAAGCGCGAGGCCGATGACGTGGAGCGTTCGCGCGGCAACAACATGTGGCTCAGCCTCGTGCGCAACCGCAAGGCGCAGATCGGTCTGTTCTTCCTGTTGTTCTTCCTCGTGCTGTCGGTCTTTCCGGGTCTGATCGCCCCCTACAGTCCGAGCGCGGAGAACTTCTCGCCCAACCTCGCTCCTTCAGCGGCCCACTGGCTTGGCACGACGTCGTTCGGCCAGGACATCTTCTCGCAGCTCATCTGGGGGGCGCGTCAGTCGCTCATCATCGCCTTCGCGGCTGGCGCCATCGCGACGCTTGTCGCCGTGCTCATCGGAGTGGCGTCTGCGTATATCGGGGGCGTGACCGACGGTGTCCTCTCGACGATCACCGACATCCTGCTCGTCATCCCGATCTTCCCGCTCTTCATCATCATCGCCGCGTATCTAAAGAGCGCGGGCCTCCTTGACATCATCATCATCCTTGGCGCGCTGAACTGGTCCTACAGCGCCCGCCAGCTGCGCGTGCAAGCACTCTCAATGCGCAACCGAGACTTCCTTAAAGCAGCCGCCGTCCGCGGCGAGCGCACCAGCTACATCATCACCGCAGAGATGCTGCCGTCGATGAGCTCGTTGATCGTGGCCGCGTTCTGCCTCAACGCAGTCTTCGCCGTGCTCACCGCCGCCGGGCTTCAGTTCATCGGACTCGGCGACCCCAACGCTCAGAGTTGGGGCACGATGCTGTACTGGTCTTATCAACAGGCGGCACTTCAATCGGGTCTGGCGCTGTGGGCGATCATGCCCGGCGTCTGCCTGGCCCTGTTTGGTGGGTCGCTCGCCTTGATCAACTTCGCCTTCGACGAGATCGCCAACCCGGCACTGCGGCCCGTGCGCCGCGCGTCGCGCCCGCGCGGGATTCCGATCCCCGCCGATCCGTCGCTCATCGCCTCTTCGCACGAGTCGGACGCCACGAGCCGAGGCGACGCTGCAGAAACGTCGCCGTCGAATCTGCTGCTCTCGGTGCGCAGCCTCTCGGTCGCCTACGCCAGTGACGCCGGCCCGGTCGTGGCGGTCGACGACGTTGACCTCGATCTGCACCGCGGAGAGTTCCTCTCGATCGTGGGCGAGTCCGGTTGCGGTAAGTCGACCTTGGTGTTTGCGATCACCCGACTGCTCAATCCCCCGGCCGAGATCACCGGCGGCAGCGTCACCTTCCGCGGCGAAGAGATGGCCGAGATGAGCGACAATCAGCTGCGCCATCTGCGCTGGCGAGACTTCTCGGTCGTCATGCAAAATGCGATGAACGCGCTGAACCCGGTGATGACCGTTGGTCGGCAGATGCATGACGCCTGCAAGGCGCACTCGGCGATGTCGAATGACGAGATCGCCGACCGGTCGGCCGAGGTGCTGCGCCTCGTCTCGATCGACCCGATCCATCTCAACAGCTATCCTCACCAGCTTTCGGGCGGCATGCGTCAGCGCGCCATGATCGCCATGTCGCTGCTGTTCACGCCGGACCTGATCGTCATGGACGAGCCAACGTCTGCTCTCGACGTCGTTGGCCAGCGCTCGCTCATGCACCAGATCAAGGAACTGCAGGATCGATTGGGCTTCGCCGTGATCTTCGTCACTCACGACATCTCGCTGGTGCGACACTTCTCAGACCGACTGATGGTCATGTACGCCGGGCAAGTGGCCGAGCTTGGTGCAACAGCAACGGTCTTCGACACGCCCCGCCACCCCTACGCCCGCGCGCTGCTCGAGGCCTACCCATCGATCCGCGGTAGGAAGATCCCGCTCACCGGCATCGCCGGCTCCCCGCCCAATCTCCTCACACCCCCACCCGGCTGCCGCTTTCAACCCCGCTGTGCCGACGCGATGCCGCAGTGCTCGGTCGTCGAGCCGCCCCTCTATCACGTGGGCGGCGCGGACGTCCGCTGTCTGCTCTACACGAACGCGACGCCAGAGAGCGGGAGTCTCGCCGGGCGCTCGGGACGAGCGCTCAACGACGGCGCGGCGCTCGAGGCGGCTTCGCTGCAGAGCGCGTCGCCGTCGGATCCCGCTGCGTCCGATGCCAGACCCGCCCCGCTGCTCGAGGTGTCCAACCTGACGAGAACATTTCGGATGCGTGGTTTCTGGTCGGAGAAGCTGCTGCATGCGGTCGACGACGCGAGCTTCACGATTGGAAAGCGCGAGATCGTCGCGCTGGTGGGCGAGAGCGGGAGTGGCAAGAGCACCATCGCCCGCCTCCTTGCGTCGCTGTACCCCCCGTCCTCGGGGGTTATTCGCTTCGAAGGTCAGTCGGTCAACGATATCCGGGGGCGAAAGGAGAAGCTGGCCTACCGCGGTGAGGTTCCGATGGTCTTCCAAGACCCCTATAGCGCCATCAACGCTTCCTATCGGGTCTCGCACGGGATCATGCGTGCGATCAAGCTGCACCGACCAGACCTCGACGCGACATCGCGGCGCTCCGAAGCGATCCGAGTCATGGAAGCCGTCGGCCTCGAACCCGCGGAGGCGATGCTCGAGAAGTATCCCTACGAGCTGAGCGGCGGCCAACGCCAGCGGATCGGCTTTGCCCAAGCACTGGTGCTGCGACCAAAGCTCATTCTCGCTGACGAGCCGGTCTCAATGCTCGACGTCTCGATCCGAGTCGGCATCCTCAACCTCATGGCCAACCTTCGAGAGCGCGAGGATGTCTCCATCCTCTACATCACCCACGACCTCGCCTCGGCGCGCTACATCGCCGATCGCATCCTCGTCATGTACGCGGGGCATATCGTTGAAGTTGGCCCCGCCGAGCAGATCTTGACCGACCCTCGCCATCCCTACACCAAGCTCCTGCTTTCGGCGGTGCCCGATCCCCGCAGTCCTCTCGACGAGTCCGTCTCGATCGACGCCGGTGAGCCGCCAAAGGTCGTTGACCCGAAGCCTGGATGCCGCTTCCAGCCCCGTTGTCCGTACGCCATCGAGGAGTGCAAGACCGTCACGCCGGAGCTCGATGAGGTGGCGCCGAATCAGTACGCCGCGTGTTTCGTCGCCATCGCCGAGGCCCGCCGCAAGAGCCCAGTCGGAGCCTGAGCGAGCATTCGTCACAGCGACTGTAAATCGCGGCCCGTAAGATTGCTTGCTCCGTGGACCTCGAACCCCTACCCCCCTCCAGCGCTCCGGCAACTGAGGTCTCAATTACGCCCTTTCGCGTTCGCGAGCACGACGGGCGCCTTCATTCTGATGGGGGCGGTGACGTCGCTGTTTGGACCATTGCTCGAGAGTTTCACGCACCACTTTCATATCTCTCTTCCGGCGGCGGGCGCCGCACTCAGCGTCTACTTCATCGGGGCCACCGTCGGTGTCCTGCCAGGTTGGCTTGGCCTCAAGCGTTTGGAGGGTCGCCGCGTTCTCACCCTCGCGCTCGTGGTGATAGCGATCGGCGCCGCGGGAGCAACCTTCTTGCACTCCTGGGCGCTGTTTCTCTCGAGTATCTTCGTCGTCGGTCTCGGTTTCGGCACGCTCGACATCGCGCTCAACACGCTGCTCGCCCGCACGGCCCTCGTGGGTCGCGCGCATCGACTCAGCATCGGCAACGCCGGGTACGGGGTCGGCGCGGTCATCTGTCCTTTCGTGATCATCGGACTTGGGCCGGCGCACTTCACGACACTCTTTGGCGGGCTCTGCGTGCTTGGCGTCGTGCTCTCCACGACCAATCGGGGCGTCCACGCCCCGCCGCTTCACACCGAAGAGATGCAGCAAGAGATCACCAAGATGAAGGCGCAACGGCGACCGATTCTCTTCACCTTCATCGTCGCCTATGTGCTCTACGTCGCTCTCGAAACATCCTCGTCGGGCTGGATGGCCACCGAGCTCCATGGCGTGGGCTACTCCCAGTCGATCGGGAGCCTCGTCACCGCCGGCTTCTGGTGTGGTCTCGCCGCCGGACGACTCGCCGGCGGTCCGCTCTATCACTGGCTGTCTGACAAGAAGCTGGTGCTCGGCGGACTGGTCGCCGCGATCGCCCTCTGCGCGCTCGCAGCGATCGATCCAGTCGCGCCTATCGCGTATCCCTTGCTCGGGCTCATCATCGCCTCAATCTTTCCCATGGGCCTCATCTGGTACACGAAGCTCCTTCCTCACGACAGCGACGGCTTGTCGCTGCTCATCTTTGTCATGATGGTCGGCGGCGTAGCGGGCCCGGGATTGGTGAGCCTTCTGGTCTCACACTTCGGCGTGCGCGTGGTGCCGTTCACGCTCGCGGGCTACGCCGCACTCGACCCTCGCGGTCTTTTCCAGCGCCCTTCGCTTCCGTCCCGGTCGTCGTGCCCGCCACTGCGAACCCGCGCTCACCGACGTAGCAGACGATCGCGCCAACGACTGGTTGGTCGACGCTGCTTCCGCGTCGCGACTACTCCCAGATCGAGTGCCCGTCTCGACGTCGAAGAATTCGAGCTTCTCGGGTGAGACCCGAAAGCTGAAACGCTGGCCCGCGCTCACGTGAAACTGTGGCTCGTATGCGCGCGACGCACTCAGATATCGGCCGACTGGTTGCTCACGAGGATCTCGTCTCCCTCTTCGGTGACCGACGTGTCCTCGAGCTGAACAATGGGGGCGTCAAATCGAAAGTGCACGAGCTTTTCCGCCCCAAGCGCCTCGACCAAGTGGACGTCGCCGGTAAGAATCTGTCCGTCCCTTTCACCTTCGGCGGCCGGGAGGTCCTCCGGACGGATGCCCACGACGATGGATTTACCCGCAAACTTCTTGAGCCCCGGATGCTGGCTCACCACGTCGCTCGGCAGCATGATCCGCTGGCTTCCGAGAGCAACGGCGTCGACTTCGGGCGACAGCGTCCCCTCGAGCAGGTTCATCGCCGGCGATCCGATGAATCCCGCGACGAAGATGTTGCGCGGCCGTTGATACAAGACTTCGGGTGAATCGACTTGCTGCAACACGCCGTCGCGCAATACCGCAACACGATGGCCCAGCGTCATGGCCTCGGTCTGGTCGTGCGTGACGTACAGCGTGGCCACGCCGATCTGCTGTTGCACACGGCCGATCTCCGCGCGAAGCTGCACTCGGAGCTTGGCATCGAGGTTCGACAGTGGCTCGTCCATCAAGAAGACGCTCGGGCTTCGAACGATCGCGCGCCCCATCGCGACGCGCTGACGCTGGCCACCCGAGAGCTGCGTCGGCTTGCGATTTAGCCAGTTGGTGAGCCCAAGCACCGCCGCCGCGTCGCGTACGCGACGATCAATCTCTTCCTTGGGCATCTTTTTCATCTTGAGCGCGAAGCCGATATTTTGAGCAACCGTCATCTGTGGGTAGAGCGCGTAGCTCTGAAAGACCATGGCGACGTCGCGGTCCTTCGGGGGTACTTCGTTCATGACGCGATCACCAAAGCTGACGGTGCCCGAGGTGATGTCTTCAAGACCCGCGATCATGCGCAGCACCGTGGTCTTGCCGCAACCTGATGGCCCAACCACAACCATGAGCTCGCCGTCTTCGATCGTGAGGTCCAGGTCGAACACGGCCTCGAATCCATTGGGATAGACCTTGGAGACGCTGTCGAGTCGTACCGATGTCATGTGTTGCCTCTCCGCTCGGGGACACCGAGCGATTGTCCCTTCGGTGCTCGCACTTCTGTGGATCTCACGATGGCGTCTTCGGCGTCAGGCGCAACACCGACCATCCTTCGTCGATCGACACCGACACTCGAATGCCAACGCCCTCGCGCATGCCTGCTGCGACATAGTCTGCGGTCTCAAAGCGTCCCCGGTTGCGGCCAAGGACCGCGACTTCGACGAGCCACGATTCGGGTGAATCGAGCAGCACCTCGACGTCAGCGCTCGTACAGGTGCCTCTCTTCGTCGCGGATAACCAACTGCCGTCGTCGCTACCCGAGAGGTCGATCAGGCTCACCACGATGAGGTGCTCGTCGCGAAAGACTCTGACGAACAGCGAGCCGCCGTCGGGCTCGGGCCGCGTCTCGCCCGCCCACGACACTTTGACCGAGGCGTTCTCATCGCTCAACTCGTACCAACTGGTGTCGGTCGCGGCACGAAAGAGGTCGCGACAGCGCAGTGCGAAGCGATGCCACCGCAGCGCTTCCTCGCGCTCGTCGACCTTCAGCGTCTCATGATTCACGTAATAGGGATGGCACAGCACGCCGTCGTCATCGCCCCAGATCAGGACATTGGCGCCGAGCACTGTCGAGACGGCCTCGCTGAGGACGCAGGTGCGCAACGCGTTCGTGCGCTCGCCGCCCCAGACGGGCGGATAGAGCGCGAGCGTTGAACCGTCGCACTCGTTGCTACCGCTGCGCGCGAGCAACCCTTCCAGATGCCGCCACCGATCATTCGGGGGCCAGACCTCGACGTAGCGAAAGCTGGGCGGAGCTGGCGCCCAAAACCCTCGCGGCACGCCGTTCACTTGGTTGAAGCTGAGCACGTCGTTCGGCCGTGCCGCGACGGACAGCTTCCACAAAGGAAGCGTAGCCAGCCGGGATATCGACGCCGCGCCCCTTAGCGTTGAGCGCGTCGCGTGGATAGCCGTACGTGTCGAGATGAAATCCGTTGAAGCCGAGCACGTCCGCGGCGCCACTGTAGTTTTTGATCCAGTACGACTGCCACTCGAGGTTGCCCGGATCCATGATCTGCAATAGGTCGCCCAAGGACTCGGGCGCTCCGTCGTTTCGAAAGAGGCGCCATTGGGATGTGCGCTCGCGAGTTCGTTGCCAGCCGCGATCACGGGAGCATAGGCCTGGGCCACGGCACCCAACTCCTTGATGCCATCAGTCAAGCTCTCGAGCGATCGCCGCGAGATCGGTCGTCCGAGGGGGTCCTCGTAGTCATCGGATTCGGCAAGCGCCGTCGAGTAGCTGTCCATCCAGTCGTAGACCTGCACCACGGTGCAGCGAAGGTCACGCAACCAGGCCAACACGTCGTCGCGCGATGCGTCGTCGAAGCTCGTGACGAAACCGAGTACCGGATCTTCGCCCCGCTGTCCGCGCACGCTGAAGAACTCTTCGGCGAGCACGTCACCGCTTGAAGAGAGCGCCTGAAGGACGTGTGTGCCGTCGGGAAGTCCCGAGACCGTGGCCGAGTCGGATCCCACCGTCGCGATGTAGACCGCGCCGACCGCGCTCACGACGACCACGTCTTGCGTGTCGCCAGGCAAATCGGCTACGACGATCGGTTCGTCGCGAAGATAGGCGCTCCGAAGGTCGCCCAGCACACCACTCGCCATCAGCGAATTCCTCCGAGCGACACGCCGCGTTGGAACCAGCGTTGAGAGATGAAGTAGACGATCACGCTGGGGATCGTCGCGATCGTGCAGGCGGCAAAGAGTGGGCCCCAAGCAGTTTCGTGAGCGCCAATAAAGAACGTCAGCGCGATCGGCAACGTGTAGTGCGACTGGCTGTTCAGCAACGTCAGTGCGACGATGAACTCTTCCCAGGCGAAGTTGAAAGTGAACATTGCGACGACTGCGAGCGCGGGAGCCGAGAGTGGCGCGATCAATCGAGTGAGAACGCGAAGTGTGCTCGCACCGTCGAGGCGAAACGACTCTTCAAGGTCCTTCGGCACGGCCTCGAAGAACCCGCGTAAGAGAAAGATCGAAAATGGAAGATTCTCGCTCGCATAGATCAATACGAGCCCGAACAGCGAGTTCACCAGGTGGAGTCGCAGCATAAGCAAGTATTGGGGGATGATCAATTCGACGCTCGGCACCGCCAGGGCCGCGAGAAAGAGGTAAAAGATCACCTCCTTGAAGGGAAAGCGATAGCGCGCAAATGCGAACGCGGCAAGCGAGGCGACGACGACGGTGATGGCAACGGTACCGATTGCGACAATAAGACTATTGAGGAAGAACCTACTAAAACTATTTTGCGACCATGCCACAACGTAATTGGAGGCCGTCGGGTGCGAGGGGAAGAGCACCGCGTTGGACGTGAGGATGTCGCTGGTGGGCTGGAACGAGAGAGAGACCATGTAGACCAACGGGAATATCGCCGCCAGCCCGAATAAGATCGCCATGGCCAGGCGTGTTTTCTTCCACGATCGAACGCCGAAGAGACCGGGCGCCGCCGGCGTCTTCGATCGACGCTCCGCGGCGCGACGGTTGTGGGCGTCGTTTCGGGCGTCCTTCAGGGTAAACGCACTCATGGTCGTCTCCGCATCAGACGTATGTACCAAATGCTGAGGCCGAGAATGATGACGGCCATCAGTGACGCGATCGCGGCAGCGTACCCGAAGTAGAAGTACGAAAACGCTTGTTGGTACGCGTTGGTGAGCATGACACCCGTCGAATCGAACGGCCCGCCACCCGTCGTAACATAAACCTGAGTGAAGACTTGGCTCGCGCCAATGACCAGAAGCACTGTGACAAAAGTGGTGGTCGGACGAATACTCGGAAAGACCACGTACCGCCACACCCTACGTTCGCTGGCACCGTCGACGCGACTCGATTCGAGGAGGTCGCGCGGCACCCCATCGAGAGCCGCTAGGTACATGATGAACGACCACCCAATCCCCTTCCAGATGCTCATGATCCAGATGACCGCGTTGCCGGTCCACGTATAGGCGAGCCAGTCCACATGCACGGTATGACCCACGACGAGCGACAGGATGGCGTTCGCGACGCCACCTTGGTCGGCGAAAATATAGGCGAAGACGTAACTAACCACGACCCACGATGTGACCACGGGTATGAAGATCAAAGCTCGCCAAAGCCCGCGAGCGGGCATTCGATCGGTCACGAGGGCAGCAGCGAAAAGACCGAGTGCCATCTGTATGGGCACCGTGATGAGCGCAAACAGCACCGTGTTGATCGCCGCCGTCTTGAGTTCGGGATCGTGAAAGATCTTGGCGTAGTTTGACCACCCCACAAAGGGATTGCTCGCGCCGGGAAAGACGTGCCAGTTGAAGAAGCTGATATCGAACTGTTTGAAAATCGGATAGACGATGAAAAGGACGTAGAGGAAGGCGGCCGGAAGCAGTAATAGGTACGGCGTAGCAATTCGGGAGAATCGAAATCGACGTAGCGAACCGGCGCCCGGCGGAGAATCCGCCGGGCGCCGCTCGAAGTCCGTTAAATCTACGCTCACTAACTTCCTGAATTTAGGTCAGCATTTGCCTGCTGAGCAACGGCGGTCAATCCTGCAGCCACCGTAACTTTTCCCTCCAAGATCTGCTCCAGTTCGTTGGTCCAGTCGGTATTCATCTGAGCGAAGCCGGGGTTGTTGGCACGGATCTTGGCCGTCAAGAGTTGTTTGGTAAAAACCGCGTAGTACGGCGTCTGCTTCACCTCTGCAGCAGCGTCAGTCGTAATAGCCGACATGTCGCCTTGGCGAGCCATCTCGCCCTGAGCGAACGGTCCGTCAAGAAACTCAGCAAACTTCTCCGCATCCGCCTTGTGATGCCCCTGAGAGGCAACGACGTTGTCCTCTCCGCCGGTCACCGAGATAGAGCCAGCGGACCCAGCGGGAATGGGCGCGATTCCGTAGTCGCTGAAATTGTCTGCCACATACGTGGGCACCGCCCACGGCCCATCAAGGTACATGGCGTACTCGCCCTTCGGGAAGCCCGTTTCACCGGATACCGAACTGGCGCCACCTAAGAAGTCGCTTCCAATATCACCCGCGTTGAGCAAGTCAACGAGTGTGGTCACTGCGCTCTGCGTCGCCGCACTGTCCATGTACCCAGTCGCCGTCGTGTAGTTGGCGTTAGTGAATGAGCCACCCATACTCCAAATGAAAGGTGACATGTTCCATATCTGCGTACTGTCAACGCCAAGTCCGTATTGCTGCTTGGACGGCACGGTCAGCAACTTTGCGTCCGCGACAAGTTGGTTCATCGTGGTTGGTGGACCAGATAATCCAGCTGCGGCGAAGAGCGCCTTATTCCAGAACAGCGCTTGGGTGTTCGTGTCACAGACGAATGCCCAATACTTGCCATCCACCTCAGTCGTCGCGAGAGGCCCCGGCAGTGACTCCGCCTTGATCGCCGCAAACCCCTTCAGTTTGCCAACGTTCACAGCGAGTCCCTGGTCGGCCAGTTGCGCCACCCACGCAATGTCCGAGCGGAGTACGTCGGGCGGGTCACCCGCGGCCGAGGTCGCGATGAACTTCGGTAGCAAGTCTGCGTACAACACGTAGGTCGACACGACCTTGATGCCCGGGTTCTCCTTTTCGAATTGAGGAATGATGATGTTCGACATCGTTCTTCCTTCACCGGTCACCTTGTTATACGTGTTCCAGTACTGCAGGGTGACCACCGACTTCGCCTTCGACGTCGCTGCTGATGACGTTCCCGTAATCGCGAAGAGGGATCCGCCGAAGGCCACCGCAGCAAATGCGACAAAGAGTCGAATCGGCTTCGAAGTCCTCCCTCTTATGAATGTGTTCGTTTTCATGTTTGGTAATCACTTTCTATTTTTCAAGTGGGCCGAATGGCCCCACACAACTTGTTCTTGCACTGCCACTTCGAGCCCATCAGCCCCCGTCCGTCATCCCCCTCCCCCCTTTAAATCCCGCCACCTGCGACCGATAACCACTCGAAGTCGCCAATAAGCCAGTCATCAAAAATAAGTTCTTCACGTGTCACCGTCTTCTGACTCGCTCACTCTCGACGTCACCATCTGTCGACCCGTCGCTTCGATTTCGAGAGACAGCACGATGTACATGGCGTGCGACCACATGAGGTCCTGAGCCGGAAGACCCCATCGAGCAACCCACTCGCGATAGTGCTCGGGGTCGCGTTTGTCGCCGTCGTACTGCTCTGCCAAGAGCCCCTTCTCATCGAAGTGCGACGCAATCCAGGATTGACAGCGCACGGCGTTTTCGATATCGCCCACACTTGCGTAGTACCAACCCAGTGACCCGGTGAGGACTGGCCACGCGCCGCTGCCGAAGTAGACGTCTGCGGGATAGCGACGGATGCCGCCGCCGAGTGTGAGTCGGTCCTCGATGAGTGCGACGGTCTTGCCGAAGTACTCATCGTGGTCAGCGACGGCGCCGAAAGGTTTGGTGAGCCATAGGGTGCTGGCATCCACGTCACCGTTGGTGCTGGATTTGATATAGAAGCCATTTCGCGAGGCTCCCTCAGCGAGGTACGAACGAACCTCGTCCGCCCGTTCGCCGTACGTGTTGTCGTCGAGGAGCCGGCTCGCTGATGACAGGCCGGCATAGACGCAAGCCAGCGTCGACGTGTGCTGCGCGTCGCCATTTTCCTCCCACACGTCGTAGCAAGTGCTAAATGCGAAGGTCGACAGGTAGCGGGCCACACGATCGACGGAGTCGACGAAGCTCGGCCGGTACGGTCGTGCGTCCGGTACGTGAAAGGTGCTCGCCGAGTGACCAGAGCCACGTCCCGTAGCCGTCAATCTGAAAGTTCGGCCAGTCATCCACGACCGTCGACCCGTCCAGCGCGAAGCGAGCCGGCGGCATGTCGAGCGGTCCGAGTTCTTCGCCATTGATTCGCTTCTCAATCACGCTGTCGATAACGTCGGCGATGCCGGCAACGGCGGTATTCACCCATGCGTGGTAGCGCCCTGACGCCTCGTGCTCGCCCGCTCGATCGAGCGAGTAGGCACTGAAGGACGCATCGCGGAGCCAGCAGAAGTGGTACTGCGCAAAATCCGGCGACGCGATGATCGACTCCGTTGGCGCGCTGATTCTTCAAGATGGTCTCGACGCTCTGTCGTACGCTTTGGTTGTGACTGTGGTTGCTCACATCAGCTCCCGTAGACGAAATTCAGCTCGCTTGAGTCGGCGGTTGACGTCGCCCCCACACGGTGCCAAATCGCCAGGCTCTTGTTGTCCGCACCGGGCAGATTGAAGGACTCGCGCAAGACCAGGGTCGCGGCGCCAACGGCCCAGGCTTCGTCGCCCCAGCTCTGCACTTTGATGTCAAGCTGACGTCCCACGTCCGCGAAGGTCTGATCTCTCACCGAGCTCACGATCGGATCGATGAACGCGGCACCCAGCGCCGTACCTTCCCCGCAGATGATGAGCAGTTCTGGGTTGAGCAGCGTCACCATGTTCGCGACCGCAAGCCCGAGTTTGCGTCCGGCATTGTCCACGATGTCCAACGCGGCAGCGTCGCCCAGCTCCACGAGCATCAAGAGCTCCTCGCGCGATACGTCGTGTCCTTTTCGTTCACTGATGCGCCGACGCATGGCTCCTTCTCCGACCATCGCCTCGAGGCATCCGAACCGCCCGCACTCGCACTTGGGGCCGCCGGGTTCGACGATCATGTGACCGAACTCACCGACCGCGCCGTGCGCTCCTCGATAGAGCGAACGGTCGACGACGATGCCAAGACCGATTCCACGACCAACACTCAGTGTGACGAAGTCACGCGCAGTGTGTGCGTCGCCCGCCCACTTCTCCGCCACAGCCAACGCATTCACGTCGTTCTCGACCCATACCGGAAGACCCATGCGTCGGCGAAGAGGGCCTGCCAGTTCGACGTCGTGCCACTGGAGGAGGTGCGAAAACCGGCAGACTCCGGCGCTCGAGTCGATGATGCCCGATAACCCAATGCCTACGCCGAGGACCTTCGACGCGGGTACCGCGGCGTCGCGGAGCGCCCGCCGGGTCTCCTGCTCGATCGCGTCAAGCGCCGCCATCGGATCTCCGACGAGACGCACGTAGTGCTCTTGGCTGGAAACGATCTGCGCGTCCAGGTCGCAGACGACCGTCGTAAGCCCGTCGCCCGTGAGCTTGATGCCGACCACGTAGCCGGCTTTGGGGTCGACGCTCAACAGCACCGGGGGACGTCCGCCGCTCGAAGGAGCGGTCGTGGTCTCGACGACGATGCCGCGCTTCATGAGGTGGTCCACGATGGCTGACACGGTGGGCGCGCTCAACTGACTTTGGCGAGCAAGTTCCGCTCGAGAGACCGAGCCGGCGCGGCGAACCAGTTCGATTAGAAGGCTCACGTTGATGTCACGAATTAGGGAACGGGAGGCCCGCGGCGGGTTGGGCCGAACAGCGGGCTCCCGTTCCTCGTTCGCTGGCGGGAGATCTGACCGTGAGCGCCTCGGTTGGGACGAAGCGTCCGACTCTTTATGACTCATATTCCCCCTATGACGAACCATTAAGCGAAGAGAAACTTACTTAATTAAGTGAAGATACTAAGTACCGCGACGTCATCTGTCAAGACAGGGCTGGCAAATTTTTCTAAGGAGGCCTTGCTAGTACTGGATCAGCATCGAGATGAAAGCGATCGCCACGATGAGGAGCAACGTGTCGATGGAACGAACGAGCTTGCGCCCCTGATCACGAGAGGCGACACCGTCTCGGGCAATCGTTGTGGCGATGGCTCGCTCTTCGGGCAGCGTTCGCGCCTCGAGGTGGCCCGCCGCGGCAACGTAACAGATCAGCCCCACGATCACCCACGGTTGCGACGGGGCGACGGAGGCACCTCCACTGAGCGACATGATGAGACCGGTCACCGGCATGACGTGAATCACGCGGGCCGCCCAGTTCCTTCGATCCGAGAAACGCGAACGCTGGGTCACTTCATCGGCTCCACGCGCGACGTTGAGGGCCGCGAGGCGCATGGCGACGAACACGACGATGGTGGCGACGGCAGCGATGATGTGCACGACGAAGACCCAGTCGTAGGTAACCGAGGTGGCGATCATGAGTCGAGCAGTAGTCCCTCGGCCGCGCTATAAGGATCGGTCGTTCCGGCGACGAGCGCCTCGATCTGCTCTTCGTAGGCTGAGCCGTGCGAGAGCTCGGACACCTTCGAACGCAAGAGAGCGCCAACGACGTTATCCAATTCGACGCGCGCGCGGCGACGTCTCGTCGCGGCGAGCTCGTCGTCGTCAAGAAAACGCCGATGCAGGTCGATAGCCTCAAACAGCTCATCGATTCCCTCGCCGTCAGTTGCCGTCGTCTCGACGATCAGGGGCCGCCACACACGCTCTCGCCCGAGATCGAGCATCTGTTCCAAATCCCTGCGGGTCTCTTTCACTCCGGGCCGGTCAGCTTTGTTGATGACGAAGAGATCGGCAACTTCGAGGAGCCCCGCCTTGTTCGCCTGCATCGAGTCGCCCCACCCGGGATTGGTCACCACGATGGTGGTGTCAGCCGCCGAGGCGATCTCGACTTCCATCTGTCCCACGCCCACCGTTTCGACGATCACGAAAGCGAAGCCTGCGGCACCGAGCACGCGAACCGCGTCGGGAACCGCGAGCGACAGCCCACCCAGATGTCCACGCGTCGCCATCGAACGAATGAACACGCGCTCATTGGTGGCATGGTCTTGCATCCGAATGCGGTCGCCCAAGATGGCGCCGCCGGAGAACGGTGACGTGGGATCGACGCAGAGCACGCTCACCTGGTCGACGCTCTCCGCGTCGCCGACCTTTCCGCGCGCAAGCGACGTCGAGATGAGTCGATCGGTGATCGTCGACTTTCCCGCACCGGGCGAGCCCGTGAGGCCGACGACGTAGGGCGCGGGAGTTGCGTACGCGAGGGCCACAGTATCGCGGTGGAACTCACCCCCAGATTCGACGTACGTCAGCAGGCGCGCGAGCGCGCCGCGTGACCCGTCGCGGGCCTCGGCGAGCAGGACGTCGGGCTCGCGCGCGATCACGTAAACCGTTCGATGTGTGCCCCGAGACCGCTGAGGCGTCCGACGAAGTCGTCGTAGCCGCGGTCCATGTGCTCAAGCCCCGTCACCGTCGTCTCACCGTCGGCAACGAGACCGGCGAGCACCAGCGCTGCAGTCGCGCGAACGTCGGTGCCGCGCACCGAGGTACCGATCAAGCGATCGACCCCGCGAATCATCGCGTGGTGACCCTCGGTGGTGATGTTCGCGCCGAGCCGAACGAGCTCGTCCACGTAGCGGAACCGCCCGGCAAACAGGTTCTCCGTGACGACCGACACGCCGTCGGCCACGCTCAGCGTCGCCGTCAAGATGGGTTTGTAGTCAGTCGCCACCCCTGGATACGGGAGCGTCGCGATGTCGACCGAGCGCAAGCGCCCGTGCGCCTTGACGGCGACGCCAAGCCCGTTCCGATCGACCTCGGCGCCCATGGCTTCGAGCTTTCGCAGCAGCATCACCATGTGGTCCGGTCGTGCGTCGACGACGCGCACGCACCCCCCGGTGATGAGCCCCGAGGCGAGATACGTCGCCGAGACGACGCGGTCGGTGACGACCTCGTGGGTCGAAGGACCCAGCTCGCCAACGCCATCGATCGTGAGCAGCGACGTGCCCAGCCCTTTGATGCGCGCGCCCATCGCGATGAGCTGGCGCCCGAGGTCTTCAACTTCGGGTTCGCGCGCAGCATTGTCGATGATCGTTCGTCCCTCAGCGAGCACCGCCGCCATCAACAGGTTGTCGGTCGCGGTGTGGCTCGGGTATTCGAGCGTGATCCGGGTCGCGCGCAACCGAGGCGACGACGACGTGGCGTGGATCGACGAGCGATCGTTGCGAAACGTGGCGCCCATTGCGCTCAGTCCTTCGGTGTGAAAGTTGATCGGACGTTGGCCAAAGTCGTCGCCACCCGGCAGCGCCATGTTCGCCTCACCGCAACGCGCGAGCAACGGCCCTAGGACAACGATCGACGCGCGCATCGACTCGAAGAGATGCGCGGGTGCTACCGGATGCAGTTGATCGGCCTCGGGCACGACGACGCAGAGCTCGTGCTCCTTTGGCACGTAGACCCGGCAGCCGAGCGCGATCAGCAGTTCACTCATCACCTCCACGTCGCTGATGCGTGGAACGTTGGTCAACCGGTGTTCGCCGGTGGCCAAAAGACAGGCGGCCATCTGCTTTAATACGGCGTTCTTGGCCCCGTACGCCCGAGTCTCGCCCATGAGGGCTCCTGCGGGCTTTACGACGAGAGAAGTCACCATCTAAGTATTGCCGCTGGGCGCGAGGGGCCAAAATACCGAGGCAGCCCAAAGAGGTCGCCGGTTACGCTAGGCCTGTGCAACGACCGCTAAAGCCCGATCGCAACCTCGCCCTCGAGCTCGTGCGAGTCACTGAAGCGGCCGCGATTGCCGCCGCGCGGTGGTCAGGGCGTGGCGACAAGATCGCCGCTGACAAGGCGGCCGTCGACGCCATGCGTTTTGTCCTGGGCGGGGTCACCATGGACGGCGTCGTCGTCATCGGTGAAGGCGAAAAGGACGAAGCACCCATGCTCTACAACGGCGAGCGTATCGGTGACGGACAGCCTCCGCTGGTCGACGTCGCAGTTGACCCCATCGACGGCACACGACTCACGGCCATGGGTCGAAACGGCGCACTCGCCGTGATCGCACTCGCTGAGAGAGGCACCATGTTCAACCCCGGCCCTGTGTTCTACATGAAGAAGATCGCGGTTGGCCCGAGAGGACGAGGCTCTGTCGACGTGAACGCGTCAGCGACCGACAACCTGCGCGAGCTGTCCAAGCGTCTCAACAAGCCCGTTCAGGAGATGGGTGTCGTCATCCTCGATCGACCTCGCCACGACGACCTCATCGCCGAGGTCCGGGAGGCGGGCGCGCGCGTCGTGTCGATCACCGATGGTGACGTCGCGGGCGCGATCGCTACCGGCTGGCCCAACTCCGGCGCCGACATCCTCCTCGGCATCGGGGGCACCCCCGAAGGCGTCATCGCGGCCGCGGCATTGAAGGGTCTCGGCGGCGAGATCCAAGGTGTGCTGCACGCAAACAGCGAAGAGGAACAGCGTGACGCTGAAGCGCTCGGCTATGACTTCACCAGAGTGCTCACGACCGACGACCTCGTCGCCAGCGACAACTGCTTCTTCTCAGCAACCGCCATCACTGACGGCGACTTTCTCCGAGGCGTTCGATTCTACGAGTTCGGCGCCACGAGCCAGTCGCTCGTTGTACGTTCGCGTTCGGGCACGCTTCGCACGATCGAAACCTTCCATCGCCACGACAAGCTCCAGGAATTCACCCTTGCGGGCTTCTAAATCGGAACGAAGAGAAAATCGCGACGGAGGCTAACGGCCAGAAGTCCTAATGGGGTGGAGACAGGTCCTCAGCGCTTGAACGAGTGAGCAAATCAATCTCTAAGGGTTGAACAGATGCTGATCTGACCACTCTCAACGATTCCGATACATCGCTTTAGCAACGAATAGTGACCCGGTCGTCTGCGCAGCTGCTATGCGGACGACAGCAAGCGCAGCACGGCGTCCGTCATTTCCGAGGTACTCGAAGAACCCCCGAGGTCTTTGGTTCGGACTTCGCCCACCTCGAGCACCTCTTGAATGGCGAAGATGATCGCGCCTTCCCACTCAGGAAACCCAAGATGGGTCAGCATCATTCCATCTGCGAGCAAAGCCGCCAAAGGATTCGCTACCCCGAGCCCCGCGATATCAGGAGCGGAACCGTGGACGGGCTCGAACATCGAGGGAAACCGATTGTCGGGACAGAGGTTTGCACTCGCCGCGAATCCAAGTCCACCCACGAGCGCCGCACCGAGATCGGTCAAGATATCACCGAAAAGGTTGGAGGCCACAACTACACCGAATCGCTGGGGATTTAATACGAGGTGCAGTGCGGCAGCGTCGACAAGCAAGCTCTCCGCTTCGACGTCAGGATATTCGACTCTTGTCTCTTCAAATATCTTGTCCCAGAGAACGCCAGTGAAATTCAACGCGTTACCCTTTGAGACACTCTGAAGAGATCTTCCCGTCGATCGAGCTAATTCGAATGCGTAGCGCATGATGCGCTCGACTCCGCGACGCGAAAAGACGCTGGTCTGCAACGCGGCTTCCGATTGAGTCCCGGGGAAGAGTGTCGCGCCAATTCCGCAATATTCCCCTTCACTATTCTCTCGGACGAAGAGAATATCAATGTCGCTGCTGCTTCGACCAGCGAGGGGCGTCCTGCCGCCGCGAAGCAACCTCACCGGACGTAGGTTGACATACTGGTCAAAGCCCTGTCGAATCGTGAAGATTAATTGTCGGAGGGCAATGTGATCGGGGACCCGTTGATCGCCGATCGCCCCAAGGAAGATCGCGTCGAACTGCTGTAATGACTCGAGGCCGTTCGCCGGCATCATGTATCCCGCCGACAAGTAGAGCTGCGAATTCCAAGGGAATATTTTCAGCTCGAAGCTGATGGACGGGTCGAGTCGTTCAATCGTTTCTAAGAGCCGCATCGCTTCAGAGGTGACCTCGGGACCGATCCCGTCGCCTGGCAGAAATGCAATGCGGAGGTGTCGCCGTGCTTCGTTGACGGCACGTACTCTGGTCAAGATTCTGCGTGATTGTCGTCGCGAGCCACGAGATCCAACGCAACATCAGTGATCATGTCTTCTTGGCCGCCGACGAGTCCGCGACGCCCTACTTCGACGAGTATCGCGCGTGTGTCCACGCCGTACGTCGCCGAGGCGCGCTCCGCGTGTCGGAGGAAGCTTGAATATACTCCCGCATAACCCAGCGTCAGTGTTTCACGATCGACCTGTACCGGGCGGTCCTGGAGGGGTCGGACTAGATCATCCGCAGCATCTTGGAGCGCGAAGAGATCGCAGTGGTGTCGCCAGCCCAAGAGGTTCGCCACCGCGATGAACGGCTCGATGGGGCAGTTACCCGCTCCAGCGCCCATTCCCGCCAGCGACGCGTCGACACGGGTCACTCCGTCTTCGACGGCGACCACTGAGTTGGCAACAGCGAGCGAAAGATTCTGGTGGGCGTGCACTCCGATCTCGGTCGTTTCGTCCAACACGTCGCGATATGCCCTAACTCGATCCCGCATGGCGTCGAGCGTAAGACGCCCGCCGGAATCCGTCACGTACACACAGATCGCACCGTAGGACTCTATCTTCTTCGCCTGCTTCGCCAACTCAGCGGCCGGCGCCATGTGGCTCATCATGAGAAATCCACAGACGTCCATCCCGAGGTTTCTCGCCTCGGCAATGTGCTGAGCCGCCACGTCCGCTTCTGTCGCATGGGTGGCAATCCGTACCGACGTGATGCCCGCTTCGTGGGAACGGCGAAGGTCGTGGATCGTGCCGATACCCGGAATCAACAGGGTTGTCAGACGCGCGTTCTTCACCACGGCCGCGACCTCGGCGATCCATTCGAGGTCGGTGTGTGATCCTGGACCGTACGTAAGGCTCGTACCTGAAAGACCGTCACCGTGGGCGATCTCAATCGCGTCGACCCCTGCGGCATCAAGCGCCGCAGCGATGGAACGAACCTGCTCGAGGGTGTACCGATGTCGGATGGCGTGTTGGCCATCGCGGAGGGTCACGTCTTGGACGTAGATCGTGCGTTCGTCAGTTACCGTTCCTCCTGGCGTCGTCACAGTGTCGTCTCCTGAAAGAGCCGAGTTCGGCGTGCGGCAAACTCCTCGGCGACTCGTACTGCAGCTGACGTCATGATGTCGAGGTTTCCCGCGTACGCGGGCAAGTAGTGAGCCGCGCCTTCGACCTCGAGGAACACGGACACCTGGCAATAGTCGCCTGAGTTCGTCCCTCCAAGGAGCGTGTTAGGAACGTCGGCGCCGGTGAGTTGAGCGAACTGTACCTCCTGCTTGAGCCGATACCCGGGCACGTAGGCGGCCACGGCCTCGACCATGGATACAACTGCAGCGCGTATTACGTCGCGATCTTGCTCATCCAGCGCGTCCGTGAGGCACAATACGGTGTCACGCATAATGAGTGGCGGGTCCGCTGGATTCAAGATGATTATCGCCTTTCCGCGAGTCGCGCCGCCAACCACCTCGATAGCCCCACTCGTGGTCTCGGTAAATTCATCGATGTTCGCCCTCGTACCGGGACCCGCCGACTTCGAGGCAATGGAAGCAATGATTTCGGCGTAGTGCACCCGCGTCACGCCGCTCACAGCAGCCACGATCGGGATCGTCGCCTGTCCCCCGCAGGTCACCATGTTCACATTGGGCGCATTCAGGTGCTCACTCAGATTCACTGCGGGCACCACGAAGGGGCCTATCGCCGCAGGAGTGAGGTCGATGAGCTGCTTTTCGTACGGGGCCAGCGCAGCGGCGTTCGCGGCGTGCACCTGCGCAGAGGTGGCGTCAAGCACCAGTGCGATATCGGGAAACGTCTTCATGGCGATGAGACCCACGACTCCACCATCCGTGGTCGGAACACCGAAACGTCGCGCTCGAGCCAGTCCATCCGATGTCGATTCGATACCGACGAGCGCAGCTACCTCCAGAGTCGTGGAGAGCCGCAAGATCTTGATCATCAAGTCCGTTCCGATGTTGCCAGAGCCGATGATGGCTACCTTCGTTCGCTCCGAACTCATGACACCGTCTTTTTTGGAGTAGGCGAGACGTGCACTGATGGTTGCGTCGATGCCACAAGCTCGTTCAAGATCGCTGAGTGACGAACCTTGTGTCGTACGAGGCGCTCATGGAACTCCGGCTCAACCCAGGCGTTGTACATCACCCCTTCAGACTCGCCGGGCTCCACTTTGAAGTAGACGGGGGCGGCCACGCGTGCAATGTCGCCGGCCTCCCACAGGCGATTGATCCCGCCGAAGGACTCGAAGGTCATCGCCCAAACATCGAGGGGAATCTGAACCGCCGATCGAATGGCGGCGAGCATGGGTCGACCGAGATCACCAACCGGATTGACGCTATCGGCGCCAAGCCCTTCGAGGAGCTTGATGCCCGCGGGGTTGGCGTAGCCGGTGTACACGGAAACCTTGAAGACCGCGTCTTCCGGGATATCGCCCGCGACACGAGCTGCGCTCAGGATGCTGAGCGCGCCCTCGTCCCACACCAACACGCCTCGAAAGCCGCACTCAAAGATTCGTAGATAGTCGTCGAGCAAAAAACGCAGATTGTCGACGCCGCGAACCCGGCGACCTGCCGTGGTTCCCTCAGTACTTAAGGCCTGACGACCCGTGTCCCAACCCGTTCGTGGGCCGGGGACCGCGATCACTTGGATCTGGGACTCGCGCGCGAGGTCCGCGAACGCCTTCAGCTCCCCACGGTCGAGGAGAGTGGCGCCGCCCCCAAAGGCCACAATCCGATGTATATGGACGTCGCGCTTTGTCGACTCGTCCAGTAAGGCTTCGAGCGTCGAGAGACGCTCAACGCCAGAGATCTCGATCCGGTAATGTCCCCCGTCGTCGAAACGTAATGGCGAGGATGTCAGCGAGTAGTCGTCGGACATGGGAAACCCCTGCGCCGCGAGTATTGCCGCTCCCTTCGTCTCATACGTGACGACCTCCGTCGATTCGGAAGATTTGGACATTCGTTGACTCTCCTTCATTGCGTTTAACGTTGCAGAACTCACCAGCCGCCGATCCAACCTTTCAATATCCCTACAGGCTCCTTATCGGGATCTCTGGAACGGCCTCGCAGAAAATCAAAATCGCACCCCTCGTGAGCCTGCAAGACGTGTTGGTCATGGAGCGACTGGTAACCGCGCGCAAAGCGGGGAAGTCGGGGCGTGGCGTCAAGCACGGCTCGTCGACGAGAAAGTTCGGCTTCGTCGACTTCCAGGTTCAGTACGCCTGCTCGCGCATTTAACGATATGTAGTCACCCGATTCAACGAGCCCGAGAGTCCCGCCGTCGGCGGCTTCGGGCGACACATGTAAGACGGTCGTCCCGAACGACGTTCCGCTCATACGGGCGTCGGACACTCGAACCATGTCGACGACACCGGCCCGTAGGAGCTTCCCGGGTATAGGGAGGTGCCCCCACTCAGGCATGCCGTGGCCCCCTTTGGGCCCGACCATGCGGAGGACAAGCACCGAGTCTTCGGTGACCTCGAGGTCAGGATCATCGATCCGTGCGATGAGATCTTCCATGTCTTCGAACACGACAGCCGGCCCACGATGCTCGAGGAGATCAGGCGAGGCGGCGCTGCACTTGACCACCGCGCCGTTCGGCGCGAGGTTGCCCTTTACCACGGCAAGGCCGCCGACCGGTAGGAACGGTTCATCGAGAGTCCCGATGATCGAGCGGTCTGGCTCGTTCTGTACGAGGAGATCGTCGCCTACGACTTTGCCGGTGATCGTCAACGCGTTCAGGTGAAGCAACGGGGCGAGTTCGGCCATGACGGCTGGAATACCGCCGGCGTGGAATAGCTGTTCAACCAAGTACTCCCCGGACGGACGAACGTTGACGATGACTGGAGTGAGCCGGGACAGTTCATGGAACCGCTCGAGACTCAGCGGAACGCCGACACGACCGGCGATGGCGAGCAAGTGAATTATCGCGTTCGTAGATCCGCCGACGGCGAGGAGCAGCGTGATCGCGTTGTCGAACGCCTCTTGAGTCAGTATCTGCGAAGGACGCACACACTCAACGGCTATCTCGACGGCGCGACGGCCGCAGGCCTCAGCGTGTTGCTGGCGACGCGCGTCGTAGGCCGGTATCGTGGCGCCGCCGGGAATGGTCATTCCAAGTCCCTCGACCACCGCCGCCATCGTCGAGGCAGTGCCCATTTCCGGGCAATGGCCGATCGACGGACCCGCAGCCGCTTCAACTACCCAACTCCTGCGCCGACATCGTCCCCGCGCGGAAACGCGTCCGTGTAGTGCCAGAGGTCCGTTCCGACGCCGAGTTGCCGGCCCCGAAAGACCGCGGGCGCCGCGGGGCCGCCTGTCACCACGATCGTGGGCACGTCAGCGCTCGCTGCCCCCATCAGCTGGGCAGGCACGGTTTTGTCGCACCCGCCGAGAAGCACGACCGCGTCGAAGGGATACGCGCGAATCGATTCCTCCACATCCATCGACATGAGATTGCGATACAGCATCGCCGTCGGCTTCATCAACTGCTCGCCGAGCGCCATCGCCGGGAACTCGAGCGCAATGCCACCTGCTTGGAGCACCCCGCGCTTGATCGACTCTGCGAGATCTTTGAAGCCGAGGTTGCAGCTCACCAGTTCCGACGCCGAGTTGCAGATGCCCACTACCGGACGTCCTTCGAACGACTCACGTGAGAATCCACTCGAACGAAACGCGGTCCGGTGCACAAAGCCCGACAATTCGGTGTCATCGAGCCACTTCGAGCTGCGCAACGAGACTTGGCTCTTTGTCATGTGCTTCCTGCTCCTTGTGTCGTCGCCCGGTTCGGTCACTGCGCTCTTCCTGCCATGCGGACAGCGGACTCCCATATCCCTAGCCTACTGCGCGGCTGCTCGATCGTTCTGATGCCCGCGAGGACCGTCGTGTTCATGGGTCTGCTCCTCAGCACCAGCTCGTCGAGAGCGCGGAGTCCAGTTCCGGATTCCCAGGCTTCGATCGACGCGCTGAGGCTGGGCGCGGCGGCGAGCAACGCCTTCGTGTATTCATCTTGCGGATCGCTCAGTATCGCGTGAGTCTCGTTCTCTTCACAGATGACCCCGTGTTGGAGTACGAGCACCCGGTCGGCGACGGTGGCGACGACGCCCAAGTCGTGCGTGATGAAGAGGATTGCCAGGCCGAGTCCTCCCGTGCGGAGTTCGCGGAGCAGGTCCAAGACGACGGCTTGCACAGAGACATGAAGCGCGGACGTCACTTCGTCACAGACCAGCACTTCAGGATTGGCGGCCAAGGCGCGAGCAATGGCCACGCGCTGACACTCGCCCCCCGAGAGCTCGCGCGGATACCGTCTCGCAAGGCCCGCCGGCAGGCGGACCGCCTCGAGCAGTCGAGCGACCTCTGCACTCGCTTCTTTTGCGTTGAGACCGCGCAGGAGGTGCGCCGGACGGGCAATCGCTGCTTCGACCGAGTAACGGGGATTGAGCGCCTCCACCGGATTCTGGAACACAATCTGTACTCGACGCCGCTGCTCAATAGAGCGTTTGCGGGCGGAGTCCGCCATCGGTGCGCCGTTGTTGAGCAAGCACTCGACCTGATGCGATTGGGTGTAGTCCGGCAACTACACGAGCGATCGTGGTCTTTCCGCTCCCGGACTCGCCGACCAATGCCACGCATCCGGATCGCTCCAGTTGGAATGAGACATTCTCGACCGCCACGCTGGCGCCCCGGCGACCCGGATATTCCACCCGAAGATGCTCGACGTCGAGCACGATAGGTAGCGGGTCACCTCGGCGCCCCTCGGCCGTCACGTAGGACTCTCGTGACCACCGCATTGGTGGCGTGTGACGCCACTCGGGGCAACGAACGAGGCGACCGGAAATCTCTGAATTCAGCGCGGGATGTTCGGTCGCGCAGAGCGTCGTCGCCTGTTGGCACCGCGGGGCGAAGGAACACCCGACCGGTCGTTCCCCGACCCCGACGGCTATCCCTTCCATGACTTCCAAGCTTTCGACCTCGGGCGTGATCGGGCGTTGAGGCCATGAGTCCTCGCGTGTAGGGGTGGCGCGGGTCGCGCAGCACTTGGGCGGCAGGTCCGTACTCGACGAGCTCGCCCTGCGTACATGACGGCGATCGTGTCGGCGATTTGAGCCGCCACCGCGAGGTCGTGCGTAATGTACAGCATCGCGACACGCTCTTCGTCACGCAAGCGAAGAAGCTCCTTCAGAATGCGGTCTTGCGTTATGACGTCGAGACCTGTCGTCGGTTCATTGAGGACGACGAGGGGAGGCTTCTTGGCGATCGCACCCGCGATGCACACGCGCTGTTGTTGACCACCAGACAGCTGGTGAGGAAATCTCAGGGCAAACTGCCGATCGCCCGGTAGCTCGACGCTCTGCAGGAGATGGGTCCGGCGTTCTTCGTCGTGACGGTGATCGTTGATGATGTCATCAATTGCCGCCCCGATGCGCAACGAAGGGTTGAGCGCCGTGCCCGGATTCTGGGGAACGTACGATGCGAGGCGACCGCGCGCGTGTCGAAACGCCGCCGGGTTGGTGAGCGTCTCGCCCGCGAGCACGACCTCGCCTCCTACGCAGCGCAGGCCACTTCCTGTGTAGCCAAATATTGACAGTGCCGTCGTCGTCTTGCCCGAGCCTGACTCGCCCACTAGACCAACGATCTCACCCGCGCGCACCGAAAGAGCGACGCCGTCGACGACACACGCGCCGTTCGACAGCTCTATCCGGATCTCATGAAGCTCGAGCGCCATCTCATTGTGGAGGCTCATCGTCCCGCCCCGCTGGTACGAAGTTGCCGGACGACGCCGTCACCAATCAAGTTGACGGCGATGATCAACAGTCCAATCATGAGTGCAGGCGAAATGACGGCCCACGGGTTGGACGAAAAGTATCACGAGGTTCTCTGAGATCATCACTCCCCAGTCCGGCGTGGGGGGCTTGATGCCGAGGCCAAGGAAGTTGACGCTGGCGATGAGGATGATCGACCAGCTGAAGCGCAAACCCATGTCGGCGACGATGGGCGGGATGATGTTCGGCAGCACCTCCCTACGGAGAATGGCGATGGTGTTCTCGCCGCGCGCCACCGCCGCCTCAACAAATCCGCGCGTGGACACCTCGAGTGTCGCTGAGCGTACGATGCGAGCGGCTCCGGGAAACAACACGACCACTGCAGCGAGGACGAGCACCGGCTTATAGGCTCCCCAAGTCCGGTGATGAAGAGGAGCATGACGAGGAGCGATGGCACCGAGAGAAGCACGTCAACCCCGCGCATCAACAATGGGTCGATCAAGGTCTTCGAGTATCCCGCGAGAAGCCCCACGGAGATCGCCACCACATAGAGCACCACGGTGGCCGTCGTAGCGAGGATGATCGTCGAACTGCCGCCGTGCAGCAGACGGGCGAGCACGTCCCGGCCTTCGAAATCGAGCCCGAGAAGGTGACCACCGCCAGGACTCGCGCCGGGTATTCCGGCGGTCTCGTAGGGACTCTGACTCGAGAGGATCGGCCCGAAGAACGCGATGAACACGACAAAGAGCAACAAGAAGCCGCCGATGCGCACTCCCCCAATCGTTGAGGACTCGCCACCGCACTCGCCTGGGCCCCTTTACCAAGGTGATCATCGTTGTGCTGTCCGCAACTTTGGTACGAGGAGCACCACGATCAAGTCAGCGAGGATGTTCAGCAGCGTGTAGGCGGCGGCGATGATAATCGCCGCGGCTTCCACTTTCACGGTGTCGCGAGCCAAAACGGCGTTCACCAGATACAAACCGATACCCGGATAAGCGAAGACGCTCTCAACCACGATGATGCCGCCGAGTAGGTACTGCAGGTTTTGCGCAATGATTTGCACACTGGGAGCGAGGGCGTTTCGCAGTGCGTAACGCAGAAGCACGCGTTTTTCGGGGATGCCGTTAAGACGCGCGTATTGGACGTAGTCACGCTGCATTGCTTCGTACATGCCCGCGCGCACTTGGCGAACACCCGCGCCGAGGGCGACGCCCAGGAGCGTGAGGACGGGAAGCACTAACCCCTTGGGATCTGTGAAGGGAGATTGCCCCGGAGCAAGGTCCGTAACTGGGGGGAGAATGTGAAAGACGACGAAAAGAAGATGTAGATGAAAAGCGTTCCCGTGACGAACTCCGGCAGTCCTCCGAGCACCAGGGCGGGTATGGAGATCGCATGGTCTATAGCTTCGTCGCGCATACACGCCCGCGAGCGCACCTAGTAACAAGGTCAACGGCACGAGCAGTAATGCCGTGATTCCCGCAAGTATCAGACTGTTTAAAAGGGGAGATACGAGTGTCGATGACACAGAGGTATTGGCTTGATTGAGTGCAACAGACACCGCGGACTGTCCGAAGTTTGCGTGCAAGACTCCAAACAGCCACTCCGCGTATCGCTGGACCATTGGATGGTTCAGTCCGAGGCGAATGTCGAGCGCACGCACGCGTCCCGGGGTTGCGTTACGCCCTAGTACGACTTCAGCGACGTTGCCCGGAAGGATGTTCGTCGCAGCGAAGATCAGATATCGAAACGATCCACAGCGTGAGCACTCCGGTCGAAACGCGACGAACGATGAATCCGAGTATCGGGTGGCGCGTTGACGTTGAGACAGAGGCCTTGAGCGCGACATCGTCGAGTGCGATCGGCTCACTTATGATCGCCACGGTGCTCCACTTCGCCCGTGCGCCGACGAGTCTCTTTCGTAAGCCATCTCGCCTTCTCGATTCGTCGCACAGGGCAGGGTGCCTGCTGCCTTCCCGGTCGCACCACGGAGCGGCGCGCGGGGTCTTTGCCGCTCCGTGGCAGTGCCGCTCTCGAATCGCGACCGCATGCGTGGAGCGTCGTTCGAAGGAGGGCGCGTTCTGTGAAGTCATCTTGACGACTCGATCACTAGTCGAGCCAAGCGTCCTGGAACCGGAACATATTGAAGTTCAATCCGCCCCCTGCAGAGAGTCCGCGCACGTTGTTCGCGGCAAGGTCGATGTAGTTCAGGTCACCCCAGACCACAAAGCCTCCCTCATTGAACTGCTCAAGTTGAACCTCATGCCACAACTCCTCGGCAGTGGTCGGGTTCGTCGCAGCAATCGCCTTCATGATCAACTCGTTGGCGGCGGCACCACCGGGCTTCTGCATGCCCCAATGCGTGTCGGGATAGGGAGCTCCCACCGTGAGGGCGCCGCGGTAGTTCACCATCAGTGACGAGGACGGCTGCCAGACGTTCTGGCTCGCGTACCTGGTGTATGCCCCGTCAGCTGGTGTGAAGTATGTTCCGGGGCTACCGGTCTCGATGTTGATCTTGACGCCAGCAGCTTGAGCCTGTTCCGCCATGATGGTTAACGATTCGACCATCCCAGGAAAGGCGTTAGCGGTGGGCCAATTAAAGGTCTGACCCAACACGCCCGCTTTCTTGAGCAGGTACTTTGCCTTGTCGAGATCCTGCTCTCGCTTGAGCGAAGACGCGAAGTACGGGGTGTAGGGACCCATCAGATCGTTACCAACACTGCCGAAACCAGCCAACGCTCCATCGATGATGTCCTGTCGGTTGACCAACAGCTTGAACGCTTCGCGGACATCGTTGTTGACGAACGGCCCCTTGTCGACACGCATCCCGAACATGTAGGTCTGCGATGCACACTCTGATTCCAGCACCTGCACCTGCTTGGACGAGATTTGCGCCCTCGCCTGGTCCAACGCCGGAGCAACCACGCAGTCGAGGTTCCCGCTCAACAAGGCGTTTAGGAGCGCGGTGTTGTCAGTGAACGTCGTGTCAATGACGAGTGAGTCAACATATGGCTTGCCGGATTGCCAGTAGTTCTTGTTGGCGGTGAAGACGCTTTGTTGGCCCGGCGTGAAGGATTTGAACACGAAGGGCCCCGTTCCTACAGGATTCGTGGCCACGCTCTTTGCTGTCGCGCCCTCCTGCAGTACCCCGAAGTTGAAGAATGCCGAGCACCGAGGGAAACTGAGCAGCGGGGATGACAAGCGGAATCTGGACCGTTAGCCGAGTCGACCGCCTTGACATTCTTGAAGTCAACGAGGCCATCGAGAAAGCTCGCCGAGTAGTTCGATGCGGCGTTCCCCCACAGGTACTGGAAGTTGTACACGACGTCACTCGCGGTGAAGGGCTTCCCATCGTGCCACGTGACGCCGTCACGCAGCTTCAGGGTCCACACGTCGGCTGCGGCTGTTCGGCTTCGGCCGACAGCGCTAAACCCGGCACCAACGGATAGAGGTCCTTCCCTGCGGGAAGGTAGAAGAGGTAGTCGTAGAGGCTGTAGACAGCGGGACATGTCCGGATTCGCCGCTGCGGTACCCGGAAAGAGATTCTCTTCCGACCCACTCGTGATGATGCCCGACCCTGAGCGTCCCGCCGCGCTTGGGCGTGCCACCCGGTAACTTGGTTACGCCCTTGGCGAGACGTGCTCGCTGCACCGCCGGACGCCACCTCCGGTCAGGAGCAACTCGCCGGCGCCCAATCGCCAAGCCCGTCCCGGCCGCCCCGAGCAGAAACTGCCGTCGGGACAACATCACGGTTGCTTACTCATTTGCGCGAGGCCTTCGCTCCCTCTGTCCCCTTGACCACTATCCTGCCCATTCCATTCTCCTCTCAAAGTCGACTCGATTGCCGATCCCCTTGCACAGGACTCCTCGAAACGCCATCACTTCTTCGAGCCTCTTCGCCGCCAGCCGAGCGAAAGGGTCGAAAGACCGAGCGACGAGCAATCTCGTATCCCGCGCGGTTGCCGATGTCGGTACTCATGACCTGTTCGACGAAGCCTTTTGCTCGAAGGCCTCGCAATTGCCTTTGGCGCTCGCGAAGGATCAAGGTCGGCGAGCACGGCGAATGCCGCGTTGTGTCCGGGTGCGCCCATGACGCCGCCACCCGGGATGTGTGCCCGCGCCACAGAGGTAGTAACCCTCGACTGGGGTTCGATACGAGGCGAGCTGGGGAAGGGGACGAGAACTGAAAAGTTGCGATAAGAACATTGCACCGTGAAAAATGTTGCCGCCGGTGATGTGATACTCACGTTCCAGGTCGAGGGGCGTAATCACCACACGCTGAACGATGTGATCGCGCAAGTTGGGGGCGAAGTGGAAGAGATCTTCCAGTACCCGATCGGCCCACTCCTCTTTCCGTGAATCCCAGTCCCCTTTGGCCAGGTACCGCGGCAGCTGCTGCACGCCGAGCGTCATCGTATGGAACCCGTCGGGAGCGAGCGTCGCGTCGTGCACCGATTGAATGACGGCCTCAATGACGATTTCGTCCGGGAATTCCCCGCGGCGCTGAGCCTCCCAGGCTCTTTCGTAGCTCTCAATAGAAGCACCGAGAATCTGGTGGCAACGGTGCTGGGGACCCTCTTCCGGACCAAACCCTATGTAGTGGGGAAGCTCGTCGATCAGTAGGTGAATTCTGGCCATTGAACCGCGCATATCGATCTCTTGAACTGATTCTGTGAGATCACCATCTAGGGTTCCCGGCTCAAGGAGGGTCAGCAGGGAGCGCTGAGGGTCGGCATTCGACATCACTATCGATGCCTCCTTGTATTCACCCGACTCCAGTTCAACGCCGACAACCCGGCCTCGGTGGACACGAACTCTCCTCACCGGGCTATTGAGTCGAATTTCGGCGCCATACTCCTGCGCCCCACGCGCGAGTGCCTGAGTGATACCCCCCATGCCGCCGCGCACGAATCCGTACTGACCGAGATTTCCCTTGAACTCACCCCAAGAGTGATGGCCCCACACATATCCTGTTCCCGGGGTCGATGGACCGCCCCATATTGACACCATGCCAAAGAAGTTCAACAGCCCATTTACCTGGTCAGACTCGAAGTAGCGAGCGAGCAGGTCCCGAGTGGAAAGCATTACGAACTCGTCGAACAAATCCTCTTCCCCTGCTTCCTCAAAGGCTCGAACGACCTCAGATCGGCTCGGAGGCTCACTGAGAAGCCATGGCCGTATTATCTCGGAAAAACGCTTAAGTCGTAAACCAAAGTCCACGAATCGGCGAGCGTCTTTTTTCGAGTACCGCTCAATTTCGCGCAGGGTCTCGTCGAGGTTTCGGTGAAGGAACATGTGGTCACCGTCGCGAAAGATGGTCACGCCCAGCATGTCGGTCTGATACATCTCGAGTCCAAATCTGCTCTCGAGTTCGAGTTCTTCGATGATTTCCGGCCGCAACAGACCGGAGATGAACGCGCACGAGGACCATAGCGATCCTTGTATGAGTTCCTCAGTGACGCATGCACCCCCCACCACACCGCGTGACTCGAGCACGAGCACCTTTTTACCGGCGCGCGAGAGATAGTTGGCCGCGACGAGACCGTTATGTCCGGCACCGATAATGACGACGTCATACGCATCAGTCATGTGCGACCGCTCCTTGAGATCTTCGTGGCGAGGAAGGTACGTACGAGAGAAGCGTCGACAAGTTCGTCGAACCGCTTCGTCACCGGTCGCAGCTCCGATAAACCGTCGCGAACTCGCTCCCACTCGGACCACGAACGTACGTGCATGACTTCGACGACGTCGAACGCACTGGCGAGGCCGGCATCACGAACCACGCGATAGGCGTCAAAACCGACCACCACGTCTTGGGCAAGGCACGTCGGCCGATCGAGGGTGCTCGAGAACTCGGCAAACTCGTCCACCGAGACTCCATCGCGGATCGGGATGAGATTGAACGCGACGACTTCGCTCGACGATCGCGCAGAGGTGCGGGACTCTTCGGACATCACTGCGCCGCCTCTGTGACTACGAGTGGCACCAAAGGACCGCTGACTTGGACCTTGCTGCTCGTCACTCAACCCTCCTCAATGTTGATCATCACGTGCTTGATCTCGGTGTACTCCTCAAGCGCGTACACCGACATGTCGTTTCCCTGACCCGATTGCTTGAAACCGCCGTGCGGCATCTCCGAGGTCACCGGCATGTGGTCGTTGATCCAGACCGTACCGAACTGGAGGACGCGCGCCGCGGACATCGCCGTCCGGATATTGCTGGTAAACACCGAGGCGGCGAGTCCGTACTCCACATCATTCGCCAGGCCAAGCGCTTCTTTTTCTGAACCAAACGGCATGACGGTGATGACAGGGCCAAAGACCTCCTTCTGAATGATCTCGTCGCCCTGCTGCATTCCGATTAAGACGGTCGGGCGATACCAGAAGCCTGGTCCGTCGGCTTCGCCGCCGACGACCATCTTGGCGCCGCTTCCAATCGCACGATCAACAAACCCCTTGATGCGCTCGCGCTGGCTCTCAGAGATCACGGGGCCCATTTCCGTCGCGGTCTCGCTTGGATCTCCTACCACCACTGCCTCGGCGGCTTGAGCCAAGCGCTCGACAAGTTCATCGAACTTTGACGCTGCGACGTAGACCCTCGTGGCCGCCATGCAGTCCTGACCCGAGTTCCCATACGCACCGCCGGAGATTTTCGCCACCGCCAGTGCGAGGTCGGCATCATCGTGCACAATCACGGGCGCCTTACCTCCGAGTTCGAGATGGACCCGCTTGAGGTTTCCGGTGGCAGCTTCTAGCACTTTCTTTCCTGTCGAGACGTCCCCGGTCAATGAAGACATGCGTACCTTTGGGTGACTTACCAACGCAGCCCCTACCGTGTCGCCGTGTCCGGTCACGACGTTGAAAACCCCAGCAGGGAAAAGGTCACCGGCTAGTTCGGCGAGTCGCAGGGTCGTAAGTGGCGTCAGTTCGCTCGGCTTGAGGACAAGGGTGTTGCCCGCCATCAAGGCGGGAGCGATCTTCCAGCCGGCCATGACGAGTGGAAAGTTCCACGGCGCGACTGAACCAACGACGCCCAAGGGATCACGTCGGATGATGCTGGTGCGACCTTTCACGAATTCGTTGGCAGCGCGACCTTCGAGAGTCCGCGCGGCACCGGCAAAGAATCGCAGGTTGTCCGCCGCAAAGGGCACTTCTTCGCGCGCGATGCTGATCGGTTTACCGACATTGAGCGACTCCAGCTGCGCGAACTCCTCGGCGTGCTCTTCGAGTCGATCTGCGAGCAAGAGCAGTGCGCGAGCCCGCTCACCTGGTGGTGTGTCGGCCCAATCTTCGAAAGCGTCGCTCGCCGCCTCGACGGCGCGGTCGACGTCGCGGCTCGTGCCCAAAGGCACCCTTGCGATCTCCTCGCCGGTCGCGGGGTTGATAACTGGTTCGGTTTCTCTATCAAGTGCGGGAACTTGTTGTCCTGCAATGAACATGTACTGCTCGGGCAACTGTGGTGTCATTGGACTCTCTCCTGCTTCTGTTGGTGAATATTGCTGTTGGTATTCGGCTGATCTTGTTGACGCACTGTGGGAAGCCCCAGGACTTCATCGAGTGCCTCTACATACACGTCCACGTGCGCGCGGGTGAAGACCATCGGGGGCTTGATCTTCAAAACGTTGTCGTTGATCCCATTGGGAAAGGCGATGACGCCGCGATCCTTCAACTGCTCGGTCACGATCATGGCTTGAACCGCCGCCGGCGTCCTCTCGTCGGGATCAGTCACGAGGTCAACACCGAGGTACAAGCCCTGTCCGCGCACATCGCCAATCATTGGCTGACGATCTTTCAGGGCCTCCAATTGCTCGCGGAAGTAGCTTCCGACCTCCAACGCGTTGGTTTGAAGGCCGTCATCTTCAACAACGTCGAGTCACCGCCTCGCCGATCGCGCAGGGGAGCGGGATTGCCGCCGAAGGTGTTGAAGTATTTCATGCCGGTGTCGAATGCATCAGCGATGTTGCGGGTTGTCACCACGGCCGCAATCGGGTGTCCGTTCCCGAGCGGCTTGCCCATCGTGACAATGTCTGGAACCACGTTGCCGAGTTCGAATCCCCAAAACGCTGCACCCATGCGTCCGACTCCAACCTGCACCTCATCCGAAATGCACAGAGCCCCCGTGGCGCGCGCAGCGGCAAACGCTTCCTCGAGATAGCGAGGCGGTAGGACAATGTTGCCTGCGGTGCCCATCAGCGACTCCGCGATGAAGGCCGCGGGCGGAATGCCTTCAATCGCAAGTCGGTCGAATACGGACTTCGCGTCCTTCGCATATTTCTCGCCCGCGTCGGGGTCGTCATAGCCGTACGGGCCGCGATAACGATCAGGCGTGGGGACTTCATGTGTCGTTGGAGGTAGTCCAGCACCCCCGGGCCCTTTGTAGCGATTCGGACTAAGGCCAGTGACGACCCCGGTGTTGCCGTGATATGCCCCATCAATCACCGCTACGTCCTGGCGACCAGTGACCTGTCTAGCGATGCGGATAGCCAGGTCATTCGCCTCGCTGCCAGAACAAACGAGAAAGACCACATCGAGCGGATCGGGCAGCGTGGCGGTAAGACGCTCAGCGTAGGTGGCAATGCCCTCATAGAGAAATCGGCTATTGGTGTTTAACTTGCTCATCTGGCGTTGCGCCGCGACGGTTACCCTTGACTCGGCATGGCCCACGTGCGAGACATTGTTCAACGAGTCGAGATACGCGAAGCCATATTCGTCATACAGCCAGACGCCTCGCCCTCGAACGAGATTCATCGGCCTGCGATAGTACGTTCGCTGGGAACGGCCGATGTGCCGGGCTCGTGAAGTGACTATGTCATTGACTCGGCGTCGCCCCCATTCGACTGCAGCGCCGAGGCCAAGAACGGCCCGCGGATCGAATGTAAGTTCATCCCAGGCCATGCGTTCAGAAGGCCAAACAAAGCGCGTCAATTTGCGTCGAGCGAGACTTGCAGACGTGGTGCCAACCACCTGGACCACACCGAACGCATCGCTCTGATCCGCGCGGCCCGGCGCCGCACCAAGTGTGGTGCCGGGCGCGATACTCACTCCGGGCGCGAATCCAGGTAGACCCCCCACCAACAGGTCCAAAATGTCCTGCCCGTCAGGCTGTGCCGAAGCACCATAGGACAGCCCTCTGACGGTAGCTGCTCAACTACGGCAGAGAAAGGTAGGTGCAATTCCTCTCCAGGTGGGAGTAGCAGCCCGATCCCAAGTTGTGTCGTCATGGGCTCATGAGTACCGACGTTTCGACGGCCTGCTCGAAGGAGGCTCGCTTCGAGGTGACCAACAACGCCAATTGTCAGTGCCGGATCGCCCACTCGCGCGACAAGGGCACTCTCTAACTCCTTGTTGTCGGTCCATTCAAGACCGTCGAAGAGATCGCTCGCGACCGAAAGGTCGACATCGACCACTTTTCGACCGCGCGTGATCGAGTCGCTCAATTCCGTAGGCGCCAGGGCGAATCCATATTCTTCGTGCTGCGTTGCCTTATGACACGCAGCGCGAATCGTCACCTCAGCGACCTCCGGCACGATCCGTCCGATTCGATGCACCGCGGGCCACGTGTCGCGCATCCTGGCTTTACCGTACGAGGTCCCCGACTCCTTCACTCGCTTGGTCCAGGTCACCGCATTCATGCAGAGGCGTGTTGCGCGCGAGGAGGGAGGCGCAGTGCGAGCTCCTCATCGGTGAGTGGAACCACGGAATTGAACGCGGCTATGACGTCAGCCGCAGATACGAAGGGGGTCCTCCTTTCGCAACATGGCGTAGCCCGCACATACCGCTATCTCAGCGACACGTACGGTGTGCAAGGCGTCGTTCACGTCGATCACCCCGACCACTCGTTGTTCGCCGTATTGATCGGTTGCTACGAGCATGTTCGCGTCGTTGAGATCCTGGTGGATGACCTGTCGAGGCGCTGTTTCGAGGAGGTCTACGACGCCGTCGTGCCAACTATGATCTCCTCGACGTCTGCTCGCCACGTGGGATCGTCGATCGAGTCGAGGCTCCCATTGACAATGGCACGCGCCCTCATCATGTCCCAGTCGTGTCGTGGCGGCTCTTCTGGGTGGACCATGGATTCGAGGGCCGCAGCGATGGCGCCCGACACGACGCCTATATGGCGTAAAAGTCCCGGCGACTGATACGCAACGTCGCCGGCACTTTCACCTTCAATCCACGAGAAGAGACGAGCGGCGTGGTCGTAATTGCTTTCTCGAATCGAAACAATGTCATCTCCCTCCCTACTCGTCACGATGGTGGAGAAGAGTACGTCGGGAACATGTTTCGACAAGTGGGCGAGCAGAGCGTTCTGCCACTGCAACTGGCTCATATTGACGGGACCGGGAGAGACCTTGAGGAGATCGTGCGTGCCGCCAGCAGTGGTGACCTTTATGTTGAGGTCAACTTCGCCACCAAGGGGATCCAAGGTGACTGAAGATAGTCCGTACGCGTCGGACAGAAGACGCTCAATCCGATCGTCACTCAATCGAGGAATCCCAGCGATGTCCACGTCGGTCACGACTCACCGCCGTTGCTTCGTCGAGCACCGTGTGCGGCCGCTTTGACGCGGGCCGGCATCGCTATGAGCTTGTACTCCAAATAGTCGTCAATGCCAACCCGGCCACCTTCTCTTCCGAGACCGGATTGCTTCACGCCGCCGAAGGGTACCGCTGGATTTGACACCACCCCGGCGTTGAGTCCGACCATGCCAACCTCCAAGCGCTCACACACGGAAAACGCTCGGTCAACGTCTTGGGTGAAGACGTACGCAACAAGCCCCCACGGCGTGTCGTTGGCCAAATCGATGACCTCCTCATCATCTTCGAAGACCTGAATCGCCGCGACGGGACCAAAGATCTCGACCTTCGTTAATTCACTGCTTGGTTCAACATTCGTAAGTACCGTCGGCTCGAAGAAGTAGCCGGGTCCCACGGGCGCCTGCGCCAACGAGGACCTTGGCCCCGCGCGCAACCGCGTCACTGACGAGGCCTTTCACTTTGTCAAGGCTCGCTTGATCGATGAGCGGACCGACGTCGACTCCTGGCTGATCCCCAGGACCGACGTTCATGTCACCCATGCGCGAGGCGAGCCTGCTCGAGAAGTCGTCGACGAGAGTCGAGTGCACAAAAAAGCGGTTCCCCGCGGTGCACGCCTCGCCCATGTTCCGCATCTTTGCTTTCATTGCCGCATCGATGGTCACGTCGAGATCCGCGTCCGCAAATACGATAAAAGGTGCGTTGCCCCCAAGTTCCATAGACGCACGGATCACCTGGGATCCGCACAGTTCAAGCAGATGGCGACCAACCGCCGTCGAGCCGGTGAACGAGGCTTGCGCAGGGCACGAGTTTGCAGTAGGTGTTCGACTACTTCTGGAGCTCGGCTCGTCGTGATCACGTTCAGCACGCCGGCAGGCAAGCCCGCATCCTCGAACACCGCGGCCAGGGCAAGGCTCGATAAGGGTGTTTGCGGCGCCGGTTTAAGTATCACCGTGCAGCCAGCGGCCAGTGCCGGCCCAATTTTTCGCGCGCCCATCGCGAGCGGAAAGTTCCACGGCGTGATGAGCAAACAGGGACCGACCGGCTGACGAATCACCATCGTTCGAGACGTTCCGTCCGGGGTCCGCGAGAAGTCGCCGCCGATGCGGACGGCTTCCTCAGAAAACCATCTGAGGAAGTCGGCCGCGTACTCGACCTCACCTCTTGATTCGGAGAGCGGCTTACCCATTTCCATGGTCATCAACAGCGCAAGCATGTCCATTCGATCGAGAAGCAAATCGCACGCAGTTCTTAAAACGTCGCTCCGCTGTCGCGGGGCGCATTGCTCCCATTCATTCTTGGCGTCGACGGCAGCGTGTAGCGCCGCAACTGCATCCTCCACCGACGCGTCCGCAACGACGCAGAGTTCTTCACCTGTTGCCGGATCAAAAACGGCAAAACCTTGATCGTTTGTAGCCGGACGCCACTTCCCGTCAATGAAGAGCAATTTGGGCACTGCGTCAAGCGTTTCAAGTCGCCTCTGGTGAGCCCCCACATCACCCATATCGGACAGCCCCCTAACCGATTTTCTGTTGAACAGTATGACTGTTCGAATTGACTGCACGCGACAGTAGCACAGTGAGTTGTGGAGCACAAGAACGACTACACTTGCGCTCGTGGATGGAATCGAAGGCTTGGTCGTCAGGCGAATTAGCACGGCGCAGCAGGTAGCCGACGGACTCAGCGAGATGATTCTCAGCGGGAAGATGCCTCCTGCACGCATCTAAAAAACATCCCATCGCGACCACCTTGGGAATCTCTCGAAACACGGTCCGCGAGGCCGTACGCATCCTTGAACAGGGAAGCCTGGTTGTGCGACCGGAAATGCATCGTGGCGCATCGGTTGTCGAACCGTCGGATGAAGAACTGGCCGACATCTATCGGGCCCGTCTAAGCCTTGAAGTCGCTGCGGCGGGCGCAATCCATTCTCCGGCTTCCATAGCCGTAGTTCGTGAGGCCTTTGACGGTCTCGTCGAAGCTTCCGAGCCGCCAACTCGAGTCAATCGTGGAGCGCGACCTCGCCTTTCACGCTGCGATCGTCCAGCAATTGGGAAGCAAGCGACTCGACCTTTTTTACGATCAGCTTCGCGGCAACTCAGGTTTTTTCTCATGGTGCTCTCGTTGGAGGATCGCGAATATGAGGAGCCTGGCCAAGTGATCGAGGAACACTACGCCATCATGGAGTCCATTGAGTCGGGCGAGAGCGTAAAGGCACAGCGCTTGATCACGGAACTGGTCGAAGCCGACGAGAACGAGTGCGATCGATATTTCGAGAACGCACTCGTCATAAGTCGAACACCGACTGAGTGGACGGGCCATTCGTTACGCAACCACCGTCGAACCCCGTCTAAGTCCCAGTAAGCAAACCGTCAATCTCTTAACAAGTCAGTCAGGCTGTCCCATGGGATAGCGTCCGGGTGACTAACCACAAACGGTTTATCGTCGACTATTCGACCGTTCCGAACGGGAGGGGAATTGAAGTCAGAAACGGTAGTCGTAACTGGTGCGTCGTCGGGTATTGGCGCGGCGGCGGCACACGCCCTTGCTGAACGCGACTATCGGTTGGTGCTCATCAGTCGAACGACTGAGCTGACCAGTTACTTGGCAAAACAATGCCGACTGTATCGTCCGGTCACCACATTCCGATCGTTTGCGATGTGACGTCTGTGGAATCGGTCGCGGCCGCCACACAGGTCATCGATGAACAAATCGGAACTCCCTTTGGTTTGGTGAACGCGGCAGGTATCTCTCTCCCGCAGCGGCTCCGAGAACTCGCAAACGACAACTGGCAACTTACGATCGATACAAACCTCTCTGGCACGTTCTACATGTCGCGCGCGGTGAGCGCCCTCATGGCACTCCGACGCCGAAGGAAGCAATCGTGAATATTGGTTCAAACTTGAGTTTCTACGGCATACCGGGGTATGTCTCCTATTGCGCAAGCAAAGCCGGGCTACTCGGTCTCACCAAAGCAATGGCCGCCGAACTGGCCCCAAAAGTTCGAGTCAACCTCCTTTGTCCAAGACCCGTCGACACTCCGATGCTAAGGGCGGAGTTCGCCCTCGAACCTGATCCTGAGGCGGCCTGGCTGGATGCAGTCGACCAGATTCCCCTTCGCAGGATTGCCGAACCGAAAGAGATCGCTGATGCGATCTGTTGGTTGCTCGAAGCACCGTGGGCTACCGGGTCAGTTGTCTCTCTAGACGGAGGGATCGTCGGAAGCTTCGAAACTTCTAATTGAAGCTGGCGAGCGCCGATTGGGTCCGAGGCCTTGTGGTCGAACGAGAGTCTGTCAAGCCGTTCTTCCAGGAATTCACGCTCGCAGGTTTCTAAAAGAAACCTTCAGAAGATACTTTTCACAAAGTCGCTGGTTGCGCTTCAGATTTTGCGCCCATAGTCTGCGCCTAGGAGCCGTTTGGCTCAGGCGCTACGGCGTGAAGGAGGGACCTATGAAAGTCTCACACCTGCTACAGACAAAGGGCAGCGAAGTATCGACCATCTCACAGGAGCGCACCGTCAATGACGCCGTGGCGCTGCTCAAAGAGCGCGGCATCGGCGCGCTCGTGGTCACCGGCGCAACCCCGCCATTGGTGGGCATGTTCTCCGAGCGCGACGTCGTACGTGCGCTCGCCACCAACAGCGCGAAGGCGCTCGACCAGAAGGTCGCCGAACTCATGAGTCGCGACGTGGTCACATGCACGTTGGCCACCGACCTCAATGAGCTGATGACCACGATGACCGAGCGTCGGTTTCGCCACGTACCCGTCGTCGAAGACGATCGTCTACTCGGCCTAATATCCATTGGCGACGTCGTAAAGGCACGACTCGAAGAGCTCGAGCACGACAAGCGCGACCTGTTGGACTACGTCTCGGGGCGTTAGCCATATTCCCGTAACCCCGAGGCGCGGGGACCGAGACCCAGCCTGCCCGCCACGAGTTTGACGGCCATTTGACTCGAGAAATCAAGCAGTGGTGCCGAGTAGGGTCGCGTGGGTGGAGGACACCCTGGCAAGCCAGATCGAACTCGTCAACTCGTTGAGCGATGCGGCGTTGTCCGGCGCGGCCGCAGCCGGTGCGAGCGAGGCCAGCGTACGAATCGAGGAGATTCGCACGCAGACATTGGTGCTGCGTGACGGCGTCGTCGAGACGACGCTCGACCGGGTGGAGTCCGGACTCGGCGTCCGCGTGATCGCTGAGGGATCGAGTGGGTTCGCGGCGTCCGTCGAACTCGGCCGCGAGGCCGCTGCGCTCGTCGCCCACCAAGCGGTCGAGGGTGCCCGACTCGTGGCGCCAGCGCGCAACGCCCGATTCGAACTGGTCGACGAGCCCGGACACGGTGAGGTCGAGTATTCCTCGACGTTCCGTACCGACCCGACGGCCGTTGCCATGACCGACAAGATCGCGCTGCTCGAGGAGTGGAGCCGAAACCTGCTGTCCGCACCTGGCGTGACGCACGTAACTGCAGAGCTGCAAGCCGTGAGTGAGTTCAAGCACTACGTTGACTCGTCGGGCACGATTGCGCGGCAGCGCCGAGTTCGCACGCACCCAGTCTTCGAAGTGGTCACGGTCTCCGACGACGGTGACTTCGAGACCATGCGGACACTCGCCCCGCCAGTCGGGCGGGGCTGGGAGTACCTCGAGGGCGACGGCTGGGACTGGCTGAGTGAGTTGGCGGCGCTACCGGAACGCCTGGCCCAAAAGCTGCCCAGCCCTTCGGTCGTGCCGGGCTTCTACGACCTGGTCATCGATCCCACCAACCTGTGGCTGACCATCCACGAGTCGATCGGCCACGCCACCGAACTCGATCGGGCGCTCGGTTACGAGGCGGCCTACGCCGGCACCTCCTTCGCCACGCCCGACCAGCTCGGGAGCCTGCGCTACGGGTCCGAGGTGATGCACGTCACCGGCGACCGCACGGTCGAGCACGGCCTCGCCACGATCGCCATCGATGACGAAGGCGTTGAAGCTCAGCACTTCGATCTCATCCGTGACGGCGTGCTGGTGGGATTTCAGCTCGACCGCTCAGTCGCGGCGATTGCCGGACAGCGGCGGTCGAACGGCTGCGCCTTCGCCGACTCGCCGCTTCACGTCCCCATCCAACGCATGGCTAACGTGTCCCTGCAGCCCGCCCCCGACGGTCCCACCACCGAAGATCTCATCGGTGGGGTGGCACGTGGGCTCTACGTCGAGGGCAACAACAGCTGGTCCATTGACATGCAGCGCTACAACTTCCAGTTCACCGGTCAGCGGTTCTGGCTGATCGAAGACGGCCGCATTACCGGGCAGGTCCGCGACGCTGCCTACCAGGCGACGACCACCGACTTCTGGGGGTCGATGGAGGCAGTCGGCGGACCGATGACCTACCTGCTCTGTGGGGCCTTCAACTGCGGCAAGGCCCAACCGGGCCAGGTGGCGGCGGTGAGCCACGGCGCGCCCTCGGCGCTCTTCCGGTCGATCAACGTCCTCAACGCGAGAGCGGAGTCCGGGCGATGAGTCCCGAGTTGACTCTTACGCCGGCGTCCGAGGTCGTCGAGCGGGCGCTCGCTTCGAGCCGCGCTGACGGATGCGTCGTTATCGTGCGAGAGACATCGAGCGTGAACGCGCGCTTCGCCGTCAATACCGCGACGTCCAACGGCCGCATCCGATCGCGCGAGGTGACGATCGTGAGCATCGTCGACGGTGCTGAGGGCGTGGCGGCCGCGTCGGTCGGGCGCTCGGGGGCCATCGATGTCGTCGAACTGGTCGCTGAGTCCGATGCGCTGGCGAGATCAGCCCCGGCGGCACCCGACGCCGCGCCGCTGACCACCGGAGAGGTTGACGCTCACTTCGCCGTCGAACCACCCGAGACTTCCCACGACGAACTCGTCGCGGTTGTCGCCGGACTGGCCCGAGCATTTCCCGAGGCCGCGCGGCTCAAGGTGACGCTGGCCGGATACGCCGAGCACACCGTCACGACCACTTACCTCGGCACCTCAGCCGGGCCGCGCCGACGGTTCGTCCAGCGCACTGGAGAGTTTCAGTTGAACGGACGCACCGAGGGGGGACGGAGCTCCGCGTGGTCGAGCGCCGCAGGCCCGCAAGCGGCCACCTTCGACGTTGACGCCCGGGTTGCCGAGGTCCATCGGCGTTTGGAATGGGCGCGCACGACCCACGAGATGGAGGCCGGGCGTTACGAGACCATCCTGTCGCCGATAGCCGTCGCCGATCTCATGACGTTTCTCTATTGGAAGATGTCGGCGCGCGACGCGCGCGACGGCCGTACCGTGTTCTCCGCACCCGGCGGCGGGACGAGGGTGGGCCAGCGCATCAGCGACCTTGGGTTCACCCTCTTCTCCGACCCCGCGGCACCGGACTTGGCGTGCGAGCCCTTCGAGGCAGTGAGCGCGTCGAGCGGCGTCGCGTCGGTCTTCGACAACGCCGTGCCGCTCGAACGCGTCGATTGGATCGACGACGGGGTCCTGACCCGGCTCTTTACGCCGCGCGCGGACGCGGAGCGCGAGGGCACCGAGTTCGCCGCGCCGATCGACAATCTCGCCTTGGAGCTACCGGGGTGCGCGGGAACCACCGAGGATCTCATCGCGCGCACCGGGCGCGCGCTCCTGGTAACGAGCCTCTGGTACATGCGCGAGGTCGATCCCGCCACCTTGTTGACCACCGGGTTGACGCGCGATGGCGTGTACCTCGTCGAGGACGGTCGCGTCGTCGGCGCGGTCAACAACTTCCGTTTCAACGAGAGTCCGGTCGACGTGCTCGCACATTCGATCGAGGCGAGCGCGACGACGCGCACGGTTGGGCGGGAGTTTGGCCAGTACCTCAATCGCGTCTCGATGCCCGCGCTGCGCGTAGACTGGATTCAACATGAGTTCCGTGAGTCCCGCGAGCTGATCGGCTCGTGGGCCCTGGCGTGACCTACTTACCGGCCGCCAGCAGTCTCAGTTCGGCTCGCTCGAGTGCGCCTGCGGCGAGGCGCTCCGCGTCTTCGTCATCGGCCTTTTGGGCCGCGGCGAGATCGTTCTGCGCCCTCTCCTTGGCGGCTTGAGCGCGAGCGACATCGATCTCGGTCGTACGCTCGGCGACGCTCGCGAGCACCGTCGCGAGCGTCGTCTCGGGCTCGAGTCCGGGGCTTACCTGAAAGAAGCCCGAGTGCACGGCAAAGGCGATCTCGCCCTCGTTGGTCTCGACGCGCACGACGCTCGACACAAGGTCGCCGACCATCGCGGTGTGCTGGGCGAGCACCGTGAAGAAGCCCTCGGACGAGCGCGCCACGAGCGCGTTCGCCGGTCCGGTCCACAGCGCGGCCTCGGGTGCCACGATCTCAACGTTCAGCGTTGCCACTAGTTCTTTGCCAACTCCGCAGCCTTGGCCTCGACGTCCGACGCGCCGCCCACGTTCAAGAACGCCTGCTCGGGGTACTGGTCAAGGTCGCCCTTGACGAGGAGCTCGAACGATTCGACCGTCTCTTGCACCGGCACGTTGATGCCGTCGATGCCGGTGAAGACCTTCGAGACGAACATCGGCTGAGACAAGAAGCGCTGGATCTTTCGCGCCCGGGTCACCGTGATGCGGTCCTCTTCAGAGAGTTCGTCGAGACCGAGGATCGCGATGATGTCCTGGAGCTCTTTGTTGCGCTGGAGGATCTGCTGGACCTGGCGAGCGACGGCATAGTGGCGCTCGCCGACGATCTCGGGTGCCAAGATGTTCGAAGTCGAGGTCAACGGGTCCACGGCCGGGTAGATACCCAGCGCCGCGATTTGGCGGCTGAGCTCCGTCGTCGCGTCGAGGTGCGTGAACGTCGTAAACGGCGCAGGATCGGTGTAGTCGTCGGCGGGAACGTAGACGGCTTGCAGTGACGTGATCGAGTGACCGCGCGTCGAGGTGATGCGCTCTTGGAGCTCGCCCATCTCGTCGGCCAGCGTCGGCTGGTAGCCCACGGCCGAGGGCATGCGGCCCAGCAGCGTCGACACTTCCGAGCCGGCTTGCACGAAGCGGAAGATGTTGTCGATGAAGAGCAGCACGTCCTGGTTCTCCACGTCGCGGAAGTACTCGGCCATCGTGAGTGCGGCGAGTGCCACGCGCAGGCGCACCCCCGGTGGCTCGTCCATCTGGCCATAGACAAGGGCGGTCTTGTCGATAACGCCCGACTCACGCATCTCCAACAGCAAGTCGGTGCCTTCGCGGGTGCGCTCGCCCACGCCCGCAAAGACGGACACGCCGTTGTGGTGCTCGGCGACGCGGCGGATCATCTCCATGATGAGCACGGTCTTGCCGACACCCGCACCACCGAAGAGGCCGATCTTGCCGCCTTGCACGTACGGCGCGAGCAGGTCGACGACCTTGATGCCCGTTTCGAACATCGTGGCGCGAGGCTCTAACTCGTCGAACGGCGGCGGATTGCGGTGGATCTCCCAGTGATCCGCAACGGGACCGATGTTGTCGGTGTCGAGCGGTTCGCCGATCACGTTGAAGACGTGACCGAGCACCGCGTCGCCCACGGGCACCGTGATGCCCTTGCCGCTCTGGCGAACGACGGTGCCGCGCACAAGGCCGTCAGTCGGACGCATGCAGATGCAGCGAACGCGGCCCTCACCGATCTGCTGAGCAACCTCGGCGACCACCGTGATCGTCTTGCCTTCGAGATTGATGTCCATCTCGACCGCGTGGTTGATCTCGGGGAGGGCGTGGGGCGGGAACTCGACGTCCACGACCGGTCCCGCGATCGCGACCACGCGACCCGTCTCTAACTTGGTCCAGTCTTCGGTCAAGGTCATTTGCTTCTCACTTTCCCGAGCGGAGCGCTTCGGCGCCGCCCACGATTTCCATAATCTCTGTGGTGATCGAGTCCTGACGGGCTCGGTTCATGACGCGCGTGAGCGTCTGGCCGAGTTCGTCCGCGTTGTCAGTCGCTGCGGCCATCGCGCGCTGTTGGCTCGTGTGGAACGATGCCGCTCCTTCGAGCAGAGCCGAGAAGATCTCACTCTCGATGGCCTTGGGCATGAGCTTGACGAGCAGCTTCTCAACTTCAGGTTCGAACTCGGTGTAGCCATGCAGCGCCTTCGGTTCGCTCGTCTCGGGCAACTCCGGTACGACGAGCGGAAGGAGCTGCTCGGTTTCGACGGCCTGTGACCCGGCCGAGAGATACCTCGTCGAGACGAGGAGCACTTCTTGGACGTCGCCGTTCAGGTACAGTCCGGCGACTTGCGCGGCGATGCGCTGCGCATCGCCGTACTCGGGACGATCGAGGAATCCAACGAAGCTGTCTTCGACCTCGATGCCGCGGAAGTGAAAGAATGCCGAACCCTTCTTGCCAACCGTGAAGAGCCGAACGAGGGTGTCCTGGTTTTGCAGCTTTGACACGAGGCGCTCGCCCGCGCGCAGCGACGCGTTGTTGTAGGGACCAGACAGGCCACGATCGCCCGTCATCACCAAGACGGCGGCAGTGGTGATCTTGTCGGGCAACGTCAGCAGCTTCCGCGCGCCTGCGGGATCACCGAGCGCCGCTTCGAGAATGATGCGCTGCATGCCCTGGCGATAGGGGCGGTTCGCGATGATCCGAGCGAGGCTGCGAGGAATCTGTGACGCCGCGATGAGCTCCATCGCCTTGGTGATCTTGCGCGTCGAGTTCACCGACTTGATCCGTCGACGCAGCACTCTTTCTTGTCCACCGGCCACGATTCCTCCTTTCTCTTGCTGTCGTCTACTTAGTTGCTGGTCGCAAAGGTGCCAAGGAACGACGTGAGCGCATGGTCGAGCGGCTCGGTGTCGTTGAGCGCCTTCGTCTCGCGAATGCTCGTCAAGATGTCGGCGTGCTTCGCGCGAAGGTCGGTCAGGAACTCCGCTTGGAAGCGCTGGACGTCCTCGACAGGGATCGAGTCGAGGTAGCCTCTCGTTCCCGCATAGATCACGGCGACCTGCTCTTCGACCGGCATCGGCGCATTCAGACCCTGCTTCAGCAGTTCGGTCAAGCGATAACCACGGTCGAGCTGCTGCTGGGACGACTTGTCGAGCTCGGAGCCGAACGTCGCGAAGGACTCGAGGTCACGGAACTGCGCGAGGTCGATCTTGAGCGTTCCCGCAACGGTGCGCATGGCCTTGATCTGGGCGGCGCCGCCAACTCGTGACACGGAGTTGCCCACATCGATCGCGGGCCGCACTCCGGAGTAGAAGAGGTCGGACTGCAAGAAGATCTGACCGTCGGTAATCGAGATGACGTTCGTGGGAATATAGGCCGAGATGTCACCGGCCTTGGTTTCGATGATCGGCAGCGCCGTCAGTGAACCGCCACCAAGTTCGTCACTCAGCTTGGCCGCGCGCTCGAGCAGGCGGCTGTGCAGGTAGAACACGTCGCCGGGGTAGGCCTCGCGGCCCGGTGGACGTCGCAGCAACAGCGAGATCTGACGATAGGCCTCCGCCTGCTTGGAGAGGTCGTCGTACACGATGAGCGCGTCTTGACCGGACTCCATCCACTGCTGGCCCATCGCGCATCCGGCGTAGGGTGCGAGGTACTTGAACGGCGCCGGATCGCCCGCGCCGGCGACGACGACGACGGTGTACTCGAGGGCGCCAAAGTCCTCCAGCGTCTTCACGGTCTGGGCGACCGAGGAGTTCTTCTGTCCGATCGCGACGTAGATGCACTTCACCCCTTGACCCTTCTGGTTCAAGATGGTGTCGATCGCGACCGTCGTCTTGCCGGTCTTGCGGTCACCGATGATGAGCTCGCGCTGACCTCGGCCGATCGGCACCATGGCGTCGATGGCCTTGATGCCGGACTGGAGAGGCTGGCTGACCGGCTGGCGGCCGATGATGCCGGGCGACTGAATCTCCATGCGGCGAATCTCGGGGCTCACGAGCGCACCCTTGCCGTCGATGGGCTCGCCAAGAGCGTTCACTACTCGCCCGAGCAACGCGTCGCCAACGGGCACGGACAGGATGCGCCCGGTCGAGCGGACGACCTGCTCTTCTTCGATGCTGTCGACCGAGCCGAGCACGACCGCACCGATCGTCTCCTCGTCGAGGTTCATCGCGAGTCCCATGGTGCCGTCTTCGAACTCGAGGAGCTCGTTGACCTTCGCCGAGGGCAGTCCCGAGACTCGCGCGATGCCGTCGCCAACTTCGACGACGCGGCCCACCTGCTCGGCCGCCACGGCGGGGTTGAAGTCGGTCACGTGCTTACGCAGTGCCTCGGTGATCTCGCTGGCGCTTATGGTGAGCTCAGTCATCACGTATTCCTTTTCTTATTCGTTTGATAGGAGGGCGGATTCGAGGACGCGGCGCGGCGCGACGGCCTCGCGCAGCGAGCCGAGGCGTCCTCGAGTAGTGGCGTCAAGTCGCAGATCGCCAATCTCAACCAGCACGCCGCTCAGGAGGGACGGCTCGTCGGCGATCTGCAGTTCGACGCTCTTGCCGGTGAGCGCCTGGAGAGATTCGACAAGGACGCGCTGGCTGTCGGCGCTCAGCGCACGCGCTGTGTGCACGCGCGCCACGCGCCAGTCGCGCGAAAGAGCAACGTAGTTGACGAGATAGTCGAGCGTGCCCACGATGTCGCGCGGGCGACCGCCCACGATCGTGAACTGCGCGAGAGCGAGCGAGACCGGATCGACTTTGCCCTCGAGGAGCTGGTTCGTGAGCCCAAGGCGCGCTTCGAGGGGCGCGTCCCGGTCGAGGAGCAGCTGACGCAGCGCTTCATTGCCCTCTATCGTGCGAGCCCAGCGAAAGAGATCATCCTCGACGGACGAGAAGTTCTCGGTGGTGATCTCATCGAGGAAGGCGTCAGCGAAACCAGCGACGCGGCGACGGGCGGCCATCAGCCCAAGCCCAGGATGGTGAAACTCGCGGGTGTCGCGCAGCGTCGCCGCGGCATGAGCGAGGTCGTCGATGGCGTGCGGCACTTCCTGGGCGGCGGCGACCGTCGCCGCATACACACTGAGACGAAGCGCCTCGGAGCTCACCTTGCCCGAGAGCAGGTCGTTCACCACTTGACCACGGACGACCGAACCGATCGACGTGTCGGTCAAGACCGCGCTCAGCTCGTCTTGCGCCTGGATCGTGGCCGTGAAGGCGTCGAGATCGCTCGCAACGGTCGAAAGGGCCTCATGGTCCAGTCGACCGAAAATCGCGGACGCGAATCCTTCGAGCTTGGGCAGCATGCTCAGCTACGCACCCTTCAACGCCTCGGCGTTGAGCGCCGCGACCGCCTCACGCACCAGGTCGTCGTGAGTGCTCTGGTCGACTTCGCGCTCGACGATCTTGGACACGAGGTCAAAGACGATCTCACCGATCCGCGCTGACGCCTCGTCAATGGCGTGCTGTCGTGCGGCGGCCACCTCACCTTGGGCCGTTGCAACGATACGGTCGTACTCAGCCTGCGCGCGTCCGGCGGCCTCGGCCTTCAGCTGGTCAGACGTCTCTTGGGCGCCAGCCACGATGGCACGAGCCTGCTCACGAGCTTGGGCGAGCACCTTGTCGCGCTCATCGTCGGCCGCAGCTGCCTCGGCGCGCGCGGCGTCAGCCGCCGCGAGGGCAGAGCGAATCTTCTCCTGGCGCGCCTCCAACGCTTTGTTGAGCGGCGGCAGGATGTACTTCGTCATGAGGAACAAAATGATCGCGACCACCAGCCACTCAACGAAGAACGTGCCGTTGGGCAGCAGGAAGATTGACGTTCCAGTCATCTCGTGAGACCTTCTTTCATAGGACGCAACGCTCGCGACACCCGTGGGGGCGTCGATTCGCTCTCGCTAGTGCTTCTCGAAGACGTACACGAAGACGACGGTGAACAGCAGGTTGATGAAGTACATGGCCTCCACCAGACCCACCGTCAAGAAGAAGTACTGACGTGCCTTGTTTTCGATTTCGGGCTGACGTGCGATGGCTGCAATGGTCTGGCTACCGGCCAGGCCGTCACCAATCGCCGCGCCGATGGCACCACCGCCGAGGGCGAGTCCGCCACCGACCAGTGCTCCCGCGATGCGTACCGCGCTTGCGATGTCATCTGAATTTGTAGCCATTAATCATTTCCTCCTGGGTTGTTAATGCGAGGTCTCTAGCGCGGCATCGTGATCGTTGCTCGTCGCGAAGGCGAAGTACAAGATCGTCAACAGCATGAATATGTACGCCTGGATCAAGCCGATGAACAAGTCGAAGGGCTTCCAGATGAGTTCGCCGAAGGGCGAGACGAAGATGGGCAGCAGCGACACCATCACGGCGACCATGAGGCCGCCCGAGAAGAGGTTGCCGAAGAGTCGAAAGGTCAGCGTGATGGGTTTGGTGATCTCTTCGACCACGTTGATCGGGGCGAGAGCCAAGTAGGGCTCTCGATAGTGGCGAAAGTAGCCGCGAAACCCTCTCGCGCGAAACGATTCGAAATGCACCCACACGATGACGAAGAGCGCCATGGCGAGGGGCAGGTTGACGTCACTCGTCGGTGCCGGCAGGATCTCGGCCGACACTCCTGGGTGCAGCGCGGAGGGAATGAACCCGATCCAGTTGCAGATCAAAATGAACATGAACAGCGTCACCGCGATCGGCACGTAGCGGCGGCCCTGGGGACCGATGGCCGAGTCCGCAAGGTCGTTCACCTGCTCGACGAGTATCTCCCATATGAGCTGGAGCTTGCCCGGCACGCCGTCGGTGACCTTCGCGCGCATACGGAAACCGAGCCAGAGCAGGATCACCACGGCGAGCAGGGTTGACGTCACGATGTCGGTGTCGATGGCGAGGCCGAAGACGTGCACTTGAGGGTGCACGCCGACGGTGATGTTACCCCCGGCTTCCAACATCCTCACTACAGGCCTCCCTGATTTGCCACGACGCGCAGTACGTTCACGACAAAAACAATTTGATAAAGCACAAGCCCTGACACAATACCGATTCCGAAGGGCGCGTTCAGCCAGACAAAGCCGAGCACGATCACGGTCGTGACGAGGAGGCGCGCCGTGGTCTTGCCGCCGAGCTGGCGGCGTACGGCCTTGGTACTCTGCTCACCGCGCAGCTCGACGCGAGCAGCCTGGCGGTCGAGGAAGCGCAGGTTCACGATCGCTCCCGCGACTCCGAGGGCCAAACCGAGCGCCGCGAGTGGCGGAGCGATGAAAATGGCCACGATAAAGCCAATGAGCCCCACCGCGAGGGCTGAAAGGGTAGTTCGGCGTAGGAGGCGTGGGAGGGTGTTGGTGGGCAGGTTTTCTAACACGGGCGGTCAATTATTTTAAAGGAAGCGCCGCACGAGCGTTACAACGCTCGCCACGGCAGCGACCGACCCCAACACTATCCCGATCAAAAGACCCCACGGCGCGATGTTTGCGAGGCGGTCGAGGTAGAGCCCGAGCAGCACGCCGACCGCCAAACAGCCCGCGATCGTTGTGCCCATCGTCGCGAACGCCGCGATGCCGGGCAGGTCCTTGACGTTTGATTTCTCCTGATGCGGCGGCTGATGCGAGTCACCTCCCTGCGGGTTTGTCACCGCATGGCTCGTTCATCGGACGCCTCTGTCCCCTCGCGCTGTCGACGCATCCGCCAGCGCAGCGGACTGAACCAGGTGAACAGCGCAATAACCAGCACTGCGACACCGAGGGGGATGAAGACGTTGGCTCTCGTGTCAAAGAGGGGCAGCAGGACGAATCCGCACAGCAGGGCGGTCCACGCCCACAGGATGATCACCGTCCGGCGGTGTCCGTGCCCAAGTCGCATCAGGCGATGGTGGATGTGGTCCTTGTCGGGCGTGTGGAAGCCCTGGCCCGACGCAGTACGGCGGATGAACGCCCAAACGGCGTCAACGAGCGGCACCCCGAGGATGAAGACGGGGATGAGGAGGGGCGCAAAGAAGAAGAACGTGACGCCGCTCGTCGGCGGTGTCCTACCCCCGATGACCATCGTCGAGGCGCTCATGAGCAACCCCAGCATCAAGGCCCCCGCATCACCCATGAACAGCTTCGCCGGGTGAAAGTTGTCGCGCAGAAAGCCGATGCAGATCCCACACGTCAGCGCTGCAATGAGCGGGCCGACATTCGTCGCGGGCAAGAGCCCGAGGTCTTCGAGTCGCAGCCCGTAGACGCACAGGGTCCCCGACGCGATGGCGACGATGCCCGCCGCCAGCCCGTCGAGCCCGTCGATCAGGTTGATCGCGTTGCAGAGTGCGAACACCCACACCGCGGTGATGATCGGCAGAATCGAAGGACCGAGCACAACGAAGCCCGCAAAGGGCAGCTTCAGCTGGTACATCGTCACGCCGGAGAAGTAGAGAATCGAGGCCGCGAGGAACTCGCCGGCGACCTTGGCCGGTGCGCTCATCTCTCGGAAGTCGTCAAGCACGCCCACGACGAAGATCACCCCGGTCGCGAGCAGGACCCCCAGCATCTCGTTCGACGAGGTGATGACGCCGCGCAGCACCGGTATCAGGAACGCGAAGAGTAGAGCGATGCAAAAGCCCACGAGCATGGACCCGCCACCACCGTAGGGCGTCACGTTCTGGTGGACCTTGCGCTCACCGGGCTGGGCGGTGTAACCGACCTTCAGAGAGATCGTCCGTGCCGGACGATTCGCGATCAAGGTTACGACCGCTCCCACCACCGCCACGGCGACGTACGCGGCAATGTTGTTCATGAACTACTTGAAGCTGGCGTACGGGTTGAACGCAGCGCAGAGTTCGGCCACCTCGCGACGGACCTCGGCGACCGCGGTGTCATCCTCGCGATGACGAAGCGTGCGGGCCATCAGCGCGGCGATCGCTTCGAACTCTCCCTCGCGCATGCCGGCGGTCGTCTCCGCGGCCGTTCCCACTCGCAAGCCCGACGTGATGAACGCGCTGCGCGGGTCATCGGGAATCGTGTTGCGGTTGGTCGTGATGCCCGCGCGATCGAGCACTTCTTGAGCAACTTTGCCCGTGAGCTCGCCATCGAAGTCACGCAGGTCGAGGAGCACCATGTGGTTCTCGGTGCCGCCTGACACCATGCGAAAGCCTTCTTTGGCGAGCGCCGTGCCGAAGGCTTGCGCGTTCGCCACGATCTGTTCGGCGTAGGTCCTAAAGCTCGGCTGACTCGCCTCCTTGAAGGACACAGCCTTTGCGGCGATGACATGTTCGAGCGGTCCGCCCTGTTGGCCTGGAAACACCGCCGAGTCGATCTTCTTCGCGTGCTCCTCTCGACAGACGATCGCACCGCCGCGCGGCCCGCGCAACGTCTTGTGCGTCGTGAAGGTCACGACGTCAGCGAGGGGCACCGGGTTGGGATGCACATGACCAACGATGAGCCCCGCGACGTGAGCCACATCGAACATCAACAGTGCGCCCACTTCGTCGGCGATCACCCTGAAGGGTTCCGGATCGATGATCCTCGCGTACGCCGTCGCTCCCGCGACGATCAGCTTCGGTCGGTGCTCGAGCGCAAGGTCGCGGACGTTGTCAAAGTCGATGAGCTCCCCCGGAGCCATCGGATCATCGGATCGCGGCGTTACGCCATAGGAGACGAACTTCCAGAACTTCGAAGTGATCGACGCCGGCGAGCCGTGCGTGAGGTGACCGCCCTGGTCGAGACGCATCGCGAGGATCGTGTCGCCCGCGTTGAGCAGAGCCTCGTACACCGCAACGTTGGCGTTCGCACCACTGTGAGGCTGCACGTTCGCGTGATCGGCACCAAAGAGCGCGCTGAGCCGCTGGCGCGCGAGCTCTTCGACCTCGTCGACGACGTAGTTGCCACCGTAGTAACGCCGACCGGGGTAGCCCTCGGCGTACTTGTTCGTGAGAATCGATCCGGTTGCGGCGAGCACCGATGGCGACGCGAAGTTCTCGCTTGCGATGAGCTGCACCGTGGTCGTCTGGCGCTCCCACTCCTTGGCCAAGAGCGAGGTGACCTCGTCGTCGTTCTTGATCCACTCGTCTAATGGGGAAGCCATATGCCTACCTGCTTTCTTTCGCCACAGCATCATCGAGCTGCTGCAATTTTTCGATTCGAGCGCTGTGTCGTGCTTCGGGCGTCGCACGCAGCCACGCGTCGACGGTCTCTACGGCCACGGTCGATCCGGTGAGTCGGCCACCGAGGCACAGGACGTTGGCGTGGTTGTGCTCTCTCGCGAGGTGCCCTGACGTCACGTCGTGCACGACGGCGGCCCGCACGCCGGGTACCTTGTTGGCCGCCATGGCAATGCCGATCCCAGATCCACAGCACGCCACGCCTAGCTCGGCCTCGTTCGACACAACCGCGCGCCCGACCGCGGCGCCATAGTCGGGATAGTCGACGGGCTCACTGGCGCTGTCGGTCCCGAGGTCGAGCACGTCATAGCCCCACGACTCGAGCGAGGACTTCAGCAGCGTCTTCAGTTCATAGCCCGCGTGATCGGAGCCGAGAGCAATACGCATCGACCCAACCCTACCGTCGGCCCGGGGCCGAAACCCTCGAGCGCGCGAGCTCGCTGCGGTCGTTTCCAACCACGTTCGCCCTCATCTGCGCGGTGAAACGATAGGTAGGATCGGCCCATGAAGCAAGTGTCGCTCGCGCCGCCGCTCGCCTCGACACTCGACACCGAATCCGAAGCCTTTCGAAAGAATCGCGACGATGCACTCGAGCAGCTCGCGGTCATCGACGAGCTGCTGGACGAGGCCGAAGCCGGTGGCGGCGAGCGGGCCATGGAGCGGATGCGCTCGCGAGGCAAGCTGCCCGTACGAGAGCGCATCGCGAACGTGCTCGACGCCGACTCCCCCTTTCTCGAGATCTCCGCCCTCGCGGGTTACGGTTCGGACTACACCGTTGGCGGGGGCATGATCGTCGGCATCGGCGTCATCGCGGGGACCGAGTGCCTGATCATGGCGAACGACCCCTCGGTGCTCGGCGGGGCGCTCACCTTGTACTCGGCCAAAAAGTGGATGCGGGCCCTCGAGATCGCTCGCGATAACCAGATCCCCTACGTCAGCTTCGTCGAGTCCGCCGGAGCGGACCTGCGAGTCGGCAAGGGCGGCGGCGGCCGCATGCAGACCGGCCACTTCGCCGAGAGCGGTCGATTCTTCTATGACCTCATCGAGCTGTCCAAGATGCGCGTGCCCACAATCTCAGTCGTCTTTGGCTCATCGACCGCGGGCGGCGCCTATCAGCCGGGACTCAGCGACTACAACATCCTCGTCAGGCATCAGTCGAAGATCTTCCTCGCAGGTCCCCCGCTCGTGAAGATGGCTACGGGAGAGGAGTCCGACGACGAGACGCTCGGTGGCGCACAGATGCACGCCGAGGTGTCCGGGCTCGGCGACTACCTCGCCGATGATGAGATGGACGCGCTGCGCATATGCCGAGAGGTGGTCTCGCACCTCAACTGGCGAAAGCAGGGGCCCGGTCCCACATTCGAAAGCGAAGAGCCTCGCTACAACTCCGAGGAGCTGCTCGGCATCGTGAGTCGCGACCTTCGCCAGAGCGTCGACGTACGCGACGTGCTCGCGCGCGTTGTCGATGGTTCGCGATTCGAAGAGTTCAAGGCGAGTTACGGCACGACGCTCGTCTGCGGTTGGGCGAGCGTCCACGGGTATCCCGTGGGCATCCTCGGCAACAACGGCGTCATCCATCCCAAAGCCGCAGAGAAGGCCGGCCAGTTCATTCAGCTATGCAACCAGATCGATGTGCCGCTCGTCTTCATCCAGAACATCACCGGTTACATGGTCGGAAAAGACGCCGAGGCTGAGGGCATCATCAAAAAGGGCTCGCAGATGCTGAACGCGGTGACCAATTCAACTGTCCCCCATCTCACCCTCATCATCGGTTCGTCCTATGGCGCTGGCACCTACGGCATGTCCGGGCGAGCCTTTAACAATCGCTTCACATTCCTCTGGCCCACCGCGAAGATCGCCGTCATGGGACCCAAGCAGATCGCGGGCGTCATGAGCCAGGTCCGACGAGGCCAAGCCGAACGCCAGGGCATCGCCTTCGACGAGGAAGAGGACGCGAAGGTGGTGGCAATGGTCGAAGCGGCCCAAGAGCAAGGCTCGCTCGCCCTCGCCGCAACCAGCGCGGTGAGCGACGACGGTATCATCGACCCGCGCGACACGCGCACGGTGCTCGGACTCTGCCTCTCGGTGGTGCGCAGCCGTCCCATCGAAGGCGCCACCAGCTACGGGGTCTTTCGCCTGTGACTATGACCACCGTGCTCGTAGCCAACCGCGGCGAGATCGCGCGGCGCGTCATTCGCGGCGCACGGGCGATGGGGCTGCGCACGGTCGCGATTTTCGTTCCGGTCGACGCGAACTCGCCGTTCGTTGGTGACGCGGACCTCGCGCTACCTGTGAAGAACTACCTCGACCTCGATGAGATCATCGCCGCGGCACAACTGGGCGACGCTGACGCCATCCACCCGGGGTACGGCTTTTTGTCCGAGAATGCCGACTTCGCCGCGGCGGTCGTCGCAGCTGGGCTCACCTGGATCGGACCGCCGTCAGGCGTCATCGCGGCCATGGGCGACAAGGTTGAAGCGAAGAAGGTGGCGAGCGACTGTGGCGTGGCGACGCTTCCCTCGAGCGAAGATCCACGCGACGCAGGAACCATCGGCTTCCCGCTCATCATCAAGGCCGCCGCCGGTGGCGGTGGACGGGGCATGCGCATCGTCGACAGCGAAGCGGAGCTCGACGAGGCGCTGACGTACGCGCGCCGCGAAGCGTTGAACAGCTTCGGTGACGATCGCGTGTTCCTCGAGCGCTACGTCGTCGCGTCGCGTCATGTGGAGTTTCAGATACTCGGTGACCACCACGGACACCTCATTCACTTGGGCGAGCGCGAATGCTCGATACAACGTCGTCATCAGAAGCTGGTGGAAGAGTCGCCCTCAACCGCAGTCGACGACAAGCTTCGCGCCGCAATGGCCGCGGCCGCGCTCGAGATCGCCCGATCGATCGGTTATGAGTCTGCGGGTACCGTCGAGTTTCTGCTCGACAACACGGCACGCGAGTTCTACTTTCTCGAGGTGAACACGCGGCTCCAAGTGGAGCATCCTGTCACCGAAGCAGTGACCGGCGTTGACCTTGTACGCGAGCAGTTGCGCATCGCAGCGGGCGAGGAGCTCGGCTACTCCCAAGATGACATTCGCTTCAGCGGCCACGCCATCGAGGTCCGTCTCTGCGCCGAAGATCCCGAACACGGCTTCTTGCCCGCGACCGGTCGCCTCGCGGCCTTCGTGACACCTAAGGAACCTCTTGTGCGCTGGGAGAGTGGTGTGGAAGAGGGTTCTGTCGTCACGGTCGACTTCGATCCGCTGCTGGCAAAGGTCATCTCGCATTCACCCACGCGCCTCGAAGCGGCGCGCTCGCTCGCCCTCGCTCTCGAGGAAATGCACCTCGGGGGGGTCACGACCAATCGCGACTTTCTTGCGGCCACGCTGCGGCACGAGCGTTTCCTGGCCGGCGACACGACGACGGACTTCATCGAACGAGTGGATCCGGCGCGAGTGCTGTACCTCAGTGACAGCGAAGCATCGTGGCTCGCGTCGGCGGGCGCCCTTTGGCTCCAGGCCAAGCATCGCGCCGAAGCGGCGGTGCTCAAGGCCGTCCCAAGTGGTTGGCGCAACGCGCGCCTCCCGCGTCAGCACGTCGCGCTTCGAGTCGGTGAACGGAACCTCGACGTGCGATATGCGTCGAGGCGCGACGGCCGATTCGACCTCGGAGAGAACGGCCTCGCGAGCGTCTACGACTGGAGCGATCGAGCGATCGACGTCGAGATTGCAGGAGTGCGCCGACGCGTGCGAATTACCGAAGCGGGCGAGCACCTCTACGTGCAAGCCCTTCGCGGAACCGTCGACTTCGCGGTCGTCCCTCGATTTGTCGCATCAGGCGGCGTCGCTGTCGCAACGGGCGGGCTCAGCGCCCCGATGCCGGGCGTTATTCTCGACATTCGCGTGGCCCTTGACCAGCACGTCGCGGCCGGCGACACGCTCGTCGTCATGGAAGCGATGAAAATGGAGCACGTCATCACCGCACCGTATGAGGGCACGGTGAGTGCGATTCTCGTCACGAAGGACCAACAGGTAGAGCGCGACAGCCAGCTTCTCACCCTTGAACCTGACGGGCACGAGGCCACGTCGTGAGCGAACCGATTCGTATCGCCAACTGCTCGGGGTTCTACGGCGATCGCGTGTCGGCCGCCAAGGAGATGGTCAATGGCGGACCGATTGACGTCTTGACCGGCGACTGGCTCGCTGAGCTCACCATGTTGATTCTCGCGAGAACCCAGCTGAAGCACCCCGGTTCGGGATTCGCGCGAACGTTCGTGACACAGATGGAAGAGGTCATGGGCACGTGTCTCGACCGGGGCATCAAGGTCGTGTCGAACGCGGGTGGACTCGACCCCGCCGCGTGCGCCGAAGCGGTCGCACAGGTGGCCAACGCTCTCGGGCTCGTGCCGACCATCGCGTACGTGAACGGCGACGATCTGCTTCCTCGCCTCGAGGAGCTGCGTGAGGCCGGTCATCTGATGGCCTTCGATTCGAACGAAGCGATCGATGACACCTCGAGCTTCATCACCGCCAATGCCTATCTCGGATGCTTCGGCATCGCCGAAGCACTCTCCATGGGCGCCGACATCGTCATCACGGGCCGTGTGACCGACGCGGCGCTCGTCTGCGGCCCCGCGGCGTGGCATCACGGATGGCGCCGCGACCACTTTGACGAACTCGCGGGCGCGGTGGTCGCCGGGCACGTGATCGAGTGCGGCGCCCAGGTGACCGGGGGCAACTACTCGTTCTTTCGCGACGTCCCGGGGATGGAACACGTTGGCTTCCCGTGGGTCGAGGTCGCCGAGGATGGCTCGTCCGTCGTAGGCAAACACGACGGGACCGGCGGCGAGGTCTCGATCGGGACGGTGACGTCACAGCTCTTGTACGAGATCGGTTCGCCTTCGTATTACGGACCTGACGTCACGGCGCGCTTTGACACGATCATCCTCGAAGAGATCGCTAAGGATCGGGTACGCATCAGTGGCGTGCGCGGCGAAGCCCCGCCGACGACGCTCAAGGTGGCGACGAATGAGATCGGCGGTTACCGAAAGGATCTCGTCGTCGCCCTCACCGGACTCGACATCGAGGAGAAGGCCCGCCTCATCGAAGCGGCGTTCTGGTACTCATCTCCGTTCTCGCCTGAGGACTACGACAGCGTGACGACGAAGCTCCTTCGCACCGAAAGGGCTGACCCGATGACCAATGAAGAGGCGGTGGCGTTGTGGCGGCTCACCCTCAAGGATCGCGACGAGCAAAAGGTGGGGCGCGTGGTCGCCGACGCCCTCGTCGAACTGGCGCTCTCGACCGTCCCGGGATTCTTCATTCCGGGCTCTCCGCCCTCGCCCGGCGCACCATTCGGTGTCTATCGCCCCGCGCGCGTCGCGAGCAATCTCGTTCCTCAGTACATCACCGTCCTCGGCGGCAAGCGAACGGTCATTGATTCGGTCGCACCAACCGGTGATGTTCACGTCGTTGCGAAGGAGGGCACGCGCGCGAACGCACCCGATGGTTCGACGACCCTCGCGCCATTCGGCGACGTGTGTGGGGGCCGCTCCGGCGACAAGGGTGGCGACGCGAACCTCGGCGTCTTCGCGCGCAGCGACGAGGGCTTCGCGTGGCTCGACAGCTACTTGAGCGTCGAGGAACTGCGCCGCCTTCTCCCCGAGACGGTGCCGCTTCAGATCGACCGATATCGCCTCCCAGCGCTTCGCGCGCTCAACTTCGTCATCCACGGACTCCTCGATGAGGGTGTCGCCGCTTCCACCCGACAAGACGCCCAGGCAAAGGGACTGAGCGAGTGGCTGCGCAGTCGGTACGTCGAAGTTCCCACCTCACTGCTCGCGCCATGACGACGCCACTTGAACGCCTGCGAGAAGATCTACGCGCGGAAGAGCTCGCACTCGACGGCGTTGTGGCGGAGATTAGAGAAGAGCAGTGGCTGCTCGCGACGCCGAGTCCTGGTTGGAGCGTGGCCGATCAGATTGCGCACCTGACATACTTCGACGAGGCGGCCGCATCTGCACTCACCGAGCCCGAGCGATTCTGCGCTGAACGTGGCGTGCTCTTCGCTCACGCGAGCGACATCGATGAGTTCACGCTGGCTCCGCTACGGCGACTCGCCCATCACGACCTGCTCGAGCGCTGGCGACTCGCGCGCGTCGCTCTCTACAAAGCGAGTGAGAACCTTGCCGAGGATGCGCGCGTCGAGTGGTTCGGCCCCTCGATGGGAGCGAAATCGTTCCTGAGTGCTCGTCTCATGGAGACGTGGGCGCACGGGACCGATGTCGTTGACGCGCTGCATGCAACACGCCCGTCAACAGATCGACTCGTACACGTCGCCCAACTCGGCTACAACACGAGGCGATGGTCCTACCAGGTGCGCGGAGATGCCGTACCCGAAGGAGAGGTTCGCCTCGAGCTCACGAGCCCGAGCGGTGCGTTCTGGACATGGGGCCCCGACATGGCCGACGACACGGTGCGTGGGCTGGCAGAAGAGTTCTGCCTCGTCGTGACCCAGCGCCGCCGCCTCGAGGACACGTCGCTCGTCGCGGGCGAGCTCGCGACCAACTGGCTGCAGCGCGCCCAGGCGTTCGCAGGTGCAGCGACATTGGGTCCCGCGAGGAGCACCACGTGAGCCTCATCGAGTACTTCCTTGCCAACGAGGTCGCGACGATCACGCTCGCCGACGAGTCGCGACGCAACGCCTTGAGCGATGAGCTGATCGGGCAGTTGCTCGCAGCCGTTGACGAGGCCGACCTCGATCCCGAGGTTCGTGTCGTGGTGCTGACGAACCGCGGAAGTGTGTTCTGTTCGGGCGCGAATCTTCGGCCCGCAGAGTCGCCGTCGGTAACAGCACCGACACAGCTCGTTGACGTGTTCTCGCGCATCCGCAACTCAAAGAAGATCTTCGTGGGACGCATTGACGGGCACTGTGTCGCCGGTGGCGTCGGACTCGCCGCCGTCACCGACATTTCCGCGGTCACCGACACCGCCACCTTCGGTTTCAGCGAGGTTCGCCTCGGCGTCGTGCCGGCGATCATCTCCGTCGTCTGTCTTGCCAAGATGCGCCTGGTGGATGCGCAACAGATGATGTTGCGCGGACAGCGCTTCTCGGCGGCGGAGGCGGCGCGCGTCGGCCTCGTCACGTACAGCGTGGCGGGTGATCAGCTCGATCGTACGGTCGAGGACGTCGTGGCTGACCTTCTTGCTGGTGAACCCTCGGCTCTCGCCGCGACGAAAGCGCTGATATACGCCGTGCCACGGCTCGATGCGCACGATGCCTTCGCCCAGATGGCCGAGCTCAGCGCGTCGTTCTTTCGCAGTGAGCAGGCGCGCGAGGGGATCGCGGCATTCTTCGAAAAGCGTCCGGCGAGCTGGCTGAGGCGTCCGACGGACTCCTAGGCGAAGAGTCGCTCGATCTCTTCGTCGCTGATCGCTCCGCTGCGAAGGATCCGCCACGAGTCGCCTGCGACCTCGACCACCGTCGACACGTTGCCGCCACGCGCTCCCCCGTCCAGCACGGCGTCAAGGAGTCCGTTCGACCCGAACGCGCGCAGCACTTCTTCGGCGCTGTGACAGGGCGGCTCACCGTGTTCGTTGGCACTCGAGACGGCGAGCGCACCACATTGTTCGAGCACGTCGAGCAGCAGTTCATCATTCGGAACTCGAAATCCGATGGATCCCGCCCCGCCGACGCGTGCCGCGAGACGCGGATCGACGGGCACGACAATCGTGAGCGCCCCGGGCCACAGGGCGTCGCTCAGCTGCCGGGCTTTCTCGGGCCATGAGACCCCGAGCGCGTCGATGACGTCGCGTGACCCCACGAGCACCGGCAACGCCACACTGGTCGGCCGGCGCTTCAGCTGAAAGAGCGTGGCAACCGCGTCGGGGCGCTCCAACGATGCGGCAAGTCCATAGACCGTGTCGGTGGGCACGGCGACGACCGAGCCGCGACGCAGGCAGCTCACCGCCTCTTGGGCATCGATAACCACCGTCATCGCCGAGCCACCAACACGCGCGGCAGACCAGCCATGTCGGAGTGGTCTTCGACCTCGCGAAAGCCCACAGAGCGAGCCAGGCGCAGCGCAGCCTCGCGATGGATGTTCGAATGCTCACACACGAGCACGCCATTGGCGCTCAGCCACTCGGGCGATTCGTCGATGATTGTCTCGAGGTCACTGAAGCCGGGAACGCCGCTCGCGTCGCCCGCAACAATGGCACCGTAGGGCTCATGGCGCAGGACCGGATCGAGGGCGGCGAACTCCGTCGCCCCGACGTAGGGCGGATTGGCGACGATCAGGTCGATTCGACCGCGCAAGGAGTCGTCGAGCGAACTGAACCACGATGACTGGACGAACGACGCGGCGTAGAGGTGGTGCTTGACGGCGTTTCGGCGGGCGACGTCGAGCGCGTCAAGGGACTCGTCGATGGCGATGAGCGTCGCCGTGATCCCTCGTTGTGCGAGCTCAGACAACAGCGACAGGCCAATGGCTCCCGACCCGGTGCCGAGATCGACGATCGTGGGTGCGTCGACTCCCGTCACCGCCAGCTCTTTCAGAGCTATGTCAACCAGCTCTTCGGATTCGGGACGAGGAATAAGGACGCGCTTGTCAACATCGAGATCGAGCGCGCGAAAGGGCCAGTGACCGATGATGTATTGGAGAGGCTCGCCGTCGAGTCGGCGGGCCGCCGCCCGACGAAGTGCGATCGCTGCGTCAGGATCGCCGCCGGGTACGAACTCCTCGACGAGCCAGCGCGCTTCGCGGCGCTCGACGCCCGCGACGACGAGTTCGGCGACGAACTCGTCGTTAACGTCCGTCACTCTCGGCCAGCTGGCGAGCGCGCTTGTCCGAGAGCAACGCGTCGACGTAAGGATCGAGGTCACCGGCCAGCACCGCGTCCAGTGAGTAGTTCGTCAGGTTGATCCGGTGGTCGGTCACGCGGTTCTCTTTGAAGTTGTACGTGCGAATCTTCTCGCTCCGTCCGCCGCTGCCGAGCTGGGAGCGTTTGAGATCGCCGAGCTCGTTCGCCTGTGCGTCCTGGGCAGCTTTGAGCAAACGAGAGCGCAAGACGATGAGCGCCTTGGCCCGATTTTGAATCTGGCTCTTCTCGTCCTGCATCGACACGACGATGCCAGTTGGCAGGTGGGTGATGCGAACGGCCGAGTCAGTCGTGTTCACGCTCTGGCCGCCCGGACCCGAGGACCTGTAGACATCGATCTTCAGATCGTTGGGGTTGATGTCGACGTCGACTTCTTCGGCTTCGGGAAGGACGGAGACCGTCGCCGAGGACGTGTGCACGCGACCCTTCGCCTCGGTGACGGGCACACGCTGGACGCGGTGCACGCCCGCTTCGAACTCGAGTCTCGACCACGCGTCGTCGCCTTTGATCAAGTACGTGGCCTCGTCGAGACCGCCCTGCTCGGACTCGCGCTCTTCGATCACCTCGAGCTTCCATCCGCGCAACGCCGCGTAGCGGCGGTACATCTCGGCGAGGTCGGCGGCAAAGAGATTCGCCTCTTCCCCGCCCTCTGCACCACGGATCTCCAGAATCACGTTGCGTCCCTCATTGGGGTCGTGCGGCAAGAGCAGCGTCTCGAGGTTCGCTTCGAGATCGACGATTCGCTCTTCGGCGGTGTTCACCTCTTCGCGCCAGGCTTCGCGGTCGGCGCCCTCGGTGTCGTTGAACATCTCGCGAGCGGTCTCAAGGTCGTCCTGGGCCGCCTTGAGCTCCAACCAGGCGACGTTGATCTCGCTGAGCTCCTTGTGGCGGCGCGAAAGGTCGCGCAAGCGCGTGAGGTCGCTTGCTACATCGGGTTCTGACAGCTGGGCTTCGACCGTGCGAAGCTCCGTCTGAAGAACGTCCAGCGTCTCGTCGAGAGAGCGCACGAAACTGGCGGGGCGCTCGAGGACTTACGCCTTCGGAGCGCGCGCCTTTGTCTTTTGCGCGTAGCGGCGCTGGAAGCGCTCCACGCGGCCACCCGTGTCGACGAGCTTCTGCTTGCCGGTGAAGAAGGGGTGGCACTCGTTGCACAGTTCCACGCGCAGGGTCGACTTGGTCGACTCGGTGGTAAAGGTGTTGCCGCACGAGCAGGTCACGGTGGCTTCACCGTAGGTGGGGTGGATGTCTGGCTTCATAGCGCTCCTTAGTGCGAAGAGAGAGTTTATCGGGGAATCAGCTGGTCGGCGCCGGGCCCCGGGCGATCTCCGCCAGGAACTCGTCGTTCGACTTGGTGGTCTTCAGCTTGTCGATCAAGAGCTCGAGGCCAGCGGCGTCGCGCCCCTCGGCCGAGAGGCCGTTCAAGACACGGCGAAGCTTCCAGACCTGAGCAAGCGCGTCACGACTGAAGAGCAGCTCCTCGTGGCGGGTGGAGGAAGCGTTCACGTCGATGGCCGGGTAGAGCCGGCGCTCGGCGAGGCGTCGATCGAGTCGGAGCTCCATGTTGCCCGTCCCCTTGAACTCTTCGAAGATGACCTCGTCCATCTTGGAACCCGTCTCGACGAGGGCACTCGCGAGGATGGTCAAGGAACCGCCCTCTTCGATGTTGCGCGCGGCGCCGAAGAACTTCTTGGGCGGATACAGGGCACCCGAGTCGACACCACCGGACATGATGCGCCCGGTCGCGGGAGCGGCCAAGTTGTAGGCGCGAGCCAAGCGGGTGATGCCATCGAGGATGATCACGACATCGCGGCCCTGCTCGACGAGTCGCTTCGCGCGCTCGATGCAGAGCTCGGCCACGTGCGTGTGCTCTTCGGCCGGGCGGTCGAACGTCGAAGAGATGACTTCGCCGCGCACGCTGCGTCGAATGTCGGTGACCTCTTCGGGACGCTCGTCCACAAGCAGCACCATGAGGTGGACCTCGGGATTGTTCGTCTCGATCGACTGGGCGATCTGCTTCATGATCGTCGTCTTACCGGCCTTGGGGGGCGAGACGATGAGTCCGCGCTGACCCTTGCCAATCGGCGAGAGGAGGTCGACGATGCGCGGGGTGAGGTCGAGCTTGCCCTCGTTGGTCTCGAGGTTGAGCTTCTCGTCGGGAAAGAGTGGGGTGAGGTCCTCGAAGCGCGGACGTAGACGTGCGACTTCGGGATCGATGCCCGCCACGCTGTCCACGCGCAGCAGCGCCGGGTACTTCTCGTTCGACGCCGCCGGGCGGTAGCCACCAACGATGGTGTCGCCCTTTCGAAGGTGATAGCGCCGCACTTGGTTGATCGACACGTAGACGTCGTTCGGTGACGAGTGATAGCCCTTCGTACGCAAGAAGCCGTAGCCGTCGTCTCGCAGATCAAGGAGACCTTCGACTTCGACGAGCTCGCCCGCGTAGGGCTGGTCGGCGTTGGGCATTGCTTCGCCGCCGCTGAAGCGTTCGCGGCCGTTGCGGTTGCGACGGTTGCGACGGCTGCGGTTGTTCGACTCGCCATTGAACTCGCGAGGCTGGCGCTCGGGGCGGGTCTGGGTGAACTGGCGAGCACTCGGGCGCTCACTAGGCGCGACTTCGGCGCCGTTCGATTCCGCGACAGGCGCAGGAGCCGGTGCGGGTTCGCTCTTCGCGTCGTTCGAGAACTCACTTAAGAGCTCCTCGAAGTCGTCTTCGGGGGTAGCGACCGTGCGCCTTGAGCGTACGGCCCGCGATGTAGCAGCCGACTCCGCGACGGGAGCATCGCCCATGATCGCTTCGATGAGCGCGGCTTTGGTGGCACGGGCGGGAGTGTCGACGCCCTTTAACTTGGCGATCGTCTGGAGATCTTCACGAGTCTTGGACTCGAGATCCGAACGGTCTGGGGAAGGCTTGATAGCCATGCATGATCCTTTCTCGCCACCCATGATGATGTGAAAGGGCGGAGAAGAAATTCTGGGAAGTGTCGTCTCGGAAGAAATTCCTTACGCCCAGCACAGCTGAACGGACGACACCATCTATTATAGCGGAAGTTCAGCCGGCTGTAAACGTTCAGCCGAGTTTGTCGAGCAATGCACCAAGCGACGCGTCGACGACGTCGGGCAGCGCGCTCGATCCTACCGCCGTGTCCGGGTCCTTCAGTCCGTTGCCCGTCAGCACGCAGACAACGGTAGATCCAGGCGGCACGCCGAACTTCAATAGACCCGCGACGGACGCGGCCGACGCGGGCTCGCAGAAAATCGACTCATGCCGGGCGACGAAGCGGTACGCGTCGAGGATCTCGTCGTCGGTGACTGCACGAATGTCGCCGAGTGATTCGTGGATGACTTCGAGGGCCGGTACCCAGCTCGCCGGGTTGCCGATTCGGATCGCCGTCGCGATCGTCTCGGGGTGGCTCACGGGATGCCCCAGCACGATGGGCGCGGCCCCGGCGGCTTGGAACCCCCACATCTTGGGCAGGGTCGCGCATCGCCGGGCGAAGTGGTACTGCGTGAACCCTCGCCAATAGGCCGTGATGTTCCCCGCGTTGCCCACCGGGATCGACAGGATATCGGGCGCGTGGCCGAGCACATCAACGATCTCGAATGCGCCGGTCTTTTGCCCCTCGATGCGATCTGGGTTGATCGAGTTCACGATCGTGATCGGCAGATGTTGAGTCAGTTCGCGCGCGAGGTTGAGGGCCTGGTCGAAGTTGCCACGAATCTGGAGCACCTGGGCGCCGTAGATCATCGCTTGAGCGAGCTTGCCGAGTGCGATCTTTCCCTCGGGCACGAGCACGACGCACTCCATGCCGGCCTTCGCCGCGTACGCGGCGGCAGCCGCCGAGGTGTTCCCCGTCGATCCACAGATGACGGTCTTCGCGCCCAGCGCCTTCGCCTTGGTAATCGCCATCGTCATGCCGCGGTCCTTGAAAGAGCCCGAAGGGTTCAGCCCCTCGAACTTCAACCACACGTTCGCGCCGAGCCGCTCGGAGAGTGCGTCTGCAAAGAGCAGTGGCGTGTTCCCCTCTTTGAGCGTGACGATGTCATCCACGCCGTCAAGGTCGAGCCAGTCCGCGTACTCGACGAGCAGTCCGCGCCAGCCGATCATGAGGCAGTCCCGTCAATGACACGGATGCACGCACCGACCGCTTCGACCGACGAGAGAGCGGTGAGCTCTTGCACCGTCGCTTCGATGTCGGCGCTCTGCGCTCTGTGCGTCAAGAAGGCGAGGCGCGCTTCGCTGCCGAAGCCTGACTGGTCCATCGATTGGATCGACACGCCGTGGCGCCCGAACACACTCGCCACCTCGGCGAGCACGCCCGGCCGGTCGAGCACGTCGACGCTCAGGTAGAAGAGGCTCCACAGCTCGCCTGCGGGCACGTAGTGCAGCGACCGGTCGCCACTGAAGGGCACGTCGTGGCGACCGCTCACTCGGTTGCGCGCGGCGTCGAGCACGTCGCCGAGCACCGCCGTGGCCGAGGGCTCTCCCCCCGCACCCTGGCCAAGCCACATCAGCGGTCCACTCTTCACTCCCTCTACGAAGACGGCGTTCATCGCACCGTTCACCGAAGCGAGCGGATGACCCGAGGGAATCATTGCCGGGTGCACGCGCCGGGAGATGCCCGTCTCGCCGATGCGCTCGGCGACGCCGAGCAGCTTGATCACGTACCCGGTGCGCTTCGCGAACTCGACGTCGACGATGCGAATCCCCGTGATGCCTTCGCGAGCGATCTCTTCGCCGCCCAGTCGTGTGCCGAATGCGAGCGTCGAGAGTATCTGCACCTTGGCCGCGGCATCGAAGCCGTCCACGTCGGCCGTCGGATCAGCTTCGGCGTAGCCGAGCGCCTGGGCTTCGGCGAGCGCGCTGGCGTAGTCGCTGCCCTCGCTCGTCATCTTCGTCAGTATGTAGTTCGTCGTGCCGTTCACGATGCCCATCACGCGGGTGATGCGCTCGCCGGCGAGCGAGGAGCGAAGCGCACGCAAGATGGGGATGGCGCCACCGACGGCTGCCTCATAGAAGAGGTCCGCGCCGTGCTCGTGGGCGAGTTGAGCCAGGTCGGTGCCGCTCTCGGCGATGAGGGCCTTGTTGGCCGTGACGACCGAGATGCCGCGCTTGAGCGCGGCCTCGACGTAGCTGCGCGCCGGTTCCACGCCACCGGCCACTTCGACCAGCACGTCCAGATCGCTCGCAATCAGCGCGTCGACGTCCGTGGTGAGCAGGGACGGATCGATGCCGGGACGTTTCTTTCCCGCGTCGCGCACCGCCACGCCAACCAGCTCGAGCGGCGCCGTCGCACCGTCGACGAGCGCCTCGCTCCGCGACGGATCACTGAGCAGCGCCACGAGGGCTGCCCCGACGAAGCCCCCGCCGATGACGCCGACCCGTACCGCCGGATTTTCCATTAAATAAGGCTAACCCACGTCTGGCGAAGGTCAGTTCTCTACTTCGAGGCCGACAAGGTCGTCAAAGGTCTCGCGGCGCAGCACTTCGCGGGCCACACCGTCGCGCACGAAGACGACAGGGGGACGGGGCACCCGGTTGTAGTTCGACGCCATCGAGTAGCCGTACGCTCCGGTGACGGGCGTCGCGACAAGGCTGCCCACACCCGTCGCCTCAGGCAGGAACGCTTCGTCTATTAATACGTCACCACTTTCGCAGTGCTTGCCGACAAGGCGAACCACTTGCGGCCGATCGGCGAGGGGTCGGTCGACGTCGAAGGCTTCGTACCCGGAGCCATAGAGGACGGGCCGAGGGTTATCGCTCATCCCACCATCGACGGCCATATAGGTGCGCTGCGTGACGGGCTTGACGACCCCCACCGTATAAATCGTGATCCCCGCTTGGGCGACGATCGCGCGGCCCGGCTCGGCCAGGATCCGAACGTCGGGGCGAAGACCGCCTTCCGACGCGGCGTCACGAATGGAGACTGCCCACTCCTTGATCGATGGAGCGGTCTCGCCTTCGACGTACGGCACGCCGAGCCCGCCACCCACGCACAGCTCGTCGAAGTCATCCGTCGCCGTGAACTCGCTCAAGATGCCCATCGATTCGCGAAAGCCCTGCACCTCGAAGATCTGGGAGCCAATGTGCGCGTGCACGCCGTGCAAGGTAAGCCCGTCGATGCTGCGCAATTCGTCGATCGCGGTTCTTGCTTCGCCCGTCGCGATCGAGAAGCCGAACTTCGTGTCCTCTTGCCCGGTGCGAACGTATTCGTGAGTGTGCGCCTCGACACCCGGTGTGACACGAACGAGTGTGTTGAGCGGTCGATCGCGTGTCACCACGTCGCGCAGGCGCGCGATCTCGCTGAAGTTGTCGACGACGAACCGGTGAACGCCGACGGCGATCGCGTACTCAATCTCGCTTGCGGACTTGTTATTGCCGTGCATGATGATCCGATTCGCTGGAACCCCAGCGCGCAGGGTGACGTTGAGCTCGCCCTCGGTCGCGACGTCGACGCAGAGTCCTTCTTCGAACGCGAGACGGGCCATCGCGCCACAGAGAAACGACTTCGACGCAAAGGCGACGCCATCGTCAAAGACACTCGCCGCCTCGAGACAGCGCGCGCGCATAGTGGCCTCGTCGTAGACGAAGAGCGGCGTACCGTAACGCGTCGCGAGCTCGCGCAGCTCGATGCCACCCACCGTCACCCCATCGGCGTGCAGCACCGCCGTGTCGGGAAAGAGAGAACTGAGAATGGGCGCGGTACTCATAGAAGAACATTACGAGTTGATGAGATCTCGCACGAGATGTGACCGGTGACACGATCATGTTCGCGTCAGGATTTACCCTCGAAGCGCCTCACTGTGCGCAGATTACGGTGGACCTCAATCCGTTGGTATGAGCGCCGCGTCATCCGGCGTGCCGACGTCGGGGTCGTCCAGCGTCCTCACCGGGCCCTTGAACGTGTTCTTGGCGCCAGCCACCCAGGCGATCCAGACCCCGAGCGCAAGAGCGATGGTGACCAGAGGCGCGTAGTTGAAGTCACTCCAACTGAAGCCACTGCGCCACGGCACTGCCTCCGGCGACGTCGGTAGGCAGAAGATGACCACGCAAATGATGACCCAGATCAGCGCAATGGTGTTGATCCACTTGTAGTGCTTACCCAGGTTCCACACGCCTGGCTCGAACTTATTCCCCATCCTCAGGCGGAGAAAGACCGGCAGGATGTAGGCGATGTACAGCCCAATCGTCGTGATCGAGGTGACCGCGAAGAATGCCACCGGCAGCCCGGCCTTGTTGCCGAAGAGCGCCGGGATCGTGATGATGAGGGAGAGGACGACCACGAAGAACACCGCCCACGTCGGCGTCCGGTTCTTATTCAGTCGACGCCACAGGGAGTGGCCCGGCACAGCGCCGTCGCGCGAGAACGCGAACACCATTCGCGAGGCAGCCGCAACGCAGCCCATCCCGCAGAACAGCTGTCCGACCGTGGAGATGTCGAGGACGAGCTTCGCAAGGCCGGAACTGAGCGCCGTTTCGATGATCGGAACCGCGCCGCCGCCGCCCGCGTTGATCGCCGCAATGTGGGTTGCCGCGAACGTGATCGCAAGCAGCAACGCCCAGCCGCCGACCGCCGAGTAGGCGATCGACGTCCATATCCCGCGCGGGGCAGCCCGCTCGGCGTCGTGAGTCTCCTCTGACAAGTGCGCGGAGGCGTCGTAGCCGGTGAACGTGTACATGGTGAGCAGGAAGCCGAGCGGCAAGATCATGAACCAGTAGAAGTGGTTCGAGAACCCACTGTTGTTGATCCGATGTGAGAACACCCAGGAGAAGCTCTGGTGCGTTGAGGGTCCGAAGACCAGCACGCCCACGATCACGACCACTCCCGCGAGCATCCACCATGCCGAAATCCTGTTCAGCAGCGACACCAGATGCGAGGAGAAGACGTTGATGAGGCTGTGGAGGGCGAGAATGAGGAAGAACAAGATGAACGTGTTGTGCAGGATCGTCGAGGGGTTCGTCGTCGTGAAGTTGATGATGAAGTGGAGACCGTACAAGGCGAGCACCGAGTTGAGGAACGACGCGCAGCCGTAGTCGACGGCGGCGGTGATAGCGATGAGTCCGAGCAGATTGAACCAACCCGTGAACCACGCCCAGCGGACACCGCCGAGACTGTACGCCCAGTAGTAGATGCCGCCCGCAGTCGGGTACTTCGAAGCAAGCTCGGCCATCGAAAGCCCGACGAGGAGGACCATGATGCTGATCACCGGCCAGCCGATCGACGCTGCGATCGGGCCGCCGTCGTTCCACGCCTGTCCATAGGTCGTGAAGCAGCCACTGAGGATGCAGATGATCGTCAGTGAAATCGCGAAATTGGAGAATCCGCTCCAGCCGCGGTTGAGCTCCTGTTTGTAGCCGAGGGCGGCGAGCCGCTTCTCGTCCGACGACAGCGCTCCAGAGCTATCGCTCATCCGGCCTCCCCCTGTTTTGTCCCGTGGGACCTGTTGCGATAAGCCACCCCCGCGCAACTTGGAAGGAGAATACACCGACCTACTTACGTACATTCGGAAATTCTCCAAAATGTTGACTCTGCTTCGAGTCGATGATCGGGGCACTGTGCGGCTGAGCCGAACATCCAGCTGGAGGTGGCCACGGAGCAGATTGGTATGCACGCCAACGTGGCTGTTCGGGGGTGCGAACCAAGTGACGTTGTCGTACGACGACCCGATGCGTGCCGAGAAGTGTTCGGCTCCTTCGAACATTCATGACGCGAGTTAAACTCATTGGTCGTGGGCCAAAAACCCTGCGAGCCCCCGTAGCTCAGCGGATAGAGCATTGGCCTCCGAAGCCATGTGCGCAGGTTCGACTCCTGTCGGGGGCACCAAGGAACTACTGGAGGAGAGAACGACTCTTTCCCACCTTTCACGTACATCGACGTTTCAGGAATTCTCCCCCAGATATCGCTGGACATCGCCGGGCCACTGAATGCCGTGGGCGGTACGTGGGCGGTATGCCCACCGAGAACTCGCCGATCGCGTCACGGTGTTAGCGCCGGTGAATCGTCGCGGGAGCAAGAGCGCGGATCTGGGCGTGTATGAAGTCGATGATCTCGCCGTCACTTAGGCTCGACCCTCGGCGTACCGCAGAAGCAAAAGCGGCCGCCCCGAGCCGGTCACGCAGGTCATCAACGAGGACATTTATTTCTTGTGCGTCGGCAGAGTCGAAGGGCAGGGCATAGGCAGATCCGGCAGCGGCCAGTGCACCATGAAGCGTGGCCGCCCCGAGATCGGCTCGAAGTTGAACGAGGATGCCGAATACGTGTCGGAGCGAAAGCCACTGGTTGGCCCAATCTCCGCCTCGGTACCACAGGTCGATGACGTCGATGTAACGGGCAAGAGCTTCGCCCGGCCGGCCTTGGCGTGCCTCAAGCCAAAGCACTTCGGTAAGAGCGAAGGCCTGAATCCATCGATTCCCCGAATCTCGGGCAATATCTGCCGCCCGCTGGAGATCGACACTGGCTTCATGCGGGCTCGTCGACTTGAGAGCGAGACCTTGTGCGTACAGAGCTTGCGCGTGCGCGGTGGGTGATCCGGATTCGGCGGCGGCGATACTGGCGTTCGCAGCAAACAGGGCACCTCGGACATTGTCGCCCGCCGTCGTGAACGCAACCGATCTCATGTACAGAGCATGCGCGAGGCGAGCGGGCGAACCCTTGTGAGCCGACGCGATCATTCGATCCGTCCACTTGGCTCCTTGTTCGTAATCTCCCCTGTAGAACCAGGCATTGCCGAGTGCGCGTTCGGCCATGCCAGAGCCGTCGACGTCGAGTTGTTGAGCAGCTGCAACGGCGCGCTCGCCGAGTTCGATGGCACCTTCGAGATCGCCCCGAACAAAACGGCCATAGGCCGCGACGCCAACAGCGACTGGATACCGTTCATGCGTGCAGGCTTCGGACATTGCAATCGCGGCGTCGGCCCAACTGGCGATCTCGGCATGCATACACCGGAACGAGTATTCCCTGAGTCCAGCGACCAGGCGCAATGCCGTGTCGACGTCGGAGTGTTCCACGGACCAACGATTCGCGGCGCGCAGATTGTCGAAATCCCGGTCGAGGACCCGGATTGCCGCCGCTTCATCCGAGCCCGCCAACGACTGAGCACTTCGTTCGGTCACTTCGAGATACCACGCTGCATGTCGAGCCCGGACCCTCTTGCGTTCGGCCTCGCTGAGGCGGTCTCGGCCGTATTCTCGCAAGGTCTCCAGTAGTCGATAGCGGGGAAGATCCTCGTCGACGATTTGCACCATTGACTTGTCAACCAAATTTGCCAGCAGCAAGGACGCTCCGGATTTGACCAAGTCGTCGTCCGGCACACACTTCTTCGGCGGCATCAAGGCCGAAGCTTCCGGCGAACACACTCAAACGCGCGAACAGCAACTGTTCGTCAGGACCGAGTAGGTCGTAAGACCATGTCACCAGATCCTGCACCGTGCGATGACGGGGAATCATCGAAGTCTGCGCCTCGTCGAGGAGCTCGAAGCCCTCCCTGAGACGCTCGGCGAGCGCCGCCGGTCCCATGGCCCTTATGCGAGCCGCCGCTAGTTCGATCGTCAGTGGAAGGCCGTCGAGGTGACCGACGATCTCGATGACGCTTTTCACGTTGTCCGGTCCAATCGCAAAACCGGGTCGGGCCGCGATGGCGCACTCCACGAATAGGCGCGTAGCCGGAGCCTCAGCCGCTACCGCCGGACCAGAACCTTCGTCCGGAATCGCCAATGGTCGAACGCGCCATACGTGCTCGCCCGGAAGTCCGAGTACTTCGCGACTAGTCGCCAAGATGGTCACACCTGGGCACCAGCTGAGAAGTCGCTCGGCGAGTGACGCGATGGTGCCTCGAAGATGCTCGCAGTTGTCGAGCACCAGGAGTGCCCGTCTCGCTCGCAAGTATTCGATGAGGGTCTCCTCTATGGATAGATGCTGGCGCTGTTGCACGTCGAGCGCCGTGGCGATCGCGGCGACGGTCGATGTTGCATCGCGCACTGGCGCGAGCTCGGTCACGAACACCTCACCGTCGAACTCATCCCATAACTCGCCTGCGAGTCGCATCGCCAGCCGCGTCTTGCCGACTCCACCCGGTCCGGTCAGGGTTACCAACCGATCTAGTCCGATTCGGCTCGTGAGCAACTTGAGCTCCTCGGTCCGTCCAACGAGCCGGGTGGGCTCGGCCGGGAGTTGTCGCGTCACGGATCGTCGCACCGCCGCGGGCGGATGGAGAAGGGTCGGGTCACCATTGAGCACACGAGCTTCTAGCTCGCGTAGGGACGGCGAAGGATCGAGCCCGAGTTCCTCGCGTAGGACGATCCTCAACGCCTCCGCTCGACGTAGAGCCTCCGCGGCACGGCCACTGCGATAGAGGGCCACGATAAGCTGGTGCCAGAATCGCTCGCGAATCGGATACCGCGTGACCAGTCCTTCGAGATCACCGACAAGGGCAGCATGGGCACCGAGAGCGAGGCGAGCCTCGAAGAGGTCCTCTTGCGCGACCACACGAAGTTCGTCTAGGCGCATCGCCTCCAAACGCGCCCAGTCATTCTCGGCGAACTCCTCGAACGCCGACCCCCGCCAACACGCGAGTGCGTCTTCCAGCAGTCCGGCTTTCACCTTTTGGTTCAACGACGAGTTCGCCTGCTTGCACAACTGCTCGAAGAGGCCCGCGTCGATTAACTCATCTGGAAGCTGAAGAACATAACCGGGTGGACGAGCGAGGATCTCGGCTTCGGGGCGAAGGACCCGACGCAATCGAGAAATGTTGCTTTGGAGAACCCCAAGCGGGTCTGCGGGGCGGTTGTTGCCCCATAACTCGTCGCACAGCCGGTCCGTAGAAACGACTGAACCTCGACGGGCCGCCAACAGTGCAAGCATCAGACGCGGCTTCGGGCCACCTATCGGGACCGCCTTCCCTTGACGCTCTAACCCAACGCCCCCTAAGACCCGAAATTCGAGGTCAGACTCCACGAGAACGATTATTGCAAGCGAGCTTGCAGAACGCTTGCAGCCACTCTCGCGAAGTGACAGGAATCCTGCAGGCCACACGCATCCGCCCTCCGAATACTTATTCTCAGCGTCCAAACCGGGCTCAATGAAGGAGGCGTAATGCCACTCGTACAGGTCAAAGTAATTAAAGGGGTCTTCGACAGCAGCCAGAAGAAAGAGATGATCTCCCAGCTCACCGAGACAATGGTGAGTATCGAGGGAGAGGCGCTTCGTGGAGTCACGTGGGTCACGATCGACGAAGTTGAAAGCGGCGACTGGGGAATTGGCGGGAATGCGGTCACGGCGCAATACGTCAAAGACCTTCAAAGGACGCCCGCAGTCTCCCAATAGCTTGGGACCCGTTTCGAGCCAGGTCGAACTGACCTGGCTCGAAGTCAAGGTACTGGGCGAGCCTCGTGGTCACTCGCGAACGGCGAGAGAAGTGGGTTCGAGACTATCGACCACCTTTCCGCACGTAACTAATCATTAATTACGTGCCACGAAGTCAGCCGACCGCGGTGACGCTCGAAAAAAGTCGCGATGCTGTAAACAAGTTACGCAAGGCCGCGAGATCTGGGGGCGTCCCCGTCGAAAACAGCACGCACTCCACGTGAAAGGGCGCAGGTCCGGGGGTGTCGCAGCGCTGCAGTTGGTAGGTGCCTTCAGGGCCGCCGTTGTAGTTCGCCAGCCACAGTTGGTCGAGAAACTTTGAGACGTCGTGCGCGGTCACGAACGGTCGGGCAACGGCATTGATCGTTGGCAGTCTGTCGCGACGTTGCAAATCCTGGGGGTCGCCTGTCGTGACATCGGCGTCGATGCGCGCGCAACACTCACCGGCAGGGCACTCAACGCGCCGACAGTCAGAATCGACGCGCAGCCCACCACCGCTCGAAGCAATTGGCCGCGACGAGGCACTACGTCATCCCCCGGCCATCGCGCCGATGATGAAGAACGGTTCCTTGCCGTTCGCGACCTCTTCGGGCAGTGGAGTGTCAGGCGAGTCGTGCGAGAGATCGTCCTCGCACGCGAAGAATCGTACGAACTTTCGACGCTCGTGCGTTTGGGCGTCGCGGATCGTGCCCACGAGCACTGGATACCTCGCTTCCACCGCGTCCAGCACCGAGCTTTGGGTCGCGACACCGACGACCTCCACCTGAATCTCCTTGTTGACTTGTGCCAGCGTCCGAAGATGCACCGGGAGGACGACGCGAATCATGCCAACGTTTGTACTTCCACCGAAAGGACGGCCGGAAGATCGTGCACGATCGCCTTCCAACTGTCCCCGGCGTCGGCCGAAGCATAAACCTGGCCGCCGGTCGTGCCGAAGTAGATGCCGCACGAGTCGAGGCTGTCGACGGACATCGCGTCTCGCAGCACGTCGACATAACAGTGGCTCTGTGGGAGCCCCTTCGAGAGCGCCTCCCACTCGTTACCCCCTGTGGTGCTGCGGTAGACGCGCAACTTTCCGTCCGGCGGAAAGTGAACGGAGTCACTCGTGATCGGCACCACGTAGACGGTCTCTGGCTCGTGCGCGTGGACGTCGATGGTAAAGCCGAAGTCCGACGGTAGGTTGCCGCTCACCTCGTACCAGGAGTCGCCGGCGTTGTCGCTGCGCATCACATCCCAATGCTTTTGCATGAACAAGACGTCCGGACGGGACGGGTGCAGGGCGATGCGGTGCACGCAGTGACCGACCTGGGCGTCTTCGTCCGGGATACCTTCCGAATGAAGACCGAAGTTGATGGGTCGCCAGTGCTCGCCACCGTCATCAGTGCGAAAGGCGCCCGCTGCCGAGATAGCGACGAAGATCCGATTGGGATCGGCGGGGCTTTCGATGATCGTGTGGAGGCACATGCCGCCCGCGCCGGGCTGCCACGCCGGGCCGGTGTCGTGCTGACGCAGTCCAGAGAGTTCGGCCCAACTCTCCCCACCGTCGACAGACTTGAATAGTGCGGCGTCCTCGACTCCCGCGAGCACCGTGTCGGGATCGCTCAGCGATGGCTCGAGATGCCAGACCCGTGCAAACTCCCAGGGGTGTGGTGTCCCGTCATACCACTGGTGCGTTCCGGGCACCCCGTCGTAGACGAACTGATTGCCAACGGGCGTCCACGTCTCGCCACCGTCGTCCGATCGCTGGACGATTTGACCGAACCATCCAGTCGACTGGGACATGAAGATTCGATCCGGATTCACGGGTGATCCCTTCAGGTGATAGATCTCCCACCCCTCGAGGAACGGTCCCTTGACCTCCCACTTGTCGCGCTTGCCATCGGCGCTCAAGACAAACGCGCCCTTTCGTGTTCCAACGAGTACCCGCACTCCGCTCATGACGTCTCCTCTGGTCATCCACATTTAACCTCAGCGGGTCCCAGCCCGCTTGCGACACCGTTCGATCAGGTACGTCGACCGAGCCGCGTGTAATCAGGATATATACGAAGGCCGTCATCAACGTGGTGACGACCGCGCCGTTCCCTGAGAAACTACGGGACGATGATCATTCGAACCGTGTCCGTCACAGCGGCGCCATTCGACGAGGATCCCGCCATGACGACAATTGGGTCGCCCGACTTCGCGTAGCCGCTCTGTTTCAGTTGAGCGACCGCGTAATCGCACAGACCATCGATGTCACTGATCGGCGACACGTAGATCTCTTGAATGCCCCAGGAACTGCGCAGCTGACGGGCCGTTGAGACGTTGGGCGTGATGGCGACGATGGGCATAGGAGGACGAAAGCGGGAGATAGCTCGTGCCGTGAGCCCCGAACGCGTGCACGCGACGATCGCGACGGCGTTCTCGTCCATGGCTGCGCGCCATGCGGCGCCCGTGATGGCGGCGGTGACACGTTGCGCCTGCGTCGAGGAGGCAACGAGGTTTTGAATGCCAAGTCCCGCGCCCCACTCGGCGTAGGGGAAGCCCGCTTCCGCTCGCCGGACGATGCGATCCATGGTGATCACGGTTCCGATGGGATCGTCGCCTATCGCGGTCTCTCCGCTCAGCATCACCGCACTCGCGCCGTCGAGCACCGCATTCGCTACATCGGTGACCTCGGCCCGCGTGGGCACCTGGGCGTGGGTCATCGACTCCAGCATCTGCGTGGCCACCACCACCGGCCGGGCGTAGCGAATACCGATACGGACAATCTCCTTTTGGAGGTGCGGCACTTCTTCAATCGGCAGTCGCACGCCGAGGTCGCCGCGCGCCACCATGAGTGAGTCAGAGTGTTCGATGATCTCGTTGAGGTTCTCGATACCCTCGCTCGTCTCGATCTTTGCCATCAACATGACGTCAGGGCGTGAGAGGACGGCGCGCACCGATTCCATGTCGAAACCGGAACGAACGAAGGAGATGGCGAGGATGTCAAAATCCTCGTCGTGCAATGCTTCGAGCCGCGCCCGATCGTCGTCGGTCGGCAGGCGATCGTTCATGATCGACGAAGGAAGCGAGAGGCCGGGCTTGCCCATGACCGCACCACCGGAAGTGACGCGCGCCGACGTCCGGGAACCGACGCTGGTCACGACGAGCGAGACGCCACCATCCCCAATATGAACCCGATCGTCGACCTTTAGCTGTTTGAGAACGTCGTCTCGCTCGACGGCGATGAGCTCGGCGGTTGAGGTGAGTCCGAAACCCTCGGCGAGCTCGGTCTCGGCGCCGACACCGAGGGCGACCGGCAGCGAGCCGAAGGAACCGGCCCTGATCTTTGGGCCAGGGATGTCGACCATGATGGCGAGATCCGGCGCAATGGACCGCACCCGACGCAGCCGTTCGATCCCCGAGGGGATATCACCGTGGGCGAAAGAGAGGCGGAGGACATCGACGCCCGCGGTGACAAGCTCTTTGAGCTTCTCGTCAGAGTCCGAAGCCGGACCGATGGTGGCAACGATGCGCGTGCGCCGCACGAGATTCCCTTCGTTTCTTTGAGCAAGTCTACGAGATGGGGAACCCCCTCCTATGGGCCGTCTCGTTACCACCAAGTAATGCATGCGCAGCTCTTCGAGCGTCACGGACTCACACGAACAGCGAGCGAAATGCTGACGGCAGAATCATCGCAGCAGATGACGGCCCGAATGTGTCCGTCTCGTTCAATTCGCGTCGCGTGTACCACGCGGCGCGCCAGCGCCGACGAGAGCAGAGACTTCAGGTCGAACGCCGACGCGCAGTCAAACTACTGAAGTCGCTCGGCAGAGGTTGGTACCGAGAACGACCTAGCGCCCAGCTGATAATGAGTCCGGCTGCCCTCACAACGTCGCCGCACCCCGAGTGAGCATAGGCCTCGACCCGGCCATAAGCAAACGAGAAGTAAAAAATCTCACGCTCAATTCGCAACGCGCGAGAACCATGAGCATCGTGGCTGAGATGCTCCGCACGCGTGTCGAGACTGTTCGGCAGGACCGCACGAGCGGTGCGCTGAGACGCGAATCGTTCGCGCACGAGTCCGAGAGGAGCTCGCTTTCGCCACGGCTACCATTGCCAGCACTGAGGTTCAAGGGGGCTCATGAGTACTTCAACGCCTGGCAGGATGACACGCGAGGAGTTGGTCGCCCGCGTGAACAACGGAGACATCGATACGGTCATCCTTGCCATCACTGATATGCAGGGCCGCCTTCAAGGCAAGCGCATCGACGCCCGATTCTTCGTCGACGATCTGATCGACGGAGCGGTCGAAGGCTGCAGCTATCTTCTCGCTTCCGACGTTGACATGAACACCGTCGGCGGCTTCGCGCTCACTTCGTGGGAGCGCGGCTACGGGGATCTCGCCTTCACTCCGGACTATTCGACCATCCGACTCGTTCCCTGGCATGAGAAGACGGTCATCGTCTTCGCCGACGTCGAAACCGTCCACGGCGAAGCGGTCGCGGTCTCTCCTCGCCAGGTGCTCCAAGGTCAAGTGGCCCGTCTCGCCGAGCGAGGCTGGACCGGGCTCACCGGCACCGAGCTCGAGTTCATAGTCTTCGAGGACTCCTACGAAGAGGCGTGGGACAGCGGCTATCGCAACCTCACGCCGGCCAACCAGTACAACGTGGACTACTCGCTTCTTGGTACCTCGCGCGTTGAGCCGCTGCTGGGACGCGTGCGCCGCTCAATGCGCGACGCCGGCATGATCGTTGAGTCCTTGAAGGGCGAGTGCAACTTCGGCCAGCATGAGATCGCGTTCAAGTACGCGGAGCTCGTCGACAAGTGCGATGAGCACAGCCTCTTCAAGCTCGGCACAAAGGAGATCGCGGCTCAAGAGGACTGCGCGATCACCTTCATGGCCAAGTACAACGAGCGCGAAGGGAACTCCTGTCACATCCACCTCTCGTTGCGCGACGAGAGGGACCAGCCCGTATTCGCGGGCGACAACGACCACGGATTCTCGGACGTCTTCGAGCACTTCCTCGCCGGACAGGTCGCCTACGCGCGCGAGCTGGCACTCTTTCTCGCTCCGAACATCAACAGCTACAAGCGCTTCGTCGAAGGCTCCTTCGCGCCGACGGCGATGCTCTGGGGCATCGACAATCGCACGTGTGCCTTTCGCGTCGTCGGCCACGGGTCCTCCATCCGCGTGGAGTGTCGTATCCCCGGCGGCGACGTCAATCCCTATCTCGCCATCGCGGCACTGGTTGCGGCGGGCCTGCGCGGTGTCGACGAGTCGTTGGCGCTCGCACCGGCTTTCGAAGGGAACGCCTACGTCGCCGACGCTGCTCGCGTCCCTACGACGCTCCGCGAAGCGACCGAGCTTTTCAGGAGCAGCGACGTCGCGCGCAAGTCCTTCGGCGACGAGGTGGTCGAGCACTACGCTCACGCCGCTCAAATCGAGGTCGCGGCATTTGACGCCGCCGTCACGGACTGGGAACGCTACCGAGGATTCGAACGTCTATGAGCACCACGCTTGGCATCATCAACCCCGCGACCGAAGAAGAGATCGCCACCGTTGACGTCCACGACCTCAACGAGACCAATCGCGCCATCGAGCGGTCGGCAGCGGCTTCTCCATCGTGGAAGAAGGTCACACCCGCCGACCGCGCGCGGCTCCTGCGCCGATTCGCCGACGTCGTCGATGCGCACATCGAAGAGCTCGCGCAACTCGAGGTGGCGAACTCAGGGCACACCATCTCGAACGCGAGGTGGGAAGCCGGAAATGTCCGCGATGTGCTGCTCTACTACTCGGGCGCGCCTGAGCGACACTCCGGTCGCCAGATCCCCGTCGCAGGCGGGGTCGACCTCACGTTCTACGAGCCGCTCGGCGTGGTCGGCATCATCGTGCCGTGGAACTTCCCCATGCCGATCGCCGGTTGGGGTCTCGCGCCAGCACTCGCGGCCGGCAACACCGTCGTCTTGAAGCCGGCGATGCTCACCCCTCTCACGGCCATTCGCCTGGGCGAGCTTGCCCTTGACGCAGGCATTCCCGAGGGCGTGTTCCAGGTCGTCACGGGCGACGGGGCCATGGTGGGCAATCGCTTCGTCACGCACCCGGCGATTCGAAAGGTCTGCTTCACCGGCTCCAACGCCGTCGGACGACTCATCATGCAAGGATGTGCCGAACAGGTGAAGCGCGTCACTCTCGAGCTCGGCGGCAAGAGCGCGAACATCGTCTTCGACGACGCAGACCTCGAGAAGGCGGCCGCATACGCCCCCTACGCGGTGTTCGACAACGCGGGCCAAGACTGCTGTGCTCGGTCACGGCTCCTCGTGCAGGCGTCGGCCTACGGCCGCTTCATGGAGCTCTTCGAGCCTGCGGTGAAGGCCGTCAAGGTCCTCGACCCGCGCAGCGAAGAGAGCGAGATGGGTCCTCTCATCACGGCAAGTCAGCGCGAGACAGTGCTCTCCTATGTTGACGAATCCGACGTTGCCTTCCGCGGCAGCGCCCCCGACGGCCCCGGCTACTGGATGGCGCCCACGGTGCTGGAGACCAGTGACACGAAGAGTCGATCGTTTCAAGAAGAGATCTTCGGCCCGGTCGTTTCGGTCGTGCGCTTCCACGACGAGGAAGAGGCCATCGCCATTGCCAACGAGAGCCCCTACGGTCTTTCGGGCTCGATCTGGAGTCGTGACATCGGGCGCGCGCTTCGCGTCGCGCGAGGAGTGGAGACGGGCGCGCTCTCGGTGAACTCGAACTCGTCGGTGCGCTACTCAACGCCCTTCGGCGGCTTCAAGCAATCGGGCCTCGGACGCGAGCTCGGCCCCGACGCGCTGCTCGGTTTCAGTGAAGAAAAAAATGTATTCATCTCAACGGAGGACAACTAAATGGGACGTCTCGAGAACAAGGTCGCCATCATCACGGGGGCAGCGAGCGGCATCGGTCTCGCGACGGCGCGGCGCTTCAGCGCCGAGGGAGCGAAGGTCGTCGTCGCCGACATGAATGAAGGCGTCGGCACCCAGATCGCGACCGAGATCGGCGGCACGTTCGTTTCGGTGAACGTTGCTAACGAAGAGGGCGTGCAGGCCATGTACGCCTCCGTCGTCGACACCTACGGCGGCGTCGACATCCTCTTCAACAACGCGGGCATCTCGCCCGACGACGACGACTCGATCCTCACGACGGGACTTGACGCATGGAAGCGTGTGCAAGACGTCAACCTCACTTCGGTGTACCTCTGTTGCAAGTACGGGATTCCCCTGCTCCTCGAGCGAGGGGGCGGCTCGATCATCAACACCGCCTCGTTTGTTGCGGTGCTTGGATCGGCGACGTCCCAGATCTCCTATACCGCGTCAAAGGGTGGCGTGCTCGCCATGTCGCGCGAGCTCGGCGTGCAGTTCGCTCGCCAAAGCATTCGCGTGAACGCGCTCTGCCCCGGTCCGGTCAACACGCCGCTGTTGCAGGAGCTCTTCGCGAAGGACCCCGAGCGCGCGGCGCGGCGGCTCGTGCACATCCCGGCGGGGCGTTTCGCCGAACCTGACGAGATTGCGAGCGCCGTGCTCTTTCTCGCGAGTGATGACTCGTCATTCGTGACCGCGTCGACGTTCCTCGTCGACGGAGGCATCAGCGGGGCGTACGTCACGCCGCTCTGATCACTCCTCAGTCGGGCGTGATCCTCGACGTCAGCGAGGGCGGGATGAAGTATTCGCTCAGGTACTTCTCCCCCTCGTCACAGAGGATCGTCACGATCGTCGATCCCTCAGGCAGCTCGTCGCGCAGTCGCCGAGCGACGATCATGTTCGCGCCAGAGCTTGGACCCACGAGCAGTCCATGCTCGCGCGCGAGCCGTCGCATCTCTCGCACCGCGTCGTCGCTGTGCACGCCCATGACCCGATCGACTATCTCGGAGTGGCGCTGGTAGATCGTAGGGACGAACCCGTCGCTGATGCCTTCAATCTGGTGCAGGCCCGTGTCCCCGCACTGGATGGTGCACGACTCGCTCGGCTCCAGTGCCACAATGAGCGCCGCAGGGTTGACCGCGCGAAACGCCTGCCCCACGCCGATGAGGGTGCCTCCTGTGCCGACACCCATGACGAAGGCGTCGGGCAGCGTGCCGCCGGGGAGCTGTCCGAGGATCTCTGGACCGAGCCAGGTGCGATTCTCTTCGACGTTCCACTCCGATTCGAACTGATGAGGCGCGAAGTAGCCCGGCTCGTCACCGAGGCGGCTCGCCTCGTCGAGCGCCTCATTTACGTGAAAGGTGCCGACGGTGAGCATCTGCGCGCCGAAGGCAAGCGAGATCGCCGCGCGTTCGGGACTCAACCCCTCGGGCATGACGACGAGCATCTTGTAGCCAAGCACGGCCGCCACCATGCTCATGGCGTTGCCCGTGTTGCCGCTCGACGCTTCGACAATCGTGTCGCCGGGATGCAGCAATCCTTCACGCTCGGCCCGCTCGATGATGTAGCGAGCCATGCGAGCCTTGATCGAGCCAGAGGGATTCAAGTACTCGAGCTTGACGAAGATGCCGTCCACCTGGATGAGTGGCGTCGATCCGATCGCTTCCAACACCGTGCCACCAGCTCGAAACTTCGACGTCATGACTCGCCTTCCCCCCGGAAAATGCCCCATCCAACACTACGCCCGACGCCGGTCCGACTCGTTGGAAGGGCGGCTAGGAGACCGTCATCCCGCCGTCCACCGCAATGTCGGCGCCCGTGATGGCTGAGGCCGCGGCAGAGCAGAGCCACACGATTGCGGCAGCGACTTCGCTCGGTTCGAGCAGTCGTCCGATTGGTTGCTGGTCGGCGAAGGATTCGACGCTGTCGAGTCCATAGACCTTCGCCGACGCGTCCAGGATCGCCGTGCGCGTCGACCCGGGACTTACCGCGTTGGCGGTCACGCCGTACTGCGCGAGATCCATCGCGACGCCGCGAATCAGACCGACGACGGCGTGCTTTGCCGCGCTGTACGCGGCGAGATGATAGAGCCCGGTGCGCCCCGCAGCTGACGCGACCGCGATGACTCGGGGGTTGCTGTCACGACCGTTGGCGATCAAGACCGGTGCCGCAGCATCGATCAAGCGGCGCGTACCGAGCACGTTCACCGACCACACCGCGTCCCAGGCAGCGTCGCTCACTTCCCAAAGCGGCGCACCCGCACCGAGCACGCCTGCGCACGCGACGACCACGTCGAGACGCCCGAAGTGGCGCGTTGCGGTCTCCACCGCGAGGCCCATGTCGGTCGCGCTGCGCACGTCCCCGACGAGTCCGAGTACTGAGTCGCCGTGACGGGCAACGACGGCCTCAAGGTCGCTTGGCGTTGCCAGCGCGTACGGCACATCGGGAATGTCGCGACAGCGATCAACCGCGACGACGCGATAGTTCTCGTTCACCAGCGCGTCGACGGTGGCTGCACCGATGCCGCGCGCGGCACCCGTCACAATGGCGACGCGAGTCATCAGCCAAGCTTCCGAAAGAAGTCCGGCGGCGCGAGCACGTCCGTGCGGTCGAGCTCGTCGATGTTCGACTTGCCGAGGCCAAGGAGCGCTGAGTCGATGCCGCCACGAAAGATGTCAAGGACGTTCTCCACACCGCTTTGACCCGCGACGGCGAGCCCCCACAGGTAGGCGCGTCCGATCATGACGGCGTTCGCGCCGAGTGCGAGCGCCTTGACGACGTCACTACCGCGCCGCACGCCGCCATCGAGCAGGATTTCGATCTGATCGCCGACCGCGTCAACGACGGCCGGCAGCGCGCGTAGCGGTGCGGGCGTGCCATCGAGATTGTTCCCGCCGTGGTTGGACACCGACAGCGCGCTCGCACCAAGGTCGACCACGCGTTTGGCGTCATCGACGCGGCTCACGCCCTTCACCATGAAAGGACCCTCCCACTGCTCACGAAGCCAGGCAACGTCGTCCCAACTCGGCAGCGAGCTCTGCATCCACTCGTAGTACGCACCAAAGAACGTGGGCGGCTGTTCACCCGGTGCGGCCATGTTGGGGGTCGTCAGCGAAGGTAGGTGACCAGTCTTCGCGAACGACCAGAACCAGCGAGGATGGGAGAGGACGTCAGGGGCGAACTTCCACGCGGCGTGCAGGTCGATGCGTTCGGGGATCCAAGGGCTGCCCCAGTCACGGCCATTCGAGAACGACCAGTCGAGGGTCAAGATGATGCCCTTCGCTCCCGCGCTCTTTGCGCGATCGAGTCGTTGGACCATCGTGTCGCGATCACCGCTCCAGTACATCTGAAAGAGCACCTGATCGCACACGGCACAGACCTCTTCCACCGACTTGCTCGCAAACGAGCTCAGTCCCATCGCGACCCCGCGGTTCGAGGCCGCTCGCGCGACGGCGACTTCGCCGTCGGGATGCACGGCCTGGACGCCCGTCGGCGAGAGGAGCACCGGCATCGACACCGTCTGGCCCATGACGGTCGTCGCCATCGATCGGTCGTTGGAGAGGCCGGCGACGTGCGGCGCAAAACCGAGTTCATCGAAGGACGCGAGGTTATCGTGCGAGGAGAGGCCCTTTTCCGAGCCCGCGACGAGCGCGCCGTAGACCGACTTCGGAAGGCGCTTTTGCGCACGCCGCTGGGCGAGCGCCACCGTCTCGAACCACGAACTCGCCATCGAAATCCCTTCCAAAGAACCCACCGCAGACTAGTTGAGGGTGTTTTCCCGTCAGTTAGCGCGTACTGAGCGAAACGGGGGTCTTGCGCGAGTGATCGAGGGACGAGTGCGGGCGCAGGGTCACAGCCTTTGCAGCGATCGCCGCTTCGCCGTGACCGTAGACGCACTCGGGGTCGGGGTCGCTCATCTCGAGCCCGGTGAAGAACTTGGCCGCCATGCACCCACCGCGACAGGCGTCGTAACTGCCACAGGACGTGCACGCGCCGGCGTTGCCCGGTTCGCGCAGCGAGCGAAAGAGCTCGCTTTCGCGCCAAACCGCCTCGAAACCACGAGGACGCACATTCCCGGCGAGAAACTCGTCATGGATGACAAACGGGCAGGCGTACACGTCGCCGACGGGATCGATAAGACAGACCACGCGTCCCGCGCCGCAGAGGTTGAGGCCTTCGAGCGGGCTGCCGAGCGCGGACAGGTGGAAGAAGGAGTCGCCGGTTAAGACCTCGGGGCGCGCAACCAACCAGCGGTAGAGCTCGCGGCCTTGGGCGAGTGTGGGGTGTAGCTCGTCCCACACGTCGACGCCACGCCCCGACGGACGAAGTCGCGTGAGCCGGAGCTGAGCGCCGTACGAGTTCGCCAGCGTCTCAAACTCGTCGAGTTGCCCCACGCTCTCACGAGTGATCACGACCGAGATCTTGAAGGGACCGAAGTTCGCGGCAGCCAGGTGGTCCATGGCTCGCCGCGCGGCGTCGTAGCTCCCCGCGCCCCGCACCCGATCGTTCGTGGTGGCGTCGACGCCGTCAATCGAGATCTGGACATCGAGGTAGTCAATGGCCGCGAGTCGCTCGGCCGCGCGTCGATCGATTCGCGTGCCGTTCGTGGAGAACTTCACGCCCACCCGACGGCTCACGGCGTGTTCGACAAGCTCGAAGAAGTCGCGTCGGATCATCGGCTCGCCACCGCCGATGTTGACGTAGAAGATCTGCATGTCTGCGATCTCGTCAATCACCGCGAGCGCTTCTTGCGTCGAGAGCTCACGTGGATCGCGCCGCCCCGACGAGGAGAGGCAGTGCGCGCAGGCGAGGTTGCAGGCGTAGGTGAGCTCCCACGTGAGACAGATCGGCGCGGCGAGTCCACGTTCGAAGCGATCGCGCAGCGCTTCAGCCATGAAGCAGGCCCGAACGATGAAGCGACGCGAGCGCCACTTCGTAGCGTTGATGTTCGGCGGGTGACACCAGCTCTTGCAGCGCCTCGTCGACGCTCGCGAACTCGCCAAGTCGTCGCACCAGCTCGACGAGCGCGCGTGACTTTAGGAACACCAGTCGACGGTTGACATGGTGGTACGCCAGCGCGCCGAAGGACTCGTCGCGCAAGGACACGTCGTCGCTGAGGTACAACGGCTTCGCGGTGTCAAAGGTGCGGGCGGTCGCCACTGCGTCCACGAGTTAATACACCCCACAGAGTCCGTCGATCGAGACTTCTTCGACCAGCAGCTCCTCAGCGTCGTCGACCTCGTCGACCGTGGTCTCTTCGTGAGTCAATGTCTCAGGCGTCACCGTCTCTCCTTTGTCGCTCCCATTCTGTCTCGTCTGCCTAGAGGGGCAGCGCCACGCGTGAAAGACTCGGCCCCGTGAGCGTGTTTGTACCGGCTGCTCCGCCGCCCAGCGAAGCCCCGATCCCCATCGGCACATCGGTCGACGTTGACCCGCGCGCTCGGTTCATCGAGCGCAGTCTCGTGAGCGGGGGCAGCCCGTGGCGACTGTTGCGACTGTCTGGTTCCTCACGAGACGTCCTCTCGCGGTGGCGAAAGGGCGGCAGCGTCGGCGCGGGCGAGGAGCGATTCGCTCGTACGCTCGTGCAACAGGGCCTGCTTCATCCTCGATTCGCCTCGCCGCTGACGCTCGACTCGATCGAGGTCGTCGTTCCGGTTCGCGACAACTCGTCAACACTCGGACCACTGCTCGATCAGCTCGACGGGTTCCACGTGACGATCGTCGACGATGGCTCGAGCGACCACGACAGCGTCGCTCAGTCCGCGGAGGCGCACGGCGCCACCCTGGTGCGTCTCGGCGACAACCGCGGCCCAGCCTCCGCGAGAAACGCCGGCGCGCGCGGTAGCGCGAGGGAGTTGCTCTGGTTCATCGACGCAGACGTCGCCATCTTCGATGCGCACGGTCTCGCCGAGCGCCTTCAAAACGAGTTCTCCGACCTCCTCGTCGCGGCCGTTGCCCCGCGAGTTCGCGGCGCCGAGGGACCGTCTCGACGAGAGAAGTTTGAGCGCCACTTCGGTGCCCTCGATATGGGTGCCGAGACGAGCCTCGTCGTCCCTGGCGGCGCGGTGAACTACGTGCCGAGCGCGTGTCTTATGGTGCGGCGCGACGCCTTCGGTGATGGCTTCGATGAGTCGCTTCGACACGGTGAGGACGTCGACTTGGTGTGGCGACTCCACGACAACGGTTGGCTCGTGCGCTACGTTGCCGACGCGGAAGTCGCACATGCGGCTCGTGCGACGTGGCGCCAGTGGTGGCGCCAGCGCCAGCGCTACGGCGAGTCGAGCGCCGAGTTGGCCAAGCGGCACGGTTCGAGACTGGCGCCCCTGCGCGTCGACACCTGGACCCTGGCTGCGTGGTCGTCGGTGCTCCTTGGCCAACCAGCGCTCGGGGCTCGGCTTGTTGCCAGCGCTCAGCGCCATGCGCGCGAGACCGTCTTTTCCCGCGAAGACGATCCCAACTTGATCGCGAGCCAGGTCATCACCACCAACATGGTTCACGCGGGAGGACCGCTCGCGCGCGCAGCGGTGCGAACGTTTGGCGCGGCGCTGCTGCTGGCCGCACTGCATCCTCGACTGAGAACGAAGGCGCTGGTGCTCTTCACTCTCGGCACCGCGTGGCGTTGGCAGCATCGTCGAGTCGACATTGCGGACATACCGCTGGGCGTGGCCGACGACCTGGCGTACGGCACCGGCGTCATTCGAGGTGCCTGGAGAACAAAATCACTCGTCGCGTTGACCCCTGAGATCACGAGGCCCGCCATGGGCCTGCGAGAGGCGCTCGGCTGGACGAGAGCGTCTCTCGACGACTAGCTCCGAGCGTAGTTGTCGAGCAGTGACGCGAGCCGTTCTCGAACTGACGGCCACTCATCATCGACGATCGAGAACATCGCCGAATCACGAAGCATCCCCTCTTCACCTTCAACGAGCGACGGCTGCCAATGACGAAGCACGCCCTCGAAGGACGCCCCGATGCGCAAGATGGCGTTCCTCGAGCGATCGTTTCGAGCATCGGTCTTGAGATCGACGCGCCCGACATGCCAGGTCTCGAACGCGTACTCGAGCAACAAGAGCTTCGCCTCGGTGTTGATGCCTGATCGTTGCGCCGACTTGGCCAGCCACGTTCCACCGATCTCCACCGCGTAGGGCGTGGCGAAGCGTCGAAGGCTTCGAACGGTCATGAATCGCGTCACGCCCACGGGACGATTCGTTGCGACATCGACCTGCGCAAAGGGAATGACCTCGCCGTTCTCCCACATTCGCAACATGTCATTGACGAAGCCCTCGGTGCCGTCGCGGTCGTCGGGTACCGACGTCAGGCTGTACGTCGTGCGATCTTCATTTGCTGCATCCAAGAGCCCATCGACATGCTCGAGTGCCAGAGGCTCCAGGCGAACGAACGTGCCGGTCAGGGTGGGGATGGGATATGACGACATGACACCATCTTCCCACGACGAATAGTTTCCTCAATCGGAGCGAGCACGCCTATCGAGCACCGTCGAGTTGTTACGAACGAGCCGTGAGGTTGCTCGCCGCCCAGATGCTGAGTTCGTGCATGACGGGCATGAGTGCCGAGCCGGCAGGTGAGAGCGTGTAGGTGACCGACACCGGCGGGCCGGCTTGCACCTCACGTCGGATGAGACCTGCGAGCTGCAACTCACTCAGCCGTTCAGCCAAGACGGAGTCGCTGATACGTTCGACCCGGCGCCCAAGTTCGGCGAATCCCACGGTCCCGTTTTCCAGCGTGGCGAGAATGACCCCATTCCATCGCTTCCCGAGGAATTGAAAAGCCCGTCCGAGCGCTTCGTCACAGGTCGCAGGAGACGCGTTCGCGCAGTCAACACCGGCCGTGGTTCCCTGTTTTTCGCTGGCCGTGGTCACTCGCCCAGGGTACCAGCAACTAGGCAGAACCAAGTTGCTTTGTTTTTAAGAGTACCCAGTAGAGTCGAAGGCACCGACTATCCAGGAGTTCGCATGCCGTTGTTTCGACTCGATGCCAGTATCCGTGAAGAGGGCTCGCACAGTCGCGCCCTCGCTGACATCGTCGAGAAGGCGTGGCGCGAAAGCCACACCGATGACAGCGTCGTTCGTCGCCACGTAGGGACTGAGCCGCTGCCCTCGACACTGTGGGCCGAGGCTGTTGTTGCCAGTCGCATGCCAGAGGACGACCGTAGCCCCGAACAGCGCGACGCGGCCGCCACCGTCGCCGCCCTCGGCGACGAACTGCTCAACGCCAACGCGCTGCTCTTCGCGACTCCCATCTACAACTTCGGTGTCTCCCAGCACTTCAAGACCTGGATCGACGTGGTGCTCACCGACCCGCGGCTGAAGACTGCCGACGGTGGGTCCGCACTCGCTGGGCGCCCGGCGGTACTCGTCATCGTGCGCGGTGGCGCATACGGCCCGGGTACGCCTCGCGAGGGCTGGGACCACGCGACCGGGTGGTATCGCCGCATTCTCGAAGACGTATGGCAGCTCGACCTCAAGATCGTCGAAAGAGAGTTCACCCTCGTCGGCGTCAACCCGGCGCTCGACGAGTTCAAAGAGCTCGCCGCCCAGATGGGCCGAGACGCCGAGGCGCTCGCCCTCGAGCACGGTCGCGTCCTCGCAACGGTCAGCGCCCGCTGACCGCCGAGATCTGTCATCTCGGGACACAACACCCGACGTGAGGTGCGAGTACGGTGAGCCCATGATGGACACTGCGCGAGATCGAGCACGGATCGAAATCGTCTTCGGCTTTTCGGTCACGGCCCTCGGCTCGCTGATCGGCTTGATCTATTGGATCTCGGAGGGCGGTATTCGCTACAGCTCAAATGCGGACGTGCAGTCATTTGCCTCGACGTTCGCATTTCTGGCGGGCGCCGTGGTTTGGTGGTTTCTCAGCGAGATCCTGACGAATGACGTCACGCCGAGAATGCTCGCTCGAAAGGCGCTGCTCGGGCTCATGCTGGAAGAGCTGTTCATCGCCCTGGCCTCGCTGGCCTACGTCGTCGAGTTTCGAGATCTGGCTTTTTCTTGGTCCCTCGCGGGCAACACGCTCGTCGGTCTCGGTGCACTACTGAGCGCGACGGGCTTCTATTCGATGCTGCGCACGTATCGAGACGCGCAACTCGCGCAACCCGTTGACAACTAACGAACCAACCTAGAAGCGAACGACGCCTCGCACGTTCTTGCCCGACGCCAGATCGTCGTAGCCCTGCTGCACGTTCTCGACCGTGTACTCCTGGGTGATCAGGTCGTCCACGTGGAGCTTGCCCTCGTGGTGGAGACGTAGGAGCTTCGGCACTTGGACTCGTGGGCTTTCGGAGCCGAAGATCGAGCCGCGGAGATCCTGGTTGAGCATGGAGAACATGAACAGGTTGAGGTCGACCGTCGTCTGGTCGTAGGGGGCAATCGCGACCGTGACGACGACGCCACCTTTTGCCGTGATCGATCGAGCCTGCTCGACGAGCTCACCGGTCAAGACACCGACCGTGATGATGGTCACGTCGCAGTTCTTGCCGCTGGTGAGCTCCGGAAGGATGTTGAACGCCGCGTCGAGCGTCGTGGCGCACCCGTGGGTCGCGCCGATCTTGAGCGCCCGGTCGACCTTGGACTGATCGGTGTCGATTGCGATGACCGCGCGCGCGCCCGCGTGCGCGGCGCCCTGGATGGCGCCAGAGCCCACCCCGCCGCAGCCAATCACAGCAACGGTGTCGCCCGCCTTCGTTCCCCCACGAGTCGCAGCCGCGCCAAAACCCGTGGAGAGGCCGCACGAGATGAGCGCAGCCGCGCGCAGGTCGTACCAGGGTTCGATGCGAACGAGCGACGCCTCGTGGACAACGATGTACTCGGAGAACGTGCCCAACTGACAGACGCGGTTGAGCGCGACGCCGCCCAGGTGGTGACGCCAGGTGGCGTCAGAGATCATCGGCCCCATCAACGTCTGCGCGCCGAGATCGCAGAGGTACTGGCGGCCCGAAGCACAGGCCTCACATCGGCCACACGAGGGAATGAAGGACGTGGCGACGTGGTCGCCGGGCTGCAGGGTGGTGACGTTCTCGCCGACCGACTCGACGACGCCCGAGCCCTCGTGGCCCCCCACCACCGGATAGATCTCGTCGCGCCCGGTCAAAAACTGCACGAGCGCCTGGTCGGGCACCATGTCGCCCGTGCGGATGTGCTCGTCGGAGTGGCACATGCCGGCAAAGGCCATCTTCACCTTCACTTCGTTGGCGTGCGGCTCGTCGATGTCGATGGTCTCGGTGTGCCAGGGGCCGTTCAGCTCACTGACGATGGCGGCTCGTACTTGCATGCAATCTCCCCCGATACAACGGTTCTCGCCGTCGTTCGTACTCTACCGACTCGGCGATTCTCGCTTTTCTACATCTGTTCGGGCGCGTCGATGCCAAGCACCGAGAGACCAAGGCGCAAGGTGCGCGCCGTGAGGTCGCACAGTGCGAGACGCTCCTCGCGCAGCGCGCCCTCCGATGACAGCACCGGGCTGGTGTCGTAGAAGGCAGTGAATCGCTGAGCAAGGTCGAACAGATACGTGCACAGGCGATGGGGTTGTAGTGACGCCAGCGACGACGCGAACGCCTCTGGAAACGCCAGCAATCCGAGCGCGAGCTCGCGCTCTTGATCCGACGCGAGCGCAAAGTGGGGGTCGATCGGGAGTTCACCGCCGGCGCGCCGGAAGATGGAGCGAACTCGCGCGTACGCGTACTGCAGGTAGGGACCGGTGTCGCCTTCGAAGGCGATCATGCGATCGAGGTCGAAGACGTAATCGTGCTGACGTTCGGTCGAGAGGTCCGCGTACTTGATGGCGGCCCGAGCGATCTGCTCAGCCAGGTGGTACTTGGCGTCGCCGTCGAGGTCGGTGCCGCGCTCGTCCAAGATGACGTAGGCGCGTTCGATCGCCTCATCGATCAACGTGACGAGCCTGACGGTCTCACCATCGCGGGACTTGAACATCTTGTGATCCCTGCCCAGCACATTGCCGAAGACGACCTGCTCGGCGCGCACCGTGTCGGGCAGCCAGCCGGCCATCCGTCCAACGGCAAAGACCATCGCGAGATGCTGCACCTGAGGTGCGCCCACGACGTAGAGCAGCTCGTCGGCGTGGAGCGTGAAGACACGATCGCGCAGTGCCGCAAGATCGGTCGCCGCGTACCCGTACCCCTCGTCGCGCTTTTGGACGATGAGCGGGAGCGGCTCGCCGTCGCGGTTGGTGAAGCCCGGCGGAAACACGCAGAGCGCGCCGCCGCTTTCGACGAGCAGGCCGAGTGCGTCGAGGTCGCGTACTACGTCGGCCAGCATGTCGTTGTAGTAGGACTCTCCCACCACGTCGTCCACGGTCAGGGTGACGTCGAGTTTCTGATAGACCGCCGCGAGGTGCGCGATCGACTCGTTGACGAGAGCGTGCCAGAGACGCAGCGTCTCGGAGTCACCACTCTGGAGCAACACCACGCGAGTACGACTGCGACCTTTGAACGCGTCGCTCGAATCGAACTTCGTTCGAGCCTCCTTGTAGAAAGCGTCCAGGTCGCCGATCGACAGGGACGCGATCGCCTTGTCCTCGCCGAGGTCGACCAGATGCTCGATCAGCATCCCAAAGGGGGTTCCCCAGTCGCCGACGTGGTTGCGCGCGATGACACCGTGCCCGGCGAATCGGTACATCCGCGCGAGGGCGTCACCGATCACCGTCGAACGTAGGTGTCCGACGTGCATCTCCTTGGCGACATTCGGAGCCGAGTAGTCGATCACGGCACGCCGGGCTGGCGCCGACATTGGGATGCCCAGTCGCTCGTCGCCGGTGATCGCGCGCAGCTGTTCGTCGAGAAAGGGCGTGGTGAGCTCGATGTTCAAAAACCCTGGCCCCGCGACGTCCACCGTCGCGATGCCGTCGAAGTCGACAGTCTGTACGACCTCTTCGGCGACCTCGAGCGGAGGCCGTCCGAGGCGCTTTGCCAGGGCCATCACGCCATTGGCCTGGTAGTCGCTGCGGTCCGACACGCGCAGGACCGGGTCGGCGCCCACCTCGAGGGCGTCAAACGCTCGCTGTAGGCGATCGTGCAATGTTTCGTAGGTCGACGTCACGCTCGACATTCTCGCACTTGGCACCGGGTCGTCACGAATTGTCGCCGGAGCGCACTCCGCAAAACACGGCAGAATGGGTCCATGACCACTTCGTTGAACTCGTTTCACGCAAAGAGCAGCCTTGACGTCAACGGCCGCTCGCTCAGCTTCTACTCACTCGAGAGCGAGGCGCTCGAGGCCTTCGGCGTCGAGCGGCTGCCCTTTTCGATCAAGGTGCTGCTTGAGAACCTGCTGCGCAACGAAGACGGCGTGAAAGTCACCGCGCTCGACATCGAGGCGCTCGCGCGCTGGGCGGACACGCCGTCGGCGCACGGCGAGGCGGCCGGTGACGACGCTCGAGAGATCTCCTTTACCCCCGCGCGCGTGCTGATGCAGGACCTCACCGGTGTGCCCGCCGTCGTCGACTTGGCCGCGATGCGCGACGCGATTGTCGCCCTGGGCAGCGACGCGAAGAAGATCAACCCCCTCGTCCCCGTCGAGCTCGTCATCGACCACTCGGTCATCGTCGAGCGCAACGGAACGCCGACGAGCTACGAGGAGAACGTCGAGATCGAGTACCAGCGCAACGCCGAGCGCTACACCTTCTTGAAATGGGCGCAGAGCTCCTTCGAGCAGTTCCGCGTCGTGCCCCCGGGAATGGGCATCTGCCACCAGGTCAACCTGGAGCACCTGGCGAAAGTCGTCTTCGACCTCGAGGGCGTGGCCTATTTCGACACCGTCGTGGGCACCGACTCGCACACGACCATGGTGAACGGCCTTGGCGTGCTCGGCTGGGGCGTGGGCGGCATCGAAGCCGAAGCAAGCATGCTCGGACAACCGGCGTCGATGCTGATTCCGCCGGTGGTCGGACTGCGCATCGTCGGAGCGACGCTCGAGGGAGTGACGGCGACCGACGTCGTGCTCACCATCACCCAGCTCCTTCGTCGCCACGGCGTCGTCGGCAAGTTCGTCGAAGCGTTCGGTCCTGATGTCAAATCGCTGTCGGTTGAGACGCGCGCCACGATTGGCAACATGTCCCCCGAGTACGGCGCCACCTGCACGCTCTTTCCGATCGACCAAGTCACCCTCGACTACCTCGCCTTCACTGGCCGACCCGCGGCGCAGGTCGAGCTCGTCGAGGCGTACGCGAAGGCCCAGGGCGTGTGGCACCACGAGCACGCGCCCGAGCCGATCTACTCCGAGTACGTCGAGCTGGACCTGTCGACCGTCGAGCCGAGCCTTGCGGGACCGAAGCGCCCTCAGGACCGTGTCTCCCTCTCGGGAGCGCGCGGTGCGTTCCGCGACGCGCTCGGACGCGAACCTTTGGAAGTGCACGGCATCGAAGCCGCCGAGGACCTCAAAGACGGCGCCGTCGTTGTCGCGGCGATCACCTCATGCACCAACACATCGAACCCATCGGTGCTCGTTGCGGCGGGACTCGTCGCCAAAGAGGCGGTCTCGCGCGGACTCACCGCCAAGCCGTGGGTGAAGACCTCGCTCGCGCCCGGCAGCCGCGTCGTGACGGACTACCTCGAACGCGCCGGCCTCATCGAACCACTCGACCAGCTCGGCTTCTATCTGGCTGGCTATGGATGTACGACCTGCATCGGCAACACCGGTCCGCTCCTCGACGGCGTGTCAGATGCGGTGAACGAGCACGACCTCTCCGTGGTGTCCGTGCTTTCGGGAAACCGTAACTTCGAAGGCCGGATTCACCCCGACGTGAAGCAGAACTTCCTCGCGAGCCCGCCGCTGGTCGTCGCCTACGCGCTCGCCGGCACGATCGACATCGACCTCAGCACCGAGCCCCTCGGCACCGGCACCGACGGCCAGCCCGTCTTCCTCGCTGATCTGTGGCCGAGCGACGCCGACGTCGCCGCCGCCGTGCGCGCATCGATCACCCCACAGATGTTCGAAGAGCGCTACGCGAGCGCCTTCGGTGGCGATGAGCGCTGGCGCGCCGTGCCGACCACCCATGAGGTCACCTACAACTGGGAGCAGCAGTCGACGTACGTGAAGCTCCCACCGTACTTCCAAGGACTCACCATGGAGCCGGGCGTGGTGGGCGACGTGTTCGGCGCGCGCGTGCTCGCAAAGCTCGGCGACTCGGTCACGACCGACCACATCTCTCCAGCCGGCAGCATTCGCCCGAACGTTCCCGCCGGGCGTTACCTCATCGACTGCGGGGTCGATCCCAAGGACTTCAACAGCTACGGCACCCGCCGCGGCAACCACCAGGTGATGATGCGCGGAACCTTCGCCAACATCCGGCTGCGCAACCTCATGGCGCCGGGCACCGAGGGCGGCGTCACGATCAAGCTGCCCGAGGGAACGCCCATGTCGATCTTCGACGCCGCTATGGCCTACGCCGAAGAGGGGACGCCACTTGTCATCCTCGGCGGCAAGGAGTACGGCAGCGGATCGAGCCGCGACTGGGCGGCCAAGGGCACCAAGCTGCTCGGCGTGCGCGCGGTGCTCGTCGAGAGCTTCGAGCGGATCCATCGCTCCAACCTGGTGGGCATGGGGGTGCTGCCGTTGCAGTACCTCCCGGGCGAGAGCGCAGAGACTCTCGGGCTGACCGGTACCGAGGTCTTCTCGATCACCGGCCTCGAGCCCCTCAACCACGGCGAGACCGTGAACACGGTGAGGATGGAGGTCACGCGCGACGACGGCACGACGTTCGACTTCAACGCGCGTCTACGAATCGACACGCCCACTGAAGCCGAGTACTACCGCCACGGCGGAGTGCTCAACTTTGTGCTTCGCCAGCTGGCGGCGAGCTGAGCCCTGCGCCCAAAGCGACGACCGCGTCGTTGACGCTCGGATAGGTCGCGACACTGCGAATCGCCGGATCGAATGACTTGGCGAGCTCCTCTTTCACACGATCGTTGACACGCGCAAACGAAAGGCTGATGCCGTCCTTCCGGAGGTCGCCGTAGACCTGCGAGAGGATCGTCATGCCGGTGAAGTCAATCTCGGACATGGCGGCGCCGTCGACCACGAGGTGACGGGTCGCGGGGAACCTTCCGAGCACGTCGTGCACCTCGCGGCGAAAGATGCCGGCGTTCGCGAAGAACAGGTCGTTGTCGAAGAGGACGACGGTCGTGTGGTCGACCGGTGCGACGCCCTCGACGCCGAGCGGCTCCCAGCTCGTCGTGCCCGCCTGACGCCCGAGCACGATCATGTGCGGCCGCGCCGAACGCCACGTCTGATCGAGGATCGCGAGACCCACGGCGATGGCAATCCCCTGCTCGACGCCGATGAAGATGACGCCCAGCGCCGAGATGAGAGCGAACATGAACTCGACGCGGCTCGAGCGCCACACCTTCATCAGGAGGTCGATCTTGATGAGGCGCGCGCCAATGAAGAACAAGACGCCCGCGAGGGCCGCCAACGGAATCGTGTGCGCATAGCGACCGAGCGGCGAGAGCGCGATGGCGATCACCGCGGCCGTCAGCCCCACCAGTTTCGTGGAACCGCCGGCCAGGCGTGAGACCGTCGTTCGCGCGGGCGATGCGTCCACCGGAAAGGCTCCCACCAGTCCTGCCGCGACGTTGGCCAGGCCCACACCGACGAAGTCCCGGCTGATGTTGCTGTCGACGCCGAGCTCATCAGCGGCCGATCTCGAGGTTGCAGCCGTCTGGGAGAGGATGACGATGACCAGGGTGACGGACGTCGTCAGAACAACGCCCCATTGCCCCGTGCTCAGCCAGTGCAGATGCCACTCGGGCGGACCTGCGTGCACCGCGCCGAGCTCCTTTACACCGTGCTGGTCAAGCTTGAGGGCGCCGGCCAGCACCGTGCCCACCACAATTGCCCCGAGCGCCCAGGGCAGCTTCGGGTTCAGCTTCTCGCCGACCACCAGGACAGCGAGCGTGCCGAACGCGAGCGCCACGGACCAGGCACTCGCGTGTGCGAGCTCGCTAAAGACGGTGTGGAGACGTTGGATGACGCTCGTGCCGCCCGACGCCACGCCGAGCGCGCTCGGCAGCTGATGGACGATGATGATCGCTCCGATCCCACAAAGAAAGCCCGTCACGATGGGCACCGACAGGAAGTCGGCGACCCATCCGAGCTTGAAGAGACCCACCGAGAGGACCGCGATGCCGGTGACGACCGCAGTCACTGCGACGAGCTCCATGTAGAGCGGCGTCGTCACGGGAGCGAAACGAATGAGCACGACAGCGAACAGTGGCGCGATCGTTGAGTCGGCACCGACCGAGACAATCGGATTGGAGCCGAAGAGAATGAACACCAGCGTCGCGGTGATGAAGGCGATCATCGCGACAAAGGCCGGAACACCGGCGAGCTGGGACGTGGCGAGCTGCTCGGGAATCGCAATCGCGAGCAGCGTCACCCCGGCCAGCATCTGGAGTCCAAAGTTCTGGCGGGTGACCCCGAGGAACGTGTCCTTCAGCCCTCGCTCGGGTCGACGGAGCGCAATTGGCGTGCGGCCAGGCTCTTCGGGGTGCGATTGCGCCATGCTCAACCCTACGGCGGGTCTAACGCGGGAACTAGCTGGTCGCGACGACCCTGAAGCCCTCGGCGAGCTTGCCCTTTTTCATGCCAGCGTTCTTCGCCGTTGCCCGCGACCACGAGCGCATCATCTTCTTCAGGCCCTTGCGGGTGCCGACCTGACTCACGTGCTTGCTCAGCGCCTCGAACTTCTGGTCGAAGGTTTTGGTGATGTCAACGACCATGGTTGGATTGACGCCCGACAACCACACCTCAGAGACCGTGTAGGGCTCGAAGCCCTCGCGGATGAGCTCAGGGAAGGCGTGTGGGTTGCGCGCGTCGGGATAGACCGCGCGCAGCGTCGCTTCGCCGGTTGCCAGGTGATCAGGGTGGCTGGCGAAGATGCGCTCGTAGTTGCGCTCAGGACTCTGGGTGATCACAAGGTTCGGCTTGTGGGTCCGAATCACTCGAGCGATTTCACGGCGCAGCGCCATCGTCGTTTCCACCCGCCCGTCGGGCCAGTGGAGAAAGGTGAGGTTGGTCACGCCGACTTCCTTCGCCGCCGCGCTCTGTTCGGCCTCGCGAACGGCGATGCGCTCTTCACGGCTGTCGGTCGAGTCGTCGCCACCCGCGTCACCCGAGGTGACGAGGCAGTACGCAACATCGACACCGCGATTGGTCAGATAGGCAATGGTCCCCGCCGTCCCAAAATCGACGTCGTCGGGGTGCGCGACCACGACGAGCGCACGCTTCAGCGACTTGTCAAATTTGTAGACGGGCAGTGCCTTTTTCTTCACAATGTAGAGTCTTGCACCGTCGGGTCCCAATTAGCCAAATCTTTCAATCGGGGGTCATTGGAGAAAACCTCGATGATCGGGCGTTTTATGTCAAGTCGGCGCATGATGATCTCGGCCTCGATCATCTGATTCCAGAGCAACAAGGACACCACGACGCCCGTCGACCCGGCTCTGGCGGTGCGCCCCGAGCGGTGTAAATAGGCCTTTTGGTCCTCCGGCGGGTCGAAGTGCATAACGCAGTCGACGCCGTCGATGTGGAGTCCTCGAGCCGCCACGTCGGTCGCGACCAGGACCGGCAACTTCTCAGCCTGGAAGTCGGCGAGGGCCTTTTCCCGCTGCGCCTGGCGCAGATCGCCGTGAATGGCGGCGGCATGGACGCCCTCTTTTTGGAGCTGCTCGACGAGGCGGTCGGCACCGCGTTTCGTGCGACAGAAGATGATGGTCTTGTCGAAGGAGCGACAGATCGCCGCCGCCACCTTGATGCGGTCCATCTGGTGCACTTGCAAGAAGTGATGAACCATCAGTGAGACAGTCTGGGTATCGCTCGCCACTTCGTGGAAGACAGGGTCGGTGAGATAGCGCTTGACCAGCCGGTCGATCGCGCCGTCGAGCGTTGCCGAGAAGAGCAGCGTCTGATGCGGGCGCTCGGCGATGCGGCGAAGCACCCACTCGACCTGCGGCATGAAGCCCATGTCGGCCATGCGGTCGGCTTCGTCGAGCACGAGCACGTCCAGCTGCTCGACGTTCACCTCTCCACGATCCCCGAGGTCAATGAGTCGACCCGGCGTCGCGATGATGACATCGCAGCCCTTGCGCAGCGCTTTGATCTGGCGCTCGATGTCGGCGCCGCCGTAGACGGCAGCGACGTTGAGCCCCAGCGCAGCGCCGAGTGGCTTCAGCACCTCGTAGACCTGCACCGCCAGCTCGCGCGTCGGCAGCAATACGAGACCCCGGGGTCGGGCGGGGCGCACGTCAGGGATGCTGCGCGTCGGCTCCAGCGCGAGACGCTGGAGCATGGGAAGCCCGAAGCCCAGCGTCTTGCCTGATCCGGTCTTGGCCTTGCCGCAGACGTCTCGACCAGCAAGCGCGTCAGCGATGGTCATGGCTTGGATGGGAAAGGCGGTCGTGATGCCCTGGGCGTTCAAGACGTTCACCAGGGCCCCTGCAACGCCAAGGTCGGCGAAGGTGGTGTTCGTCGCGTATGAGTCTGCGCCTGACGCGACGGACTCGACTGTTTCACTACTCACGTAAATACGGGTCGTTTCTCGGTTGGACCCGTAACCGTCGTACGTTCGAAATGGGCCCGAGCCCATATCTTCGAGCTCCCCACTAGTCTACGCGTGATTAAACAGGTCTAGAACGCATGGGAGAACTCGATGGCACGACTTGCTGAGGGTGCAAAGGCGCCCGCCTTCACGCTCAAGGACCAAAACGGCACCAACGTCTCGCTGAAGGACTTCGCCGGAGAGCGCGTCGTGCTCTATTTCTATCCGGCCGACGACACGCCCGGGTGCACCAAAGAGGCGTGCCAGTTCAACGACGAGCTCTCCTCGTTTCGCGATCTGCACGTCAAGGTCATCGGCGTCTCACCGGACGGAGCCGACAAGCACCAGGCCTTTCGATCGAAGTACGGACTGACGTTCACCTTGCTCTCGGACCCTGGCAAGTCGGTCATGGAGAAGTACGGCGCCTTCGGTGAGAAGATGATGTACGGCAAGAAGGTTCAGGGCGTGATTCGATCCACGTTCATCATCGGACCAAAGGGCACCATCGAGCGGGCGTACTACAACGTGCGCGCCGACGGCCACGCGGCCAAAGTGTTAGCCGGTCTCACGAGCTAGCGGGCGGCGTTCTGGCGGCGCACCGAGCGCAGGCGGTGCAGGAACGCTGCGACCAACAACAGCACCACGATGATGACCGTCGGCCACTCGGCGTCTTTGAAGTCACCCGAGACGCGGTGCCAGTTTGAGCCTGCCTCGTAGCCAAGCGAGCTCAACAGCGCGACCCACGCCGCCGAGCCGATCAAGGTCAGGGTCGCAAAGCGCGCGCGATTCATCTCGGCGATGCCCGCGGGCACCGAGATGAAACTCCGCACAAACGGCACGAGTCGACCAAACAGCACCGTCGCCGAGCCGTACTTCTCGAACCAGCGCTCTGACTTGTCGAGGTCTTGCGGTCCAAGCAGCAACCACTTGCCCCAGCGTTCCACCACGGTTCGCCCCGCGCTTCGTCCAACCTCATAGGCGATCTGCGAGCCGACGAGCGCGCTGAGCGAGCAGACGACGATGACGGCCCACAGCGTGAACTGGACGTGTCCGGTCACCGCTGTCGTGCACAGCGCGCCAGCGACCACGTAGGTGATCTCCGAAGGAATGGGTATGCACGCCGAGGTCGCGATCGACAGCACGATGAGCGCGAAGTAGCCGTAGTGCTGAACAAAGGATTGCACCGACCCATTCTTGCCGACGGCGAGACGGTCCGAGGTTTCTCAGTGCTGATGCAGCGGACACCAGTAGGTGGTGCGTCCACCGATGGTGGCGATCTGCATCGCGCCGCCGTCTCGGGGACAGAGCCCGCCGGGAAAGCGCGCGATCATGTGATCGCCAAGGTGTGATCCTCCTCGGCGTTTCAGGGTCTTCATCGTCGAGCGGAACGCGCGAAAGAGGGCGTCCTTCTCACTGCTCGAGAGTGTGCCGGTCGGCGTGCGCGGATCCAGACTCGCCTGAAAGAGGATCTCATCGGCGAGGAGGTTGCCGACGCCGGCGACGCGCGACTGATCGAGGAGGCGAGCTTTGATCGGCGCTCCTTCGCCACGATCCACCCGCACCATCTGGTCGAACTCCCTCCTCGTGAGCGTGAGTGCGTCGGGTCCGAGTTCATCGAGATCAGGATTGATCTCAAATCGCCCGAGACGACGTGGATCGTGCACGAGGAGCTTTCGACCGTCCGAGAACTCGAGACCGCCCCGCAGCCACTTCGCGTCGAAGAGGTGCGGTCCATAGAAGAGCCCCTCAACGCCCACCTCGCCGTCGAGGAGCAGCACGCCCGTCATGCCAAAACGAACCCCGAGGGTGGGACCGTCCGTCTCGAGGAGCAGGAGCTTGCCCTTCCTTCCCGTGCCCGTTACGGTAAGGCCCTTCACCGCCCGAGCCCAGGCCGAGGGCGAGGTGAGCTTCTTCGCGAGCAACGCGTCAGCCCACCCACGCGTGATGGTCGCCCCCACCACTCGCTCAGCGAGCTCGCGATAGGACTCCACTTCAAGTATTTCGGGCATCGAGGCATGGTAATTCCGCGCAGGGCGCATGGGCCTCTCTTATTAAGGTTGCATCATGTCAATCGACAAGCCCCAGTGGCGCGAACTGTTCAGCGAAGTCGTCACGTCGGGGCTCTGCACGGGCTGCGCCGCGTGCGTGATCGCCTGCCCCCACCCGGTCCTCGACTACGAAGCGGACAACGGCGTCTACAAGCCCTTCCATCTCGACATCGACGGCGGCCCCGGGGATTGCACCTGGGGCCAGAAGGGCTGCACCATGTGCACGAGAGCCTGCCCGCGCTTTCGCAACTGGGAGAGCGAGATCGACCTTCATCGCTTCGCTCGCGAGCGCACCCCCGACGAGGTCTGGGGCATCGGCGACGTGCTGCTCGCTCGAGCGACCGACGAGTCGCTGGTCGAGAACGGGCAAGACGGCGGGTTCGTCTCGGCCCTGCTCATCTACGCCCTCGAGCACGACGTCATCGACGCGGCCCTCGTGAGCGGTCTCGAGGGCGACGGCTCGACGTGGAAAGCCAAGCCCATGGTCGCTCGCACCAGAGACGACGTCATCGAGAGCGCCAAGTCTCGCTACACCTACAGCGCCAACCTCCTCGCCTACGAAGAGGCGGTCGAGGGCGGGGCTGAGCGCATCGGCCTCGTGGGGATGGGCTGCATGGCCTCCGCGCCGGGCGCCATGCAGGCGAGAAGGGCCGGCAAGGTCGCGCGCCGACTCTGTCTCACGATTGGTCTGTTGTGCTCCAAGACCTTCGACGACTCGATCTTCGAAGAGCTCTTTGAGAAGAAGTACGGCATCAAGCGGGCCGACATCACCAAGATGAACATCAAGGGCGTCTTCCAGCTCTGGACGAAGGACGGCGGGTACTACGAGATCCCCCTGAAAGAGGCGCACGCCTACACGCGCGAAGGGTGCACCGAGTGCCCCGACTTCGCCGCCGAGCACGCCGACCTCTCGACCGGCGGCATCGGAGCCTTCGGCGACTGGACGCTCGTCATCGTGCGCACCGACCTGGGTCGCGAGCTCCTCTCATCGATGAAGGAGAAGGGGCTCATCGACACGCGCCCCGGCGACGACGACCCCGGCGCGGTGGCGCTGTTGCACCGGCTCGCTCGCGTCTCGCGCAAGCGCTGGCCCGCCGACGCGGCGCCCGGACCTGGTCGACTGCCCGTCACTGCTGGCTGATGGCAACGACCACGGCTCATCGGCCGACGACCATCCTCTTCGTGCGCCATGGCGCGACGGCGACGACCGGCACCGTGTTGCCGGGTCGAGCGCCGGGGCTCCATCTGTCCGAGCGAGGCGTCGCTCAAGCCGAGCAGCTCACCGAGCGCCTCAAGGAGTTGGCGGTGAAGCCCAGCGCTCTCTACGTCTCGCCGCTGGAGCGAGCGAGGGAGACGGCGGCCCCGATTGGCAAAGCCCTGCGCCTGCGTCCCATCGTCGAACGCGGCTTGCTCGAGTGCGACTTTGGGCTCTGGACCGGCAAGCGACTCGCGACGCTGGCGCGACGCGCGGAGTGGCGAGCCGTCCAGCACACGCCGAGCACGTTTCGCTTTCCCGAGGGCGAGTCGTTCGTCGAAATGCAGCTGCGCATGTGGGAGACCGTGACGACGATCGCCAAGCGCCACAATCACCGCACCGTGGTGGTGGTGAGTCACGCCGATCCGATCAAAGCGGCAGTCACCTACGCTCAAGGTGTGCCGCTCGACCTCTTTCAGCGCACCGTCATCTCGCCGTGTTCGGTGAGCGCCGTCGCCTTCATGGGGGCGACGCCCATCGTGCTCTGTGTCAACAGCACCGCGTCGTTGAAGGATCTCGCTCCCTCGTGAACTATGTCTTTACCAACCCCGACCGCGTCATGGTCGGTGTACGCGGCGAGGTGGGCAACCGGCTCTTTCTCCTCCAAGTTCGAGAGGGCCGACGCCTCGTCATCGTCAAGTGCGAGAAGCTCCAGCTTGCTGCGCTCGCCGAGTGGATCGGACAGGTCCTCCAAGGGCTCGGTCGACCGGGCCATCTGCCTGATGACCTCTCTCTCGAGCCCGAGTACGAGACCGACTTCGTCGCCGGCGACATCGCCGTGTCCGTCGACGAGGAGGAAAAGACGATCGACGTCACCTTGGAGTCACTCGAAGAAGACTCCTCATTGAGCATTCGCCTCACGCGCGAGTGGGCAGCCGGACTCGCGATCGCCATCGTCCGACTGGTCGATGCGGGGCGCCCCCTCTGTCCACTATGTGGCGGACCGCTCGATGCCAAGGGTCACGACTGTCCGCGCACGAACGGCCACAACGCGCCAATCCGCTAGCCATGACCCGCGACGAGCAACGCCAACTCCTCGAACGTGGAGCGATCGAAGTGGAAGGACGCGTGGCCGGATCGTCAAACCAGGCGCTCCTTGTCTCGCTCACGCTGGATGGCGTCAGCGGGCTCGCGTGCTACAAAGCCGAGGCCGGCGAACGGCCGCTGTGGGACTTTCCCGACGGCCTGTGGCGACGCGAAGTCGCGGCCTACGAGCTTGACGCTCAACTCGGCACTGACCTCGTACCGACGACGGTGGGACGCGACGACGCGCCCTTCGGCCCGGGATCGCTGCAGTGGTGGGTCGCCGACAACCAGGAAGACCACTACTTCACCTTGCGCGACCGCCCCGAGTTCCGTCACTGGTTCGCGCGCCTGGCGGCGTTCGACGTCGTGGCGAACAACGCCGACCGCAAGGCCGGTCACGTGCTCTTTGACGGCGATCATCTCTGGGCGATCGACAACGGCCTGTGCTTTCACGAAGAGGACAAGCTGCGCACCGTCATCTGGGAGTACGCGGGGCTCGCCATCGAACCCCCGCTTCTCGCGCGCATCGACCGCTTCGCGAAGGGCGACGTGGGCGAAGTCGCGCGCTGGCTCAATCCGAGCGAGCTCGCACTCGCACAGCTTCGTGCGCACGGGCTCGTGGAGAACGCGTGCTACCCCGAGCCCGACGACACGTCGGACTGGCCTCCCTACCCTTGGCCGCTCATCTAGGCGACGGGTGCGAGGGTCAGCTCCTCAGCCGGCACGCCCGACTCGAGCATGAAGAGCGTCACCAGCGCGCCGACGCCAAAGAAGCCCGCCGCCCACCAGAACGCGACGGAGTATCCATGCAAGGTCGCCAGCGTCGACGCGGCGGACGTGACGGCCACACTGTGGTGGAGCGCGCGCAGCGTGACCGTGACCGCGATCGTGTTGAGCAGCACCGTGCCGAGCGAGCCACCGATCTGCTGGGTCGTGTTCACCAGCGCCGATGCGGCCCCCGCATCACGCGGCTCGATGCACGCCGTCGCACTCGCGGTCGCTGGCGCGAAGATAAGCCCGAGGCCGAGGCCGGTCACGATGAGTCCCGGCATCACGTGGCCCCAGTAGTCCGAGTACGGCGTGAGTCGAGTGAAGAGCACCATGCCCATGGCGGCGAGCAGCATCCCGGTCGGTATCAGAGGACGGGGACCGGTTCGTGCGAGCAGCCGCGCGCTCGCGAAACCGGCCGACAGCGTGATCGAGAGCACGAGGGGCAAGAACGAAAAGCCGGTGCGAAGTGGCGAGAACCCGAGCGTCTCTTCGAGGTAGTACGCGAGGAGCAAGAAGACGGCGTAGATCCCCATGGTGGTGATGAACAACGACACGAGCGACCCCGAGCGCGTGCGATTCAAGATGATGCGCAGTGGCATCAGCGGATGCGGCGATCGCCGCTGCCACGAGATGAACGCGGCGAGTATCACTAATCCGATGAGAATCGAACCCCAGGTGATCGAGTTCCCCCAGCTCGAGGTCCACGCGTTGCTGACGCCGTAGACGACGAGGAAGAAGCCGGCGCTGGCCAGCACCGTGCCAATGACGTCGAGCTTGGTGCGATGCTCGCTTCTTCCTCCAGCGACGAACGCGGAGACACCGATGATCGCTATCGCGGCAAAGAAGAGGTTGACGAAGAGGCACCAGCGCCACGACGCCCACTGGGTGAGCGCCCCGCCGAGGATCAAGCCAATCGCAGCACCCGACCCCCCGATGACGCCGTAGACGGCAAAGGCCGTCGCGCGCTTCTTCGGTTCGGTGAAGGTGACCGACAGCGCGGCGAGCGCGGCGGGCGCGAGCAGGGCGCCGAAGGCCCCTTGCACCGCACGGGCGACAATGAGCATGGTGAACGTGCTCGCGGCGCCCCCGACCGCAGACGCCACGGCAAAACCTGCGAGTCCGACGTAGAGCGCCGTTCGCCGGCCCCACAGGTCGCTCAGCCGGCCCCCAAGGAGAAGGAGGGATCCGAAGGCGAGCGCGTAGGCCGTGATCACCCACTGGCGATCGCCGGCCGAGAAGTGTAACGAGCGCTGGGCGCTCGGCAGCGCGATGTTGATGATGGTCGCATCGAGCAGGACCATCAACTGCGCGAGACTCACGACTGAGAGTGTCCACCACTGTCGTGCGTTCGCGCTATGAGGTTCTCTGCCCAATGGAACTCCTCAACTTGGTCTCGCGAGCGCTGCCGACGAGCACGTGTGCGTGGTCACTACACCCCGTTGGGGTCTTAACTCCGGTTCTTCACTGCCTCGATCAAAGCCGGCAACACTTTATGCACGTCGCCGACGATCCCCAAGTCAGCGATCTGAAAGATGGGCGCGTCCGCGTCCTTGTTGATCGCCACGATGTTCTTTGAGCCCTTCATGCCCACCATGTGCTGGGTGGCGCCCGAGATGCCGCACGCGATGTAGACGAGCGGCTTGACGGTCTTTCCGGTCTGTCCGACTTGATGGGAGTACGGCACCCATCCGGCGTCAACGATGGCGCGACTCGCACCCGCGGCACCGTGCAGCAGCTGGGCGAGCTCCTCGATCATGGCGTAGGCGCTCGCGTCACCCAGTCCACGGCCGCCGGACACCACCACCGACGCCTCTTCGAGCTTGGGTCCGGTGCGCTCTTCCACGTGCGACTCGACGATCTGTGCCGTGCCGGCCGCGCCCGTGTCGCCGGCCGGTGCCGCGACGACGTTGGCGGGCGATCCCGCCGAGGGTTCGGCGGGAAAGGACTTCGCACGAACCACGATGATGCCGGGGGCGCCATCGGTGAACTTCGCTTTCACCGTCAGCGATCCGCCGAAGACCGGGTGCTCAGTGACAAGGCCGTCGTCGTCGGTGAGTCCGGTGACGTTCGTGAGCACCGGGCGGTCGAGGCGCGCCGAGAGGCGTCCCGCGATGTCACGCCCGTCGTAGCTCGTGGGAATGAGAATCGCGTCGGGCGCGCCCGCGCTGGCGACGAGCGCCGCGAGGGCGGCGGCCACCGGCACGCCGGGCAGCGCATGGCCGATGTCGCCGACGTCATAGAGCGTCGAGGCCCCGTACTCGCCGGCTTGCGTGGCGAGTGAGCCGCCGCCGCCCCAGGTGATGGCGGCGACGTGGTTGGCGAGGGTGCGAGCGTGGCTGAGTAACTCCAGCGACGCGGTCGTAAACGAGTCGCCTGATGGCTCGGCGAGTACCCAGAGTGTGGACAGTGTCATCAGCTACTCCTAAAGAACTTTGATGGATTCGAGGAATGCGACGACCTTCTCGGCCCCGTCGCCTTCGTCGACGTACGTCTCGCCGGCCTGGCGCGACTCGGTGGCCTCCACCGAGGTGATGGTCTCGCGCGCGCCGTCGGCCCCCACCTGACCCTCGAGACCGAGGTCGCTCACGCTGTAGGTCGCCAGTGGCTTCGACTTGGCGGCCATGATGCCCTTGAACGAGGCGTAGCGCGGCTCGACCACGCCCGCCGTCACGGTGACCAGCGCCGGCAACGGCGCGGTCACCTCGTCGTAGCCCTCTTCGGTCTGTCGCGACACCTTGAGCGTTGCGCCGTCGATGGTGACCGCCTTCGCGAACGTGATGGAGGGAAGTCCGAGCAGCTCGGCGAGCTGCACGGGCATCGTGCCGGTGTAGCCATCGGACGACTCGGTCGCTGCGAGCACCAGGTCGAAGCTCTCGCGGCCGATGGCCGCAGCCAGCACCTTGGCCGTCGAGAGCGCGTCGCTGCCGCGCAGGGAGTCGTCGCTCACGATGACGGCCTTCGCCGCGCCCATGGCCAGCGCGTTGCGGAGTCCCGCGACGTCGTTGGCTGATCCCATCGAGACGACGGTGACCTCACCGCCGCCCGCCTTGTCAACCAGTTGCAGGGCCATCTCGACGCCGTACGTGTCGGCTTCGTCGAGGATGAGCTTGCCCGAGCGGTTCAGATTGTTCGACGCGTCGAGCGACTGAGGGGCGGCCGGGTCGGGTATCTGCTTGACGCAGACGACGATATTCATGCAACGTAATCTAGGGCATTGGCGACACGGGCATTTTGCCCCGCGCGTGCCAACGCAACCGGAGGCTTCCTACAGGTCGCGGAAGAGATCGAGGGCGAGCTCAGGCTCGTCGGTGATGACACTCTTGACCCCGAGAGTGGCCATCGCCGTGAGATCGCTCGCTTGATTGACGGTCCAGACGTTGAGCTCCAATCCCAGCTCATTTGCTCGCTGCACACCGCCGGGAGTCACCATCAAGTAGTGAGGATTGACCGCATTGAACTCGTGTTCACGCGCAATCACCAACGCATCCACGAGCAGTCTTCTGCTGACCAACCACGCCACGTCGAGATCGGGAGCGATCGCACGCACCCGGTCACAGGTGGCCAGATCAAAGCACGAGATGCTAGCGGTCGAGGTCAGCCCCTCGGCACGCAAGTACGAGACAACCTCGCGTTCGAGGATTCCCGTGTCGTCGTAGGCGGGCTCACTCGAATCGTTCTTGATCTCGACATTGACCTTCAGCCCGCCGAGCACGACCAGTGCTTCGTCAAAGTGCGCCACGTAGGGTGGCAGCTCGCCGGCGTCGACGTCAGCGATAGCTCGACCGTCAACGGTGGGGTCGTGGTGGATAACCAGCGTGCCATCGGCCGTTCGGCGCACGTCGAGCTCGACGCCGTCCACGCCAAGGTCGTTCGCCACCCGGAACGCACCGAGCGTGTTCTCCCTCTCGATGCGGTGCGCGCCTCGGTGGGCGAAGACCTCCGTCATGCTTCAAGTCAAGCACGTGACCAGGAGTTACAACTAGTTGAGATGGCTGAAATCACCCAAGTAGCCCTTGTTTTCCAACTTTACGTTCAGTAGAATTTACGTTTCAAGTAGGTGACGTTTTTGAGACGAACTCGCCTGCGGCCCCCACAGTAAAAGGAATTTTTCATGTCGTTGATCTGGAACCGCACCCACGCCTGGGACGACGCCGAGTGGCGTTCCGTTGCCGCGTGCCGAGACACCGAACCCGAGCTCTTCTTCCCCGTTGGCACGACCGGCATGGCGACAGACCAGATCGAATCGGCAAAGCGCGTGTGCGACCACTGCGACGCGCAGAAGGCCTGCCTCGAGTTTGCGTTGGCGACGAATCAGGAATCGGGCGTCTGGGGTGGCACGACCGAAGATGAGCGTCGCAAGCTTCGCAAGCAGTGGCTCGCCGCTCGCCGCCGCGCGAACGCCAGCTAGGGTCGGCCGTTTAGCGGCACCGACACTCGAACGAATGTTCCTCCGCCGTCGCTGAGGGGCACCGTCTTCATCTCGATCTCGCCGTATAACTGGGCACGCACCAGGTCGCGCACGATCGAGAGTCCGAGACTCGTGGGGACCTCGAGCGAGAAATCGTCACCGAGTCCGCGTCCGTTGTCGCGAATCTCGGCGATCGCGCGACCGTCTTCGTGATAAAGATTGAGCGTCACGACGCCGACGAGAGAGTTGTCGACGCCGCCAAAATCGATGAACGCGTGCTCGACCGCGTTGGTGAGCAGCTCGACGAGCGCCACGGCGAGCGGTGTGGCGAGGTCGGTCGAGAGCACGCCGAGCTCCCCGTTCACGACGATCTCCACCGGGTGTAGTGCGAGCACGGTGTCTTCGACCAGCAGCACGAGCGAGCGAACGATCTCGTCAAAGACGACTTCCTCGCCGGGCTCGCGAGAGAGCACTTCGTGGACGACGGCAATCGAGCGCACGCGACGTTCCGCCTCGAAGAGCGCCGTTCGTGTCTCTTGCACTTCACTGCGCCGCGCTTGGAGGCGCAAGAGCGAGGAGATCGTCTGAAGGTTGTTCTTCACTCGGTGGTGCACCTCTCGCACCGCAGCCTCTTTGTTCAAGACCATGCGATTGAGCTGACGCAGGTCTGAGACGTCGCGCACGAGCGTCAAGACGCCCGTGACTTCGCGATCGGCCAAGAGTGGAACCCCGTGAAAGAGGATCGCGACGTCGTGGTCCCGGTCGACCTCTTCGAGCGAGGGGATGCCGAACTCGAGCGAGCGTTCGATCGCTCGTGCTTGCACGCCGAGTTCGTTCAAGCTGTGCCCTTCAGCCGAGGCGTAGATGCCAAGTCGGTGCAGCGCGTTGACGGCGTTCGGCGTCGCGAACTCGACGCGACCCAGCTCATCCATCAAGATCACCCCGTCGCCCACGCGCGGCAGCCCCGGCCCGGCCACGGAGTCCTCACGGTACGGGAACGTCGCGTCAGTGACCATGTCGCAGAGTCGTACGAACACCGAGAGATACTGCTGTTCAAAGAGCGAGTGCGAGCCGCGAAGCGGGCCCTGTAGGCGTACCAGCACCGCAATGACGCCGCCTTTGAAGCGCACGGGCACGCACCAGACAGGAACCGGCTCGTCGACCTTTTCGATGACGAGCTCGCCGACAATCCGTTCTCCGGTGCGAAACGCCTCTTCGACGAGCATCCACTGGCCGACGTGTTGGGTCGTACCCACAAGGTCGTCGCTGATCAGCGTCGTGCGGTTGTTCGGGCGCATCTGGCCGAGTACCACGTAGCTCTCCTTCGAGCGACGGGGCTCATCGATCCTTGCCATGAGGAGCATGTCCGAGAACGCGAGATCAGCGAGGAGGGACCAGGAGGCGATGAGGCGTTGGAGGTGATCGATCGCCGGTTCGTCCAGCTGGGTTCGCTGTACGGCGAGCTCAGCGAGGGTGGCCACTAGCCCACTCGAAGAGGGATCATCTGGCGCTCACGATTCGTGTACGACGCCACCTCATGAATGCCGCGAGCCTCGAGCATGTCGGCGAGATCGCTCGCGCGTTCGCCGACGCGAGCGTCGCTGTGGGCGTCAGAGGCGGTCGTGAAGGTGACGCCTTTGGCGACCAAGCGGTCCAAGAATCCCTCAGCCGGATACTGCTCACCAACGGGCTTCTTCCAGCCGGCCGACGAGCACTCCATCGAGACGTCGACGCGCGCCGCCGATTCGGCCATCGCGTCCCAGTACTCGCCGGGTGCGGCCGGGACGAACCCGGCGACCTTGATGAGATCAGGGTGCGCCAGCACGTCCACCGCGTTGGCAGCACACAGCTCGTCGAGCGCGGTGGCGTAGCTCTTCCAGCTGTCGTCGATGTCGCGGACCATCCACTCTTGGTAGTCGACGGGGCTGTCGTAGTCATCGAGGTGCCACGTGCCGAGCCAGTGCACCGAGCCAATCAACACGTCGAAGGGATACTGGGCGAGCAGCTCGGACACGTCGTCCATCTGGTCCTTGTAGTAGTCGACCTCAAGGCCGATCTTCACCGGTAGCCCTTCGTCCTTCGCGCGCTGGGCCAGCGTCACGTACTCGTCGAGCGAGTTGCGCGCGTGGAAGTTCCAGTACTCGGCCATCGTCGCGCTGGTCGGCTCGTGGCCGAATCGCTGCCAAAACGGACCGACCACGGCCGCGACGTCCACGAAGCGGTGGGAGTGCTCGGTCAGCGCGAGCTCGTTGACGCCTTGCTTGGCGGCCTCCTCGCAGTACTGGGCGATCTGGTCGAGGCGAAACCACACCGAGGAGTCCTCGTGCGGCCAGAGGTGTAGGTGATAGTCGATCACTGGGTTTAGGCGGCGCCGAATCCCACTACGCGCTCGCTTGCAGGCGTACCGAGTTCGACGTAGGCGATGCGGGAGGCGGGCACGCCCACCCGGCGACCCTTGCGATCCACGAGCCACAAGACCTTGTCGCCGTCGCCCGCGAGCACCTCTTCGACTTCCTTCATGACCTTGTCCCGGTCGGCGTCATCGGGAAGTTCGACGTCAAGCTCCTTCATTGACTGAACGATGCCTATGCGAATTTCCATGACGCTCTCCTGAAATTGACTTCGCACCCATGTTACGGCGATGCGACAAGATGGAAGACGTGGTTGAACCGGTATCCGAGCGTTCGAGGCGGTGGGCCGCCACCATGGGCGGCTTCGAGGCGAGCCCTGAGGTCACCGTCGCCCATCGCGATTCGAGCGCTTCGATAGGCGACATCGCTCCGAATATCCCGGTGCTCGCCGGCCCCCTCGTCGATCGTGAGGCCCTCCTCGATGAGCTGATGGCTCCCGGAGCGACGAGGAGCAACGGCGCTGGACAGCGCGCACTGGAAGAAGAGCCCGACGAGTACCGCACTTGCTTTGAGCGCGACCGCGACCGCATCTTGCACTCGAGCGCGTTCCGCCGCCTCGCGGGGAAGACGCAGGTCTTCATCTTCCCCGACGACCACATGCGCACTCGCCTCACCCACGCGCTCGAAGTCGCCCAAGTCGCCACGGGCATCGCTCGACCCCTCGGTCTCAACGTTGCCCTGACCGAGGCCATCGCGCTTGGCCACGACTGTGGACATGGCCCAGGAGGGCACGCGAGCGAGGAGGCGCTCGATCCCTTCGTTGAGGGCGGCTTCGATCACGCCGTTTGGGGTGCGGACGTCTCGCTTCGTTCGCTGAACCTGTGTGCCGAGACACTTGACGGCGTTCGCAACCACTCCTGGGCTCGGCCCGCGCCGTCGACGCCGGAAGGAGAGGCCGTCTCGTGGGCCGATCGCATCGCCTATGTTTGCCATGACTTCGAAGACGCCGTCTCGGCGGGACTCGTCGGTCTCGACGAGCTGCCGACACTGGTGCGGGAACGTTGCGGCACCAGAAGGAGCGACCAGCTCGGCGCGTTCATCAACGCCGTGATTCGAACGGTGCGGGCGAACGGCACGATTGGCATGGACTCCTCTCATGCCGAGGCGCTCGCCGCGTTTCGAACCTTCAACTACGAGACCATCTACCTGCGCAGCGCCTCTCGCCAGCAGGCAGCCTCCGTCGTCGGGATGCTGCGCGCGCTTGTCGAGTACTACAGCGTCCAGCCAACCCTCATCCCTGACGTCGCCGAAAGAGCGGACCCGCCCGCGACGGAACAGGCACTCCACGACGCCGTCGAATATGTCGCCGGCATGACCGACCGCTACGCGTGCCGGAGTGCGGTGACCTACCTCGACTGGCCCATCGATCAGCTGCCCAACGGCATCGACCGCTGACTAACCCTTCGTCGCGGTCATCGGATCGAACCTAAGAGGCGGCCCTCCGCGCATCCATTCGAGGCGAATCTCGGTGGTGCGAATGGCTGAGTGCTCATGAGTCAGGATCCAGAACTTGTTCTCACGCACCGCGTGGTCGACGGCGGCCGCCACCTCCGACGGTTCGATACCCGCGTTCACCGCTTGGCTCGCGAGCGCCCCAATCATCTGGGCCGTCGGATCGTCCGCGTAGCTCGCGATCTCTTTGGGCATGTTTCGCTCTGACTCGTGGATCCTCGTGCGCACGAAACCCGGACAAAGAACCGAGACCCCCACGTTCGACCCGCGAAAGGCGAGCTCATGGAAGAGCGATTCGGTGAGTCCAACCACGCCCATCTTTGCGGTGCAGTAGGGACCCATGCCGGGAAAACCGGAGAGACCCGCCAGCGACGCGGTGTTGATGACGTGTCCCTCGTTCTGTTCGATGAACAGTGGCACGAAGGCGTTGACGCCATAGATCACCCCGAAGAGGTCGACATCGAGCACCCACTTCCACACGTCGCTCGGGGTGCCGATGGTGGTCCCCGCGTTCACTCCTGCGTTGTTGAAGATCACGTGCGCGGCTTCGAACTCTGCCAGGGCCGCGTCGCGCAGTGCGATGACGTCTTCTTCCTTCGTGACGTCGGTCTTCACGCCCAGTACCCGAGCGCCCTTCTCCTTCAGCCCGTCGACGGCCTCTTCGAGGGGCCCGTCTTCGATGTCGCCCAACACGAGGTTGGCGCCACTCTCGGCGAATCGATGGGCGCTCGCCAGACCGATCCCGCTCGCCCCGCCCGTGATGACCACGGTCTTGCCCGCAACGTCCATGTCTCCCCCTCGCGGTGACTACACCAGCTTGAGTTCCTGACGATAGACGCGCGAGGGACCCTGGTGGGCTACGCGCTCGGCGAGACCGAAGAATGCTCGAGCGACTTCGCTCTTGGGGTCAGCGACGACGACGGGCGCGCCGCTGTCACCACCTTCACGAAGCGCAGGCTCCAAGGGGATCTGACCAAGCAGCGCAATGCCGAGTTCGCGCGCCAACTGCTCGCCGCCACCCGCGCCGAAGATCTCGTATCGCTTTCCGTCATCGCCCGTGAACCAGCTCATGTTCTCGATGACGCCGCGCACGGCGAGCTTCAGCTTTCTCGCGGCATACGCCGAGCGTTGGGCGACGCGCTGAGCCGCGGCCTGCGGCGTCGTCACGACGTACATCTCGATGCGCGGCAGGATCTCTGACAGCGTGAGGGCGACGTCGCCAGTGCCCGGTGGCATGTCGATGAGCAGGAAGTCGGGCTCGTCCCACCAGGCTTCGCTCACGAGCTGTTCGATCGCCTTGTGGAGCATCGGGCCGCGCCAGATGACGGGCTGCGCGTCGTCGACGAAGTAGCCCATCGAGAGGCATCGCACCCCGTGGACGAGCGTCGGGATGACCGTATCGCCGAGCACGATCGGATCGTTCGTCGCTCCGAGCATCTTGGGCAGCGAGAACCCATACACGTCGGCGTCGAGGACGCCGACCGAGTGACCGGCTTGCGCGAGCGCGATGGAGAGGTTCACCGTGACCGAGGACTTGCCGACGCCGCCCTTGCCGGAGGAGATGCCGAGCACGCGGGTCTTTGAGAGACGGTCGAGGAACTTGGGTTTGGCGTCACCATGGTCGTGCTGACCCGTGTCGGCGGACGATGTCATCGCGCCGCGAAGGAAGTTGCGAAGACCGAGTCGCTCGTCGTCGTTCATTGGCCGAACGACGATCTCGGCGCCGGGAGCGCGCTCGGCGACGGCCACGCGCAGGGCGTCCAGATGCGGCCAATTGGTAACCGGAAGGACGAGCTCGACGCGCACCGCCGAGCCCACGTCGGCGACGTCGCCCAAAAAGCCCAGCTCCCCAAGGGTGCGCACGAGTTGCGGCTCTTTAATCGCGGCAAGTTCGTTTCTCAGGGTCGGGTCGAGGGTCACGTGGTCCTTTTGTTGGCTTTACGAGGCTATCGTTCGCCGGTGGCGGTACACCCGTAAACTTCGAAATGTGACAACGCCTACCGACAATGTGGTCGATCCGGCACTGTTCGCGGCGACCGTAACCAGTCTCACGCACTCCTTTGGCGACAGCACGAGGCGCAAGATCTACTTCTACCTTCGTGACAATCCCGGCGCGACCGCCGGCGAACTCGCCACCCACTGCCAGGTACACGCCAACGTCGTGCGCCATCACCTCGAGCGCCTGACCGAGGGCGGCTACGTCACCTACGACAACGTGCGAAAGACGACGGTGGGCCGTCCCGCGAAGGGCTATCGCGTGGTCGACGAGTCCGTCGTGATGGAGGGCTCGATTCGCCGCGACGCTCTCCTCGTGACCCTCCTTGAGATGGCCCTCGAGCGCCTCGGTCCAGAGGCCTCAGAGCTGATGGCCCATGACGTGGGACTCGAATACGGCCGCACGTTGGTGGATGCGATCGGCGCGAGCGAGACGAATCGCACGGTAAAGGCCGCCATGGTCTCCATCGCCGGACTGCTCACTGCCCACGGCTTTGCGGCTCGAGCGGAGTGCGACGACATATCGAGTTCGGTCGTCTCGGACAACTGCCCGTTCGGTTCGGCCGCGCGCTACCACCCGGTCCTCTGTGCCGTCGACCGCGGCCTCGTCTCGGGGATGCTCGAAGGCTTTGGCGTCGACGGTACGTCAGTGACGCTCACCTCAAAGGCGTTGGGCGACGACGCCTGTCGCGTCACCGCCTAACACCTTCGCCGCTTCCGCGAACTACCATCGCCCAATGACTGAGGCGGTCGATCAGCTCGTCGCACGTCTGTGGCCGGGTCGCAGCGTGAGAGTGGAGCAACTTCTTGGCGGCATCACCAACGCCAACTACTTCGTTGACCTCGGTGATGAGCAAGTCGTGGTGCGCGTGCCGGGCGAGAACTCAGAGATGCTTGGCATCGACCGAAGGCACGAGACCGCAGCGAACAAGCTCGCCGCATCCATTGGCGTCGCGCCGGAAGTCCTCCTCTCCTCAGATGACGGTGACTGGTTGGTCACGCGCTTTCTTCCCGGTCGCCCTATTCCTCCCGACGAACTCGGGCGTGAACCGATGCTCAGCAAGGTTGCCGCGACGCTCCGACGCCTCCACTGCGCAGGATCGATCGACACGGTCTTTGATCCCTTCGTGATTGTTCGCACCTATCACGACACGGCGCGCGCGGGCGGGGTCGAGGAACCGTTCGACTTCGTCGACGCCGCCGCGGTGCTCGACGAGATCGCTCTGACTCGACCGTTTCGCCCCAGCGCCTTCTGTCACAACGACTACTTGAATGGCAACTTCATCTTCGACGGCGAAGTGCGGATCGTCGATTGGGAGTACGCGGGGATGGGTGATCCCTTCTTCGACCTCGCCAACCTCTCGGTGAACCACCGCTTTGGCCAGGAAGCAGACGACGCGCTGCTCGCCGCGTACTTCGGCTCGTGCACCGACCAGCTGCGCGCCACGCTGTCGCTGATGAAGCTCGTGTCGGAGATGCGCGAAGCGATGTGGGGAGTCGTCCAGCTCGCGGTGTCGACACTCGACTTCGACTACGCCGCGTACTGCCGCGAGCGAAGCGATCACTTTTTCGCCTTGCTCGCCGAGATGGAGTTCGCGGTGCTCATCCGCCTCGCCGCAGAGGTCGGCGATGCGAGGGTCTAGAGGAAGCTCCTCGGCGTTCGGCCCATAAAGGCGGCCAGCCGCTCCCAGGAGGTCGCCTCCATAGGTGGCTCGATCTCGGGTCCGAACGGGTTCCCCTCGGCGTTGCGGTAGCCCTCTCTGATCGTCGCCTTCGCAACGGCGAGCGCGTCCTCGCCCAACTCCTCGTCAAGAAGTTCGATGGTGCCCGTGGCGGCCGCCAAGTCCCAGTCGTGGGTCGCGAGCTCCACGAGGTACATGCCAACCAGCTGCGCGCCGGTGTACGCCTCGCCCCAGGGCATCGTGATCGTGCGGGTCAACGAGCTGTCGTCACTCCACGCCTGCTTGGCCTGTGACGCCGCGACGCGGATCGCCGAAGGGACGTCGGCGAGCTCGACGTGAGGAGCAACCACCTCTGAGGTCGGCGTCTCGCCGCGACCGAGGCCTGCGGCACGCCGCGCCGCAAAGACGAGGTGATCGAGCAGCTGGCTCACGTTCATCGCCGCGCAGGGCGTCGGATCGTTCAGCTGCGATGCGTTCACGGCGTCAGTGAGCGCCACCGCCTGGTCGTATGCGAGGAAGAGGTCGAGACGATAGTCCGGGGTGTCGATCATGGCATGTGTCCTTTTTCTGCGCACTCTCGCGGTCCGGCCCATGTTAGGCAGCAGAAGTGGCTCGCTCTCATCGGCGCCCGGCGAATCGTCCGAGCTACGCCCGGACCCTTGAGTTGGTCGGATCGAAGAAGGCTTCGGTCACGACGTCCGCCCCGATCGGTCGCCCGAAGACCATGACCTCGACGCGTCGTCCTGGTTGCGCGTCGCTCGCCGGCAGGTACGCGTAGGCGAGAGAGCGCTCGACGCTGTAGCCGTATCCTCCGCTCGTGACGCGGCCGACCGTCTTGCCGTCGAGACGGACCGGTTCGGAGCCGAGTGCGATGGTCCGTGGATCATCGAGCACGAGTCCGACCAGCCGACGCTGGGGTTCGCCCGCGGCGAGGAGCGCCTCTCGCCCGATGAACTCGCCCTTGTCCATGCGCACGGCGAAACCGAGTCCGGCTTCGAAGGGACTGTCGGCAGACGTGACGTCGCTAGCCCAGACGCGATACCCCTTTTCGAGTCGCAGCGATTCGATTGCCTTATAGCCGCCCGGCACGAGGCCGTGCGGCCGTCCCGCCGCCATCAGGGTGTCCCACAGCGAGAGTGCGAACTCGCTCGGACAGTAAAGCTCCCAACCGAGCTCACCCACAAACGTCACTCGCTGGGCGAGGCAGGGGGTGGCAGCGACGTTGAGCTCCTGCGCGCTCATGAACGGAAACGACGAATGGGCACAGTCGGTTTCGGTGACCGACTGGAGGATGTCGCGCGATCTCGGGCCCCACAGAGCAAAGCAGGCCATCTGGCTGGTCACGTCTTCGACGATGACGTCCTCATCGTCACCGACGTGCGACTGAATCCAGGCACGGTCGTGGTTGCCGAACGCAGTGCCCGTCACGATGCGAAAGCGCTCCTCACCGAGACGCGTCACGGTGAGATCGCACTCGACGCCCCCGCGCGGATTGAGCAGCTGGGTGTAGGTGACCGCCCCGACGGCGCGGGCCACCCGGTTCGCACAGAGCCGTTCGAGGAAGCTGGCAGCTCCGGGGCCTCGCACCTCGAGCTTCGAAAATGAGGTCTCGTCAAAGAGCGCCGCAGTGTCGCGACACGCTCGATGCTCGGCGCCAATAGCTGGCGACCACAGCCTTCCGGCCCATCCCGCTGGTCGCTCAGCTTCCTTACCCGCTGGCGCGTTCGACTCGAACCAGTTGACCCGCTCCCAACCACCCTTTTCTCCGAATGCGGCGCCGAGCGCTTCGAGTCTCGGGTACGCGGGGGCGACTCGAAGCGGTCGTCCGGCCTGACGTTCGTGTCCGGGATACTTCACGTCGTAGTAGGTGGCGTAGACCTCGTACGTGCGTTCCAGCGCGTAGCCGCGGCTGCGGTACTGAGGACCAAAGCGTCGTGAGTCCATCTCCCAGGTATCGAGGCTGGGCTGACCGTCGATGATCCACTGCGCGACGAGCTGTCCCATGCCGCCCGAACCGGCGATGCCGTGGGCACAGAATCCGGCCGCGACCCAAAAGCCACCTACGTCGCTCGGGCCGAGGATGAACTCGCCGTCGGGCGTGAAGGCTTCGGGTCCGTTGATGAGCGTGACGATCTCCGCGCGCGCGAGCGATGGCACTCGCCTGGCCGCTGCCTCGAAGATGTCGGCGAATCGATCCCAGTCCTCACTGAGCAGCTGATTATTGAAGTCGCTCGCGATGCCCGAAAGTCCCCACGGCGCGGGATTGCGTTCGTAGCCGCCCGCGATGAGACCGCCACTTTCACCGCGGTAGTAGACCAACAGCGACGGGTCTCGCATCGTCGGCATGTCGCGCGACAGTCCTTCGTCTTTGGTGATCACGTACTGATGGGCCATGGGAACGATCGGCACGTGCACGCCCGCGAGCTGGCCAATCTCGTGGGCGTAGATGCCGCCTGCGTTCACGACCACCTCGCACTCGATGCCGCCGCGGTCGGTGTCAACGCCTGTGACGCGACCTCGACTCGTCGTAATGGCCGACACGCGTGTGTTGGTGAAGATCTGGGCGCCACGCTGACGCGCGCCCTTCGCGAGCGCCAGTGTCACCTGGCTGGGATCGAGGTAGCCATCGGTGGGAAGGTATCCCGCGCCGTAGACCCCGTCGATGGTCATGATGGGAAAGAGTTCCTGTGCCTCATCCGCCGATATCAGGTGAAACGGCAGCCCGAAAGTCTCTGCCCAATCGGCTTGGCGCTGGAGCTCTTCCATGCGCTCCTTTGAAGACGCCAGACGCAGCGAGCCCACCTCGCGCCAGCCGGTTTCGAGCTCGACCTCGCCGCCGAGCTCTCGATAGAGCTCGACGGAGTTCATCATCATCCGTGTCAAGCTGAGCGAACCGCGCAGCTGGCCAACGAGTCCCGCCGAGTGGAACGTCGAGCCACTGGTGAGCTGCGCTCGCTCGATGAGAACCGCATCGGTGACGCCGAGTCGCGCGAGCCAGTAAAGGATCGAGCATCCTCCGATGCCACCGCCGATGACCACGACACGCGCGCGCTCGGGCAACGCATCTTCAGACGCCTTCTTCGGCACGAGCAGATCCCCCATAGATCGTGAGGACTCTCGTCCTTCGATGTCGAGAGTATCGCTGTCGCTCTGATAGGCGCGTTGTTCGGATAGGACGAACAATTGCAACACTGCGTTCGTTAATTGACTTTGGTGAGGCGCGTCGCTAACTTAACGACGACGGCGGCTCTCAGCTACGAGAGACGCAGTAGGGGAAAGACGGACGAAGAGTCAACTGCGGTCGCTCTATTCTGCGTGGCCGCGCTACCGCTCACACGGTGACGATTCAACGTTCGTGACATGAACACTTCAGGGGGGAAGTTGTAATGGACCTAGATGACGCGTCAGCGACCACGCCGCCCGAGCACGCCTCGAGCGCGGCAACCGACTCGAAAGACCTCGAGACATTCGGGTACAAGCAGGAGCTGCATCGCACGCTGGGCCTGTTCAGCTCCTTTGCGGCGGCCTTCAGCTACATCTCTCCGTCGACGGGTATCTTCACCCTGTTCGCCTTCGGCCTCGTAACGCTCGGCGGCGTCTTCGTCTGGTCGTGGCCGGTCGTCGCGATCGGCCAGCTCATCGTCGCGCTTAACTTCGCTGAGGTCTCCAGCCACTACCCGGTCGCGGGATCGGTCTTCCAGTGGACCAAGTATCTCGCTGGACGTCCCTACGCCTGGTTCACGGGTTGGATCTACATCTTCGCGGGCATCCTCACCGTGACCGCGGTCGTCGTGACGATCCCCCTCACGATCCTGCCCGCGCTTGACAACATGGGCTGGCACGTCGACGCGGGAGCGCTGCACGACCAGATCTGGGTTGCCGCCATTGTCTTGGTGATCATCACCATCCTCAACATCTTCAGCGTGCGGCTCGTCGCCATCATCAACAACACCGGCGTGTTCTTCGAGATCGTCGGCATGGTCGTCTTCGCCGTTGTCATGCTCATCGTCCACCACCACCAGTCGATCTCGGTCGTCACGAACAGCGGCGGCATTCATGTGACGCTCCCCGCATTCTTCGCGGCGATGTTCATGAGCCTCTTCGTCATCTACGGCTTCGATACCGCCTCCACCCTCGCCGAAGAGACGCACGACCCGCGACGGCGCGCGCCCCAAGCCGTGCTCATGTCAGTGTCGGGCGCCTTTGTGATCGGTGGCATCTTCCTCGTGGCGCTCCTCATGGCGATCCCGGACCTCGGCACGGCCATCAAGGACGGTTGGGGTCCTGCTCAGATCATCGACGCGAACTTCGACAAGTTCTGGGCGACGGTGTACCTGCTGGTCGTGACGGCCGCTATCTTCGTCTGCTGCATGGCGATCATGGCGGCGACGGTGCGACTGTGCTTCGGGATGGCGCGCGACCACCGCCTGCCTGCTTCGCGGTACCTCGCGAGGGTCCACCCGACACTGCGCACGCCGATCTGGTCGTGCATCGCTATTGCCGTGATCGCCGCCATTCCCATGCTCAAGTATGCGGGCGCTGGCATCGTCGCCATCGCCGCGACGGCGATGATCTATCTGTCGTACTTCCTCGGCAACGCGGCGATCATGTACGCGAGGACACGCGGGTGGCCCAGGGTCGCCGCCCCGTTCAAGCTCGGCCGCTGGGGCATACTGGTCAACGTGCTAGCGCTCGCCTGGGGTGGGGGGATGCTGATCAACTTCGCGTGGCCGCGCGCCGCGAGCAACCCCGAGCCCAATCAGACCGCTGGTGCGCTCAGCCTCGGGGTCGACTGGCTCAACAAGATACCGATCCTCTACACGGTCTTTCTCTTCGTCGTGATCATCGGCATCATCTACTACTTCGCCGTGGCGCGCCGCAATCCCATGGCCGTGGTCGTACCGCCGGAGACCGGGCCGCTCGTCATCCCACCGGAGTCGCTCGCCCCCGAAGAGACCGTCTAGCTCGAGGCGCCCATACCGAGCTGTTTCAGAAACGGCGCCGCGATGATCAGCTGCGCCTTCGACGGATGCAGCGCCAAGAACACCCTGAACTCGCTCTTCGCGACCGCCTCGTTGTGCGGGGTGGAATCTGCAACGATCGCGTAGTAGAGGCGCGGCGCAGGGTTGCGAGGCGCGTACTTGATCGCCTTCTGCAGATCCTTGATGCCGAGGGCGACGAGCGCGGGGTTCGTGTCCCAGCTGCCGGCAGAGAAGTCGAGCCAGCCAATCTGGGTGAGCGCGGACGCGTTCTTCGGACTGAGGGCGAGCACATCCTGATACGCCTGCAGCGCCGCCGTCACCTTGCCACCCGCCATGTCGGTCTGCGCTTCGTTAAGGTAAAGGGCCACTTTTTGCTGCGTACTGAGCGAGACGTTGCCGGTGTCGGACGTGCCAGGTTGGCGAAGCAAGATTGAAGACCAGAGCACGATGACGAGGACCAGGAAGAAACAGCCGAAACCGATCCAGAGGAGCGATCGGCGCCGACGTTGTCCGCTTCGTCGAGAACCTTCGTCGCCAAGAAGCTCGAGCTGCGCGCGGGCGAGGCGAAGGGCTAAATCTTCGCGTGCTTCAATGGTCGCCGCCTCGATGGCGGAGAGCTCTCCTGCGGCCAACTCGCGCCGCATGTCGGCGAGTGACGCCTCGCGCAGCAAGATCTCGTCGCGCAGCTGCTGGGCGCTCTGTCTCACCGTCGTCTCGTCAGGCGAACCGCGCTCCCCACGAGGAGCACGATTCCAAGTGAAGGCACGAGCCAGAGCAACACCCCAAGCCCTGAGGTCGGAGGACTCAAGAGGATGGAGGTGCCGTAGCTGTCCTCAAGCGACGTCAGGATCTGATTGTCGGATCGACCGGACTTCACCGCGGCCGTGATCTCGTTGCGCACCGCGATGGCCGAGGTGGCGTTGCTCTCGGCGACCGAGAGGTCGTGGCACGCCGGGCAGCGCACGAGCGATTCAAGGTGGGCGATCCTGGCCGTCTGGCCCGAGCCGTGAGGATTCAAGATCACGGCCACCGCCGCCACGGCCACGAGTGCGACGCACCACACGCTGAAGGACCTTAGAACGTTCGTGAGCGTCACGCTCTCACCCTCGCGACGACTTCTTCCAGCTGCTCGGTGCTCACCGGTCCCACCAGCGTCGCCGACACCACGCCCTTCGCGTTGATGACGAACGTCGTCGGCGGCGAGGTCACGCCAAAGCGGTTGGCGATCTCTCCTCCGGCGTCGATCACCGACGGATAGAGCGATCCGTAGTACTTCGAAAACGATTCCGCCGCCGACACGGTGTCATTGAATACGACCCCGACGACATCGACGCCACGGTTGCGCTCCTGCCAGGCAAACGTCGAGAGGTTCGGCGCCTCGGATTTGCAGGGCCCGCACCACGACGCCCAGAAGTTGACGACAACGATCTTGCCCCGGTCGCTCTTCAGGTTGATCGCGCTGCCCCCACCGAGCCGTGGACCTGACAGCGCCGGCGCGATCTTGCCCAGCAGCGGGCTCTGGGTATTGGACGCGTTGGTGACGGGCTGTTGCTCGGCGAGAAACAGCGAGAGCGCAGCGACGATGGCGATCGCCACGAGCGAGGTGATCATGATCGATCGCTTCACGCGTTCTCCTCTCCGTAGCGACGCCGAAAGAATGTCAGCGCGCTCCCGAGCCCGATGACAAGACCCCCGAGCCACAGCCACGCCAGCAGCGGCTCGACGGTGACACCGAGCACGACCGAGCCGGTCGGCAAGTTGCTCTCGACCTGTGCCCCGGAGGTGTTGCCACCGCCTCCAATCGCGTCGAAGGTCACGTACACGTCGCGCGCCAGGTTCGAGTCGATGGCGGGCGTGCCGACCGTCGTGCCGCCGCGCCCGTTGAACGTCGTCACCGCCGGTCGCAGCTGGTGCCCGTCGACGTCGACTTTGAGCTGCGTCGCGTTCTCGAGCGCGTCACTCACGCTGCGAAAGCCGCGGAAGCTCACGTACTGTCCGTCGACGACCGTGCTCTGGCCCGAGGCGAGCGTGACCTCGGCACGTGTCACGTACGTCGTCGACGTCACGATGCCGAGCGCCAAGATGACCACACCGAGGTGCACGACCATGCCGCCGGTCGTCGGCGAGCGCAGGACGCTCTGCCACGAGCCGCGACGAATCGCCGAGACGAGTGAGCCGCGCAGCGTGCGCAACGCCGCGCCCCCGGCGAGCACCGCGAGAAAGACCGCAACGATCTCGGTTGGTCGGCGCACGCCGAGCGCGAGCAAGATCGCGACGGCGATCAGCGCGCACCACGCGCTGAAGCGAAGACGTCCCCAGAGCACCTTCGCGTCGGCGCTGCGCCACCCCATCAGCGGAGCGATCGCCATCAAGGCGAGCAGCACCACGCTCACGGGTGCAGCCACGGACACGAAGTACGGCGAGCCGACGGTCACCTGGGTTCCGTTGATGGCCTGGTAGAGCAGTGGAAAGACGGTGCCGAGAAGGACGACGATGGCGAATCCCACAAAGACGATGTTGTTGGCGACGAAGAGCCCCTCGCGTGAGAGCGGGTGGTCAACGCCGACGGGCGCTCGCAGTCGGTCACCGCGCCACGCGAGCAGCCCCGCGCCAAGCACGACCACCGCGAAGAACAGTCCGATCAGCAACGGCCCAAGGGTGCTCGAGGAGAAGGCGTGCACGCTCTGGAGCACCCCAGAGCGCGTGAAGAACGTCGCGAGCACTGTCAGGGCGAACGTGGCGATGGCGAGCGAGAGGTTCCAGACTCGAAAGAGCCCGCGACGGTCCTGCACGATGACCGAATGGATGTAGGCGGTCGCCGTCAACCACGGAAGGAGCGCTGCGTTCTCGACCGGGTCCCACCCCCAAAACCCGCCCCAGCCGAGCACCTGATAGCTCCACCACGCGCCCAAGATGATGCCCAGCGACAGCGACCCCCAGGCCAGGACGGTCCAGCGTCGCTGTTCGAGTGGCCAGCGCTCGTGCACGCGACCGGTGATGAGCATCGCGATCGCGAAGGCGAACGGGACGCTGAAGCCAACGAAGCCGAGGTAGAGCAGTGGCGGGTGGACGGCGACGAGTGGGTTGTCCTGGAGCAACGCGTTCGGACCCGCGCCTTGATGCACGATGGCGGCGTTGTGCAAGAACGGATCGGCGGGCCCCATCATGAGGAGTGTGAAGAACGCGCCGATGACGAACAGCGTGATCACAGCCCAGCCGACGACGGAGTCAGACCTGTCGCGTCGGTAGTACACCAGGACGCCGAACGTGATGGCGATCTGGATGAATACCCACAGCATCAGTGAGCCCTCGAGTGCGGACCAGAGCCCCGTGATGGAGTACAGGAGTGGCGTGAAGGTCGCGTTGTTCTCCGCGACGTAGGCGAGCGAGAAGTTGTGCGTGATGAGTGCGAACTCCATAACACCGATGGAGGCGGCGATCCCTAGCAGCGAGAGCCCCGCCCACCACAGTGCGCGCGACGCGCGGTGACGGCGCAGCGCCACCGCCTGTTCGATTACTCCTCCCACTGCACCGACGAAACATATGTAGAGGGCAGCTCGGCCGAGCCACGTCAGGATCATCGAACCGTCCCGTTGGGTGCCTTCACGCGATTGGGGTGCGCCGCGATGTAGGTCGCCGTGTGCTTGACGATGATCTGGGTTCCGTAGAACGTGTCGGAGGTCTCGCTCGTGAAGTGCCCCTCGACGACCACAGGTATGTCCGATTGGAACAGCTGGGGCGGACTGCCGTGCGCGTCGACGAAGACCTCGTGGCCGCCTCCGGTCATCCAGAACGACGCGCCGTTGGCGGTGCGATCGATGGTATGCGGCTTGACAACGCCTTCGAGTCGGAAGGTCTCGGTGCCAAGCTTGGCCCTCGAGCTCATCGCTTGGTCGATCGTCTCGAAGTAGTTGAGCGAGTGCAGGAGTCCTTGGCTCAGCAGTGCGAGGACGGCGCCAACGAGCACCACCAGCACGCCGATCGTGCGCCAGCGCCCTCGACGCTTGGATGGCGGCGCCGCGACGGGTGTGAGGTCGTGAGCAGCGTCAATGGCCGGCACGTCGCCCTCGCCACCAGATAGACAGCGCGTAGAGCGCCAACCCCCCAAAGGCGAAGGAGTAGCCGGCAACGACGTACCCCATTAGCGAACTGCCCCCTCGCGACGCCGTTGCTCGAGCGCATCCTCGAGCGAAGACGCGTAGCGCTCATCGCGACGAACCTCGAGTCGATACCGCGCGCGCAACAGCCAAAAGAACAACAGCGTGAACGCGAACAGGCTAATGAATAAGGTCACGAGCATCGAGCCGTGCACGAGAAAGTTCCCGTTCTCTGTGAACACCGTGGCGCCCTGGTGCAGCGTGTGCCACCAGTCGACCGAGAAGTGGTCGATCGGCACGTTGATCGCGGCAATGATCGCAAAGGCCGCGCTGCGCTTTGCTCGCAGCTCGGGGTCGTCGTTCGCGCGACGCAAGGCAAGGTAGCCGAGCGCGAACACGAGCAGGATCGCCGTTGACGTGAGCCGCGCGTCCCAGGCCCACCACACCCCCCAGGTCGGACGACCCCAAATCGACCCTGTGATGAGGGTGAGGGCGAGGAAGACCGCGCTGATCTCCATTGCGCAGTAGGCAATGCGGTCCATCACGACCGAGCGAGTTCGCTTCCATAGATACAGACAGCTCGCGATGACCGACGTCCCGAAGGATACGTAGAGCGCCACCCACGCAATCGCCGGGTGGACATAGAGGAGGCGAACGAGGTTTCCCTGGATACGATCCGGCGGCGTGACCCAAAGACCGAGCCAAAAAGTGAGCGCCAAGAGGGCGAGCGTGACGGGTCCGAGTAGTCGTTGGGAGAGCTGCTTTATCATGATTCCTCCAGAACACCGTAAAGCAGAATGCCGATAGCGAGGTACGCAACCAAAGCGACGAGGGAAATTAGCCACCACTGCCAGAGCGCGCCACCGTGCAGTGCATCGGAGTACGAGCGCTCACCTGCGATGAGCAACGGAGCAAACGCGGGGAACGAGAGCACCGGCAGCAGCGTTGCAGAGCCCTGGCCGCCGCTGCTCAAGGCACCGTAGAGCGTGCCCGCCGCCGCGAGGGCAGTCACGATGACGAGCACGCTCGGGAGGGCTTGGAGCGTTCCTGACAGCCGGGTATGCAAGAAGAGCACCGCTCCTCCCAGGAGCACCACGCTCGTGACCCACAGCTCCACGGCAAGGGCAAGGGCCTTGCCCAAGAACACCCCCGCGGGGTCGAGCCCGAGGGTTGCCACCGATGCTCGCGTGCCCGGTGAGCCTTCTATGACCTGGCTGCGATTGATCATAAGAAGCGTCACGAGCAGCATCACCAGATAAAACAGTCCCGGTCCCGCGCTCGAGTTTCCCGCGTGATTGGGTCCGAGCGCGAGGCCGCATAAGACAAGCGCCATGACGCCAAATGGCAGCACCTGCCAGAGCAACACCCGACTGCGCCGCTCAATGCGCAGATCCTTTCCTGCCACAAGGAGCGCGGTGCGGATCACGATCGATCGTCCACAACGAGGCCTCCGCCCAGCGTGATGGTGCGCGGGCACAGTGCACTCGATCGAAGGGGGTCGTGCGCGCTCACGATGACCGACGCACCGCTTGCGACGACGTCGCCGATGAGCTGATCAAAGAAGGTGCGCCCCTCGTCGTCGAGACTCGCGTAGGGCTCATCGAGCAGCCACGTCTCGGGACGCCGCAGGAGCAGCCACGCGAGCCCGAGGCGACGGCGCTGTCCGGCACTGAGGCGCTTTGCTTGGATTCCACTACGACTCAACAGACCCACGCGTTCAAGCACACGCGAGATGTCATCCACCGGTCGGCCGAGCGCCTTCGCCGCGAAGGTGAGGTTCTCGCGCACCGTGAGATCGTCGTAGAACGAGCCTTCGTGGCCGAGCCACCCGACGCGCCGACGTAGCTCGCGAAGGTCACCCGTTCGAAGGTCGACGCCGCTCGTTGTCCCGGTACCGCTCGACAGCTGCACGAGTCCCCCGAGCAGTCGAAGGAGACTTGTCTTCCCGGCGCCGTTGGCACCCGTGACGACCGTCAATGTGGCGCGTTCGATCTCGAGGTCGACACCGCTCAGCAGAGGGAACCCGTCGACCAGCACGACGGCGCCGTGAAGCTCGACAAACAGCGAACGACTCATCATAGAGAGCGTCTAGTGCTGCAGCGCTTTGATATCGGCGTCGACCATCATCGCAATGAGTTCGTAAAAGTCCGTCTCGCACTTCCAGCCGAGAACCTTCTTCGCCTTTGACGCGTCGCCAATCAGGAGATCTACCTCGGCGGGGCGCATGAAGATCGGGTCGACGGTGACGAACTCTTCGTAGTCCAGTCCGACGCACTCAAACGCTGTCTTGCAGAGCTCTCGAACCGAGTGCGTCTTCCCGGTTGCGATGACGTAGTCGTCGGGCGTCTCTTGTTGCAGCATGAGCCACATCGCGCGCACGTAGTCCTCGGCGTATCCCCAGTCGCGCTGCGAATCGAGGTTGCCGAGTCGAAGCTCCGTGTCGAGCCCCGCTTTGATGCGCGCCACCCCGTGGGTGACCTTACGCGTGACGAACTCAATCCCGCGACGCGGCGATTCGTGGTTGAACAAGATCCCACTTGACGCGTGAAGGTCGTAGCTTTCGCGGTAGTTGACGGTGATCCAGTGACCGTAGACTTTCGCGACACCATAGGGACTTCGTGGGTAGAGCCGCGTGAGCTCGGTCTGTGGGACTTCGCGAACCTTGCCAAACATCTCCGAAGAGCTCGCTTGGTAGAAGCGGATCTGGGGGTCGACGATTCGGATGGCGTCGAGCAGCCGAGTGACGCCGAGGGCGGTCGCCTCGCCGGTCAACACCGGTTGAGCCCATGACGCCTGCACGAAGCTCTGGGCCGCAAGGTTGTAGACCTCGACGGGACGATGGTCGCGCAGCACGTTGATGAGCGACACCTCGTCCATGAGGTCACCCGACACGAGGGTCAAGCGCTCTTGGATGTGACTGATGCGCTCGATGTTGACCGTCGAGCTGCGTCGCATGAGGCCGATCACCTCATAGTCCTGGGCGAGCAGGAGTTCTGCGAGATAGGAGCCGTCTTGACCGGTGATACCCGTGATGAGTGCTCGCTTAGCCACTACAGAGTCCTTCCCGCAGGCGCTGGCAGAGGGCCACTGCCGCCCACCAAGACTACTACCGGCGATATTGCGGTTCCCCAGCGTAACCTGGACCAATGGCTCGACTCACCGTCGTGAGTTTTCGCTTGGGCGGCACTGATGGCGTCAGCATCGAAGCCGAAAAATGGATCCGCGCGTTTCGTGCGCTCGGACATGACGTGACCACGCTCGCAGGAGAAGGTCACGCCGATGTCATCATGCCAGAGCTGGCGATTCGAGCGGCTCGCGCTCCCGACCTTCATGATCTCTCTCTCGCACTCGAGAGCGCCGACCTCGTCGTCGTCGAGAATCTGACGTCACTACCGCTCAACGTCGCCGCGCGCGACGCCCTCTACCGCGTGCTCGAAGGACGTCGAGCCCTGTTTCGACATCACGATCTCGCGTGGCAGCGGCCGTCATCGATCGATAACGACGCGCCGCGCAACGGCGCGAACTGGTCGCACGTGACGATCAACGATCTGTCGCGTCGCGAGCTCGCCGAACGCGGAGTCAGCGCAGTGACGATCCGCAACACCTTCGACTGCGATCCGCCGAAGGGGCGTCGCAAGCTCGCGCGGTCTGCACTGCGCGTTGGCGACGACGATACCCTCCTGCTATTTCCAACACGGGCGATTCCTCGAAAGAACATCGCCGGCGCGCTCACGCTCGCCGAATCACTCGACGCTGTCCTTTGGCTCCTCGGACCACCCGAGGACGGGTACGACGAGGCGCTGTCAGAGCTCGTGGCGAACAGTCACGCCCGCGTCGTCTCCGGACTTTCCGACGGTCTCGACATCCACGACGCCTACGCAGGGGCCGACCTCGTCGTCGTGCCCTCGACGTGGGAGGGCTTCGGCAATCCCGTGCTGGAATCGGTGACCCACCACAGGCCGCTCGCCGTCTATCCCTATCCCGTGCTCGAAGAGATCGTCGCCTTCGGGTTCCGTTTTTTCGCATTCGAAGATGTCGGCCCCATGAGTTCCTTCGTCAAGGAACCCGACGAAAGACTGCTGGAGCGAAATGCGTCCATTGCCCGCGAGCACTTCAATATCGTTGATCTCCCCATGAAACTGCGACCCGTGTTGGAGGCGTTGGGGGTCAAGTAGGGGCAAGTAGGCTTTTCTTCGATGGTCCTGAACGACGAGCGATCGTCCCAAATGGAGCGTGCCCCCCACGCCGAGCGCCGCGACCAGCTCTTGCTCGTCGCCCGCGCGATCTTCGCAGAACGTGGGTTCCAAGCGACGACGATGGATGACATCGCCAAAGAGGCCGGGTTCACCAAGCCCATCCTCTATCAGTATTTCGAATCAAAGACCGAGCTCTACCGAGAGATTGTCAACCAGACCGCCGGCAAGCTACTCGACTCGCTACGCGCCGCCGTCGCCGAAGTGGAGTCGCCCCGTTCGAAGATCGAAGTGGCCTTTCGCGTCTACTTCGAGATGGTCGTGAGTGAGACCGACGCCTTTCGCATCTTGTTCATCCACTCCCACGAAGGCGAGACGCGGGGCGACCTGCGCGCAATGGAACTCGAGCTCGTCTCGTTCCTCGAGCCATTGATCGCGGTGCGCATCAAGCCCGACCATCGGCGTCAGCTCGCGGCGGGTGTCGTTGGCATCGCCGAGGGAGCCGCGACCGCGTGGCTCATCCAGCAAGAGGGCAAGGGTTGGCCAACCCCCACACCCGGAGTCGCCGAGCGGCTCGCCTCGCGCAGTGCCACGCTCGCCTGGGGTGGCCTGCGCACCGTCGAGCGCGACTAGAGCTCTTCGGTTTCAAGCGCAGCGAAGACCTGCGCCATCTCCCATAGCTGCTCGGCACACGCGTCGTAGGCGGCCTGATCCTTGCCCGCTGGATCCTCGACGTCAAAGAACGCGAGCGGCTCAAGGGACGCGACGTAGCGCACCTGCTCATCAAAAGCCTCGTCGAGAGGTGCCTCACGCAAGAACTGCTGGAAGATGACCGCTTTGGCCGCACCATCGCCATGATGCGTCCGAACAAAGTCCACGTTGGCCGCCTCGCAGGCGAGCATCGCGTCGCACCAGCGCACGTCGTCATCGCTGAGCTGATGGCTGCGGTGCCCGCTGAAGTGATGCGCGCCGAGGTCGTCCAGCTTCATCAGCGCGTCTCTTGTTCGCGAGCTCATGGCACTTCCTTCGATGACGTGCGTGCCCGCCGTGCGAATGGACCAGTCAGCGCCGTTCACTTCGGCGAGCGTCGTCAGCATGTAACCGAGCATCACCGAGCGAGCGACGTTGCCGGTGCAGAGCGTGACGATGTTCATGGACCTCCGCGATGTCAATTGAATATCGCCCTCAATTTACCTTGGCAAATGCATCGAACTAAGGAGAAGCGGCTCCCCCCTCGTCCGCCATGGACTTAGCGGACGAGCGCGGAAAGTAATCTGAGCGGCAATGACCGATCTACCCGGCATCGTCGTGAACGAAGCATTCGTCCAGGATCACCAGAACGATCTGGTGCTGTGCGACGTGCGGTGGTACCTCGACGGTCGCAGTGCACTTGACGCATACATCTCCTCGCACCTTCCCGGCGCCGTCTTCGTCGACCTCGACCGCGATCTTTCTGGCGAACCCGGTGGAGCAGCGGGTCGCCATCCATTTCCTTGTCCCGACACTTTTGCTGAACGACTTGGAGCACTCGGCATTAATGAAGACGCGGTCGTTGTTGCGTACGACGACAGTGGGGGTGGAACGGCAGGACGAATGGTATGGATGTTGCGCGCAATCGGCCAACGGGCGGGTCTGCTCGATGGCGGCCTCGCAGGGTGGACAGGTGCGCTCGAGTCAGGTTCGCCGACGCCACGACGCGCGATCTCACGGACTCCCGTTCCGTGGCCCGCGTCGATTGAAAACACTGCTGACGAGATGCTCAGACGTGCTTCAACGTCGGTTTTGCTCGATGCGCGTTCTGGAGAGAGATTTCGTGGTGAAGTCGAGCCGACCGCAGCGCCCCCTGGTCACATCCCCGGTGCACGTAGCCTGCCGTGGACCGACCTCGTTGATCCAGTCACGAAACACTTTCTCCAGCCTGAGCAACTCCGTCAACGATTCGCCACGGTTGGCGTTGACACGAACCAAACATTCATCGCATCGTGCGGCTCGGGAGTGAGCGCGTGCGCACTCCTGGTCGGTGGTGTTCACGCGGGGCTCATACCTGGACAACTCTTCGTCCCGTCAACGTCGGGGTGGACGGCTGAAGGGCGTGAGATCGTCACGGACTAATCACGTCGGCACGTGGAAAAACGCGCGTGCCGTTCGCCACCTTCACGCAATTAGGCGGCGCTAGCGAATTTGAACACCCGAGATGGCTCGGGCAATGATCAGGCGTTGTATCTCCGATGTTCCCTCAAAAATCGTGTAGTTATTTGAATGTCGCACAACTCCCCTGGTTAGGGTTGGCTTCCAAATTGAAGAGACCCAACTACGAGGAGTTTGGCCCATTTTCGAACTGGTTGACGTCGATTTCGCACCCGTTTATTGGGTCTCGCTCATGCACAGTCGGTTGGTCGAGGTGAGAATCTGAACACCAACACCGGATGCTTGAATCTCTGACAACGGGAATGGCTCCCGTGGTCCAATGCAAATACATCGGCATTGACGCCGCAGACGACGTTTACTCATCTCCCAAACAGCGCATCATGATATTCCTTAACCGCGAGTACTGCATCCGCTCGCAGCTGGTTACCATCTTCTTCAGGGTGGTCAATCAGAAACTGTGACGCGTACGCGAAAGGACCTTGATCGCTCTCGAGGGTGAAGTTCAAAAGGAGCTCGTCAAGTGCAGTTCTGGTCTCGCCAACAAGGACCGTTGCAAATATCGACTTGGTACGTTCAGCGGCATTTCGGGGACCTCCGACGTTGCCATGTAGCAACACGAAAGCAATGTCGTACCAGTCTTTCTCCTTGCGGCGGCTATACGCCGCTGCAGATTTGGCCAGGAGGAATCCAGCCGCTCCAGCGACATTGACTTCGACGTTGTAAAAGACACCGCCGACTTTCGAAGTCAGAGGTTGACGAACGAAGTCACGAGACGCGAACCGGGTTCCTCGCAGGTTGACCGCCCCTAGCGCGTCGCACTCGGCGAAGTTCACCGAAGCGCCAGCTGGTTGGTCTTCAAGGTCAGTGAGAAGTTCGAACTTGACAATGGCTTTTGACTCATCCGATTGAGTTTGCCACCGCCAAATTCTCCCGTCAGTTGACTCGAACTCAGCGTTCTTAAGTGCCTGCTCCAATCTGGCGGCGTTCGTGGCGCCTGCGGCAATTTCGAGATCGACTTGGACGTCAATGTCCGTTGTTCCGGCGTGCCTCTTTCCTGACTTGTCGCACAGCAATTCCGGTACAAGCCCACCTAGCACAACGAATTCAGGAGTGTTTCCGTAGTGGTGTACCACGCGCACAAGTGCCTCTTCGGCGGCCTTGCGCGCTGGTCGGGATCGGGTCGGCTCAGTCACCACGAAACACCTCGCGGAGGTGCTCGGCCGCCTCCTCGCCTCGAACTCCTTCGTTGCGAAGATCAGCGTACGTCCGGGGCCACGATGTTACCCATACGCCATCCTGCTCCTGAATCAATCGCTTCGTCGCTTGCGTTGGAAACGGCAGAAGAAGTAGCCGACCTCCATCCATCACTTCGAGCCCGGACTGTTTGGCGATACGGAGCATGTCCACTTTGCTCGACGCACCCACGTACGCGGCACCGGTGGGAGTTTGAGTCAGATATGGAGCCTGGATCGACGCGGCGAGTGCGCCCGCGGTGGACCATGGAACGTGCATCGAAGTCCACTTCTGACCTAATTGACTGATTTCAGTGAACGGATCTCGCCAAAGTAATCCGCACCGAAGTTCATACTTCGGTCGACGTTGATTGGCCGCCTCAGAAAACTGATCGAGTAGCCGATCAAAGTCGATAATCCTTCGTCCCGACTGCGGCCCGCGTGCTTTTGGTGCATGGAGGAGTCCGCGCCCCACTAGGAATGCGAGCACCCTCACGGCGGTACTCAATGAATGCCCGGTCGCGGCTGCGACCGCTTCGGCAGTCGGAGTTGTGTCTGAGAGGATAGCTTCCGCGATTCCGATGGCAGCCGGTGTCCAATCCGTCGATGAGCGACGAACCGCTGGGATCTGACCCGAGAGCGCAATCACCATCGAGCCAGCCTCGATGCTCGCCGCGCCTCTCTCGTCCGCCCAGTTGATTCCCTCTTTGGTGATCGCCTGGCGCGCGGCTAAGGAGAGTCGGGACGCGGCGATGACATCTGGCTGAGGTCGAGCTTTCAAGGCCATCTGAACACCTCGGAAGTCGCCCTGACCGGCAAATCTGACCCGAAGCTGTGTTCCCGCTACGCCTACTTTGACGTCAATGTCGTCCAACTGTTCAACCGTAATCCGGGTTCCTATAGGCAGAATCGTGGCGAATAAAGCCCTGACCCGCTCCGTGAGTGATTTGTCAATAGTCGCAATCATCACAAATAAGTATACATCCACAACCGCGGATGTATGACAATTCTGGATGTATGAACAGACCGGCCCTCTTTGAATCCAGTCCGGAACTGGCAGCCAACCTTGTCACCCAATAAGGTCTAGAGCGGACACTCAGGTATTGAAGTGGCTAATAGATTTCCTGGTCAAAGCTTCTTTCCAATCTGGGCAGACCCACGAATGACGGGAATGGACCGATTAGGCCTTGGTTCAGGTCGTTTTCGCACCTTATTACTGGGACGCCAGTGTGCGCCGAGAACCTCGAAGCACATACTCCAAATCATGAGGAACACTACCAAGGTTGAAGGGATCGCGATCATCAATGAGCGTGCTTAGGGTCGAGGCGCGCAGTAGTACGTAGCGAGTGCTCCGGCGAGATCGTTCGCCGAGTTAGGCGGTGTCGCCAACTTGAGGCAGTTCTCAGCGACCCAGATGACCCGTGAATCGAAACTGGTGGCCGCGGTCACGACCAAATGAAACGTGCCGGCAGCAACCATGGAACGTAACTCGGAGACCGAGGGTTCGGGAATCGTGCCGGTGTAGCCACCAATCGGTAAGACCTCCTGACCGGTCGCGAAGATGAGCGGAGCTGCCAAAACTGACGTCTGGGCAGCCATGAGGTCGGGGGCACCTTGCCTCGCCGCCTCAATGGCAGGAAGGGTGGACAGTGGCTTCAAAGGGGCGCCGAAGAATGCACGTGTGAATGCGGTGACCGCCGTTGGTTGAAATGGAGTGTCAAAGGCACCCAGTCCGTTTGAGACGACCGAGACAGACGCCACCAACGGAAGCAGTAGCAAGGCTCCACTCACGACACCGACAGTTGTCGTCACCATTCGAGGTGGAGTGGATTGATCGTGCAAGAGCAACTTCGTGAGCACGGCGCCAATCGCGAGAAGATTGAGGCTGACGAAGACCGGGGCGAGCCACGTCGGCAATCCCGTGCCAGAGGATGGAAGCAGCCAGAGTCCGTAGCCACCGGTGAGCAGCACGACGCCGATCACCGCGACCTTGGTGCGCGAGGACTGACGACGCTTCCACGCGAGACTGGCGCCGGTGCCGAGCAGCCCCGCGATTGGCGGCGCCAGGGCGGCGAGATAGTACGAGTTCACGGTGCTACTGATGCTGAAGACCAAAACCAAGGTGACCAACCACGAACCCCAAAGGGTCACCGCTGCTCGAACGTCGTCGGTCCGAGGTTTTCGTCGCCGAGCGAGTAGACCGAGTGGCACCATGGCCAGCGCGGCCGGAAGTAGCCATCCGATGTCTCGTCCATCGGGACCATCCAGTAGCCGATTCCATGACGGGCCGGCGCTCGACGCGGTTAGATACGGGATGTCGAGCGTGTGACCTAGTTCAATATTCGGTGACGGTTGACCCACCCGTCCAAGACCGTTGTAGTCAAAGACCTGTTCGAATATCGAGTCGTGTTGACTCCCGTCAACGTACGGGCGTTGGGACGCCGGGGTCAGAGAGACGGACACCATCCAACTCAAGGACACCACTACCGCGATAGCCAGCATGGTGCCCAGCAAACGCAACCGGGTTCGCAGCGACGCACCGGACGCAACGACGTAGAAGATCGCCAGCGATGGAACGACCATCCACGCTTCAATCATTTTTGCCTGGAAGGCCAGACCCACCCACATCCCGGCGAGGACCATCGCTCGGCGGCTCCCTGTCACGATTCCTTTCACCAGCGCGTCCGCCGCCAGTACCAACAGGAGTACGAGGAGGGTGTCGGGAATGTTGGAACGGTCGAGGGTGACCACGGCTGGGGAGATCGCCAACACCGCGGCCGCCACGATGGCCGCCTCAACACCGGCCAAGCGACGGACGACTCGGTAGAGGACGAGGACTGTGAGAACCCCTTCCAACATCTGAGGCAATGCAACGACCCAGGTGTGGGCACCGAGGAAGCGGACAAACAGCGCTTGAATCCACAACGCCCCAGGCAATTTGTCGACAGAGACGGACCCGGCGGGATCGAACGCGCCGTAGACGAAGTCGTGCCAGTTCATCGACATACTGCGGGCGGCGGCAGCGTAATAGATCTCGATGCTCGAACCCATCCGCCAGCCGTAGGCCACACCAGCCACGGCGGCCAAACTCAACAAGGTCGGCCTCGCCCAGCGCGGCTGACCCGCGGGAGATCGCCAAATCATCGCGCGGCGTCTCCAGACCTCGCTGAGGTCGGCTCGGTTAGTTGGACTGACGCCTAGGGGAATAGGGTCAGCCGGAGCAGACGTCATGGCGCGAACGCATTCACGTCAGTCGCGGGTCGCCTTAGACAGACTCAAAATGATCGCGACCTTGGCGCGACGCTCCCTGTGACCGGTGGTGAAGCCAATGTTGAGTCCGCGATTCGGTCCAAGAGCTGACTGGCCAATCGGAGGACTTCTCGCTCGATGTCCGTCAGTTCGGTGAGAGCGAGCGCCAGCCACGTGTCGCGCTGGAGCATGTCGGTGGCCAGAGCACTTCGGCCGTCAGGGGTGATGGCGAGGACTTGCTGCCGGCCGTCCGACTCATCCTGGGTTCGAGTGATGAGCTCATCCCTTTCCAGTTCTGCGAACACTCGCGTGAGTGACTGCGGACGTTGGTGCGCGACAACCGCCAACGCGCCCGCCGACGTCGGACCCCGTCGAAAAAGATCGCTGAGCACGCTGAGCTTGTTGAGGCTCAGGGCTTCGGCAGAGCGCTCGGCCCGCAGCCGCTGGGCGAGGCGAAGCGTGCTCTGGCGGATTCCAACGGCGATCCCCCTGAGCTCATCCACTTCCACGGTCGTATAGTACTACGTATATACTTACTAACTCGATGACTCTGTGTGCACTGACCTTTGATTCTAAAAGAAATTCGCGAATTCGCTGGTGTCAATGTCATCAGTGATCACTTCAGGTAGTACGCGGACTCGTCTCAGAACTCTGACCGACCGTCTGCACCACGCCCTGCCTGCGGCGGCGGTGACCATGGCGGCCGTGCTCGCCAGTTACGGTTCGGCCCTCTCTCTGGAGCACGTCGCTCGTCTCCACCTCGATATCGTGATCGAGGCCGTGGTCCTGGCGGTGACCGTGTCCCGAGTCCTTCGATCGGCCCGGCTCATCGATCGGCTCATTTCCTTCGCGGTCCTACCACCATTCGCCATCGGTGCGTCGGAGATCGGTCGCATGATGTCGGAGCACTCCAATTTCGGAGACGCGCTGTTCGTGATTGCCATGGCCGCTGCAATCTGGGTTCGTCGCTTTGGGCGAAGCGTGTCGAGAGCCAGCATGCTCGTCGCCGCACCGTTCGTCGCGGTGCTCATTCTCCAGGGTCAGAGTGCAGTTGTCCCCTTCGAGGCCGCGCCGATATGGGTTGGGCTAGTCGCGTTCATCTGTTGCCTGTGGGTGATGGTCCTTCAGCTCCTGGCGGCGAGATTCGGATTCGATCGTCCTCCACATCAGACAAACACCAGTTCCAGGAGGGAAAGGTCACCGAAGAACCCGCCAAGGAAGCGAATCTTCGATACCCGTACCCGTTTGGCGATCCAGATGGCTCTCGCCCTGGCCGCGGCGTTTTGCGTCGGGCGCGTTCTCTGGCCGGGGCACTGGACGTGGGTCGTGCTCACCGCATTCATCGTGAGCAGCGGCGCGCGCGGGCGAGCTGACGTAATTCAAAAAGGGCTCCTCCGAGCAGGCGGTGCCGCCGTTGGCACCCTCGTGGCGACCGAGTTGGCGGGCGTGCTCGGTGCGCGGACGGTCGGCGCCGTCGTGCTGATCTTCATCGTTCTCGGCGTCGCCACGTGGCTTCGAGAGATCAGTTACGCGTACTGGGCGGCAGGCGTGACCGTCGCGATCTCATTGCTTTATGAGTGGTTCGGCGTGTCTTCGCAGGAACTACTGCAGGTACGCCTCGAAGGCATCGCAGTTGGCGCTGTCATCGGAGTCGCGACGTCGTGGCTAGTCCGGCCCGTGCGAGAACGCGACGCATTACGCCATCCCGCGAGTGGATCTCCGCAGCCCCAGGTGAATTGATCAGAATTGACAGAAGTTGCTTGCCCGTAGACTCATGCAGTTTCTCCCGACGCGAGTTGCGCCGCGAGATTGATGTCTGAAAGGAGACTCAGGTGGTCGATCGGATCGAGGTTTCCCGCGACATCGCGGCCACGCCCGCAACGGTGTACTCCGCGATATCCGACGTGACTCGTATGGGCGAATGGTCTGAGGAGTGTTACGCGTGTGAGTGGCACGAAGGTTTCGACGGACCCGTGGAGGGCGCGTCCTTCGACGGACACAATCGAAACGGTGATCACGAATGGACCACCCAGGGCCTAGTGATCCGGGCCGACCCTGATCGCGCGTTTGCATTCGAGTGTTCGATGTTCGAGTTCCACTATTCAACGTGGGGGTACCGCATCGAGCCTTTGGACTCGGGATGCACGGTCACCGAATGGTCTGAGGACCTTAGGCCCGAGTCCGCCTTGGAGTTCAGTGAGCGCGTCTCGGGGATCGCTGACCGAGCGCAACGTAACAAGGAGACGATGAAACTCACGCTTGAACGACTTGCGCGCAAGCTAGAACAGTGACCCTCACGAACGCCATTGGTGGGTCCACGGGCGTCGACTTACGAAGACGGCAAAAGTGGTCGCTGAAAGCAGGTCAAAATGCAAAAGCCTGCTAATTTGCGGCTTGGACTACCTGATGTGCACGCCCGAAATGGCGCGTGCGATTATGAGGCGCTGAATTTCAGAGGTCCCCTCGAAGATCGTGTAGATCTTCGAGTCGCGGTGCCACTGTTCGACGGGAAACTCGCGCACGTAGCCATAGCCTCCGAGGATCTGAACAGCCTCCCCAGTCACCATCACTGCGGTTTCGCTCGCAAAGAGCTTGGACATCGAGCCTTCGCCACTCGTAAAGGGGGTCTTCGTTGCGGCCATCCACGCGGCGCGCCAGACGAGCAAGCGCGATGCGTCGATGCGAGTCTTCATGTCGGTGAGCTTGAAGGCGATGGCCTGGTTCTCGATGATCGCCCGACCGAACTGCTTGCGCTCTTTGGCGTACTCGAGGGAGTACTCGTACGCGGCGCGCGCAAGGCCGAGCGCCTGGGCCCCGATGGCCGGGCGGGTCGCCTCGAAGGTGGCCATCGCCGCTTGACTCGACGCCCGCTTGCCTTCGCGCACGCGAGCGAGTTTCTCGTCGAGCTTGTCCTTGCCGCCCAAGAGGCACTCGCCCGGCACCCGGCAGTTCTCGAGCACCACTTCTGCCGTGTGGCTCGCGCGAATGCCCATCTTCTTGAACTTCTGTCCTTGGCGAAGGCCGGGCGTGCCCTCGGGGACGATGAACGACGCCTGACCGCGTGCGCCGAGCTTGGGGTCGACCGAGGCGACGATGACGTGCACGTTCGCGATGCCACCGTTGGTGATCCACGTCTTCGTCCCGTTCAGGATCCACTCATCGGTCTTTTCGTCGTAGATCGCTCGCGTGCGCAAGGAGGAGACGTCACTGCCCGCGTCGGGCTCTGAGACACCAAAGGCGGCGAGCTTGATGTCATCTGCTGTTCCGAAGCAGCGCGGCACCCACTCGATCTGCTGTTCGCGGGTGCCGTTCGCGACGATGGCAGCGACGCCAAGCGTCGTGCCCATGATCGACAGGCACAAGCCCGCGTCGCCCCAGGCGAGTTCTTCGAGGGCGATCATCAAGGTCAAACCGGTGGGATCGCTGATCGCGTTCATGAGGAAGTCCAGGCTGTAGATGCCGGTCTTCGCCGCTTCTTGGATGAAGGGCCACGGAGTCTCTTCTCGCTCGTCCCACTCGGCGGCGATCGGGCGCATCTGTTGCTCGGCGAATCCGTGGACCCAGTCACGCAGCGTGATCTGGTCCTCGTTGAGTTCCATCGAAAATTCGCTCATAGGCCACCCTTGGGGATCGAGAGGTTACTTACCAGTAACCAACGGTACCGCAAGGAAGCAAAGCAAATAACAACCGCCGCCCGGAGGCGGCGGTTGTTCAATTCAGATGGGTGGTCGTTAGTTGAGGACGACTCGCTTGGCCAAGGGACCACGGTCACCGGGTTCGATGTCGAACTCTACGGACTGTCCCTCGACGAGCGTCTTGCGCCCGTCACCTTGAATCTCCGAGTAGTGAACAAAGACGTCCGGCTGGCCATCAACTGCGATGAATCCCCAACCCTTTTCGTCGTTGAACCACTTGACGGTTCCTGCAGCCACTGTGGGCCTCCTTATTGCTTTCTTACTTCCGGTGTTCCGGTTTTGGGAGGGAACCACTACGGCAACCTCACGCGTAACGCTACATGGTGCGATAGGGCCAGGACAAGGGATTTTAGGCGCTGCGGATGACCGTTCCTGAGGATCCGTCTTCTACAATCCACCCCCGCTGGACGAGCTCGTCGCCTGAGCCGATCCGCCTCGGACCAGTTCTTGGCGGCCCGGGCAGCATCGCGTTCCAGCACCAGTTTTGCGCTCACGTCGTCGACGTCCTGTTTACCCGCTCGAAGCTCGAGCCCCATCGCGCCGAAGAGCACGTTGATCGACTCGGCGAGGCGTTGGGCCGTTGCGTGATGGCCCTCGTCGGCTGTCTGGTGGGCAGCCGTGACCGCCTCGAAGAGCTCGCCCACGGCAGCGGGCGTGTTGAGGTCGTCGTTCATGAGTGCGACGACTCGCTCGTAGAGCTCGAGCGACTCACCCTCCCAATGGTGCGCCGACTCGACCTGAAACCTGTCGCCGAGCGCGAGCAGCTCGAACCGGCGTGCGAAGCTATCGAGACGAGCCAGTGCTCGCTCGGCGTCGGCGATCGTTGCGGGGCTCACTTCGATCGGCGAGCGGTAGTGCGAGCGCAACACGAGCAGCCGGTACGCCCGGGGGTCGGTCCTTTCCAGCAGATCAGTGAGGGAAGTGAAGTTGTTGAGCGACGTGCTCATCTTCACGCCGTCGACCATGACCCAACCGTTGTGGCCCCAGTGACGCGCGAACGCCTTGCTGTCGGCGACCGCCTGGGCCCGCTCGTTTTCGTGGTGAGGAAACTTGAGGTCGAGACCACCGGCGTGCAGGTCGAAGTCCTCACCGAGCAGATCGAGCGACATGACGACGCACTCGGTGTGCCATCCGGGGCGACCGTCGCCAAAGGGAGCCGGCCAAAACGGTTCGCCCGGCTTCGCGTTCTTCCACAGGGCGAAATCAAGGGGCGAGCGCTTCTCCTCGTTCTCTTCGACCCGCGCGCCCGCTCTCAGACTTTCTAGCGGCTGACCAGCGAGAAGACCGTAGTCGGGCACACGAGCGATATCGAAGTACACCCCGTCGCTCGTCTGGTAGGCGACATCGCTCGCGAGGAGTGATTCGATCAGTTCGACCATGTCGGCGACGTAGTCGGTCGCGTGGGGGATGTCGTTGGGTTCGGCGACGCCGAGGCGGCCCATGGCGTCCCACCACTCGCCCTCGTACTGCTTGACGACATCGGCTTCAGAGCGGCCCTCCGCCGCCGCGCGGGCGATGATCTTGTCATCGATGTCGGTGATGTTGGAGACGTAGTGGACAGAGAGTCCCTGGAAGGTGAACCAGCGACGCGCCACGTCCCACACGAGCGTGAAGCGACCGTGACCAAGATGGGGCAGGTTGTCAACCGTCGGGCCGCAGACGTACATCGAAAGACGCCCAGGATGACGCAGCTGGAGGGGTCGCACCTCCCCTCGAGCCGTGTCATAGAGGCGAATCACTGTTCTAAACTACGCCAACCATGCCTGACGCTTCCACGGCGAGAGCCTTCCACGTCCCTGAAAAGCCGTCGGTTGACGGGCTGGAGGCAACCTGGATCGAGCGGTGGGACGACGAGGGCACGTACCGGTTCGACCCCGCGACGAGCCGCGAGCGCGTCTACAGCATCGATACGCCGCCTCCCACCGTGTCCGGCGAGCTGCATATCGGCCACGTCTTCAGCTACACCCAGGGCGACGTCATCGCACGGTTCTGGCGCATGCGGGGAAAGAACGTCTTCTACCCGATGGGTTGGGACGACAACGGCCTTCCGACTGAGCGCCGCGTTGAGAACTACTTCGGCGTGCGCTGTGACCCGTCGCTGCCCTACGACCCTGGATTCACGCCACCGGACAAGCCCGCCAAGGAGAAGATCCCGATCTCGCGACGCAACTTCGTCGCGCTCTGCCAGCAGCTGACCGTCGTCGACGAGGAGGCGTTCAAGCGTCTGTGGCGCTTCCTCGGGGTCAGCGTCGATTGGAGCCTCGAGTACACGACGATCTCCCCCGCGGCACAGGCCATCAGCCAGCGCGCGTTCCTCGCGATGCTGGATCGCGGCGACGTCTACTCGAGCGTCGCGCCCACGTTGTGGGACATCGACTTTCGCACCGCCGTCTCCCAGGCCGAGTTGGAGGACCGCGAGCGAGCCGGCACCTATCACCGGGTGGCGTTTACGCGCAGCGATGGCCTTGGCAAGATCGAAGTCGACACCACTCGGCCTGAATTGCTCCCGAGCTGTGTGGCGCTCGTTGCCCACCCGGAGGACCCGCGCTACGAGGACCTCTTCGGCTCGACCGTGCTGACTCCGCTCTTCAAGGTCGAGGTGCCGATTCTCGCCCACGAGTTGGCCGACCCGGACAAGGGTTCGGGTATCGCGATGATCTGCACCTTCGGCGACACCACCGACGTCACGTGGTGGCGCGAGCTGGAGCTGCCGACGCGGGCGCTCATCGGCCGCGACGGCCGGTACCTGCCCGCCGACTTCTCTGGGGACCGAGTTCCCCTCTCGCGAGCCAGACACGGCGAACGAGCTCTACCAGCAGGTCGAGGGCAAGACCGTGAACCAAGCTCGCGCCGCGATCGTCGAGGCGTTGCGCACGAGCGGAGAGCTCGTCGGCGGCATCTCGCGACATCACTCACCCGGTCAAGTTCTATGAGAAGGGCGAACGACCTCTCGAGATCGTGACGTCGCGCCAGTGGTTCGTGAAGACCCTCGAGCATCGAGAGGAGCTGCTCGCGCGAGGCGAGGAGCTGCACTGGTTCCCCGACTACATGAAGTACCGCTACCGCTCATGGGTCGAGGGTCTCAACGTCGACTGGAACATCTCGCGACAGCGCTTCTTCGGCGTGCCGTTCCCCGTCTGGTATCCGGTCGACGAGACGGGCGAGATCGATTTCGATCATCCGATCCTGGCGCGCGTCGACCAGCTGCCCGTTGATCCATCGAGTCACGTCCCCGACGGTTTCGCTGGAGGCCCAGCGCGACCAGGCGGGCGGTTTCACCGGTGACCCTGACGTCATGGACACGTGGGCGACGAGCTCGCTCTCGCCCGAGATCGCGGGACACTGGGGCAGCGACCTCTTCGCGCGCGTCTACCCCATGGATCTGCGCCTTCAGGCCCATGACATCATCCGCACGTGGCTCTTCGCGACCGTCGTGCGCAGCCACCTGGAGTTCCACGACCTGCCCTTTCACAATGTTCTCGTCTCAGGCTGGGTACTCGATCCGGACCGAAAGAAGATGAGCAAGTCCGTCGGCAACGTCGTCACCCCGATGCCGCTCCTCGAACAGCACGGCGCGGACGCGCTGCGCTACTGGGCCGCGTCGGGACGCCCGGGCACCGATACGGCGGTCGACGAAAGCCAGATGAAGATCGGTCGACGTCTCTCGATCAAGATCTTGAACGCCTCGAAGTTCGTCCTAGGACGCCTCGAAGGAGCCGACTCGCTCGGGCCGATCAATGTGGCGAACCCGCTGGACCGGGATCTGCTCTCGCAGCTCGGCGTGCTCGTCACCGACACGACGAAGTCCTTCGAGCGCTACGACTACGCGCGCGTGCTCGAACGCACCGAGACGTTCTTCTGGTCCTTTTGCGACAACTACGTCGAGCTCGTGAAGGCTCGCGCCTATGGCGACGAGGCCGATGCCGAGACAAAGTCGGCGCGCGCCGCACTGCAGATCGCCCTCTCGGTCCTTCAGCGACTCTTTGCACCCACACTGCCCTTTGTCAGCGAAGAGGTCTGGCGATGGTGGCACGACGACTCCGTGCACTGCGCAAGCTGGCCAACCCTCGACGAGCTTGGCGCCTTGAGCGAGGCGCCCGGTTCGGTCTATCAACCCGTGTGCGAGGTGCTCGAGGCCATTCGCCGCGCGAAGAGCAACGCGAAGGTGTCGCAGCGCGCGGGCGTGACGCGCGTCACCGTCGCCGCTCCCGAAGAGTTCGCCGACGCACTGCGCGTCAGTGCGAGTGACCTCGCGGCCGCGGGCAACGTCGCTGAGCTCATCATCGAGGACGCGAACGAGCTGCGCGTCGACGTCGTGCTCGAGCCGAGCTAGGACAAGACCAGGTCTGAGGCCGCATCGCGGACCGTGACGCCGTCGACGCTCACCTCGTAGAACGCAAACTGGTCCCACGCTCGAGCGAGTGCTCGCGCGTCCTCCCTGGTGAGAGTGGGGAGCGCGACGCCGTGTTCGCTCGGCCAGTGGCTCGTGACGTCCCGCCCGGTCGTCTCGAAGAACGCGATGTCGCGACGACGAAGGAAGCGGCGCAGATCCGAGCGACGCACATCGTTCGCCGCGTCGTCGAGCAACGTGGAGTACGGGTTGTCCGAGGTGACGACATAGAACGATCCCAGCGTGGCCGCCGCGCTGACGGCGTCTACCGACTGCCCCTCTAGCTCAACGCGCAGCTGCGTTGGCGGCACTTGATAGCTCGCCACGAGTGACGCCGTCAGCGCGGGCCGAGGCCTGACAACCGACTCGGCGAAGGCGACAGCTGCCCGAGTCGTCGCTGACGTGCGCGGACTCGCCGTCAGATCGAACCCATGTTGGGTGAACGGCAGCTCCACGTAGCACACGGGCGCAAACGCGACGTCGCGAAACTTCGCGACGAAGGCGCGCGCGACGTTGACCTCGACGAGCGTATCGTTCACGCCCTGGACGACGAAGAAGGGCGGCGATGAACTCGTGATGCGCTCGTACGGCGAGAGCTGGCGGTAGAGATCTTCGTTGCCACGTAGCGGTTGCTGGACCACGCGCTGCTCGAGCAGGCGCAGCAGTGCTCCTTCAAGTCCCTGCCAGGACCTCTTGTCACCCGTCATCTCGAGCACACCGTAAAACGACAGCGCGCCGCGCACGGACCAGTCCGTCACCTCTGCCATGTCCTCGGGGCGCCACGTCGGGTCGTCGGCGCTGAGGGCGACGAGTGACGCAAGGTGTCCGCCAGCTGAACCGCCCGCGATGACGACGCGGTCGGGGTCACCACCGTAGGTCGCGATGTTCTTCTTGATCCAACCGAGCGCGCGAGTCGCATCTTCAATCTGCGCTGGCCACGGGTGTTGCGGCGCGAGTCGGTAGTTGCTCGCCACGACGATCCAGCCGCGCTCTACGAACTCATGCAACATCGGACGAGCCTGCTGGCGCTTGTCGCCGAACGTCCACGCTCCACCATGCAGGTAGAAGACGACCGGCGCATCGGCGGGCGTCGTCGAAAACCGCCAGATGTCCAGACGATGGCGAGTGAACGGACCATAGACGACATCACGGTTGAGTTGCATGTTTCGCGGATGGAACGGAACCTGCAGCGCCGTCCTCCACCACCTGCCAAAGACATCGTCGCCGGGGCGCGGCATCGCGAGTGGACGATCGGGGGACTGCTCCAGCGCGCGACGTACCACCAGACGAGAGTGGAACTGTATGACGATGAGCGCCACGTTCTCCACCAGCACGATCGTGGCCAGGACGACGACGAGCGAACCGAGCCACGCGGTGGCGGGCCAGCCCCACCACCAGAGAAGCCCTAGCAGCGCCGCCTCCACAACAATGGCCTGACCGGCGAGTTCTCCCGCGGCCCATCCAACGGGATAGGCGAAGGCCGCGTACAGTCCGCGTCGGCCCGGGCGAAGTGCGGTGGCGGCCGACAGCACCAAAAAAGCGCTGGCGAGCGCGACGAAGTAGGCCATGCACCATTCTGACGGGTCACGATGAGTCCGTGCCCGTCTCTATGCTGACGTTCAATGTCAACGTGGCCCACCACCCCTTGAGAGGCTCCGCGGTTCGATCGGTCTGTGGACAATGGCGCTCGACGCCGTGAGCCCCGCCGAGAGCGATGAGTGCGTTCGTGAGATCGAGTCGCTCGGCTACCGCGCGCTCTGGTTCCCCGAAGCGTGGGGACGCGAGTCGTTCACCAACGCAGGTCTCATGCTGTCGTCCACCTCCTCACTCATCGTCGCCACGGGTATCGCCAACATCTGGGCGCGCGACGCCGTGACGACAGCGAATGGCGCAAAGACACTGTCCGCCGCGTACGGCGACCGGTTCGTCCTCGGACTTGGCGTCAGCCATGAACCGCTCGTGACGCGGCTGCGGGGCCACCACTACGAGAGCCCCATCGCGCCATGAAGGACTTTCTCGTGGCGATGGACGGGGCGCCGATGATGGCCGAAGAGGGGCGCACGCGCGTGCCGCGCGTGATCGCCGCACTCGGGCCCAAGATGCTCGAACTCGCAGCGGAGCTCACCGATGGGGCCCATCCCTACCTCGTGACGCCCGAGCACACCGAACTCGCTCGCTCGATCATCGGTGAGAAGTTTCTCGGCGTCGAGCAAGCAGCGGTACTCGGACAAAGCCGCGAGGAGTTTTTGCGCCGCGCTCATCAACATCTCGAGCACTACTCGGGCCTGGAGAACTACCGCAACAGTTGGCGTCGACAGGGCTTCGACGACGACGACCTGGTTCGCGGCGGCTCGGATCGGCTCTGCGACGCGCTCGTGTTGCACGGCGACGAAGACGCGATTCTCGAAGGAGCCCGACGCCATTTTGACGCGGGCGCAAGCCACGTGTGCTTGCAGGTGCTCGGCGCCGACCCGACCGAAGTGCCGCGCGAGGAGTGGCGTCGACTTGCTCCCGTCGTGACATCCGTCGCGTAGAAGCGCCGCGGTAATGACGTGACGACGGTCACCGTCATCAAATGCTCGTAAAAAAATGATGTTCAAGAGTGCGCACGGTATCGTCACGGACTAATTTCACGGAATGGCCGAAAACGTACACGAGTACTCCACGCGCGAACTACTCATCGAAGCCACTTCGAGGCGACTGTGGCAAGAAGACGAGAGCGACCTGCGGATCCTCGACATCTGTAAGGAGACGAATCTCAGTACCAGCGTGATCTATGGTCACTTTCGCTCGCGCCAGGGGCTCATCGATGCGTCCCTCCTGCATCTCTTTAGCCTCGTCACCACCGACATATTTGCAACGCTCGAACGGGCCGCCGCAGGCCCACACCCCACCGGGTCGTTCATCGACACTCTCCACGAACTGGTAAAGGACCCCGACCGTGAGCAGTCCATCGTTCGCGAGCGTCAGATGTTCTTTCGCGTCGCTGCAACGGCGCTCTCACGGGCAAGTATTCGCCCAGGGTTCTTGTGCCTCTACAACGCCTACGCAGCAAAGACCGATGAGCTTTACGGCTGCCTCATCAAAGCGGGACTGCTCGATGACCAACTCTCAAGCCACCAGTGGGCGCTCTTCTTTGAGAGTCAGCTGGTGAGTCGCGCGTTCCACGACCTCGTCTCGCCCTGGCACGATCTTGACGACTGGAATCGGGTCGCCAATCGACTTATCGACATCGACAACGAAGCAGTTCGCTACGCCGATTGATCAGACCACCGATAACGAACGGTTAAGCATTCGCGCATCCGCGGAAAATGCCTCCCGCGGAGGAAAATGGATCTGTCCAAAGCACCAATTCCCAAACACAGGAGGCATTCCAAAGATGAGTTTACGCGTTGACACCACGTCAAAGGTGATTACCGCTTACGGCGGCGCCGAGTTGCTGCGCGAGACGGCGCGAGCGGTGGGTCTCGATAGGTCCGTGGCGCAGTGGGTGCACGTGAAAGAGCGCGAGCGCGGACTGAGCGAGGCGCAGTTCGTCGTGTCGATGAGCGAATCGATCGCGCTCGGGGCGCGCTGTCTCGACGATCTCGCCGTCGCACGCAGTGACCACGCTCAGCGTGAGTTGCGCGGCTACGCCGTGCCCGCACCTCAGACCGCGGGCACGTGGCTGCGCCGCTTCACCCTCGGTCATATTCGCCAACTCGATAAGGCCTTGGCGTCCGTGCACCAAAGAGCGTTTCGCGCCATGGGTCTATCCGAGTTGACCCTCGACTTCGATTCGACCTACGTCTACAGCCGCTCGACGAGACGACAGGGTGTCGATCGCACCTACAAGCGCGCCTACGCTCTGCACCCGTTGCTCTGCTTCGAGGCGACCACCGGCGTCGCGGTGCACGCGCGGCTTCGTCGCGGACGCTCGGGCCCCTCCACCGGGATCGACACCCTCGTGCGCGAGACGCTGCGTTGCGTGCCCGCGGGCGTCGCTCTACGCAGTCGCCTCGACTCGGGCTTCTACAGCGCGAAGCTGTTCGACCAGCTGGATCTGGCCTCGGTCACCTTCCTCTGCTCGGTGCCGCTCATCCCCGCGATCACGGGACCGTGCGCCGCGATTGGCGACGAATACTGGCAACCTTGCCTCAACGACGACGGCGAGGTGGCCGAGTTCGGATATCGCATGCGCAACGGCCACGGGTTTCGCCGCTACGTGGTCAAACGCATCAAGATCAATAAGGGCGAGCAACTCAGCTTCGATACCGGCTTCTATCGCTACTGGGTGCTCGTCACCAACGACCATGGACGCAGCGCGCTCGAGCTCGAGTCCGAGCATCGCCACAAGGCCGACGTTGAAGCGGGCATGCGCGAACTCAAGAGCAACTTCGGGCTTCACGCCTTTCGCAAGCACGGCTTCATGGCGAACTGGGCGTGGCTGGAGTTGGTGTGCCTCGGCCACAACCTGTGCTGCTGGACCCAGCTGCTCGGTCGCCTCGACGCGAGTCGGGCGGGTGAACGGTTGCGGGCCAAGCGTCTTCGCTATCGATATCTCGCGGTGCCCGCCATGATTACCCACAGCGGCCGACAACTGACGTTGCGATTGCCCGAGCATTACCCGCTCTTTGAACGTTTCACCGCGGCGCTCTCGCGTCTCCAAGCGATCCCCACACCGACCGGCTAAGCGCACCTGCGTTGAGACGACACGATCGTCCGCCACTTAACCGGACCATGACGCACGAGTGAGAGCGACCTCGCCGCCAGAGCCACGCAGAGCTGCTTGACATCGCTCGTCACGTCACAAACAAGACGTCAACGTCAAGAACGACTCCCTAAAACCGCACCTCAGGGATTTATCGAGGGATTTGAGTAACTAACGACCATCGGGACCGATGATGGTGACGGAGTCATCGTCGCGGTCCGGTCGCCGGTGGATCGAACGAAACAGTGCTGCCACCATCCACATCCAGACGAACTCGATGAAGCCGATCGCGATCCATCCGACAGTGATGACGACGAGTCCGAGAAAGAAGCCCTTCAAGATACCGAAGTGGATCATGCAGGCGATCTCCATCGGGAACCACGCAAACAGCCAGTTGACGAGCGGCGCGGCAAAGACCGCACCCATTCGTCGCTGCCACCCGAGGTACGCGCCCAATAGCGCGGTGAGCCCGAATCCCACCACCGTGTCCATCGCTGAGGGCGCCACCACATCGATAAACAGCACGACGGTCATGGCAAGAGCCCACACCACCATGGGCGCAGAGACGCTCGCCCGGGCTCGGTTTCGAACCGTGATGACAACACCGTTCACGTCTCCAACCTAGCGAACTCCTTTACTGAGGGCGACAGGGGCCACGATACGCTTGCGAAATGGCTCAGGGCGTGCTCGCAATACTCGGCTCGGGTGAGACGGCCCCAGGGATGACCAAGATCCATCGTGAGATCATCAAATCGGTCCAGCCGAAGAATGCGATGAACGTCGACACCGCCTACGGATTCCAGCTGAACGTACCTCAGATGAGCGCGAAGCTCGAGGAGTACTTCGACAAGTCCCTCCATCTCACCATGACGACGTTGCACTTTCCCTCGTACGAGCGGGCGTCTGAACTCGAACGAACGCTGTTCAAGCATGAGGTTCGTCAAGCTGATTTCGTCTTCGCTGGTCCCGGGAGCCCCACCTACGCGCTCGCCCAATGGGCGCCGCTCCACTTCGAAGAGGACCTCCTGAGCGTCCTTGACAAGGGGGGTGCGCTCAGCATCTCGTCAGCCGCGTCGCTAACGCTCGGCGCCTACACAGCCCCCATCTACGAGGTCTACAAAGTCGGTGACCCCGCTCCCACCTGGCGCAAAGGACTCAACCTTCTCGAGCGTCTCGGACTTCAGTGCGTCGTGATCCCCCACTTCGACAACAACGAGGGAGGCAACTACGACACTCGTTTCTGCTACCTGGGCGAAGTGCGACTGCTAGCCCTCGAGGAGCAGCTGCCCGAGGGCGTCGCTACCTTCGGCGTCGACGAGCACACCGCGGCGATCATCGACGTGGCGAGCGACACGATCACGGTCAAGGGTCGATCGAACGCGTATTGGCGCCTTCACGGCAATCACAAAGTCCTCACCAACGGCACAACGACAGATCTGAGCGAACTGCGTAACTCGGTGTCGACGCCTCGGCCTCAGCCGCGCTCTGGCGAGCCGTCAGCCGATAGCGGGCCTGTGGAGCTCGCCCGAATCGCCTCGGCCGGCGGAGACGACGCCACGAGTGCCCTCGCGCGTCTCGTCCAACTCGCGGCCACTGGCGGGGAAGGCTATATCGATCCGTCCCAGCTCGTTGAAGGAATCTTGAAAGCCCGAGTGAGTGCGCGGTCGAGTGGTCAGTACGTCCTCGCCGACGAACTACGCGATGTCCTCGTCGCAGCGGGGTTCGAGATCCATGACGAGCCGAACGGCACAACGTGGAGTCACACGACTACCGACTAACTGGAGCGTGACCCACCCGACGAGATTCTGACGCGCTGACTAAGGATCGAGCAGCGACAAAGCAAAAGAAAAGGACCCCCTCTTTCGAGGGGGTCCTTTTCTTACTACTAGTGGATGGTTACTTCTTGATGGAGTAGTTGGCCTTGCCAGACTTGCCATTCGCCAAGGTGATGGTGAATGTGTGCTCGCCAGCAATACCCTTCTTCGTCCAAACGTGAAGCGTCAGTGAGGTGCCGTGGTCAGCGGTGACGCCGATCTTGGAACCAGCAGCGGTGCTCGTCACGTGGGGCTGACCGTAGAAACCGGTACCCGAGACGGTCAAAGTGACCCACTTACCCGACACAGCCGAGCCGTGAACGGCACCGACGTGGAAGGCAGGGGGCGGCGTGACCGCACCGAGGACGGTACCGGAAACTGCTGTGCCACCGTCAAGGTTGGAGACGGCCAGCGTGACCGGGGTCGAGCTTGCCGCACCAAGTGTGCAGGAAACGGTGATCGAGGTTGCACTCACCACCGTCGCCGTGCCACAGGTTCCATCCGAGGACGGAGTCACAACTGCGCCGGTCAAGAAGCCCGTACCAGTGATGGTGAAGGCGTTCGTTGAGCTAGGCGTGGCAGTAACCGGTGAAACCGCGGTGATCGTCGGAGCTGCGTCGATCGTAAGACCGAGCGGGGCAACTGCGATGACCTTGGCGGAACCGCCGTCGGTGTTGGTAACGGTGTAGCCGTCGATGGTGTTCGTGTCGCCAGCCTTAATCGCGATGGTCGCGGTGATTGCTGTCGGTGTCACGGTCGTCACAGTGGCCGTCACATCGGGGTCAGCCGTGCCAGACGAGTTGACGAACGAACCGACCGTCGCGCCCGTTGCAAAGCCCGTACCGTTGATAACCAGCTTCTGAGCCGTCGCGCCAATGCCGACGCCCGTTGTGCCCGTCACGTACGTGAGCGAGGACACAGTTGGATCCGCGTCGATCTTGACATTTGTCGTGGCCGAAGAAACCAGGTAGCCGTACGCGTTCACGCCGTTAACAGTAAGCGTGTCAGTCTCACCCGCAACTGATGGCGGGGTCGTGACCACAAAGTTGACCGAGGTCGCGCTGACATACTCGAAGTTTCCAGCGAGCGCATCGCCTCCTACGTCGGTTACGTGACCAGCGGTGTCAGGACTGAATCCGGTACCAGTGATTGCAACAGTCGTGCCAATGGGAGCGCCAACTGCGAGTGCAGCCGGAGCGATCGAGGTGATCGCCGGACCGCCCACTGAGAACGCGTCGGCAAGCGTGGCGCCATTGTCGGTCGCCGAGTAGTTGCCTTCAACGCCGCTCGGCGGAACCGTGGCAGGGTTGCCAGCAAAGACGTCACATGTCAAAGTCGTACCAGCACCGTTGGCGACGCAACCCGACAGGGATGCATTGGTCGTGAGGCCGGACGGGTCAAGAGTTCCGGGAGCCAGCGCGCCAGCGCCGTTGAAGGTTCCGAAGCCTGAACCCGTAAGTACGATCGTGGTCGACGGGGCGCCGGCGGTAAGCGCCGTGCCTGTCGTCAAGCTCGACGATGTAATGACGGGCGAGGCCGTGGACGTTTCACCGAACCCAATCGCACCTGCGAGGTCGTATCCGGAGAGGTTGTCGCCAGCGGCGCCGTTCCATACGAATACGTCGCAGAGGCCGGGTGCAGCCACAGCAGTCGTGGTCAATGTTGCCGTGAACTCGTCGGCGCTAACCAGGTTGACATTGGTCAGACCACCGAAGGTGCAGTTGCTCGCCGCAGGCGTGGCGGTAATGGCAGTGCCCGCCGCGTAGAGGTACACCGAAGCACCAGTTTGGAAGCCGCCACCATTGATCGTGATCGACGTCACCTGGCCGGTTCCTGTGTCGGCAACCGACGATGGGCTGACGTCCGTCACTTCATCACCGACAACGGTGAAGATCGCGCCGGTGGTAACAGTACCGCCATCTGGGTTCGTCACTGTCAAGGTGTAGGTGCCGGGGGTCGCAGCCTTTCCGTTGACTGAGTTGACCGGCTTGACCTCAATGGCCAGTGACGACGACGTCAACGGGTACGTGGCAGCGTCCGCAGTAACGCTAGACAGAAGCGTCGTGCCGTTTGCCGTGTTCGTAAACGTCACCGTCGGGCGCGGGGTGGACGCGAGCGTCGATGTCGCTTCGTTGAAGAACCCCGAACCAGTCACGGTCAGATCCGTGAAACCAGCCGATGGGTTGTCGCTAATGCTCGAAACGCTCACTGCCGTCGCCGTGGGCGCACTGTCGACCGTGATCGCGTTCGCAGCCGTGAAGGTGCCCGCGTCGTCGGTGATAGTGAGGGTTGCAGCACCCGCCGCAGCCGTCGCAGCCGTCGCGTAATCCCCGGTGAGGACTTCCTGGTTGGTGTGGTCGGTGTCGACGATGCTCGAGAACGTCACGCCTGTCGTGCTTGAGGTGATGGTGGCATTGCCGCCGTCACCAGCAAACGTCGCAGCCGATGCCGTAAGAGTAAAGGTGCCCGAGTCGCCAGGACCCGTGTTGCTTGCGCCTGACGTCGAGAATACGACGGTATAGGTCGTCGCAACCGCCCCCGCCGCAGTAGCGATAGCCATTGGCAGCGCCGCAGCCGCGAGCAAGGCGCCGGCAGCTAATGCCTTTACCAAGTGGCGTTGTATCCGTCTTGGATTATTCATTGTCAATTCACTCCATTCATAAGGGCCGGGCTCTGCCAGCCTTTAATTTTTAGATCATGCGGCACTGCAGTAACACTCACAAGGTAGCGCCTCGTGACATATCACGGCCGTTTCCTTACGAGCAAGTATAGGTAAAGGCCACTGCTCAAGCGAAGAGGCGAAGCTTTTCTTTGGTAATGCACATCTAATGTCGTGACCCTCCGCAGAGTGTTGAATTACCTGGTAAAGGGCGAGAAAAAAGCGCTTCTTGCATCGATATTTCGTCGTTGTTCTCTTCGTGTCGAAATCGTAACCATATTGTAAGCCGCTATTTCAACGAAATCGGGATGCCTTCGAGTGCTCTGCGAGGCATCGCTTTCATCACACTGCAGCACCCAATCACGACGAGAAGCGCCAATCAATTGCGCGCAGCCATATGGAGCTTCGTAACTGTGATGGTCAGGTTACATTCGTTCTCAAAACGCTTCGCGAATGAATTCTCTGTCGGCTTGCGAAGGATCGCGACGAACTTTTAGTTGCAGGACACCTTCGCGACGCGACGCAAGGGAACCCGAGTCAAGCGATCGCGCAGCGATTCGGTCCAAGTTCGAGTTCCTCGTCGTCAGGGCCAGACTGCGCCTGACCAGCGTTGATGCCGACGATCTGACGGTAGTTGCCCGGTCGGTCTTTGACGTTGGCCACCGCCCATCTCACGAACTCTTCCTCGTCCAGCTCCAGGGCCGGCAACGCGTGACGCAGCGAACCGAGATCCCGCGCTACGATACTCATGAGCGCGCACCTCAACGCCCGGGCCAAAATGGGCCGGAAAGACCAGTATGTCGTCACTGAGCGGCAGCACCCTCTCGTGCAGGCTGTGGAAGAGATGGTGGGCGTAACCTTCGGCCTCATCGGCAAGATCCGGACGGCCAACGCTTTCGAGGAACAGTGTGTCACCCGTGAAGATGGCATAGTCGCCGAGCTGATACATGGTCGAGCCTTCCGTGTGACCCGGCACGCTGACCGATGCCACTCGCAAGTCGATGCCTGGAGCTAACTCGATGGTCTTGCCATCGACCAGAGGCTCGAACTCGAAGGCAAAAGGATCGGCCGGGTTGAGCCAGAGGGCAGCGCCGGTGTCGGATGCAAGCGCGCGGCGCCGCTTAAGTGATCGGCGTGCAGATGGGTATCGAGCACGTGGGTGATCGTCCAGCCTGAGTCGAGCGGCATCTTCATACCGGGACAGTCGAGTGAAGGATCGATGACCACCGCCGACGAACCCGCTCCGACGACATAGGACAGGCATCCCTTGCCTCGTCGACGAACTTGGATGATCGTGGCCCCTCCGAACTCGCTTTCGACCAGGTCGTACGTGGAGCTCCACGCGCCCATTCCGCCGTTGAGAACCCTGCTGGGCCGACCGTTCTCGGCAAGGAGTTCCGCACCCTGTTGGGCTCGCGTCCCCTTGGCGCAGACGACGACGACGTCTGAGTCGCGTTGGAATCTCGTCGATGCGCCGCTTCAGGGTCGCCGAGGGAATGTTGTGCGCGCCGGGGATGCTGCCACTCGGCGACCTCGTCGGGCTCGCGCACGTCCAGCAGATAGAGCGTGGGATCTTCGAGCTTCTGGACGAGCTCGTCGCCGCTGATGGTCGATATCGCCGCTGACATCGCGAACAGCCTACGGCCATCAATCGGCGTTGACGCGGTTCGTTCATCGGCGTCCTTGCCAACGACCACGGCAAAATTGCGATGCCTCGAATACACCTTCCAGGTACATTCGAGGTGTGGCCAAGACTGCCACGAAGAATGCGAGAGGTCGTGCGATGTCGGTTCGAGAAGTGGGTCCCAGCGAAGCGTTCGAACTGCTGGATGGCGACGCAATCCTCCTCGACGTACGACAAGAGGGCGAGTGGGACGCTGGCCATGCCCCAATGGCTTCGCTCATCCCCCTCTCGGAGCTTCCCGACCACCTGGATGAACTGCCGCGCGACCGACTCATCATCTGCGCGTGCCGATCGGGCGGTCGCTCATTTCGCGCGGCAACCTTTCTCCAAGAGCGTGGCTTTGACGCCGCGAATCTCTCCGGAGGGATGATGAGCTGGTTCGCTGAGGACTTTCCCTTCGAAAGCGACGAGGGCGACGCCACGATTGAATAGCTCCGGGCGCGAAGTCGCAGATTAGGCCCGATATTCGGTGCAACTTCCATGAACGTGGACCGGCGAACGGGGTTCGGGTCAGCTTGGCAGTCCCAACGGTGACTGACTTCACTACATAGTGAACGGATCTGTCGAGACATCGTGAACACTTCCTTCGGGGGGTGCGTCGTGGTCAAGAACCAGATCATTGTGGAGTCGGTGGTGTCCCAGGGCCTGGGGGTGCGGGCGACGGCGACCAAATACGGGGTGTCCCCGGCCTGGGTGTCGACGCTCGTCAAGCGCTATCGCAAAGAGGGGCCCTCAGCGTTCGAGCCTCGCTCCAAGCGGCCGCATTCGAACAAGCTGGCGACGCCGCCCGCGACCGAAGACCGCATCATCGAGCTGCGAAAGGAACTGCTCGACTACGGCGCGGACAACGGGGCCGACACCATCCACACCCACTTGGAGCGCGAAGGCTTCGTCACCCCCTCGATCTCGACGATCCAGCGCATCCTCACCCGACGGGGCTTCGTGACGCCGGCCCCGAAGAAGCGGCCTAAGTCCTCCTACGTGCGCTTCGCGGCGCGAGCTGCCGAACGAGTGCTGGCAAAGTGACATTACCCATTGGCACCTGCACGATGGCACCTGGCTGGAGATTCTCACCTTCCTCGACGACCACTCACGCTTCGCGCTGTCGGTGCGCGCCTATCTCACCGTGACCATGGAGAACTGTGCGTCGCCTCTTTCAGCAAGCCTGTGAGCGTTACGGCACCCCGGCCTCGGTGCTCAGCGATATTCAAGATAAGTAGTGACCCACAACGCCTCGCGCGGTCCGGCCGGCTGCGTGAGGATTGAGGGTGCCCGGCGCCTGTCCGTTACCGATGCTGACCGATCGAAGCGTGTGCTGTGCACGACTTCTTGCCTGTTGTTCTCGGGGCGGATAGGAGCAACGCCGGGGAAGGCACGCCCTATTGAGAACTCGGCGACCGGCATTTGTGTTCGGATCCCTGTTAGTGAATGTCCGGTGCGGTTCTTCCTCGTCGCTGCTGTCCGTCTGGTTCAACGACAACGAAAGGACTGCAATGACGAAATACATACTGGGGATTGACGTCGCCTGTCGCGCCGCCCACCAGGGAACGCTGACCAACGAACGCGGCGAGTTTCTCTGGAGTGCCAGAAAGTTTCGCACGACCCCGAGCGACCCTCACGTCGCTGTGGTCGTCGTTACCCGAGGACGCGGAACTGACGGTCGTGATGGAGCCCACGCGCAACGCCTGGGTGCCGCTCGCGAGTTGGTTCCAGCGTCGCGGCGCGAGCGTTGTCATGGTGCCGCCCGAGCAGTCGGCGGACCTACGCGACTATTACTCCAAGCACACGAAGTCCGACCGGCTGGACTCGCGCATACTGGCCCGGGTGCCCCTGCTACACCCCGAAGGTCTGCACTCCTTGGAGGGGCTGGGGCCCGCAGAGCACTTACGTCGAATCACCAAGTTGCGTTCATCTCTGGTGAAACGGCGCAGTGTCATCGCGGCGCGACTTGACGCCTACCTCGAGTTGCTCGGACCGAGCTGGCATGCGGCCTTCGCGGGCGATTTGGTCAGCAACCGCTGCCTGCGTCTCCTCGCCGCCGGCTACAGCGATCCCCAGGCGCTACGACGGCTGGGGCGGGCTCGACTCACCAAACTGATCTGGCGCTACTCACACGGCAAGTGCGGAGAGAGCGAGGCCCAGATGATTCTCGACGCCGCCGCGGCCTCCCTCGAACTCTGGGAAGACCAACTCGATTTTGCCGAGCTGGCTGATGACATTGCCGTTGAGGCGCGACTCGCTCTCGCTCTCTCTCACGAGATCCACGAGCTCGACGAGCGCATCGCGGTGTCCCTCAAGGCGGCCGACCCCTGGGGCATCATGACCTCGGTGCCGGGGGTGGCGGTGGTGAACGGTGCCCAGATCCTGGCACGACTCGGCGATCCCACTCGCTTTCGCTCGTTGGCGGGGGCCAAGTCCTTTAGCGGACTCGTCCCCTCACTGAGTGCCTCGGGTCTGCACGGTCGTCACGGCGGACCAACGAAATCGGGTGACGCGCCGCTGCGAGAAGCGCTCTTTAGCGCGGCGAACTGGGCACGGCAAACTGACCCCACGCTCGCCCAGCGCTACTACCGCCTTATGGTTCACGAGGGCAAGCACCACAACTCGGCGCTCTGTCACGTCAGTGCGGTGTTGCTGACGCGCATCATCGCGTGTTGGCGCTCGGGCACCCCTTACGTCATACGTGATCTCGATGGCACGCCCATCACGAAGGAACGAGGGCGTGAGATCGTTGCCGAGCATTACAGCGTGCACGAAGCCATCCGGATTCAACGCCGAACCCTAAACAAAGGAACGAGCCGTCGAATAAAGGAGTCGCTAGGCGCTCCGTCGATCGGCTCGTCCCCAGCCAAGGTTAGAACAGCCCAAATTCGGACTTGACATCGCTTAAGAACTCATTCAAGGGCGCCATCTACAACGCGGCCTCGAGGGGCGGGCGCAGCGGTTTCGAGAGCGATCTTGACGCCGCCGGCGTGCTCTATAAGCACTCGCGTCCCTACCATCCCCAGACGTGTGGGAAGGTCGAACGTTGGCACCGGACCTTGAAGAAGTTCTTGGCGAAACATCCCGCCAGCTCCCTCGGCGAACTCCAAACGACGCTCGTGGATGTTGTGCGCTACTACAACGAGGTGCGTCCGCACCGTGGCATCAATCGACTGACGCCCCACGTTGCCTATAACGCGCGGGCCAAAGCGAAGCCCAACACGCTCATCCACCAGCCCCACTGGCGCATTCGCAAAGACACGGTCGACGTGCGGGGACACGTGACGTTGCGCTACCTGGGGAAGCTTCGCCACCTGAACGTCGGCTGGGCTTACCGCGGTCAAGAGATTCGTCTTTACGTGCTCGACGATGTCGTCACCTTCGCCACGCAAGATGGTGAGTTCATTGGCGAGACGAGAATTAACCCCGACCGCGATTACCAGCCCAAGGGTGCAGGCTTCAGATAATCTGCACAGGTTCGGGTGTTCACGATGTCCCGACAGATTTCAATTGGCAGTCCCAACGGGATTTGAACCCGTGCCTCCACCTTGAGAGGGTGATGTCCTAGGCCACTAGACGATGGGACCTTGAAAGAGGCAGCGTCACCGCTGACTCATTCGCTCGGGGGCAAGGACTCGAACCCTGAATAACTGGACCAGAACCAGTTGTGTTGCCAATTACACCACCCCCGAAGGGCTGGGCAATCTTATCTGGTCCTCGTTGAGAGGTGCCAGCGAGCTCAGTGTCCCGTCGTCCAATGACTCAGCCTGCCGTAGCCAACGATGCGACCGACACCGACCTCGAGCGTCTCTTTCAGGTAGTAGCGCCAGAGCTGGTACTTGATAGTGGGCGAGTTACGCACGGGCGACGGGTACGGAGTAAGTCCCTGCGCCGAAGAGATCGCCATCGCGCGGTACTCATGGAAGGGGTCGGTCACTGTGATGACTGTTTTGAGTGGTGCGCTTTCAACTTGGGCATGATCGTCGCGACGTTCTGCCAGGTGTCGGCACCACCGCCCACGAGGATCCGAGACCTCGGCACGCCGTGATGCTCCAGAAACGTGGCAGATACCTGGGCTTCGGTGTTCGCGTCACCCGGACGCTTGCCACCCGTGACCGCTACCCACGGGGCTCTCCCGTGGTCATAGAGCGAAAGCGCCTGGTCAAGGCGGACCTTCAGTTCCGATGACGGCACCCCATCGTCTTCGGTCGTGCCGAAGACGAGAATCGCCTGGGCCGATTTCGTGGTGTGTTCGTGGCCGCGCAACCAGATCTGGACGAAGGTGAACCCGAAGTAGGCGATAAGGAGCACCAGCAGCACGCCTGCAATGCGGAGCGTCCACTTGATGACGCGAAGGATCACCCCGCCCTCGCGAGCGCTTCGCGCAGTCGCTGAATTGTCTTCTTTCTCCCTAGGTACTCGAGCGACTCAAAGAGCGGTGGCCCCACCAGCGTGCCGGTGATGGCACAGCGCACGGGCGCCTGTGCCTTGCGCAGAGGAAGTTCGACCTCGTCGCCGAGCTGCTGGATGACCTCGTGCAGCGACGCTGCGCTCCAGTCGGCCAGGCGCTGGTAGCGCTCGATCGCCCCTTCGATGATCGAGCGGCCGACGGGATCGTTCGTGATTACCTTGGCAAAGCTCGCCTCGTCGTAGCGGGGCTCATCGAGGAAGAAGAACTCCACCATCGCAGGAATCTCGGCGAGCGTCGCGACGCGCTCCTGGACGAGATGAGCGACCTTGCCGTAGAGAGCGGCCGAGAACTGGTCCTCGCGCCAGGGGGGTTCGAGGCCGTTCGGACGCCAGTTGCTGTCCCAGGGCCGAACCCACGGGGCGCTCAGCCGAATGAACTCCTCGATCGAGAGTGCTCGTATGTACTCGCCGTTCATGTGGCGAAGCTTCTTCACGTCGAAGAACGCCGGCGAGTGCGAGACATCCTCGAAGCGGAACTGCTCGATCAACGTGGACAGGGGCACGATCTCCTCGTCGCCACGCGGGCTCCAGCCGAGCAAGGCCAGGTAGTTCACGAACGCGGCCGAAAGATAGCCCTCGTCCCGGTACAGCTCGGTCGCGACGGGGTCCTTTCGCTTGGAGAGCTTCTTGCGCTGTTCGTTCACGAGGAGCGGCAGGTGCGCGTAGGCGGGGAGGGGCACCGGATCGCGCGTCGCCTTGTTGAGCGCCTCCCAGAACAGAATCTGCTTGGGCGCGTTGGCAAGGTGCTCCTCGCCGCGAATGACGTGAGTAATGCGGTCGTGGCGATCGTCGGTGACATTGGCGAGCGCGTAGAGGACGGCACCCGTGAGCGAGCCACCACGAAGTCGTCGATCAGGGCATTCTCGAACTCGACGTCGCCGCGCACGAGGTCGTGCACGATCGTCACGCCTTCACGAGGCGTTCGAAAGCGAAGTGCGGTCGTCGTGCCCCGTTCAAGGCCACGATCACGGCAGAAGCCGTCGTAACCCGGGCGGCTGGCCAGGGACCCTTGCGGGCGTCGATCTCGGCGCGGCGTGCAGTCGCAGTAGTAGAGGAAACCGTTGCGGCGCAGCACTTGGGCTGCGCTGTCGTGGGCAGCTTCGTTGTCGCTCTGGCGAAAGGGACCTTCGTCGAGGGTGAGCCCGAGCCAGCTCATGGCCGAGTAGATCCCTTCGACCCACTCCTCGCGATCGCGCGAGGCGTCGGTGTCTTCGACACGCAAGATGAAGACGCCGCCGTCGGTCTGATGGGCGAGCAGCCAGTTGAAAAGCGCGGTGCGCGCGGATCCGACGTGGAAGTAGCCGGTCGGCGACGGGGCAAACCGGACCCGAGGCCCGCTCATTGGCTACTCCTCAATGGAGATAGCGCCGTTCGGGCAGCTGGCGACGGCCTGGCGAAGCCGATCGTCGAACTCGGGGCCGGGATCTTCGTTCAAGACGTAGAGGAAGCCGTCGTCACGAACCTCGAAAGATCTCCGGGGCGATCCCCATGCAGACTGCGTTCGACGTACAGAGATCAAAGTCGACCTGAACTCTCATGAGCCCTCCTTTTTGTCCATCGTAGTTGAGCGTTCGCTGCGTTCAAGAGCCGAGTGGGAGGCCAAAGTCACTGTCTAGGATCGCTCACGACGAAGGAGAAAATGATGAAACAACGCTCGCTCGGATCGCTCTCGGTCTCTGAGGTCGGGGTCGGTTGCAACAACTTCGGCAGCCGCCTCGACCACGTTGGCGCGCTGGTCGTTGTCAACGGAGCCCTCGAGTCCGGTGTCAACTTCTTTGACACCGCCGACATCTACGGCGGGACGAAGTCAGAGGTCTTTCTCGGCGAGGCGCTGGGCGCTCGCCGCAGCGACGTCGTGATCGCAACGAAGTTCGGCATGCCCATCGACGACACCCACTTCGGAGCAAAGCCCGATTACGTGCGCTGGGCCTGTGAAGGCTCGCTACGTCGACTCAACACCGACTACATCGACCTGTACCAGCTGCACTACCCCGACGAGACGACTCCCATCGCCGACACCCTCGGTGCCCTCCAGGAGCTCGTCGCAGCGGGCAAGGTGCGCGAGATCGGCTGCTCCAACTTCACGGCCGACCAGCTGCGCGAGGCCAAGGCGGCCGCCGGCAGCGGACCATCATTCGTCTCGGTGCAGAACCAGTACTCGCTGCTCGAACGGGCCCCCGAGCGCGACGGGGTGCTCGCAGCGTGTGAGGAGCTGGGCATTGGCTTTCTTCCCTTCTATCCGCTGGCGAATGGCCTGCTCACCGGCAAGGTCCGTCCTGGTGAGCCGCTGCCCGAGGGCACGCGTCTCGCCAACATGCCCGAAGAGCGACGCGCGCACTGGCTGAGCGACGAGTTCTACGGCCGGGTCAGCGCGCTGCTCTCGTACTCCGAAGACACGCATGTGCCCATCCTCACCTATGCCTTCTCATGGCTCTTGAGCCACCCGGCCGTCGCCTCTGTGATCGCTGGGGCGAGCTCGGCCGATCAGATACGTGCGAACGTGAACTCGGTGATGGAGTTGAGCGACGATCAGATCGAAGAGCTCAACCGACTCTCGGAAGCGGTGTCCTAGGAGGCCTTCACCACGGCGACGAGCTTCGTGAGGGTGTCCTTCGCGTCGCCAAAGACCAGGATCGTCTTGGGGTTGTAGAGCAGCTCGTTGTCGATGCCGGCAAAGCCGGGACGCATCGAGCGCTTGAGGAAGACCACGTTCTCGGCGAGGTCCGCATGGATGATCGGCATGCCGTAGATGGGCGACTTAGGATCGTTCGTGGCGGCCGGGTTCACGGTGTCATTCGCACCCACGACGAGTGCCACGTCAGCCGTTTGGAGCTCGGAGTTCGCCTCATCCATCTCGAGCAGATCCTCGTAGGGGACGTTCGCTTCGGCGAGGAGCACGTTCATGTGGCCCGGCATGCGACCGGCGACCGGGTGGATCGCGTAGAACACCTGGATGCCCTTGCCCTCGAGCTCCTTTGCCAGCTCGTTCAGCACATGCTGACCCTGGGCGACGGCAAGGCCGTAACCAGGGATGATGACGACTTTGCTCGCGAAGCCGAGCAGCACACCGACGTCCTCGGGGGTGCCGGAGCGCACGGTCCGGCCCTCGGTCCCGTCGGCGCCGGTCGCGGTGATGTTCGAGCCGAAGGCGGAAAACAAGATGTTGGAGAGGCTGCGGCCCATGGCCTTGCTCATGAGGCGCGTCAGCAAGATACCCGAGGCGCCCACGAGGGTGCCGGCGATGATCAGCAGGTTCGAGCCGAGCGTGAAGCCAGACGCCGCCACGGCCAAGCCCGTGAAGGAGTTGAGGAGAGATATGAGCACGGGCACGTCCGCTCCGCCGATCGGCAGGACGAAGGCGATGCCGAGGACGAAGGCGACAGCGAGCAGGACCCACAGCAGCGCGGCGGAACCCGTCACGAGGATGGTCAAGATCAGGGCCAACGCGCCGATCCCGATGACGCCATTGATGAGCTGTTGGCCCGGATAGGTCACCGGGCGCCCCGTCATGAGCTCTTGGAGCTTCGCGTACGCGATGGAAGACCCCGAGAAGGACACGGTTCCGATGAGGACGCCGAGCAGCACCTCGAGCGTCACGTAGGTCGCCGGGTGGGACGCTTTGATGTGGACGAACTCGGTGATCGACACGAGAGATGCTGCGCCACCGCCCACGCCGTTGAAGATCGCCACCAGCTGGGGCATCGCGGTCATCTGGACAAACCGGGCCGTTGGCACGGCGACCACCACGCCGATGAGCATGGCGAGCAGGATGAGGCCGACGTGGTGCAGCGGGTGACCGTCCACGTACTTGAAGAACGTCGCCACGATCGCGACCAGCATCCCAAAGGCCGCGACCATGTTGCCGTGGCGCGCGCGCTTGGGACTGCCGAGACCCTTCAGGGCGACCAAAAACGTCGTCGCGGAGAAGAGATAGAAAAGGTCAATCAGCGTTTCACGACTCATTGGGCAGCCTCGTCAGGCTTGGCCTCGGGGGCTTTGGGCTGGCGCGGCTTGAACATCTCGAGCATCCGGTCGGTGACGACGAAGCCACCCACGACGTTGAGCGTCGCGAGGATGACGGCGAGAAATCCCAGCACCTCTTCGAGGTTCGTGTTGGCGGCCCCGAGGATCAGCATGGCGCCCACGAGGATGACGCCGTGAATGGCGTTCGATCCACTCATCAGCGGTGTGTGCAGAATGCTGGGAACCTTTGCGATGATCTCGGTGCCCACGAACGCCGTCAGGATGAGCACGGTGAGGTACTGCAAGATGACGTTCATTCGGCGCTCTCTTTCACTTCCGGTTGAATGGCCACGTAGGGAACACCGAGGGCTTCTGCGGTCGCGGCGTTGGTCAGCTCACCGTCTCGAGCCAGCGTCAGGCCGATCACGACCTCGTCGCTCCAGTCGGGGTTGAGCTCACCCTTGGCGCCAAAGAGCGCGAGGAGCTTCACCACGTTGTTCGAGTACATGAAGCTTGCGTGGGTGGCCATCTCGGCGGGCGGGTTGGACATCCCGACGATGCGCACTCCCTGGTGGTCGATCACTTCTCCGGCCACCGTGAGCTCGCAGTTGCCACCACCATCGGCGGCCATGTCGATAATGAGCGAGCCATCGGCCATCGCCTCGACCATCGCCGCGGTGACGAGGATCGGCGACTTGCGACCCGGTACCGCGGCCGTCGTGATGACCACATCCGATCCCGCGACTTCGCCCGTCAACGCCGCTTGTTGCTGGGTTCGTTCCTCCGGGGTCAACTCGCGCGCGTACCCGCCAGCGGCGTCGGCGGTCACGCCGAGTACGACGAAGGTGGCGCCGGCAGATTCGGCCTCCTCTTTTGCCGCGGTGCGCACGTCGTAGGCCCGCACCTTGGCCCCGAGACGTTTTGCCGTCGCGATCGCCTGCAGGCCCGCGACGCCCACGCCCATGACGAGGACCTTCGCCGGTCGAATCGTGCCCGCCGCCGTCGTGAGCAGCGGGAAGAAACGGTCGAGATAGGTCGCTCCGGCGAGCGCGGCGCGGTAGCCCGACACGGTCGCCTGCGAGCTCAGTGCGTCCATGTACTGGGCGCGAGAGATGCGCGGCAGCAGATCGAACGAGGCAACCGTGATCTTGCGGTCGTTGAGGGCACGAACGACGTCAAGCGCCAGCAGCGGCGATAGAAACGAGAGGTGCATCGAGCCCTCCGGCAGGCGCGCGACCTCTTCGATCGTCGGGGCGTTGACGCGAAGGTTGACGTCCCCGCTCGCCTGGTCAACGATGGCCGCACCGACTGCCTGGTAAGCGTCGTCCGAAAAGTGCGCCCGATGCCCGGCTCCGCGTTCCACGTCAACCCGCCACCCGTCGGCGACGAACATCTTGACGGCGTCCGGCGTGAGAGCGACGCGCGTCTCACCCGAGCGCGACTCCTTGAAGAGCGCAATTTTCACTCTTTTGTTTTATCAGGCTGAAGAACGCCGACTTTAGGGGCAAAGGTCACCTTGAGCAGAATTCGATGATCTCGCGACTCACTGTCGTTGGCTCGTCAATCGGGATCCAGTGGCCGCCCCCGACGCGCACGTAGCGAAATCCGTTGACGCAGTGGTTGGCCGAGTCGGTCATCTGTCCTTCGGTGAGGGCGAAGTCACCGCTCGACCAGAGCCCGAGCACCGGCACCTCAACTGATGGAAGCGACGGCGGCGGCACGACGAAGGCATCGGGCGCCACGTTCGCTCGATACCAGAGGAGATGCGCCGTCATCTGACCGTCGCGCTCGAGCTCTTCGATCACCGAGTTGGCGCGGGGATGTCCGCTCCAGCGCCGTAGCGCTTCGTAGTCGTTCTTGCGAAGGAATGCCTCGCCGACGCCTTCGAACTGGAACAGCAGCATGTACCAGCTCTTCAGCTGCTGGGTGATGCCTGCGCCATACAAGGCCGCGGGATGCCCAACCGAGAGCACGACCAACCGTTCAACGAGGTCCGCGCGAAACGTGGCGACGATCCAGGCCAGGGCCGCTCCCCAGTCGTGGCCGACGATCGTGACCTTTTGGTCACCGAGCGCGTCGATGATCGCGGCGACATCGCCAACCAAATGGTGCATCCGGTATGACTCGACGTCGCTTGGCTTGTCGCTGTGGCCGCAGCCGCGAAGGTCCGCCGCGCCAACACGAAAGCCCGCCTCGACGAGTTGGGGAGCAACCTCATCCCACAACGCCGAAGTGTCGGGCCAGCCGTGCAGCAACAGGACCGTCGGCCCTTCGCCCTCCACATGGACAATGAGGCGTATGTCGCCGTTACGAACCGTGAGGGAGTCCACTTCGTGACCGTACACCGCCGGTGTAGAACGTGACCATGGACGATTATGTGCTGAACGTCTCGACCCCGGTCGGGCCCTTTGGCGTCACAGGCTCCGAAGAGCACCTCAGTGGCATCTACTTACCTCACGAGCGCCACCGAGACTCACGCGGCAGTCCGCCGCGAGCGGTCGCCGAAGCGGCAGCACAGATGGAGGAGTACTTCGCCGGCGAGCGACGAGGCTTTGACGTGACGCTCGGCCACGTCGAGGCGACGGACTTTCAGCGCGAGGTGTGGCGGGCTCTCATCGCGATCCCCTACGGCGAGGTGCGGACCTACGGTGAGGTCGCGGACATCGTCGGGCGACCTCGCGCGTCGCGAGCGGTCGGCAACGCCAATCACGTGAACCGCTTTCCGGTGATCATTCCCTGCCATCGAGTGGTGAGCACGGGAGGTCTCGGTGGCTACGGCGGCGGGGAAGAGGTCAAGCGCTACCTTCTCGCGCTGGAAGGCGTGCGTCTCTAACGCTCGTCCACCGGTGACTCGGTGAGCTCCGTGTCCAAAGGCTCGACCAACAGCACTTTTCGTACGGGTGTCGACGCCAGCGAGCTGTTGGGAGCGTGCGTCGCGATGAGGCGATGCGCCGCTCGTCGAGCGACCCACAGCAGCAACAGAGCCGACGGCACTTCGACGCACACAGCGAGCACCACGCTCTGGAGCTCGTCACCGTGATTGGCGGTCGTGACGTCGAACCATGCGTCAAGCAGAAAGAGGGTGGCGGCCGCGATGGAAAAGACGATCAGCACTGCGCGCTGACGCCACGCCGCCCACGCCGCACCGAAGAGCATGACTATCTCTGCGACGTCAAGACCCACCCATGCGAGCGCCCAGTCATCGGCGACATAGTGGCGCGGCAGCCTCCAGCCCAGGTACACGGCCCACAGGATCTCGAGTGAGGCACCAAGGAGCAGCGCTGCCAACAGCCGATCGCGCCGCGTTCGGGGCACGATGCGAGCGACCATGTCTACACCGCGACGGGAACCGGGTGTTCGAGCGCTTCGAACATCAGTGGCGTCGCGCGCGCGATGACCTCGCGTTCTTCGTCGCTCAAGACACTGAAGCACGCTGCCATGGCGGCATCGGTCAGCTCTTCGGCGCGGGCCTTTTGCTGGCGCAGCTCGGCGGTCAACATCGGGGCGTCTTCCTCCTTGTACCCGTGGAGTGTGAAGACGCCCGCGTCCTGCACGAAGCAGGCCGAAACCGCCTCGAGGTCCACCTCTTGCACTGCGTAGATGTGCAGACCGCCGCGCAGCTCTCGCAGGAATATTGTCGCTAAGTACGCGTCGTGCACCGGATTGCTCGGAGCGGGAAACCCGAGGTAGCCGTCGACGAGCGGGCAGACGCCGCGGTCGAGTTGCTCGACCACACGACGCACCGCGGCCGCGAAGGGTGCGAGCACCGACGGATCGACGCCGCCAAATGTACGGTCCGCAAAGGCGTAGGCCGCGTGCAGGTGTTCGCTCGCGATGGCGACAGGATCGGCCTTCGCCTTCGCGTTCGTCCACACGAAGTCGATCACCGAGGGATCGAAGAAGTAGAAGACTTCATGGACGGTCGCGGCATCGACGTCCCCGAGCACGCCCGCCCGACCGAGCCCGTAGAACTCGTAGGCGTTGACACCGAGCTCCTTGCCCTTGGCGCGCGTCAACGGGTCAAAGTAGAAGCTCATCCCGAGCACTTGCATCGGACCTGCCGTGAGGGTTGAGAGCTCGTTCGCGTCCATGGCGGCGAGCCTAGGGCCTCACGTTGGCACGCCCGCCGTCGCGGCGAACGCGCAGCTCAATGCGCGATCCTGTCTCGACTGCGACGAAGCGCGCCGAGCCATCGTGACGTCGCACGATCTCAGTGACGATGGCCAGTCCGAGACCCGTACCCCCCGAGCGACGCGATCGCGCCGAGTCCGCCCGGGTGAAGCGTTCGAAGAAGCGCGCGCTGTCGGCGACATCGATGCCCTCTCCGTCGTCGCTCACGACCACGACGGCTTCGGCTCCCTCAAAGTGCGAGTCGAAGCGCAGCTCGCTTTGGGCATAGCGCATGGCGTTGTCGACAACGTTGCGAATCATGCGCTTGAACATGGTCGGGTCACCCATGACGCGCGTCGGCGCGACCATCGTCGTGTCGACGTGGAAGTCGGTCAGCGAGCGAACGCGGGTCGCCTCTTCGTAGAGCAGGTCGTCGAAGTCGACTTCGGCGTACTCGACGTCCACGTGGTCCTCGTCGTGGCGAGCGAGCCAAAAGAGGTCGCCGATGATGCCGTCGAGTCGGCGCCCTTCGCGTATGACGACGTCGGCGACGGCGGGCCAATTCGCGCTGTCGGGGTCCCCTACCGCGCGCTCGGTCGTCGCCAGCAGCGTGGTCAGGGGGCTTCGCAGCTCATGGCTCGCGTTGGAGACGAACTCTTGCTGGAACCGCGACGCTGACTCCAGGCGATCGAGCATCTCGTTGACCGTGCGCGAGAGCCGCGCGATCTCGTCGTCGCCGCCGGTCGTTGGAACGCGCTGGGTGAGGTCTTGGGCCGCGATTGCGTCGACCCGTCGGCGAATCGCCTCGACCGGCGCTAAGGCGAGTCCGATACCGAGCCAGATCAGACCACCCGACACGAGCAGCAGCAGCGGAAACGAGATCAACAGACTCGCGAGCAACACCTTCACGCTGTGCTCGATCGGTCCGCCGTAGATGAATCCGAAGATGAGTCCCTGCCCACGCTTGGTCGTGATCGTCGCCACCTGGCCGGAACTGAGCTCGGCGAGGGTCGGATCGTTGGTGGCGTTGTGGATGAACTGCACGCCGAGACCGCTGCCCGCCTGGAAGTCCACGATGGAACGCGCGAGCACCGGGGCGCTCGAAATGGCCGAGCTCGCGGCCCAGACCTTGGTGTCGGCGATGTTGGTCACCTGGACCACCACGTCGCCCTGGGTGGCGAGCACGACCATGTGCTTTTGCGCCGTTGGCGCCGAGGCGAAGCGCATCTGGGTCTGTTCCATCACGGCGTCAATCTGGTCGGACGCTTGACTGAGGAGCGAGCGGTGCACCAGGTTCACGAGCGCGATGCCGGTGAAGGTCAAGACAACGGCGATGGCGATCACGAAGATCACGGTGAGTCGGGCTCTGACCGAGAGCTGACTCTCGCGGGCCATTACACGTCTCGCGCGCTGTAGCCGAAGCCCCGCACCGTACGGATGATGGACGGCTCGTTGGCCACGTCGATCTTCTTGCGCAGGTAGCCCACGTAGACCTCGACGATGTTCTGATCGCCGTCGAAGTCGCTCCCCCAGACCGTGTGCAGGATGTCGGACTTTGACAGCGTCGAGTTCGCGTGGCTCATCAAGAACTCGAGCAGTGAGAACTCACGCGGCGTCAACGACACCAAACGTCCATACGAACTCACGTGCCTGGTCACGGGATCGAGTGAGACGTTGCCGACGTTCAGTTGCTGAGGACGGCCCCGCTCTTGGCGGCGAAGGAGGGCGTGCAGCCTTGCCATGAGGACCGACCGCTCGAAGGGCTTGCGCAAGAAGTCATCGGCACCGACGTCGAGGCCCTCGACCTCGTCCCACTCGCCTTCTTTGGCGGTCAGCATCAGCAGCGGCGTATGGACCCCCGCCGCTCGCAGCTCCTGACAGACTCGAAATCCGCTGCGCTTGGGCAGCATGATGTCGAGCACGATGATGTCAAAGTCCCGGGTCAGGGCCGCCTCCAGCCCGGCGTCGCCGTCATAGTGCTGCTCAACGACGTAGCCCTCGTCGATCAGGAGACCAGTCACCGCGCTTGCCAGGTCGTGATCGTCCTCGACGAAAAGCACCCGGCGAGGTTCATCACTCATTGCAGGTAAAGGTTACCGTTGGACCCTTCTTCGATCTTCAGCTTGAGAAGACCGTGCGGTGCGGGCCCCACGATGACGTCGCCGTTGCTGACCTCGAACTCCGAACCGTGGCAGGGGCAGATGATGATCTTGTTCGCACTCGAGTAGCCCACGGTGCATCCCATGTGCGGGCAGACGGCGTTGTAGGCAACGAAGTCACCCGTCACGGTGTGTATGACGAGACCCGGCTCGCCGTTCTGTGGGATCGTGAAGGCGGCCGACGAGTTGTCCGGCATGCTCGCCACCGATCCGAGCAGCCTGCCCTGGGGCGTCGCGACCGGTGTCGTCGTGGGCGTCGAGCCCGAAGAAGGGGTCGTCGTCGTGGTCGACGTATCGATTGGCGACAGCGTGGACTGGGTCGTCGACTTTGGCGCGGGTGCGTCGTGAATCAACGCGCCCGTGTCGGCGGCGGCGCCGCCGACGATGAGCACCGCAGCGCCCGCGGCAGCCACAGCGGTCGCGCCGACGATCAAGGAGCGGCGATCGATCGCGTCGAGCGCGGTGCGTGTCGCAAGCGGCGTGCGTCCACCGATCAAGACCGGACAGACAGCCGAATCGCACGCCAGTCCGCCCCGCGCGGTGCACAGGCCGCCCACGTAGTTGCCACAGATCGCCTGCACGGTCGAAAATGGGATCGCCACGAGCTCGGGCGAAGGTTGCCCGGCCTTCTGCGCGACGCGTCGTTGGATCCATGCATCGAGCGACAGACGGGTCCCACCCCCCGCGATGATGAGAGGCATCCACGCGAAGAAGAAGACGATGTCGGCACCCGTGAAGTACGGCGACGAGTGAAAGCTCACCGTCAAGAACAACATGAGCGAAAGGATGAGGCCACCGACGGCGGCGATCCGGGTCCACAGGCCGATGAGCGTGCCAAGACCGATCGCTATCTCGCCAAAGGCGATGACGAGGCCGATGGGCTTCGCGATGCCCACGAGATGGGTCAAGATGGCGTGAATCGGACTCGTGTGCGACGCGGCCAGCAGTTGGCTCTGGATCGAGATCGGACTGTTCTTCTTGAAGAAGTTGGGATTTGCGAGTTTCTGCAGACCCGCGTAGAGGAAGGTCGCGCCGATAAAGGCGCGCAGCGGCGCGAGGGCCCACTCGCTGAGCGCCCAGGCGCGAACGGGCGCGTTAAACGGGAGGCGACGTTCCGGGCCTCGCGACGCCGCGTCGCCCTCTGCTACTGACACAGAACCATCGTAGGACGGGCGCCAAACGTCGCTTACTCGCCCATCCGCGCCGGGTTCGGCTGTTCCACCAAAATGGTCAGGTGTCAACCGCGACGATCGTCTCCTTTCTTCTGGAAAAGATTCAAGGTCTTCCGGGCGGCCTTGTCTACTGCCTCGTTGGACTGCTCGTCTTTGGTGAGGCATCCCTCTTCATCGGCTTCATCCTACCCGGTGAGACTGCAGTCATCATCGCGGGCGTCGTCGCGAGCAAGGGGCACGTCAACATCGTCGCCCTCTGCGCGCTCGTCGTCGTCTCAGCGATCGTCGGTGACTCCGTCGGTTACGAGATCGGACGACGATACGGGGCTCGCCTGATCGCTCTGCCCCTGGTGCGCTCGCGGCGAGCCAGTATCGAGCGAGCCCTCGAGGGACTGCACCGGCGTGGCCCGATCTACGTCTTCGTCGGACGCTTCACCGCGTTCCTGCGCGCAGTGATACCGGGACTGGCCGGCATGAGTCGACTCTCCTACCGACGGTTCCTCATCGCCAACGCGTCGGGAGCGCTGCTCTGGGGTATCGCGTACACACTGCTCGGCTACTTTGCTGGCACCGCGCTCAACTCCATCGAGCGCATCTCCGGTTGGGTGGGCATCGGCGTGCTCGTCGTCGTCATCGCGATCGTCGTCGTCCTCTTTCTTCTCCATCGACGCGCCGAAGCGAGGATCGAGTCCGCGCTCAATGACCCCGATGACGACGACGGTGACTCAACGAAACGCGTCGAGTAGCTCTTCTCGCGCGTTGACACGCCACTCACCGCCGTGCTGGACCAGCAGCCCTTGGCCGACACTCGTGGGACCACTGCCGCGAAGGAGCGAGCGAACGTAGATCTCTTCGACGTCGAGCGAACGGCGAGCCTCGAGCAGATCCTCGGCCGCCACCTCGAGAGTCGTCACGGCACTCGAGGCAACGAGTCGCGGTCCAACCACCACGTCCTGGCGCAGCGTCGCGTAGAGGCTCTCGATCTGTGCGTGGGCAGACGCGGCATCGTTGAGCGCACTCTCGCGCCACGGTGGTGCGGTACCCGTCAAGAAGCCTCGTGTCACGAGATCCCTCGCCTGGGCAAAAGCCAGGAATCCGGTGGCATCGTCCCCGAACACATCAACCACACGTCGCGCGTGACCCAGCACGTACGGCACGGTCCACGGCAGCGTCCACGCCTCGAGTCCGAGCCACGAGGGCCACACGGCGTCGATGATCACCACCGTGACATCAAGGCCCAGCCCGCGCGCGTAGCGAAGGACCTCGCCGTAGCGAAGGAGGACCTTCTCGTCTACCGCGCCCGGGCGCGGTTCGATGCGTGCCCACTCGAGTGTGAGCCGCACCCCGTCAAAGCCGAGCCCGGGCACGAAGTCGAGCACCGTCTCGTAGTCACGCCAGAGATCATCGGCGTTGCCCGGTCCCGCATGTCGACCGAGCGCGATGGTCGGCGAGTAGCAGGTCATCGGTTCGCCCACACGATCGAATCCGCCCTCGACGGCGTAGCCCTCCACTGTCACGAGGAGTCGAGTTCCGCTGGCCATCGGGCTAGTTTCCCACGGCGCACGCGATCGAGGTCCACTAGCGTTCGAGCAGCGATCAACCGACCAGAGGAGACGCCGTGGCAGATGAGGTCCTGAGCGAGCGACGCGGGCACGTTGAGATACTGACGATCAATCGTCCAGAGGCACGCAATGCGATCAACCGCGCGACGGCCGTCGCACTCGGCGACGCGCTCGATCGCGCCGAGGCCGACAACGACGTCTGGGTGGTCGTCCTTACCGCGGCGGGCGACAAGGCGTTCTCTGCGGGCATGGACCTCAAGGCTTTTGCCGCCGGCGAGTTCCCGATCACCGAGCAGGGATTCGGCGGTCTGACGAAGCGCGACTTTTCGAAGCCGCTGATCGCCGCCGCGAACGGCTCAGCGCTCGCCGGAGGCTTTGAGATGATGATCAGCTGCGACATGGTGGTCGCGGCCGACCACGCCAGGTTTGGCATCCCCGAGGCCTCGCGCGGACTCGTCGCGGGCGCGGGCGGGCTCATCCGCCTGCCCAAGCTCGTGCCCATCGCCATCGCGTACGAGATGGCCCTCACCGCCGAGCCGATCGACGCGGCGCGCGCCTACGAGCTCGGACTCGTCAATCGCGTCGTGCCCGGCAACCAGGTGCTCGACGAAGCGCTCGCCCTCGCCGAACGCATCGCCAAGAACGCGCCGCTCGCCGTTCGCACCTCCAAGGACGTCATGCGCCGCGCGAGCGATCTCACCGAGGCGGAGGCGTGGGCGGCGAGCGACAAAGCGTTCGGAATGATCGGACAGAGTGCCGACGCCATGGAAGGTGCCGTTGCCTTCGCCGAGAAGCGCACCCCGAACTGGCAGGGCAAGTAGCAGCTCAATGAAGGTGGTAGACCAGCGCTGACGTGACGGCTGCGCCCACGACGACCACGGGAAAGGGCGCCCTCGCGAACAGCAGACCAAGGGCGACGGCGAGCCCAGCTACACGGTGGTCGAGCACGATGCGGGTCTTGTCGACGAGTCCCTCGGCCATGACAAGCGCGCTCAGCAGGGAGATCGGAATGAGCGCGTTGATGCGCTGAAGGCGTGGATGAGCGAGCCACGCTTCGGGAATGTAGTAACCGAGCAGCTTGATGGAGAAGCAGAGCGCGCACGTCGCGCCGAGCACTACCCACGACATGGTGGCGCTCACCGCTCGGCCCACCCGAAGACGAAAGCGACGAGCGCGCTCGCGATGATCGGCAGGCCCGCGGGGAGCCACGGCGTGACGAGCAGCGCAAAGGCCATCGACGACACAGCCACCACGCGCAGGTAGGTGCTCGTCAGCCGCGGCCAGAGCAGCCCGAGGAACGCGGCGGGGACCGCGGCGTCGAGTCCCCATGATGCGGGGTTGCCGAGCGCTTTGGCACCGAGGGCTCCGACCAACGTGAAGACGTTCCAAAAGAGGAACACGCCCGCCCCCGTGAGCCAAAAGCCGCGGCGGACCGCTTGAGGACCCCTTGCGAGCTGGGAGAGCGCGACACCGGTCGACTCGTCGATCGTGATCTGGGCGGCCGCGACCCGCCGTATCCCTCGCACGCGCAGGCGAGGCGCCATCTGCAGCCCGTAGAGGGCGTTCCTCGTGCCGAGCATCGCGGCAACGGCGATGGCGCTGATTGCCGTCCCTCCGGCCGCCACAACCCCGACGGCGGCGAACTGGCTCGCGCCCGTAAACGCGAGGAGCGAGAACAAGCACGTCTGCAGCACCGTAAACCCCGCGGACACCCCCGCTGCGCCGAAGGCGACGCCATAGGCACCAACGGTGAGGGCAACACTGAGGGCGTCGCGAAATGTCTCGCGCGGCGGCGGGAAGGCCTCATCATCTGACACCGCAATAGTCTGTACGAACCTGATGAGGGCCATCGCACATGGTCGTGACGTCACCCACTCCGAGGGGCACTACTGTGGGCTTTAAGACACGTCGAAGGAGATGATCGTGTTTGTTGGAGATATTTTTGGGCCGGATCTCATTGTCGTGGTCGTCGTCATTGCCGTGCTCCTCTTTGGAGGCGCCGCAATACCGAAACTGGCTCGAAACCTCGGCAGCGCGAAGACTGAATTCGAAAAGGGTCTGAAGGACGGCAAGAACTCGGGGACCACACAGGCGACCGACGCAAGCGAAACGAAGGCGCCCGAGACCGACAAGTAGCACTCGGTGGACATCGTTGATCTCGCCGACCGCCTCTGGCGCGGTGAGGACCCCACGCACAAGACCAACCCACTCGGCCAGGTTGGGCAACTCGCTGAGGTGACCGACGGCGTCGCCTTTCTGCCAAACTTCGCCAACTGCACCGTGATCGCGACGGACGACGGGCTCGTCATGGTCGACACCGGCTCGATCATGACCGCAGAGCACGTTTTCAACGACGTTCGCGCATGGAGCGACCAGCCGCTTCGCAATGCGGTCTTCTCCCACGGCCACATCGATCACGTCTTTGGTGTCGGGCCCTTTGACGAAGAAGCGCTCACCAATAGCTGGCCCGCTCCCCACGTGATTGCCCACTGCCATCTGCCCCGACGATTCGAGCGCTACATCATGACTGCCGGCTACAACCAGGTCATCAATCGACGGCAGTTCGGCGCCGCGAATCTCGAGTGGCCCCTTGAGTATCGCTTCCCTGACGAGACGTATGAAACGGCGCACGACTTCTCCGTTGGCTCGAGCACCTTTCGCCTGCAGCATGAAAAGGGGGAGACCGACGACGCGACGGTGACCTGGTATGCCGAGCGCCGAGTGCTGTGCTCGGGCGACCTCTTTATCTGGAGCAGCCCCAACGCCGGCAACCCACAGAAGGTCCAGCGATATCCCCTCGAGTGGGCGCGGGCGCTTCGGCGTATGGCGGCCCTCGACGCCGAGTACCTGCTTCCGGGCCACGGACTTCCCATCTTCGGTCACGCGCGCATTACCCGAGCGCTGAACGAGACAGCGGAGTACCTCGAAAGCTTGGTCGATCAGACCCTGACGCTCATGAACAGCGGCGCGCGCCTCGCCGACACCGTGTCGAGCGTCGTTGTGCCGGCACACCTCGCCGACCGGCCTTACTTGCAGCCCTTCTACGACGAGCCCGAGTTCATCGTGCGTAACGTCTGGCGCCTCTACGGAGGATGGTGGGATGGCAATCCGGCGCACCTTCGACCTGCCAACGATCGGGCGCTGGCGCGCGAACTGGCAGACCTCGCGGGCGGTGCGGCGGGTCTGGCCGATCGTGCTGAAGCCCTGCTCGCCGACGGTGACGACGAGGCACGTCGACTCGCCGGTCACCTCGCAGAGATGGCGTGGCTCGCCACGCCCGAGGACGAAGGAATCCAGCGAGTTCGTCAACGCGTCTTCGCCGAGCTCGCGCTGCACGCCACGTCCACGATGTCGAGAGGTGTCTTTCGCTGGGCCGAGCGCGAGACGACCGGCGAAGCCCACTAAACCACCCCCTCGGACTCGGATGAAATGGCCCGACGACGGGTCCTTCGAATTCAAGTCTCTATAAAAACTGGCTAAGGTTTCCCCTGTGGAACCCTCTACCCTGCCCCCACAGGGAGTCTCAGTTCGCACGCGTCGTTGGCGGCGTGTTCGACGCATTGTTGCACTCCCAGTAGCCGCCCTCGCGCTCGCCGGATGCACTGTTCCCACCTTCGGCGCGTCGCAGGGTGCGACCACGAGTTCACGATCCGTTTACCACCTCTGGCAGGGCTTTTCCATTGGCGCAGTCATCGTGGGCACCATCACGACCCTCCTCATCGTGTGGGCAGTCTTTCGTTATCGGCGCAAGGGCGACAACATCCCCAAGCAGTCCCAGTACCACGTGCCGCTTGAGTTGACCTACACCATCATCCCTGTTCTCATCGTGCTGGGACTGTTCGCGGCGACGATGGTGGTCGAAAACAAGGAAGTCGCCAACCCCAAGACTGCCGTCACGATCAACGTCAACGCGTTCCAGTGGGGCTGGAAGTTCACCTACCCTGGCCATGACGTCGTGGTCGTCGGCCAGACCACCCAAGATCCCGAGATGGTGATGCCCGTCAACGAGAGCGTGCACATCAACCTCACGTCGTCTGACGTCCTTCACGGCTTCTACGTCCATGCGTTCAACTTCTCGCGCTACGCACTGCCCGGCGTCTTGAACCAGTTCACCTTCCGCGCGGTCGAGACCGGCACGTTCGACGGACAGTGCACCCAGCTCTGTGGCCTCTATCACGCGCTCATGTGGTTCCGTGTGAAGGTCGTCTCCGACAGCGAGTACTCGTCGTGGCTGCAAAGCCACTACAACCCGACCGCCTACGCCGCGGCGACCGCCGCCACGAAGCAACAGACGTCGTCCATCGTGCCGACCAAGCCCACTGAAGGAAGCAGCTGATGACTGAGGTACTCGACGCGCCCGTCGTTGCTCCCGTTCACCACACCGAGAGTGACGATCATCACGGCCCCACCGGCTTCTTGAAATGGATCACCTCGACTGACCACAAGGTCATCGGCATGTCCTACACGGTGACCTCGGTCATCATGATGGTCATCGGCGGCATCTTCGCCGAGATCATCCGAGCGCAGCTGTCGACGCCAAATGGAACGATTGTGTCGCTCGCCCAGTACAACGAGCTCTTCACGATGCACGGCTCGGTGATGATCTATCTCTTCATCGGCCCGTTCGCCTTCGGCGCGCTCGCGAACATCATCGTGCCGATCCAAATCGGCGCACCCGACATGGCGTTCCCTCGCCTGAACGCGCTGAGCTACTGGCTCTATCTCACGGGCTCGATCACGATGCTCTCGGGCTTCTTCGTCGCCGGTGGCGCGGCCAACTTCGGCTGGGTCGCCTACGCGCCACTCTCCAACTCGGTGAATACACCAGGCGCGGGCGCGGATCTCTGGATCGGCGGACTCTTGCTCACGGGCTTCTCTGCGATCTTCACGGGCGTCAACCTCACCGCGACGATCTTCTATCTGCGCGCGCCCGGCATGACGATGTTCCGAATGCCGATCTTCACCTGGAACTTGCTCATCACAGCGATCTTGATCCTGCTCGCGTTCCCCGTGCTGACCGCCGGTCTCATCATGCTGTACTGCGATCGGCACTTCGGGACACATATATTCTCGGTCGCCGGCGGCGGCGTGCCGGTCTTGTGGCAGAACATCTTCTGGTTCTGGGGCCATCCGGAGGTGTACATCCTCGCCTTACCGATATTCGGCATGGTCACTGAGATCATCGCCGTCTTCTCGCGCAAGCCCGTCTTTGGCTACAAGGGCATGATCTTTGCGACCATCACGATCGGTGCGCTGTCGCTCGGTGTGTGGGCACACCACATGTTCACGACCGGCGTGGTGCTCTTGCCGTTCTTCTCCATCATGAGCCTCCTTATCGCGGTGCCCACCGGCATCAAGATGTTCAACTGGATTGGCACGATGTGGCGAGGCGAGGTCTGGTTCTCGACCGCCATGCTGATGGCGGTAGGTTTCTTGATCACCTTCCTCGTCGGTGGGATCACCGGCATCTATCTCGCGAGCCCGCCGCTCGACTTCTTCACGCACGACACCTACTTCGTCGTGGCGCACTTCCACTCCATCGTCATGGCGCTCATGATGGGCGCGATGGGCGCTCTGTACTACTGGGGTCCAAAGATCACCGGCTATTTATTGAATGAGCGATTCGGCAAGATCCAGTTCTGGCTGCTCTTCATCGGTACTCAGGTCTTCACGCTGCCGATGTACCTTCTCGGACTGCGTGGCATGCCTCGGCGCGTCGCGGTCTACACCGAGCACCCGGGCTGGCAGAACCTGAACGAGTGGGCGTCGATCGGTGCGCTGTTGATCGGCCTGTCGACGATCGTGTTCGTCGTGAACATCATCTACAGCTGGAAGAAGTACCCGGCCGGCGACAACCCATGGGACGGTCACACGCTCGAGTGGTTCACCACCTCGCCGCCGCCACACCACAACTTCTACCGCTTGCCCCAGATTCGCTCCGAGCGCCCAACGTGGGACTACAACCACCCCGGACACGGCGCTGCCGCCCACGGTGAGGCCGGCCACAAGCTCCTCGAGCACGAGGAAGTCCCGTGAAAACCGAAGCGAAGTTTCTGATCGGCCTGGGCTCGTTCTTTGGACTGATGGGCATCGTCTACTGGTTCTGGAGCAAGGAGAACGCCGGCAGCACGATGATCCTCCTCGGCATGGCGCTCTGTTTCCTCCCGGGCAGCTACTTCTACTTCCACAGTCGGCGCATGAAGCCCCGCGCGGAGGACGACCCGAACGCAACCCAAGCCCAAGGGGCCGGTGTCATCGGCGCCTTCCCCGGCACGTCCATCTGGCCCTTCACGCTCGGCATGGGCGCCTTCTTCACGGTGCTCGCACTGGTCTTTGGCATCTGGCTCTTAGTACCGGGACTCTCCCTCGTATTTTGGGCCGTCATCGGGGGGACGGCAGAAGGTCGTCGTGGCGGTCACCACTAGTCGCGCGACGACACTTCTGCCACCACGAAGGGGCCGCAACAACTCGACGTCAAACTCGACGGTTCAAGGTGCTTTTGTAATATGAGTTCCGATTTGACGGTGCGACGTCAAGCAACGAGCAAGGAGTGTCAGTGACTGCCCTAGAGAGTTCGACGAAGGTTCAACTAGGGGGCACTCGCGGGGGACCGAAAATTCCCACCCTTCGTCAGGACCGATGGTGGATCCAGCCAGTGCTCACCGTCGCCGTGCTCACCGCGTTCGTCATCTATTCCACGTGGGCGGCGTTTCAGAACAAGGACTACTTTGTCGGGGCGAACATGGGCCGCGACCTCATCAGCCCCTTCTACTCGCCGTGCATCGGCGCGTCATGCGTACCGGGCGCGAGGTTCGCCTTCACGTGGAGCTGGTGGACCATCTCGCCGGCGCTGCTCATCCTCGTCTTTCCGCTCGGTTTTCGCCTCACCTGCTACTACTACCGACGTAGCTACTACCGGGCGTTCTGGTGGTCTCCGCCCGCGTGTGCCGTTGCCGACGCGCACGGCTCCTACTCGGGCGAGACGCGCTTTCCGCTGTTCTTCCAGAACGCGCACCGCTACTTCTTCTTCGCCGGGCTCATCTTCAACGGCCTGCTCACCTACGACGCGATCCTCTCCTTCCACCAGCCCGGCATCGGCTGGGGCGTGACGGTGGGCACCATCGTGCTCCTCGTGAACGCGACGCTGCTGTGGCTCTACTCGCTCTCGTGTCACTCGTGCCGCCACCTGTGCGGCGGCCAGGTGCGAAGCTTCAAGGCCCACCCGCTGCGCTATCGCCTCTGGAAGTTCGTGACCCCGCTCAACGCGAAGCACATGAATCTTGCCTGGGCGTCGCTCATCTTCGTCGCTCTCACCGACGTCTACGTGCGCCTGGTTGCCTCCGGCATGATCACCGACTACCGACTCTTCTAAGTAAGGACCTCATGAGCGATTCGTACGAACACCACGAGTACGACGTGCTGATCATCGGCGCAGGCGGCGCCGGGCTGCGCGCCGCGATCGAGGCATCACAGCGAGGTCTGAAGGTCGGCATCATCTCGAAGAGCCTCCTCGGCAAGGCCCACACCGTGATGGCCGAGGGCGGCATGGCGGCGGCCATGGGCAACGTCTATCCCGAGGACAACTGGATGGTGCACTTTCGCGACACGATGCGCGGCGGGAAGTACCTCAACAACTATCGCATGGCAGAGCTGCACGCCAAAGAATCACCCGCGCGCGTCTACGAACTCGAAGAGTGGGGCGCGCTCTTTGACCGGACGAAGGACGGCAAGATCAGCCAGCGCGACTTCGGTGGCCATCGCTACGCGCGTCTCGCCCACGTGGGCGACCGCACCGGCTTGGAGCTCATCCGCACCCTGCAGCAAAAGGTCGTCTCCATGGGCACCGACGTCTTCATGGAGTGCAAGGTGTTGAAGCTGGTCCACGACGGCGAGGGTCGCATCGCGGGCTGCGTGGGCTACTGGCGCGCGACCGGTGAGTTCGTGACCTTTCAGGCAAAGACCGTCATCCTCGCGACCGGCGGCATCGGCAAGTCCTGGAAGTTCACGTCGAACTCCTGGGAGAGCACAGGCGACGGCCACGCGATGGCCCTGTGGGCGGGGGCGAAGCTGATCGACATGGAGGCCGTGCAGTTCCACCCGACCGGCATGGTCTGGCCGCTCAGCGTGCGCGGTCTCCTCGTCACCGAGAGCGTGCGTGGTGACGGCGGGGTGCTCCGCAACTCGCTCGGCGAGCGCTTCATGTTCAACTACGTCCCCGAGATGTTCCGCGCGGAAACGGCCGAGACCGAAGAGGAGGGCGACCGCTGGTACGACGACCACAGCGCCGGGCGCCGCCCGCCCGAGCTGTTGCCGCGAGACGAGGTGGCCCGTGCGATCAACACCGAGGTGAAGGCTGGCCGCGGGAGTCCCCACGGCGGCGTCTTTCTCGACATCGCCTCGCGCCGCACCCCAGAGTTCATTCGCCGCCGCCTCCCCTCGATGTACCACCAGTTCATGGAGCTCGCCGGCGTGGACATCACCCGTGAGGCCATGGAGATCGGACCCACGTGCCACTACATGATGGGTGGCGTCCAGGTCGACGCGGACAGCGAACAAACAGCCGTGCCCGGTCTCTTCGCCGCGGGAGAAGTGGCGGGCGGCATGCACGGTGCAAACCGGCTCGGCGGCAACTCGCTCAGCGACCTCGTCGTCTTTGGCAAGCGAGCCGGGGCGGGTGCGGCGGACTACATCGAAGCGGGTAATGCGGCGACCTCCTACAAGCAGGATGAAGTCGACGCCGCGATCGCCGACGCCCTGACGCCGCTCAACAGAGACAGCGGCGAGAACCCCTACGACATCCAGCGCGACCTGCAAGACACGATGCAGTCCCTCGTCGGCATCATCCGAAACGCCGGCGAGCTCGAGGCGGCGGCGGTGGAGCTCGACAAGCTCACCGAACGCGTGAAGAACCTCTCGGTCAAGGGACCTCGCGCCTACAACCCGGGGTGGAACCTCGCCACGGATCTGCCGTCCATGATCACGGTGTCCAAGTGCGTGACCCTGGGTGCGACGCTGCGCACGGAGTCTCGCGGCGGCCACACACGCGAAGACTTCCCCGCGCCGGACCCCGAACTTGGCAAGGTCAACTTCGTCCAGACGACCGACGGCGGCAACTGGGACAGCCCGGTCGTGGTCGTCAGGTCACCGATCCTCGTCATGCCCGACGAACTGAAAGCTCTTCTCGAGGAGGCGAAGTAATGGCCCAGGTCACCATGCGGGTGTGGCGCGGCGACGCGAGCGGCGGTGTCTTTGAGGACTTCGAGATGGAGCAGGTCGAAGGCGAAGTCGTCCTCGACGTCATCCACCGCATCCAGGCGACCAAGGCTCCCGACCTCGCGTGTCGCTGGAACTGCAAGGCCGGCAAGTGCGGCTCGTGCTCGGCCGAGATCAATGGCAAGCCGCGACTCATGTGCATGACACGGATGGACGCCCTGCCCGAGGGAACGGTGACAGTCACCCCCATGAAGACGTTCCCCATCATTCGAGATCTGGTGACCGACGTGTCGTTCAACTTCGTGCAGGCAGCAAAGGTTCCAGCCTTCATGCCACCACCCATGCCTGAAGACGGCTACCGCATGTTCCAAGAGGACGTTGAGCGCGGCCAGGAGTTTCGAAAGTGCATCGAGTGCTTCATGTGCCAAGACGTCTGTCACGTCATTCGTGACCACGAAGAGAACAAGCAGTACTACGCGGGTCCGAGGTTCTTCATCCGCTACGCCGAGCTCGAGATGCACCCGCTCGACCAGAACGATCGACGCGACTACATCCGCGAGGACACGGGGCTCGGATTCTGCAACATCACCAAGTGCTGCACCGAGGTCTGCCCTGAGCACATCAAGATCACTGACAACGGGATCATCCCGCTGAAGGAGCGCGTCGTCGACGCGCACTACGACCCCGTCGCATGGCTCGGCCGAAAGATTCTCCGGAAGCCGAAGAAGTCGGCCGTCGACGCCGACGTGCAGCCAGCGCCCTAGCCATGGCGGACTTCCTGAGCGCGGAGTGGTTCAGCGCGCTCAACGAGACCTTGGGCCGCGCCGGCACGCCACCGCTCGGCGATCGCGGCGCGCTTCGCGTCGTGCTCGAGTTCGCGGACAGTCCGAGGGGCGTCCCCCACGCCATCACCTTCACGGTCAGCGCCGCCGGCGCCGTTGGCGAACCCGGTGACCACCTCGCCGCCGACGCTGTCGTTCGGCTCACCTACGACGACGCCGTCGCCTTGGCGCAAGGAACCCTCGAGAGCGGCATCGCGCTTCGTGAGGGGCGCCTGAAGGTACGCGGCGACGTGCAAGCGCTCGTCCCCCTCCTGGAGTGGCTGCTGGAGTCGCACCCTGCCTGAACGCTGAAGGACGCGACTATCGCCACCATCGGTGATCAGACGCGTCTCGGGGGGCCAAACTCGATAACTGGTATGTTTCAGCCATCGACGAACCGTTCCGTCGAGTCGGACGTGACAGATGGTAGCGACGCATGAACAACCAATAGCGGTGAGCGACCTCGGCGCGCGCGAGCGGGGATCTTCGCTCATCGCCATTCTGAGCGTCGTCGCCACGCTCGGCATTCTCGTCGCGCTTACGCTCACCCTCACTCTCGGAACCACGACGCCCACCACCACGCTGCCGGCGCAACACTCGAGCACCGCATCGACCACCTCCACTACGACCACCGCGCCCAAGGACGTGGCGAGCGGCGCATCGGAAGCCACGCTCGCTGCCTGCCAAGCGAACTTCGCCACCATCGAGAGCGCCATCGCGGACTATCTCGCGTTGAACGGAACAGACCCACCGGCAGGTACGGCGTGGGCCACGTCCGACGCGAACGGAGGCCCTCTTCTGCAGTCCTGGCCGTCAGCGCCCTCGTCCTACGCCATCACATGGAACGGAAGAGAGCTCTCAGTGATCCCTGCGCGGGGGGTTCCCGCGCATGGTTCCGCGGGAACCGAGACGCCGAAAACGGGCTGCTTCGCGGCCTAACGACGACGCTTCGTCGCGATCACCAGACGGGACGTCAGTCGCGTCCCATCCACGTGCAGACGCAGGCTTCGTTGCCTTCGGGGTCGGCCACTACCCACCAGGCCGGCGCGTACTCGTCGGTGACGAGGCGACCTCCAGCCGCGAGCGTCGACGACACTCTGTCTTCTGCAACGTCATGCGGCACGAGGACATCTATGTGGATACGATTTCGCTCGACGCGCGGGCTATCCATCTGCTGAAACCACAGGGACGGTCCGAGGCCCTTCGGATCGATCAGGTCCTGGTCTCCCACGTCTTTGTAGTCAAGCACCGCTCGCCAGAACCTGCGCACCGCGGCTATGTCGATCGCGTCAACCGCGATCTGCACCTCTTGCACCTTGAGCGGCTCGGCGTCAAGCGAGAGACGCGCCGCGGCTCTCGATATCTCTCGCGCGAGCTGGACGTCTCGCTCGCTGAGCGCGCCCACCTCGTGCGTGGTGAGACGCACTCCGACACTCGAGTAGCGGAGTTCGACGTCAGGGTGGTGATTTGCGGCGTTAGCGAGCTCGGCAATCTCATTGACAAAGCGCACCCCATTCGCAAACGAGCCCGTGCGATAGTACGCGGACGCTCCGACACCGAGCACTCTCCAGTCGTCGATGCCCACCGCCTCATGAAACTCGCGGGGCGTGAGGGGGTCGACCATGCTGGGCAACCTAGCGTCCTCACACGCAGATCGCGACAGGGTTGAGCTACTTGATAAGCCCTAGCGCGCGCACTTCGTCACGCTCTCCGAGCAGCTCATCAGTGGTGGCTTGGATGCGCTCCTTGGCGAAGCCGTCGATCTCAAAGCCCTCTTTCACCTTCCAGGACCCCGCACCATCGGAGAGGACGGGGAAGCCGAACGTGAGGCCGTCGGGTATGCCGTACTCACCGTGACTCGTGACACCGATCGACGCGCACGTGTCACGAGGCGTCTCGGTGACCAGGCTTCGCACGGTGTCGATGGCCGCGTTGGCCGCCGACGCCGCCGAGCTGAGACCACGCGCTTCGATGACCGCCGCCCCACGCTTTTGCACGGTCGTGATGAACTCGTTGCGCAGCCACTCACCGTCAGTGATGACCTCGGTCGTCTTCTTGCCCTTGATCGTGGAGTTCGCGAAGTCGGGGAACTGTGTGGACGAGTGGTTCCCCCAGATCGCGACGTTCTTCACCTCCGTCACGGGCACCCCCGCCTCCTTGGCGAGCTGGGCGACAGCCCGGTTCTGGTCGAGCCGGGTCATCGCGAACCACCGATCTGCCGGCACTTCGGGTGCGTTCGAGCGAGCGATGAGACAGTTCGTGTTGCAGGGATTGCCCACGACGAGCACTCGCACGTCACTGGCCGCGTGATCCGCGATCGCCCGACCCTGCGGTTTGAAGATGCCGCCGTTGATGTTGAGCAGATCACTTCGCTCCATGCCGGCCTTGCGCGGCACCGAACCAACGAGCAGCGCCCAGTTCGCTCCATTGAAGGCGTGATTGAGGTTGCTCGTCGCTTCGACGCTGGTGAGCAGCGGGAAGGCGCAATCATCGATCTCCATCAACACGCCGTGCAGTGCCTTCATGGCTGGATCGACCTCGAGCAGACGGAGCGCAACCGGCACGTTGGGACCAAAGAGATCGCCCGAGGCGATGCGAAACAGCAAGCTATAACCGATCTGTCCGGCGGCGCCGGTCACGGTGACGTTGATAGGTGTCATGACTTTCCCTTGTCTACAGTCGCTCGGCGATTGCCACGGCGAACTCGGAGCACTTCACTTCAGTGGCACCTTCCATCAGTCGCGCGAAGTCGTAGGTAACGATCTTCTCGGCGATCGTCGCCTCAAGAGCGGTGACGATGTCGTTGGCCGCGTCGGTCCAGCCGAGGTGCTCGAACATCAAGACGCCTGAGAGCAGCAGGGATCCGGGGTTCACCTTGTCCTGGCCCGCATACTTCGGCGCCGTACCATGGGTCGCTTCGAAGATGCCGTGACCGGTGATGTAGTTGATGTTGGCGCCCGGCGCGATACCGATGCCGCCCACTTGGGCGGCGAGGGCGTCAGAGAGGTAGTCGCCGTTCAGATTCATCGTGGCGATGACGTCGAACTCGCTCGCGCGGGTGAGCGCCTGCTGGAACGCAATGTCGGCGATGACGTCTTTGACCAACAGCTTCGAACCGGGCTCGCCGTTGCAGTCGTTCCAGCCGACCGCGACGTCGTTGAACTCTTCGCGCACGAGCTCATAGCCCCACTTCATGAACGCACCCTCGGTGAACTTTTGAATGTTCCCCTTGTGCACGAGCGTGACCGAGGCACGATCGTGTGCGAGCGCGTAGTTGATGGACGCCCGGATGAGTCGCTCCGAGCCGAACTTCGAGATGGGCTTGATGCCGATGCCGCTCATCTCACGAATGTCCCAACCGAAGGCGTCCTTCAAAAACCCGCGAAGCTTCTCGGCCTCGGGAGTGCCGGCTTCGACTTCGAGACCGGCGTAGACGTCTTCGGTGTTCTCGCGAAAGATCACCATGTCGACGAGTTCGGGGTGGACCACCGGACTCGGGACTCCCTGGAACCAGCGCACCGGTCGCAGGCACACGTAGAGGTCCAGAATCTGACGAAGGGCGACGTTGAGCGATCGAAAGCCGCCGCCGATCGGTGTGGTGAGCGGTCCTTTGATCCCGATCAAGTACTCGCGAAAGTCGAGCACCGTCTGTTCCGGAAGCCAGTCACCGGTCTCGTCGAAGGCCTTCTGACCCGCGAGCACCTCTTTCCACTCAATCGTGTTGCCATACTTCTTTGCGGCGGCGTCAAGGACCAGCTTGGCGGCGGGCCAGATGTCGACGCCGGTGCCGTCGCCTTCGATGAAGGGGATAATGGGATTGTCCGGGACGTGCAGCACGCCCTCGGCGCTCATCGTGATTTTTTCAGCCATGAAGCCATCCTAGGTTTTTTCGCCCGGCCGCTCTTTGGCCGACACGCGCGTGATTCTCGCTAGTTGAACAGCGCCTGACAGATCTCGCGCGTGGCCGTCGAACGATTCAACGTATAGAAGTGCAAACCCGGCGCACCGGCATCGAGCAGCGCTCTGCAGAGATCGGTCGCGACGCGTATGCCTTCGGCGCGAACGGCCGCGGGACCACCCTTCGCGCGGGCCGATTCGAGTCGCGCCACGAGCGACGAAGGCACGACGGCACCCATGGTCGCCATACGAGCAACTCCATGCAGCGTCGTGACGGGCATGATGCCGGGCAAGATGGGCTTCTCAACGCCGAGATCGGCCATGTCACTCACGAGCTGCACCCACTCGTCCGCATCAAAGAAGAACTGCGTCACGGCGAAGTCGGCGGCATCGAGCTTTCGAGCGAGGTGCAGACGGTCCTCCGTTCGGCTCGCCGATCGGGGGTGACCCTGAGGGTGGGCGCCAACGCCGACGCAGAACTCTCCCACTTCGCGCGCGAGTTCCACGAGCTCGATCGCGTAGCGAAACTCTGACGCTGCCTCGGTGTCGTCCTCGGGGAGGTCGCCGCCGAGCGCCATGACGTTGACGACACCCGCGTCGGCGTAGCTCTTCAACAGGTCGCGCATCTCGTCTCGACGGTGCCCCACGCAGATGAGGTGTGCCATCGCCGTGAGTTCACCGGTACGTTGAATCTGCGTCACGAGATCGAAGGTTCGCTGCCTCGACTCGCGGCCTCCTCGATAGGTCACCGAGACGAACGAGGGGTCGAGGTTGCGCAGACTGCTGAGCGTCTGTTGGAGTACCGCCGACTCGTCATCGGACTTCGGTGGAAAGAACTCGAAGGACCGCGTCGTCGTGCGCCCCAAGAGCTCGCTGACGCGAAGGGAACTAGTCGGCACGACCGAAATCGTCTTCGATTCGTTCGATGTCGTCTTCGCCGAAGTACGTCCCGTGCTGCACTTCAATGAAGACTACGGGCGTCGTGCCGCGATTCTCGCAGCGATGCAACTGGCCAACCGCGATGTCGATGCTGTGATCAGCTGGCACTTCGTACTCGACGCCATCGAGGATGACCGTGGCCACCCCGTTGACGACGAACCAGTGCTCGGCGCGGCGCGCGTGCCGCTGGTAGCTGAGACGCTTGCCCGGGTTGACGACGAGGCGCTTTACCTTGTGGTCGAACAGTTCGTCGTCGAGTACGGTGAACGAGCCCCACGGCCGTTCATCGACTTCACGTCCTCGTTCATCTAGATGTGTCATTTGACCCTCTCAGCAGCCTGTACCGCGTTGCGTAACAGCATGGCACGTGTCATCGGACCCACGCCACCGAGACGCGGCGTGATCCAACCCGCCACTTCACTGACCTCATCGGCGACGTCACTGAGAAGCTTCTTACCGAGAAAGCTCGTGCCCGCACCGACCACGGCGGCGCCCGGCTTCACCATGTCGCGCGTCACGAGTCCCGCGCGGCCCGCTGCGGCGACGACGACGTCGCCACCTCGCACAAGTTCGTTCATGTTGTCGACGCCGGTGTGCACGACGGTCACGGCCGCGTTGCAGTGAGGACGACGCATAGCCATCAGCAACGAGAGCGGCCGGCCGATGGTCAGCCCTCTGCCGATGATGACCACGTGTTTGCCCTCGACTGGCACGTCGTACGCAGCCAACAGCTCCACGATCCCATTGGGCGTGCAGGGCAGCGGTCCCGGTACTCCCATCACCAGTCGGCCGAGGTTCGTCGGGTGCAGGCCATCGACGTCTTTGTCGGGACGGATGCGCAACAGCACTTCTTCGTCGTTGATGCCGTCGGGCAGCGGCAGCTGCACGAGGATCGAGTGCACGTTGTCGTCGTCGTTGAATCGATCGATGATCGCTTCGATGTCTCGCTGAGTTGCCGTGGCGGGGAGATGCTCGTCGAAGGAGCGAATGCCGATTTCCGCGCACTCAGCGATCTTTATCCGCACGTAGCGCGCGCTTGCGGGGTTGTCGCCGACAAGGATCGTTCCAAGTCCCGGCGTGCGTCCAATCGCCGCGAGTCGTTGCACACGGTCGGCCAGCTCCATCTTGATGTTGGAGGCGAGACGCTCGCCGTCGAGTAGCTCTGCAGTCATGATTCTCCTCAGTGTCGAAAATGACGCTCGCCGGTGAGCATCATGACGATCCCGGCCTTGTCGGCAGCTTCGATGACGTCACGATCGCGCACCGATCCACCGGGCTGCACCACGGCAGTTACCCCTGCGTCGGTGAGTGCAGTCAGTCCATCGGCGAAGGGAAAGAAGGCGTCCGACGCGGCGGACCCTCCGCGTGCGAAGTCACCCGCTTTCACAACAGCGATACCGGCCGCGACGACACGCGACTGCTGCCCAGCGCCGATGCCGACCGCGACCCCGTCGCGAGCGATCACGATCGCGTTTGACGTCGTGCGCGCGCAGACGCGCCACGCGACAATCATGTCTTCGAGCTGCTGATCGCTCGGTGTCGCCTTCGTGACACAGCGCCACTCGTCCACCGGCACGACGATCTCGTCGGCGTTCTGCACGAGTGCGGTGTCGCCGAACGTGCGAATCGAGAGGCGAAGTGGTTCGGGCGCGGGGGCGCTCAAGACTCGTGTGGCCTTTCTGCGCGCGACGAGCGTCGCTATCGCATCGTTCGAGTATCCCGAGGCGATGATGACGTCGGCCTGGGGGCCGGCCGCGATGAGCGAGGCGACCTCGCCGTCGACGTACCCGCCGAGTGCGATGATGCCACCGAAGGCGCTCTGGGGATCCGCGGCGAGTGCCTTCGCGAACGCGTCACCGAGAGATGGGCCAAGCGCCGCGCCCGAGGCGTTCGCGTGCTTGATGATCGCGACGACCTCATGACCCGGCGCATCGCTCGCCAGCTCGTGGACCAGCCGCCACGCCGCGTCGGCGTCAAAGAAGTTCAGATATGACAAAGCGCTCCCCGCGTGCTGCGTGACGCCGTCCCACCACGGCGTGGAACCCGAGACCCGGTAGCGAGCAGCGATCTGGTGCGGGTTCTCACCGTAGCGAGTGACCTCGGCGCGTTCGAGTGAGAGGTGGACGCTCGCAGGCACAACGGCGTCGATCTCGCTCGGCTCGCCGCCGAGGACGGCACCGGCGTCGAACCACTTCACAACCTCGGCGTCGTAGCTCGCGGTGTAGGCGAAGGCGGCTCGGGCGAGCTCGTGACGGGTCGAGTCGGACAGCGACCCGTTCGTGGCGATCTCCTCCAGTACCTTCGCGTACTGACCTGGGTTCGTCACGACGCCGACGTGACGATGGTTCTTCGCGGCGGCGCGAACCATCGTGGGTCCGCCGACGTCAATGAGCTCGATCGACGGATGCGACGCAAAGGGATACAGGTTGCACACCACGAGCTCGATTGGCGTGATGTCGTGCTCGGCCAACGCGCTCACGTGTTCGGGCTTGTCGAGATCGGCCAGGATGCCCCCGTGAATCTTTGGATGCAAGGTCTTCACCCGACCGTCGAGCATCTCGGGGAACTCCGTCACCTCCTCGACGTCGAGGTGTTCGATCCCCGCCTCGTCGAGCGCCTTTGCCGTACCGCCCGAGGCCACAAGTTCGATGCCGTGCTCGCTCAGACCGCGCGCAAACTCGATGAGACCGGTCTTGTCCCACACGCTTAACAACGCTCGCATCTAGCTCTCCTCCAAGGCGCCGGCCACGCTCTCAGGCTCGAGGCCCTGCGCGAGAGACGCCATCACCCTAGCGACCACCTCGGGATAGAGGGCGCGCTCAACGGTCTTGATTCGCTCGTGCAGCGACTCCTCGTCATCCTCGCTCAATACCGGCACGCGACGCTGTGCGAGGATCGGCCCTTCGTCGAGCGCTTCGGTGGCGATGTGCACGGTGCACCCCGAGACGCTGACGCCTGCCGCCAGCGTGGCGGCAACCGCGTGCCAGCCTTTGAACTCGGGCAGAAGGCTTGGGTGCGTGTTCAGCACCCGTCCGGGAAACGCGTCATGAAACGAGCCGGTGACGATCGTGCCAAAGCCAGCCATCGCCACAAGATCGATGCGCTCGTCTTTGAGCATCCGCGCCAATTCAACGCTGTACGCGTCGCGATTGAACGAGGATCCAAATCCACCGAAGAGCTCGCGATCGACAAGTCGCGCCTCGACGCCCGCGTCGCGCGCGACGTCGAGCGCTCGGCACGGTCGGTCCGACGCGACGAGGCTGATGCCGAGTCCCGACTGCAGCATGGCTTCGAGAATGGTGCCAGATCCCGACACCAAGACACAGAGACGAACTTCTCTCAAGCGCTACATCGCCCTCACGATGTCAACCATCTTCTCGCCCGCCTCGGTGGGATTCGCGCACACATAGACCCCCGCCTCGGCGAGCGCTTCCATCTTCGCCTGTGCAGTCCCCTTCGACCCCGAGATGATCGCACCGGCGTGCCCCATCTTGCGCCCCGCGGGCGCGGTGACGCCAGCGATGTAGGCGACGACGGGCTTGGTCATGTTGAGCTTGATCCACTCGGCGGCCCGTTCTTCCTCTGATCCGCCGATCTCGCCGATCATCATCACCGCCTTCGTCTCGGGGTCCGCCTGGAAGGCGGCCAAGCAGTCGATGAAGTTGGTGCCCGGCACGGGGTCGCCGCCAATGCCGACGCACGTGGTCTGACCAATGCCCTGCTGGCTGAGCTCGTGCAGGGCCTGGTAGGTGAGCGTGCCCGATCGTGAGACAATCCCCACCGGGCCTCCCGCCAGAGCGATGTCGCCCGAGGTGATACCGATGTTGCACTTGCCCGGGCTGATGATGCCCGGACAGTTCGGTCCGAGCAGGCGCACGCCCGGGAACTCCTCGACGAGCCGGTTATAGGTGACCGCTTCGTCGTGGGCCGGTATGCCCTCGGTGATGCAGACGATGAACGTGATGCCGCCTTCGGCCGCTTCAATGATCGCATCGGCCGCGAACTTGGGGGGGACCACGACGAACGACGCCGTCGCGCCCGTCGCGGCGACGGCCTCTTTCACCGTGTTGAACACGGGGATGCCGTCCACGTCGGTGCCGCCCTTGCCCGGAGTCACGCCGCCGACAACCTTCGTGCCGTAGTCGCGATTGCGCAGACCGTGGAATCGTCCCTGGCCTCCGGTGAGGCCCTGGACGATGACCTTCGTGATTTCGTCAACAAAAATGCTCATTGTTCTTCCTTACTTCGCGAAGGCGACCGCACGGCGCGCGGCGTCCAACATCGTGGGTTCAGTGACCAGTCGGTCGTTCAGATGCGGCGCGAGGATCGCTCGACCCTCCGCCGCGTTCGTGCCGTCTAACCGCAGCACGATCGGCGAGGTGATCTTCACCCGGGCTAACGCTTCAAGGACTCCGTTCGCGACATCATCTACTCGAGTGATGCCACCGAAGATGTTGACGAAGATCGATTTCACCTTGGGATCGGCGTTGATCACCTCGAGCGCGGCCGCCATGACGTCGGCGTTGGCGCCGCCGCCGATGTCGAGGAAGTTTGCCGCGGTGCCGCCGACCTGATTGACCACATCGAGGGTCGACATCGCCAGTCCGGCACCGTTGGCGATGATGCCCACGGTGCCGTCGAGTCCGATGTAGTTGAGCCCCTTCTCTTTTGCCATCTTCTCGCGGGGGTCTTCGAACTCGTCGGCGCGATACTCCTCCCACTCCGGATGGCGAAACGAGGCATTCTCGTCGAGGGTCACTTTGGCGTCGAGCGCGTGCACTGTGTTGTCAGGCGTCAAGATCAACGGGTTGATCTCGGCGAGGTCGCAGTCGCCGCGGGTGTAGCAGTCGTAGAGCTTCACGAGCAGCTCGGCCGCTTGCTCACGAGCCTCAGCGTCGAGCTCGGCCTCGGCGACCCAGCGACGCGCGGTCTCGACATCGAGGCCGCGTACCGGGTCGATCGAGAGCATCGCGATCGCGTCAGGATTCTCTTCCGCGACCACCTCGATCTCGACACCGCCCTGAGCGCTCAGCATGCCAAGGTGCGTCTTGTTCGGGCGATCCAGTGTGAAAGAGGCGTAGTACTCCTTTTTGATATCGCTCGAACGCTCGATCCACAGACGCTTGACGACGTGGCCCTTGATATCGAGGCCGAGGATATTGCCGGCGTGTTCGCGCAGCTCTTCGGCGTTGTTCGCCAGCTTGACGCCACCTGCCTTGCCGCGACCACCCACCTTGACCTGTGCCTTGACCACGACGGGATAGCCGACTCGATCGGCGACGGCGAGCGCTTCGTCCACGGTGTCGGCGACGCCGCCCGGAGAGACGGCGATGCCGTATCGCGCGAAGTACTGCTTGCCTTGATACTCAAAGAGGTCCATTCACTTCTTCCTTCGTTCGATGGTGCTGGGGGTGCGATCAAGCGATCGTTTCGCGCTCGTCGAGGGTCGCTTCGAGCCAGGTACTCATCTCATCGAGCGACGCGCCGGGCGTAAACACGCGCGCCACCCCGCCGCCTTCGAGTTCTGCGACGTCGTCCTCGGGAATGATGCCGCCCACGACGAGCAGGACGTCTTCTCGTCCCTCCCGCTTGAGCAGATCGACCACGCGGGGAACGAGCACGAGGTGCGCTCCCGACAGCAACGAGAGACCGAGCGCATCGGCGTCTTCTTGGATGACCGCCTGAACGATCTGCTCGGGCGTCTGATGGAGACCGGTGTAGACGACCTCGAAGCCCGCGTCTCGAAGCGCGCGGGCGATGACTTTGGCGCCTCTGTCGTGGCCATCGAGGCCGGGTTTCGCGACGACGACTCGATAGGTGCGCTTCATCAAACCACCAGCATAGATGGCGCGCCAACAGCACTTATTTGGAGCTGTGGCGCAAAATCCCGGTTCAATTCACGCTGGCACCATCGACCGACGGACCCCTTGCACCTCGCTCACGAACGACCTCCGTGAGGCGTTCGAGTAGTAAAGGGTGGTGGAAAACGACGCGGGCATGCCCCACAACGTGGTCGTGTTGGGCGGGAGTTCCGAGATCGCACGAGCCCTCACCAAGAAGCTCTGCCTCGCTCGCACCCACACCGTGATCCTGGCCGGTCGCAACCAGGCACTGCTTGACGCCGCGGCCCTCGAGGCGCACGAGTACGGCGCGACCAAGACGGACACGGTGATCTTTGACGCCGACGATCCCTTTGGCGCGGCGGACACGGTCACCGAAGCCTTCGAGAAGGTTGGCGGTCCGATCGACCTGGTGGTCGTGGCGGTCGGATCGACTGGAAACCAGTTCGAGGACGAAAACGACGCCGCAGCGTCGGCGCGCATGATGAACGTCAACATCGCCTGGCCGGTCGCAGCGCTCGCCGAGGTGCGTCGACGCCTGGTCGCCCAAGGGAGCGGGCGCATCCTGGTCATGAGCTCAGCCGCGGCAATCCGCGTGCGCCGCGTCAGTTACCTCTACTCGGGCGCGAAGGCGGGGTTAGACCGGCTGTGCGTGAGCATGGCCGAGTCCCTGGACGGCACCGGCGTGCGGTTGCAGATCCTTCGACCTGCGGCGGTGCGCACGAGAATGATCCTCGGCAAGTCGCCCACGCCCTTTACGACGGGACCAAACGAGGTTGCCGACAACGTCATGCGCGGTTTGGCGAGCAACGACCTCGTCATCTGGAGCCCCCCGATGCTTCGCTACCTCTTCGTGCTGGTGCGACTGATGCCGCCCTCGCTCTGGCAGCGCCTGGCCAATCGCAGCTAGGCGCGCGTGAGCGGCGTCATCGCGAGGATGAGCTGCTTGGTGCCGTGCTCGTCGAAGTTGACCGTCGCCCTCGAATGGGATCCCTCGCCTTCGACTCGGATGACGACGCCCGGTCCGAACCGATCGTGGACGACCTGATCCCCAACCACGAGTCCGAGCTTCTCCGCGCCCGTCGAGCGCACCGGAGGCGCGGCGCCCGTGCCAAAGGCCCGGCCCTCGGTGAAGGACGTCGCACGCCCCGTGAAGCCGTCATCGTCGAGCGAGAAGCTTGAGCGGCGAGAGGGCAGGGTCGAAGAGATGTCGGTTATGAGCTCGGCCGGTACCTCCTGTAGGAATCGGCTGGGAATCGTGTCGACGCGCTGGCCCCACATCGTCCGGCTCCACGCGTGGGTGAGCACGAGATGTCGCATCGCTCGCGTCACGCCGACGTAGAAGAGGCGTCGCTCCTCTTCGAGCTCGGCGTCATCGGACAACGCGCGACGATGCGGAAAGATGGTCTCTTCGAGGCCGGTCACCACCACGGCGGGAAACTCGAGACCCTTTGCGACGTGCAGGGTCATCATCGAGATCGCTCCGTCCCCGCTGCCGAGCTGATCAGAGTCGGCGACCAGCGCCATGCGCTCGACGAAGTCGAGCAGCGTGTCGTACTGCGCAGCGGCCGACGCCAGCTCGCCCAGGTTCTCGAGCCGCGAGTACGCCTCGTCGCTGTCCTCAGCGCGCAGTGCGTCACCCATGCCCGATTCGCGCACGATCGCGTCGATCATCTCGCGCGGACTCAGGTCGTTGGTGAGCGCTCGCAGCTCGTCGAGCATGAAGGAGAACTTGTCCGCTCCCGCCAGCGCGCGTCCCGACAGTCCCGCGGCCGCGGCGTGATGCGCCGCTTCGGCGAACGAGAGTCCGTGTTCGGCGGCGTAGGCGCCCAACTTCGCCTGCGCGCCTTCTCCGACGCCGCGCTTCGGCTCATTGATCACCCGGCGCGCGGACGCCTCATCGCGGGGATTCACGATGAGGCGTGCGTAGGCGAGGGCGTTCTTGATTTCCTTGCGGTCGTAGAAGCGCATGCCCGAGATCACCCGGTACGGGACGTTGGCGCGCAGCATCTCCTCTTCGAGGACTCGGCTCTGGGCGTTGGTGCGGTAGAAGACGGCCATCTCGTTCCAGCTGATGCCGTGTTCACTACGCAAGCGGCGAAGCTCGCTCGCGACCCAGCGGCCCTCGTCGTACTCGTCGCCCGCTCGATAGAGACGAATCTTCTCGCCCTGGGCCCCGTCGGTGAAGAGGTTCTTCGCGTGGCGACTCGCGTTCTTGGCGATGACGGCGTTCGCCGCGTCGAGGATCGTCTGCGTCGAGCGGAAGTTCTGCTCGAGCAGGATCACCTCGGCGTCGGGAAAGCGCTGCTCGAACTGCAAGATGTTGCGCACGTCAGCCGCGCGAAAGCGATAGATCGACTGGTCGGAGTCACCGACCACGCACAGGTTGCGGTGCTCGGCCGCGAGCATCATGACGAGCTCGTTCTGCACGCCGTTCGTGTCTTGGAACTCGTCGACGAGCAAATAGTGGAAGCGCTCTTGATACGAGCGCAGCACACTCCCGTCGGCACGCATCATCGCCACGGCGTTCACGAGCAGATCGTCGAAGTCCATGGCGTTGGCGGTGCGCAGTCGCTTCTCGTAGAGCTGGAAGATCTCGGCGATCCGACGGCGCTGGGGGTCGTCGCCGTAGATGTCGAAGTAGCGCTCGGGCGAGATCATCTCGTTCTTCGCCGCGGAGATCGCGGCCGACACACTGCGTGGCGGCAAACGCTTCAAGTCGAGGTTGAGCTCTTTCATGATGCGCTCGACGGCCGTCTCGGCGTCGCCCGCGTCGTAGATGGTGAAGCCCCGCTGGTAGCCGAGCACGTCGGCGTGAGCGCGCAGCATGCGAAGACACGCCGAGTGAAACGTCGACACCCACATCCGGTCGGCGTCGGGCCCGACCAGTTCGATGACGCGCCGACGCATCTCGTCGGCCGCCTTATTGGTGAACGTGATGGCCATGATCTCGTAGGGCCGCGCGTCGCCGGTGGCGAGAAGGTGCGCGATCCGACGCGTGAGCACCCGGGTCTTGCCCGACCCCGCCCCCGCAATTACGAGAAGCGGCCCGCCGCGCTGCGTGACCGCCGCGCGCTGAGGTGCGGTCAGGCCCTCGAGCAGCGTCGACGGGTCGAGCCTCGAGCGTGAATCGACAGCATGGACTCCCCACAGCGACTCATCGGAAAACGAGCCGCGACTCACTCCCACTCAATGGTGCCGGGTGGTTTGCTCGTGACGTCGAGCGCGACGCGATTGACGCCGTCGACTTCGCGAATCAAGCGGTTTGCGATGCTCTCGATCACGTCATAGGGAAGACGCGCCCAATCGGCGGTCATCGCGTCATCGCTCGTGACCGCACGGATGACGATCGGGTACGCGTAGGTGCGCCCATCTCCCATGACCCCCACCGTACGCACGGCGGGTAACACGGCAAAGCTCTGCCACAGCTCGCGATAGAGACCAGCCTTCTTAATCTCATCGACCACGACGTAGTCGGCATTTCGAAGGATCTCGGCCCGCTCGCGGGTCACCTCACCGATGATCCGCACCCCGAGCCCCGGACCGGGGAACGGCTGACGCCACACGATCTCCGGCGGAAGGCCGAGCTCTTCGCCCACATGGCGCACCTCGTCTTTGAACAGCGACCGCAGCGGCTCGACGAGCTGGAACGACAGATCCTCGGGCAGGCCCCCGACGTTGTGGTGGCTCTTGATGTTCGCCGCATCTCCCGAGCCCGACTCGATGACGTCGGGATAGAGGGTGCCCTGGACGAGGAACTGAGGGCCTTTACCGCCTTCGGCGAGCTCGCGAGCGACCGCTTCGAACTCGCGGATGAACAGCTCACCGATGATCTTGCGTTTCGCCTCGGGATCGGTGACGCCCGCCAAGGCGTCGAAGAAGCGGTCCTGGGCCTTGACGTGGATCAGCTCGACGCCGAACTGTCGCGTGAAGGTCGCTTCGATCTGCTCACCCTCGTCCTTTCGCATGAGTCCCGTGTCAACAAAGACGCACGTGAGCTGCGTGCCGACGGCTTTGGTGACGAGCGCGGCGGCGACCGCCGAATCGACGCCGCCAGAGAGCGCGCACAGGACCTTCTCGTCGCCAACCTGTTCGCGGATCGCAGCGACCTGGTCTTCGATGATCGAGGTGTTCGTCCAAGCCGGTGGAATCTCGGCGACGCGATACAGGAAGTTGGCAAGCAGCTCCTGGCCGCGCTCGGTGTGAGCAACCTCGGGGTGGAACTGCACCGAGTGCAGACGCTTCTCGATGTGCTCCATCACGGCGATCGGCGCCTCGGGTGACGAAGCGGTAACGACGAATCCCTCAGGCACTTCTGAGATCGCGTCACCGTGGCTCATCCACGTGGTCGTCGTTGATGGCCAGTCCGTCATCAACACGCTCGCGCCGTCTCTCCTCAGCTCGGTGCGCCCGTATTCACCGATGCCGGTGTGCGCCACCGCACCACCGAGCTGGAGCGCCATCAACTGCGCGCCATAACAGATGCCAAGGATGGGAATGCCGAGCTCGTAGATCTCAGGATCAAGCGACGGGGCGGGCGTCGCGTACACCGATTTCGGTCCACCCGAAAGAATCAGTGCCGCGGGCGCCTTCGCGCGAACTTCGTCAGCCGAGATGGTGCTTGGAACGATCTCTGAGTACACGTGCGCCTCGCGCACACGGCGAGCGATGAGTTGGGCGTACTGGGCGCCGAAGTCGACAACGAGAACTGCGTCGCTCAATGGCCCATGCCTACACCCTGAGAGCGCTGCATCTGCTTACCTTCAGTCTGGAGCGAGGGCGCGAGCATGATCTCGGCCTTCTGGAACTCCTTCAGCGTCTCGTAGCCACACGTGGCCATCGAGGTGCGCAGCGCGCCGAACAGGTTGAGTCGACCGTCGTTCTCGTGCGCCGGTCCAAGGAGGATCTCCTTCAAGGAGCCGCGCACCTGGGTGCGCACGCGCGTGCCACGCGGGAGCGTGGGGTGAAACGTCGCCATGCCCCAGTGGAATCCGCGAGCCGGCGCTTCGACGGCACTCGTGAGAGGGGAACCGATCATGACCGCGTCGGCGCCACAGGCGATGGCCTTGGCGATGTCGCCGCCCTTGCTCATCCCACCGTCGGCGATCACGTGCACGTAGACGCCCGTTTCATCGAGGTGGCGCATGCGCGCACCCGCCACGTCGGCAATGGCCGTCGCCTGGGGCACACCGATGCCCAACACGCCGCGCGACGTGCACGCGTTGCCGGGCCCGACGCCGACGAGCACGCCCGCTGCGCCCGTGCGCATGAGGTGCAGGGCGGCTTGGTAGCTCGCACACCCGCCAACAATGACCGGCACCTCGAACTCACGGATGAACTTTTTCAGATTGAGAGGCTCTGCGGTCTTAGAGACGTGCTCGGCCGAGACGACCGTACCCTGAATGACGAGAATGTCAAGACCTGAGTCGATGATCGTCTTCGACATCCAGGCCGTGCGCGCCGGAGTGACCGACGCCGAGGTCACGATGCCCGCGTCCTTCATCTGCTTGATGCGCTCGGCGACGAGCTCGAGCTTGATGGGCTCTAGATACATCTGCTGCATGCGAGCGGTGGCCTTGTCGTCATCAAGCTCGCGAATCTCTTCAAACAGCGGCATGGGGTCCTCGTAGCGGGTCCAGAGACCTTCGAGGTTGAGCACGCCGAGCCCTCCGAGCCGACCGAGCTCGATCGCGGTCAGCGGCGACATCGCGCCGTCCATGGCCGATCCCAGCACCGGGAGTTCGAACTTGTAAGCGTCAATCTGCCAGGAGATGTCGACGTCCTCGGGGTCGCGGGTGCGCCGTGATGGCACGATCGCGATGTCGTCGAAGCCGTACGCCTGACGAGCCGATTTGAAGATACCGATCTCAACTTCCGCCATGAAGTCCTCCGATTGAAACGCCCAAAAATGGAAGCGCGTTCCTCTCAGTCTATTGGGGCTACCCGCCTCGGCGGTCGAGCGATCACCCGACCCCGGTGACGATCGAGAGCAGTTCAGCGAGCACCCTCGCGGTCGCTCCCCAGAGGAGGTCGCCCGGCACCTTGAAGAAGTACAGGGGATAGAAGCCGTCTTCGTCGGCACCCGGTCGAAGGATCGGCCGACGCCACCGCTCTTCGATGAATGCCCCCTCGGCGACCAGGTCACTCAGCGCGACCGTGAAGGCGCGGTCGACCTCGCTCGGGTTGATGGTCAGTTCCGGTCGACGATCGAGCGTCGCGACAATGGGCCAGATCGATGAACTCGACCCGAAGGAGGCGATCGGGCTAAGCCAGGCGATCGGGGTTACGGTGGCCGGTTCTAGTCCCACCTCCTCGTGGGCCTCACGAAGTGCGGTCTCCACTAGCGACTCGTGCTCGTGGCTGCGCCCACCGGGCAAGGCGATCTCTCCACGGTGGACTCGCATGGCAAACGATCTTCTCGTGAGGATGAGGTGCGCTTCGCCGTCCTCTTCGAAGAGCGCCGCGAGCACGGCCGAGCGAAAAGTGATCGCGCCTGGTGTGGCGTCGGCAATGAGGGCGAGATCGGCGGGCTCTTCGGGCGGCGAGGTGGCCGACAGCAGTCGCCGTGCGCTCGCGAGCCCCGAGCGCACCAGATCGAGCGATAGATGCGTGCGTGAGGACAGCGGGAGCAACGACCACGGAGCCGGGCCACCGGGCCTGATCTCGTCGGGTTCGGGAATCACCTGTGGAAACTGATGACCCGCGAAGCGCTCGGGTCGCCCGCCTGATAGTGCCATCGTTATTCCTCTAGGCTTGTGTCTCGTTTGTCATTCCAACGGTAACCCACCTCTCTCAACTCCCTTCAGGAGAACCCCCCTTTGAAATCTCTCGCTCACTTCTGCGTCCAGCGGAGATGGTTCGTCCTGGGCGCATGGGTCATTCTGTTCCTCTTGATCAACGTTCTCGCCCACTCAGAGGGCTCGGCCTACTCCAACGTCTTCACGCTTCCCAACACCAACTCCGCCCACGCCGAGGCACTGCTCGAACATGGGTTCACCGGCCAGTCTGGTGACGTCGACCAGATCGTCTTTCACTCGCTGAGCGGGTCCATCTCTTCTCACCAGTCGGACATTCAGTTGACGTTGTCGAAGATCGAGAAGCTTCCCGAGGTCGGATCGGTCACCTCGCCCTTCTGCACTGGCAGCTTCGCCACAGCCGAGAGGCTCTCGAACGGCTCGTGCCTCGGCGCGACACAGGTCTCCAAAGACGGCACCATCGCCTACGCCGTCGTGCACTTCTCGGAAGGAGCGAGCCAGCTTTCCAACAAGCAGATTCAAGCCGTCGTGACCGAAGCCTCGACGATCCGGTCGTCGTCGCTGAGCGTCAACTTCGGTGGGAATGCGTTCGGCGACCTGAACTCACCGACGGGCAGTCCCTACGAAGTCTTCGGCCTCATCGCCACCGCCATCGTGCTCGTGCTTGCCTTCGGTTCATTCTTTGCGATGCTGCTCCCTCTCGGCGTCGCGCTCTTCGCCCTCGGCATCGCGCTCGCCGGCGGCGAGCTGTTGAGCCATGTGCTGGCGATCGCCCAGTTCGCTCCGATTCTTGGATCGTTGATCGGACTCGGTGTCGGCATCGACTACGCCCTCTTTATCGTCACGAGGTCCCGCCAAGAGCTGAAGCGAGGCTCCAGCGTCGAAGAGGCAGTGGCGTGCGCCCTCGACACATCGGGCCGGGCCGTGCTCTTCGCCGGTTCAACGGTGTGCGTCGCGCTCCTTGGCATGTTGATCCTTGGACTCAACTTCTTAAACGGCGTCGCTGTCACTGCGTCTCTGGCTGTCTTGATCACGATGCTCGCGTCGGTCACGCTCTTGCCGGCGCTCCTCGCCTTCCAGAAGTATCACGCCCTCAGTCGCCGCGAGCGACGCGAGCTCGCGGCGAACGGCCCTGGGCCCATCGTGGTGAGTGGACCGTGGAAGCGCTGGGCCCACTTCGTCTCGCGCCACCCGCGCGCGCTCACGTTTGCCGCGCTTGCGATGATGGTCATCATCATCATCCCGTTCTTTTCGCTGCAGCTCGGCAGCTCCGACCAGGGATCCGATCCTGCGGGCTCGACGACACGCCTCGCCTACGACCAACTCGCGGAGGGATTTGGGCCCGGCTTCAACGGTCCGCTCACCATCGTCGGCTCCCTTCGCAATCCCGGCGACATGGCCGCGATGAAGAATCTCGACGCGTCGATGAAGGGCAAGCCTGGCGTTGCCGCCGTCGCGCCCCTGATCACCAATCCCCAAAAGACCGTCGGCGTGATCAACGTTGTGCCCGCGACAAGTCCTCAAAGCGCGAAGACGGCGTCGCTGATCGACACCATTCGCGACAAGTACATCCCGGACGCGACCACTTCGTCGCACACCAAGATCTACGTCGGCGGCATCACCGCCATCTTCGTTGACTTCGCCGGCGTCCTCACGGGCAAGCTGCCGCTGTTCGTCGGCGTGATCGTCGCGCTCGGCTGCTTGTTATTGATGGTCGCATTCCGTAGCGTCCTCGTGCCGATCGTCGCCGCCGTCATGAACCTGCTCGCCGTCGGTGCTTCATTCGGGCTTGTCGTCGCGGTCTTTCAGTGGGGCTGGGGCACGTCGCTCCTTGGGGCTGGCACCGGGCCTGTCGAGTCCTTCTTACCGATCATCATGATCGCGATCCTCTTCGGTCTCTCGATGGACTATCAGGTCTTCCTGGTGTCTCGCATGCACGAGGAGTTCCAGAACACATCGGACAACGAGGAGGCCATCATCCGCGGCCAAGCCAACACCGGTCGGGTCATCACGGCTGCTGCCCTCGTCATGATCTGCGTCTTTCTCTCGTTCGCGGTTGGTGGCGAGCGCATCATCGCCGAGTTCGGGATCGGCCTTGGTGGGGCGGTCTTGATCGACGCCTTCATCATCCGAACGATTCTCGTTCCCTCGCTGATGCACTACGTCGGCAAGGCGAACTGGTGGATGCCTCGTTGGCTCGATCGCATCGTGCCCCACATCGCCGTCGAAGCAACGGAGTAGTCGTAACCTATGGAGCCACCCCGAGTCCGCGAGCAACGTCGGCATATCAGGGTTTCCCCCTACCCAGCGAGAAATCTGATCGTCGTAAAATCGACTCAGTTGCGCTCGCCGAAAGAAGATGCCAATGATTGAAGCACAAGGGCTCACAAAGCACTACGGCGACAAGGTGGCCGTCGACGATCTGAGCTTCAGTGTTCGATCGGGCGTCGTGACGGGCTTTCTCGGACCGAACGGTTCGGGCAAGTCGACCACGATGCGCATGATCATGGGACTGGACGTGCCCACCCGCGGGCACGTCAGCGTCAATGGGCAGCAGCTCAAAGACATGCATTGGCCGTTGCGCGAAGTCGGCGCACTACTCGAGGCGCGTGCCATCCATCCGGGTCGCAGCGCCCGAGCCCACCTGCTGATGCTCGCTCAAACGAACCGGCTTCCGAAGCGACGCATCGACGATCTCCTCGAGCTCGTCGGGCTCAGCGCCGTTGCTGAACAGCGCGCGGGAAAGTTCTCCCTCGGCATGGGCCAGCGTCTCGGCATCGCCGCGGCGCTGCTAGGGGATCCGGGTGTGCTGCTCTTCGACGAGCCCGTCAATGGACTGGACCCCGATGGCATCCGATGGGTGCGCAACCTTCTCAAGGGTCTCGCTCGCGACGGCCGCACGGTGTTCGTCTCGAGTCACCTCATGAGCGAGATGGCACTCACCGCCGACGAAGTCATCATCATCGGACGAGGACGGCTCATCGAACAGACCTCGATCGACGCGCTGCTCGGGCGAAGCTCGATGCAGTCAGTGCGCGTGCGCTCCCCCCAAGCCGAAGCGTTGCGAAAGGCCCTTGAAGAAAAGGGCGCGACGGTCGACATCGGCGACGACGGCTCACTCACCGTCCGGGGCGTCGACGAGGTTGCGATCGGCGACCTGGCCGCTTCACGAAGCTTCGTCTTGCACGAGCTCTCGCCGCAGACGGCGTCGCTGGAAGAAGCGTTCATGGAGCTGACCGAGGGCAGCCTCGAGTACCGCGGCGGCAATCGCGCCGAAACAGCCGCAACCGAAGGGACACCCTCATGACCAGCGGTACGTTCGCGGCGTCACTCCTCGCCGCGGGGGTTCACGCTCACCGCCGTGGAGGCGCGCACATCTTCGGTGGCCTGCTCCTGCTCATCATCGTCGTGGTTGTCGTCATTCTGCTCGTACAGCGCTCCCGCAACCGTAAGCCCATAGCCGAGGGCAGCCCGAACACACTCGTTCACGCCACTCCTGTTGCTGAGCACGAAGCGGGTGGCGGACCCATTGTGACCATGAGCGCCGTGTCGCTCGACACGGCGCTGCTCCCAGGCCGCTACAACGTGATCGACCTCGCCCGATCCGAGTGGACCAAGATGCGCACGGTGCGCTCGACCATGTGGACACTCGTCATCACGGTCGTGTTAGGCCTTGGCGTCAGCGCCATCGCGACGGCCGAGACGCGCGCTCACTGGTCCGCCGCCACCGCCCACGGCTTTGACCCGACCGCCCTCAGCCTGATTGGCACCTTCATCGCCGAGTTCGCCATCGGCGTGCTGGGCGTGCTCGTGATGAGCGCGGAGTACAGCACCGGGACGATTCGCGCCGTCCTGTCCGCCGCCCCTCGTCGCCTCGACGTCTTGGCCGCCAAGATCCTCGTCTTCACTGCGGTCGCCGTCATCGTTGCGGAGTTCGTCGCCTTCGCGTCGTTCTTCCTCGGCCAGGCGCTCTTGTCGTCGCCCGCGACTCACGCCACCCTCTCGACGCCTGGCGCTCTGCGCGCCGTGGTGGGCTGCGGTTTCTACATCGCAACCCTCGGGCTCTTGGGCCTCGGGCTGGCCACGATCATCCGGCACTCTGCGGGCGCGATCAGCTGCTTCGTGGGCATATTGTTGGTCCTTCCGCTGATCGTCGCGGCGCTGCCGAGCTCACTCGCCATGGACGTGCGGAAGTTCCTGCCCGATCGCATTGGCGCCGTCATGATTACGACCAATGGCGGCTTCAACGGCACGAGTTACTTCTCCCCGTGGGTGGGACTTCTGCTCTTGGTGGGCTACGCGGTCGCTGTCAACGTCATCGGAGCGATCCTGCTGGTGCGACGCGACGCGTAAGCGATCGTCACGAATTCACTACCGTTAGCTCGGTTGCGCTTGGTCGACCGAGTGGTCCTACTGACTGGTCGTGGCAACGGTTACCTGATGCTTCGATGATCCCGTCGATGTCTTTAGCGCGACCTCGATCGACGCGCGGCTCTTCAGATAGCGCATCACCGCTTCGGCGCGCATCATCGCTAGCCTCGCATCACCCTTGGCGTAGCCGATCGCCGTCACCGACGCGCCACTGATCAGACTTCGTGACAGATTCAAGAGCGCCAATCTGGCGCGCGCGTTCAACGAAGCGCTCCTCGCGCCGAAGGAGATCGTCACTGCTGCGGGTCGAGGCGGTAGTGCCATCGAGACCGCAGTGGGCGATGATGACACGGCGGCATAGGTGGCGTCTGCCGCTTTGGTAGCGGTGACGAGGCAGGTTCCTGCTGACTGTGCGTTGAGCACATCTCCCACGACAACGCATCCCGCCGCGCTCCCATTGACCGCGGAGTAGCTGATCGAACCCGTACCCGACCCTCCACTCGTGGCGAGCGAGAGCGCAGTGCCGACGAGACCGGAGGTGCTCGTTACGGTGAGCGGCGCTTGCGCTTCCGGAGTTGGCGGCGTGGGGCCGTGATGAGTGGGCGTTCCAATCACCGTCAGGACGTTCGACGCGGAGCTCGTGTAGTCACCCCCCGCATAACTAGCTTGCACCGTTTCCCCTGCGGTTTCGGCAGTCGAAATCGAGCACGTCGCAGTGAAGTCTTCGCCCCCGAGACCATCGGCCTGCAGCGCGGTCCACGACGAGGTGGTACAGCTACCCGGCGTCGCCGCGTCATCAGCGATCGTGGCCGTGCCGGTCGGCGCGAGATTGATCGGCGCGTCCAGCGTGACAGTGAAGCTGTTGCCGGCCGCCGACGTCACCGGCTGGCCAGAGAGCCGCAACGCTCCCGCCAGCACACTCGCTACCGTGATCTGATTCGTGGTGGGCGTCACCATGTCGAACGAATCGATGAGTTGAGCGCTCACGGTGACGCCGCCTGACTCTGGGCTGGCGATCTGACACGACGCAGTGAAGAGTTCACCGCCCGTGGCGTTTCCATCGCTTCCCTCAGGTGTCCACGCGTCGCTCAAACAGTTACCCGGACCGGGCCCGGTGTCGGTCACGTCCAGATAGCCCGAGGGAACCTCGCCGTAGGGTGAGTCGAGTGTGCCCGTGAAGCTATTGCCGGTCGCGGAGGTCTCAGGGGATCCTTGCAGCGACAGACCGGCCAGCGCTAGTTCGTTCGATGGAGCCACATCGAAATCGGTGCCCGTATACGACGCGGTGACCGTGGTCCCTATCGGTTCCGGCGACGTGATATCGCAGATCGCTTCATACAGGCTGGTCGTCTCGATCGTCTCGACGAGCGCCCAACTGGCCGTGCACGTTCCAGCGGCGCTATCTGCGACGTCGACCATCCCGTTTGGCGACGACGCGCCCGACGGAAGCAGGAGGATACCCTCGTAGGTGCTCGAACCGGGGCTCTGGTAGCCCTCCACCACCAGGTTGATGGAAAGGAGGGCGTTGTAGGCGCCGTAGTCGGTTCCTTCATACTGGGCCTCTTCAATACCTATGAACGCTTCATCACCCTCTTGCGAGCAGCTCGTCACGTACGTGCCGCTCGGACCGGACGCGGTCCAGCCCCACGCATCGCAACTCACGTTCGTGTCAAAGAGTTCCGACGAAAAATAGACGTATCCCGTGGGAGCGGGGTCGCCCGCGGGAATCTCCAGCGTCGCGGAGACGGTGTCGGAGTACTCACCAGCAACACCGGTTGGCACCCACGCCGTGGCCGACATGCTCAACGTGGAGGGAATATAGTCCGCGGACGCCGCGGACGCGCCGATCGTGAAGCCTGCGAGCACCAGCACCGACGAGGCAAAGCCAAGTCCAACGATCCTCGCTGCCACACGTGCCTTCGCACCACTAACCATGCGCCGTGAACTCATAACCGCTCGTTCTCCTCGAGATCGTGATTGACATCGCTGAACAACGAGAGATCAGCAGCACCTTCGACAGTGCACCTCAGTCATCTCTCGATGTTGTGTCGGTCAAGCAGTCTCTCACCATTCGGCTGCGTCGGCGGTCATGGGCGAATTGTGATGCTATCGAGGTGCTGACTATGTCTGCAGTCGCATCGTGCGGAGAAAAACATTCAAATAGTAGATGTCTTGGTTGTACGGATTGAGCAGCGTGCGTTCGCTCGTGGCAATATCCTGCGCGCTTGCCCCTTCGAGATGGCGCGCGTCAACGATTGCCGACGTGTAGAGGATTCATCTCACGACTGCGTGGCCGATGAAGCACTCACCCCGGGACTGAACGTCGTAGCGATAACAATGAACACCACTGCGGTCGTGACCGCACACATGCGGTATCGACGAGTGAGGCGGTTCACGGCACTCATTCAAACAAAGACACCGCACAAAAGCAGAACGGCCGGGCACGAGGCCCGGCCGTTCAGAGGTCGAATGACCGAATGACTACATCATCCCGCCCATGCCACCCATACCGCCGTCACCCATGGGCGACGACGCGGGCTCTGGCTTGTCAGCGACGACCGCTTCGGTCGTGAGCAGGAGGGCAGCGATGGAAGCCGCGTTCTGCAGGGCAGAGCGGGTGACCTTGGCGGGGTCGATGACGCCGGCCTTGACGAGGTCGACCAGTTCGCCGGTTTCGGCGTTGAGGCCAATCGAGCCCTTTGCGTCAGCAACCTCGCGGACCTTGACCGCGCCCTCGTAACCAGCGTTCTGGGCGATGTGACGCAGCGGCGACTCGAGCGAGTTCGCCACGATGCGCGCACCGGTTGCCTCGTCACCGGTCAAAGTACCGACGAGCTTGTCGACGTCGACGCGAGCGCGCACGAGCGCGGTGCCACCACCGGCCACGATGCCCTCATCGATCGCCGCACGAGTGGCGCTCAGCGCGTCCTCGATGCGGTGCTTCTTCTCTTTGAGCTCGACCTCGGTCGCGGCGCCAACCTTGACGACGGCCACGCCACCGGCGAGCTTGGCGAGACGCTCTTGGAGCTTCTCACGGTCCCAGTCGGAGTCGGTGTCTTCGATCTCGCGCTTTAGCTGCGCCACGCGACCGGCCACGTCTTCCTTGGTACCTTCACCGTCAACCAGCGTGGTGGCGTCCTTCGTCACGACGATGCGACGCGCACGACCAAGCAGGTCAACCGTCGCACTGTCGAGCTTGAGGCCGATCTCATCGGAGATGACCGTGCCGCCCGTCAAGATCGCCATGTCTTGGAGCATGGCCTTGCGGCGCTCTCCGAAGCCCGGCGCCTTCACGGCGACCGAGGTGAACGTGCCGCGAATCTTGTTCACGACGAGTGTCGCGAGCGCTTCGCCCTCGACGTCTTCGGCGATGATGAGCAGCGGACGACCGGCCTGCATGACCTTTTCGAGCACCGGCACGAGATCGTGCACGGCGGAGATCTTGTTGCTCGTAAAGAGGATGTAGGCGTCTTCCAAGACGGCCTCTTGACGCTCGGGGTCGGTCACGAAGTACGGCGACAGATAGCCCTTGTCGAACTGCATGCCCTCGGTGAGCTCGAGCTCGATGCCAAAGGTGTTCGACTCTTCGACGGTCACGGTGCCGTCCTTGCCAACCTTGTCGATCGCGTCGGCGATGACTTCACCGATCGCGCTGTCGGCGGCAGAGATCGTGGCGACCTGAGCGATCTGGGTCTTGCCCGAAACCTCTTGGCTCTGCTCGGCGATGGAGTCGACGGCCACCTTGACGGCCTTTTCGATGCCGCGCTTCAGGCCCGACGGGCTCGCGCCTGCCGCCACGTTGCGAAGGCCCTCTTTGATGAGCGCTTGCGCGAGCACCGTCGCGGTGGTCGTACCGTCACCGGCGACGTCGTTCGTCTTGGTCGCGACTTCCTTCACGAGCTGGGCGCCCATGTTCTCGAACGGGTCCTCGAGCTCGACCTCGCGAGCGATCGAGACACCGTCGTTGGTGATGGTGGGGGCGCCAAACTTCTTGCCGAGCACGACGTTGCGTCCCTTCGGTCCGAGCGTGACCTTGACCGCATCGGCCAGCTTGTCGACACCGGATTCGAGGCCGCGGCGTGCGTCCTCGTCAAACTTCAATAACTTTGACATTCAGTTTCCTTATTCGATTGATGACGAGCCGCGCTCGTCACTGGCTACTTGGTAATGGTCGCGAGTACGTCGCGGCCCGACAGAATCAACAGGTCTTCACCATCCACGGTGATCTCGGTCCCGCCGTACTTCGAGTAGACGACTGTGTCGCCAACGGACACGCCGGTGGGGATGACCTCGCCGGTGGCGTCAGCGCGACGGCCGGGACCGGTAGCGAGCACTTCACCTTGCTGGGGCTTCTCTTTGGCCGTGTCGGGAATCACCAAACCCGAAGCCGTGGTGGCTTCTGCGAGGTTGGGACGGACGACAATACGGTCTTCTAGTGGGTGCAACTTCATTGTTCTTGCCTCCTGAGCAATTAGCACTCGATACTTGCGACTGCCAATTTAGCAGCCGGAGGACCCGAGTGCCAACAGTGACGCCGTAGGCGCCCCTTGATCACAGTAGGGGCGCTAAGGCGAGAGGCGTTCTCGCCGCCACGAGGAGCCCTCGGGAACGTAGATGACCCGGTCGTGGAGCCGGTCGTCGCGGTGCTGCCAGAACTCGAAGCGATTGGGGATGAGGCGGTATCCGCCCCAGTTCTCGGGCCGCGGCACGTCTTCACCCTCGTACCGCCGCGAGAATTCGGCCACACGTTCTTCCAGCTCAGCCCGACTCGCGAGGGGCTGACTCTGGTCGCTTGCGTGCGCACCGAGCTGGCTGCCCCTCGGACGACCGGCGAAGTACGCATCCGATTCGGCCGCCGTCATCTTCTCGACCGGTCCTTCGATGCGAATCTGGCGCCCGAGCGGCTCGCAGTACCACAGGAGCGCCGCGTGGGGGTTCTCTGCCAGCTCGTGGCCCTTGCGCGAGTCGTAGTTCGTGTACCAGCCAAACGACGTGTGGTCGTGATGGCGCAGGAGCACCATGCGCGCGTTCGGCAGCCCGTCGGGTGTCGCGGTCACCAGAACGATCGCCTCGCGCTCGGCCATCTCACCGAGCGCATCGGAGAACCAGAGCTGAAACTGCTCGAAGGGGTTCGGATCGACGCCCGTGACGTCGAGCGGGATCCAGCGTTCGCTCACGACACGTCCGCCAGCTGCCAGTTGGGCGTCGCTGAAAGGTCGAGCGGGCTGGGACCGCTGATCGAGAGTCGATGGAGGCCCGCGGCCGCGATCATCGCCGCGTTGTCCGTGCACATGGCCAGGGTTGGCAGATGCGACACCAGCCCAAACTCCTCGGCGAGGTCGGTGACCCCCGCTCTCAGTGCCGAGTTGGCCGCCACGCCCCCCGCCAGCGCCACACCGGCCACGTCATGGCGCTCGAGCGCGTGGCGCAGCTTGCGAAGGAGCTGTTCACAGAGTGCGGCTTGAAACGATGCGGCCACATCAGCCAGGGCGATCTCTCGATGGGCTTCGGTCGCGCGCACGACCGCGGTCTTCAGTCCCGAAAAGGACAGATCGAAGTCGTCGCCGATCATTGAAACGGGCAGCTTGAGCGCGTCCGGCGATCCTTGCTTGGCGAGCCGGTCGATCTCTGGACCGCCGGGATAGCCGAGTCCGAGCCAGCGCGCCACCTTGTCATACGCCTCGCCCGCCGCGTCGTCGATGGTCTCGCCGAGCACCTCGTGCTCGCCCGGACCCGTTTGACGCACGATCATGCTGTGGCCACCCGAGACGAGCAGCGTCATCAGCGGCCACGCGAGTTCGCGCGACTCGAGCAGCGGCGCAAACAGGTGCCCTTCGAGGTGGTTGACCCCGATAAGGGGAATGTCCCAGGCGAACGCCATGGCTTTTGCGGCCGACAGTCCCACGAGGAGTGAGCCGATGAGACCGGGGCCGCTCGTCACAGCGACGCCGCTGATCGCCGGTGCGCTCGGATCAAGTCCAGCCTCGTCAAGGGCGCGTCGTATGACCGGACCGATGGTGGCAATGTGGGCGCGCCCGGCGAGCTCGGGCACCACGCCCCCGAAGGCCCGGTGCTGGTCGATCGACGACTCAACCACCGAGGAGCGGATGGAGAACTCCTCGTCAACGACCGCGGCCGCCGTCTCGTCACAGCTCGTTTCGATGCCAAGGACCAACGCCACCCGTCTAGCGTACGGGCGCGCCACAGTCGATGTTCAGGGCCCGCAATAAGCGTCGGACGGGTCGAGCGCGCAGAGGTCGAACTGACTCGTGGACTCCCATTCGCCCCCGGGGCCTAGAAGGATCTCGCCGACGACCGTCAGATTCGTCGACATGATCCAGCCGTTCGGCAATACCGGCTCCCCGTAGTTGCCACCGGTTGAAACGTACTGACCGAAGACGGCCTGCCCAAAGTCCGTGTCTTGAAGATTGGCTCCGCCGAACACGGTCGCGGTGGGTATGTTGACGTTGGTGAAGTTCGCTGCTGTCAGGTTGGCGTAGAGGAAGTCTGTGCCATTCACGGTCGCTCCCGTAAAGTTCACCTCGGAGAGGTCTGCGCCGGTGAAGTTCGAGCTCGACAGGTTGGCACCCGCAAAATTCGCCCCCGCCAAATCGGCGTCGGTGAAGTTCACGCTGCTCGAATCCTGATCTGAGAAGTCACAGCTCGCGAGGTCGATCCCTGGATAGGGCGTCGCCGAGCAGTCTTCCCCGCCCGCACCGGGAGTGCCCGCGGGTCCCGTCGCTCCGACAGCGCCGGTAGCTCCGGTAGCGCCATCAGCTCCGGTACGCCGGTAGCGCCGACGGCTCCGACTCCTCCTGGTGCAGAGGAGACGCCCGCTGGCCCCGTTGCCCCAGTCGCACCCGCGGGGCCGGAGAGACCCGTCGGCCCGGTTGTACCAGTCCTGCCACGAGGACCCGTTGCGTTCCAGCTGATCAGCGTTGATCCGCTCGAACAGGTCGACCTCTTCAGACCGACATTCCTCAACGTCCCGCCCTTGAGACAGGCATAGTAAGTGGTCGGCGATGACGTTGTCGCGGCGTTCACGGCGATCGCGCCGCCGCTGATCAACGCCACCACTGACAGCGCAACGACGAGGCGGAGCGAAACGAGCTTTTTCACAGGGGGACCTTTCGAGAGACCATTCGACTGTAGGCCGCACATACGAAAATAAAGTGCATTTACGTCTGTGTTTTCCTATATATATTGGCGAATCTCCGCGCCGAGACGCTCCAACGAGATCAGGAGATGGCGCTCTCTCCAGCGTCCAGGTCGGCCCAGAGGATGAGCGCGTCTTCTCGGGTTTTCTCGTAGTAGTTCTTGCGCACGCCCACCGGCGAGAAGCCGAATCGAAAGTACAGAGACTGTGCTCGAGTGTTGGACACTGCAACCTCAAGAGTCGCACGGCGAATTCCTCGGCCTCGTGCGACGTCCCATGCGTCGTTGATCAGTGAGGACGCAATGCCGCGGCCTTCCTCACCGGGCAACGTGCCGAGCGTGTTGATGTGCAGCTCGTCGAGGACGAACATCACCCCCAGATAGCCCACAATGCGATTGCCTTCGACAGCCACCGAGTAGCGACGTGTCTCGGTGTTCGTGATCTCGTCAAGGAGCATCGCGCGACTCCACGGCTCAGGAAACTGCGCCTGTTCGATGACGAGCAGGTCGGGCACGTCGCGACGCTCGGCCAGACGTATGGTCCACTCGCTCACGAGGAGCGTTCGCGCGTCGAGAAGTTGGCTACGGCGTCGGGTTCACGCAGATACAGCGGAGTGATCGAGTCCTCTGGCTCGCGCGTTGCGCCGAGTGCAAGCGCCTCGAGCGGCGGCGGCACCTGCTGATCGAAGACGTTGGCGTTCGCAAGTGCGGCGAACTCGCTGGCGTGGCGAGTCGCGCCATCGCCGGTCAGTGTCACCTCACCACGAGACTCCCACTGACTGACGACGTCAACCGGTCGAGCGACCTCGGGATCACTCGTCGGCGTGACGGTGTCGGTGAGCTCGAACGACTGGGCAAAGACTTCGCCACGCCGTCCATCGACGGCGACGAGCAGCGTCCCGCGAAAGCCGGCGCGGTGCGCACCAGCGGCGAGCACCTCCAGCGACGTCACGCCGACCAGGTCGCAGTTCGCCGCCAGCGCGAAGCCGACGGCCGTCGCGATACCCACGCGCAGCCCGGTGTAGAGACCCGGTCCGCGGTCGACGACAACGCGATCGATGTCCTTCGCACCGACGCCGGCGTGCGCCAACAGGTCGCGGATTCCCGGCACGAGTGACTCGGTGTGGTGCCGATTGTCGTCCACGACGACCTCGAGTCGCTCGCCCGTCGACGTGGCGAGACCGATGGCCGCCGCCGTGGTCGCCGTTTCAATGGCGAGGATGTTCACTGATCCGCCCATGCGTCGAGCGCGGTCTCGCGCCCTTCGCTGAGCGCGCCTGAGACCTCGAGCGTGCGCCCCTCGCCGTCATCGAGGAGAAAGGCGACAAGGAGCACGTCACGGCCAAAGACCGACGACGCGATGTCGCCCCACTCGACGAGCGCGACGGCCGACTCCTCCACCAGCTCGCCCAAGGCAAGATCCTGCACCTCGCCGATGGAGCCGATCCGGTAGACGTCGGCGTGGTGCAGGGTCTCAACGCCGAGATCGTTGTCGCAGGCGTGCTCGCGGACCATCGTGAAGGTAGGACTGGTCACTCGATCGCGCACTCCGAGCCCTCGTGCGACGCCCTGGACAAACGTGGTCTTGCCCGCGCCGAGCTGACCGGTGAGGAGCACGATGTCACCAGGCCGCACGACGTACGCGAACTCTTCGCCGGCGACCTTCGTATCCTCAGCGGTCGCGCAGTAGCGACGCCAGCTCACGAAGCCTCCATCAATCGGCGAAGGACGCGGAGGTCCTCGCGCATCACCTCAACGACGCTCGGCCCGCCGCGCAGCGCCGCCGCGGGATGATAGGTCGGGATGCCGCGGATGGCGCCCGAACGATAGACGTGACCGTGCACCCGACCGATGCCGGTCTCGTAGCCGAAGATCGCCCGACCGGCGGTATTGCCGAGGGTCAAGATGAACTTCGGCGCGACGCGGTCCAGCTGTTCCACCAGCCATGGCCGACAGGTCTCGATCTCGTGCGGCGTCGGGGTGCGATTGGCCGGGGGTCGACACTTGACGACGTTGGTCACGTAACACGACTCGCGCACGAGTCCCGTCTCCTCAGCGAGCAGCGTGAAAAAGAGCTTTCCGCTCGGGCCGATGAAGGGCGCCCCACCTTCGTCCTCCGTCCGTCCCGGCGCCTCTCCGATGATCATGAGGGGCGCGTCAAGCGGCCCCGAACCGATCACGACGCGTTGACGCGTTGCCGCGAGGGCGCACCGCTCGCAGGTCGCCATCTCTTCGAAGTCGACCATCAGTCGACGAGGACTCGTGGCACCCGTGCGCCGAGGCATGCGAGGATTTCCCACGAGACCGTGCCGCCCCACTCGGCCAGGTCGTCAGCGGTAATCGACTCGTGACCCTGGCGACCGAGGAGCACGACCTCGTCACCCATCTTCACCTCGTCATCGCCCACGTCCACCACCAGCTGGTCCATGGTGACGCCGCCCGCGAGCGGGTAGCGACGTCCATTGACGAGTACCTCGGCCCCCGCGTCAAAGAGCCGGCGGGGATAGCCGTCGGCGTAGCCGAAGGGCACCGTCACGACGGTCGTCTCACGCTCGGCCCCACGAAGGCGACCGTAGCTCGGTCGCGCGTCAGCGGCGACCCTGCGCACCGCGACGACCCGAGCGCGCAACGCGAGTGCTGGCTCCAAGTGCACGTGGTGCTCGTCGAGCGTCGACACGAGCCATCCTCTGGGGAGATAGCCATAGAGCGCGATGCCCGCGCGCACCATGTTGAATCGTGCGTCAGGGTGCCCGAGCGTGCCGGCCGTGTTGGAGGCGTGCAGCACACGCGGCCGCACCCCGCGCGCCTCGAGTCGGTCCACGACGTCGCTGAAGCGATCGATCTGTGTGCGGGTGAAGGCGCGTTCGTCCTCGCTCGGGCCATCAGCGATGCTGAAGTGGGTAAAGAGACCTTCGACATCGATCGCGCGCGAACTCGTCAGCACGTCAAAGACCTCGTCGATGTCGTCGGGCATGGCCCCCATGCGGTGCATGCCAGTGTCGACCTTCACGTGCACGCGGTGAGACCCACCGAACTGCTCAGCCATAGCGACGGCGTCGCGCGCGCCAGCCGGTGAACCTATCGTCAGCGCCAGGTCATGCGCGAACGCGTCGGGGATCGTGGCGGCAGGAACCTCGGCGAGTACGAGAATCGGTGTCGTGATGTCGTGCTCGCGAAGCTCGATGCCCTCGTCAACGATCGCGACCGCGAGATAGTCCGCTCCCGCGTCGACTGCTGCTTTAGCCACGAGCGGCGCGCCGTGGCCATAGGCATTGGCCTTGACGACGGCGCACAGCGCCGTCTCGCCGATGACGCGCTTGATCGCTCGGACGTTGTGGGCGATGGCCGACGCCGATATCTCCGCCCAGGCCGGACGGCGCACGCCCTCAACGGGCACGGGACTCGTCGTCCGACGAACCGACGACGAACGCGGCAGCAGTCTGATCGGTATGGGTCATCGAAAGATGCAGCGACGTGACGCCGAGCGACTTCGCGAGCTGGCGGGCCGGCGCGTGCAACAGGACGCTCGGCGCTCCAGCGTCGTCGAGGGTCACCTCGATCGAACGCCAAGGAGCCGAACCCACCCCGACGCGAAAGGTCTTCATCACTGCCTCTTTGGCGGCAAAGCGGGCGGCGAGGCGCTCGGGCCGAGCACGCGCGTCGCGTCGCTCCTCCTCCGTGAAGAGCCGATCGACAATGCGCGGATGCCGCTCGAGCGCGAGCCGAAATCGCGCGACATCAACAACATCGATCCCCACGCCGACGGTCCCCACTACTCGACTGTCACCGTCTTGGCGAGGTTGCGCGGGCGATCGACGTTTCGCCCGAGCCCGCGCGCCATGGAGTAAGCGAACAGCTGCAGCGGCACGACGTCGACCATGGGTGTGAAGAGCGGCTCGGTTGCGGGCACGCGGAGAACATAGTCAGCAATCGCGTCGATGTACTCGTCGTCGTCGGTCGCGACGGCAACGACCGTCGCGCCACGAGCCTTCACCTCCGAGAGATTGGAGAGCATCTTCTCGTGCATCGCCGGGTCGGTCACCACGGCCACCACTACGACGCCCGGCTCGATCAGCGCGAGCGGTCCGTGCTTCAGCTCTCCGGCCGGGTAGCCCTCGGCGTGTAGGTAGCTCAGCTCTTTCAGCTTGAGCGCACCTTCGAGCGACGTGGGGAACCCGACGTGGCGTCCGATGAAGAAGAAGTCTCGCGCACCGATGAGCTGCTTGGCGACATCTTCGACGCTGGCGCGACGTTCAAGCGCCGTGGCGACCTGGCTCGCGACGGCGTTGATGCCCTTGAAGAGCGCGTCGATGTCGTCGGCGGCGACGGTGTTTCGCAGCTGCGCAAGACGCAGCGCGAGGACTTCGAGCGCGGCCACCTGCGCGACGAACGCCTTGGTCGAAGCGACCGACACCTCGAGCCCGGCGCGCGTGTAGATGACTGCGTCGGACTCTCGCGCCAGCGACGAACCCACGATGTTCGTGACACCGATGACGCGTGCGCCGCGGCGCTTCGCCTCACGGATGGCCTGGATCGTGTCGATCGTTTCGCCGCTCTGGGAGACGCCGATCACCACCGTGCCCACTTCGACGATCGGGTCGCGGTAACGATACTCACTGGAGATATCGACCTCGACGCTCAGGCGCGCCCAGCGCTCGATCGCGTACTTGGCCACCTGACCCGCGTGGTTGGAGGTACCCGCCGCGACAATGACCACGCGGTTCACCTCGCGCAGCTCCTCATCGGGGATGCGCATCTCGTCAAACGTGAGCGTCCCGTCTCGTCGTCGGCGATCGAGCAGCGTGGCGCGCAACGCCTCGGGCTGCTCGTTGATCTCCTTGGACATGAAATCCTCGTGACCGCCCTTCTCGGCGGTCTCCAAGTCCCAGTCGATCGTCAGCTGATGCAGGTGAACCGGCACCCCCTCAAGATCGATCGCGCGAAAGCCCGATGGTGAGAGGCGGACGATCTCGTCGTCGTCTACCGCATAGAAGGCGTTCGCACGGTCGAGGATCGCGGGAATGTCGCTCGCCAGGTACGTGACCCCGGCAGCCGTGCCAAGAATGAGCGGCGAGATGCGCCGCGCGGCGACGATCACGTCCGGCTCCGTGGCGTCCATGGCCGCCATCGCGAAGGCGCCGCGCACGACAAGGAGGCTTTGGCGAACGGCCTCGAGGAGCTCGAGGCCCTCGGCGCGCGACTCCTCGATCAGATGGGCCAGCACCTCGGAGTCGGTAACCGAGCTAAAGAGGTGGCCGCGCTGTTCGAGCTCCTCTTGGAGCTCGGTGTGGTTTTCGATGATGCCGTTGTGGATGATGGCGACGTTGCCGGAGCAGTCCAGGTGAGGGTGGGCGTTCATCGCCTCGGGCGCACCGTGGGTCGCCCAGCGCGTGTGGCCGATACCTGAGTGAAAGCCCCGCGGGGCGTGCTCGCACTCGAGGGTCAACGCTCGAACGGACTCGGTGCCGACGGCGGCGCGGGCTCGCCAGGTCTCACCCGGGCGGACGAGTGCGATGCCGGCCGAGTCGTAGCCGCGGTACTCCAGCCGCGCGAGGCCCTCCAGCAGCGTGTCGAGCGTGTCGTTGGAGCCCACGACCCCGATGATGCCGCACATAAATCCAGCCTACTCCCGTGATTTTCGGGCCTCTCGGGTCAGCGCCGTCCGTAGAGAGAGGTGAGCCGCGCGCAGAAGGCCCCGACGAACTCTGCGTTGAGGGCCTCGATCATCACGCGCACGACCGGTTCGGTGCCCGAGGGTCGAACGAGCAGGCGAACGTCCTCGCGAGCGACGCCATATTGAGCAAGCAGCTCGTCGAAGAGCTCTTGCACGACGGGTTCGCTGAAGTGTTCGCGAGAGACGGAAAAGAGCTCCTGGGGAACGCGGCGCCATGCGGCGCCCGCGAGATCAGCCAGAGGACCGCGGCGCAGGATGAGCTCAGCTAGCAAGAGACCCGTGAGCAGGCCGTCACCGGTGGGCGCGAGGTCGCGAAAGATCACGTGCCCCGACTGCTCACCGCCCAAGATCCACGAGCGCTCTTCGAGCGCGATGAGGACGTTCCGGTCGCCGACGTCAGTCTCTTCGATCTCGACACCCGCCGCGCTCAGCGCGCGGTTGAGGCCGAGGTTGCTCATGGATGTGACCGCGATGCCACCGCCGAGGACGCCTCGTGCTGCGCGATCGAGCGCGAAGAGCACCATGAGGTCATCTCCGTCGCGCACGGTTCCCTCGCTGTCGACCGCGATCAAGCGGTCGGCGTCGCCGTCGACGGCGAGCCCGAGGTCGGCGCCGAGCTCGCGAACTGCCTCGGTGAGCCGAGCCACGTGCGTCGAGCCCGCGTCTTCGTTGATGTTGCGGCCATCGGGCTGGTCGTGAATGACCGTCACGTCCGCTCCTGTGGAGGCGAACAGCTCGTTGGCGACGTGCGACGCGGCACCGTGGGCACAGTCGACAACGATGCGCAAGCTCGACAGGTCGGCGGGCGCGAGCTCGCGAAGGTGCTTTACGTACTCGTGTTCCGCCGAGACGTCGATCTCGACGACCTCAAAGTCCTCGTCGCTCGGTCCATCGACTGTCTCGAGCGCACTCTCTACCGCGGCCTCGGTCGCGAGATCGAGCTTCGCGCCCCCGACGCCGAGCACCTTCAGCCCATTGTCGTAGTACGGATTATGCGACGCCGACACGACGATGCCCGCACCGCCGCGCTGTTGAGCGATGACGGCAACCCCTGGCGTCGTGAAGTAACCGAGATTGACACCGTTCGCTCCGCCATCGCGAAGTCCCGCGAGCACCGCGGCCGCAAGGGTGGGCGAGCTTTCGCGCGTGTCGTACCCGACGTAGATCGGCACTGAAAAGACCGTCGCCACCGCGCGTCCCAGCCGGTACGCCAGGTCGACGGTAATCTCGTCGCTCGCGCGGCCCCGAATCCCGTCCGTGCCAAATCGCACGGTCATGGCCATTAACGCTTGGAGTACTGAGGAGCCTTGCGCGCCTTCTTGAGGCCGTACTTCTTGGTCTCCTTCTTGCGCGAGTCGCGTGTGAGCAGTCCCGCCTTCTTCAGGGCCGGGCGAACGCCCTCGTCGATCTCTAGGAGCGAACGGGAGATGCCGAGGCGAAGCGCGCCCGCCTGACCGGCAACGCCACCGCCTTCAATGGTCGCGTCGATGTCGTAAGTCTGCTGCGCGTCGATGAGACGCAGCGGCTCCATCACCATCTGACGGTGCGTGGCCGAGGTGAAGTAGTTGTCAAAGGCGCGCGAGTTGATCGTGATCGTGCCGGTGCCCGGACGCAACCGCACACGCGCGACGGCTTCTTTGCGTCGACCGGTGGTCTGAGTGAGAGGTGTCGTCAACGTTGCTCCTTAACCGCGGCGGATCGCCGAGGTGTCAAAACTCTTGGGCTGCTGGGCCGCGTGCGGGTGCTCAGGCCCGGCGTAGACGAACAGCTTGTCCATCTGCGCGCGACCGAGACGAGTCTTGGGGACCATGCCGCGCACAGCCTCGGTCACGAGCTTCACTGGATTGGCGTCCATGAGCTTCTGCCATGAGGTCGAACGCAGACCACCCGGATACCCCGAGTGGTGGTAGCGGAAGTTCTGGGCGAGCTTGTTGGCGGTGACGACGACCTTGTCGGCGTTCACGATGATCACGAAGTCGCCGGTGTCGGCGTGGGGCGCGAAGTACGTGCGGTGCTTGCCGCGCAGCAGCGAGGCGGCGGCCGTGGCGACCCGCCCGAGGACGAGACCCTCAGCGTCAATGACCTGCCATTCCCGCGTCAGCTCGGCGACCTTTGGCGAATACGTCTTCACAGTTCTTCCTTAGCGATCTTCGGATCAGCCCCAATGGCTCACAGGGGACTCTCCATCTTACGAAACCGGGGCCTCCTGGGGCAAGTCTGCCCTGGAGTTCGGCCGTTTAGGGCCTCCCCAGCGTAGCCGCACGCCCTAGATCGTCAGGCGGTCTCGTCGGGAGAGACGAACCACCCGCTGAGGTGCCCAGGACATGCTCGCGTTGGGTATCGAGAAAGCTGACGAGGAGCTGCCTCTCCGTCACGTCGGTAACTACCAAATCGTCACTCGCTCCGACGGATCGAGCCATAGCGCGTCACCCGACTGAACGCCGAACGCGTCGTAGAACTCATCGATGTTGCGCACGATCTGGTTGCAGCGAAACTCGGGCGGCGAGTGGGGGTCGATGGCGAGACGTCGTTCGATCTCTTCGGTCCGCGCTTTGTTCTGCCAGGCCTGAGCCCACGAGAGAAAGAATCGCTCGGCGCCGCTCAGGCCGTCGATCACCGGTGGCGTCGCGCCATTGAGTGAGAGCAGGTACGCCTTCCAGGCGATGCCAAGGCCACCGAGGTCGCCGATGTTCTCACCGATCGTGAGTGCTCCATTTACGTGCTGGTCGGGCGTCTGGGCGGGCGCGAGTTCGTTGTACTGATCGATCAGCGAGCGAGTTCTCGCATCGAAGGCCTCGCGGTCGATCTCCTCCCACCAGTCGGTGAGGCGCCCCGTGCCGTCGAACTTCGATCCCTGGTCGTCGAAACCGTGCCCGATCTCGTGTCCGATGACCGCGCCGATCGCGCCGTAGTTCGCTGCGTCATCTCTCTCTGCGCTGAAGAAGGGAAGCTGCAAGATCGCCGCAGGAAACACGATCTCGTTGAAACCGGGGTTGTAGTACGCGTTCACGGTTTGTGGTGTCATGAACCACTCATCGCGGTCGATCGGCGAGCCGATCTTGGCGAGCTGCCGGTTGAACTCGAAGTCGCTCGCGGCTCGCACGTTCGCGATGAGGTCGCTCGGATCGATCGACAGCGCCGAGTAGTCGCGCCACTTGGCCGGGTAGCCGATCTTCGGCGTGAACGCCTCGAGCTTCTCGAGCGCTCGCTCCCGGGTCACAGGACTCATCCACTCCAGCGTCGTGATGCTCGCCCGATACGCCTCGACGAGGTTCGCCACGAGCACGTCCATCGACTGCTTCGCGCTCGGAGGAAAGTATCGCTCGACGTAGATCTTTCCAACCGCTTCGCCGAGGGCGCCTTCGACGAGTGACAAGGCGCGCTTCCAGCGCTCGCGCAGCTCCGGTGCTCCGGTGAGCGTGCGGCCATAGAAGTCGAACTGCTCGTCGACGAACGCCTTTGAGAGATAGGGCGAGTAGCCGTGCACGACCTGCCAGCGCAGCCAGTCCTTCCACGACTCGAGACGATCCTCTCCGAAGAGTTCGGCGAGCTCGTGCAGAAAGCTCGGTTGGCGCACGACCACCTCATTGAGCGCCCCGTCGGGCCCGCCGAAGGCGCTTGCCCACTGCTCGAGGCTCACGGACGGTCCGGGTCCTTGGGGCACGGCGAACAGCTCGGTCGCGCTCTGGAAGCTCAAGAGGTTGTACGTCTTTACGCGGTCGCGCGACGCGACGTTGTCCCAGTGACGCTTCGCGATCTCGGTCTCGAGCTCGAACACGCGTGCGGCGCGCGCTGCTGCGTCGTCGATGCCCGCCAGCTCGAGCATCTTGCGAATGTGCACCATGAAGGCCGCACGCACCGAGGCGAAGTGCTCCTCGCGAAAGTAGCTCTCGTCGGGCAGCGAGATGCCGCCTTGCTCGAAGAAGACCAAGTACCTCTCGGGGTTGCCCGGATCGTTTTCGACGAAGACGTCGACAAAGCCCGACAGGCCGCCGCGCTGGAGCGTGCCCACCGTGGCGATGAGCTCAGGAATCGACGTCACCGCGTCGATGAGTGCGAGGTCGCCGCGAAGCGGCGCGGCGCCGAGCTCTTCAACGCGCGCTTCGTTCATGAAGCTCTCGTAGAGATCGCCAAACTTGCGCGCTTCGCTGCCTTCCGGCGCGGACTTCGCTTCTTCGACAATCCCGCGAACCGCTCGCTCGGAGTCTTCGAAGAGCCTCATGAAGGTGCCGTAGCTCGCCTTGTCGGGTGGGATCGGCGTGCGGTCGATCCAGCGTTCGTTGACATGACGAAAGAGGTCGTCTTGGGGACGAATCTCTGGGCTCAGGTCGTTGGGGTCAATGCCGGAGGGGGGTGCGTCAGACATGGCGACAGTGTACCGACGGGACTCCCTTACGGCCCCGAGCTACGACAGCTCGTCGTAGCCGACCCCCACCAACGCGAGACCGCCTGCAGGTGCGGGCTGCGGCAGCTGGTGCCGATCGCCGCTGGCGAGTCGCCGGTCGATCTCGCCTTCGTCGAGTGTGCCCGCACCGACGGCGACCATGGCGGAGACGAGACAGCGAACCATGTTGTGGCAGAACGATTGGGCGCGAATGGTGAGTCGCAACGCGGGTGCCTCGCGCGGGCTCATGGACCAGAGGTCGTCAAGCCGCTCCCAGTTCGCAGCGATGACCCGTCGAAGGAGCGGCTCGCCCGCCACCCCGTTGGCCGGACGCCGACAGAACGCGCGGAAGTCGTGCGTGCCGACGAGGCGCGACGCAACGCGGTTCATCGCGGCGAGATCGAGCGGTATGGCAATGGACCAGGCCCACGCGTTCGTCGAATCGAGCCCGGGGGCGTTCTGTTCGAGGACGAGGTAGCGGTACTCGCGCCACGTAGCAGAGAACCTCGCGTGGAATTCGTCAGCGACGGCATCGATCGAAAGGATCTGCACGCGCCCGCGCAGCTGCTTGTTGAGGGAGTCGCGCAGGCGGTCCGCGTCGAGGCTGCGCACCTTCGCAGCGCGCGGGAGGTCGACGTGGACGACCTGGTGATAGGCGTGCACGCCCGCGTCAGTGCGTCCCGCGCCAACGATGACGGGCTCGTGGTCGAGGCGCAGCGTCCGTGCGAGCGTCGAACGCAACAGCCCCACCACGGTGTCGCGGTGGGGCTGAAAGGCGAATCCATTGAACGCCTGACCGTCATAGGCCAGGTCCAGGCGCCAGCGTTGCGTGGCGCCTACTTGATCAGACGAACTCAATACGCGCCATCGGGGCGTTATCGCCCTGACGCGGCCCGAGCTTCAAGATGCGCGTGTAGCCACCGGGACGGTCGCTGTAGCGCGGAGCGATCTCGGCAAAGAGCTTGTGGGTCATGTCCTTGTCGCGAATGAGCGCCACCACGCGGCGCTGCGCGTGGACGGAACCCTCGGGCGAGTTCTTTGCCGCCGTGACGACCTTCTCGACGATGGGTCGCAGGGCCTTCGCCTTGGCTTCAGTCGTGACCATCGACTCGGCCGCGATCAACGAGGCGACGAGGTTGCCCATCATCGCCTTCTGATGCGCCGAGTCGCCACCGAAGCGCTTGCCCTTCGTGGGAGTGCCGCGCATGTTAGTCCTCTGCTCGCAGCGACAGGCCGCGCTCTTCGAGTCGGTCGTTCACGTCCTTCAGCGACGTCGCGCCGAAGTTGGTGATCGAGGTGAGGTCGCGCTCCGTGGCGTTCACGAGCTGAGCGATCGTGTTGATGCCGGCGCGCTTGAGGCAGTTGCGCGAGCGCTCGGTGAGGCCGAGCTCTTCGATGCGGATGTCCAGCTCGCTTGCGGCGGCCTGGGCAGAGCCCACGTCACCGAGCTCGAGGGACGGCGCCTCCTCGTCAAAGCTCGCGATGAGGTCGACGAGTGAGCCGAGCGTCTTGCCAGCCGAGGCGAGCGCCTCGCGCGGCGAGATGGAACCGTCGGTCTCGATGTCGATGACCAGACGGTCGAAGTCCTTGCTCTGCTCGACGCGCACGGGCTCGATCTCGAAGCTCACCCGACGCACGGGCGAGAAGATCGCGTCGAGCGGGATGACACCGATGGTCGAAGCACCCTTGTTGCCCTCGGCACCGACGTAGCCCTTGCCGCGCTCAACGGTGAGCTCGAAGGTGAGCGCCGCGCGCGGGTTCGTCAGATACGCGAGGTGCAGGTCGCCGTTCAAGATCTCGACGTCGGCCGTGGTGGAGAGGTCCGACGCGAGCGCCGGGCCTTCTCCGCGCTTGTCGAGGCGCAGCGTGACGGGCTCGTCGGAGTGCACGCGCAACAGAAGGTCCTTCAAGTTGAGCGTGATGTCTTGGACGTCTTCCTTCACGCCCTCGATCACACCGAACTCGTGGAGCACGGCGTCGAACTTGACGCGCGTCGCGGCGGCGCCGGGAATCGACGAGAGCAGCGTCCGGCGCAGCGAGTTGCCGAGGGTGTGGCCGAATCCGGGGTCGAGCGGGCCGATGCCAAAGGACTGGCGGTTGTTGACCTCGTCACCGAGGGCTTCGATAGTGGGTCGTTGGATGATCAACATGGGAACTCCTAGGGGTATGTAAGAAAAACGATTACTTCGAGTACAGCTCGACGATGAGTTGCTCTTGGATCGACTCGTCGATCTGCTCGCGCTGGGGAACGACGCGCATCGTCACGCTGAAGCCGTTCTCGCCGACCTCGAGCCAGCCCGGCACGTTGCGGTCGAGCACGTCGAGGTTGCGCTTGACGTTGAAGTTCTCGCGAGTGACGGTCTTCAACGTCACGACTTCACCGGGGCGCACGCGGTACGAGGGGATGTCGACACGCTTGCCGTTCACGCTCACGTGGCCGTGGCGAACGAGCTGGCGAGCCTGGGCGCGCGAAGCGCCCCACCCCGCGCGGTACGCCACGTTGTCGAGACGGGTCTCTAGGAACTGCAAGAGGTTGACGCCGGTGATGCCGGGGCGTCGGTTCGCCTCTTCGTAGAGATTGCGGAACTGCTTTTCGAGCACGCCATAGATGCGACGGGCCTTCTGCTTCTCGCGCAGCTGGTTCAAGTACTCCGAGCCCTGGCGCTGACGGTCACGACCGTGCATGCCGGGCGGGAACGCGCGCACGCGACGATCCGAGTTCTCAGCCACGGGGCACTTCAAGCTGAAGCAGCGCTCGCCCTTGAGATAGAGCTTCGTGCGCTCACGGCGACAGAGGCGACAAACGGGTCCTGTGTAACGAGCCATGACCGATTAACCCCGACGTCGCTTTTTGGGGCGACAGCCGTTGTGCGGCAGCGGCGTCACGTCTTTGATGGCGACGACTTCGATGCCGGCAGCAGCGATCGAACGAATCGCGGTCTCTCGACCCGAGCCAGGACCACGAACCAACACGTCAACCTTCTTCACCCCGTGCTCCATCGCGGCACGCGCGCACTTCTCGGCGGCGAGCTGGGCGGCGTAGGGAGTCGACTTGCGCGAACCCTTGAAGCCAACCTGGCCCGACGACGCCCATGAGAGCACGTTGCCCTCGGGGTCGGTGATCGAGACGATCGTGTTGTTGAACGAGCTCTTGATGTGAGCGACACCAAAGGCGACGTTCTTGCGTTCCTTCTTGCGGGTCTTGCGAACCGCCGTGGGCTTGGCCATTACTTCGTTACCTTCTTCTTACCGGCGACGGTGCGCTTGGGTCCCTTGCGGGTGCGGGCGTTGGTGCGGGTGCGCTGACCACGCACGGGCAGACCCTTGCGGTGGCGGATGCCCTGGAGCGAGTTGATCTCCATTTTGCGCTTGATGTCTTGAGCGACATCGCGACGCAGGTCACCTTCGACAGTGACGTTCTGGTCGATGTAGGTACGTAGCGCGTTGACTTCGGACTCCGTGAGGTCCTTCACGCGCGTGGACTCATCGATCCCCGTCGCGGCGCAGATCTGTTGGGCCTTGGTCGGACCGACGCCAAAGATATAGGTCAGGGCAATCACTACGCGCTTCTCACGCGGAATGTCGACACCAGCAATACGAGCCATCGTCTCTCCTAACCCTGGCGCTGCTTGTGGCGCGGGTTTGCTTCACAGATCACGCGAACAACCCCAGCGCGGCGAATGACCTTGCACTTTTCACAGATGGGTTTGACGCTTGCGCGAACTTTCATTGAGTTACTTTCTCGAACTTGAAGAACGTGAGTTATCGGTAGCGGTAGGTGATGCGTCCGCGAGTCATGTCGTAGGGCGTGATCTCTACTTGGACCTTGTCGCCGGGAAGAATGCGGATGCGGTGCATGCGCATCTTCCCCGAGCTGTGAGCGAGAACGGTGTAGCCGTTCTCCAGCTCCACGCGAAACATGGCGTTAGGTAAAGGCTCGACGACGGTCCCCTCGACGGTGAACGCGTCTTCCTTTGGCTTACTCAGGTTCTTTCTCCTTGTTTCTTCACTACGGGGCGCGCGGGAGCAAACTCCCTCGCAGATAGACCTCGGAGTACTGCCCCGAGGTCGGCTTTCCATTCTACCGGAAAATCCGAAAAACGCAAAAAAACTGGGGCTTTCTTCAGTACGGGGTTCGTGCGAGGGGGGACAACAGCGCAGCCACCAGCCTAATGGGAGACCGAAAACAACGCTCCATCGACGCCGAAGGCGAACTTTATCGAGGTCGAAGCGGATGAATCACTCGAGCACGAGCTCTGCGAGACGCTCCAGGCGATCTGGAGCGACGCCCGCCGCCTCCACCCACGCTCGTGCCCCGCCGAAGCGGCGATCGACCTCCGAGAGAAAGCCCGACATCGTTGCTTCGTGGGCGGCGAGCAGCGCCGGATGGGTCTGGTCGAGCGCTTCTCGCACGAGAGGGTCGCGACGGAGCTTGTCCACGATCATCTGAACCCGTTCGTCGGTGACGGCATAGTCCCTCACGATGGCCTCGCGTTCCACCCCAAGACAGCTCAGGACCAGGGCGGCGAGGACGCCGGTGCGGTCTTTGCCCAAAAAGCAGTTGAAGACCAGGGGGTAGTTCTCCGCCACGGTCATCTCCGAAATGGCGGCGACAAATGCCGGCCCGCCCACCTCGAGATACTGCAGATAGCGTCTCGTCAGGTAGGACGCGTCAAGGGTTGACTCTTCACGCGGCTCTTCAGCTTCGGCGTCGGTGAGCACGGGAGCATTCACGAAGCGAAGGGACTCGAGATCAAGGAGCCCGCGACCGGTGCGAGCGACCTCGGCCGAGCTCCTCAGGTCGACGATCGACGATACGCCAAGGCGACGAAAGAGCGCGAGGTCGTCATCGGTGAGGTCGTGCAGCGCGTCCGAACGGAAAAGCCGTCCCCATCTCGTCGTTCGTCCGTCAAGCGTCCGGTAGCCGCCAAGATCGCGAAAATTGAACACGCCCGCGAACGGGACAAGGCGATCGAGGCTCACGGCAGGCATCGTAACGACAGCGATCGACGGTCATGACCATAACCCTCGCAACGACCGTAATTCATAGGTATGCTCAGGTCACTTCGACTCCACGTCGAAGTGACGAAGTGTGTAGCGAAGTCCGGTGAAATCCCGGCGCTGTCCCGCAACGGTAATGCCTCTTTGGAGGACGAGTCCGGTCGCCTTCCCTGCGTCGACGTAATCAGTTCCCGGTGGAGGAGCGATTCGTACCACTCCGAGGGAGCGGGCGGAAGGTTCACCCACCGCCTAGCTAACGGAGATTAACTATGCGTCTATTCGGCAAGGGCCTGATCGCCCTGCTGCTCACCCTCAGTCCACTCGCGATTCCCATCGCGAGTGGCGCATCCACGAAGTCTGCCAACTTTCCGGTGACCCTTAAGTTCGCCGACGGCACCTTCACCTTCACGAGTCGACCCGACGCCATCGTGTCGCTCTGTCCTACCTCTACCGAGATGCTCTACGCCATCGGTGCGGGTCCTCAGGTGAAAGCCGTCGACAGCTACTCGGACTACCCGCCCAACGCGCCGAAGACAACACTGAGCGGTTACGACCCAAACGTTGAAGCTATCGCGAAGTACAACCCTGACCTCGTGATCGTGGCGACGGACAGCGCGGGCTTCAACACCCAGATGGCCGATCTCAAGATTCCAGTGCTCTACGAGCCCGCCGCGGCGAACTTGGCACAGGCCTACGCCCAGTACGGGCCGCTGGGCGAGGCGACCGGACACGTCGCACAAGCGAAGGCGGAAGTCGCGTCGATTAAAGCGAAGATCGCCCACATCGTCGCGACGACGCCGCACGCGAGGAAGGGAACGACCTACTACTACGAACTCGAGCCGGACTTCTACTCCGTCACCTCGTCGACCTTCGTCGGCCAGCTGTTCAGCCTGCTCGGCCTCACGTCGATCGCCGACAGCGCGAAGGGTGTCGCATCGAGTGGCGGCTATCCGCAACTGAACGCCGAGTTCATCTTGAAGGCGAACCCGACCTACATCTTCCTCGCCGACACGATCTGCTGTAAGGCGTCGCCTGCGAACGTGGCCACGCGACCCGGCTGGTCGACCTTGTCCGCCGTGAAGGATCACCGGATCGTACCGCTCAACGACGACGTTGCCTCTCGTTGGGGGCCACGCATCACGATCTTGCTTCAAGACGCCGCCGATGCCCTCGAGGGCAAGACAGTGTCGACAACGACGTGAGCACGGCCACCCGCGTGAGAGCTCGTCTCGCGACGTCACCGATCTCGCCACGGTTACCGCTGCTCATCACGGGTATCGGCTTGGTGGTTGTGATCCTCGTGTCGGCCGCCATCGGCCCTGCGGATCTCTCGATCGGCACCGTCGCCGGGGTGCTCCTATCGCACGTACCCTTCGTTCACTATCACTCTTCGGCGTCAGCGATCGACCAGGCAATCGTGTGGGACATTCGACTGCCCCGCGTCATCCTCGCTGGCATCGTCGGCGCGATGCTGGCTGCCGGCGGCGCCTCGTATCAAGGAGTGTTTCGTAACGCGCTCGCTGACCCATATCTCTTGGGCGTCGCCGCGGGCGCGGGACTCGGCGCGACGGTGGTCATCGTCGCGAGCTCCGGATCGACCTCATGGCTGCCGGCTGCCGCATTCGTCGGAGGCGCGGCCGCCGTGACATTGACCTACCTGGTGGGCGCTCGGTTCGGGGGCCGCTCATCGGGCGCCTCAGTCGTGCTCGCCGGCGTCGCGGTCGCCGCGCTCTTCACGGCGGCACAGACCGCACTCCTGCAACAGCACGCCCCGGATCTCCAGTCGGTGTACTCGTGGATCCTCGGGAGTCTCGCCGCGGCGACCTGGTCCGATGTCTGGCTCATTCTGCCCTACGTCGTCGTCAGCGCCGTCGTGCTGTTGATGCACCGGCGCCTGCTCGACGTGTTGCGCCTCGGCGAGGAGGAAGCCGCCAGCCTGGGCGTCAACACCCGCCGGGTTCGACTCATCGTCGTTGCCGCCGCGACGCTCGGCACCGCCGCAGCGGTCTCGGTGAGTGGACTCATCGGCTTCGTCGGCATCATCGTGCCCCACCTCGTACGCCTCACGACGAACGCGAGCTACCGTGTCGTGCTGCCCGTCTCCATCGTTGGCGGCGCCGCGTTTCTCATCCTCGCCGACCTGGTGGCCCATACCATCGAGTCGCCTGCCGAGGTACCGCTCGGGGTCGTCACGGCCTTCGTTGGTGCTCCGTTTTTCATCTTCGTGCTGCGCTCACGCCGAGCCCAGCAGGGTGTGCTCTAGCGATGTCCGCGCGCGAAGTCGAAGCAGTCCAGTCAATCGTCGAGATCGACGAGCTCGTGGTGCGCTACGGGGATGCGACCGCGCTCAAGGGCGTCAGCCACCACGTCGATCGCGGCAGCTGGCTCGGACTCATCGGCGCGAACGGCGCCGGCAAGACGTCGCTGCTGAAGGCACTGGCTCGCCTCGTTGAGTTCGACGGCGTGATTCGCGTCGAGGAGCACGTGACCTCAGAGCTGTCACGACGTGAGTTTGCAAAGCTGATCGCCTACGTACCGCAGAAGCCCGAGTTTCCGCCAGAGATGCGCGCGGTCGACTACGTGGCGCTGGGTCGGCTTCCCCACCTCGGCTACTTCGGCGCAGAAGGACACCACGATCGCGAGCGAGCGATCGAGCTCTTGGAACGACTCTCGCTTGACTCGATGGCGACCCGACACCTTTCGACCATGTCAGGGGGAGAGCTTCAGCGCCTCGTCCTCGCGCGCGCGCTGGCCCAAGAGGCGCCCGTACTGCTGCTCGATGAACCAACGAGCGCGCTCGATCTTGGCCGAAGGGTCGAAGCCCTCGAGCTCGTCGACGAGCTTCGCATCGAACGCGGTCTCACGGTGATCAGCGCGATGCACGACTTGACACTCGCCGCACAGTTCTCTGATGAGCTCGTCCTCCTCGCCGGCGGCGTCGTCGTATCGACGGGAAGCGCCGAGGAGGTGCTCAAAGAGAGCTCGCTTGACTTCCACTTCGGCACGAGCGTGCGCATCATTCGAACCGACGACAACGAACTCATCGTGGTGCCACGCCGCACCCACCCGAAAGGACCTCATGCCGGACCCTCAGCGTGAAGCACCAGCAGTGCCCGAGAAGCTCGTGCGAGCCGACTCGATCATCATCGTCAACACCGGCGACGGAAAAGGTAAGTCCTCGTCGGCTTTCGGCGTCATGGGGCGAGCCTGGGCGAGGGGCTGGCGCGTCGTCGTCATCCAGTTCGTCAAGAGCGGCAAGTGGCAAGTTGGCGAGAAAAAGCTCGCCGAGCACCTAGGCGTCGAGTGGCACACCATGGGTGACGGCTTCACGTGGGAGTCGACCGACCTCGACGAGACGATTGCGAAGGGTCGCCACGCCTGGGAAGTAGCCAAGGAGAAAATCGCGAGCGGCGAGTATGACCTGGTGATCTTGGACGAGGTCACCTACGCCGTCTCCTATGGCTGGGTCGACGTGGCCGACGTCGTCACAACGCTCGCAACCCGCGCGTCGACGACCAACGTCATCGTGACGGGAAGGAACGCACCCCCTGAGATCGTGGAGCTCGCCGACACGGTTACCGAGATGAAGATGGTGAAGCACGCGTATCAGCAGGGTATCCGCGCGAAGAAAGGCATCGAGTACTGATGTTCGCAGAGCCCGCATCGCGACGAGAAGGTGGCGTCGAGCTCGACGTCCTCGTCTACCGGTTCGAAACCAGGATGCTCGGCGCGTCGAGTGCGGCTGTTGGCGGGGGCATCGGCGAGCGACGCTGGGCCTTCAACGCGCAGGTGAGCTCCAGTTATGACCGCACCGACATCACGGCACACATCGGCGAGCTTGCTCGCTCCCTCGCGTTAGACGGAGTTGGTGTCGGCATGCTCACCGCCGCGAAGGTCCGCCGTCGCGAGCGTGCGAGCGTGGACGGCGTCGACGTCGAGTCAACCGTGGGACTCTCGCACCCCATCTGGGCAGCGAGCGACGACGTGGGGCCGACGACTCGAGTTGGCACGATCAACACGGTCATCTTCATCCCTGTGCGCCTCAGCGACGGCGCGCTGATCAACGCGATCACCACCGCCACCGAGGCGAAGAGCCAAGCTCTCTTCGAAGCTGGCGTTCCCGCGACGGGCACCGCCTCGGATGCGGTCAGTGTGTTCTGTCCCCTCAGCGGCGACGACGAACGTTTCGCCGGACCGCGCTCACTCTGGGGCGCTCGTGTCGCACGCGCTACGCATCAAGCCGTGCTGTCTGGCGCGAGAACGTGGGTTGCGTGAAGACGCTCGTCCTTGGCGGCGCTCGTTCGGGCAAGTCGGAGGTCGCCGAGCAGCTCGCGCAGCGAAGTGCCGGACCCGTGACCTACGTCGCTACCGTTCGACTCAACGGTGACGAAGATCTGGAGCGACGCGTCGCCGTGCACCGCGAGCGCCGTCCGCCCACCTGGTCGACCGTCGAATGCGGCGACGACCTCGCCGATGTTCTTTCTTCGCTCAGCGGCACGGTGCTCGTCGACTCACTTGGTCCGTGGCTCGCCGCGCTTCCCGACATGCGCTGTGACCTCGACGGGCTCATCGCGGCGATTCGTGCGCGGCGCGATGACACGATCGTGGTCTCCGAAGAGGTCGGCTTGGCCGTGCATCCTGAGACCGCTGCGGGACGCGAGTTTCGCGATGCGTTAGGAACCCTCAACCAGGCGGTCGCTCGCGAGTGCGACGACGTCGTACTTGTTGTCGCGGGGCGCGCGCTGTTGCTGCCTCGCTTCGAGTCATGAAGCGCGCCATCGCCTTTTTGACGCCCTTTGGCCGCGCGGCGACGCCCAACGACACGACCCTCGCGTGGTTCCCCATCGTCGGGGCGCTCATCGGCGGTGCTGTTGGTGGCCTCTGGTGGCTCGCCGCCAAGATCTGGGTGGCGCTGCTTGCTGGCGCCGTTGCCGTTGCGGTCGACCTCATCCTCACCGGCCTCTTGCACTTCGATGGCTTGGCTGACGCGGGCGACGGCCTCCTTGCGCCACTCACTCGGGAGCGTCGCCTCGCGGCGATGTCCGATCCCTCGATCGGCGCCTTCGGTGCGCTTGCTGTCGGAGCGGTGCTGCTCCTTCGCTTCGGCGCGTTCGCCACGCTTCGACCGACGCCGTTGGGCGTCGCGGGACTCTGGTGTGCGTCACGCACCGCGATGGTCGCCATCACCGAACTGCTGCCCTACGTCCGACCAGAGGGTCTCGTTCGCAGCTTCCTCGGCACGCGATCCGTCTGGCAACACCGAGTGCTCCGAGGATCGGTGGTAGGTGGAGTCGCGCTGTCGGTAGCGCTCGTCATGATCGCTCGGGGATGGCGTGGACTGACCGCGCTCGGCGCCGAGCTCGCTGCCATCGCGCTCGTCGCACTCTTTTCCCGCCGTCAGCTGGGCGGCTACACCGGCGACGTGCTCGGCGCGGCGGGTGTCATCGGCGAGACCATCGGGCTTTTGGCCCTGGCGGTGCGATGACCCGCGCGCCATCACTGCCGCAGCCGCTGGGCGCCGCCGCGGGCATCGCGCTGGACCGTTTGTTCGGCGAGCCGGTCAAGGCGTGGCATCCCGTCGTTCATTTCGGACGAGCCATGGATGCCTTCGAGCGGCGCTACTACGCGGACGCGCGTAATCCCGGCGTGCTGCACGCCCTGACGGGCGTACTGATTGGCGTCACGGCGGGCATCGCGATTCGTTCGACGGCGTGGGCGACGGGGCTTGCCGTGGGAGGACGTTCACTCTGGCGCGCAGCGGACGACGTCGGAGCGGCGCTATCGCGAGGCGACGTGGAAGGCGCACGGGCGCTGCTCCCCAACCTCGTGGGACGTGACCCCAGCGAGCTCGAGGAAGAACAGATCGTTCGAGCCGTGGTCGAGTCGGTTGCCGAGAACACGGTCGATGCGATCGTCGCTCCCGTACTCTGGGCCGCGTTCGCTGGCGCACCCGGCGCGCTCGGGTACCGCGCCGCCAACACGATGGATGCGATGGTGGGTCATCACTCGGAGCGCTACGAGCGCTACGGCTGGGCGAGCGCTCGACTCGACGACATCGCGAACTGGGTGCCGGCGCGGATTGCTGCAGTGCTGGTCGCGTTGGTGCGACCCGCAGCGGCCCGCGACGTTCGCCTCGCTGTCTCGACCGACGCGCCGGCACACCCCTCACCGAACGCGGGCGTCATAGAAGCCGCGTTCGCGGGAGCCCTCGGTGTGCGCCTCGGCGGGCGCAATCGATACGGCGATCGCTTCGAGGATCGTCCGATGCTCGGTCGCGGACGTGCGGTCAAGGTCACCGACATCCAAGAAGCAGTACGTCTCAGCCGCGACGTCACCACGTCGCTGGCCATCGCAGTCGCGCTGATCGGACTTGCTCAGTGGTGGCACCGGCAATGAGAATGCCACCAGCTGGTTCGCATGGCGGCGATGGGCAGCGCGTGGCGCTCGCGCTGGGACTGGACCCCACATCGATCCTTGATCTCTCCCAGTCGCTGAATCCAGTGGCTCCTGACCCGCGGCCCGTCGTTACCACACACCTTGATGCTCTTGCGAGGTATCCCGACCCAACGGAAGCGCACCTCGCTCTCGCTGCAACGATGAGCGTCGATCCTGACCGACTGTTGCTCACCAATGGCGGCGCGGAAGCGATCACACTCGTTGCAGAAGTGACGGGAGGTTCGGTCGTCGAGCCAGAGTTCTCGCTGCACCCACGCGGTACCGGACCACGCTGGCGTTCGAATCCACACAACCCGTCCGGTCTCCTCGCCCTCCCCGAAGAATCGGCAGCCGTGTGGGATGAGGCGTTCTACGCGCTCGCAACCGGCCAGTGGACGAGAGGCGACGACACGATCGTCGTCGGCTCGCTCACGAAGGTGCTGGCGTGCCCAGGACTTCGTGTTGGCTACGTGCTCGCCGAGCCGCCGATCATTGAGACCTGCCAGCGCCGACAGCCCCAGTGGTCGCTCAACGGACTCGCCGCAGCGGCGCTGCCCGACCTGCTCGACGCACTGGACCTCGCCGACTGCGTTACGGCCATTCGGGTACTGCGTGAACAGCTGCGTGCGATGTTCGTAGAGCATGGATTCACCGTCCACCCCTCTGACGCGAACTGGTTGCTCATTGACGCGCCTGGCCTACGAGAGGCGCTCGCGCCACAAGGCATCGTCGTGCGTGACTGCACAAGTTTTGGTCTCAATGGAGTGACCCGCGTCGCGGTACCAAATGAGTCTGGTCTCGCGCGCTTAAGCGAAGCCCTCGACACACTGAAAAGGAACTGACATGACTGAACAGCACTTCATCGATCTCGCACGTCGCATCACGCCCACGGACGCAGCGGCGGCGCTCGCAGCGCGTGACCTCCAGGACCGCCTGACCAAGCCGCAAGGTTCGCTGGGATTCCTCGAAGCTGTTGGCGTCCAACTTGCGGCAATTGCCGGCGTCTGTCCGCCGCCGATTCCCGAGCCCGTGACGATCGCGGTCTTCGCGGGCGACCACGGCGTGGTGCGCGCGGGCGTGACGCCGTGGCCCTCGGAAGTCACCGCTCAGATGGTCGCCAACTTCTGTGCGGGAGGAGCCGCCATCAACGTCCTCGCGCGACACGTCGGTGCTGACGTCGTGGTGGTCGACGTCGGCGTCGGGACGCCGATTCCCGGCGATGCTCACGGGCTCGTCCAGCGAAACGTCCGGCAGGGTACCGCGAACCTCGCCGAAGGACCCGCGATGAGCTGCGACGAAGCGCTCGCCGCATTGGACGTCGGCGCTGATGTCGCGCGCGACGCACTCAAGAACGGTGCGCGGCTGCTCGTCACCGGTGACATGGGCATTGGCAACACGACGTCCTCGGCGGCGCTCATCGCCGCCTTCACGTCATCGAACCCGCGCGAGGTCACCGGACGCGGGACGGGGATCGATGACGACATGCTCAATGTCAAAGTTCGCGTCATCGAGTCGGCGCTTGCCCGGCTGCCTCTTGACGCGACGCCGCTCGACGTCGTCGCTGAAGTTGGCGGGCTCGAGATCGCGGCACTCTCCGGCTTCATCGTCGCGGGCGCCGCGGCGAAGGTGCCCGTTCTCATCGACGGCGTCATCGCGGTCGCGGCGGCCGTCGTCGCGCGTGCGTTCGCGCCAGACGTCGTGGGCTACTTGATCGCGGGGCACCGCTCCAGCGAACCCGGTGCGAGTGTGGGTCTCACCCAACTCGGCCTGACGCCGATGCTCGATCTCGGGCTTCGCCTCGGCGAAGGCAGCGGCGCCGCGCTCGCGGTGCCCCTCGTCCAAGCCGCGGCAAAAATACTTCGTGAGATGGCGACCTTCGACACCGCCGGCGTCACCGATAAGGATCATCCGTGAGCGTTATCGAGCGTCGCCACCTCGACCACGTCCCCGATACCGAGTGGCACGGCAAAGTCTGGCGGCAGGGCCCATTCTGGTTCCTCGGTAACTTTCAACCCTTCACGCTCGCCCTCGCCTTCTTCGGTCCCGTCGTCGGACTCAACGGTCTCTGGACCTCGATCGCGGGCATCGCGGGCATTCTGTTCGGCGCAATGTTCATGGCCGCACACGCGGCTCAAGGTCCCACGCTCGGGCTTCCCCAGATGATCCAGTCGCGCGCGCAGTTCGGATACACCGGTGTGATTGTGCCGCTGGTGGCGACCACGCTCACCTTCGTCGGCTTCAACGTCGTCACTGCAGTCATCATCAAGCAGGGTCTCTTTGACATCTTTGGGTGGAACACCACGGCGGTGGCGGTGGTCGTCACGCTCATCGCCGCGTCGCTCGCCATCTATGGCCACGACTGGATCCACAAAGTCGTGCTCGCCATCTTCTGGGTGTCGCTACCCCTGTGGGTCGTGGTGACCCTCGCCATCACGCTCGACGCGGCCGGTGGCCATGGCCCCGCGGTCGGCGGCTTCAGTGCCGTCGGCTTCTTCTCCATGTTTACGGTGGCCGCCTCCTACAACATCACCTACGCACCGTGCGTGTCGGACTATTCCCGCTACCTGCCTCGGTCCACGTCGCGACGACAGCTCACGACCGCGGTGTTTCTCGGTGCCGTCGGCTCGCCGATCTGGCTCATTCCAATAGGCGCCTGGATGGCAACGCGGCTGCACGTGAGTGACGCGATCACTGGCATCGCCGTCGCCGGCAACGCCACGTTCGCACACCTCGGCACTGTGCTCGCCCTGGTCGCGGTCGCAGCGCTCGCTGCTGCTATGGGGATCAGCGCGTATAGCGGGATGCTCTCGATCATCACGATGATGGACTCAATTCGACCGGTGCGCTCCGGCAAGAAGGTTCGCGTGCTCACGATCGTCGGCCTGGCGGTGTCGTGGTTCGCCCTGGCGGCGGCGCTTACGAACGCCACGACGGTGCTCAACGACTGGTTGATCGTGATGCTGTACCTGCTCGCCCCGTGGACGAGCGTGAATCTCGTCGATTTCTACTTCGTGCGCCACGGGAAGTTCGCTATCACCGACCTCTTCACGCCTAACGGCATCTACGGCCGCTGGGGCATTCGAGGGATCAGCGCGTACTTCCTCGGCGTGGCCGTCGAGATTCCCTTCATGTTCATCACCAACGTCTACGAGAGCCCGGGGGCGACGTGGCTGCATGGCGTCGACATCTCGTGGATCATCGGACTTCTCGTCGCCGGTGGCTGCTACTTCTTCTCGACCCGCCACCTCGACCGCGCCCGCGAGGCACTCGCCATAGCTCGGAGTGACGCCGAGCTCGCGTTAGGGGCGCCGCGTCGATGACCACACGGGGCTCGCTGCTCATCCTCGGCACGTCATCGGGGGCGGGCAAGAGCACCGTCGTCACGGGGATCTGTCGATGGCTGCATCGCCGCGGCGTCTCGGTCGCGCCGTTCAAGGCACAGAACATGTCGCTCAACTCGTTTGTCACGCTCGAGGGCGGGGAGATGGGCCGGGCCCAAGTCGTCCAAGCACAGGCCGCGCGCGTCGAACCTGAGGTCGCCATGAATCCGGTGTTGCTCAAGCCGGGCACCGATCGACAGAGCCAGCTCATCGTTCTGGGGCGTCCCGTGGGCGAGCTTGACGCCACGAAGGACTGGCACGACAAGCAGCACCTGCTCGATGTCGTCGTCGACTCGTACCGCGAGCTGCAGCGCCGTTTTGATGTCGTGGTCTGCGAAGGCGCGGGGAGCCCCGCAGAGATCAATCTTCGTCGAAGCGACATCGCCAACCTTGGCTTCGCGCGTGCCGTCGATGTTCCAGCGTTGCTCGTCGGAGACGTCGACCGCGGCGGGGTCTTCGCTTCCTTCGTCGGCACGCTCGCCGTGCTGGAACCAGATGACCAGCAACTCATACGTGGCTTCATCGTCAACAAGTTTCGAGGAGCGACAGAGCTCCTCCAGCCAGGAATACATCAGCTCGAAGAGCTCACGGGTCGCTTGGCCCTGGGAATCCTTCCGTACCGTCGTGGACTTGAACTCGACGCCGAAGACGCGACGGACTTCACCTCATGGCTTGACGTCGCGGCCCCGCTCGGTGAGGACATCATCGCAATTGGCGTCATCGCCTTTCCAAGAGCCAGCAACCTGACCGATCTCGATCCCCTCGTCAACGAACCGGGCGTGGTGCTTCGGCCGATCACCCGACCAGAGGAGATGGAGGGCTGCGACCTGGTGATCCTTCCTGGTACCCGAGCCACCGCAGACGACCTCGCGTGGCTGCGCGCACGAGGCTTTGAGGACGCGCTGCGGCGACGAGTCGCACAAGGTCGTGCGGTCCTCGGGCTGTGTGGCGGCTACCAGATGCTCGGCCACACCATCGACGACGAGGTCGAATCATCAGTCGGCCGCGTCAACGGCCTCGGCCTGTTGCCGGTGCACACCGAATTCGGACGCGAAAAGGTACTCACTCGCGCGCACGCGGCGCTCGACGACGGTTCAACGGTCGTGGGATATGAGATTCATCACGGACGCGTCCGCGTCGATGGAGGCGATCCATTCTTCGCTGATGAGGGCTGCGTCGTCGGACCCGTCGCCGGCACGCTGTGGCATGGGCTCTTCGAGAATGACCGGTGGCGTCGCACGTTCCTCGTGGACGTCGCCAACGCGGCGGACCGGCATTTCATTCCTGATGCCACGCTCAGCTTTGCCGATCGGCGCGAGGCGCGAATCGACGCGCTCGCTGACCTCATCGACGAACATCTCGACACTGACGCCCTCCTCGCCGTGCTCGAGGGAAGCCGTGCTACCTTGCCCGGGATTATGTTGGGGCGACGACTCGGGGCTTAAGGTACTTCCAGATGTCGTTCGCGATGCTTGTCACGGAGTCGATGCCGTAGGTTTCGCTCGGATCGCTTGCGGTCATGATCGTCGCGAGGTAGAAGCGTCCTTGATATTCGACGAAGCCCGTGCTGTTGACCTGCCATCCCGTGGGGATCTCGTCGTACCAACCGTCTTTGATACCGACGGTCGCCTTCGCCGGTGAACCCCAGCCCAACCCGAAGCGCTGGCCAGCGATGACGTTCTCCATGAGGCTCATCTCGTAGTCACGTGAGGCCGTGTCGAGGATCGCATTGGGTAGCGCGATCACCTTCAGCAGTTGCAGCTGATCGAGCGGCGTCGTAGAGATGTCGCCCCAGGACCAGCTCGGCACCGTGGACTTGAAGCCGATCAGTGCGTTGAAGGAATCAATCTCGTCGCGCCCGCCGATCTGCGCCCACAACTTCGACGCGTCAGCGTCACTGGAGGCTTCGATCATGCTCGTCGCGAACGACTGCTCCTTCGCCGTGAGCGGCGTACCGCTCTCCTGCGATTCGTAGAGCAGGTCGGCCAGAATGTCGATCTTCACAATGGACGCGGTCCGGTCGTGATATCCGTTGTGGTACGTGTACGTCGCTCCGTTCGCCACGTCGTAGACGGCCGCAGTGATCAGACCCGCGCGACCTTTCAGGTACAGCGCCATCGCTCGATCGGTGAAGGGATTGTCAGGGTTGTGCGTTGGCACCAACGTCGTGGTCGTCGTCGTGGTTGAGGTCGTGGTCGTGGTGGTGGACGTCGTCGACGTCGTCGACGTGGTCACAGGGGGCGTCTGTCGGCCATTGGCGGACCCAGCTGGCCCCGTCAATGCAATGGCCGCGACCACGGTCGCCGCGACCGCCGCGGTGCCCATCCATGCTTTGAGCTTCACTGCGCCCCCTTTGTACGAGATGGTACGGGAGAAACCGACGCGCACAGTGCGCACTGAATATATGAAGATTCGGCTCTCCGGCGAGGCTTGTTACGAGCGCCCCATTCAAGAGCGCACTAAGGATCCGACCTCAGAGTTGGAAAGTCGCTCCTGTTACTTGCTACGAGCTCTGAACGATGAGCAGTGCGGTGGACACGGGCCGCTCGCTGCGCGCAGACGGATACATGACGTGCCCATCGGCGTAGAGCGTCGTCGACTGGCCACCATCGAGGTCGAGAGCGGTCGTCACACCAAGGGAGAGGAGCATGGTGACAAGTTGAAACATCGTGGCGCCAGATTTGGCGTCCACGCCGCCGACCGTCATGACGACCGTTTCGCCGGACGAGGTCCACCCGATCACCGTGCGCGCGGATGGCAGCGCCATGTACGTGTCCGCACGAGTGATCGGCCCAACGACGCCGTCATCGAGGAGGATCGGGTGCCCCCCGATATCGTTGCAACCCGCGGTCGAGGTGGTGGACAGCGTTACGGTCGCGCCCGGCTGCAGCGTGCTCAACGCGGTTCCGGTCGTAGCAGAGATAACGACACGTCCCGCCGCCACCTTCACCGCCTTGGATGTCGCTCCGAGATAGCGAAGCTCCGCCGTCGAGTTGATAGTCGTCGGGCTCGCCGTGTCACCCACTTGTGCGAACTCATATGCCGCCCGGTCCGGCGCCGTCGGCGTTCGAAGGGCGTACAGCGACGTGAAGAGGAGGTTCCCAGAAAGGGGAACGTCGACGCCGATGTACCTCATTGGCAGCTCCTCGTTGACGGCGTCAATCACCACGGTGGCGCCATTGACATCAATGGTGCTCGTCCAGTTGAAGTCGTTGCTGACCGTGTCGCTGTCGAGGTCGGCCTGCTCGTGAGAGACCTCCGGGGTGTGAAGAAGAACACAGTTGCGTATGATCCCTCCAACTTCGTCGCCTTCGACCGGTTGGCCAGGATCGGACACATCAAAGAAGTCACCGTTGACGGCGGCGACGCAACCAGCGGTGGATTGACACATAGAGCTCGGCGTCTGCTCACCTCCATCGACGGCGTGACGGGCAAGACCAATCTGCACCGTGTACTGGGACGCGTTGAACGTCAGCACGTGGATCGGCGTGTACACGCCATATTGAGCGCCGCTCATCGCGGTGACACTCAGTCCATTGAGATCGCTCGAGGCGACCGGAACGTCTCTCTTGGTTGTCGGCGAAGCGACGGAAGGCCCCACAATGATCGTCGCCAGAACGATTGGGACAACTACGGCGAAACGAGTGCGCGCGCCACGAACGAGTGAGCGCATCATGCCCATCGATCGAGATGGCAGAGAGGGTGCACGGACCGCGAGGGGGAAACCACCCCCTCACGATATGACGGCGCTAACGCGCAGCAACGTCGGCGCACCCCAGAAACAGGAAACCACTCGTCACTTCGAGCTCCACTAGAGGTGAAAGGGATCCAGCATCGACGTTGCTGTCCTTGCTCCCCCGAGGAGCCCGACGTGCAACATAGTCTCGGTCGTTCGCAGAAGAGAGTAGTGAGTGAATCGGATACCGACTCGGTCTCCCTTGGGTGTCGAGGGTGCAATGACGAGCGTCGGCACCTGATTGGAAGGCATCGAATCGTTCTCGTCGAAGGTGATGAACAGCGCGAGGGAGCTCGATTGGTACTGGGGGCTCGCCACGATCAGCGGGACCATCCGTCGCAGCCACGCGTCACCCACCGATTCCGAACAGCTGTGCATGTCATCACAGATGTTGGGCACGATCATGGTGAAGCTTGCGCTCAGATTGAAGGGAAGCGCCATGGGAACGTCATTTCGTCGACACGACGCGCCGATCGTCGTGTAGTAGACAGCCGGGTTGTGCCGCGCGGCATAGTCGCCGCTCGTCACGTGATCACACGCCTCGGGCATCGATTCCGCCAACACCCGCCAATTCGACCCAAGCTGCGAAAAAATGCTCGGAACGCTGAGGGGATGCTCGCTCGGTTCGCCGTCATCGGTGATTCCCTGGGTGGACCCCGAGGTGAGCGCCACGTAGTTCGGCAAGCTGGGATGTGAGATTGCGTAATAGTTCGCCGCGAGTCCGCAGTCGGCCACGAGCTGGTTGAAATACGGGGCGCCGGACGAGCCGACCACGGAGTAGCCGACATTTTCGAGCATGATCCAGGCGACATGCGTGTAGTGGGCTGTCGTCATCACTCCACAGGGCGAGTGTGCACTGATCTTCTGTGTCGCACCGCTCGATCCCGAGATGGCGACTGGAACAAGCGACGCGCCCAGAACGATGACGGAGGCGATCGTGCGAAACTTCACCGCCCCATTGTGCCGCGCCCGCAACCGGCGCAGAGCGCGCCAGCGAAACACGAACGATCTGGCGATCATGGTGTGATACTCAGGCGACGTTCGGTCGACAACGCGTGAGCAGAATGCGAAACGGTCAGATGCTCACGTTGAAGCAAGCACGCGCGGTCGATTCCTGTGCAGGTGCTCAGTGCCGATTGACGATACGGTGATGGTCACTCCGACCTCTCGCGAGAACTGCCGATCGATGAATCCTCGCTCGTTTGCTTCCTCCCAAACCGGGAGGCGCGGGCACGACGTACGCCAGGCATCGAGAACTTCGGCGTATGGACGGGGCTTCGGCCCAAGCCACTCGAGCAGGTCGAGTATCAGATCGTCGACAGCATTACTCATCCTGCCCGAAATGATAATTCCAAATAAGCGATGTCGAACTAGGGAGTCCCTGGAATATCGGACAACTCCACTGCTTGCCCATCGACGCTACAGGCGTTCCTCTCGCCCACCCGCCGTACGAGCGCACTCGCGACAAAACAGAACGCACGACACGACACCGGTCGCAGAACGTTTGCCCACATAGGCGACCGCCGGAGCCTTGCAGCGGTGAAAGTGCCAGCAGTTCTCATTGGAGCACTCGCAAGTCCCCCGCGCGCGTACACGAGCTGCGACCTTCATCTCGTCACTCAAGTCGGGCCGTGGCCTGCGTCGACGCTCAGGGCCTTCGCGGGCCTTCACCCGCCGATCGTCGGAGGCGGGCTCGGCACCGTCAGGCTGCGACGAACTACTCACACTACGTATCTTGTCTCGTCGGGCCTCGAGGTGAGAAGCATTCTTCGGGGTGTTCGCGAATCGCCTATCTCACGCCTCAATTGAGCGGCTGAACGGAGGCAACGAGAGCGAGACGACCTGGCTGTGGTAGGCCGTGAGCAGCGTCTCTCGCGAGAGGCACCCTGAACCGAACTAAGGATGTGAAGTGGGGAAAATTCGTTCTTACGTGAACAAATATCGTCGTAATTACGCCGTTTACGCTATCGGATGCGCAATCGCCTGGGGCATTCTGTTGAGCATCCTGGCATCAACGGAGTCGAGCCACCGCATGGCGTTCGTTTGGTGCGTTTTCTTTGGCTGGATAATCGGTTGGGTTTCGGCAACGATTGCGCGCTTCGTATACACCCCTCCCGCAAAATGGCTGCGTAACGATGGCAAGAGCGAGGAAATGTCCACCTAGAGGACTGCCCGGCTGCGATACGGCAATCGCTGCTTGCGTCACGAGCAAGTGCTGGGGTTCTGCAATCAAGTCGATCGATTGAACGTCGAGAGCGTCGCGCCCGCTGATGACGCGCCAGTTCGCCAAATCCTTCAAACGGCCAGCGTTGATGCATACGAACGTCGCGCAACAAACGCCCCGGTGGCGCTTACGGCCGTTAGTAAGACATAGCCGATCAAAAGTGGCAAGCCCCAACCACCCAGGGTGGAACGATAGATCGTGTAACTCGCCCCCGGCGCGGGCGACGGCTGGAGTGAGATCGCCACGCGAATACCAACGGCAAAAAGAGTCATGGCGCCGTTAAGGCTCGCCATCCACGTCGACACCAGGACCTCGCTTCATGAGTGGAGGGTACCCGCACGACTGGATTGGAAAGACCTCGGCTTGAACCGTATTGAGGGCCGAGTGTCGCAGACCCGACGGGTCTGCTACCGGGCACCGGCGATTAACCGAATAAACGGTCATTCCTCAAGAGACTCAATGGCAGTCGCTTGAGACCAGAACACGCGCCAAGAAGCATCGGGGGCATTCCTTCGATAGCAATCCACGTGCCAACACTCCAAAGTCCCCCTCCCCCGATCGAGCACCTGGATGTCAATCGCCGACCGGTACCTCAAGACGCCGAGGTCGCCGTCGATGACCACGTCGATATTCGAAGTGGCCTCGAAGCGGCGATAGTTGATGGTGCCGTCGACGACACCGCCGACGTAGTGCTCCCTGTTCCAAACGACGCCGCTCGGAGTGACTAAGACGAACTCTGGAGCGTGAAGCGCATAGAGGTCGTCGACGGCGACTTCCACCAGCGACCGAAGGCGACGGCGTTCGACCTCTCTGAGCACCTCTTTTGCTGCGTAATTCTTTCGATCGTCGCCATCCATTCGGTCAACCTACTTGGTGAGCCTCTCGGTGACCCGACATGACAGGTCTGCAACCTCGCACTGGCGATTGGCGACGTAAGAATACAAGCGTCGGAAACTGGCTGTGGCCTTTCCGCTGACGACCTGTCGCGACTATTGGTCGCTGCGTTTCGTAAAGTGTCGCTCACGGGTGAGCCATTCCCAAATTCCGGTGTTCGGACTCTGCGCTGCTCTCGTGTCGAGGCGTGGCGGGTGCATTGCACTAGTAAGCGAACTGTCTTGCTTCGGTGCTAAAGCGGATGCAGATTGAGAAGTTGCTTGTTGCTCTTCGCGTTCGACAATTTGCTCCCACACAGTTGAGCCGTACCTCTTTTGCTGACGTCTCATCTCAGCTTCGAAACTTGCGTCCGCGCGGGTTCCTGATTCCTCAGACGATTGTGGTTCTTGCCGGTCGTACACAGCACACAACATTCCCAGAATGTGGCCAACGCCAGTGAACATCAGCGCTACGAATATGCCCGCAATGAGAACGAACCAAGTGAACGGGTCCCGTGCGCCGTTGATGCCAATCTGGTCTCCCGCGTGTGACACCTCGTTGACCCCGACGAGAGTTAGCGCCACCGTGGCGATTGCGAGGGTCTGAAAGATAATGCCCACGACGCGAGCACTCGATCTGAGGTTTGCGCTGTGTGCGTGGCTTATTTCCGTAGTCCCCTCATTCAATCTTTGGTGAGTGCTGTCGCTCCCGGTCCAAAGCACTGTACCCATTCGCACCCAACCCATCCAGCGAAGTCTTCCTGGGCCAGAGAAACTCGCAGCGTGAGATCCTCCGTCGCCGCTGAAATGCGAGTGAGTTCCGGCAGTTAGATGAAGCGAATAGGGCGGTTGGGGTGAGTGGTGTGAGTTTTGCTGCGTGACCCGACGCGAACCCTCAGGCGATGGTGAATACTTCGGGGCCGTCGTCAGTCACGGCAATGGTGTGCTCGAAGTGAGCGGAAAGCTTCCCATCGCGGGTCATGACACTCCACTCGTCGTCCAAAACGTATGTCTCATACGTACCGACGTTGAGCATCGGTTCGACGGCGAAGACCATGCCGGCCTTCAGCTTTGGACCGGGTGATCCGGGCCAGTAGTTCGGCACCTGTGGGCTCTCGTGCATCTCGGTGCCGATCGCATGGCCGACGTACTCGCGCACCACGGAGAAGCCAGCCGCCTCGGCGACGTTCTGAACGGCGCGTCCGACTTCGTGCAGACGGTTGCCGACCACGAGCTGATCAATGCCGGCCCAGAGTGAACGCTCGGTCACCTCGATAAGTCGCTTCGCGACCGTGCTCACCTCGCCGACCGGCGCGGTGTAGGCGGCGTCGCCGTGGTAGCCCTCGACGATGGCGCCCGCGTCAATCGAGATGATGTCGCCGTCTTGCAAGACATAGTCGCCCGGGATGCCATGGACGATCATGTCGTTCGGGCTCGTGCAGATGACCGCGGGAAAGCCGTGGTAGTTGAGGAAGTTCGAACGTGCGTTGCGCTTCGCGAGCACTTCGGCAGCGAGCACGTCGAGGTCCCTCGTCGTGATGCCGGGGCGAATCGCGGCGCGTGTGACGTCGTGGATCTCGGCGACGACCTTGCCCGCGCGGCGCATCTTGTCGAGCTCGTCCTTGGAGCGAATCACACCAGACCGCGCCCATGCAGCAGCTCGTCGATGTCTGCGGCAACCTTCTCGACGGGCTGATCACCATCCACCTTGACGAGCAGGTTTCGCGAATCGTAGAACGAGAGGAGCGGGAAGGTGTCGCGCTCGAAGGTAGCGAGACGCTCGGCAATGACCTCGGGCTTGTCATCGCTGCGCTGGATGACATCGCCACCGCACAGCTCGCACGTTCCCGAGATCGCCGAGATGTCGGTGTCCTTGTAGATGGTCCCGCACTCTTGGCAGACACGACGCGACGAGAGTCGCTTGATGACCAGCTCATTGGGCACGTCGATGTAGATGCAGAGCTTGATGCCCCCCGGCCCGAGGATCCGTTCGAGCGCCTGGGCCTGTTCGGTGTTGCGCGGAAAGCCGTCCAAGACGGCACCACGTTCCGCGTCGGGTGCCTTCAGGCGGTCCTCGACAAGCTTGTTGACCAGATCGTCGGACACGAGCTTGCCCGAGTCGAGGATCGACTTCACCTCTTTACCGAGCGGGGTGCCGGCGGCAACGGCAGCGCGCAGAATGTCACCGGTTGAGATGTGCGCGAGTCCGTAGCGATCGCAGAGTCCCTGGCTCTGGGTGCCCTTACCAGCGCCCTGCTTGCCCAGGACTACAAGATTGAGTTGGCCGGTCATGTCTAGCGCTTCAAGAAGCCTTCGTAGTTGCGCATCATGAGCTGGGAGTCGATCTGGCGCATCGTCTCGAGCGAAACGCCCACGGCGATGAGGAGCGTCGTGCCGTAGTACGGGAAGCGGTTGATGCTCCACAGCGCCATCAAGATGCTCGGGATGACCGCCACCGAGGCCAAGAACACGGCACCCACCACCGTGATGCGTGAGAGCATGCGTGAGAAGTACTTCTCCGTCGGCATGCCCGGTCGAATGCCCGGGACGAAGCCACCTTGTTGGCGCAGCATCTCGGCTTGCTGGTGAGGTTCGAACGCGATGTACACGTAGAAGAACGTGAAGGCGAGGATGAGGATGAAGTCCGAGGAGATGTAGAAGAAGTTCGTCGGCTGCAGCGAGTTCGTGACGAAGTGCTGGAAGCTGGACCACGGCACGATGTTCGACAGCAAGATCGGGATATAGAGCACCGAGCTCGCAAAGATGATCGGGATCACGCCGGACTGGTTGACCTTCAACGGTATGTAGGTCGAGTTGCCGCCCATCTCCCGTCGTCCGACGACGCGGCGCGCGAAGGTGACGGGAATACGGCGCTGGCCGTTGTCCATGAAGACGATCAGCACCAGCAACGCGAGCGAGACGACGAAGATGACAAAGAACTTGAACTCGCCACCCTCCTGCCAGACGGCCTTGCCGCCCGAGGGCAGCGACGCCACGACGTTCGCAAAGATGAGGAGGCTCATGCCCTGGCCGATGCCGCGCTGGGTGATGAGCTCGGCAAGCCACATCACGAACGCCGTGCCGGCGGTCAGGATCACGACCATGAAGATCGCGAGCGGGAAGGTGAACTTCGGGATCAGGTTGATGTCAAAGCCGAGCAGCGCCTCGTCATGGCCGTGGAAGGCGTAGATGAGTCCGGTCGACTGCAACAGCGCCAAACCGATCGTGAGATAGCGCGTCGTCTGGGTGATCTTCTTTTGACCAACCGCACCTTGGTCGCGCCACTCGGTGAGCTTGGGGATGACCGTGGTGAGCAGCTGGATCACGATGGAGCTCGTGATGTAGGGCATGACCCCGAGGCCAAAGACCGCGAGTCGTGTCAGGGCGCCGCCCGAGAAGAGGTTGAGGAAGCCGAGCGCGCCGCTCGCGCCCGCCTTGCTCTGAAGCAGCTTGACCTGGCTCCAGCTCACCCCGGGGATCGGGATGTTGGCGCCGGCCTGGTAGAGGCAGATGATGCCGATCGTGAACAGGACCTTGTTGCGAAGGTCGGGTACACGAAAGATGTTCGCCAGGCGCTGGAGCACGTTGAATCCCTACCGGTTTTGGTGTTGGTTTCCCGATGCGGCGGGACGGACCGAGAAGGGCAGCTCGAGGACGGTCGTGGTGCCACCGGCCCCTTCGATCGCCGACTTCGCCGACTCGGAGAATGCGTGCGCCGATACGTTGAGCGCCACCTTCAGCTCGCCGCGGCCGAGGACCTTCACGAGGTCCTTCTTGCGCGCGAGGCCGTGGCCGACGAGGACGTCGAGGTTGACGTCGGCGACGCCGAGGTTGGCGAGCGCGTCCAGGTTGACCGGCGTGTACTCGACGCGGAACGGGTTCGTGAAGCCCTTCAGCTTCGGGATGCGCTCCATCAAGGGGAGCTGGCCACCTTCGAAGCCGGCCGGGATCTGACGACGGGCCTTTTGGCCCTTGGTACCGCGTCCGGCGGTCTTGCCGCCCTTGCCCGCGATGCCGCGCCCGACGATCTTCTTGCGATGGGTCGAGCCTTCGGGTGACTTGAGATCGTGCAACTTCATCTCTAGACCTCTTCTACTTTGATCAGGTGCACTACGCGAGCGATCATCCCGTGAATCTCCGGGCGATCGGGCAGCACGTTGGACTGGCCGATGCCGCGGAGGCCGAGCGCGCGCAGGGTGCCGCGGTGCTTGGGCTTGGTGGCGATCGACGAGCGAACTTGCGTGACCTTTAACGACATTACTAAGCCTCCGTAACCTTGAAGAGGTCGCCCTCGCGCTGGCGCTCGCGGTAGGCGCGCAACGTCCCCGAGGGGATGATCTCGTCGGCGGGCTTGTCGCGCAGGGCGGCGAGCTCTTCGGGACGGCGCAGCTGCTTCAGCCCCTCGATCGTGGCGTGGGCCACGTTGATGCCGTTGGGCGAGCCGAGCGACTTCGCGATGATGTCCTTCACGCCGGCCATCTCGAGGATGGCGCGCGCGGCGCCCCCGGCGATAACCCCGGTGCCCGGAGCAGCGGGCTTCATCAAGACGCGTCCAGCCCCGGCGCTGCCGATGACCGGGTAGACGATGGTCGTGCCGGCGAGAGGCACGTCAAAGAGGTTCTTGCGCGCCTCTTCGATGCCCTTTTGCACGGCGAGGCCAGCTTCTTTCGCCTTGCCGTAGCCGAGACCGACTCGGCCCTTGCCGTCGCCGATCACCATGAGGGCGGTGAAGGAGAAGCGACGTCCACCCTTGACCACCTTCGAGACGCGGTTTACCTTGATGGTGCGCTCTTCGAACTGCTCTACATCAACCATTAGAACTCCAGTCCACCGGCACGCAGCGCGTCGGCGAACGCCGCCACTCGGCCGTGGTAGTCGAAGCCACCGCGGTCAAAGACCACAGCAGCGATGTTGGCCTCTTTGGCGCGCGTCGCGAGGAGCTCGGCGACTGCCTTCGCGCCTTCGATGTTGCCGCCGCTCTTCTCGCGAAGGGCGACTTCGACCGACGAGGCGGCGGCCAGCGTACGGCCGTTCACATCGTCGATGATCTGGGCCGAGATGTGCTTGTTGGTGCGGCTCACCGCCACGCGAGGACGCTCGGGCGTGCCCGAGAGGTTCTTGCGCAGGCGACGGTGACGACGCTGACGGAGTTCGCGGGTGGTACGTGGCATTACTTTGCGGCCTTTCCTGCCTTGCGCGCCACTCGCTCACCGAGGTAGCGCACGCCCTTGCCCTTGTAGGGCTCGGGCTTACGGAGCTTGCGAATGTTGGCCGCGACCTGACCGACGATCTCTTTGTCGGGGCCCTTCACGATGACCCTCGTCGGTGTCGGGACCTCGAAGGTGACGCCTTCGGGCGCGACGAACTTGACGGGGTGGCTGAAGCCGAGCGCAAGGTCGATCGCGCCGGGACCGGCGGCCGTCGCGCGGTAGCCGACGCCGATGATCTCGAGCTCTTTGGACCAGCCCGTCGTCACCCCGGTCACCATGTTGGCAACCAGCGTGCGGGTGAGTCCGTGCAGCGCCTTGTAGGCAGTCTCGTCACTGCGGCGGTCGACGACGAGCGTGTCGCCCTCTTGGGCGAGGGAGATGCCGTCAGGGATGGTGCGGGTCATGGTGGCGTGGGGACCCGTCACGGTCACCTCGTCACTGGCCACGCTGACGGTGACGTCAGCGGGCACGACAATTGGATTACGTCCGATTCGCGACATTAGTGAGCCTCCACTTCGCGGTTACCACACATAACAGAGCACCTCGCCACCGAGCTTGGCCTTGCGGGCTTCGCGGTCGGTCATGAGGCCGTGGCTCGTCGAGACGACCGCCACGCCCACGCCACCGAGGACCTTGGGCATCTGGTCGCACTTCTTGTAGATGCGAAGTCCGGGCTTGGAGACGCGCTTGATGCCGATGATCGTCTTCTTGCGGTCCTCTGAGTACTTGAGGTTGATCTCGAGGGTCGCGCCAGGCTTGTTCGGCTCTTGGCTGACGGTGTAGCTCGCGATGAAGCCCTCCTTCTGGAGGACCTTCGCGAGGCTTTCCTTCAACTTCGAGCTGGGCATCTTCACGCTGTCGAACATCGCGGCGTTGGCGTTGCGAATGCGCGTGAGCATGTCGGCAATGGGGTCAGTCATCGTCATCGCTGTCCTCCTACCAACTCGCCTTGGTGACGCCGGGAATCTCACCGGCGTGCGCCATCAGTCGAAGACAGATCCGGCACAGGCCGAACTTGCGGTACACCGAGCGCGGCCTACCGCAGCGCTCGCAGCGCGTGTACGCGCGCGTCGAGAACTTCGGGGTCTTCTTCTGCTTGATTACGAGAGCTTTCTTCGCCATGCTTATCGATTCTCCTGCTTGAAGGGGAAGCCGTAGGCGCGCAAGAACGCGCGACCCTGCTCGTCGTTCGCGGCGGTGGTGACAATGGTGATGTCAAAGCCACGCGGCGCGTCGATCTTGTCGTAGTCGATCTCGGGAAAGATCAACTGGTCGTTCACACCGAAGGTGTAGTTGCCGTGTCCGTCGAAGGACTTGGGCGACAGCCCGCGGAAGTCGCGGATGCGCGGAATCGCGAGGCTGAGCAGCCGATCGAAGAACTCCCACGCGCGGTCGCCGCGCAGGGTGACCTTCACGCCGATGGGCTGCTCTTCGCGCAGCTTGAAGCTCGCGATCGACTTCTTCGCGCGCGTGACGACGGGCTTTTGGCCCGTGATCTGCTCGAGGTCGCGCTGGGCGCCTTCGAGCAGGCTGGCCTGCTGGGTGGCCCGTCCCACACCCGAGTTGAGGACGATCTTTTCGAGGCGGGGCACCTGCATGATGTTGTCAAGACCCAGCTCTTCTTTGAGCGCTTGACGAATCTGCTCGTCGTAGCGAACCTTGAGACGGGGTCGAGTAGCGGTCGTCATAGGACTTCTCCACACTTGCGACAGACGCGGATCTTCTTGTCGTCGACGATCTCGAAGCCGACCTTCGCCGGGCCCTTGTGCTTCGGGCACCAGACGGCCACGTTCGACGCATTGAGCGGCATGACCTTGTCGATGATGCCGGCCTGCATGGTGCGACCGGACTGCTTGGTCGCACGCTTGGCGACGTTGAGGTTGTCGAGGATCACCTTGTTCACCTTCGGCAACGCCTCTTCGACGCGCGAGCGTTCGCCACGGAACTTGCCCGTGAGGACGATCACGTCGTCACCCTTATGAATTTTCATTACAACACCTCCGGGGCGAGCGAGATGATGCGCATGAACTTCTTGTCACGAAGCTCACGCCCGACGGGTCCGAAGATTCGGGTCCCGCGCGGCTGGAGCTGATCGTTGATCAGCACCGCGGCGTTCTCGTCAAACTTGATGTAGGAGCCGTCGGGACGACGCTTCTCCTTGGCCGTGCGCACAACGACGCAGCGCACCACGTCGCCTTTCTTCACGGCGGCGCCGGGGATCGCGTCCTTCACGGTGGCGATGAACACGTCACCGATCGACGCGTACCTGCGGCGCGATCCACCGAGCACGCGGATGCAGAGGACTTCCTTCGCACCCGAGTTGTCGGCGACCTTGAGTCGGCTTTCCTGTTGGATCATCGAGCACGCTCCACGACTTCGGTGAGACGCCAGCGCTTGAGCTTGGACAGCGGACGGGTCTCTTGGACGCGCACACGGTCGCCGAGCTTCGCTTCGTTCTTCTCGTCGTGCACGTAGAGCTTCTTCGTGCGCTGGACGGTCTTGCCGTAGCGAGCGTGGCTCACGCGCTCGTTGACGGCGACGACGAGCGTCGAGTCCATCTTGTCCGAGACCACGATGCCCTCACGGACCTTGCGCGGGTTCGAGCGTGTCGCGTCGGTTTCGGCTTCGCTGCGTGCAGCCACCTTGGGCTCCGTCGCCGTGCCTTCGACCACGTTGGTCTCCGTCACGCTGTCGTCTGCCACATTGGATTCAGTCGGGTTGGTTTCGTCACTCATGACTGTCCACCTTCTTCTAGAGCTTCGGCGGCTGCGATCTCGCGTTCGCGCAGGAACGTCGACAGGCGCGCGATGTCCTTCTTCACGACGCCAAGACGCGCCGAGTTGTCGAGCTGGCCGGTCGCCAACTGGAAGCGGAGGTTGAAGAGCTCACGACGAGCCTCACCGAGACGTCCCAGGAGCTCGCTGTCGCCGAGACGGCGCATCTCTGCGCGCTGTTCGCTGGTCTTTGCCATTAGATCGTCACCTCCGGCGTGCCGTGCGTACCGGGACGCACGACGAACTTGGCCTTGATCGGCAGCTTCTGGATGGCGCGCTCCATGGCGGCGCGCGCCAGCGTCTCATCGACGCCACCGAGCTCGAACAGCATGCGTCCAGGCTTCACGACGGCGACCCAGAACTCGGGGTTGCCCTTGCCGGAACCCATGCGGGTCTCGGCCGGCTTCTGCGTGACCGGCTTGTCGGGGAAGATGCGGATCCACACCTTGCCACCGCGCTTCACGTGACGGGTCATCGCGATACGAGCGGCTTCGATCTGGCGCGCGGTGACCCAACCGGACTCGAGCGCCTGAATGCCGAAGTCGCCGAAGTTGAGGTCAACGCCACCCTTGGCCATGCCGGCTCGGCGGCCGCGCATCTGCTTGCGGTGCTTGACTTTGCGAGGCATCAACATGATTACTCCGCGTCCTTTCGAAAGTGCGGCGCGTCACTGTGCTCTGAGGCGGTGCGGCGCTCGATCTCTTCTTCGACGCTCAACTGCGCTTCGACTTCGGGGGTGGACGCCAGCAGGTCGGCGACGGGTGTCGCGGTGGCGTCAGCTTCGTCCGCTAGGGCCTCATCATTGGCCTCTTCGATGAGCTGGCTTTCGGGGATACGCGCGTCTTCGGCGGCCTTGTCGGACACGCTGCCGACCATCCCTTGAATCTCGGTGTCAGTGAACTCTTCGTCGGGTTGTACTTCCACGCGACGACGTCCGCCACCGGCGCGCACGACACCCTTGGGGGTCGAGGGCGTCGCACCGACGGGCATCGCGTCGCCCGCGGCCATGGCCGCTTCGCGCACGATCTTCTCGTCGTTGGTGAGCTGGTAGGGCAGGATGTCACCCTTGTAGATCCACACCTTCACACCGATGCGGCCGGTCGAGGTGCGAGCCTCACGGAAGCCGTAGTCGATGTCCGCGCGCAGCGTGTGCAGTGGCACACGGCCTTCGCGGTAGGACTCACGGCGCGACATCTCCGCGCCGCCGAGACGGCCCGACGCCTGGATGCGCACGCCGAGGGCGCCCGCCTTCTGGACGGTCTGGATGCCGCGCTTCATCGCACGACGGAACGCCACGCGACGCAGCAGCTGGTCACAGATGCCTTGGGCGATGAGGGCCGCGTCCAGCTCAGGCTGCTTGATCTCTTGGATGTTGAGGGAGATCTTGTTCTTCTGCCCGGTGATCTTCTCGAGGTCCTTCTTCAGACGCTCGGCCTCGGCGCCGCGACGTCCGATCACGATGCCCGGGCGGGCCGTGTGGATGTCGACGCGGATGCGGTCGGAGTTGCGCTCGATCTCGATGCGACTCACGGCCGCGCTCTCGAGCTGCTTGGTCAGGTAGTCGCGGATCTTCCAGTCCTCGATGACGAGGTCCTTGTAGCCGCGCTCTTTGAACCAGCGCGACTTCCAGTCCGTCGTGATCCCGAGACGGAAACCGTAGGGGTTTACCTTCTGACCCATTAGTTGGTCTCCTCAGTCGTGTCGTCCGCGCCGTCGTCAGCAGCGGGCTCGTCGTCCACTTCGGCCACCGACGCGGCGGCCTCGGTCTCGCTCATCTCGTCGACCGCGGTGTCGTCGAGGCTCGTGAGGGTCGCACCGGTCGTGACGTCGTCGTCGATCGTCTCATCGGTCGTCTCATCAACGGCTGACGCAGCTTCGCTGGCTTCCAGCTCGGCGGCCTCGCGGGCCGCGGCTTCGGCCTTCGCCTCGGCGGCCGCTTCGCGCTTGTTCACGCTCGCGGTTTGGTCGGCGCGACGACGCGACGACGCGACGCGACGCGAACGGGTGGCGGCGGCTTGTGCGCTGCGCGCGCTGCGCATGTGCTCAAGACGCTCTTCGTCCATGCGCGAGACGATGACGGTGATGTGCGTCGAGCGCTTGAAGATCTTGCCGGCGCGTCCGCGAGCTCGGGGTGAGAAGCGCTTCATGGTGATGCCCTCGTCCGCGTAGGCGGCCGAGACGTAGAGCTCTTCGGCGAGCATGGCGTCGTTGTTGACGGCGTTGGCGACCGCAGACGCGAGGACCTTGGCGATCACGTCGGCGGCCTCGCGGGTCGTGCCCGCGAGGATGTCGCGAGCCGTGGTGACGTCTTCGCCACGGATGAGGTTGAGCACGACGCGAGCCTTGCTCGCCGACATCGGAAAGCCGCGCAGGTGAGCGCGGGTGCCCGGGCGTTCGTTGGTCTTTGAGGCCGTCATTAGCGCCTGCCCGTCTTTTCCTGGCCCGCGTGGAACTTGAAGGTGCGCGTCGGGGCGAACTCGCCGAGCTTGTGGCCGACCATCGACTCGTTCACGAAGACCGGCACGTGGCGCCGTCCGTCGTGCACCGCGAAGGTGTGCCCGACCATGTCGGGGATGACCGTCGAGCGACGGCTCCAGGTCTTGATGACCCTCTTCTCGTTCGCCGCGTTCATCGCGTCCACCTTCTTCAAGAGGTGGGCATCGATGAAGGGGCCCTTTTTCAAGCTTCGTGACATTCTCTACCTACCTCCGCGCGCCGCGTCCACGGCGACGACGAACAATGAGCGCGTCCGACTGCTTTGGCAGACGCGTGCGACCTTCGGGCTGACCCCACGGCGAGACCGGGTGGCGTCCACCAGACGTCTTGCCTTCGCCGCCACCGAGCGGGTGGTCGACGGGGTTCATGGCGACACCGCGAGTCTGGGGGCGGATGCCCTTCCAGCGGTTGCGGCCGGCCTTGCCGACCTTGATGAGCTCGTGCTCGGAGTTGCCGACGATGCCGAGGGTGGCGCGACAGTCGATCGGCACGCGACGCATCTCGGTCGAGGGAAGGCGCAGCGTCGCAAAGCCGCCGTCTTTGGCGACGAGCTGGACGCTCATGCCGGCGCTGCGGGCCATCTTGCCGCCGCCACCGGGGCGAATCTCCACGTTGTGCACGGTTGAGCCTGTGGGGATGTAGCGCATCGGCAAGGAGTTGCCGAGACGGATGTCGGCCTTCGGGCCGGACTCGACGTAGTCGCCGACCTTCACGCCGTTGGGCGCCAAGATGTAGCGCTTCTCGCCGTCGGCGTAGTGCAACAGCGCGATGCGGCACGACCGGTTCGGGTCGTACTCGATGGTCGCCACCTTCGCGGGAATGTGGTCCTTGTTGCGCTTGAAGTCGATGATGCGGTACTGCTGCTTGTGACCGCCGCCGCGGTGGCGCGAGGTCTTGCGACCGTAGGAGTTGCGCCCGCCGGTCTTCGCCTTGGGCTCGAGCAGCGACTTCTCAGGGGTCGTCGTCGTGAGCTCGGCGAAGTCCGAGACCGTCTGGAAACGGCGCCCGGGGCTCGTGGGCTTGCGGTGTCGAAGGGCCATGGCAGTCCTTAGCTTTCGAAGAGGTTGATCGTGTCGCCCTGCTTCAGGGTGACGATGGCGCGCTTGGTGTCAGGCTTCTGGCCGCGCACGCCGGTACGGCGATTGCGGGTGTGCTTGCCCTTGCGATTGAGCGTGTTGACGTTGGCGACCTTGACGTTGAAGGCCTGCTCGACGGCGTTGCGCACGTCGATCTTGGTGGCGCGCGGGTCGACGACGAACACGTAGGTGCCCGCTTCCATCGAGGCGTAGGTCTTTTCCGAGACGACCGGGCGAATCAGGATGTTCATGGCGTCACGCATCAGAGGGTCTCCTTCGTGGGCGCAGTCGGCAGCGTGGCGTCGGTGAAGACGACCCAGTCGCTGTCGAGCACGTCGTAGGCGTTCAGCTCACCGGCGTCGATGGTCTTCACGTTCATGAGGTTGCGAAAGGACAGCATGGCGGTCTCATCAGTGCGGTTGAGGACCACGAGGATCTTCCCCTCGAGCTCGAGCGCAGCGAGGAACGTGGTCGCGTCCTTGGTCTTGGGGCTCGTCCACGCGTCAAAGCTGTCGATGAGGGCGATCTGGCCGAGCTCGGCGCGGTCCGACAGGGCAGAGTGCAGCGCCAAGCGCACCATCTTCTTGTTGACCTTCTGCTCGTAGCTGCGCGGCTTCGGGCCGAGGGCGATGCCACCGCCCGGGTAGTGCGGCGCGCGGATCGTTCCTTGACGGGCGCCGCCGGTGCCCTTCTGGTTGAACGGCTTCTTGCCGCCACCGCGAACTTCCGCACGCGTCTTGGTCGACTGCGTGCCCGAGCGCTTGGCGGCGAGCTGGGCCTTGATGACCTGGTGCAGCACCGCCATGTTGGGGGTGCGCCCGAAATACTCGGGCTCGAGCTTCACGGTGCCGAGAACAGCGCCGGCAATGGACTTGCGCTCGACCGAACGCTCGGCCAGCGTGGGGCGGTCCTTCTTCACCGGACCACGAAGGGTAAAGACGTCGCTCATCGGCTACCTCCCGCCTTCATGGGGTTCTTCACCGACGTGCGCAGCACCACGACGCCGCCACGCGGGCCCGGTACGGCGCCCTTCACGAGGACGAGGTTGCGCTCGGCGTCAACGCTGATCACCTCGAGGTTGGTCGTGGTCACCTGCGAGCCGCCCATGCGCCCCGCCATGCGTGTGCCCTTGAAGACGCGGCCGGGGGTCGCGCACGCGCCGATGGAGCCGGGCGCGCGGTGGTGCTTGTGGTTACCGTGGGCGTGTCCCTGACCAGAGAAGTTGTGGCGCTTCATGCCACCGGCGAAGCCCTTTCCCTTGGAGACGGCGGTCGCGTCGATCATCTCGCCCTTTTCGAAGGAGTCGACGAGGATCTCCTGGCCGACGCTGTAGCCGCTCACGTCGTCGAGGCGAAGCTCCACGAGCTTCTTGCCCGGTGCGACGCCGGCCTTTTCGAAGTGACCGAGCTCCGGCTTGGTGAGGGCGGAGGTGCGCTTGGTGCCCCAGGTCACCTGGACGGCCGAGTAGCCCTCTTTTTCGGGCGTTTTCACCTGGACGATACGAGCCGGGCTGACGCGCACCACCGTCACCGGGATCGCCCGGTTCTGGCTGTCCCAGATTTGGGTCATGCCCACCTTCTCGCCGACGATCGCTTTGGTCGCCACGTTTTCCTCTTCCTCTTCTTTTCTGTGCGTCGACCAGGGCCGACATACAGACGCTCCGCCGGGCCATGAAAACCCGAACGGAGCGCTCGACTGGGTTGGCTCAGCGTTCCACGAGGGCAACTGAGCACTTCTGTTGTTCGCTCGTTCGCAAAGAACGGGCTATTCACTCTACACCACCGGACCCCGCACCCGCAAAGGGGCGGGGGCGGCGGCGAGGGCTAGTTCTGGCGGATCTTGATCTCGATGTCCACGCCCGCCGGGAGGTCGAGGCGCTGGAGCGAGTCGACCGTCTTGGCGGTGTGGTCCACGATGTCGAGCAGGCGCTTGTGCACGCGCATCTCGAAGTGCTCGCGGCTGTCTTTGTGCTTGTGCGGACCGCGGACCACCGTGTAGCGGTGCTTCTCGGTCGGCAGCGGCACGGGACCCTGCACGCGCGCGTTCGTACGCTCGACGGTCTGGACGATCTTCGCCGTGGACTGGTCCAAGACGCCGTGATCGAAGGCCTTCAACCGGATTCGAATCATCTGCTTGTCGGCCATGACCAACTACTTCAGGATCTTCGTGACGCGACCGGAACCCACGGTGCGGCCACCTTCGCGGATGGAGAAGGTGAGACCCTCTTCCATGGCGATCGGCTTGCCCAGGGTGACCGTCATGTCCGTGTTGTCACCGGGCATCACCATCTCGGTGCCCGAGGGCAGCTCGATGGTGCCGGTGACGTCGGTCGTGCGGAAGTAGAACTGCGGACGGTAGTTGGCGAAGAACGGCTTGTGACGGCCGCCCTCTTCCTTGGTGAGGACGTAGACCGCAGCCTCGAAGTTGGTGTGCGGCGTGATGGTGCCCGGCTTGCAGAGCACCTGGCCGCGCTCGACCTCTTCCTTCTTCGTGCCGCGAAGCAGCGCACCGAGGTTGTCACCGGCGCGACCCTCGTCGAGGAGCTTGCGGAACATCTCGATGCCGGTGACGACGGTCTTTTGCGTGGGACGAAGACCGACGATCTCGACTTCGTCGCCGACCTTGATGACACCTTGCTCGACCTTGCCGGTGACGACCGTGCCACGTCCGGTGATGGACATGACGTCTTCGATCGACATCAAGAACGGCTTGTCGGTGGCGCGCACGGGCTCGGGGATCCACTCGTCAACGGCCGCCATGAGCGCCATGACCTGGTCGCCCGCGGCCTCGTCGCCCTCGAGGGCCTTCAAGGCCGAGACGCGCACGACGGGCGTGTCGTCGCCGGGGAAGTCGTAGCTCGTGAGGAGCTCGCGAACTTCCATCTCGACGAGCTCGAGGAGCTCTTCGTCATCGACCATGTCGGCCTTGTTGAGGGCTACGACGATGTAGGGGACGCCGACCTGGCGGGCGAGCAGCACGTGCTCGCGAGTCTGGGGCATCGGGCCGTCGGTCGCCGAGACGACGAGGATGGCGCCGTCGACCTGGGCGGCGCCGGTGATCATGTTCTTCACGTAGTCGGCGTGGCCGGGCATGTCGACGTGGGCGTAGTGACGGTTCGCCGTCTCGTACTCCACGTGTGCAATAGAAATGGTGATGCCGCGCTGGCGCTCTTCAGGGGCCTTGTCGATCTGGTCGAAGGGCGTAAAGGAGGTGCCAGGGATACGGGTCGACAGGACCTTGGTGATCGCCGCAGTAAGAGTGGTCTTACCGTGGTCGATGTGGCCCATCGTGCCAATGTTGACGTGCGGCTTAGTGCGCTCGAACTTCTGCTTTGCCATTGTCGGGGACTAACTTTCTCTCTCGTGACCGCTTCACTATGAATCGGTCGGTTTCTCGGCCCTCCCCGACCACGGTTTGGACCTTTTGTGCCGGTTGCCCGGCTCCTTACGCGCCGGTGGCCTTGGCGACGATCTCCTTAGCGATCGCCTCAGGTACTTCCGCGTACGAATTGAACTGCATGGTGTACGTCGCTCGCCCCTGAGTGCGAGAACGCAGGTCAGTAGCGTAGCCGAACATGTCGGCAAGCGGCACAAGCGCCCTAATTACTTGGTTGCTGCCGACCGCTTCCATGCCCTCGATGCGACCGCGGCGACTCGACAGGTCGCCGATCACATCGCCCATGTAGTCCTCGGGGGTCACCACCTCGACGCTCATGATGGGCTCTAGGAGGACCGGGCTCGCGAGGCGAGCGGCCTTCTTGATCGCGATCGAACCGGCGATCTTGAAGGCCATCTCCGAGGAGTCGACGTCGTGGTAGCTACCAAAGGTGAGGCGAACGCGAAGGTCGACCATCGGGTAGCCCGCGAGCACGCCCGAAGTCAGCGCCTCGGTGATGCCCTGGTTGACCGGGCCGATGTACTCCTTGGGGATCACGCCGCCGGAGATCTCGTCGACGAACTCGTAGCCGCCGCCGGGCCCGGTGGGCTCGACGGTGATGACGACGTGGCCGTACTGGCCCTTACCACCGGTCTGGCGGACGTACTTCTCTTCGACCTTCTCTACCTTCTTGCGAATGGTCTCGCGGTAGGCGACCTGGGGCTTGCCCACGTTGGCGTCGACGGAGAACTCGCGCAGCATGCGGTCGACGAGCACCTCGAGGTGCAGCTCGCCCATGCCCGAGATGACGGTCTGGCCGGTCTCTTGGTCGGTGCGAACCCGGAACGTCGGGTCCTCTTCGGAGAGCGCGTAGAGCGCCTTGCCCAGCTTCTCCTGGTCGGCCTTGGTCTTCGGTTCGACGGCCACGTGGATGACGGGCTCGGGGAACGTCAATGTCTCGAGCTGAATCGGCTGGCTCGGGTCCGACAGGGTGTCACCCGTCGTGACCTGCTTCAAGCCCACCGCGGCGACGATGTCACCGGTGCGGATCGTGTCGAGGTCTTCGCGGTTGTTCGCGTGCATGAGCAGCAGTCGCCCCAGGCGCTCGCGCTTGGAGCCCTTGGTCGTGTTGATCACGGTGTCACCCTTGTCGAGGGTGCCCGAGTAGACGCGCAGGTACGTGAGCTTGCCGACGTAGGGGTCGGTCATGATCTTGAACGCCAGCGCGGAGAAGGGCTCTGCGTCGTCGGGCTTGCGCTCGAGCGGCTCGTCCTTGCCGGGCTTGGTGCCCTGGGTCGGGGGAAGGTCGACCGGGGACGGCAAGAAGTCGACGACGGCGTCGAGCATGGGCTGGACACCCTTGTTCTTGAAGGCCGAGCCGTTGAGGATCGGCACGCAGTGGTTCTCCAAGGTGCCACGACGCAGCGCGCGACGGATGTCGCTCGATGCGATGTCCTCGTCGCCGAGGACCTTTTCCATGAGGTCGTCGTCAAAGGTCGTCAAGACGTCGAGCAGCTTCGCGCGGTACTCCTCGGCGAGCTCTTTCATCTCGTCGGGAACCTCGACGACGTCGTAGCTCTCACCGAGGTCGTCGTGGTAGAGGGTCGCCTTCATCGTCGTCAGGTCGACGATGCCGCGGTAGTTCCCTTCGGAGCCGACGGGCAGTTGGACGACGGCGGGCACCGCGTTAAGGCGGTCTTCGATCATGTCGACGCAGCGGAAGAAGTCCGCGCCCAGGCGGTCCATCTTGTTCACGAAGCAGATGCGCGGCACGTGGTACTTGTTGGCCTGGCGCCAGACGGTCTCGGTCTGAGGCTCGACGCCAGCGACGGCATCAAACACCGCAACGGCGCCGTCGAGCACGCGAAGCGAGCGCTCGACTTCAACGGTGAAGTCGACGTGTCCCGGCGTGTCGATGATGTTGATGCGGTTGCCGTTCCAGTAGCAGGTGGTCGCGGCCGAGGTGATGGTGATGCCACGCTCTTGCTCTTGGACCATCCAGTCCATGGTGGCCGCGCCCTCGTGGACCTCGCCGATCTTGTAGTTCTTGCCCGTGTAGAACAAGATGCGCTCGGTCGTGGTCGTCTTGCCCGCGTCGATGTGGGCCATGATGCCAATGTTGCGAACCTTGTCGAGGGGGTACTCGCGTGCGGTCATTTCTTGTACAGACTCTCTTTACTTACCAGCGATAGTGGGCAAATGCCTTGTTGGACTCGGCCATCTTGGCCATGTCCTCGCGGCGCTTCACGGCCGCGCCCACGCCGTTGCTGGCGTCGATGATCTCGTTGGCCAAGCGATCGGCCATCGTCTTTTCGCGGCGCTTCTTCGCGAAGTCGGTTAACCATCTTATCGCGAGCGTCGTCGAACGACGCGGGCGAACCTCGACGGGAACCTGGTACGTGGTGCCACCGACGCGGCGCGAGCGAACCTCGAGCTCGGGACGGACGTTCTCGAGCGCGCGCTTCAAGGTCGCGATCGGGTCGCTGCCGGTCTTCTGCTCGACCTGCTCCAAGGCGGTGTAGACGATGCGTTCAGCGATGGTGCGCTTGCCGCGCTCCAAGATCTTGTTGGTCACCTGGGTCACCAGGACCGACTTGTAGATCGGGTCGACGGGAATGTCACGACGGACGGCGGGGCCTTTGCGAGGCATTATTTCTCCCTCTTGGCGCCGTAGCGGCTACGGGCCTGCTTGCGGTCGCGCACACCCGAGGTGTCGAGCGCGCCGCGAATGATCTTGTAGCGAACACCCGGCAGGTCCTTCACACGCCCGCCACGCACGAGGACGATCGAGTGCTCTTGGAGGTTGTGGCCGACACCGGGGATGTAGGCGGTGACTTCGACCCCTGAGGTGAGGCGCACGCGGGCGACCTTGCGCAGCGCGGAGTTCGGCTTCTTGGGCGTGACGGTGTGCACGCGGGTGCAGACACCACGACGCTGCGGGGCCCCCTTCAGGGCCGGCGTCTTCGTCTTGGAAACCTTGTCCTGTCGGCCCTTTCGGACCAACTGTGCGATTGTGGGCACGCGGAACCTCTCTTGTTGGTACAGCTCGTTGATACAACTCGTGGTCCGCCGGAAATACCGGACGGCGGACTGTCAATCCTACGACACACCGGCCTTCTACGGCAAGCCCGAGGCGGCTGTGCAGGCCCGCCCCGGGCTCAACGTTAGAGAGCCTGGCCCCCCAATTGATCCTCGGGATTGATGAGGTCGTCTTCGGGAAGTGCGGACTCGTCGTAGGTGGCCGTCCCGATGTTCTGGAAGGCGCTCAAGTCAGCACTGAAGGAGTCATCGCTCGAGAGCTCGCCGAGCAAGCTCGCGAGGTCCAAGTCGTCGTCACTGACCTGAGCCCAGGCGGGCAACAGCTCCGCGTCGGGCATGTCGAGACGAAGCTCACGGCGGTTGTAGTACTCGAGACCAGAACCGGCCGGGATCAACTTACCGATGATGATGTTCTCCTTGAGACCCACGAGGTTGTCGCGCTTGCCCTCAATGGCAGCCTCGGTCAACACACGTGTCGTCTCCTGGAACGATGCGGCCGACAGCCACGAGTCGGTCGCGAGCGACGCCTTCGTGATGCCCATCAGCTGGGCGCGTCCGTCGGCGGCCTCTTGGCCGTTGGCCTCGAGCTCGTCGTTGGTGTCGTTGAACAGCTTCACGTCGATGAGCGCCCCGGGCAGCCAGTGTGAGGTGCCGGCGTCCACGATCTGGACGCGGCGCGTCATCTGACGCACGATGAGCTCGATGTGCTTGTCGTGAATCGACACACCCTGGTCGCGGTAGACGTTCTGGACCTCTTCGACGAGGTACTGCTGGGTCTCGCGCGTGCCGCGGAACTTCATCATCAGCTTCGGGTCGAGCGGTCCGTCGTGCAACGGCGTACCGACTTCGACTTCCTGGCCGTCTTCGACGAGGAGGTGACGAGCGATCGAGATCGACTCCTCTTGGATCTGACCCTCGTCGCCAACGATGGTGACCTTGCGCTCACGACCGACGAGCTCGATGCGCACGGTGCCAGAGAACTCGGCCACGGCGGCTGCCCCCTTCGGGGTGCGGGCTTCGAAGAGCTCGACCACGCGCGGCAGTCCGTGGGTGATGTCGCTCTCGGTCACACCGCCCGAGTGGAAGGTGCGCATCGTGAGCTGGGTACCCGGCTCACCAATGGACTGGGCCGCGATGACCCCGACCGCCTCACCGAGCTCCACGAGCTGGTGGGTAGCGAGCGAGAGCCCGTAACACGCGGCGCACACGCCTTGGATGGCGTCACAGGTGAGCGTCGTGCGCACGCGCACGCGGTTCACGGACGGATCGTCGCGCAAGCGCTCGACGTCGTCCATCAGCAACATGGTGCCTGCGGGGATGACCGAGCCGTCACTCAAGGTGACGTCTTCGGCGACCACGCGTCCCCAGAGCTTGGTCTCCAAGTGCGCACGCTGCGCGCGCGTGTCAGGAGCAACGTGCTCGATCCACATGCCACGAGCCGTCTGGCAGTCGAACTCCTTGACGATGAGCTCCTGGGCGACGTCGACGAGTCGACGCGTCAGGTAGCCCGAGTCCGCCGTGCGAAGCGCGGTGTCGCCGAGTCCCTTGCGGGTGCCGTGAGTTGAGATGAAGTACTCGAGCACCGAGAGGCCCTCGCGGAACGAGGACTTGATCGGGCGAGGGATCATCTCACCGCGCGGGTTGGACACGAGGCCCTTCATGGCCGCGATCTGGCGGATCTGCTGGGAGTTACCACGAGCACCGGAGTCCACCATCTGGCGGATCGGGTTGTCCATGATCGCGTTCATCGCGCGGTCCGTGGCGTCACCGACCTCCTTGTTGGCGTTCGTCCAGATCTCGATCTCCTGCTGGCGACGTTCGTCGTCGACGATGACGCCTCGGCGGTAGTTCGTCTCGACCTTGGCGGCCTGCTCCTCGTACTTGTTGAGGATCGCGGCCTTCTCCGGCGTGGTGACGATGTCGTCGATGGAGATCGTCAGACCCGACTTCGTCGCGAAGCGGAACCCGAGCGTCTTGATGGCGTCCAAGGACTCCGCGACTTCCTGGCGCGAGTAGCTCGCCGAGATCTCCTCGACGATCGTGCCGATGGGGTTCGCGTTCTTGCCGATGAGCTCGTTCACGTAGCGGAACCCAAAGGGCAGCGCCTCGTTGAACAGCACCCGTCCCGGTGTCGTGACGAGAGAACGTCCCGCACCAGTGACCTCGATGCCCGCCGACTCCAGACGCGTGTCGAGGCTCGAGCCGTCAAGGGGCCGGATCTCGATTGGCGTGCGAAGGCCGAGCAGCTTGTCGGCGACCGCGTTCTCGATCTCATAGACGTGGCGATACACCTTGGGGTGCTCGACCGTCTCGTCGGAGGGCAGCGTCAGGTAGTAGGCACCAAAGACCATGTCCTGGGCCGGCTCGGTGATCGGGCGACCCGTGGCGGGCGTGAAGATGTTGTTCGTCGACAGCATCAAGATGCGCGCTTCGGCCTGTGACTCTGCCGAGAGCGGCACGTGCACGGCCATCTGGTCACCGTCGAAGTCGGCGTTGAACGCCTTACAGACGAGCGGGTGGATCTGGATGGCCTTGCCGTCAACGAGGATCGGCTCGAACGCCTGGATGCCCAAGCGGTGCAGCGTCGGTGCGCGGTTGAGCAGGACGGGGTGCTCGCGGATGACCTCTTCGAGGACGTCCCACACGACCGTCTTGCGACGCTCGACCATGCGCTTCGCGCTCTTGATGTTCTGCGCCATCTGCGTCTCGATGAGTCGCTTCATGACGAAGGGCTTGAAGAGCTCGAGCGCCATCATCTTGGGCAGACCACACTGGTGCAGCTTGAGCTGCGGGCCAACCACGATGACCGAACGGCCCGAGTAGTCGACGCGCTTACCGAGCAGGTTCTGGCGGAACCGACCCTGCTTGCCCTTCAACATGTCCGAGAGGCTCTTCAGCGGACGACCGCTCTGCCCGGCGACCGGACGACCACGTCGGCCGTTGTCGAACAAGGCGTCGACGGCCTCTTGGAGCATGCGCTTCTCGTTGTTCACGATGATGTCGGGTGCGCCGAGGTCGAGCAGTCGCTTCAACCGGTTGTTGCGGTTGATGACGCGGCGGTACAGGTCGTTCAAGTCAGAGGTCGCAAAGCGCCCACCGTCCAACTGGACCATCGGACGAAGGTCCGGAGGAATGACCGGAACGGCCTCGAGGATCATGGCGCGCGGGTCGTTCAAACGGTGCCCGTGCTCGTCGCGACGGTTGAACGACTGGACAATCGCCAGGCGCTTGAGGAACTTCGCGTGACGCTGCGCGGAGAGGGGCTTGCGCCCGTCCTTCGCGTCGATCATCTCGCGCATGACCTTCTCTTCGTCGTCGAGGTCCATGCGATCGATCAGCTGGAGGATCGCATCGGCGCCCATGCCGCCTTCGAAGTAGTCGCCGTAGCGGAACTCCATCTCGCGATAGAGCACCTCGTCTTCGATGATCTGACGGCTGTGGAGGCCCTCGAAGGTGTCAAAGGCCTGCTTGGCGAGCTCGCGCTCTTCGGCGAAACGTGAACGCACGCCGTCGAGCTCCTTCTCGGTGCCGCGCTGGAGTGCACGAAGCTCGGACTCCTTGGCGCCGTCGGCCTCGAGCTTCGCGGCGCGAGCCTCGATCTCCTTCAGCTTGTTGTCGAGCGCCTTCACTTCGCGCTCGGCGATCTCGACGAGCTCGTCGTTGAGACCAAGGCGAAGCTCCGCCACGTCGTCGTGGCGACGGGCCTCGTCCACGTAGGTGACCATGTGGGCAGCGAAGTAGATGACCTTCTCCAGCTGCTTGGCCTTCAGCTCCTCTTTGGGCGCGGTGCCCATCAAGAGGTAGGCGAGCCAGGAACGCGTACCGCGCAGGTACCAGATGTGCACGACCGGCGCAGAGAGCGCGATGTGACCCATGCGCTCGCGGCGCACCTTGTCGCTCGTGACTTCAACGCCACAGCGCTCACAGACGATGCCCTTAAAGCGCACGCGCTTGTACTTGCCGCACGCGCACTCCCAGGCCTTCTGCGGCCCGAAGATCTTCTCGCAGAACAGACCGTCCTTCTCGGGACGGAGCGTGCGGTAGTTGATGGTCTCGGGCTTCTTCACTTCACCCGAGGACCAGCTGCGAATGTTCTGAGCAGTGGCGAGACCGATGGAGATCTCGTCGAACTGGTTGACGTCGAGTGGACTCATGACAACTTCCTTTCGGCGGCGCGTCGAGCGTCCTCTTCATCACTGCCGCGCTCGGGTCGAGAGATGTCGATTCCGAGTTCGCGAGTCACTGAGAAGAAGTCCTCTTCGGTGTCCGCCAGATCAACGTGGGCGCCGACCTTGTCGCGCACTTCCACGTTCAAGCAGAGCGACTGCATTTCCTTAATAAGCACCTTGAACGATTCGGGGATTCCCGGCTCGGGCAGGTTCTGGCCCTTCACGATCGCCTCGTAGGCGCGCTCGCGACCCTTCATGTCATCGGACTTGACGGTGAGCAGCTCCTGGAGCGCGTACGCGGCGCCGTAGGCCTCGAGGGCCCACACTTCCATCTCACCGAAGCGCTGACCACCGAACTGGGCCTTGCCACCGAGGGGCTGGGCCGTGATCATCGAGTACGGACCGGTCGAGCGGGCGTGGATCTTGTCGTCGACCATGTGGGCGAGCTTCAAGATGTAGGCGTAGCCCACCGAGATCGGACTGTCGTAGGCCTCACCGGTGCGACCGTTGTACAACGTGACCTTGCCATCGTTGTCGCCCGCGAGCATGCGCTTGCCGTTCTGGCCGTCGACGTTCAACGTCTCAAAGGTCTGTTGGATCGTCGGCTTGTCCTTCGCACGGTCGGTCTCGTCCCAGTGCGCGCCGTCGAACGACGGGGTCGCGACGTAGACCGCCGGCTCCGTGCGCGGACGGGTCTTGCGAAACGGGCGTGACGCGGGGTCACGCTGGTCGTCGTGGCCGGACGTGCCGACCGACGGGTTGACGTCGATCCCAGCCCAGCCGTGACGGGCCGCGTAGCCGAGGTGGCTTTCGAGCACCTGGCCCACGTTCATACGACTCGGCACGCCGAGCGGGCTCAAGATGATGTCGATGGGCGTGCCGTCCTCGAGGAACGGCATGTCCTCTTCGGGCAGGATCTTCGAGATGACGCCCTTGTTGCCGTGACGTCCGGCGAGCTTGTCGCCTTCGGAGATCTTGCGCTTCTGAGCCACGTAGACCTTCACCAGCTGGTTGACACCAGGCTGCATCTCGTGGTCCTCGTCGCGTGAGTAGACCTTGACGTCGATGACCTTGCCGGACTCGCCGTGGGGCACCTTCAACGAGGTGTCGCGCACCTCGCGAGCCTTCTCACCGAAGATCGCCCGCAACAGGCGCTCTTCGGGCGACTGCTCCGTCTCACCCTTCGGCGTGACCTTGCCGACGAGGATGTCGCCGGGCTCGACTTCGGCGCCGATGCGCACGATGCCGAGGTCGTCCAGGTCCGCCAAGATGTCGTCGGGCAGGTTCGGGATGTCACGAGTGATCTCTTCGGCGCCGAGCTTGGTGTCGCGCGCGTCGATCTCGTACTCCTTCACGTGAATCGAGGTCAGCACGTCGTCACGCACGAGTCGCTCGTTCAAGATGATCGCGTCTTCGTAGTTGTAGCCCTCCCACGGCATGTAGGCGACGAGCAGGTTCTTGCCGAGCGCCAGCTCGCCATTGCTCGTGCTCGTGCCATCGGCCAACAGGTCACCGGCCACGACCGTCTCGCCACCAACGACGAGGGGCTTCTGGTTGATCGAGGTGTCCTGATTCGAGCGGCGGAACTTGTTGAGGTTGTAGGTCTTGCGACCGAACGCCTTGCCGTAGCGATCGACGGCGTCCTTTTCGTACTCAACGACGATGCGGTCACCCGAGACGGACTTGACGACACCGCTGCCCTCGGCGATCAGCACGTCACCCGAGTCGAGCGCAGCGCGCGCTTCCATGCCGGTGCCGACGAACGGCGCTTCGGGCATGACGAGCGGCACCGCCTGCTTCTGCATGTTCGCACCCATCAAGGCGCGCTGGGCGTCGTCGTGCTCGACGAAGGGGATGAGCGAGGTCGCCACCGAGATGATCTGCTTCGTCGACACGTCCATGAGCTCGACCTCGTCGGGCTTGACGAAGTCGATCTCTGAGGTCGTCGACGACGACTTGTTGGAGGAACCAACGCGCAGGCCCGTGCCAACCGGCCCGCGGCGAACGAGGACACGCTCGGAGTTGATGTTGCCGTTGTCGTCGAGCTCGGTGTTCGCCTGGGCGATGACGTAGCGCTCTTCCTCGTCGGCCGTGAAGTACTTCACCTCACCGGTGACGTGACCGTTCGTGACGACGCGGTAGGGCGTCTCGATGAAGCCGTACTCATTGATGCGCGCGTAGGTCGCGAGGTACCCGATCAGCCCGACGTTCGGACCTTCAGGCGTCTCGATGGGACACATGCGTCCGTAGTGCGACGAGTGGACGTCGCGAACCTCGAGGCCGGCACGCTCACGAGAGAGTCCGCCCGGTCCAAGCGCCGAGAGACGGCGCTTGTGGGTGAGGCCCGAGAGAGGGTTGTTCTGGTCCATGAACTGGCTCAACTGGCTGGTCGCGAAGAACTCCTTGATCGCCGACATGACGGGGCGAATGTTGATGAGCGTCTGGGGCGCGATCGCCTCGACGTCTTGGGTGTTCATACGCTCGCGCACGACACGCTCCATGCGCGACAGACCGGTGCGCAGGGCGTTCTGGATCAGCTCGCCCACGCTGCGGATGCGGCGGTTCGCGAAGTGATCCTGGTCGTCGATGTGGTACGTGGTCTCCTTCGCGGTGCGGTCACGCGCGAGGTTGAGCAGGTAGGTCGCCGTCGCCAAGACTTCGGCCTTTGAGAGCACGTGCAGGTCAGGGTTCGGACGCTCGAGGAGGTCGCCGAAGAGCTCGACGTTCTTTGCCACTTCGTCACCGAGCTTGCGGTCGAGCTTGTAGCGACCGACGCGCGAGAGGTCGTAGCGCTTCTCGGAGAAGAAGGCGCCTTCGAAGTACTGACGGGCCGCTTCGACGGTCTGCACCTCACCCGGACGGGCGCGACGATAGATCTCGAGCCACGCGGTCTCTTGGCTCGCGCGCGTGAAGTTCTCGGGGGTGTCCTCGATGTTGAACTTCTCCATGTGCTTCGCGATCTCGAGGTGAGCCTTCTTCCAGTCGAGGTGGAACTGGTCTTCCAAGAAGTCGAAGTGCGCGACGAACTTCTCGAAGAACGCCTCGTCCATCGTGGTGTCAAGGGCGCGCAGCAACGTGAAGATCGAGATGCGGCGCTTGCGCGCGATGCGGGCGCCGGCATTGGCCGACTTGTTCTTCTTCTCTTCGAGGTCGACCTGGAGCCACTCACCGCGGCTCGGGTGGATCGTGCCTTCGAAGGCAACCTTCTCGTCCTTGCCCGGCTGGAACAAGACACCGGGCGAGCGAACGAGCTGGGACACGACGACACGCTCGGTGCCGTTGATGATGAAGGTCCCCTGTTCGGTCATGATCGGGAAGTCGCCCATGAACACGGTCTGCTCTTTGATCTCACCCGTCTCCGAGTTGAGAAAGCGCGCGCGCACGAAGATGGGTTGTGAGTACGTGGTGGCGCGCTGACGGCACTCTTCCACGGTGAACTTCGGCGGGCTCTTCAGGTCCGCGTCATCGGGGTCGAATTCGAGCTCGAGCGAGAGACGCCCGGTGAAGTCGGTAATAGGTGAAATTGCCTCGAAAGCCTCGCGCAGGCCCTGCTTCATGAACAAATCGAAGCTGTCGCGCTGAATTTCAAGGAGGTTGGGCAGGGGGTGAGCTTCACCCAGTGCCGAGAAGTTAAAGCGCTCCGGGCTAGTGGACCGAGACGTCAACGGTCATCCTCCGTGTGAGTGGGTGGCTACAGATACGTGCCGGGTCAAAGCGCAAAACGGCGTCAAGGGATGACGAAGTTGAGGGCAGGAACACGGTCTATCTATTCTAGCGGTTCCGCAAGGAAATGTGCAACTGGCGTTCTCTTTCGAGACACGCGGCCGCAAAAACGGTTGCGCTAACCCTAGGCAGATTCGCCGCTCAGGTCAAGTATTCCTTCGACCTGCAGGTGGTCCCGGCCGGCGCACCGGCCGGGACCACGAAAAATGCAGCAGAGCTACTTGAGCTCGACGGTGGCGCCGGCGGCCTCGAGAGCCGTTTTCGCCTTCTCGGCGTCGGCCTTCGAGACGTTCTCCAAGACCGGCTTGGGAGCGCCGTCGACGAGGTCCTTGGCTTCCTTCAGACCCAGGCTGGTCAGCGCACGCACTTCCTTGATGACCTGAATCTTCTTGTCGCCGCCGCTGGTCAAAATGACGTCGAAGTTGCTCTTCTCTTCGACCTCTTCAGCGTCTGCGCCAGCGCCGCCTACGGCGGGTGCCGCCGCAACGGCAACGGGGGCCGCCGCTGTCACGCCGAACTTCTCCTCGAACTCCTTCAGGAGCTCGCTGAGCTCGATCACGGACAGCTCCGCGATACCGTCAAGAATCTGCTCCTTGGTCAGGGTTGCAGCCATGGTGGTTCCTTTCTCTTTGTACGTTTTGGTTATTCGGCCGGTGTTTCCTCGGCGTCAGCTGACGCCTCGGGGGTGTTCGAGTCGGAGTCAGCAGGTGCCTCCTCCGCGACCTCCGCGACGGGTGTCGCGGTGTCGTCGCTCGCTGGCGAACCAGCTTCCTCGACCCCGGCCGGAGTCTCGGCGACCTCGTCGACCTGAGCCGCGGGGGCGGGGGCGCCGCCCTTCGCGTCGATCAGGGCCGCAAGGCCGTAGGCGAAGTTTTGCGGGACGGCCTTCAAGAGGCCGGCCATGGTGGAAAGTGGCGAGGCGATGAGCCCCGCGAGTCGCGCGAGCAGGACGTCGCGCGAGGGCAGGTCCGCGAGCGCCGTCAGGTCTGAGACGCTGAGCGCCTTGCCATCAAGGACGCCGCCTTTGACGATGAGCGTGGGCGTCGCCTTGGCGAAGTCGCGCAGGGCCTTGGCGACGGCCGACACGTCACCGTTCACGAAGGCGATCGCCGTGGGACCTTCGAGGAAGGCGTCGAGCGGCTCGACCGCGGTGCCCGCGATGGCGCGGCGCACCAAGGTGTTCTTGAAGACCTTGTAGTCGGCGTCGAGCGCACGCAGCTGACGGCGCAGCGTCTGGATCTGGGCGACGGTCATGCCGCGGTACTCGGTCACTACGGCCGTCGACGTGGCGTCGACCTTCGCTTTGACCTCATCGACGGTGGCGACTTTGGCGGTGCGTACCTTGTTCATCTGACTCCTTCACCGGGCCGAAGGCACTCAGCGAACGAGCTTCCAGAGAAACTCGAACTCCTCGTCAGGCGGACTTTCGTCCTTTACGCACCTTCGGTGCACCGGATGTCTTCGGCGTTCTTACAAAACTGTGGCACCGACTTCGTGCGCCCTACATGGTACGTGTACTTCTTCGTCCGCGTCAAAACCTACGCAGAGGCGAGCACCTCGTCGTGGTCGTGGACGCGGGTCGGGTCGATCTTGACCCCAGGACCCATGGTCGAGCTGACCGTGATGCTCACGAGGTAGCGGCCCTTCGCACTCGCTGGCTTCACCCGCACGAGCTCGTCAATGACGGCGACGACGTTGCGCACGAGATCATCGAGGCTGAAGCTGACCTTACCGACGCGCAGCTGGACGTTGCCGATCTTGTCGGTGCGGTACTCGACACGCCCGCCCTTGAACTCGCTGACGGCTTTCGCGACGTCGGTCGTGACCGTGCCCGTCTTCGGGTTCGGCATGAGGCCGCGTGGACCGAGCACGCGGCCGAGCCCACCGACTTGACCCATGAGGTCGGGCGTGGCGATCGCCACGTCAAAGTCGAGGAACCCGGCGGCGACCTTGGCTACGAGGTCTTCGGCGCCGACCTCGTCGGCACCCGCATCGCGAGCAGCCTGGGCGGCTTCTCCGGCCGCAAAGACAACGACGCGGTTCGTCTTGCCGGTGCCCGCGGGCAGCGAGATCGTGCCACGCACGATCTGCTCGGCCTTGCGCGGGTCCACGCCGAGGCGCACCGCGAGCTCGACGGTCTCGTCGAACTTCGCGTGGGCGAGGGTCTTTACCTTCTCGAGCGCTTCGGGGACCAAGAGGAGCTCCTCACGGTCGACCTGGGCCAGCGCGTTCTTGTAGTTCTTACCGTGTTTCATGACTCTCCTAGCCCGCGACCTTGATGCCCATCGAACGCGCGGTGCCGGCCACTTGGAGCATGGCCATCTCGACGTCGTCGGTGTTGAGATCCTTCAGTTTGGTTTTCGCGATCTCTTCGACCTGCTCCCTCGTGACCGTCGCTGCGGTCTCTCGTCCCGCCAGGTGCGCACCCTTCGCGATGCCGGCCGCCTGGCGCAACAGCACCGGTGTCGGAGGCGTCTTCAAGATGAAGGTGAAGGTGCGGTCTTCGTAGATCGTGATCTCGACAGGAATGACGGTCCCGCGCATCGACTCAGTCGCTGAGTTGTACTGCTTGCAGAACTCCATCGTCTGGACACCGTATGGCCCGAGCGCGGTGCCGACGGGCGGCGCGGGCGTCGCCTGGCCCGCTTCCAACTGAATCTTGACGACTGCTACGACGTTCTTTGCCATGGGCGTTCTCCTTGAATCTTTCTAGAGCTTGGTGACCTGGGTGAAGTCGAGCTCCACCGGCGTCTCGCGGCCGAAGATGTCGACGAGCACCTTCACCTTGAGCTGGTCTTCGTTGATCTCGGCCACGTGGCCCGAGAACGTGGCGAACGGACCGGTCTTGATCTGGACCGTGTCGTTGACCTCGAACTCGTGGGTCGGCATGCGTCGCTTCGCGACGGGCTGCTCGACGCCCTCGACGTGAGGTCGGATGATGTTGTCGACTTCGCGACGCGTGAGTGCGGTCGGCTTAGTCTTCTCGGCGCCGACGAAGCCCGTGACGCCGGGCGTGGAGCCGATGACGTAGAAGATCTCGGGGTCCGGCTCGCAGCGGATGAGCAGGTAGCTCGGGAACATGCGCTTGGAGACCGTGACCTTCTTGCCGGACTTGAACTCGGTGACGTCCTCTTCGGGCAGGTAGATCTCATAGATCGAGTCGCTGAGCTCGCGGCTCTTGATGATGTTGTTCAGCGCGCCGATGACCTTCTGCTCGTGACCGGCGAAGGTGTGCACGATGTACCAACGACCGGGGCGGTCGTAGGCGCTCTCGACGACGGGCTCTTCGTCCTCTTCGATGATCGTGACGTCAAGGATCTCTTCGCCCTCAACGACGTGGTCCGCGTTCTCTGTGTGGTTGGTGTCTACGTCACTCATGGTGTCCTACTTGATGAAAAGAAATGCGACGAATTTGGCCAGGCTCCATCCGAGGCCAAAGACGAGCGAGGTCATGAACACGAGCACGAAGAACACGATCGAGGTGTAGTTCATCACCTCGGGACGCGTCGGCCAGGAGACCTGGCGCATCTCTTCGCGCACCTGGCGGAAGAACTCGCGCGGCGTGGCTCGCTCGCTGCGGCGACGCTGGACGTCTTGTGCCGTGCGACGAGTGGCAGGGGCGCCGTCGGCGCCGATCTGTCCCTGTCGCTGCATCAAGCGCTTCTGTTCGCGGTTCATCTTCCGTCTTCCATTCGTACTGCTGCATCGGCCAAGTCATCTCGAGCAGGGCAGGAGGGACTCGAACCCCCAACCACCGGTTTTGGAGACCGGTGCTCTACCAATTGAGCCACTGCCCTTAGAGGACGCGTCATGAAACACGCCACGCCCTAGGGACGAAAATCTTACCATCTCCGCGCGGACCGTCTTCCGGCGACCCCGCGATGACCTGACCTTTGCCCCTAGCGGAGGGCGCGCGCGTCAGCCCTACATTGTGAGAGGACGGTTGCAGCTCGCGAGGAGGACGTAGGTGAACCGCTTCTTCGAGGCGCTGGGCCGTCAGGTCGTGCGGCTGCGGTGGGTCGTCGTTGCTGTCTGGTTCGTCGGGGCCGTCGCGGCTGTTGCCGCCCTTCCGTCGCTCGCGAGCCAGGTGAACGACAATAACGGCGCATTCTTGCCATCGAGCGCTCCGAGCAACGCCGCGGCGGTCCTCGCGGAGCCCCTTATCGGGTCGGTCAATCACCTTGTCCTTTCGGTCGTCGTGGTCACCTCGCACCGGCAGTTCGACGCGGCCGACGAATCGGCAGTGGCGACCCTGCTCGGCGCCCTTCAGCGCGTGCCAACCGAGCTCAGCGCGCACTTCTTGGCCCTCTCGCCCGACGGACGCGCCGCCGAACTGCTCTTTACCTCTTCGGTCTCGCCGTTCAACGCCGGACAGTCCCAGACCGTTGTCGACGACGTCGACACGCTGCTGTCCAACAGCGTGTTGCCGCGCGACCTGCACGCCTATCCGGCGGGACCCTCGGCCACCGAAGCAGCGAGTCAGCAGCAGTCCGCGCGCCAGAGCAAGGAGGTCCAGGACGGTTCGGTCGTCTTCATCATCATCTTGCTCCTGATCATCTTTCGCTCGGTGCTTGCCCCACTCGTCACCCTCGGCCGGCCGCACTCGTCTTGTTGCTATCGGGTTCGTTCATCGGCGCGCTCGCCAGCGCCGGGGCGCTCAAGGTCTCGTTCTTCACTCAGATACTGCTGATCGTGCTCATCCTCGGCGCGGGCACCGACTATGGCCTCTTCCTCGTGTTTCGCACCCGCGAGCAGCTTCGTGCCGGAGCGGAGCCCCACGACGCCGTCGTTTACGCGCTTCGCCGCGTCGGGAATCGATCACCGCTTCCGCGGCGACCGTGGGCGTGGCGCTGCTCACGCTCCTCTTTGAAACCTTCGGCCTCGATCACGACCTTGGCGTGCCGCTCGCGCTCGGCGTCGCAACCATGCTGCTCGCCGGGCTCACCCTGCTGCCCGCCCTCATGGCCATCTTCGGGCGAGCCACGTTCGGCCCACCCGCACGACGGCGCGCCCGGCGACCGACAGCAGCTGGGGTCGTGTGACGGCACGGCTTCTTCGTCGACCGTGGTGGACCCTCATCGCGGGAGTTGGCGCACTCGGCGTGATCGCCCTATTCGCGCTGGGCTTCGTGCCCTCGGGCTTCGGCGGTGACGTGAACGCGCCGGCGGGCAGCACCGCGGCCGCCGGCAACGCTGCGATCCGGCGCACTTCCCCCAGGCCAGCGCGAACCCCACGGACATTGTCATGAGGTTTCCGAACTCAGTGTGGACCGATCCTCGAGAGCTGAGCGTCGCGACGTCGCGGCTGGCCGCAAGCGGCTTCTTCAAGACCCTGAGCGGTCCACTCAACCCCACCGGGGCGACGATGACACCTGCCGAGCTCACCCGCCTGTATCAGCTGGTCCACCCCTACGGCAGCGCGAAGTCCCTGCTGAGCGGGCCTCTCGTGCCGCCGGCCGGATCGAAGATCACCGCCAAGGAGTACGACTCGTACCTCGCGACCGCCTCGTTCATCAGCCCGAACGGGCGCACCGTGCAGTGGGAGGCGAGCCTGCGCGCGGGCAGTCCCGGCAGCAACGCGGCCATCAACGAGGTGCCGGCGCTACGCCACGCGGTCACGGACGCCGCGCACGCGGCGGGCGCGTCAGCAAGCGGCGTCGCGGGTGAAGCACCCGCGCTCTACGACGTGAGCGCCATCTCCGAGGGCGACGTCGGACGGATCGTGCCGATCGCGATCCTTGCCATCGCCCTCGTGCTCGCGCTGGTGCTGCGCAGTCTCATCGCGCCGCTCTACCTCATCGCCAGCGTCGTGCTGTATTCCTGACATCGCTCGGCGGGTCGGTCATCGTCTTCATGAAGATCCCCCACCAGACGGGCCTCGTGTTCCTCTTACCGTTCTTGATGTTCATCTTTCTGCTCGCGCTGGGCGAGGACTACAACATCCTCGTGATGACCCGCATCCGCGAAGAGGCGAGCCATAGCGACCTTCGCTCAGCGATCGTTCGGCGCTCGGCGCGACGGGACCGACCGTGACGTCCGCGGGGCTCGTGCTCGCGGGGACCTTCGTGGTACTCGCCGTCGTCGGCGGCGCGGGACAGGGAAACGGAGAGATCCGCGTCATCGGCATCGGACTCGCGGTCGGCATCCTGCTCGACACCTTCGTGGTGCGCACGGTGCTCGTACCCGCGACCGTCCAGTTGCTCGGCCGCTGGAACTGGTGGCCCTCCGCAATGGGCCGTCGGGACCCTGGCGCCGTCGCCGAAGCGCTGCCGGGGACGACTGCGAGCCCGTCAGCGACTAACGCGTTTCCTTGTGAAGGGTGTGCTTGCGCTCCCACTGACAGAACTTCCTCATCTCGATGCGCTCGCGATCGTTGATCTTGTTCTTCGTGGTGATGTAGTTGCGCCGTTTGCAGTCTTCGCACGCCAGGGTCACCTGGACGCGCTTCTCGTTCTTTGCCATGCTGTCTCCTTTGATGCTGCGTTGTGCCTGGTAGCGGCGGCGGGACTCGAACCCGCGACAACACGATTATGAGCCGTGTGCTCTGACCACCTGAGCTACGCCGCCTGGCGAGCCCTCTGTCAGG